>NZ_JACOOQ010000001.1 GCF_014287815.1 Clostridium lentum
TGTGTTTAAAATTAAATTTATTACCACTAATTACATAATATAAACTGAATAATTTTTCTAAAAAACAAAAAAGAGGTCGTCTACATAAATGATTTAAAAATCATTTATGAGACGTCCCCTTTATAGTAGTTCTTTATAGCTATATATGTATTTGTCAGCTTTTTCTTTTAATATATTTAAATCTTTTTCAGATGCTTTATCATAAACAGCAGTAACATTCATGCCAGCTAGCTTGGCCCCACCTACAGCAGCTACGATATCTTCGTATACCATACAGTTGACAGGATTAACATTAAGCTTTTCAGCAGCTAGTAGGTATATGTCTGGATTATCTTTACCTTTTTTTACTTCATCTGTAACGGTAATAGAGTCAAATAAGTCATAAATTCCATTGTTTTTTAATGTAGCTTCTAATAATGGTTTTGAATTACTTGTAGCTAAAGCTATTTTAATGCCAGCTTTTTTTAAGCTATGTAAATATTCCATAGCACCTTCTTTTAGAAAAACATTATTAGAATACTCATTATAGGCCATTTCATGCCATTCATCCATTATAGCTTCTACTGAATCATCAATAGAAAATGTGGTTTTAAAATATTGGGCTACTTGTTTAAAGCTTAAATGAGTTATGTTATCTTTTAAATTTTCAGGAACAGTATATCCTCTTTTTTTCAAGAATTCCATATCTATTCTTTCCCATACCCACATAGAATCCACAAGTGTACCATCTAAATCAAATATTGCAGCTTTTATTGTATCCATATTAAATCTCCTTTATAAAATGCAAAAAAAAAGATAGGTTTTAGCCTATCTTGGTCGGGGTGACAGGGATCGAACCTGCGACCTCATGGTCCCAAACCACGCGCGCTCCCATCTGCGCCACACCCCGTAGTACATTTATTATTATAGTCCACAAAATTATAAGTGTCAACATGTAATTTAAAAATTGTTGAAGAAAATTTAAAAATAGCGTAATATGTTGTTTAAAAAGAGACAATATATAATAATATATGAAGATTTGGAGGAGAAATACTATGGGAATTGAAAGTATTATAATATTATTTGGAAGTATAGGATTTGTTTTAATGGGTTTTTTTGCCTTATATGTCAGCACTAAAGAAAATAGAACAACAAAAGAGCAAAAACAGTACATAAAAGTTAATGGGCTTCTAAATATAGCAATAGGGGCTATAGGTACTATTATTGGAACAGTATCAATATTTTATAAGGATAGTAGCAGGATAGCAATCATTATTTTCATAATTGCAATTTTTATAACAACAATAATTCAATTATTTATAAGTAAAAAGTATAAGATTAAGTAAAATCAATGAAAATATATGAATAGTAAAAATGAAAAATGACAGAAAAGTGATATTAAGGATGCTTTTATAATAGCTTTAATCCTTAAATATTAAAAATTACCATTGAATGGGGTTACCATAAATGATATAATAGTAATGAATCACTAAGTAGAGGGGGAAGGTCATAAGACCAATGAAATATGAAGAAAAAAGTATTATCGGCACTATTGACGGCAACATTAATATTTGGTATGGGAATGCCAACTTTTGCAACACCTAATGAAGAAGTGATAGAAAATCAAGCAAGATATGATGAATTGACAGATAAAATAGATGAAACAACAGCGCAAGTATACGCATTAAATGCAGAAATAGAATCCTTAATGGAAACTATAGAAAATAATAAGTCTGAAGTTGAAGAAATTAAAATAGAGGTTGAAAATACTGAAAAGGAAATAGAAACAACTAAAGCAGAAATAGAAAAAAATGAAGAAGTTTTAGGAAAGAGAATTAGAGAGTTTCAAAAGTCTGGTGGACAAGTTAACTATTTAACTCTTTTATTTAGTGCAAAAAGCTTTAATGAATTAATCAGTAAAATTGACTCTACAACAAGAATAGTTAATATTGATAAAGAACTTATATCTGAGTTAGAAGAAAAGAAAGCAAATTTAAATAAAAAAGTAACTGCATTAGAAGAAAGAAAAGCAGAAGTAATTAGGCTTACAGAAGAAAACGAAGCAGCACTAGCTGAGTTAAATACTAAGAAGGCAGAGCAAGAAAATGCTATTGAGCAATTAAATGCAGAACAAGAAGAATTTGAAAAGAACTATTTAGCAGTATCAGAAAGAAAATTAGTAGCTTATCAACAATCTGTATTAGAAACATCTAATGATAAGAATGAATTACAATCTGCTATAGATCAATTAACAAGCATAAGAGATAATCAAATAAAAAGTGAAATTGTAAAACAAGAAATATCAGATTCTATATACTATGGAACAATTAAATTAGAAGAAATAATAGAAGCAGAAGAAGCAGCTAAGGTAGCAGCACAACAACAAATTTCATCTCCAAATAGAGGGGAAATTACATTAGGAACTGCATCATCAGCTTATGGAAGTTCTATAGTGAGCTATGCATATAATTTCATAGGAGCTGAATATGTATATGGCGCAGCAGGTCCAGATATATTTGATTGTTCAGGATTTACAAGCTATGTATATGCAAATGCAGCAGGATTAAACATAACAAGAACTACTTATACTCAAATGGAAGTTGGGTCACCTGTATCTTATGATGAATTACAACCAGGTGATTTAGTGTTCACTTATGGTGGAGACCATGTTGGTATCTATGTAGGTGGAGGACAATATATTCACGCACCACAACCAGGTGATAGAGTTAAGGTAGGTAATATAACATCATTCTATTGTGCAAGAAGAGTATTATAATTAGTATTATGGACTAGGAAAGAGCTTTCTAGTCTTTTTATATTTAATTAAGTTTTCTAAAAAGCAGTTTTTGTGTATACTATATAGATATAATATAAGAAAGAATTAAAAGATATAGACACAATTTTGGAGGAACTATAATTTATGGATATAAGTATAAATAAGGATGAGAGAATTGATGATTTAGATTTAAAAGGTCTTAAGATTATACAGAAAGAAAAAGCTTTTAGATTTGGTATAGATGCTGTATTATTATCGGATTTTGCCAATGTTAAATCAAAGCATAGGGTAATAGATTTATGTACTGGTACAGGTATAGTACCTTTCCTTCTTTATGGAAAATATAATCCCAAGGAAGTTTGGGGAATTGAAATTCAAGAAGAAATGGAAGAAATGGCAAGAAGAAGTTCAAAATTAAATGGAACAGAAGATATAGTTAAATTTAAATGTGCTGATTTAAAGGATAAAAACCTTGTAAAAGAGTTAGGAAGGTTTGATGTATTGACGGTAAATCCTCCATATAAGTTAAATAATTCAGGTATAGTAAATCCAAACGATAAGTTAGCAATTGCTAGACATGAAATTCTTTGCAATTTAGAAGATGTAATTGTTGCAGCTAGAAGGTTACTTAAAGATAATGGAAGAATGTTTATTGTACATAGACCAGAAAGATTGGCAGATATATTTAGCTTAATGAGAAAATATAATATTGAGCCAAAGAGAGTAAAAATGGTACAGCCTAATGTAAATAAGGAACCTAATATTGTATTAGTGGAAGGTCAGAGAGACGGAGGAGCATTTTTAAAATGGGAAAAGCCTTTATATGTTTATGATGAAGAAGGAAATTTCAGTAGAGAGATAGATGAAATATATGGAAGGGTGAAATAATATGAGTAAAGGTAAATTATATTTAGTACCAACACCAATAGGAAACCTAAAGGACATTACTTTAAGAGCTTTAGAGGTTTTAAAAAGTGTAGATGAAATTGCAGCAGAAGATACAAGGCAAAGTTTAAAACTTTTAAATCACTTTGAAATTAAAAAGCCACTTTTTAGTTACCATCAGCATAATGAACAAGGAAAAAGTGAGCAAATAATAAATAAATTAGAAGATGGAATAAGTATAGCATTAGTTACTGATGCTGGTACTCCAGGAATATCAGATCCAGGGAGTGTAATAGTAAGTAAATGCATTGAAAACAATATAAATTTTGAGGTTCTTCCAGGAGCAACAGCAATTACAACAGCTCTTGTATACTCAGGACTAGACACAACAAAGTTCGTTTTTAGAGGCTTTATTCCAAGAGAAACTAAAGAAAGAAAAATTCTTATTGAGGAAATTAAAGATAAAAAAGAAACATTAATATTTTATGAATCACCACATAGGTTATTGGATACATTAAGTTTTTTAAAGGAGTCTTTAGGTAATAGAAATATTGCTGTATGTAGAGAACTTACAAAGTTACATGAAGATATATTTAGAGGAGCTTTAGAAGATGCATATAATAACTTTTTAGAGAATAAACCAAGAGGAGAATTTGTATTAGTACTGGCAGGAAAAAGCGAAAGTGAAATAAAGGCGGAGCTGGAAGAAGAATTTAGTGCTTTTACAGTGGAAGAGCATCTTAAGGATTTAATAAATAAAGGGATGGATAAGAAAGAAGCAATCAAGACTGTTGCTAAAATGAGAAACATTCCTAAAAAAGAAGTATATAAGATTGCCATAGATTTATAAAATTAAAAAGCTAGTGAAATTCACTAGCTTTTTTATGTACAATTATTTGTTATCTGTCTTTAATTCGTTTAAGCAATTTTTGCAGATATTTTTACCTTTGTAGTTAACTACATCTCTAGCATCTCCACAGAATATACAAGCCGGTTCATATTTCTTTAATATAATTTGTTCTCCGTCTACGTATATTTCTAATGCGTCTTTTTCTGCTATATCTAAAGTTCTTCTTAATTCTATTGGAATAACGATTCTTCCTAGTTCGTCTACTCTTCTAACAACTCCAGTTGATTTCATTTATAAATTCCTCCTAAAACAAGTTTCGACATTTTGTAGATTTATCTTACCAAATATGTAATATAAAGTCAATATAATTAATATAAAAAATATTAAATTATAGAAAATAATTGATATTTTTTACTTACTAATAAACTATACTACCATATATTTGAAAAGTCAAGTTTAATTTTCAAAATAAATAGTTAAATTTTTCGTGATTAAAATGACTTGTATACTGAAATAGTAAATGTGTTACATAAATGATTTAAAAATATTAAAAAATAGAATATAAAATAAGAAAATAATGTAAAAATAAATTTATTGCATCTGTATACATAAATTGTAAAAGTTTACTAGTAAAATATCAATAATAAATAAAAAAATCAATAATAAATTGGAAATAAAAAAGAATAATCAAAATATAGATATAAATATTAAAAAGAGTGAAAAAACTTATTAAATAGGTAAATAAACTTGTAATAAGTTTATATTTACTATATAATGGAGATAGTAATATAGAGAAAGATAGGTGAAGATGCGTGATGAAAAAGATGGATATGGATTATATACAGCAAGTAGCGGATCAAATAGAAGATAACATAATGATATCTTACGATGATTTACCTAAGTATGATCTTTTTTTATCTCAAGTTATTGATTTTTTGAATGATAAGTTTATAGATGATAAATATACTAATAACATAGTGCAGAACTATATAAAAAGTGAAGTAATAAGTAAGCCGGAAGATGGTAAAAAGAGGGGCTATACAAAGATACATTTAGTTCAGCTAGTATTATTAAGTTATATGAGACCAATACTTACTACTGAAGAGATTAAAAAGGTGTTTAGCTTAGCTTTCAATGAAATTAATGACAGATCAGATGATATAATATCTTGGGAAACTGCTTACAAGATATTTTCAGAGACACAAAGTCAGAGCATAAGAGAAGGTATCGCAGAAGATATTGTAGATGAAGAAAAGTTAAATAACATTATAAGAGACCTTAACCTAAATGAAAAAGATGAAAATAGCATAAGGACTTTCGTAGTGGTTATTTCATTAATAGCTCAAGCAAGTGCTATAAAGAAGCTAGTACAAAAGATAGTAAATGAATACCATTCATAAAAGACTACATATATATTTATAGTAGTCTTTTTTTCTTAAAAAGGAGATACTAGAAAGAGATTATAAAAAATATAATGTTATTAATAGAATTAATTATTTTTAAGATTTAGGAAGGCAAAGGTTATGGCACAAAAAGTAGTGATAATGGAATCTGTAAGAGGCATAGTGGAATACGTGTTAAAAAGTGGTAGCCTAGATGATAGATTTATGTCCATAAGAAGAGCTATGGAAGGAACTATAGCTCATGGAAGACTTCAAAAAGATAATGAAAATATTTATGAAAATTATCAAAAGGAAGTAAAGCTTCAATGGGGATTCGTTAGAGATGATATTGAGCTTATAATTGAAGGACGCACTGATGGAATTATAAAGGAAAGAGATATTATTGTAATAGAGGAAATAAAATCTACATATAAAAGCTTAATATATATAGAAGAAGATTATAATGAGCTACATTGGGCTCAAGGAAAATTTTATGGATACATATATTGCAAGGAAAATAATTTAGCGGAAATAAGAATACGTTTAAGCTATTATAATTTGAATACAGATGAAGTAAAGAGCTTTGAAAAGAAATTCAAACTTACAGAATTAGAAGCTTTTGTTTCAGAGTTAGTTGAGAGATATATGAAGGCTGCTTTTTTAAAAATAGCCTTAATAGAAGAAAGGAATGAAAGCATAGAGAAAATGGAATTTCCTTTTCTAACTTATCGAAAGGGTCAAAGGGAGCTAGCAGTAACTTGTTATAATACCATCAGGAATAACGGTATATTATTTGCTCAAGCGCCTACAGGTATAGGTAAGACAATATCAACAATATTTCCAGCTATAAAGGGGCTAACAAACAATATGGGAGATAGGATAGTGTATTTGACTTCTAAGACTATTACTGGAGTAGTTGCAGAAGAAGCATATGCTATGCTCATAAAGAATGGATTAAAGATAAAGGTAGTAAGTATAACAGCAAAGGAAAAAGCTTGCTTAAATGATGAAGTAAAATGTAATGCTGATGATTGTAAGTTTGCAAGAGATTATTTTTCTAAAGTGGATGATGTTATTGAAGATATTATAAGCCATGAAAACATAATATCAAGAGAGGTAATAAGAAAATATAGTGAAAAATATCAAGTGTGTCCCTTTGAATTATCATTGGATCTTACAGAATGGTGCCATGCAATAATATGTGATTATAATTACGCTTTTGATAATAGAGTAAGGTTAAAAAGGATTTTTGAAGAAGATAATAAAAGTAATGTTATATTAGTTGATGAATGTCATAACTTAATTGATAGAGCTAGAGCAATGTATAGTGGAGAAATTCTTAAGAGTGATGTAGTGCAAATAAATAAGATTTTAAAGGGAAAGGTTCCAGCTCTTTATAAAGCTTCAAATTTAATAAATAAGGAACTGATAGAGATACGAAGGGAACTTGAAGAAAACAGCCTAAGGGTAATATATAAAAATATTCAGTATAAAGAACTCATTAAGGCAATGCAGTTATTTATAAGTGTAGCAGATGAGTATTTGGTAAAAGGGAAAGGTACAGATGGATATGATGAAGTAATGGACTTTTATTTTAAATGTAGAAGTTTTGTTAGTATAAATGAATTGTATTCAGATAAGTATAATACAATAATAGAGAAAGCCAAAAATGATTTGAAAGTTAAGATATTTTGTATTGATCCCTCTGATAATATTAAGAAGATAATAAGTTCTTCCTATGCAACAATATTATTTTCAGCTACTTTATGGCCTATGAAATATTATATAGATTTACTAGGTGGAGATGATAAAAGTTATAGATTAAGATTAGATTCACCTTTTAAAAAAGAAAACTTAAAAACATTTATTTCGCCCTTAAATATGAAGTATAGCATGAGGGAAAATAATATATCTAAATTATGTGAATTAATTTATAGATTTAATGAGGAAAGTCCCGGAAATAATATAGTTTTCTTGCCATCATTTGAGTATCTTAAGAAGGTAGCTGAAAGCTACGAAAAAATATATAGTAATAATGAAAATATATTAGTACAAAAAGAAAATATAAATGAAGTAGAAAAGGAAGAGTTTTTAGCAAACTTTAGAGAAAATTCTAAGGTGTTGGCATTTGCAGTTGTAGGTGGCATGTTTTCAGAAGGAGTAGACCTTCCAGGAAAAAGGCTGAGTGGAGCTGTTATAGTTGGCGTAGGATTTCCTAAAATATCTATAGAAAATGATATAATAGCAAGTTATTTTGATGAAAAAGGATTTGACTATGCATATACTTACCCAGGAATAAATAAAATTTTGCAATGTGCAGGAAGAGTTATTAGAACTGAAGAGGATAAAGGAAGTATCTTATTAGTAGATAATAGGTACCTAAGCAAAAAGTATAAAGATATGCTACCAACAGCTTGGCAAATTGAATCATGGTAAAATAATGAATTAAAGGATATAATAAATATTATTTATATTAAAGAGAAAAAAGTAGTGGTGATGTAATGAAAAAAGAAGAAGTTAAAAAAAGGAGATCAGCCTTTGACTTTATAATATATTTTATTATTAAAGTAAATAATGATGATATTTTTGCTTTAGGAGCCCAGTTAGCTTATTATTTAGTTTTATCATTTTTTCCTTTTTTAATATTTGTTATGACTCTAATTGGATATATCAATTTAGATTCCATGAAGATAATAGAGGGATTAGCAAGAGTGCTTCCAAGTAATGTGGTGGAGCTTACTTCAAGTGTAATAATTGATGTTGTTGAAAAACAACATGGAGGGTTGTTAGGGGCATCTGCTACATTGACTATATGGTCTGCATCTTCAGCTTTTAGAGCAATTTTAAAAGGTGTTAATAAGGCATATAATATTAAAGAAAATAGATCATTTATAAAAAGGTGTATAATTGCTATAATATGCACTATAGCATTGGCATTTACAATTATGCTTACTTTAGCAACTTTAGTATTTGGAGATGTTTTAAGTAAATATATATTAAAATATATTCCATATAATGACTTTATTCATAAGTTGTGGGATTTATTGAGATATTCCATTGTTATAGTGGTAATGATAATTATTTTTGCGGCAATATATCGATATACACCTTCTAAGAGAACTGATTGGAGCGAAGCTATACCAGGAGCTGTTTTTGTAACATTAGGATGGATAGTGGTTTCATTAGCATTTTCATTTTATGTAAATAATTTTGCCAATTACTCACGGATATATGGAAGCTTGGCAACAATCTTTGTTTTAATGACGTGGTTATATATAAGCTCCATAATTATAATAATAGGTGGGGAAATAAATTCAGTCCTAGGTATAAGAAAAGACCAATTAGATAAGAAATTTTTATAAAAAACTTCTCATGAATTATGAGGAGTTTTTTATATATTTATATAAAGAGTTTTTACTAAATGAATAAAAGAGAAATTAATGGTTATACTGTTAGATAAAGTATTCAGGAGGTGTTATACATGAATAAAATTGTGTTATTAGGTAAGCTTATTAAGGAC
Organism: Clostridium lentum; assembly: GCF_014287815.1. Lineage (GTDB taxonomy): Bacteria > Bacillota > Clostridia > Clostridiales > Clostridiaceae > Clostridium > Clostridium lentum. The sequence goes on from NZ_JACOOQ010000001.1 coordinate 9,393, forward strand.
CCTGAACTAAAAACAATTGAAAATGGGGAAAAAAGCTTCACCAGATTTATAATTGCTGTGGATAGGAATTTTAAATCTGCCGATGGAACAAGGAAGGCTGATCTTATTCCAGTTACTATATGGGGAAGGAAAGCCGAAGTTATATGCAAATATATGACTAAAGGAAGCTACATAAGTTTAAGTGGAAGACTTCGTACAGGAAGCTATGAAGATAAGGAAGGAAATAAGAAATACATAGCAGAAGTTGTTGCGGAAGACTTCAAGTTCGTAGGAAATAGGAGAGTAGATAAAGAAAGTTCTGATGCCATAGGCAATGAACAATAATATCTTATATAAAGTTTTCTGTAATGTTTATGACATTATAATAAAGGAGTAAAAGAATAATTAAAGTCTCATAATTTTATAAAATAATATAGTGTACGTTTTGCTAAATGTATACATATAATTATGAGGCTTTGTTTTTTACAAAAAAACTTTAAAATTCAGATTAACTTTCTAAAGGACGTATTATCGACAACGTTTATTTTTAAGAGAAATGATAATGGGATATTATTAAATAATAATATGGGTAAAAAAGTAAAAAATAAAGTATAATGTAGAAAATAAAAGAAAAATTTATTTCTTTACAGAACAATCTTTGACACATTTTAATACATTAATGTGTTATCTTTGATGTATGGAAGTTATGTTAAGGGGGAGATAACTTTGGTTGTAAAAGAATGTTTTGATATCACAGTGGAAAAAGAAAATTGTAAGATGAATTACTTCTATAGAATGACTTTTGGAAGATTTAAAGGTAGACAGGCATACGGTATAGAAGTAGAAAGACAAGACGTTATAAATGGAGGTTTGGTTAATATAGAAAGAAATAGTGTAAATAATATTTCTACCGATAAGGAAAAGGTTAAGAGATTATTTGATTTAGTATCAAAGAATAATGTTTCACCTATACATTTAATAGATGTCATAGGAGAATATGTTGACGAATACGTAAGTGATTTTAATTAAAGGATACAGCATAGGCGGAGGCAACTATGATCTTAGGAATTGGCACAGATATAATAGAAATAGAGAGAATTAAAGTAGCAATTGAAAGAACACCTAGTTTTTTAAGTAAGGCATTTACTGAAAAAGAAAGAGAACTTTTTAAATCAAAGGGAATGAGAGTAGAGACAATAGCAGGGAATTTTGCAGCTAAAGAAGCACTTAGCAAAGCTTTAGGAACAGGATTTAGAGGTTACAACCTTAAAAATTTTGAAATATTAAGGGATAACTTAGGAAAACCTATAGTTAATATTTCTAAAGAAGTTAGAGATAAAATTGGTGATAGAAAATTAAACATAAATGTTTCTATATCTCATAATAAAAGCAATGCCATAGCTTTTGCAATTGTGGAGGAATAAATATGTACATAATGTTTAAGGAAATAGTAAGATGACCTCTGGAGGAATGGGTGATAATAACATCACTGGTTGCTCAAGGTCATAGCAATATGGATTCAGCGTTATTAGGTACATATATTCATGGATTAGCAGCCAATATTATTCTTAGAGATAGATATTTTATTATAGCAGGACATTTAAATAGAAAGTATTCCCTTTGTGATGGAAACTCTATAAGTTAAATTATGAATAAAAAACCAAGTTGCATAATAATAGTATAATGAAGCAGGCAATTTGGGAGGAAATATGAAAAAGAAAATAATTATTATATTATTATTGGCAGTTCCTTTTATATCTATTTTATTTATCATTTTTTTCAGGGGTTTTTTAATGCCTTCAAATGAAGAAATAATTGAAGGATTAAAAAATATTAAGGCATATGAGGCTAAAGTACAATATGTTATGAAAAATGATAAGGGTGAAGAAATTGAGGAAACTAAACAATGGTATTCTGCAGATAAGGGGGTGAGGGTAGAATTTGGTGATGAGGTAACTAAGATATACAAGGATGAAAAAATATATGTCAAAGATACTATTAATGATAATGAATATGAATTAGGGCAAGATATGGATATAGTACATCCATTAGCTTTTATTAATAATATTTTAGCATATCCTATAAGGGAAGGAAGTATATCAGAGGGGCAAGAAGAGTGGGGAGATACCATATATATAAAAGCTGACGTGGAATTGTTTTTAAATAATATATATTTTAATAAAGCTACTATCTTTATTGATAAAAAGAATAGAGTACCAATAGGAATTGTAGTTTATGATAGAGAAGATAGATATGTATTAAGGATAATCTATGAACAGTTTGAAGAAGTAGAAAAAATAGATGATTCTTTATTATGATATAGAATAGAAAGTAGTTAACTTTAAAGGTTAAGTTTGTCTAGATAAACAAATGAACTTTTGTCTCTTTATTATAAAAAAGCAATAAGTATTAAAAAGATATTTACAGAAGAAGTGGAAATATTAAATCGATTAATAAACATACATAAATAAAAAGAAAAAATAATTAAGATAAATAAAATTTAAATAAGCCAGGTTATATTAATAGAAGTCGAATTATATATTGATAATACTTTCCATAGGAGAGTACATAAATCTTATTGTAATTTATTTAAAAATAATGAATTAATTAGATAAAAGTTTTAGAAAAAGCATAATATTTTATAAAATATACAAAAAAAGGCGAAAAGTTAAAAATAATATTATTTTCTATTTACAGACTAGCACAAATTGAAATATAATTTTCTAAAGGATAAAATTATGTACTCTTAGGAGGACAAGTATGTCAGATAAATTTGAAAATCAAATCTTTAGAAAAATAAATGAAGATTTTGATAAAAAAAATAGGAAATATATTAAGGAAAATTTAATAAAATATGATGAGAAGAAATATGAAGGAGAGTTTCTTGAATTAATGAGGATAGGGTATGAAGAAATGTCAGATATTAATTTAGAACTTTCAAAGGCTATTGATTTCTCAAAGGGAAATGTACAATATAAATTTGACGATATTTGCGAATATGAGAAATGGCTTTGCGGAGTGTGAGAATTTAAATGGCGACTATAGTAGTAAAAAGAGGGGATATTTTTTATGCAGATTTAAGTCCAGTTATAGGCTCAGAGCAAGGTGGAATTAGGCCAGTTATTATAATACAAAATGATATAGGAAATAAATATAGTCCTACTGTTATTGTATCAGCAATAACTTCACAAATTAATAAGGCTAAACTTCCAACTCATGTGGAGATTTCTTCAGTTGAATATGGATTAAACAGAGATTCAGTAGTGTTATTAGAACAAATAAGGACTCTTGATAAAAAGAGACTGAAAGAAAAGATTGGACATATGACAGATATTGATATGAAAAAAGTGGACAAAGCATTGCTAATTAGCTTAAATTTAGATAAGTAGTAGTAAAAGATAATGAAAAGGCAGAGTTAAAATGACTCTGCTTTTGTTGTATAAATAATACATATAAACAGTAATTGTACATATAAAAATAGGTAGGGTGAGATTAAAGTGATACACAATATAAATTAAATAATAATAAAAGTATACACTAATCAAAATAATAGTATATACAAAGAGTGATTCATATGATAGTATAAATTTAAAGAATAAAATGACGTATTAATACAAAGCTTAATTTATATGATCTGTATCATTTATTATGAATAATTAATAATTTATATATTAAGAATTAATTGAGGAGGATACACAATGGCAAAGAGTTTAGACGAATTAAAATCAATATCTACAGAAATTAGAAAAGACATAGTGAAGATGCTTACTGAATCAGCATCAGGGCATCCAGGAGGATCATTATCAGCTACTGATATTATGACTGTATTATTTTTTAAGGAAATGAATATAGATCCTAACAATGAAAAGGATCCAAATAGAGATAGATTTGTTTTATCAAAAGGCCATGCTGCCCCTGTACTTTATAGTACTTTAGCTAGAAGAGGATATTTCCCAGTAGAAGAATTATCAACTTTAAGAAAGTTTAAATCAAGATTACAAGGTCACCCAAGTATTCAATATTTACCAGGAATTGATATGTCAACAGGATCATTAGGACAAGGGATTTCTGCAGCAGTAGGAATGGCTTTAGCTGGAAAGATAGATAAGAAGGATTATAGAGTTTATACAATATTAGGTGATGGAGAATTAGAGGAAGGTCAAGTATGGGAAGCTTCAATGTGTGCAGCACATTATAAGTTAAATAACTTAACAGCTTTCATTGATTTTAATGGATTACAAATTGATGGAGATATAACAAAAGTTATGAATCCTTGTCCAATAGATAAAAAATTTGAAGCTTTTGGTTGGAATGTTTTAGTTATTGATGGTCATAACTATGAAGAAATTATAGATGCTATAGAAAAAGCAAAAGAGTGTAAAGATAAGCCTACGGCAGTAGTTTGTAAAACAATCAAAGGAAAAGGCGTATCATTTATGGAAAACCAAGCTGAATGGCATGGTATAGCACCTAGCAGAGAGCAATGTGAAGCAGCATTAAAGGAATTAGGAGGGGAAAATTAATGAGTAAAAAGATTGCAACAAGAGAAGCATATGGAAAAGCTTTAGCAGAATTAGCTAATACTAATGAAAATATAGTGGTTTTAGATGCAGATCTTTCAAAGTCTACAAAAACTTCAGAATTTAAGGCTATATGTCCAGAAAGATTCTTTAATATGGGAATTGCAGAAGCAAATATGGTGTCAGTGGCAGCGGGGCTTTCTACTTGTGGAAAGATTCCTTTTGTAAGTACATTTGCTATGTTTGCAGCAGGAAGAGCATTTGAACAAATAAGAAATGCAATTTGCTATCCAAGATTAAATGTAAAAGTGTGTGCTACTCATGCAGGTATAACAGTTGGAGAAGATGGTGCATCACATCAAACAGTGGAAGATTTATCATTAATGAGATCAATACCTAATATGGTAGTTATTTCACCATCAGATGCTGTTGAGACAAAAGCAGCAATAGAAGCAATAGCAGAGTATAATGGACCTTGCTATGTAAGATTAGGTAGAGCGCCTGTTAATGTTATAAATGATGAAAATAATTATAAATTTGAAATTGGTAAAGGTGTACTTTTAAATGAAGGTACAGATTTAACAATAGTAGCTACAGGAATAATGGTGGATGTTGCTTTAGAAGCTAAGGAAATCTTAGCATCACAAGGAATTTCTGCAAGAGTTATTAATATCCATACTCTAAAACCGATTGATTCAGACATTTTAGTAAAGGCTGCTAAGGAAACAGGAGCAATTGTAACAGTTGAAGAACATAGCATAATTGGTGGGCTAGGTTCAGCAGTATCAGAAGTTTTAGATGAAGTTTGTCCAGTGCCAGTAGTGAAGGTTGGTATTAATGATCAATTTGGTCAAAGTGGAAAACCAGATGAATTATTAGAGTACTATGGATTAACAGCTGCAAATGTTGTTGAAAAAGTTAAAAGAGCTATTGAATTAAGAAGATAGTTTAAAATCTTATTGATATAGATGGCAGATCAAAATGAAATATTTTTGATTTGTCATCTTTTTATAATTAAATATATAAATTTAAGATTAGTTTTATAAGTAAAACCATGATTTTAATTACAATTTCATAATTCGTATATCATGAACTAGTTTTTATAAAAGTTTATGATATAATTGTTCATTGGAATAATATTCAATGTAAATGGGATAAAAAGAGGTAAAAGAGGAAACATAATTATAGTAATTTAAATAATAGGAGTATATTATGAACAAATATAATTTAAGAGATTTTATATTAATCACTTTTGGTGTATTTCTTGTAGCAGTATCGGTAGTATACTTTTTTCAACCTAATAACATTGCTGCAGGAGGCTTAAGTGGTATAGCAATAATAATTAATAATTTCGTTCCAGAAATACCTATAGGACTATTGGTATTAATGATGGATTGTATTTTATATATAGTTGCTTTTTTGGTGATAGGAAGTAAATTTGGTGGAAAGAGCATTTATGCTAGTCTTACTTTGTCAGGATTTATGTGGCTTTTAGAAAAAGTATTTCCTTATGAAGCAACTAATGATCTTATGCTAGCAACTATCTTAGGAACAATAATTTCTGCATCAGGCTTAGCAATTGTATTTAACTGCAATGCATCTACAGGTGGGACTGATATTTTGGCAAAGATATTACATAAATTTTTACATTTTAATATAGGAAAATCACTGTTGATAGTGGATTTTATAGTTACATTAGCAGGAGCAATGACCTTTGGAGTACAAAAGGGATTATATGCAGTATTAGCAGTAATAATAAGTGGCTTTGCTATAGATAAAGCCATTGCTGGTTTTAATATTTGTAATGAAGTTACAATAATAAGCAAGGAAAGTAAAAAAATAAGTGAATTTATTTTAAATGATTTAGAAAGAGGTTGCACTTTTATTAATGGTATAGGAGGATTTACTGAAAAGCAAACTACTATACTTTACACTGTTATAGGTAGAAGTGAATTTATTAAGCTTAAGAGATATATTAGCCAAATAGATAAGAGTGCTTTTATAACTGTCAGTGAAGTAGCTGAAGTTATGGGAGAAGGCTTTAAAGAAATTAATGGAGAATAATTAAAGGTTAGGGTGGTACAAATGAAAAAAATAAGGGAGTATGCATTAACAACATTAGGAATAGTATTAACAGCAATTGGACTGGAATATTTCTTATTTCCAAATGATATAGCAGCTGGTGGGGTTTCAGGTATAGCTCTTGTAATTAATGGAATTACAGGTTGGAATATAAGTATAATGGTATTCATATTAAATATTATTTTATTTATTGTAGCTTTTGTGGTTTTAGGAAAAGGATTTGGTGGAAAAAGTCTGTATGCTACTGTGATACTTTCTGTAGTTATGGAAATAATTGAGAAAGTGTTTAACCCTGTAATGTTAACAGAAAACATGTTTTTAGCTAGCTTTTTTGGTTCAGCACTTTTAGCAATGGGATCAGCAATAGTATTTCATCAAGGTGCATCAACAGGAGGAACCAGTATATTGGCAGCTATAATAAGCAAATTCACACCTTTAGGTGTTGGAACAGCATTATTATTAAATGATTCAATTATATGTCTTTTAGCAATTAATGTTTTCGGTATAGATAAGGGACTATTTGGTTTCTTTAGTTTAATATTAATAGGACTTCTTATTGATAAGTTTATTGATGGGTTTAATACATGTAAGCAAGTGTTTATCATCACTAGTAAAGCTGATATGGTAGTTAACTTTATAAATAAAGATATAAATAGAGGGTGTACAGTGTTAAATGGAAAAGGCGGATATACTTATAGTGAAGTAAATATTGTTTACACTGTGCTTAGTAATAATCAATTTATTACATTAAAGAACTTTATTAAGGAAAATAATCCAGAAGCATTCATTACAGTAAATGACTCAAAAGAGGTGTTAGGATTAGGATTTAATGATAATTACTAAAAAATTGGATAATGATAAATAATTAGGTACATTGTTGGTCAATAGGATTTTCTGTGATATAATCAATTTAGAGTTTTTGAGAAAAGAATGATACGAGGTGTTTTAATGATAGAATTTAATAATGTATCCAAGATATATAACAACAATGTAAAAGCGTTATCAGATGTAAGTGTTAAAATAAATTCAGGAGATTTTGTATTTTTAGTTGGACCTTCAGGGTCAGGAAAGTCAACTTTTATAAAAATGCTATTAAAAGAAATTGAACCTACAATGGGAAATATAACTGTTGCAGATAGGAATTTATCAGAAATAAAAAGAAATCAAGTGCCATATTACAGAAGAAAGATAGGTATGGTGTTTCAAGATTTCAGACTTATACCAACATTAAATGTTTATGAAAATGTTGCTTTTGCCATGAGAGTTGTGGAAGCATCTCAAAAGGAAATAAGAAAGAGAGTACCAATGGTTTTATCTCTTGTTGGATTATCTCATAAATATAAAATGTTCCCTAATGAATTATCAGGGGGAGAGCAACAGAGAGTATCATTGGCTAGGGCTATAGTGAATAATCCATCTGTACTTATAGCTGATGAGCCTACTGGTAATCTAGATCCAGATACAGCAAAAGAAATTATGGAATTATTAGAAGATATAAATAAATCTGGTACAACAATAGTTATGGCTACTCACGCTAAGGATATAGTTGATAATATGAAGAAGAGAGTTATAGCTATAGAAAAAGGTTCTATAGTAAGAGATGATAGAAAGGGGATGTACGAAAATGAAAATTAATACAATAAATTATTTTATAGTAGATGCCCTGAAAAGTATAAAACGTAATATAACAGTTAGTTTTGCTGCAATGTTAACTGTATTAGTAACATTTTTTGTATTAGGTACATTTACTTTAGTTGGTTTAAATTTTAATAAGACTATAGAAGATGTAGCTGATAAGATAGAAATAAAAGTTTATTTACAAGATGATATAAAGCTTGTAAATAAAAGGGAAGTAGAAATTAAATTATCGGAGCAGGATGGAGTAAAAGCAGTAACTTATGAATCAAAAGATGAAGCCTTTACAAAACTTAAGAAGGATTTAGAAGGAAATAGTGGTATGCTTGAAGGATATAGCCTTGAAAATAATCCACTAGCAAGTTCATATATAGTTACTCTAGAAGATGCATCATATGCAAGTAATGTAACTAAAGCAGTAGAAGATATGACAGGTGTGGAATCTGTTACTAATCAACAAGAATTAATTGAAAAAATAAGCAGAGTAGTTGATTTTGTACAAATATTAGGAGTAATATTATTCTTTGTATTTATTGGAGTATCAATATTCTTAATAATGAATACAATCAAATTAGCTGTATATTCAAGAAGAAGAGAAGTAGGAATAATGAAGTTTGTTGGAGCAACAGATTGGTTTATAAGATGGCCATTTGTTATTGAAGGTATAATCATTGGAGCCATTGGTTCATTGCTTGCAACAGCAGTACTATACTTTATCTATAGAGGTGTATTTGGATTTATAGCAAGTAACCTTTTAATAGCTAACTTAGTTCCAGTATCATTTGTATTAACAACTTTATTAGGAGGATTCTTATTAGGTGGAATAGTAGTTGGAGCTATTGGAAGTATAGCTGCACTAAGAAAATTCTTAGTTGTATAAAAACTAAATATTGAAAAATAAATTAATAAGGAGCTGTATGATATTTATAGCTCCTTATTTTTATTAAAAAATAAAAAAAATATAGATAAATAAAAAAGAAGCTTAACATTTATTTAAATTAATATTATTATTATATAAGATATAGATATAAAAAGCATAAAGCTATTGAACATACATTGAAAGGAAGTAGGACAATGGAAAATTTTAAGAGAGAGGAAAAAGAGAGTAGGAAAGATAAATTTAAATGGTTAAAGGTTGCTGCCATAGCTGTATTATTTGTAGGAACAGGAATTGGAATGTTTTATGGAGGTAATATTGCAGCAACTAAAGGATTTATTTTAACTGGAGTTCCTGAAAAAGCTGCTGGGGACTTAGGAAAGATAAGTGATGCAAATAAATATAGTGACTTATTTGAACTTAGAAGCCTGCTTATGGCAAAATATGATGGAGACATAGATGATACTGTACTTTTAGAAGGTGCTATGAAAGGAATGGCATCTGCTTTAGGTGATCCATATACTGTTTATATGAATTCAGGTGAATATAAGAATTTTATAGAATCAAATAATAATTTTTATGGAATAGGAGCACAAATTGGTGTAAGAGATGAAAAGGTGGTAATAATATCACCAATTGAAGGTTCACCAGCTGATAGAGCGGGAATAAAGGCAGGAGATGTAATTTTACAAGTTGATGATTATGAAGTTACTGATGCCAATAGTGAAGAGGTAGTATCAAGAGTTAGAGGAGAAAAAGGTGTTTCAGTAAAGTTAATTATAAAAAGAGGAGAAGAGACTTTACAATTTGACATAGTAAGAGAAGAAATTCAAAGTGAATCAGTAAAAGGTGAAATATTAGAAGGTAATATTGGGTATATTCAAATTACTACTTTTAGTGATGAAGATGTAAGTGTTAAATTTACAGAAAAGCTCAATGAATTAAAAGAAAGTGGAATGGAAAGATTAATATTAGACCTTAGAGGAAATCCAGGAGGATATTTAGATAAATGTGTTGAGATAGCATCTAACTTTATTCCAAAAGGAGAGATGATTACTTATACCATAGATAAATATGATAATAAGCAAGTTTCTTTATCTCAAGGTGGAAATACAATTGGTATGCCATTAGTGGTATTAGTAAATGGTGGAAGTGCCAGTGCATCAGAAGTTGTTACAGGAGCATTAAAAGATAATAATGTAGCAACAGTTATAGGAACTACAACATTTGGAAAAGGTATAGTTCAACAGCTTATTCCTTTTGTACAAAGTGACGGAGATACTGGAGCTATTAAAGTAACAACATCAAAGTATTATTGTCCTAATGGAGAAAATATTCATGGTAAAGGTATTGAGCCAGATATTAATGTAGAATTAAGCGAAGAAGTGTTAAGTCAAGAGTATAGTAGGGACATTGATACACAATTCCAAAAGGCATTAGAGGTAATAAGACAAAAATAGTAACTTAGGAGGCTACAAATGGAGCTGATAACATATAGTCTAAGAACTGTAGCAAAAGCAATAATTGAACCAACATATTTACTAATGCTTATAGTATTTGGAATAATATTTTATTTAAAAAATAAAAAGACTGCAATTATACAACAAATGACAATAGGAGAAGTAATTGATACTCCCCTAGAATTAACATTATCACAAATAGTGATAGGTATATTAGCAGGAACAATAGGAAGTGTTATATTAGCTATATTAGGTATTAGTTTTGGCAATAATTCAGGTATAGAATTTATTTTTATAACATCAATAGTACTATTGAGCATAAGGCCTAAGCTTGTATGCTTTGCTTATTCTGGAGCATTACTTGGAGCAGTGAGTATGATATTAAATATAATATTAAATAGCATTGGTATGAAGTCATATATCAATATAAATATACTTTCATTAACTAGTTTTATAGCGGTTTTACACATTATGGAAGGCATCATTGTAATGGTAGATGGAAGTAGAGGTTCAATTCCGGTATTCAGTAATAGGGAAAACAAAATAGTTGGTGGATTTTCATTTAATAGATACTGGGCTATACCCATAGCTGTGATGATAATGATTAGTGGAGAGTCTTCAGGAACAGGAATAATTTCAGCACCAACATATAGTTGGTGGCCTATTATTAAAGATTTTAATTTAACAGCAATTTTAGCTACAGCATCTTTAATGTTTGCTCCTTTTTATGGTGTAATAGGTTATAGTTCTGTTACCTTTACTAAAAGAAAAAAGGAAAAAGTACTAGGAGCAGGGATAGGAATATTATTATATGGAATATCATTACTTATTGTTTCACAATTATGTAGTATTGGATTAGTTGGAGAAATAATAGCATTAGTTTATATGCCATTAGCACATGAGTTATTGATTAAATTTGAAAGAATGAAAGAAAAAAATGGAGAATACTTATATGTAAGTGGTGAGGATGGTATATCAATACTTGAAGTAGCACCTAATTCTGTGGCTTTTGAAGCAGGAATTAGAAGAGGTGATAAAATTTTAGCTGTAAATGGTGAAGCTGCAACTTCAGAGGTAGATATATTAAATGCTGTTAAAGAAGCTAAGTCTACTTTACCTATTAAAATAAAAAGTAGATACGGTAAGATAAATGATTATATATTACAATTAGGGAATAGAAGGTTGGGAGTATTATTAGTTCCTCGTATGATAAAAGATGAAAGTAGAATTGATATAAGCAGTGATGAATTTAAAAGAATATTAGAGCAATTAAAAATCAAAAAATAGTGATTGCATTTGCAATTGCTATTTTTTTATAGCTTAAATTTAGATGTTAATAAATTTTACAAAATGTTAATAATAAGTAGAATAGATATATAGTATTAATTATGACGGAGTTGATAAAAAAATGAATAAATTTAAGATACATTCAAAATTTAAACCAATGGGGGATCAACCTAAAGCCATTGATTCACTAACAGGTGGAATAGAAGAAGGACGAGAATTTCAAACACTATTAGGGGTTACTGGTTCAGGAAAAACCTATACCATGGCCAATATTATCGAAAGGGTTCAAAAACCAACTATAGTATTAGCACATAATAAAACTTTAGCAGCTCAATTATGTTCTGAATTTAAAGAATTCTTTCCAAACAATATAGTTGAATATTTTGTATCATATTATGACTACTATCAACCAGAAGCTTATGTGGCTTCCACTGATACATTTATAGAAAAAGATGCATCTATAAATGATGAGATAGATAAGCTTAGACATGCTGCTACATCAGCGTTATTAGAAAGAAGAGATGTAATTATTGTTGCATCAGTTTCTTGTATATATGGATTAGGTAATCCAGAAGAATATAAAAAGCTTACAATATCTTTAAGACCAGGAATGGAAAAAGATAGAGATGAAATTATAAGAAAGCTTATAGATATTCAATATGAAAGAAATGATATAGACTTTTCTAGAGGTACATTTAGAGTAAGAGGTGATTCTTTAGATATAGTTCCATCATCATCATCTAATAATGGAATAAGAATAGAGTTCTTTGGTGATGAAATTGATAGAATAAGAGAATTTGATGTGTTAACAGGGAAGATAATTGGAGATAGAAAGCATGTATCAATAACTCCAGCATCTCACTTTGCTGCTTCACAAGAAACAATAGATAAAGCAATTAATGTAATAGAATATGAATTAGAGGAAAGATTAAAAGAGCTTACATCACAAGATAAACTTGTGGAAGCTCAAAGGTTAAGACAAAGAACAAACTATGATATTGAAATGATTAAGGAAATGGGATATTGTAGTGGTATAGAAAATTATTCTAGAATTCTTGATGGAAGAGCGCCAGGAACGCCACCACAAACATTGTTAGATTATTTCCCAGATGATTACTTAATGTTTATTGATGAAAGCCACGTTACATTACCACAAGTTAGGGCAATGTATGCTGGAGATAAATCAAGAAAAGATAACTTAGTAGAGTATGGATTTAGACTTCCATCAGCTTATGATAATAGGCCATTACAGTTTAAAGAATTTGAGAATAAGATTAATCAAGTTATTTTTGTTTCTGCTACACCAGGCCAATATGAGGTAGATCATTCAACTAATATAGCAGAGCAAATAATACGTCCAACTGGACTTATAGATCCTGAAATAGAAATAAGACCTGTAAATGGTCAAATTGATGATTTATATGAAAGTATCTTAGAAACTACTAAGAGAGGATTTAGGACATTAGTTACTACATTAACTAAAAAGATGGCAGAAGATTTAACTAAGTATCTTACTGATATTGATGTGAAGACAACATATATGCATTCTGATATAGATACAATTGAGAGAATGGAAATAATTAGAGACCTAAGACTTGGTAAGTATGATGTGCTTGTGGGAATTAACCTTTTAAGAGAAGGGCTTGATATACCAGAAGTTGCTTTAGTGGCAATTTTAGATGCTGATAAAGAAGGATTCTTAAGATCAGAGACATCTATGATACAAACAATAGGTAGAGCAGCTAGAAATGCTGAGAGTAAGGTTGTTATGTATGCTGATAGCATAACTGGATCTATGGATAGAGCCATTAAGGAAACAGAAAGAAGAAGAAAGATTCAAATGGATTATAATAAGGAGCATGGCATAATACCTAAGACCATTAAAAAGGATGTAAGAGACGTTATTGGAAGTATAATGGTTACAGAAGAATCTGAAACTTATGAAGTTGATAGCACAGGATTATCTGAAAATGATAAGGTTAAATTAATAAAGGAATATACTGATGAAATGAAAGATGCTGCTAAGAATCTTCAATTTGAAAGAGCTGCAGAACTTAGAGATATGATTAATGATTTAAAGGAAAAATAATTTCCTAGGAAATTGCATTAAGTATTTTTATGAAAGTCATTTAAAAATCTCATAATTAAAATAATTGTATATATGATATACTGTGTTTGAACTGTTTTGAAAACTTAATGAATAGATATAGTTTCAATATATCCATTCATCATAAATTTCATAACAAATATATATTGAGGCTATCGCTAACGGATTTTTTTATCCGCTATTGCGACAGCCTCTTTAGTAATACTAATTTATAGAGATATAATTTTTTGATATAATTTATATAATTATTTGTTATAGAGGATGGAGAATTTATGAATGCAAGTAACAAAATATTAGTAGTTGAAGATGACTGGGATATAAATGCGCTGTTATGTAAGATACTAAGTCAAAATGGATATGATGTAAGAGGGGCATATTCGGGATCAGAAGCAAAGATGTGCATTGAGAAAAGTCAATATGATCTTATAATTTTAGATTTAATGTTACCAGGGATATGCGGAGAAGAGTTAATAAAGGAAATTAGAAAGAATTATTTAATGCCAATAATAGTGGAGTCAGCTAAGATAACTCCAGAAGATAAGATTGGAGTATTAAAAATGGGGGCTGATGATTTTATTAGTAAGCCATTTGATATAAATGAAGTTTTGGCTAGAGTAGAGGCACAATTAAGAAGGTATAAAGCATTTTCTAGTTCTAAAACAAATAGCAATAATAAATTAACTCATAAAAATTTAACTTTAGATATAGATAGTAGACAAGTACAGGTAAATGGAATAAACATAAATTTAACAGTTAGAGAATTTGATATATTAGAACTATTAATTAGTAATCCTAACAAAGTGTTTACAAGGGCAAATTTATTTGAGGCAGTTTGGAAAGATGAATTCATTGGAGATTATAATACTGTTAATGTACATATTAGTAATTTAAGAGCCAAGATATCTAAGATAGATAAGGAAAATGAATATATACAAACAGTATGGGGAATTGGATTTAAATTAAAGTCTGAATAGTTAATATTTGTAGGAAAGAAAATTACAATAGGAAATAATATATTTAAAAAATGTAATTATACAATTTAAATAGTGGTTGGTAGAAAATTTAATGAGTTCTACCAACCATTTTTTAATCTTATTTTTTATCTTTGAAACTTAATACTTTCTTAATATTTTCTTTAAGGTATCTTACAACTATGGATATACAATGTAAGTAAATTAAGAATTTAAATAAAAAAAGAAGTGATAGATAAATTAATACTTAGGGGGTAAATAAAAATGAAAAAAGTTGTATTGAAGACATATAACATTACTAAAAAATATGGTGAACAACTGGCTGTAGATAATGTTAATATGACTATTAAAAAAGGTGATATATATGGATTTATAGGTCAAAATGGTGCTGGTAAAACAACATTAATTAGACTTATTACAGGATTAATTCATAAAAGTGGTGGAGAAATAGAGCTTTTAGGGGCAAATGAGGAAAATGAGTTAAATAAGGCAAGAACAATGGTTGGAAGTTTAATTGAATCCCCTTCATTTTATACTAATATGACGGCAAGAGAAAACCTAGAAGTATCTAGATTAGTAAGGAATATACCAGGAAAGAAATGTATAGATGAAGTATTAGAATTAGTTGGATTAAAAGATGTTGAAAAGAAAAAAGTTAAGAACTTTTCTTTAGGAATGAGACAAAGATTAGGAATTGCAAATGCACTAATGGGAAATCCTAAATTGCTTATATTAGATGAACCTATAAATGGACTTGATCCAATGGGAATTGTTGAAATAAGAGAATTATTAAAGAAGATAAATAAAGAAAAAGATATGACAATATTGATATCAAGCCATATATTAAGTGAGCTATCAGAACTTGCAACAACTTATGGAATAATCTCAAATGGAAAATTAATTGAAGAAATTACAGCTAAGCAACTATCCAAAAAATGTAGACAATATATAGATTTAAAGGTTGATAATACAGCTAGGGCGGTAATTTTGTTAGAGAGAGAATTAGGAATAAGTGATTATGAGGTATTAGAAGATAGTAACATAAAGGTATTTTCTAATTTGGATAATGTTGGTGAAGTAAATTCGTTATTATCAAGATCCGGAATTATTGTTGAAAGTATAAGTGTTAAAGGTGAAAATTTGGAGGAATACTTTATGAATAAAGTTGGAGGTGTTTTAAATGCTTAAAGCAATACAAGCAGAATTATATAAGCTATTTAAAAATAGAACATTTAAAGTACTAATATGTGTTGCAGTTTTATTATCTACATTGACAGTAGTTATGTGTTCATCGGTTTTTGAGAAAATACTTAATGATAGTTTAGGAAATATGCCACAAGATCAAAAAGAGGTTCTTATGGAACAATTAACAAGTATGTCTGAAAGTGAAGCAATAGTAACACCAGGCCAACTAGGAATTCAGTTACAAGCTAAAGATATGATGAATCCAACTTCAATAGAAGTATACCATGCTTCATTTGGGTCAGGAGTTATAGAAATAATAATAGGTATATTAGTAGGAGCATTAATAGCAAAAGAATACTCACAAGGTACAATTAAAAATTTCTTAGCTTACGGTAAGAGGAGAGAAGAATTTTATCTAGCAAAATTTGTATCTATGGTTATAGCAGTTACAATAATTTTAGCTGTTATGACAATCCTACCAACCATAGTAGTAACGCTAATGAATGGCTGGGGACAAGCTTTTGAAATTTCACAACTATTAGGAATGATAAAAACATTTGTTGCATCAGTTATTGCGGGTTCAGCAGTAGCAGCATTAGCTATGATTATAGCAACATTAGTAAAAAGTAATGGAGCTACAATAGGAATAACAGTAGCAATATTTATAGGGATTCCTACGTTAGCTAGATTTTTATACGGAATATATCCTTGGTTCGATAGAGTTTATGAGGTATTACCATTTTATAATTCAGCATTAGCAACTTCAATTAAAGCAGGAAATGGAGATTTGTTAAGATCAGTAATAATTTCATTAGTAACAATAGCAATTTCGTTATTTATGGGAATAAAAATATTTAAGTCGCAAGATATCAAATAAGAAAGGTTAGTAGATTAAAAATGATTAATAGTAAATTAGAAAAGAACATTAAATTAGGCTTTGGGATAGTTATTTTTATTTTAGGAATTATATCATTTATTATATTACCTAATAAAGTAGGAATGCAGATTTCAGTTAGTGGTGAATTACAAAATTATATGTCAAAGATAATTGCTGTTATTATACCAATTGGGATATATGGACTTGGTTTTTTACCCAATGGAAATGGTAAATCAGCAGAAATAAAAAGGAATATAATTTTATCATTATTAGCTATAGTTATTCAAATTTTTACATTAGTTTCAAATTTATAAGGATATTATAAAAGGGGAATAAGTATAAGGGGAGAAATAGTATGTTAGAAATAAAGAACTTTTCAAAAGAATATTCAAAGGGCAAAAAAGCAGTTGATAATATATCTTTAACTGTAAATAGTGGGGAGATATTTGGATTTATAGGTCACAATGGTGCAGGAAAAACAACAACGATTAAATCTATAGTTGGAATATTAGAATTTAGTGAAGGGGATATATTAATAGATAGTAAATCTATTAAGAAAAATGCTATAGAATGTAAAAAAGTAATGGCATATATTCCAGATAATCCAGATCTTTATGAAGCTTTAACTGGAATACAATATTTAAGCTTTATTGCAGATATTTATAAAATAAGTAAAGAACAAAGAGAAAAATTAATTAAATATTATGGAGATAAGCTTGAGTTAACTAAATATTTAGGGGATTTAATTTCTTCATATTCCCATGGTATGAAACAAAAGTTAGCAGTAATATCAGCATTAATTCATAAACCAAAGTTATTAATATTAGATGAGCCATTTGTTGGATTAGATCCTAAGGCTTCTCATACACTTAAAGAAATAATGAGAGAACTTTGCAATGAAGGTAGTGCAATATTCTTTTCAACTCATGTATTAGAGGTAGCAGAAAAATTATGTGATAAGATTGCAATTATTAAAGATGGGAAAATAGTTGCAGAAGGGACTACTGAACAAGTTAAAGGTAATAATTCTTTAGAAGAAGTATTTATGGAGTTGATTGATAATGAGTAATTTATTTATTTTATTAAAAAATTCATTTATAAATAGCACAAGAATTAATTCTTTATCTAAAGGGGTTAGCACTTCTAATGAAAAGAAGAAGTTATTAATTACTACAGCTACATTGTTATTAATAGCAGCAGTAATATGCTTTATGTCAACCACATATTCAATAGCGTTAGCTACAGTATTAAAACCAATGGGATATTTAGATTTAATATTAATAGTTGCTGTATTATTTTCATGTATTTTAAGCTTTATAACATCAATATATAAAGCGCAAGGAACATTATTTAGTTCAAAAGATTACGATTTATTAATGGCTTTACCTATAAGAAATAGTACAATATTAACTAGTAAAATATTAAGTTTAATGTCTATAAACTATATAGGAACAGCACTTGTAATAGTACCGGCTTCAATAGTATATTTTATCTATAATGGAAGTTTGTCATGGATTTTCTTCATTATATTAATAATAGGGTTAATATTTATACCAATGATTCCAATAATATCAGCTTCAATAATAGCTGTTGCTATAACATTTGTATCATCAAGATTTAAGCATAAAAATATAGTAACTACAGTTGTTGGTATGATAGCATTTTTATTAATTATGATACTTTCAATGAATATGCAAAATTATATTAATGAATTTATTGCAAATAGTGACTCAATAGTAAAAGGACTATCTAGCATATATCTACCAGCAATGTATTTAAAAGAAGCTTTAGTAAATTATGATATATTTGCTTTAATAAAGTTTATACTAATATCAATAGTTCCATTTTTAATATTTATTTTGGTATTTAGTAAGACATTTAAAGTTATAAATGGGGAATTATCAGAAAGCTATAAAAAGGCAAATTATAAGGTGTCAAAGTTAGAAGCAAGCAGTGTAATAAAATCATTGATTACGCAAGAACTAAGAAGATACTTTGCAACACCTATTTATGTTATGAATACAGCGTTTGGGATGGTATTATTAGTTGCAGCATCCATTGCAACGTTATTTGTAAGTAAAGAAACGTTAGTGGAATTTTTGGGGTATCCTGAGATAGCTAATATGATTCCAGTTGAAATATTAGTTTTCTTAGTATTTACTATTGGACTATCTTGTACAACAAATTCATCAATATCATTAGAAGGAAATAGGTTATGGATATTAAAATCATTGCCAATAGAACCTAATGATATCTTTAAGGGTAAAATAATAACTAATTTAATAATAACAATTCCAGCATCAATTATAGCAAATGTATTTTTTTATATAGGATTAAAGTTTGATATAAAGTATTTAATATTTAACTTAGTAATTAGTATAGTATTTGCAATTGTATCAGCTATATTAGGAATAATAATTAATTTATATTTTCCAAAGATGGAGTGGACAAATCCAACAACAGTAGTAAAGCAAAGTGCAAGTGTAATGATTACTATTTTGGGAATATTGATATTAATATTAGTAGTTGTAGCAGTATCAGTTGTATTAGTTAAAGTATTCAATATTACAAATATGATGATTATTTTAAGTTCAGTATTAATTATATTTTTAATAGCTTTATTTGTTTCAATTAAGGTATTGAATAATATAGGTAGTGAAAAGTTTAATAGATTATAGAAGAGTTGCCTCTGTGGAATATTCATTTTTTAGAATATTCTATTGAGGTAATTTGATTATATTTATATAGTGTTGGAAGGATTAAGCATAGAGTATATAATATACTTAAAGAATAAATTGAATTTTGATATTTATAAAATTAGATTTGAATTCATATGCAAATAGATTAAGAGGTTTAATTATAGATGAGTATATCTAGGGGTATATATAATGAATTGATATATAGAATAGGAGAAAATATGGGAATAACATGTATTTTAATACTAATAATTATTGTTTTAATAGCTGTTATTATAGGATATAAAAGAGAGTTTAGAAGAATAAGTAAGCAAATTAATAATAATTTAGATGAATATGCAAATATAAAAACAAAATCTGTAGACAAGGATATAGAGTATTTAGTTGAAAATATAAATTTGATTTTTGATTCTAAACAAAGAATTGTTGCAGAAAAGAATAAGAACGAAGAAGAATTAAGAGCTAGTATAGCTAATATGTCACATGATTTAAGAACACCATTAACATCAATAATGGGATATTTGCAAATGGCAAGATTAGAAGAAGTATCGGAAGAGGAAAAAAATGAGTATATAGATATTGTAGAAAATAGAACAAAATCATTACAACAGCTTATTAGTAGTTTTTACGATTTATCTAGAATAGAAGGAAATGAGTATAACTTTAATTATAAAAAGGTAAATTTAAAAAACATATTATGCGAAAATATAGCCGCATTTTACAATGATTTTATTAATAATAATATTAATCCGATTATTGAAGTAGATGAGAATATTAGAGATATTATATCAGATGAAGGAGCTATTACAAGAATTTTTACTAATTTAATAGGAAATATAATTAAACATGGTGAAAGTTATGTAAAAATTACTTTAAAACAAAAGGATGATGTAATAATAACAGAGTTTATTAACAAAACAACAGATTTAACGGAAGAAAATGTGGATAAATTATTTAAGAGATTCTATACTGTGGATAAATCAAGAAGTGATAGAAATACAGGATTAGGGTTGTATATAACTAAGGTCTTAGTAGAAAAATTGGGATATAGTATAAATGCCACTTTAAAAAATGAAGAATTAATAATACAAATTTTATGGAAATAAGATAAAAATAGTTATAATCAATGTAAGCAAATTTAATGAAAAATTATTTGCTTGTATTTTTTTATAAACAGATGATATACAAGAAATAAATATAATTGACAATAAAAAATAACAATTCTAAAATAGTAATAAAGAATGTCTGTTCGAGATTAAATGTAGAATAATATGATAAAAATAATAAAAAGAATTAATTTATATAAATTGAATGGCGATAAATAAGGGAAGAGGTGGACTTTATGAAAGA
This sequence comes from Clostridium lentum, assembly GCF_014287815.1. Lineage (GTDB taxonomy): Bacteria > Bacillota > Clostridia > Clostridiales > Clostridiaceae > Clostridium > Clostridium lentum. The sequence continues at coordinate 30,419 of NZ_JACOOQ010000001.1, forward strand.
TAAAATAGTAGTAAAGGGTGCAAGAGTACATAACTTAAAGAATGTTTCCTTGGAAATACCAAGAGATAAGCTAATAGTTTTTACAGGACTTTCTGGTTCAGGAAAATCATCCTTAGCATTTGATACTTTGTATGCAGAAGGACAAAGAAGATATGTTGAATCTTTATCATCATATGCAAGACAATTCTTAGGGCAAATGAATAAACCAGATGTTGATAATATAGAAGGATTATCACCAGCAATTTCAATAGATCAAAAAACCACAAGCAAAAATCCAAGATCTACTGTGGGTACAATAACAGAAGTATATGATTACTTAAGGTTATTATACGCTAGAGTAGGTACTCCACATTGTCCAAAGTGTGGTAAAGAAATTACTCAGCAATCTGTGGATCAAATTGTGGATAATGTCATTAAACTTGGGGAAAAAACTAAGGTTCAAGTTTTAGCTCCAGTGATTAGAGGAAAAAAAGGTATGCATGAAAAGATCCTTGAAAATATAAGAAAGCAAGGATTTGTTAGAGTAAGGATAGATGGTGAAATCTATGAAATAGGTGAAGAGGAAATTAGCTTAGAAAAAAATATTAAACATAATATAGAAGCAGTTGTAGATAGACTTGTTATTAAAGAAGGAATAGAAAGTAGATTAGCTGAATCTATCGAAACAGCTTTAAAAATGGCTGAAGGATTAGTAGTCATAAATGTAGTAGGACAGGAAGATATTCTATTTAGCGAACACTTTGCTTGTCCTGATTGTGGTGTAAGCATAGATGAATTAGCACCTAGGTTATTTTCATTTAATTCACCATGGGGAAAATGTGAGAAATGTGATGGACTTGGAACACTAATGGAATTTGATCCAGACTTAATTATTCCTGATAAAAGTTTAAGCATTATGGAAGGTGCTATAGCAACTTGGGGTGAAGGAAGATTAAAGGAAGATTCATGGACATTTGCCATATTAAAAGCATTAAGTGTAGAATATGACCTTGATTTAAATAAACCTATTAAGGAGTTTTCGAAAGAAGAATTAAATCTTTTATTGTATGGAACACAAGGTAAAACTTTGACTGTTAAATACAAAAAAGATGGTTCATTAAACACTTATAGATATGCTTATGATGGTGAAATAAATACATTAGATAGAAGATATAGAGAAACTAACTCTGATGTTATTAAAACTGAAATAGAACAATATATGAGTGATAGCTATTGTCCAAGATGTAAAGGAGCACGTCTTAAAAAGGAAGCATTAGCAGTAACTATTGGAGGCATAAACATTTATGATTTCACAAAGATGCCAATTAAAGATGAATTAGAGTTTGTAAATTCTTTAGAGTTTTCTGAAAAGGATAGAGTAATAAGTGACCAAATCATTAAGGAGATAAAGAATAGACTAGAATTCCTTGTTAATGTTGGACTTGATTATCTTAATCTTTCAAGAAATTCAGGAACACTATCAGGAGGAGAGTCTCAAAGAATTAGGTTAGCAACACAAATTGGTTCAGCACTTATGGGGGTACTATATATACTAGATGAGCCAAGTATAGGTCTTCATCAAAGAGATAATGATAAGTTGATTCAAACTCTTAAAAATTTAAGGGATGTAGGAAATACAGTTATAGTAGTTGAACATGATGAAGATACTATGAGGGAGGCTGATTTTATAGTAGATATAGGTCCAAGAGCAGGTGAACATGGTGGACAGATAATAGCAGCAGGAACAGTGGAAGAGATAATGGCTTGTAAGGAGTCTATAACTGGACAATACTTAACAGGTGAAAAGAAGGTTGAACTACCAGCTGAAAGAAGGAGCGGTAATGGTAAGTTTATTAAGATAAAAGGTGCCAAAGAAAATAACCTTAAGAATGTTAATGTAGATATTCCACTAGGGACATTAACAATGGTTACTGGTGTATCTGGTTCTGGAAAGAGTACTTTAATTAATCAAATACTTTATAAAGGATTAAATAAGCTTGTTAATAAGAGCAAGAATCCAGTTGGAGCACATAGAGAAATATTAGGTTATGAAAATATAGATAAGATTATTGATATAGATCAAAGTCCAATTGGTAGAACCCCAAGATCAAATCCAGCAACATACACAGGAACATTTGATATTATCAGAGAATTATTTGCTCAAACAACAGAAGCTAAAATGAGAGGGTATAAGCCAGGTCGATTTAGTTTTAATGTAAAAGGTGGAAGATGTGAAGCTTGTTCAGGTGATGGAATAATTAAAATAGAAATGCAGTTTTTATCTGATGTTTATGTTCCATGTGAAGTATGTAAAGGCAAAAGATATAATAGGGAAACTTTAGAAGTTAAATATAAAGGGAAAACTATAGATGATATATTAAATATGACTGTAGAGGAAGCCTTAGAATTTTTTGAAAATATTCCACGAATTAAGAATAAAATTCAAACATTATATGATGTTGGTTTAGGATATATAAGATTAGGACAGCCATCAACACAATTATCAGGTGGGGAAGCTCAAAGAATAAAGCTTGCTTATGAATTATCTAAGAGAAGCACAGGAAAAACTTTATATATTTTAGATGAACCAACTACTGGACTTCATGTAGATGATGTAAATAGACTAGTACATATTGTTCAAAGGCTTGTAGATGGAGGAAATACTGTAGTAGTTATTGAGCATAATTTAGATATGATAAAATGTGCAGATTATATAATAGATTTAGGTCCAGAAGGTGGAGATAAGGGCGGCACTATAGTGGCTAAAGGAAAACCAGAGGAAATAGTAAAAGTGGAGGATTCATACACTGGAAAATATCTTAAAAAGTTATTAAGATAATAATAGGTGGGTTGTTATTTTTTCCAATAACTATTAATATTAGATTGAAGAACAGTAGATAGAGGTGAAGAAATGAGTATTAGCAAGATAATGGCCTTTGTATTTGGGATAGCCTTTATTGTATTTTTATATGGTATAATATATTATTCATTAAAAATAATGTACAAGGATGTAAAGACTGGTGGTAAGAAGAAAAGTAATCCAGCAGCAAGAAAATATGCAGTGGAAGTAGTTAATCCAGGGGCTAGTGAAGATTTGGAAGAGGGTTCTGTGATTTTAGTCAGAACAGAGTTAACAATAGGTAGAAGAGAAGATAATTTAATAGTTTTATCAGAGCCATTTGCATCTGGTTATCATGCTAAGTTATATGTTAAAAATAATAATCTTTATATTCAAGATTTAAATAGTACCAATGGTGTATATGTAAATGAAGAAAGAATAAAAGATAAAGTAAAATTAACAGCTGGTGATGAAATAAAAATAGGAAGTGCTATTTTTAAGGTGTTAAAACCAGGAAAGCAATAGAGGTGGTTAAAGGCATGAAAGGATTTAAGCAGGAAAAGAAATTATTAAGAATGATTTATTTACTATGCTTACTGCTTTTTATTTATCTAGGCTTTCAATCAAAGCCATTCGATACTCTTGCAATAGTTATGGGAGTAGTTCTATGTTTTTTAATAGGCTATTCCCACTTTGTCATTAGAAGGTATTATCCTGATGGTGATAAATTTATTTTAAATTTTGCAAGTATTTTAGCAGTAGTAAGTATAGCTATGCTTTATAGAATTGATAAATCAACTTCTGTAAAGCAGTTAGTATGGGTTACTCTTGGAGTAATAGGTTACATATTAGTAGTAGCCATTATACCGGAAATGAGCAGGTTTGCTAAATATAAGAAAGTTTATATGATTGCAACCATAGTACTTATGCCCATGGCATTTTTATATGCAAAAATAACTGGAGCATCAGCTATTGGTGGGGCTTATAACTGGATAAGCATAGGTAAATTTATGATTCAACCTTCAGAGTTTGGGAAAATAACATTAGTATTATACTTGGCAGCAGCTTTTTCTGAATATGAGGATAATGGAAGTATTAAAGATGATGTAAAACAACTTATAGTACCAGCATTAGTAGCTGGGTTTTCCCTTATATTTTTAGTTGCACAAGCAGATTTAGGTTCAGCACTTATATTTTTTGGAATAATTATAAGTCTTCTTTATGTGGCAACTTCTAAAAAGCTATATGTAGCATTAAGTTTAGGTGGTGCTACAGTAGGAGCCATATTAGGGTATAATCTTTTTGCCCATGTAAGGGAAAGAGTTATGATTTGGAGAAATCCATGGGAATATGCTTCTGGTGCAGGATACCAATTAGTACAATCTTTATATGCTATTTCTTCAGGTGGACTTATAGGAAGTGGACTTGGGCAAGGGTATGTAGAGTATATTCCTGTTAATGATTCAGATTTTATATATGCAGCAATATGTGAAGAGTTTGGTGTAATATTTGCAGTAGGATTAATGATAATATACTTTTTGTTGTTTTTTAGAGGTATTAGATCAGCATATGTTACTAATGATAAGTTTTCACAGTTAGCTGTTGTAGGTTTTAGTACTATGATAGCATGTCAAACATTAGTAATTATAGGTGGTATTTTTGGAGTAATTCCGTTAACTGGTATTACATTACCGATATTAAGTTATGGTGGTTCATCAGTGCTTACTATATTCTTTGCTTTAGGAATATTACAAAAGGTATCAGAGGAGGCGTAAGAATATGGATGAAAATAAATTAGCTAAAAGTGTACAACATGTAATGGTTGTGTTCTTATTTTTATTTATTGCATTAATATCATATATAGCATATTTTCAACTGTTTAGAGGACCTAAAATAGCTGAAGATTCAGGAAATGTAAGAATTATAGCAGCAAAAAATGAAGTTATTAGAGGGACTATTTATGATAGAAATGGTACAGCTTTAACTGAAACTACTAAGGTGAATGATTTGACTCAAGATAGAAAATATCTTTATGGTGAGTTATTAGTGCATCCATTGGGATATTATGATCAAATATATGGAATATCAGGTCTTGAGTCAGAATATGATAATGAATTAAGTAAAAGTAGCTTTATAGGAAATAGTTATAGAACATTTTTAAATAGTATGGATTTTACTGGTTTATTTAATGATATAAAAGATGATTTAATAAATGAAAAGAAATTAAATTTATCAGAAAACTTTAAAACTTTTGTAGATAAGATAAAAGTTAAAAATGAAAAAGAAGAGAATGAAGCAAAGACTGGAAATAGTATAGTTACTACTTTAGATTTGGAATTACAAAAGGTAGCTAGTGATGCTTTAGGAGATAATAAAGGGTCAGTAGTAGCAATAAATCCTAAAACAGGTGAGATATTAGCTATGGTTTCAAAGCCGTCTTTTGATCCTAATAATCTAGAGGTAGCATTGCAGTCAGCTTATAGTGGAAGTGCTGATGATAGTCCTCTCATTAATAGAGCAATAGATGGATTATATCCACCAGGGTCAGTATTTAAAACTGTTACTTTATCAAGTGCTTTGGAAAACATGTCAGGAGTAGCTAATAGGACATTTAATGATCAAGGAAAAATAACATTTGATGATGGAACTACTTTAAATAATTATGCATATCAATCACATGGAGCCATTGATTTAAGATATGCCTATAGAGTATCAAGTAATGTTGTTTTTGGAACATTAGCTATGGAATTAGGTAATAATACTTTAAAACAAACAGCAGAAAACTATGGATTTAATTCAGTTATTAGTGGACCAGGATTAACTATAACAGCAAGTCAGTTCCCAAAACTAGAGAGTTACGCTCAAGGTGAAATAGCACAAAGTGGTATTGGTCAAGGGGGAGTTTTATCTACACCAATTCAAATGGCCTTAGTGGCAGCAACAGTTGCCAATGATGGAGTGATGATGCAACCTAGATTAGTAAATTCTATTTTAGATAGTGCAGGTAATACTGTTAAAACAATGGAAAATACTGAATTAAAACAAGTAATTTCAAGTGATATAGCTTCAACTATAAAAAGTTATATGAAATATTTAGTAGACAATAATCTTTATAGATGGCCAGCTTTTAAAGGAACAAATGCTGGTGGAAAAACAGGTACAGCAGATTATAAATTATCAGATGGAACAGATGCAGTTCCTCATGCATGGTTTATTTCAGCAGCACCAATGGATGACCCACAAATAGCAGTGGCTGTTATTGTGGAAAATGGTGAAAGTGGAGCAGTAATTTCAGCTGAAATAGCCAGTTATGTAGTAAGAAAAGCAGTACTTGGATATTAATACAGAAGAGGGAGCTCTTCTAAAAAAAGGAGCTTATAGCTCCTTTTTTTAATTAGAAAGTAGTGAAAGGGAGTGATGAAATGTTTGATTTTGAATATCATTTAAAAAACCTTCCTTCTAAGCCTGGAGTTTATTTAATGAAAAATTCTCTTGGAGAAGTCATTTATGTAGGAAAAGCTAAGATATTAAAAAATAGGGTAAAAAGTTATTTTCAAAACTCTAAGAATCATAGTGAAAAAGTTAGGGTAATGGTTAAGCATATTGCTGAGTTTGAATATATTGTTACAGATTCAGAAATGGAAGCATTAATCTTGGAATGTAACTTAATAAAAAAATATAGTCCACGCTATAACATATTACTAAAGGATGATAAGTTTTATCCATTTATTAAGATAACTATTAATGATGACTTTCCAAGGGTCTTTGTTACAAGAAACTATTCTAAAGATGGAAGCAAGTATTTTGGACCATATACTAATGGAACAGCAGTATATGAAACAATTAATTTAATAAATAAAATTTTTCCTTTAAGGACTTGTAAGCTTTTAATTAAAGAAGGTGGAGAAAAGGTAAGGCCTTGTTTAAATTATCATATTAAGAAATGTTTTGGACCATGTGGTGGCTATATAAACAAGGTAGAGTATGGTAAAATGATAAAGGATGTTATAGATATTTTAAGTGGAAGAGATAATACTGTTTTAAAAGTGCTTCAAAGTGAAATGGAAGAGGCATCTTTGAACTTAGAATTTGAAAAAGCTGCAGATTTAAGAGATAAAATTATAGCTATAAAAGCTATAGTTGAAAAACAAAAGATATTTAAAACCATGGACGGCGATGAAGATTTTATAAATATCTACAGAGATGAAAAAGATAGCTGCATACAGATATTCTTCTCTAGAGATGGTAAGATTATTGGAAGAGAACATTTTATTTTTGAAAATACAGCGGAAGACTCCATTGAAGAAATATTAGAGGAATTTACAACCTCTTTTTATGGAGGTACTGCAAAGGTTCCAAGAACTATATATGTTCCAGAATTAAGTAATATTGAGTTAGTTGAAGAATATTTAACTATTAAAAGAGGAGCTAAGGTTTGGATTAAGGTTCCACAAAAGGGTCAAAAAAGAGAAATGCTTGATATGGTAAAAAATAATGCTCAAATAACCTTAGAAAAATTTAAAGATAAGTACTTAATGGACAAGGAAATCAATAAGATAGCATTAGAAGAACTTCAGGAATTATTAGATTTAGAGATTTGGCCTTCAAGAATTGAAGCCTATGATATTTCCAATATACAAGGTGTTGATTCAGTAGGTTCAATGATTGTCTTTGAAGAAGGACGTTCTAAGAATAGTGATTATAGAAGGTTTAGAATAAAAACTGTTAAAGGTGCCAATGATTATGATAGTATGAGAGAAATACTAACAAGAAGATTTTCTCATGGATTAGAAGAAGTAAAGGCGATACAAGAATCTAAGCTACAATTTTCAGCAGGTAAGTTTTCTAATTTTCCTGATATTATAATGATGGATGGTGGAAAAGGGCAGATAAATATAGCATTAGAAGTACTAAGGGATTTAAATATAAGTATTCCTGTTTGTGGACTTGTTAAAGATGATAAACATGCCACTAGGGGGATTATTTATAATAATGAAGAACTTATTATTAATAGAAGCTCTAATTTAATGCAGCTTATAAGAAGAATTCAAGATGAAGTACACAGGTTTGCTATAACATATCATAGAAGTTTAAGAGATAAAAGGACTCTTCATTCTATCCTTGATGATATACCTAATGTAGGAGAAAAAAGAAGAAGAGCCTTACTAATGAAGTTTGGTAGTGTAGATAACATAAAAAGTGCAACTTTAGATCAATTATTAGAGACTCCAAGCATAAATAATAAAGCAGCAGAAAGTATTTATAAATATTTTAATGGAAATGAAAGCAAATAGATTAAAATCCTTGTTAAATGGGATAATTTAATTTATACTATTTAAATATAATTAATTAAGAAATAAGGAGCTAACCATGAATAAATATAATAAATCAGGAAATTTGTTTAGCCAATTATATAAAGAAGAATATATAAAGATAGATGAGCCATTAAAAAAGTATGTTAATTTTAAAGTTGGTGGACCAGCTGATATTTTATTAATTCCGGAAACAAAGTCGCAAGTAATTGAAAGCGTTAAGATATGCAGGGAAAATAATATTCCTGTATATGTTATAGGAAATGGTTCTAATTTGCTTGTTAAAGATGGAGGAATCAGAGGAGTAGTAATTTTATTAACATCATTAACTGGAATGGAAGTAGTAGAAGAAAAAATAGAAGTTGAAGCAGGAGTTATGCTTAAAGCAGTTTCAGATAAAGCAATGGAGCATTCTTTAACAGGATTTGAATTTGCTTGTGGTATTCCAGGAACTATTGGAGGAGCAGTGTTTATGAATGCTGGTGCTTATAATGGTTCTATGAGTGATGTAGTTGAAAGTATAGAGGTTATTAGTGAAGATGGAGAAATAAAGACTTTATCTAAAGAAGAATTAGATTTTGGTTATAGATCTTCTGCTGTAATGAAAAAGGGATATATAGTTTTAAGTGCTACTTTAGACTTAAAACATGGTGAAGTAAAGACTATTAGGGAAATGATTACAGATTTAACTGAAAAGAGAGAATCTAAGCAACCGCTTGAGTATCCATCAGCAGGAAGCACATTTAAGAGACCAGAAGGTTATTTTGCAGGAAAGTTAATTCAGGATGCTGGATTAAAAGGGTATGAAATGAATGGGGCAGCAGTTTCTAGCAAGCACTCAGGTTTTGTTATTAATAAAGGTGGAGCAAGAGCAAAGGATATATTAAATTTAATTAAACATATTCAAGATGAAGTCAAAAAGCAATTTGGTGTAGATCTTCATACAGAAGTAAGAATTGTTGGAGAAGATGAAAATTAATTTATAATTTATAATTAAGGGGATGTATTACTGCATCTCCTTTTTTGTCGTGATATAATTAAATTAATGATGGAGTTAAGTATAATATAGTATTATTTTAGGAGGAAAAGATACATGAGATTTATAATTGTAACAGGACTATCTGGAGCAGGAAAATCAGAGGCAACAAATGCATTAGAGGATATGGGGTATTTTTGTGTAGATAACTTACCACCAAAACTTATAAAGAAATTTGCAGAAGTATGTAAGCAAAGCCAGGGATCAATTGATAAAGTTGCCTTAGTTATGGATATTAGAGGTGGTATTTTCTTTGATGATTTATTTGAGAGTTTAAGTGAATTATCTAGGGAACAATTCCGATATGAAATATTATTCTTAGATACTTCAGATGAAGTACTGGTTAAGAGGTTTAAGGAAAAGAGAAGAAGCCATCCATTAGCACCAGGTGGAAGAGTGATTACAGGAATTGAACTTGAAAGACAAAAGCTTAGAGAAGTAAAGGATAAAGCTGATGTAATTATAGATACATCCAAGTATGCTATAAAGGATTTAAGAGAAGAAATGGCTAGAAAATTTGGTGATAAAGAAATGCCAGAAAAACAAATGGCTATTACTATATTAAGCTTTGGCTTTAAATATGGAATTCCTGTAGATTCAGATTTGGTGTTTGATGTAAGATTTATTCCAAATCCTTTCTATATTCCAGAACTTAAGCCGTTTTCAGGCAATGATGAACCTGTAAAGAACTATGTTATGGATCAAATAGAAACACAAACATTTTTAGAAAAAGCAAATGATATGTTTGAATTTTTAATTCCTAATTACCAAAAGGAAGGTAAGAGACAGTTGATAATTTCCATTGGATGTACAGGAGGAAGACATAGATCAGTGGCAATAGCCAATTCAATTTATGAAACACTACATTCTAATAATCACGATGTTTATGTAGAGCATAGAGATATTAAGGAAGATGTACATAAGGGAGATAAAAAACTATGATGATAAAAGAGAATAATGAGGTTAAGGTTGTGGTTATAGGTGGAGGGACTGGACTTTCCACCATGTTAAGAGGATTAAAAAAATATACAAGCCATATAACTGCTATTGTGACTGTAGGTGATGATGGTGGAGGGTCAGGCAAGATAAGAGAAGACTTAGGAATGCTTCCACCGGGAGATATAAGAAACTGCATTTTAGCATTGGCTGATACAGAACCTTTAATGGAGGATCTGTTACAATATAGATTTACTGAAGGTAGTTTAAAGGGGCAATGCTTTGGGAATCTTTTTTTAGCGGCGATGGCGGGTATAAGTGAAAATTTTGAAGATGCAGTACAAAAAATGAGTTCAGTTTTAGCTGTTAAAGGGAAGGTACTACCAGTAACTTTAGATGATATGAAACTTGTTGCTGAATTGGAAAATGGTGAAATAATAGAAGGTGAATCAAAAATACCTAGTGAAGTTATTGTAAGAAAAACAAGCATTAAGAAATTAGCTATTAAGCCTATTGATGCAAAGCCATTGGAAGAAGCAATAAAATCAATAAATGGTGCAGATGTTATTATTATGGGTCCAGGAAGTCTTTATACAAGTATAATACCTAATCTTCTTGTAAAAGGTATATCAGAAGCAATCTGTAAAAGTGATGCTAAGAAAGTATATATTTCAAATGTAATGACTCAGCCAGGAGAAACTGATGGATTTAAAGTTTCTAACCATTTAAAAGTACTAATGGATTATGGAGTATCAGGAAATATTGATTATGTTATTGCTAATAATGGAATAATTCCTTCAGATATTAAAGAAAAGTATGCTAGAGAAAATGCTGAACTAGTAGTTTTAGACTATGAAAATATAAATAACTTAAATGTAAAAATTATTGAAGCAGACCTTATTAAGATTACTAAGAGATATGTTAAACATAATGCAGACAAATTAGCAGAACTTATTATGAAGAATATGTAAAAGAAATGAATATAATTTTTAAAAAGTATTAGTTGTTGGAAAGAATAAAGATTGGCTTTAGAGGAGAGTTCAGATATTTTATGGTGGTTAATTAGCACTTAAAAATTAAATGAACTTTCCAGTTTATTAGTGTGATACATACGGAACAGTTTATGATATAATACATAATGTATTTTAAATTAGTTAGGAGAAGGAATATATGTCGTTTTCAGCAAAGGTTAAGGGAGAAATATGTAGATATACGGATATATCCATAGAAGAGGCATTGGCAGAGATTTCTGCAATAATGAAAGGCAGTGGAACAATTGGATTTAGTGGAAGAGGACTTAGCTTTAAGATAACCACAGAAAATCCAGCATCAGCAAGACATATATTTACTATATTAAAAGAATATTTTGATATACATTCTAAGCTGATGGTTAAAAAGAGCAATTCACTTAAGAAGAATAATATATATATGGTATTAATAGATGAAGAAATGGGTGTAAGGGATTTATTAAAGAAGACAGGGATTTTTCAAGAAATTGATGGAGTATTAACTTTAGATTATAAGATAGATCCTGAAATGATAAAAACTGATGAATATAAAAAAGCTTATATAAGAGGAGCATTCATTGGTGGTGGAAGTATCAGTAATCCTGAAAAGACATATCATTTAGAGTTTGTAATTCATAGTGAAGAATACGCTAAAGATTTATGTAAATTAATAAATTCTTTTGGATTAAATTCAAAAGTTATACAAAGGAAAAACAGTTATATTATTTATATAAAAGAAGGAGAACAAATAGTAGACCTTTTAAATATAATAGGAGCGCATACTTCTTTGCTAGAGTTAGAAAACATAAGAATAATGAAGGAAATGAGAAATAATGTTAATAGGCTTGTTAATTGTGAAACTGCCAATTTAAGCAAGACAGTAAATGCAGCAGTAAGACAAGTTGAAAGTATTAAGCTTATTCAAGAAAAGATTGGTCTTAAGAGATTACCTAAGAATCTGCAGGAAGTAGCAGAATTAAGATTGAGCTACCCTGATGAATCACTTAAAGAATTAGGTGAAATGTTAAATCCACCAGTAGGTAAATCAGGAATAAATCATAGACTAAGAAAAATTGAAAAAATTGCCGAGGAAATAAGAAGTGGAAATTATTAAAAGAATTAAAAAGGGGTGATATTTTGTCAAAGGAATTTTGCCATCTTCATTTGCATACTGAATATAGTTTGCTAGATAGTTCAGCTAAAATTAAAAAGCTTATAGCAAGGGCTAAAGAACTTGGTATGAAAAGCATAGCTATAACTGACCATGGTGTCATGTATGGGTGTGTAGCTTTTTATAAGGAAGCAGTGGCAAATGGAATAAAGCCAATACTAGGATGTGAAGTTTATGTTGCAGCTAAATCCATGAATATAAAGGTTGCAGATAAAGAAAATTCTACAAATCACTTAGTATTGTTGGTGAAAAATGAAATTGGTTATGAAAACTTAATGAAGATAGTGTCGGCAGCATCAATTGATGGTTTTTATTATAAGCCGAGGGTTGACCATGAATATTTAAAAAGCCATAGTGAAGGTATAATTGCCTTAAGTGCATGTCTTGGAGGAGAGGTACAAAGAGCTATAATGGCAGATGACTATGAAAAAGCCAAGAAAGTAGCTTTAGAATATAAAGATATTTTTAAAGATGGTTTCTATTTAGAAATACAAGATCATGGCATGGAAGAGCAGCGTAAGGTTATAGATTGGAATATGAAGTTATCTAAGGAAACTGGTATACCACTTATAGCAACTAACGATGTTCATTATTTAACTCAAGAAGACTCAAAGGCCCATGACATATTGATGTGTATTCAAACAGGAAAGACCATTGAAGATACCAATAGGAGAAGGTATCCTTCAGATCAGTTTTATTTAAAGTCAGCTGATGAAATGAGGGATTTATTTTCTTATGTACCAGAAGCATTGGAAAATAGTATTAAGATTGCAGAGGAATGTAATTTTGATTATGAATTCCATGTATCAAAGTTACCAAATTTTCCTGTACCAGATAATAAGGATCATTTTGAATACTTACAGGAAGTCTGTTATGGTGGTCTTATTGAGAGGTATGATGTCTTTGAAGGCTTTAGAAATATGCCTGTAGATGTTAAATCCATTAAGGATTTTGCAAACACTAATGAAGAAGCATTAGGATATGTGGAAAGACTTGAATATGAGCTTGGTGTTATTAATGAAATGGGGTATGTTGATTACTTTTTAATAACTTGGGATTTTATTCATTTCTCCAACGAACATGGTATTCCAACTGGACCTGGGCGTGGATCTGCGGCAGGTTCAATTGTAGCTTATACTTTAGGAATAACAAAGATAGACCCTATAAAGTATAGTTTAATCTTTGAGCGTGAATTAAGATGCGCTCATTAAATTGGGTGAATTGCTGGAAAGCTAAACTAATAATAATTAGCATGCTAATCAGCAGCCAAGTCTAGGAATAGCTAAATGTACTAGAAAGGTTCAGAGACTAGAGAAGTGAGTAGCTAAGCAATAATCTTCTCCACGAGTGCCCAACATACCAAATAAAATATGATAAGTATGGAAAATATATTTATATATAATAGAAGGAGAGATTCAATGTATAAATATATTTGTGAGAAATGTAATTGCGAATTTGAGACTAAGAAGAAGAACCAATTATATTGTTCTAAGAGTTGTGCTAATAGTGTTAATGCATCAAAAAGAAAGATACTTGATAAAAGTATTTTTTCAAATGGAATAAATGAAGAAACTGCGTATATTTTAGGATTAATATTTTCAGATGGGTGTTTGAGTTATGATATACATTCAAAAAGATATAGAATAACAATATCTATGAATGATTATGATATATTAGAATATTTACGAAGTACCTACACACCTTTAAAGAAACTATATGTATATAAGAATAAAAAAGGAAAAAGTGAGACATATACATTTATAACCACTGATGAATACGACATTAAATTTTTAAGAAGTGTTGGAGTGGGAGAAAGAAAAAGCAAATATATAAGACTTCCTAAAATTAATGATAGATATATGAGAGATATGATAAGAGGTATATTTGATGGAGATGGAAGTGTGTATATAAATAAAACTAAAGGAATTTATAAATCGGAAATAAAAGTATATGAATATGTAAATGCTTCATTCACAACAGGTTCTAAAAAGTTTGCAGAAGATTTACTAAATATACTTTCAGAGAATTATATTAATGCTCATATAGTAAAAGATTCAAGAAAGAAGAAAGAGTGTTGGTACGTAAAGATATATTCTAAATTAGATATAGAGAAGTTTTATAGATATTTATACCTAGATACATATATTTATCTAGGTAGAAAACGAAGTTTATTTGGTATGATGATATAGTCCAAACTGAGATAGAAAAGACTATCTGATGAAAATGAGGGAAACCTCCAGAGCACGGAATAAAGAGTCCGTGGTTAATAATAATTTGTTCTTAAATCCAGAAAGAGTTAGTATGCCAGATTAAAAGACTAGTTTATATGAATTATTTATATAATAATTCAAAAATATATTTAGATAGGAAATATGATAAATATAATATTTTAAAAAATATGAAATAAGCTAGTTTATAGTCGTGCATGTTAGAAATAGCATGCTTAAAGAGCCTCGAATTGCTGGAAAGTCCTTAGAGCCTTTTAAACCAAAGCAGAAGGATGAAATAAGCTTAAATGTAATGGTGGTTTAACCATAAAAATTAAAAGGATTGGATAACCAGCAGCCAAGTCTTGAAGAGAGAAAGGTCCAACGACTAGTGCAAAGGCACGTAGCATTTATTTTAGTTATATTTGCGAAGTGGGGCATCCCAAACCGTAAAGGGCGGTGGGAGAAGATATAGTCTATACCCACTGAAAAATCAGTGTTAAAGTATCTTGAAAAAGAGGGTAGTAATAGATAGATTCGGATTTTTGTTACGAAAGAAGACAAGAAGTAATTGATTATGTTGTTGATAAATATGGTGTTAACAATGTATCACAAATAATTACTTTTGGTACTATGGCAGCAAGAATTTGTATAAGAGATGTAGGTAGAGCTATGAATTATTCTTATGCAGAGGTTGATAGAGTTGCCAAGATGATTCCTACAATGCTAGGGATAACCATAGAAAAGGCTTTAGATATGAATCCAGAACTTAAGGCAGCATATGATACTGATGATAGGGTGAAAACTCTTATTGATGTAAGTAAGACGTTAGAAGGCTTACCGAGACATTCATCTACTCATGCGGCAGGTGTTGTTATTGCATCAAAGCCATTGGTGGAATATGTACCATTACAAAAAAATGAAGATAACATAGTAGCTCAATTTGATATGACAACATTGGAAGAATTAGGGTTACTTAAGATGGATTTCCTTGGTCTTAGAACATTAACAGTTATGAGTGATGCTGTTAAAATGATTAAAGCAAACCGAGAAATAGAAATAGATTTAGACAAGATAAACTTTGAAGATAAAGAAGTTTATAAGATGATTGGTGAAGGAAAAACAGCAGGGGTATTCCAATTAGAATCACCAGGTATGACTTCATTCATGAAGGAACTTAAGCCAGACTGTTTAGAAGATATCATAGCTGGTATTTCTTTATATAGACCAGGTCCTATGGCTGAAATTCCAAGATATATTGAAGGTAAGAGAAATAAAGACAGTGTACATTATGAAACGCCTGAATTGGAAGATATTTTAGACGTAACGTATGGTGTAATGGTGTATCAAGAGCAAGTAATGGAAATAGTTAGAAAGCTTGGAGGGTATTCTTTAGGAAGAAGTGATATGGTTAGAAGAGCTATGTCTAAGAAAAAACATAGTGTCATGGAACAAGAACGTAAAAATTTTATTTATGGAATTGTAGATGAGGAAGGAAATGTTGAAGTTCCAGGTTGTTTAAGAAATGGGATAAGTGAAAAAGCGGCAAATGATATCTTTGATTCAATGATGGATTTTGCTTCATATGCTTTTAATAAAAGTCATGCAGCAGCTTATGCAGTAGTTGGTTATCAAACTGCATATTTAATGCATTATTATCCTGTTGAAACAATTGCAGCTATGTTAAATTCCATGATGGGAAGTTCAGAAAAGGTTGCACATTACATTAACTTTGCTGAAAGCCAAGGAATTCAAGTTCTTCCACCAAACATAAACGAAAGTTATTCCAAGTTTACAGTACAAGATGACAAGATAAGATTTGGGCTAGCAGCCATAAAAAATGTAGGTATGAATGTGGTTGATAGTATAGTTGAAGCAAGAGATTCAAAAGGAAAATTTGAATCAATTACAGACTTTATCAATAAAATAGATTTATCAGCCATCAATAAAAGAGCTGTAGAAAGCTTAATTAAAGCTGGAGCATTAGATGATTTTAAAATATTTAGATCAAAGCTTTTAGCTGTACATGAAAAGTTGATGGATAGTATGGCAAGTGAAAGAAAGAGAAATATAGATGGTCAAATAAGCTTATTTGGATTAACGGAAGATGAAGATTTTAAAGCAACAGAAGTTATGTATCCAAATATAAAAGAGTTTGCTAAAAATAATTTATTAGCAATGGAAAAAGAAATGACAGGTCTATATTTATCAGGACATCCTCTTGATGAATATGCTAAAAGTTTAAAGGTGATGACATCTACAACCATACAAAAGATTTATGATTGTAAAGAAGCACATAATGAAGGTATTGACCATGAAGAATATTCAATACATGATGAAGATAAAGTGGTTGTTGGTGGAATAATTACAGAAGTTACTCAAAAGGTTACGAGAAATAATCAAATAATGGCTTTTATTAAAATTGAAGATTTAAGTGCTACTATAGAAGTTATAGTTTTCCCTAAAACTTTAGATAGAGTAAGAAATTTAATTGCTGCTGATGCCTTTGTTATTATTAAGGGAAGAGTGAGTATGAAAGAAGATGAAGCTGTGAAGATTATCTGTGAAACTATGGAACCTCTAGAAAAAGTAGATTCATCTAAAGTTTATGTGAGAGTTGATAATTTAGATATGGCCAGAGCCACTAAGCCAAAGCTTATGGAAATTTGTAATGAATATGCAGGAAATACACCTTTGTATGTATTTACAGCAAATGATAGAAAAAATTATAGAATGCCAAGAAATATGTGGGTAAATTTATCTAGTGATATATTTTTAGAATTAGAAAAAGTATTTGGTGAAGGTAATGTTAAAATAGTAGAATAAAAATGACCTGGCTTAGTTAAAGTCAGGTTATTTTTTATTTATAAAAAATAACAAAAATTACAAAAGGTTTTTGTAAACAAATACAGTAGAAAATAGTAAAAAATATAAAAAATAATTTTTAAGTAATTATTTTAGTTTTAATTATTTAAAATAACTTTGTTAATTATATTAATAAAGTCTTGTTTTTCAAGGCTTTCAAAATAAAAAAGCAATTTTAAAAACATTATATATTTTAATTTATTATAGGACACAATATAAAATGAACATATAAAAATCTACAATATAGTTGCTAAATTTAGTTGCAATGAAAGCACTTTAACAGTAAAATAAAAAATGGTAGGAAAAAGTTTAAAGATTCAGAAATTTTAAAGATTTCAGAGGATGTGGGACATGCAGAGTCCATAGTGGTATCAAGGAGGAATGATTATGATAAAAAAAATAGCTGTTTTAACTAGTGGAGGAGATGCTCCGGGGATGAATGCTGCTATTAGAGCTGTAGTTAGAACTGCATTACATCATAACATTGAGGTAATGGGAGTACACAGAGGTTATAGTGGATTGTTAAATGGAGAAATGTTTCCAATGAATAGATCATCTGTTTCAGATATTATTCAAAGAGGTGGAACAATTTTAAGAACAGCAAGATGTGAAGAATTTAAAAAAGAAGAGGTTAGAAAAGAAGCAGTAAAAATACTTCAAGATAATGGAGTAGATGCACTAGTGGTTATTGGTGGAGATGGTTCATTCACAGGAGCTAAATTATTATCAAAATTAGGTGTTAAAACAATAGGTTTACCAGGAACTATTGATAATGATTTAAGCTACACTGATTATACTATTGGATTTGATACAGCTTTAAACACTGTAACAGATGCTGTTGATAAAATAAGAGATACATCAACTTCTCATGAAAGAGTTTCTATAGTGGAAGTTATGGGAAGAAATTGTGGTGATATAGCTCTTTACGCAGGAATTGCATGTGGAGCAGAATATATAATAACTCCAGAAAAGGGATATGATAAAAAAGAATTATGTGATATTATATTAGATGGCAAGAAAAAGGGAAAAATGCATAATTTAATATTACTTGCTGAAGGTGTTGGAGGAGCTAGTGAACTAGCTAAATTTATCGAAAACGAAACAAAAATAGAAACAAGAGCAACGGTATTAGGCCATGTTCAAAGAGGAGGAAGTCCAAGTGCTTTTGATAGAGTTTTAGCTTCAAGAATGGGTTCAAAAGCTATTGAATTATTATTAGAAGGAAAAACTTCAAGAGTAGTTGGTATAAGAAAGAACGAAATTTATGATGTAGATATTGATGAAGCATTAGCACTAGATAGAAC
This sequence comes from Clostridium lentum, assembly GCF_014287815.1. Lineage (GTDB taxonomy): Bacteria > Bacillota > Clostridia > Clostridiales > Clostridiaceae > Clostridium > Clostridium lentum. The sequence goes on from NZ_JACOOQ010000001.1 coordinate 49,075, forward strand.
TTTTGATAATAAGTTATTTTCAATATCAGCTGAAATAAATAGTTAGTTATGTTATCTAAAATTATATATATAAATTAAGATACTAAACATAAAGGAGTGTTATTTACATGAGAAAGACTAAAATAATTTGTACAATAGGGCCAGCGAGTGAAAAGAGAGAAATATTATCTCAAATCATAGAAGCAGGAATGAATGTTTCTAGACATAACTTCTCTCATGGTGATCATGCAGAACATGCAGAGAGAATAAACTTAGTAAAAGAATTGGCTAAAGAACATAATAAAGAAATAGCTGTTATGTTAGATACTAAGGGACCAGAAATAAGAACTGGTAAATTTGAGCCTAAAAAAGTTGAGTTACAAGCTGGAGCTAAGTTTACAGTTCACGCAGGTGGAGATGTAATTGGAAATACTGAGGAATGTTCAGTAACTTATGCTGGTTTAGCTAGTGATGTTAAAGTAGGAGATACTATTTTAATAGATGATGGTTTAGTGGGTTTAACTGTTGAATCAATTGAAGGAAACAAAATCCACTGTACAGTTCAAAATACTGGATTTGTTGCAACTCATAAAGGAGTTAACGTTCCAGGAGTTTCAATAAAATTACCAGCTTTAACTGAAAAAGATATAGCTGACTTAAAATTTGGTTGTGAAATTGGAGTTAACGCTGTTGCAGCTTCATTTATAAGAAAAGCTTCAGACGTTGAAACAATAAGACAAATATTAAATGAAAATGGTGGAGAAGACATCAAGATAATTTCTAAGATAGAAAACCAAGAAGGTGTTGACAACATAGATGCTATATTAGAAGCATCAGACGGATTAATGGTAGCAAGAGGGGATTTAGGAGTTGAAATTCCATTTGAAAAATTACCAGCTGTTCAAAAAATGATGATAGAAAAATGTAATGCTGCTGGAAAGCCAGTTGTTACAGCTACTCAAATGTTAGATTCTATGATGAGAAACCCAAGACCAACAAGAGCAGAAGTTTCAGACGTTGCTAATGCTATCTATGATGGTACAGATGCAATCATGTTATCTGGAGAATCAGCTAACGGAGATTGGCCAGTAGAATCAGTTCAAACTATGGCTAGAATAGCTGAAGAAACTGAAAAGAAATTAAGCTATGAAACAGCTGTTTCAAGAGCTAAAAACCATACTCCAGCAGTTTCAGGAGTTATTTCAAGAGCTGCATGTAATGCTGCTAATGAATTAAAAGCTGCTGCAATAGTTACTTCAACTAAGAGTGGAGCTACTGCTAGAAGAATTTCTCAATGCAGACCAGACTGTCCAATAGTTGCAGTTACACCTAACGAAAAAGTAGCTAAGGGATTAGCATTTAGCTTTGGAGTATATTCAATGGTTACACCTACTGCTTCAAACACAGATGAAGTTGTAGCTAATGCTATAGAAGCTGCTAAGAGCAGTGGATTTGTTACTGCTGGTGAAACAGTAGTAGTTGCTGCTGGGTTAGATACAGTAGGTTCAACTAATCTTTTAAAGGTTACAGAAGTTAAATAGTAAAAATAACACTCTATAAAGAGGTACCATAAGGTACTTCTTTTTTTACAGGAAATAAAAAATAATGAAGAATGAATTAAGAAATTTTTTTATAATTAATTTATTACTTATAATTAATAATTAAATAGAGTATACTATTTAATAAAAATGAATAAAATTATGCAACATAAAAGTTAAATGTCTTAAAAAATGAATTAAATATTGCAAAAAAGTATAAAAAACATAAAATTTAACAAAAAGTTAACAAATTAAATCTAATATATAGGTTATAATGAATAGTATGATTAAAAGATGGCAATCGTTTTAAATCATGGCAACTTATTAACCAATTTGCACCGTAAGGTGCTCTTTTTTTTATTTAAAAATAAAATACTGTATAAAGTTTATTAAAAATGAAAATAACTAATAAATATAATGAAATATTTAGGAGGTATTTTTATGACAACTTTAAATTGCTGTTCAACTAATTGTGTCAATAATAAACATGGTACATGCAAAGCTCATGAAATAAATGTGAATGGACAAGATGCCCATTTTGCCAGTGAGACAGAATGTAATGGATTTAATGATAGTAAGTTTAGAAGTGCATTGAATATGTTTGATAATATGAATATATTAAGCCGTTTGCAAGATTATACAGCAAATACACCAATAACATCAGTTCATTGTACTGCCAATAACTGTTTCTACAATAAGTATGGACAATGTAGTGCAGAACATTTAAGTTTTAAAAATAATGATTTAAAAAAGAAGATAAATTGTGATACATTTATAGAAGCATATTAATATAAAAAGCTGATTTCTTTTCATTAAGAAATCAGCTTTTTATATTAAAGATTATTTATAACATTAATGACATAGTATATAATAGATTTTAAAGCGGAAGAAATATATGATTGACAGGTGATAAATTTGGTAGAAAAAAATAAAGAATATATATTAGATGTAGTAGCTCAAGGATATGAGGGAGAAGGAATCGCCAAGATAGATAATACTTTTCCTGTATTCGTTGAAGGAGCATTAGTAGGGGAAAAAGTAAAGGTTAAAATAGTAAAATCAAAGAAAAGTTTTGCTTATGGAAAGCTTATAGAAATTGTGGAGGAATCAAAAGAAAGATGTACTTCTGAGTGTGGAATATATAAGAAGTGTGGTGGTTGTAAGTTACAACATAGTACATATAAAGAACAATTAAAGTTTAAACATGAAAGAGTAAAAGATTGTATCAGTAAGATAGGTAAGTTAGACGAAAGCTTAGTAAAGTTTCCTTTATGCATGGAACAACCTTGGAGATATAGAAATAAGGTTCAATTGCCTATAGGATTAGTTAATGGAAAACTAAAAATAGGGTTCTTTGCTCCAAGAAGTCATGAAATAATTGATATGGAAAGTTGTTTAATACAAGATGAAATTGCTGATAAAGTAGTTGAATTGACTAGAAGCTGGATTATAAAAAATAATATTAAGCCCTATAATATAGATGGACAATATGATGAAAGCGGTATATTAAGACATATTATGATAAGAAGAGGATTTACTACTAATGAAGTTATGGTTGTAATAGTAACTAATGGTAGAGACCTTCCACATAAAGAAGAATTTATCCACTTAATGGTTAATAATATACATGGAATCAAGAGTATTATTCAAAATATAAATTCTAAGCCAACTAATGTAATATTAGGATTAGAATCTAAAACTCTTTGGGGAAGTGATACTATATGTGATTATATAGGAGAGTTTAAGTACAATATATCACCATTATCATTCTTCCAAGTTAATCCTATCCAAACAGAAGTATTATATGCAAAGACTTTAGAATATGCAGATTTAAGTGGAAATGAAACAGTATTTGATGCTTATTGTGGAACAGGAAGTATTACATTATTTTTATCACAGAAAGCAAAAGAAGTTTATGGAGTAGAAATTATTCCACAAGCAATTGAAAATGCAAAGATAAATGCTGTGGAAAACAATGTGGATAATGCACATTTCTATGTAGGTGAATCAGAAGTAGTTATACCTGATTTAATTAGTAAAGGTATTAAAGCTGATGTAGTTGTAGTGGATCCACCAAGAAAAGGCTGTGATAAAAAGTTATTAGATGCAATAACAAATATAGATGCTAAAAGAATAGTATATGTAAGTTGTGATCCAAGTACATTAGCTAGAGATTTAGCTATTTTGGAGGAAAATGGTTATAAAACAGTGGAAATACAGCCAGTAGATATGTTCCCTCATACAGTACACGTCGAGACAGTTGTTTTGATGTCAAAGGTGAACCATAACAAGTAAATATAGTGTAGAAATCAAAGGACTTTCTCAAAGACTATCGTTAAAATATGTATGAAGTCTTACGGAAAGTCCTTTTTCTGTTATACCAACCTTCAATATATTTAAATATAGCTATATTGGCTTCTTCGAAGGTGCGATATGTATTTCTATAGATTTCTTCCTTCTTTATTGAAGAATGGAAAGATTCTATACAAGCATTGTCATAAGGACAACCTTTTTACTAAATGATTGTATAATATTAAACTCTTTACATATTTTCTTAACTAAATATTATTTTAACTTAGTTTGTCTTAATGTGTCCACTACTTTATACTAACACCAGATATAGAGGTTCAGCTTGATAAATACACGAAATATGAAGAGTAGTGTAAATCGGAATTTGAGGAGATGATGAAATGATTAGGAAATACGTTGATGGTGATATAGATGCAGTAATGCAAATATGGTTGAATACGAATATTCAGGCACATAGTTTTATATCTCAAGATTACTGGAAAAGCAACTTTGATATGGTAAAAGAAATGATGCCACTTGCAGAAATATATGTACATGAAGTTGACAATGCAAATCAGATAGATGGATTTATTGGATTAAATAACGACTATATTGAAGGAATCTTTATAAAAGATGTAGCACAGTCAAAGGGAACCGGAAAACAGTTATTGGATCAGGTGAAGAAAATCAAGTCCACTCTAAAATTGAACGTTTATCAAAAAAATGAGCGAGCAATTCAATTTTATCTGCGAGAAGAATTTAGTATCCAATCTGAATGTGTAGATGATAATACGGGAGAAAAGGAATTTACAATGGTATGGAAGCGTTAAATTCCAGTTTATCTGTAGCAATTAAATAATACTCATAAGCATCAATCAGAGATGGTTGGTGCTTTTTCTATGCTCGGAAGATACCGAGCTTTTTTATACAATTTTTTAAGGAGGTATCAGCCAATAGCAAACAGAATCAAAGGTATCACTGTCGAAATTGGCGGTGATACTACCAAGCTGCAGACTGCCCTAAAGGGAGTCAACGGTCAGATTAAAAATCTGACTTATGGACAGTTATTATGGAATTTATTTTTGAATCATATTGATTTTTATTGAATTTAAGTATAAATAAGTAAATTATATCATCTAATTTTTTAATTTTACTTTTACCTACAATGGATATTCCCATATATTTAGTGCATCTAATACAATATTTCCATTTAAGAGTTTCATCTATAAATTTAAATAAATCAATACTTTTAAATCCTCTATCTGCAAGTATAGTAACATCAAACTCATATGGTGTTAATATCTTATGTAAAAATTTAAGACCTTCCTTTACATGAATAAAGTCTTTGTTTCCATGTTGTTTATATTTAAACAACTTAAACCAAAGGGGAATAGATCTTTTACCTAACTTAAATGAAAATTGAAGTATTACAAATTTATCATCTATTGTTGTATAATCAAATATTATATAATTATTATCATAAGTCTATATAGAAACTCAAAGAATATTTTTTTAAAATTTAAATTAAAAAAAATATTGACAAAAAAAGTCGAAGATGATATTATAAGTTCATAAGGAATACGCGTCTTTAGCTCAGCAGATAGAGCACCTAGCTCTTTACTAGGGGGTCCGGGGTTCAAGTCCTTGAAGGCGCACCAAAGCAGAAGTTTTACTTCTGCTTTTTTTATTAACATACTAAATATACAGTCTTTGTTTCCATCTTGTTTATATTTAAACAATTTAAACCAAAGGGGAATAGATCTTTTACCTACCTTAAATGAAAATTGAAGTATTACAAATTTATCATCTATTGTTGTATGATCAAATATTATATAATTATTATCATAAGTCTATATAGAAACTCAAAGAATATTTTTTAAAATTTAAATTAAAAAAATATTGACAAAAAAAGTCGAAGATGATATTATAAGTTCATAAGGAATACGCGTCTTTAGCTCAGCAGATAGAGCACCTAGCTCTTTACTAGGGGGTCCGGGGTTCAAGTCCTTGAAGGCGCACCAAAGCAGAAGTTTTACTTCTGCTTTTTTTATTAACATACTAAATATACAATGAAATTTATGATATTTTAAAATTAAACATATAGGAGGGATATTTTATGATAGAAATAAGTGAATATATTGAGATAAATGGTATAAAGCAATATGTTCTTATAACAGGCAATGAAAATGGTCCATTAATGTTATTTCTACATGGAGGACCAGGAGTATCTCAAATAGGTTTTATAAGGAAATATCAAAGTAAATTAGAAAAAAAATTTCTTGTTGTAAATTGGGATCAAAGAGGTGCAGGAAAATCAAATATAAAAAAATTTTCAAGAAAAGAATTAACTATAGATAATATTATAAATGATGCAATTTCCTTAATAAAGATATTAAGAGAACGTTTTAAGAAAACTCATGTTTATTTAATAGGTCATTCTTTTGGAAGTTTAATAGGAATAATTTTAGCACAAAAAATCCCTCAATACATAAAGGTATATATATCAGTAGGACAAGTTGTTAATATAAATGAAGCCGATAAAGTTACTTATAAACTTTTATCACAAAAAATAAAAAAAGAAAACAATAAAAAAGGAATTAATATTTTAAAGAAAATAGGGAAACCACCATATGTAACAAAAGATAGTATTAGAAATTTAGATAAGTTAATAGAAAAATATAAGGGGGATATTTTTAAAATTAACAAATTATCATTTATATTAAATAGTATTTCATTTAAATATTACAGTATATTTGATTGGTTTAGGTTTTTAAGAGGAAGTGTTATTTCAAAAAAATACATGTATTCAGAAATGGCATCTATAAATTTGTTTAATTTATCGAATAAATTTGAAGTTCCAATATATTTTTGCTGCGGAGATAATGATTATCATACACCAAGTAAAATTATAGAGGATTATTATAATTTTATAGATGCACCTAAAAAAGCTTTATATAAATTTAAAACATCAGCACATATGCCAAATGTAGAAGAAGAACTTTGCTTTTATAATATGTGTAAATCAATATACTTAGATAATGAATAAATTTATAGAGTTTAATTATTAGCTGTGAAATTATATAACTAAATAAAATAATTTTATATAAGGAGGTTAAATGAATAAAAAATATATTAAAGAAAATATTTTTATAGTAACATATGGATTAATATTATTTTTCATAATACATAATTTAAAGTTTGTATTAAAAACCATAGATAATTTAGTAGCAATTACTTTACCTGTTATATTTGGTATAGTTTTAGCATTTCTTTTAAATATACCAATGAGTTTTTTAGAAAGAAAGATTATTTTATTAATACAAAAATTAAAAGTAGATAAAAAAAGAGCTTTTAAAATAAGTAGAGCTATATCTTTATTATTAGTACTTTTAATATTTATTTGTGTAATTACATTTACCATAAATATAGTTATTCCTGAAATTATAAAGAGTTTTTATATTTTTATAGAAAAAGCTCCAGAGCAAATAAAAAATATACAGGGATTATTAATTAAAAATTATGATAATTATTTAATTGATAGTGTATTATCAAAAATTCAAGAAATAGATGGTGATATCTCTAAAATAATAAATAATCTTGTTCAGATTACTTTTTCTGGTGTTTTAAATATTACTTTAGGAATAACAAATATTTTAATTAATTTTATCTTAGGTTTAATAATATCCATATATATTTTGCTAGAAAAGGAAACTTTAAAATATCAATTAAAACTATTAATAAATACAGTTGCTACTGATAAATACAAAAGTAGTATTATTGAAATATTAAAATTAATTTATAGCAAATTCAAAAAGTACATTTTTGGTCAAGCTATTGATTCAGCTATATTGTTTATAATGATATTTATTAGTATGACTATTTTTAAAATTCCATATGCGATATTTATAAGTTTTATTCTTGCAATATGTGCAGCAGTACCAATTCTTGGTCCACTTATAGGAATTATAATAACAACAATTATTATGATTATAGCTGGATATAAAAATATTTTATTTTTTATTTTAATAGTTGTGTTAATGCAACAAATTGAAGGGAATATAATTTATCCAATAGTTGTAGGAAATTCAATAGGGCTTTCTTCACTATATATTGTTGTAGTAGTCATTGTTTTTTCGAGTCTATTTGGTATTTTTGGCGTAATAATAGGAGTTCCTTTATGTGGAGTGCTTTATGAAATTATATGCAAATATGTATATAAAAAAGACTTTATAGAAAAATAATTCAGTGAAGGGTTAAATAAAAATGAAAATAAATAAAAAATTATTTAGAATAATTCAAAGTATAGTTATAATAACAATATTCTTTATTGCTTTTAAAGAGCTATATAAAATATTTATAGATATAGATATAAGTTTATTTAAAAAATATGCTGATAAATTAACAATTGTTAATTTATTAATAATTGCAGCATTAGGTGTAATTTCATATATTCCATTATCTTTTTATGATTTAGTAACTAGAAAAAGCATACCTATAGATTTACCAATAGGAAAAGTATATAAGTATTCTTGGATTGCCAGCTCAGTTTCAAGTATTGTTGGATTTGGTGGAAGTGCTGCAATTCTTATAAAAAATCACTTTTATAAAAATTATGTTAAAGATAAATCAGAATTAACAAAAGAAAATTTAAAAGTTGTAGGATTAAATTTAAGTGGATTTTCTTTAATATGTCTTATATATAGTATATGGTGCTTTTTCACTATTAAAGAATTTAATATAGTTTTTTATGCATCAATTTTATTTGGACTTTATATTGTAGGAGTTTTAGCTTTTAGTACATGTAAATGTATAAAAGATAAGAATAAAGAAGCATATTTAATTAATTTGAAGATAATGTCTATTTCGATTCTTGAATGGATAACAACTATTTTATTAATTTATGGATTAATAGTTATTTTAGGAATAAAAGTAACATTAGTTCAATTTGCACCTGTATATATTAAAGCAATAATAATAGCTATTATTAGTATGGTACCAGGTGGTGCAGGAACATTTGATTTAACATTACTTGTAGGATTAAAGAAATTTAATGTTCAATCAGAACAAATATTATTATTACTTATATTATATAGGATAAGTTATTATATAGTTCCTTTATTAATAGGGGTAATATTATACATAACTGAATTATATAACAATACTAATTCAGAAATAAAAGAATTGATGTCAAGAATTAACTCTAAAATAGCAAGTACTATTTTAACATTAACAGTTTATATTACTGGAATACTTTTAATATTTTGGATAGAGATTGATATTAGTAAAGTAATTCATAGAAGTTCAATATTTAAAATTAATATATTGGATTTTGCTTTATATTTAAGTATTGTATTAGGATTTTTATTAGTAGTTTTAGCATCAATTTTAAATACTAGAACTAAAAAAGTATATTATATTTTAGTAACAAGCTTTGCGTTAATAACATTATTAACAATGACAGTTATAAAAAGTTTTACTAGCTATTTAGTGGTAATCATTGGATGGTTATTAATTATTTTAAGTAAAAATAGATTTTATAAAAAAGGGTTTATATATACATGGAAAAGTGCTATGAAAAGTATATGCTCAGTTTTAATTTTATTTACTATAAGCTTAATTGTTAATTCACCTTCTTATTCACAGCTTAATTCATTAGATATTAATTCATTAGATATTAATTCAATAAATATTAATTTTAATTCAGAAGAATTTAATTCAGAAGAATTTGATTTATCAAAGATTGATATTGAAGAATCAAAAGCATATGTAGAAAGAATAATAATTTCAATATTTTTAGGTGTAATAATTTCAATATCATTAGTTATAATTTTACTTAATATAAATAGATTTAATAAATTCCCTAAGGAAAAATTAAATAAAGAAAAAATTAAAGAGATAATTTCAAAGCATGGTGGATCAAGTTTAGCTCATTATGTTTTTGTTGGAGATAAATATGTGTATATAAATGATACAGAAGATGTATTTTTCCAATATCAAATTATAAGTGATAAAATAGTTATTTTAGGAAACCCTATAGGAAATGAAAATTCGTTCTTTAATGCTACTAGAGAATTTTATGATTTAGCAGATTTGTATGGATACACATTAGTGTTTACTGGAGTAGATATAAATATATTCCCAGAGCTTCATGATATGGGATATGATTTTATGAAACTTGGTCAAGAAGCAATTGTAAAATTAGAGGATTTCTCATTAGCAGGAAATAAAAATAAGAGTAAAAGACAAGCTGTATCTAGAATTGATAAAGCAGGATATACTTTTTCTATAGAAGAACCTCCATTTACAGATGAGCTATTTAAAGAATTAAAGGATGTTTCTGATGAATGGTTAAATGGTAAAAAAGAGAAAGGGTTCTGTGTAGGTTATTTTGATAGGGAATATATTGAAATGGACAAAATAGCTATAGTTAGAAATGCTGAAGGAGAAATTAAAGCATTTGCAACAATTATGCCTATGTATGATAATAAAACTCTATCAGTGGATCTTATGAGATTTAAAGATATACAATTAAATGGAATAATGGATTTTATATTTGTAAACTTATTTGAATATAGTAAAGAAAATGGATATGAATTCTTTAATTTAGGGTTAGTTCCATTAGCTGAAGTAGGAGAAAGTAAGTATTCATTTATAAGGGAAAAAATAGCATATCAAATATTTATTAATGGAAACTTTATTTATTCTTTTAAAGGATTAAAAAAGTTTAAAGATAAATATGCAAGTGATTGGAATGAAAAGTATATAGCTTATAAGAAAGAAAGTTCACTAGTAATTACATGTATTCAAATATTAAAACTTTTATCTCAAGAAAAAGATACTAGTGATAAAAATTAATTTAGATATTATAAATAAAAACTCTCGGTTATTAAGCCGGGAGTTTTTATTTTACTGTATTATAGTTTTCTCAAGAGAAAGTATGTCACTGTTTTCATTTAAAACATCACCATAAATATATGGTTCAGATTTACTTAAAGTAAAGTTGGTAATAGTAACTTGATCTACCCTTATAGAATCTGAATCACTTAGCTTTGTATCATCAAGCATTAGATAATTTGGAGATATAAAGGTAGTTGATTTTTCATGACCATTTATAGCAATTCTACTGAATGTAGTAAAGTTTTCTCCTTCTACAAATACTTGACCATCTTGTTCATACACATTAGATATTGTTATTGGGGCAACTCCCATTTGTAATTTAGTTCTTTCAAATGGATTAATTCCACCATAGATATATTGATTACCATAAAGCATATCATATTGAAGAAGCTTTAAGTTACGTTGATAATCTTCATCTTCTGAATGATTTTGATGGAAGTTTATTAAAGTTCCAGCAGTTAGATGAAGTCTATCAAGAGTGTATGAAGTTAATTGATAAGCATATAAGTTCTTATCTTCCTTAGGTAAGTTAAAATTAGACCACATTACATAAGGAGTTTCAAAGTTATTATTATAAGTAAGGTCCTCATTTTCAATACCTAAGCTTGGTAAGTGATCACCATACATAACTAACACTATATCTTCATCATAGTTAGATAATGATTGGATTAATTCACCAATAAAGTTATCCATTTCATGAATTTCATTAGTATAATATTCATATGCATAACGAGTTCCTTCGTCTTCAATGCCACCAACAGTTATTGCTGGGTTTTCAAGAACTTTATGTTCAGGATAATCACCGTGACCTTGAACAGAAATAGTATAAACATAATCTTGTTGATCCACAGTAGAATCTAGTGCTTTGATTATTTCTTCAGTAAGGACTCTATCTTTTGCCCAGCCTAAAGGTGTATATTCAAGGTTGTTCATATATTCAATAGATGTAAAGGTATCGAAACCTAATCTTGAAAATACTCTATGTCTTGTATAAAAGGTACCTTTATTATTATGGATTGCATGAGAACTATATCCTAAATCTTTTAAAGAGTAAGCAGCACTTTCAACTGTCTTTTCCTTTAAGATTGATTTATAAGGATATTCTCCAGGTCCAAAGTAATCTAAGCTCATTCCTGAAATAATTTCAAATTCAGTGTTAGCAGTACCGGCTCCAATAGATGGAACCTCCACTAATCCAGAAGAATAATTTTTAGATAAGCTTCTGAAATTAGGAATTGGATCTTGTGAGAAAGTTACTCCTTCAACTTGTGTAATATCGAAGAATGACTCTAATTGCAAGAAGATAATATTTGGAGTTCCATATTGTTCATTTGCTAGAGAGCTTGTACTAGCTAATACAGATATGTTATCTTCATCGGCACCAACTTGTGTATCTTTTGTAAAGATACTATTGATTGTTTCTTCAGAGTAATTAGTAGGTTTATCTATTCCTGTATTTAATAATGTATTACCAAAGCAATAAGGGAATCCATAATCTAAATAAGCAAAAGCTATATTTCCAAAGTAATCGGTAATAATATTAGCTTTTAAAGCAATCTTTGTTACTCCAAAAAAAGAAAAGAATAGTAATAAGAATGTTGGAATGTTTCTGCTATATTTAATTTTGCCTTGGTATTTTGGTGCAAATATAAAGAATAAAACAAGACCAATTAAGGCAAGTATTAATCCACCACAAATTAAAATTAATTGGAAATTATTAAAATAAGTATGCAACAATGAAAAAGCATTTTTTATCATTGTAAAATCAACTGCTGTAAAAGGGGTAACTCTACTACTTAAAATAATACCGTTAGTTATTCCGAATCCAAGCCAAATAGTACAAATTACTGCATAAACGAAAACACGTCTTTTAAATAAGAATATAAGTGCTAATGATATACAGATAATGAAAGAGTTATATAAGAACACAAGTGGACTTTTTGTCATGTATTTAAAGCCTTCTACCAATGACCTTCTACTAAAAAACTCTATTGCTAAGTTTAAAAACATTGATGTTAATATACAAATAAAAATAGGGTTTTTAAAAGGATTTTTTTTAAAAACTTTCATTTTTACCTCCCATAAATTATATACAAAATATTATATTTGTTAAATAAAGTTAATATTTCAAAAGTAATTTTAGCACTTTTTTAGCAAAAGTAAATACTTTAGGTAAAAATGTAATAAATTTGTAACTAATGTACGTTTTCTAAAGTACTGGTGGTAAATATTTATTAAATAAAAAGAAAGGTGAAAAACATCACCTTCCTTAAGAAAATAATCTAAAGATAAATATGTATATAGGAATTACATAGAAAATAAAAAGTATTAAAAATAAAAGCAAACAGTATAGATTATAAGAAATTGATAGTAACTTAGAATTAATCTTATATCCATTTTTAACCCAGTATAAGAAGATGAAAAGGATTATTGTAAGTGTAGATAAGCTTGTGACGGTACCAAACTTAAATCCTTTAGGATAATAAGCAAGTTCAATATAGTTATACCCTTCAATTAAAGGTATTCCAATAAAACCATCAAAAACATTTTCTATAGGCTGACCATTGCCATTTATTGTACAAATCCATCCTTCATCATAGGGTATAGTAAGGAAGAGCATTTGATTATTATCGTTAGCACTTGCCTGACAAATTAAATTATTATCATAAGTAATGATATCGGAATAGCTAGCTGTTTTATCAAAAACAAATTTTTCAAATTTATCAATGTCCATACTGCCCACAGATAATTCGGTGATATCAAAATCTCTTAAGACTTCAAGTTTTATGGTTACATCTTCAGTAGAATAGCTTCCTAAATCTAAAAGACCATTATTAAATGTTGAAGGAAAAGTACCATCAGCACTTTGATAAAATCTATTTGATAAATTGCAGTTAAGTAATTGATCATTAATATAAACTTTAAAGCAGTTGAATATTTCGATATTTTGGCTATTATCTAAACTTTTTAGGCAGTTTAAATATAGCTGATTATTAAAGCAATTTACTGTTACTTCTAAATAAGCAGGGGAAGATGAATCTATTATTTCATAGGAATAAGTACCTTCGTTATTTGTAACGTTTAAATTAGTAAGTTTGAAGGAGTTATATTCTTTAAAAAGGTTCTCTTCATCATTACTTAATGCCTTATATAGGTTATTTTGAGCTTCAAAAACCGATTTTGAATTGATAATTACTTCAGTATCAGTACCTTTTGTAAGTAGTAATCCATTATTGATAAAATAATTATTTTTATATATATTAAATGAACCAATAGAATCTAAATAGCTATAGTATTTTGAAGATAATTCACTATCAACTATTACATATTTTATATTGAATAAGCTATCGCTGAAGATAGTTCCTCCAACATCAGAAGTTCTCATCCATACAGAACTATAACCTAATTTTTTCATGATATTCATATGATCCTTATTGGTTAATGATGAAAAATGAGATAAATCATTTTTATTAGATATATAGGAGCTGTTAAAATTAAATAAATTAAAGGTATCTTTTATTCTAAAGTAACTTTCATCATTAAAATCATATGAATATAAGGAATTTAATACATCATATTCCTCACTGATATAAGGTGTATAGCTATCTATACATATATATATTAAACCATTAAATAGAACTTGAATAAAGAAGAACGTACTTAAGGTAATATACAGTAGTTTACCTTTGGCAATAAGGAATAATATCATATAGCAAATAAAGCAAACTATAAATAAGATAAATAGTATCAAGAAAACTTCCTTATTAGAATGTAAGGTAAGAGTCCTTATAGTATCTTGAATTACCAGATAATAATTTTTATAAACATAATAAATAGCACTTACAAATATAAAGGTTATAGGAATAAGAGAAATAAATTTTAGAGAATTTTTATTTCTGCAACCATATTTATTAATGTAGTATGCTGCCATTATTATTAAGATAAATGTTGGTATAAAGGCAAAGTTTAATGAAAAGCTTGAGTAGCATCCCATGTACCATAATTTATTTATACCATCAATTATTACTTGGATGGTGGTAAAAGCAATGGTGCTTAAAGTTAAGATAATGAATTTTCTATTTTCCTTGTATTTAATCAGTAACATTATGATAAAAGGTAAGATAGCACCAATTAAAAAGAAATAAGAAATTTTATCTAAAATATATGAAAATGGTGATCCATTTAAAATAGTTGTAATAGATTCAGGCACTCTATTAGATTTCAAAATTTGTATGGTAGACGGTAATGTTAAAGGCAGTACTATAAGCGATGAAAAGAATGTACTGCATAATATTTTAAATATTCTATCCTTTATAAATTCCTTAGGACAATAAAGTTTTAAATAAATAAAGGATGCAAAAATAATAAATAAAAATAACATAAAGCCCACATAAAAGTTACAGGCTGATGCTATGGTAAATAGAGTTATATAATAAGCTGGATTACCATCATCATATAATCTTCGCAATGCTAAAAGTAGTAAGGGAAAGATTATAAGAAAATCAAGATAACCAATCAGTTGATACATAATAAATGTATAGCTACATAAACCATAGCATACTGAAAAGAAATACATCCACCATTTTGATAAATTCTTAAATGTTCTTTGAAAGAAGAACATAGAAGAAACTGTTATTAAGCATACTTTAAGGACAAGCAATATATTCATAAAGTTAGGAATAAAGTTTCTTGGTATCAAAACAGTCAGTAATGAAAAAGGACTTATTAGATAATAAGCAGATATACCTAGAAAGTTTTGCCCCATACCACTGGAGAAATCATAAAATATACTATTATCTGTACGCAATATATCAGATAATTTATAAAATAAAGGTATTTGCTGCTCATACATATCTGCCCAGGCAATGCTACCATTACCAAAAGGAAATAGCCCCTTTAAATAATAAATTATGCCAAATACAATAAGTATGAAAGTAGACGGTATTAAATATATAATTATGTTTTTATATTTCTTATTCAAAAGTATCCTCCTTTTTTTTTAAAAGAAAAAAGTTTATATAAAAAAGAATATCATTAAATTAATATTATTGGAAATAAATTTTATAATATACAAAAAAGTTTAATATATTAATATTTAAAGTGGAGAATGGAAGATATAGTATTATATTATACTATATCTTTTATTTTTTTATATAGTATAAATAAACTTTTACAAAGTTTTAATATAATGTATAATATAAGTATAAAAAATTAAAAGGGGGAAGTGTTAATGAAATATGAAAAAGTAGTTAATAAAGAAAATATAAAAAAACAAACCTTTATGTTTGTTTTTATAGTAGCTTTTATTATGAGCTTTAAAAGTATTTTTGGTGACCAAAATACTTTAATAGGAGTAAGCACCATTACAGCTATGTTGATGTTTATAAATGTAGATTTAACTATGTCACCTATGGAGAATTTAATGAAACTTATACTTTTAAATGTAATAACTGGCGTTGGAGCATATATTTCATTATTAAATCCATGGATAGGTATTCCTATAAATTTTATAATAATATTTATAATCAGTTATAAGTTATATTTTAATTTAAAGGAATCGTTATATCTTCCATTCACGTTGCAATATGCTTTTATTTTATCAATACCTGTAACATTAAAGGAAATGCCAATTAGATTGGCTTCATTATTAGTTGCACCTATAGCAATAATGAGTTTTCAAATGCTTTTTAATAGACAAAAAATCTTTAAAAAGGGTAATAGAATTATTGAAAATATTTGTAGTAAAATAATAGAAAAAATAGATATTATATTAGATGAAGATAATGTTGAAAAAAATAATTCTTATATAGATAAAGATATTAGAAAGTATATAGATGAATTTAGAGCTATTGTTTATGATAATAGAAAAGAAAATTTTTATATAACAGAAGAAGCAAGAATTAAGATAAATATTTTATCAACGCTTGAAAAGATATCTATAAATTTAAATAAAGATTATAATGTTGAAGAACTTAAAGGTATATTAATGGGTTTAAGACAATGTATGAAAAGGCTTAATGTAGTACTAGGTGAAGATAATAATATAAAAGAGTTAGAAGATTATATAGATAGTGTTATTGATAATCATAAAGATATACAAGCTAGTAGAATACATGCTATACAAATTTTAAATTCTTTAGAAATATTAAAGGTTGCTCTTACAGAATTGAGAGTGTTAGGTAAAGAAAATTATAATAATATTAAATTTACAGAAACTGATTATCCTACTCAATTGCAATCAATAAATAAGAAGAGATTTATTATGAATTCAGTAAAACTTTCTTTTGCAATAAGATCAGCTATTGGAATTTCTTTAGCAGCTTTTGTTAGTGATTACTTTAATTTATCAGAAGGAAGATGGATTATATTTACTATGGTTTCATTGGTAGTTCCTATATATGAGGCTTCCATAAAGAAGGCTAAGGATAGATTTATAGCTACCATAATAGGAGCAGTTATAATAGTGATACTGTTTAGTATTTTTAAAAGTGTTGGTATAAGAAGTATGATTCTTATTGGTGCTGGTTATGTAAATTCATATTTAAAAGAATATAAGCATAAGACCATATGTACTACAGTGTCGGCTATAGGTTCTGCAGCTTTATTAGGAAATACTACTGTTTTAACTTTAAGAAGAATAATATTTGTTGCCATTGGTGTTGTATTAGCAATAATTATAAATAGATTTATCTTACCAAGAAAAATTGAAGACTATACCAGAGAGTTAGAAGGTATGTATTTAGAGGCAGTAAAAGCAATGCTTAAGAAGGTATATTTATCACCAACAGAAAACAATATGCATGGTATGAATAATTTATTTATTATTACATCATTAATTGAAAGTAGATTGGAGAATAATAAAGAGTTTCTTAATAAGAGAGCAATAAAGTCTATCAGTCAAAACAGGCTTTTAATATTAAATATTCATGAATTATATATTTTATTTAGTAATGATAAATTTAAAAATATAGATTCAAAATATATAGTGGAAGATATGAAGATGATTACTTCATTTACAGATCAAAATATCAAGGAGCTATTAGACAAAATAGAAGACCATATTAAGAAATCAGACAACATCTACAATAAGATGATGCTTGAAAATATAAGAGAAGTTTATAAAGAAATATACAAAATAAACAAATACGTTTCATAATTATGAATTAATTATGAAATCATTACAGAGTTTATTTATTGTCAGTATTAAAACTATGTAACATAAAGAAAGCCTCCTTCATATATTATAGGGAAAAGATAATATATGAAGGGGGATTTTTAATGAAGAGATAATAGCCTCTATTTTGTATAAATTATTAGATGGACAAGATATAGTATCTGAAATGGCTAAGATAGCAATTATTGCACCAGAGGCAGTAATAAGTGGATTATATTTATTTGAAATAGCAGCTTTATAAATAAGAAAAAAGTAGAGGAATCCAAAACAATAATTTTGGATTCCTTTTACTATTTTATGAATATAGATGCAATTATATTTATAATGTCCTTTATAGTTTCATAGTTTGAAAGAAAGTTATCCTTAGCAACAATAGCCTCAGCAGTTGCTTCTGTAGCTACATCTGTAATTCCCTTTACATTATCAGTTATATCAATTGCATTTTTAGAAATAGTAGGAAGATTACTACAAGCCTTAGTTATATTATTTTTATTGCTATCAATTAATGAGTTTATATTATTAACAAGCTTTAAAACTTTTAATATAAGTATAATAAATAATATAAGTGCAGCTATTCCTAATGAACCTAAGATGACATTTAATAATAGCGATAAGCTTATGTACATATTAATCTCCTATTAAACTTCTTCAGTTAATTCTTCTTCTGTTATTTCTTCATCAACTTCTGTATCAGCTAAAGCTAATTCTTCAACTACATCACAAGCTTCTTGCTTTTGACCTTTTTTAGAAGCTAAGTATTCAGAAATTTTTTCTTTAGCAGTAGAAACATCTTTTTTACCTTCACTAACTTTTTTGCTTATAGCAGCTTTAGTTGCTTTAGTTTTTTCAACTAACTTATCTTTAGTTTCAGAAGATTTATTAGCAATATTTTCTCTAGTTTCTTTTCCAGACTTAGGTGCAAATAACACTCCTGCAGTAGCACCAGCAGTAACTCCTAGAGCAGCAGTTAAAGCAGCTGTTTTTACCATTTTAGCTTTTTGTTTTTTCTTCTTTTTATTTATTAAATCATAGATACTCATAATTTCCCTCCAATAGTTTATTTTTATTAATTATACTGGGCGGTATAAAGAATAACAAGTTAAAAAAAGTAATTTTTTCATAAAAAAGTAATAAAAGGTGGTGGCGTATAAAAATAAATTTTCTTTATAGTAAAATAATTAAAATTTTACTGATGATTAATTCTAAAAATACAATAAAAAGAAACTAAAAATACTTAAAATGTATAGAAAATTACTATGATATCTTAAAGTATATAAATGAAAATAATTATCATTTAAAAGGGAGAAAATTATGACAAGAATAGAAAGAGAAAAACAAACCATAAAGCTTATGGTAGAAATATATTGTAAAAAGAAACATGGCACTAAAGGTGAACTTTGTGCGGAATGTCAGGAGTTCTTAGAATATGCTCATAAGAGATTAAGTTTTTGTAAATTTGGAGAAGAAAAATCAACCTGTTCAAGATGTCCAATTCACTGTTACAAGAAGGATATGAAAGAAAAAGCAAAAGAGGTAATGAAATTTTCAGGACCAAGAATGTTATTATACAAACCTTCAGAAGTAGTAAGACATGCATTAAATAAATAAGGAGATTTGAGATATGAGTAAGGTTAAAAAAGGTATTTATATATGCATTGGTTTGGTAGCGTTTGCTTTAGGTGCAATAGGTGTAATTTTACCAATTCTACCAACAACGCCATTTCTATTATTAGCATCATTTTGTTTTGCTAAGGGATCAGAAAGATTTAATACTTGGTTTATAAACACTAAAGTATATAAAAAGCACTTAGAATCATTTGTTAAGGAAAGAGCAATGACATTAAAGCAAAAGGTGATTTTATTAACATTTGCAGATACCATGATAGCAATTCCACTAATAACTGTAGATGTATTGCCTATGAGAATAACCTTAATAGCATTAATATTATTTAAGCTATACTATTTTATATTTAAAATCAAAACTATCACACCAGAGGAGAAGGCTTCTAGAGATGCTGCAAGAGCAACAGCTACTAGTTAAATATAGCTAAGGAGGAAATAAAAAATGGAAAGAATATCATCATCATTATTTTACTTATCATTATTAGTTTATTATATACCAAAATTATTTAAGGTTAAGAAAAAAGTTTATGTTAAAGCTCATATGTTTTTAGGTGCAATATCAGTTCTTGCAATGATAGCAGCAGTAGTCTTAAAATTTGGACAGGCTGATTTTATTAAGTACATTGGATTTGCCAGCATAATGATAGCAATAGGTATAACAGGAACTATTATGAAGAAAAATTATAAACTGTACAGAGTACTTCATATAGTATTTACTATTTCATTTTTTGTATATCTTCCTTTAGCAATTAAATTCATGTAATAAATTAATTTAAAAAAGAAATAGATATTATAAAAAGACTGCAAGTTATGAAATTTGCAGTCTTTTTATAATATTTGAAAAAATACAAATACTAAAGTCATGAAAAATTAAGGAAGGAGATTTTTTTATGGCTTATAGAAAAGAAATAGAACAGGTTTTTAAGGAGTTGGACACTAGCAAGAATGGACTTAGTAGCAGTGATGCAGCTTCAAGGCTAAAGGCTGATGGATATAATGAACTTACTGAAGGTAAAAAGACACCTTTGTGGAAGATGTTTTTTGAAAATTTGGCAGATCCACTAGTGATAATTCTTATAGTGGCAGCAGTGGTACAAATCTTTTTAGGTGAATTAGTAGAATCAATAATAATATTGATTGTTGTTATTTTAAATGCAATTTTAGGAGTAACTCAATCTAGAAAAGCAGAAAGCTCATTGGATAGTTTAAAGAAGTTATCAGCTCCTAATGCTAAGGTCATAAGAGATGGTAAAAAGGTTACTATTCAGGTAAGAGAACTTGTGGCAGGAGATATAGTTCTTTTAGAAGCTGGTGATTATGTACCAGCAGATGGTAGGCTTATTGAAGCTGAGAGTCTTAAGGTTGTGGAAGGAATGCTTACAGGTGAATCAGAACCAGTGCTTAAGCATACAGAGAGAATTGAAGATGAAGTTGTTGTAGGAGATAGAAGAAATTCAGTTTTTAGTGGTGCAACTGTAGTTTATGGTAGAGGAATAATGGCAGTGACAGCCACAGGGATGAATACGGAAGTTGGTAAGGTTGCAACACTTCTTGAAAGTGCAGGTACTAAGCAAACGCCTTTACAGGTTAAATTAGATAGTTTTGGTAAAAAGCTAGGGCTTATTATAATGATAATTGCTGCTATTATTTTTGGTGTAGAGGTTTTTAGAGGGTATAGAGCTGGTGGAAATTTAAAAGACTTAATATTTAGTTCATTTATGTTTGCAATTGCAGTGGCAGTGGCAGCTATTCCAGAGGCTTTATCATCAATAGTAACCATAGTTCTTTCTGTAGGAACAAAGGAAATGGCACAAAAGCAAGCTATCATAAGAAAGCTTCCAGCTGTGGAAACTTTAGGTTCTACAAGTATTATATGTACTGATAAGACAGGAACCCTTACACAAAATAAAATGACGGTAGTAGATTTCTTTATGTATGGCGTAAAGAAGGAGCAGATAGACAAAGATACAACTTTAGAAAGCCAAGATGGAGCAATGAATTTAAGTTCAACATTATGTAATGATTCAGAAATTGCTGAAGGTGGAGTAGAAATAGGAGATCCAACAGAAGTAGCTTTTTTAAGATATGCAGAAAAACGAGGTCTTGATTATAAGGAAATAAGAGATAAATATGATAGGTTAAATGAAATTCCTTTTGATTCTGATAGAAAATTGATGTCTACTGTAAATTCTATTGGTGGCAATGCAATTATGTTTGTTAAAGGAGCACCAGATATAGTATTACAAAGATCAATAAAGGCACTAAATGATGGTGATGAAGTACCTATGACAGAAGAAATATTAAATAAATATAAGCAAATCAATGAAGAGTTTTCTGATAGAGCACTTAGGGTGTTGGCATTTTCCATTAAAGATGTTCCTGATGAGAACTTTGTGCCAGCTATAGAAGACGAAGTTGATCTTACCTTTGTAGGGCTTATGGCAATGATTGATCCACCAAGAAAGGAAGTGTTTGGAGCAGTTAAAGAAGCCATTAGTGCTGGTATAAAGACAATTATGATAACAGGTGACCATAAGACTACAGCAGCAGCCATTGCCAAAGAGCTTGGAATAATGTCTAAAGATGATAAGGCATTAACTGGTAAAGAATTAGATGCATTAAGTGAGGGAGAATTAAGCGAACAATTGGAACATATCACTGTTTATGCGAGAGTTTCGCCAGAAAATAAAATAAGAATAGTAAAGGCATGGCAAGAAAAAGGAAAAGTTACAGCCATGACTGGTGATGGAGTTAATGATGCTCCAGCACTTAAGCAAGCTAATATAGGCATTGGTATGGGGAGTGGAACTGATGTTGCTAAGGATGCAGCAGCAATGGTTTTAACTGATGATAATTTTGCAACTATAGTCAATGCTATAGAAATAGGAAGGACAGTATATAGCAATATAAAAAAATCTATTACTTATCTTTTAGCAGGAAACCTTGCAGCTATTATAGCAATAGTATTTGCAGTAGTGATAAATTGGGAAAATCCTTTTACTACTTTACAGTTGCTATTCATTAATCTTATTAATGACTCTTTACCTGCTATTGCTTTAGCTTTTGAAGTTGCTGAGCCTAATACTATGAATAAACCACCTAGAGATATTAATGAAGGGATATTACAAGGAGGTACTAGTAGTGTTATTTTAATAAGAGGAATAATAATAAGTATTGTTGTTATTATTGCACAATACTTAGGTAATAAAACTTCACCTATACTAGGTGCAGCTATGGCATTTTCAACTATTACATTAAGTAGAATATTTCAAACTTTACCAGCAAGATCAGATAATATTTCTGTTTTTAATATTGGTGTAGCAAAGAATAAATATGTTTTAGGAGCAATAGGTATATGTCTTTTATTATATTTAATAGTATTGCTTCCAGGATTAAGAGCAATATTTTCAATACCAAATTACTTTGGGGTTATGGAATTTGCTATATGTATATTACTTGCTTTAATATCGACAGTATTGATGGAGTTGGTAAAAATATTTAAAAAATAATATTTAAGATGATATAATATAAAATGTCTTATAGAATAAGGATGGAGGGCAAAAATGAAAGATATTGTATCGTTAGAAAGGATGTTAGAAAAACTATATGAATGGGTAATTACTAGAGGGGTAAATATGTTTTTTGGAGTTATATTTCTCTCCATAGGATGGAAGGTTATTAATAAAACATTAAAAAGAATTAGAAGGATACTGGAAAGTAAAAATGCAGATCCAACAATTACTAGATTTCTTGATAATGTAATGAATGTTACCTTAAAAACAGTGCTTATTATAATAATACTTCAATACATTGGAGTGAACTTAACTGGGCTTACTACTATAGTAGCATCAGCAGGAGTAGCTCTCAGTCTTGCTTTAAAAGGAAGTTTAGCAAATTTGGCTGGAGGAGTTATTATTCTTGTAGCTAGACCTTTTAATGTAGGAGATTTTATAGAGACAACAGAGCATTCAGGTGTTGTTGAAAAAATAAGCATATTTTATACATATTTAGTTACCTTTGATAATAAGCAAATATTAATTCCTAATGGAATTTTAACAGATAGTAGTATAGTAAACTATTCTTCAAAAGAAATAAGAAGAGTAGATCTTACTTTTAGTGTATCTTATGAAGAAGATGTAATTAGAGTAAAAAATGTACTTATAAATATATTGAAAAATAATGAATTAGTATTGGAAGAACCAGAATTTTTTGTTGGAATATCAATGCATGGTGATAGTGCTATAAACTTTATTGTTAAAGCATGGTGTAAAACAGAAGATTATTGGACTGTATATTATGATCTTCTTGAAACAGTAAAAATTAAGTTTGATGAAGAGGGAATATCAATACCATATCCTCAAATGGATCTGCATGTAAAGAAAAATATAATTATAGATTAATATGTATGAGCCTTAAGTAACTTTCCTAAGTAACTGAGAATAAATTAATAATATAGGAAAGGATATAAGGTGATTTAATATGGATAAGGGAATTAATATTCGTAGTGTACTATTGGTGAAAAAAGCTGTTAAAATATTAGACTACTTAGGAACTAAATACGATATTGAGAAGTTAAAAAAGAGACCAGATATATGTAAAGAAATAATCAATAAATTCAAAGATGAATATATGGTATAAATAAAAGGTATAAAAAAGAGGCTGTCACATTAAATGACAGCCTTATATTGTTGAGTGAGTTTGTTATTTACATGAGTTGTTGACAATTTTGTTTTGGTAAAATATCTTGGATTACTCTCCAAGGATTGAGTTTATTTCGTTCTTGTATCCGTCTGCTTTTGCTCCGAAAATAGCTTGAATTCCGTTCCCTACTTCTACAACGCCAGCAGCACCTAATGTTTTAAGTTCATCTTTTTGAACTTTAGCTTTATCTTTTACTTCTACTCTTAATCTAGTGATACAAGCATCAACACTTACTATGTTTTCAGCTCCACCTAAAGCAGCTAATACAGCAGGTGCTTTTTCAGCTATTTCACCTTTTCCAGAAGTGGCAGCAGGTTGTTCATTGGCATTTCCATTTTTAGCTTGGAAATCAGCCTTTGTGAATAACTTAGTTTCACCTTCATTTTCATCTCTACCTGGTGTCTTTAAGTTAAACTTAGTAATTAAGAAGTAGAATAAGAAGTAGTAAACTACTGCATAAGCTAAACCTACTAAGATAACGAATAACCAGTTAGTTTTAACACCAGCACCAGCAGGTAATAAACCAAATAAAGCAAAGTCAATTACACCACCAGAGAATGTCATACCAATGAATACTTTAAGCATTCCCATAATCATATAAGATAAACCAGCAAGCACACAGTGAACTGCATATAAAGCAGGTGCTACGAATAAGAATGTAAATTCTAATGGTTCAGTTATACCAGTTAAGAATGAAGTAACAGCAGCTGAAACTAATAATGAACCTACAATCTTCTTTTTGCTTGGAGCAGCAGCTCTATACATTGCAAATGCAGCAGCAGGTAAACCAAACATCATGAATGGGAATTTACCAGCCATGAAAGCAGTTGTACTGTTTACGATAGTACCCATAGTTGATGCAGAAGCTCCAACTAATGCTCCCATATTAGATAATTGTACAAAGTATGCAGTGTTAGCACCAGCAATTGTAGTAAATGTTCCAACAGAACCATTTAGAAGAACTTGACCTTCAACAAATGAACTATACCAGAATGGTGTATAGAATACGTGGTGTAATCCAAATGGAATTAAAGCTCTTTCAATTAATCCATAGAAGAATACTCCGATAGAACCAGATGTTCTAACTAAGTTAGCAATTACTCCAATACCGTCTTGTACTAAAGGCCAAGCAAAGGCAAGTACTGCTCCTACAAGTGCCATAACTAAAGATGTTATGATTGGAACAAATCTAGATCCAGAGAAGAACCCAAGTACTGGAGGCATTTGAATTGTATGGAATCTATTGTGTAATGCAGCTGTAACCAAACCAGTAATAATACCACCAAACACTGACATATTTAATGTGAATATTCCTAAGTTAGTTGTGATATAAGTACCATATTCTCTAACGTTATCAGGTGTTAATACTCCAAGTTGAGTAACACCTAAAGCAAGTAATGAAGAAATTGTTTGATTCATTACTAGGAATCCAAATACAGCAGCTAAAGCAGCAGTACCTTTATCTTTTTTTGCAAGACCTACAGCAACTCCAACTGCAAATAGTATTGGTAAGTTACCAAAAATAATATTTCCAATATCATTCATTACTGTTAATACAGCATTAACAGCAGGAATAGATATAAAAGTAAGTAATGGCTGATAAATAGCAGGAGCGTTTTCTAACCCTGCAATTCCTAATAATGCACCACCAACACCAAGTAATATACCTGCAATTGGAAGAGCAGCTATTGGAAGCATTACAGCCTTACCAATTCTTTGTAAAAATTGTAGCATAATATTAATCCTCCTAAACCTATTTTTAATTCTTAAGTTATAAGTTATATTTACATAGCGTAAAATTTCTCTGAAGCTGGCCAGCTTTCATAAAGAAAGTTAAACAAAAAAGGCTTAAATATCTATAAATTATATAATTCCACCAAGGTAAAGGAATTATTACAATTCACACATATTTAAGCCTTGCCTGCATAACCAGTAACACGCTAAAGTATTTAATTTACTTTTAAATAGTATCATAAAAATGTTTACATGTAAAGTTTTGTTTTTAAAATTATAGAAAAATTTTTATATTTTAAAAATTGTGACAATATTAGTTGTATATAATAATATGAAAAAGTAAAAAATAACAATTTAACTTATCCACAGAATGTGGATAAGTTAAATTGGATTATAAGTGTAAAGAAAAAAAGTTGACACAATATATTAGGTGTTGCAAAATAGATTAAACAATATAATGTGGTTTGGATAAAAAAGTAAATAATTTATCCAGTAAAAAAATTCTTAAAATAGTTAATAACAAAGTTATCAACAAAATTAACAGGCTTGTGGATAAATTCTGTGGATAACTGTGAAAAATGTGAATTATTTAAGTGAAAATGAGCTGAAACAAATATATACTGTGGATAACTTTTGAAATAGTATAAAAAGTTAGGGTATGAATTATAAAATATAGAATAAAAGAAAAGAGGATAAAAAATGATATATGAGAAAAGAATAGTAAAAGCACAATTTATTAATAGACCCAATAGATTTTATTCAAATGTTAAATTAGATGGAAAAGAAATAAAAGTTCATGTACCAAATACAGGAAGATGCAAGGAGCTTTTAATACCGGGATGTACAGTATATTTAAGAGAAGAAAATAATCCAGCAAGGAAGACTTCCTATGATTTAATTGCCGTTGAAAAAGGTGATATATTGGTGAGTATTGATTCACATATTCCTAATAAGGTTGTGGAAGAGGCTCTTCAAAAAGGAAAAATAGAAAAGTTAAAGGGATATAAAAATATTTTAAGAGAAAAAATGTTTGAAAAAAGTAGATTTGATTTTAAACTGTCAAATGATGAAAGTGATGAATATTATTTAGAAATAAAAGGAGTGACTTTAGAAGAAGATGGATATGCTAGATTCCCTGATGCACCTACAGAAAGAGGAGCACGCCATTTAATGGAATTAATTGAAGCTAAAAGAAGGGGATATGGAGCAGGAGTATTATTTTTAATTCAGTTGGAGAATGTTTATAAGTTTTCACCAAATGATGAAAGAGATTCTAAATTTGGTGAAGCTTTGAGAGCTGCTAAGGCAGCTGGAGTAGATATATTTGCTTATAATTGTCTAGTTACAGAAGAAAGTATTGAAATTAATCAAGAAGTTGAAATAATACTATAGAAATTTATTTTCTTTATGATATAATTTTTACTTAATAATAAATGTAATAATATTTTTATAGTCAAGATTTTTTATAAGAATATATATATAAATTTATAATAGGAGTATGCTTATGGAAATTAAAAGAAAGAAGAATGTACCAGAAATAAAAGGTATATTAAGAAGTAATGTTATTGAAGTACCATCATGTATTAGAGATTGCTCTGGAATAAAGATATTTGGTAAGAGATTAAAGTCATTTTTATTCACCACAGATGTAGCCTTGATAAGAAATACTAATGCTGATGCAATAATAGCAGTATATCCGTTTACTCCACAGCCTTTAATAACAGAAGCGTTAGTAATGGCTGCAGATGTACCTATATTTTGTGGAGTTGGAGGTGGAATTACTCAAGGTAAGAGAGTAGTTAATCTTGGATTAGATGCAGAGTTTAAAGGTGCAATGGGAGTTGTAGTTAATGCCCCAACAAGTAATGAAATAGTTGAAAACCTTAGAGAGACTATAGATATACCAATAATAGTTACAGTGGTGTCAAAAGATGAGGACATAAAGGCTAGAATTGAATCAGGAGCAACTATATTAAATGTTTCTGGTGGTAAGGATACGGCAGATATTGTAAGAAAGATTAAATCTGAATATCCAGCTTTTCCTGTATTAGCAACAGGTGGGCCTACAGAAGAAACAATAAGGGCAACCATAGAAGCAGGAGCAAATGCTATAACTTATACACCACCATACAATGGAGAAATAATGAGTGCACTTATGGATAGATATAGAGATAAATAAAAAATGAAAAATTGTGGATAGAACTCCATAGGAGTTTCAACATTAAATTTCATTCCTAACATCCTTATTTACAAAATATTGGTATAATGGTATCATTTATTAAAAGTTGTAAGATATTAATTTATATAAAAAAATAAATTAAGAATAAAATAAAGCTAAATTGAATAAAATATTACCTGGTAGAGGTGCTGTTTATAATAAGTAAGAAAAGGGAGCTTTTTTTGCATGGCATGGATTTTTTCTGAAAGGTATGATAGCCGAAGGAATAAGGGACGCAAAGACTTATTTCTGGGTATGCATAAAATATATGCATAACTGTCACAGTAGTGGAGCGCTACAGGGTTTAAATGAAATTATGAAATAAGTTTTAAAAGAAAATTTCATATATCATATATAATCTTAAAAAAGTGAACTACCATCATAGAATTTCTATGATGGTTTTTTTATAATTTATTAGAGGATATTAGGAGTTGAGGATATGAAGTTATTTGGAACAATGGAAATAAGGGAAAATGAACTATTTATAGGTGGAGTTAGCACTACAAATCTAGTAAAAAAATATAAATCACCGTTATATGTTATGGATGAGCAGCTATTAAGAGATATATGCAGAAATTATTATAAATGTTTTAAATGTAATGAAGATAATAGGGTAGCCTTTGCAGGAAAAGCATTCTTAACCTTAGAAATGTGTAGGCTTATTCATGAAGAGGGGCTTAATTTGGATGTAGTTTCAGGCGGAGAACTATATACAGCTTATATGGCAGGTTTTCCAATGGAAAAGGTATATTTTCATGGAAATAATAAAACATTAGATGAAATTAAGTTAGGAGTAGAAAAAAGAGTTGGTAGATTTATTGTTGATAATCTAGAAGAAATGGAAATGATAAATGAAATAGCAGCAAAGTATGGAGTGATACAAGATATTTATTTAAGGCTTACGCCAGGGATTGAAGCTCATACTCACCAGTATATACAGACAGGTCAAATAGATTCAAAATTTGGATTTGCTCCTGTGGGAAATACTATAATGGAAGCGGTAAAACATGCTTTATCTTTAGATAATTTAAGATTAACAGGACTTCATTGTCATATAGGTTCACAAATATTTGAGATAAAGCCATATGAAGATGCAGCTGAAATTATGTTAAATTATATTGATGAAATTAAAAGAGAAACAGGTCATGAAATTAGAGAGTTAGATTTAGGTGGTGGCTTTGGTGTATATTATACAGAAACTGATAAACCAAGAAGTATAGAAGAATATTGTAGTGCTATCTTGAATAAGGTTAATGAAATTTGTGAAAGATTAGGATTAGTTAAGCCAATACTTACCATTGAACCAGGTAGATCTATTGTGGGGAATGCAGGTACCACTTTATACACCATTGGAGCTATAAAAGAAATAAAAAATGTAAGGAAATATGTTTCTGTAGATGGTGGAATGACTGATAATATAAGACCAGCTTTATATGAAGCAAAATATGATATGTCTATAGTTGATAAATTAAATGAGCCAGCTGATGAAAAAGTAACTATAGCAGGCAAATGCTGTGAATCAGGTGATATATTAATGAAGGATATATACATTCAAAAACCTGAAAGAGGAGATATATTAGCTGTCTTTACCACGGGTGCATATGGCTTCTCAATGTTTAGTAATTATAACAAAAATGTAAGACCGGCAGTGGTATTTGTTGGTGATGGTAAGGAGAAAGTAGTATCTAAAAGACAAGACTATAAAGATTTACTAGGGTTAGAAATATAGAATAATGGTAAAAATTAAGGTGAGATGAATTATCATAAATTCTTCTCGCCTTTTAATATATAAATTTTTAATGAATGTTTTATATATTGTAATAAAATTGACATATTGCTGTAGTATAATGTAATGGTAAAATTAGATTAAATAATAGAAATATGATATACTTATGTTTCAAGTAGATTGAGAGGGAGGAAGTTCTGGCAAAATTTTGCTAAAAACATTAAGTTATGAAGGAAAGTCATTTTATAGTCGATAGAATAGAAGGTAGGTCGTTAGTATTACAAAATCGTAATGCAGAAATAATAATAATAGATAAGACAAATGTTGAGGATGAGGTAAGTGAAGGAGATATATTAGTTAAAATTAGTAAGAACAGATATATTGTAAATAGAGAAGAGACCGATAAGAGAAAGACTAAAATTGATAATTTGATGAAAGGCATGTGGGAAGATTGAAGGAAAGTAATAAAGAAGTTAAAAATCAAAAGACAGGATTCTTTTACGAATGGGTAGTACCAATTGTAATTGCGATTATATTGGCTTTTTTAATAAATAAATTTGTTATTTATAAGGTAAAGATACCTTCAGAATCAATGGTTCCAACATTGAATGTTAATGATAGGCTATTTGTTACAAGAGTATATAATCCAGAAAAGCTTAAGAGAGGCGACATTATTGTATTTAGTTATGATCAAGAAGGCGAAGAAATCAAGATGATAAAGAGGCTTATAGGATTACCAGGAGATGTTGTGCAAATAGTAAATGGAGTAGTATCTGTTAATGGAGAGGTACTTGAAGAAGACTATATTGGAGCTGAAGATACTTTTAATGGTACATATACCGTGCCAGAAGGAAAATACTTCTTCTTAGGAGATAATAGGAAATGGTCTAAAGATTCAAGATATTGGCCTGTAACACCTTTTGTTGATGCAAATGATATAGAAGGAAAAGCAGTAATAAAAGTTTATCCATTTAGTGATTTTGGATTAATTGAATAAGGATATAGACAGATAGGAGATGATTTAAATGGAAGAAAACAAAAATAATCTTAATGGACCACAAAAAAAGAATAATAATAAAAAATATTTAATTATATACGTAATTGTGGCATTTATGTTTATATACTCTTTTAACTATGCAAAGAATATGTTGACAACACAAGAAATATCATATAATAAGTTTATGCAACTTGTAGAAAATGGTGAAATTTCAGAAGTTAGAACTAAAGGTGATTCACTTGTAATAACACCTAAAGAAGGAAGCTCAGAAAGTGGAAAAATGCTTTATACAGGTGAAGTTAATGACCCTTCTTTAGTTGAAACATTAAAAAATAATAATGTTCAATATTATGGAAGAATAACAGAACAACAATCAATTATAATGGAGCTATTACTTTATTATATAGGACCAATATTGTTAACATTCTTACTATTTAAATTATTATTTAAAAAAATGGGTGGAAAATTCGGTGCTGGCCCAATAAACATGGGAAAAAGCAATGCAAAGATGTATGTTGAAACAGATGTAAAAGTTACTTTTGATGATGTTGCAGGGCAAGATGAAGCAAAAGAAAGTTTAACAGAAATAATAGATTTCTTAAATAATCCAGAAAAATATGCAAGCATAGGTGCTAAATTACCTAAAGGTGCATTATTAGTTGGGCCTCCAGGTACAGGTAAAACTCTTATAGCTAAAGCTGTTGCTGGAGAAGCAAAGGTGCCATTCTTCTCAATGTCAGGTTCAAATTTTGTTGAAATGTTTGTAGGTATGGGTGCTGCTAAGGTTAGAGATTTATTTAAAGAAGCAGAAAAGAATGCTCCATGTATTATTTTCATAGATGAAATAGACTCAATAGGTAAAAGTAGAGATAACCAAATGCAATCTAACGATGAAAGAGAGCAGACTTTAAATCAGTTATTAACTGAAATGGATGGATTTGATGCAACAAAAGGAATAGTAATCCTAGGAGCAACAAATAGACCTGAAATACTAGATAAGGCATTACTTAGACCAGGTCGATTTGATAGAAGAGTTATTGTAGATAGACCTGACCTTATTGGTAGAAAAGCTATTTTAAAAGTTCATAGTAAGGATGTTAAATTAGCTGATGATGTTGATTTAGATTCAATTGCTAAAGGTACACCAGGTGCAGTAGGGGCAGATCTTGCTAATATGATAAATGAAGCAGCCATTAGAGCAGTTAAACATGGTAGAGATGAAGTAGTTCAAGAGGACTTAGAAGAAGCTGTGGAAGTAATTATAGCTGGTAAAGAAAAGAAAGATAGAATCCTTTCTAAACAAGAAAGAAAAATTGTTGCATTCCATGAAGTTGGTCATGCTCTTGTAGCAGGATTATTAGAAGGTACTGATCCAGTGCATAAGATTACGATAGTTCCAAGAACTATGGGAGCTTTAGGATATACAATGCAACTACCAGAAGAAGAAAAATATCTTGTTTCTAAAGAAGAAATGTTAAATCAAATTACTGTAATGCTTGGTGGAAGAGCTGCAGAAGAAGTTGTTTTTAACATGGTATCTACAGGAGCTTCAAATGATATTGAAAGAGCGACTCAATCAGCAAGAAGTATGGTAACTGTATATGGTATGACAGAAAGATTTGATATGATGGCTTTAGAATCTATTCAAAATAGATATTTAGATGGTAGAGCAGTAAGAAACTGTAGTGAAGCAACTTCAACTTTAGTTGATGAAGAAATCTTAAAGATAATAAGACAATGTCATAATAAGGCTATTGAATTATTAACTGAAAATAGAGATCTTTTAGATGAAATATCAGAATATCTTTTAGAAAAAGAAACTATTTTTGGTACAGATTTTGAAAAATTTATTTATAAAAAGTATCCTGAACTTAAGAAGATTAAAGAAAAGGAAAAAGAAGAAAATAAATTAGATTTAGAAAAAGAAGAAAATGAAGTAGCTAGTACAATTGATATGATAATTGAATAGCATATATATTTAAGGAGTTAGGATAAGTATATCTTAACTCCTTAAGTTACTATTGTAAGGAGGTATTACTTTGGATAAATATCAATTTCTAAAGGAAGAAGAAAGATTAGATTATACTTTACAAACGTTAAATGAGGAAGTTTTAAACTACATAGAAAAAAGAAAAGAGATAGCTAATTACATATTAGATTATAGAAAAAACTTTATAGAGGAACATAAAGATGATGAAGATGCTTTGATGGAGTATTTTGATCATGAAAGATATGTTAAGGAAGAATATTATAAGCAAATTGATAAAAAGCTAATGGAGCTTACTAAGCTTAAGGAAACTCCATACTTTGGAAAGGTAATTTTCAGTGATGAAGATGATTGTCAAGAAGAAATATATGTAGGAAGATATGGGCTTACTAAAGACGCTACTTTTGAAAGTATAATAATAGATTGGAGAGCTCCAATAGCTTCATTATTTTATAAAGGGTCATTAGGGCCAGCCACATATAAGACACCAGATGGAGAACTATCAGCTGACATATTAGCTAGAAGACAGTTTGTTATTAAAAAGGGGTCTCTACAGGGATATTTTGATTCAGAAGTTGATGTTAAAGATGAAATTCTTCAAATGATTCTTTCTTCTAACTCAGGAGAAAAGTTAAAAGATATAGTAATGACAATCCAACAAGAACAAGATGATATCATTAGAGAAGAGAGAATGAAGGTTGTAGTGGTAAATGGAGTTGCTGGTTCAGGAAAAACTACCATAGCCCTTCATAGAGTTGCGTATCTTCTATATAACTACAGACAACAATTAGGTAATAAGGTATTAGTTTTAGGTCCTAATGATATATTTGTTGATTATATTAGTGAAATACTTCCTACTTTAGGTGAAAGTGATGTGGCTGAAGAGACTTTTGCTGGTTTTGCTATGAAAGAAATAGGCTTAACTGAAAATGTCCTTGATTTTACAGCTTATTTAGAAGAAGTATTAAAAGGAAATGAAGAAGTAGTAAAAGAAATCAGGTATAAATCAAGTGAAGAATTCATTAAGTTCCTTGATAAAAAATGTATGGAGTTTGAAAATGAATACTTTAACCTACAAGCACTTAATGCCTTTGATGAAGAAATAGTACCATTAAATGAAGTAGAAGAATTATTTGAAAAACACTATAAATATATGCCTTTATTTAGAAGAAGTCAAAAAGTTAAGAGAGTTCTTATATCAAAATTAAAAGATAAGAGAGATGAAAAGGTAAGAGAAATAAATGCTGAATTTAAAGCTAAGCTTGAAGTAATGTCAGATGATGAAAAGAATATTGAGCAAAACAATTTAGAATTTAAAAGACGTAATGACATCAGAGATGTTGTAAGAGAAGTGATGAATGTAAAAGCAGATCTAGAGAATTGGATAGATAATGAAAGTATAGTTGATATTTATAAGAAGTTTATGAACATAGATATGTTATCATACTTAGATCTTCCAGCAATACTATACTTAATGATTAAGCTTGATGGAAAGAAATCTAAGGCAGAAATCAGACATATAGTTATTGATGAAGCTCAAGATTATAGCATGCTTCAATTTTTAGTGCTGCAAGGATTAACTGGTTGTAGAAGCTATACTGTTGTAGGTGATGTTAACCAAAAACTTGTAAAGATTGATGAAGTACCTGCCATGTTAAGATTAGAAGATATTTATGGAAAATTTGTTAAGAGATTTGATTTAAATAAGAGTTACAGGTCAACACAACAAATTATGGAATATGCAAGTAAATTATTAGATGAAAATGCTATAGTTCCATTTGTAAGAAAAGGTAAATATGATGTGGAAGAAATTGAAATTAATGATAAAGAAGATTTAATCGATACTATTCTAGAAACCTTAGAAGAATATGATGATGAAAACTATGAAAATATAGCTGTTATAACAAAAGATAAAAATGAACTTCAAATAATAGCACCAGAACTTAAAAAGTTCACTAAAATAATGGCTTTTGATAAAGCAGATATAATTTATAGAGGGGGAAAAGTTATAGTACCTTCTTATTATGCTAAAGGTCTTGAGTTTGATGGAGTTGTAGTTGTAAATTTTGATGATAACACTGATGATTTAGTAAAATATATTATGGCAACTAGAGCTTTACATCAACTTAAAATTATAAATTATAGGGAAAAATAATTTATACTTAATATAGTTTTATCTATTATAAAAGTAGTATAAATTAAAAAAATATTGATGAAATATAATATAAAAGCACGAAAAATTTATAATTATGCAGAAAATATACTTTACATTTAAGAAAAAAAGTTGTATATTGTTAAGAGAGAATTATATTATGAAGTTGATAGAGGTTGCGATATTTAAGAGTAGATTTACGGAGGTAAGCACAAAGATGTAAATTGAAAGGAAATTTCGCCGAAACATATAGTTGATGCTTTGAAACTGTAGTGTTGGGGTTATGTAAAATATACATAAAACTGTCACAAATTAATTTGTGAAGAGCTATTACTTAACGATTATATTATTGATAATAATACTTTTATTATAATATTTGGTATTTTAGTGATTATATAGTCTTGAGTGAGAAGCTCAAGGCTTTTTTATTATTTTAAAATTAAATGTGAATAGCTATTACTTATTAGTTAAAATTTTTTAAAAAATTATTTTTTTCAAACTATTGTGACAAAATATTATAAATAGGGGGATTTTAAAATAATGCAAAATGTATCAGGTAAAGAAAGACAAGGTTTCTGGAAAAGATTTAATGGTGGAATAAAAGTTCCACATACATTAGTTATTATTTTTTCAATAATAATTTTAATGGCAATAGCAACATATATAGTGCCAGGTGGTACATATGAAAGAGTAGCTACTGAAGTTAATGGACAAATTAGAACTGTAGTTTTAAATGGTTCATTTCAGTATGTTGAAAATGAAGCACAAGGGTTGTTCCAAGTTATGCAAGCACCAGTAGAAGGAATTCAACAATCAGCAGAAATTATAGCATTCTTATTTATAGTTGGTGGTGCATTTAGTTTAATAACTAGAACAAAGGCAATAGACTCAGCTATAGCTAAGGTTGTTAATATTTTTAAGGGAAATGAGTTATTAATAATTCCTATTATATTTACTTTATTTTCTCTTGGAGGAGCAACATTTGGTATGACTGAAGAAGCTATACCATTTATAACAATATTACTTCCGTTAATGCTTGCTTTAGGGTTTGATAGTATATTATCAGTGGGAATAAGTTATTTAGGGTGTATTGTAGGGTTTGCAACAGCTATGCTTAATCCATTTACAGTAGGAATAGCGCAATCTATAGCTGAAATACCTTTATTCTCTGGAGTAGTATATCGTACTATTACATGGGTTATAGCTACAACAGTAGCAGTTATATTCTTAATGGTTTATGCAAAAAAAATTAAGAAGAATCCTGAGCTTAGCCCAGTGTATAAATTAGATGAAGAAAAACGTGAAAAATTAAAAGAAAATAAAAATGAAGAAATTAAATTTACATTTGCACATAAAATAATAATTGCTTCAATTGGTGTTTGTTTAGCAGTTATCATATGGGGAGTATTAAAAGAAGGATTCTGGATTCCAGAAATAGCTGCAGTATTCTTAATAACTGGAATATTTGCAGGAATAGTTGGTGGATTAAAAGCTGATGAAATGGCAGAAGCATTTATAGATGGAGCCAAAGATATGATTGGAGCTGCAATGGTAATAGGGTTTGCAAGAGCTATAGTAATAATAGCAGAAAATTCTCAAATCATAGATACAATATTATTTGGTTTATCATCATTTATAGGTAAATTACCATCATTACTAGCTGCATGTGTAATGTTACCAGTTCAAATGTTTATAAACTTCTTTGTTATTTCAGGGTCAGGACAAGCAGCATTAACTATGCCAATATTAGCACCATTAGGTGATTTACTTGAAATATCAAGACAAACAACAGTATTAATATTCCAATTAGGAGATGGTTTCTCAAATGCTATTTTCCCAACATCAGGAGTATTAATGGCATGTTTAGGAATGGCTGGAGTACCATATTCTAAATGGTTTAAGTGGATAATGCCATTACAAATTATATTATTTGCACTAGCTATAATATTTATAACTTGTGCTATGTTGATGGGTTGGGCTTAAGAAGTTAAAAGTTAACGGTTAAGAGTGAAGGGGTAGGAGTTAAGGAATAAATTCAGTAACTTTTATCTTTTCACTCTTACCTTTTACTTAAATAAATGGCTTGATAATTTATTTAAATATGGGAGGAAAGAAGAAATGAAGACAAGAATATATAACGAAGGTCAATTAATTAAAGAAAGATTAGCTGAAATAAGTGATTATATATATAATAATCCAGAATTAGGAAATGAAGAATATAAGGCAGTTGAAGCATTAACTACATTTTTAAAAGAACATAATTTTCAAGTAGAGTGTCCAATAGCAGATATGGATACAGCATTTAAAGCAACTTTTGATAGTGGAAAACCTGGAATGACTATAGGATATTTATGTGAATATGATGCATTACCTAAAATAGGACATGGATGTGGACATAATATGATAGGTGTTATGTCATCAGGTGCAGCAGTAGCTTTAAGTAAAGTTTTAGATGAAATTGGTGGAAAGATTATAGTATACGGAACTCCAGCAGAAGAAACTAATGGGGGAAAAGTTATTTTAGCAGAAGCTGGTGTATTTGATGAATTAGATGCAGCAATGATAGTTCATCCAGATGGAGAAACTAGAGCAAGTGGATCAAGCAGTGCTTTATATCCAATAAGATTTATATATAAAGGTAAAACAGCTCATGCAGCATCTTGTCCAGAGAAAGGAATCAATGCATTAAATAGCGTTATTCAATTATTTAATGGAATAGATGCACTTCGTCAACATGTAACACCAGATGTTAAAATGCATGGAATAATAACAAAAGGTGGAGTTGCAGCTAATATAGTTCCAGATGAAGCAGTTGCTGATTTTTATTTTAGAGCTTCTACTAAGGAAAGAGTAACTGAAGTTATAGAAAAAGTTAAGAAGATTGCAGAAGGTGCAGCTTTAATGACTGGGGCAACTCTTGAAATGGAAAGATATGAATTACCTTATGATGATTTAAAGACTAATGAAAAATTATCAGAGATGTTTAATGAGAACTTAAGAGCATTAGGTATTACAGATATAAATCCAGGTAAAGCTACAGGTGGCTCAAGTGATATAGGAAATGTAAGTCATGTTGCACCAACTATACACCCATATATAGGAATAACAGATTGTCCTATGATAGGTCATAGTGTTGAAATGGCAAAGGCTACTACAACAAATAAAGCACATGATAGATTATTAATAGCTGCTTTAGCAATGGCATATACAGGTTATGATGTAATAGTTAGAAATGAAAGCTTAAGAAGCTAAAATAAATGATGAATTAAGAAACTTTCTAGGAGGTTCCTTAATTCATCATTAATTATTTATACTAATTTATTAGTATAAATAATTAAAAAGGTTTTCTATTTTCCTTAAAAGTGAACACTCTTCTGCTGTATAGCGGCAGTCATTACATATTCCTAAAAACATAAACCAAGAAGCTGGTGTTATGTTTTTATCTTTTGCTTCATAAGCATATTTGCTTTTCATAAACAAGCTTCCCTTCATTAACTTTAATTTATTTTCTTATATAATAATATATTAAGGGTAGATGTAAATGATTACAAATATTTTACTATACGTAATATTTTTCTAATTTTTTAATTACACTGTCATAAATGTTATCAACAATTGAAAAATCCATTGCTGATATATAGTAAGTTTCCAGTTCATCATGAAGAGTATGTGCCTTATCAATGAGTTTTACAGATTTAGCTATCAAGTTATAAAATAGTTTGGAGTTATATTCTATTTCAGATAATTTATCGCCAGTTATGGCATATTTAGAGTAATCTGATAAGTTATAATCTATTTGTGAAAAGTTACATTTACTTATTTCATTATTGGTTAATATGCAGGTATTTAGCTCTGGAATAAGTAAGTGTTCGATTCTTTCAGGAATGAAAGGGTCATGCATATATTCAATATAATATCCTTTCTTTTGACCACAAGAACCGATATATTTTAATATTTCAGTTTTCCCATATCCTGGTCCTCCAATTAAGACATACTTAGTTTTATAATCTTCCACTATGTTTTTTGTATAAGTAGTTATACCACTAGGAGTTATGGCTGTTGAAAATAGATGTCTTTCATCTCCATATCCGCTTTTATCTCGTTTAAAAATATTATTTTTTAAGTTTTGTATAAAATTAGATATTTTTGTTGAATCAAGAGATTCATAATTGATGTTGCTCCAATCATCATGTATATATTTTGCAGAACCTAGAAATCTATAAGCTCTCTTGAAGTTTTTGCTTATTTCTCTATTGAGAGCAATGATTTCTTTTTTATGAGGTGTTAATTTATCTATATCTAATGCATCACCTAAATTAATTATTTCATCTACTGCGCCAGGAGTTATGGGATCCACAATATGGGGAGAGGTACCATCTAATATTGCTACATTTAGTTCTTTTACAACTATTCCATCCAATGAATTAGAGTCAGATGAACAATGGTGATATTCTATATTGTAGCCTTTATCAAAAAAATATTTTCCTACTTTCTTCATAAGTGATGATTTTCCAGTGCCAGGTCCTCCTTTTAAGCAAAGAATGCGATTGGCATTATCTTGAGTAAGTATATACCTATAAAATGAATAAAACCCTTTTGAGGTGTTTGAACCTGGGAATAAATTTATTTCTTTAGGTTTGGACATTATATCACTCCTATAAAAATGTTAATGTTATACATTATAGTGTATTCAAAAATATATAAAAAAGTAACAAGTTGAAAATTATTATGAAAATATAAAAAAACTATTGCATAAATATTAATACTTGATGTATAATTATGCGTATGAAAAAGATAAATATGCATAAGTTTATGGGGGTATTTAATATGAAAAAAGGTATAATTAAAAATGTTATTGTAACAGGTTTAATTTCAATTATGGCTGTAGGCCTTGCAGGATGCGGAAATAGTGCGACGAAAAAAGAAGACACTGGTGTGTTAGACTCAATAAAAGAAAGTGGTAAGCTTGTAGTAGGTTTAAGTGCAGATTATGCACCATATGAATTTCATATAATTGAAAATGGACAAGATAAGATAGTTGGTTTTGATGTGAGCTTAGCGAAAGAAATTGCTGATGAACTTGATGTAGAATTAGAAATTAAAGAAATGGATTTTGATGCTTTAATAACTGCATTACCAGCTGGAAAAGTAGATATGGTTATTTCAGGAATGAATCCTACAGAGAAAAGAAAAAAAGCAGTAGATTTTTCAGATATATACTATACAGCTAACCATGGGATTTTAGTAAGAGCTGAAGATACAGATAAATATACTAATTTCTCGGATTTAGATGGTTTAAAAGTTGGAGCTCAGCTTGGTTCAACTCAAGCAGAATTAGCATCTACATTAATTAAAGATGCAAATCTTCAATTATTATCTAATGTAAATAATTTAATCTTAGAATTAAAATCAGGTAAAGTAGATGCAGTAGTTATGGAAGTAGGCGTGGCACAAATGGCTGTTAAAAATAATCCTGAGTTAGCAGTAGGAAAGCCAGTTTATGAAGAAACAGATAGTGGTAATGCTATAGCTATAGCAAAAGGAAATGAAGACTTAGTTAAAATAGTTAATGGAGTTATTTCAAGAATTACTGAAGATGGAACTATGAATAAATATATAGAAGAAGCTACTATATTATCATCGGAAGCAGTAGAAGAATAGTTAGGTGGTTTAAAATATGAATTTAGATTTTAGCTTTATAGCAGAATATATGCCATATTATTTTAAAGGCATTAAATATACATTATTAATTTCTTTTGTAGCAGTATTATTTGGTGCTATTTTTGGTTCTATACTATTTTATATGAAAAGTTCTAATTTTCATATATGGAAGATTAAACCATTAAAGATACTTGCAGTAGCATATATAGAAATTATCAGAGGGACACCTATGATATTACAAATATTTATTGTTTATGCAGGAGCAGAACCATTTTTAGGCATTGATTTAACTGCATTACAATCAGCATTTATAGCTATAGCACTAAATTCAGCAGCTTATGTTTCTGAAATTGTAAGGGCTGGTATTGATGCAGTAGATAAGGGGCAGATGGAAGCTGCAAGAAGTTTAGGAATGAAAAAGAGCACAGCAATGATACTTATTGTAGTACCTCAAGCCATAAGAAATATACTTCCTGCTATAGGAAATGAATTTGTAACAGTAATTAAAGAATCATCAATGGCTTCAGTTGTTGGTGTTGGAGAGCTTATGTATGCAGCAAAAATAGTTCAAGGCTCTACATATAGATCTTTAGAACCATTAATAGTAGCAGCTGGATTTTATTTTATATTAACTTTTACTTTAGGTAGGGTTATTTCTTTAATTGAAAGGAGGATGAAGGTAAGTGATATACGTTAATAATCTTGAAAAGAGCTTTGGCAAAAATAAGGTCCTTAAAGGTGTTAATGAGCATATAAAAAAAGGTGAAGTTGTAGTGGTAATAGGGCCATCTGGTTCAGGAAAAAGTACATTTTTAAGATGTTTAAATTTACTGGAGGAACCTACAGGTGGAGAAATAATTTTTGAAGGTAAAAACATAACTGATAAGAAAGTGAATATAAATAAATTAAGGGAAAAAATGGGGATGGTTTTTCAGCAATTTAATTTATTTCCACATAAAACAGTGTTAGAAAATATAACTATAGCACCAATTAAGGTGAAAAAAATGAAGAAAAGTGATGCAGAAGCAAAAGCAATAAGGTTATTAGAAAAGGTAGGGCTTGAAAATAAAAAGGATGCATATCCAGCACAACTTTCAGGTGGACAAAAACAAAGAATTGCTATAGCAAGAGCGTTAGCTATGGAACCAGATGTGATGTTATTTGATGAACCAACATCAGCACTAGATCCGGAAATGGTTGGGGAAGTTTTAAATGTAATGAAGAATCTGGCTAGTGAAGGAATGACAATGGTGGTAGTAACTCATGAAATGGGCTTTGCTAAAGAAGTTGGTGATAGGATTGTATTCATGGATGGAGGAAATATACTAGAAAGCGAAAAGCCACAGGAGTTTTTTGAAAATCCAAAAAATGAAAGAACAAAAGAATTTCTATCAAAGGTACTATAAACTTTCTATGGGGAGGGAGTATATAGTGGTAATAAAAGGGACACTTATATTTTATAAGTGTTCTTTTTTATACGTTTTATAATAGAATAATAGTAGGATTAATGGCAGGCAGGGTAATATGTCGAAGAAAACTGTATATAATTTTTTAGAGTTAGAATTTAGAAGATTATATGATGATATGAAAATTTTTATTGAAGATAATGAACCCAGGAAGATATTTAACAATCAAAGAAAATTACTAAAGGATATAGTGTACTATATCTATTTTAATAATGAAGTTTATTATGAAAAGAACTTAAGCTTTTATGATAATGTAAGGCTTTTAAAGGAAGCAAGACTTGTAGACGAATATGTTGAAGAAATGCTATTTGGGGCATTAAGAAATGTTGAGCTATATGAAGAGAGAATTACCACTAAAGAAAATTATTTTTATGATGAGATAGAGATAAAAAGATTAGCTGATGAAAACTTTAGAGAAATATATGAACTTATAATTTGGCTTGTCTTAACTTATGGAGAGGAAAATTATCAGTTTTTAAGAGAAAATTTAAGTGATGAATATAAAGAAATATTTGATAAGTTTAGTAATAAAAAAAATGATTTTGATAGTTTAATAAAGAGTATGAATACCTTTGAAGATGAAGACATAAAGGTAAAGGCAGCTGCTTTAGTAGAAGAGGGAGAAAAATATTATTTTGGAAAAGATGTATCACAAGACTATAAAAAGGCTATGCAATATTTTTATAAGGCAGCAGAATTTGGTGATGAATATGGTGAAGCATATTTAGGATTATTTTATGAAAAGGGCTATTCTGTAGAAAGAAATTTTTTAGCAGCTTTTAGTTGGTACTATAAAGCTGCATTAAAAGGTAATGCTTTTTCGCAAAATGCTTTAGGCTTACTATATATTAATGGTAGAGGTGTTAAAAGGAATAATACTGCTGCCATGATATGGTTTCAAAAAAGTGCAGAAAACGAATATTTACCAGCTTTTTACCAGCTTGGTAGGATATATTATCTAGGCTTAGGTGTAGAGAAAAGTTATGAGAAGGCTTTTTATTGGTATAAGAAGAGTGCTGAAATGGATTTAGGGGCAGCGCAATATGCCATTTCCTTTATGTACAAAAACGGTGAAGGATGCCTAAAGGATAATTTTAAAGCTTATTATTGGATTGAGAGGGCAGCGGAAAATGGCTATGAAGATGCGTATTATATAGTAGGAAAATCATATTTAGAAGGCATATGTTATGATATGAATTATGAAAAAGCTTTTAAGTATCTGACGAAAGGATATGAAGCTTGTGATTTAAATTGTATTGAATCATTGGCAGATATGTATTTAAAAGGATTATATGTGGAAGAGGACAGGAAGAAGGCATTGGAGCTGTATTCCGTAAGTATTGATTATGGAAGTTTTCAACTATATTTTAAAGTAGGAAAGATATATGAAGAAGAGAATTTAGTGCAACAAGCCATATACTTTTATGAGCAAGGTCATGAACTTGGCGATTTAAGATGTACTCAAAGGTTAGGTGTGATTTATTATAATGGAGAAGGGGTTAGTCGTGACTTAAATAAATCTATTAAATATATGGAAGTTGCTGCTAAAAACAATGCTCCACATGCTATGTATGTTTTAGGAGTAGCATATTTAAGACTTAATAAATTTAAAGAAAAGACAGAAGAAATAGCTAAGGAACTGTTTTTAAGTGCATATGAGTTAAAATCGCCATATGCAGCA
Source organism: Clostridium lentum (assembly GCF_014287815.1). Classification (GTDB taxonomy): domain Bacteria; phylum Bacillota; class Clostridia; order Clostridiales; family Clostridiaceae; genus Clostridium; species Clostridium lentum. Next base: position 92,898 of record NZ_JACOOQ010000001.1, read on the forward strand.
GAATATTTAGCTTTTATTAGTCTTAATGAATTTAATGAGGGAAAGGTCATAGATGAGCAAAAGTTACTTGAATATATAAACTTTGGTGCAGAACATGGGCTCACAGAATCAGTTTTTCAGTATGGGTATATTTACGAAAAAGGCATAGCTGTTAAAAAGGATAATGAAAAGGCGTATTATTATTACGGTTTATCAGCAGAAAGTGAATATATAAAGGCCATGAATAAGATTGCAGAATGGTATTTAAAGGGTTTTTTTGTGAAACAAGATATAGATTTAGCCATTAAATGGTATGAGAAGAGCGCTGAAAAAAATGATATAGAATCATTGGAAAAGCTCATAGAGATTTATGAAAAGGCTATTGGTGGAAAAGATGAAGAGATAAGAGCTCTTTATTATGTGTTTAAGCTTATTGATGTTGATGCTCTAAGAGGAAAGTGTAAGCTTGCTTACTATTGTTTTAAAGGAATTGGTATAGAGCAAGATAGTAAAAGGGCTTATGAGATATTAAATGAAGTAGAAGAAATAGATGAAGGCACTGCCTATAATTTAAAAGGATTATTAGGTAGTGAAAGGATTATAAACTATAATCAGCAAGAAATAGTGCAGTTATTTTTAAATGGAATAGAATGTGGTAATTCAGAATGCTATGGAAACCTAGCATACTATCTTTATAATAATAATTTATATAAGGAACCAGCCTATCAAGAGGCCTTTGAAACATCTCTTATAGGTAGAAAGATTGGAGTTACTAAATGTAAATATATTTATCTAAAAAAGAAATTAGATGAAGTAATCAATAATAATGTAATATCATTGGAGGAAATTGCTTTAATAAATAAATTAAAGGAATTAATTAATAGTGGTTTTGTTTTAGCATTGCCAACAGTTATTAATTGGTATGAAAAAAGAAATATAAAGGATAATATTGCTTATTTAAAATTAAAGGAGCAGCAATATTTCTATAATTTAAAAGAAAATTGAAAAAAAATTAGCTTAATTTAATTTACGAATTTTCCATTGAAAATTCGCTCCAAGGACTATCATCACTGATAGTCCTTTATGATATAATAAATTAAGTAAATTAAATCAATTATGAAACAGGAGCAAATGTAATGGAGAAGATAGATTACAATAGATTTTTACAGATCCTTATGGAAACTAAAGGAATCCATAATTCATTAAATGAATTATTAAAATATGACTTCATATATCATTCAAATAAAATTGAGGGAAGTACCTTTACAACAGATGCATTACAATTGTTATTCGAAAAAAATATAGTACAAGGTACACATACGTTAGATGATGTTCAGGAAACAGTAAACTCATTTTATACCTTTGATATAGTGGTGGATCAACTAGATAATCAACTTACTTTAGATATGATAAAAGAATGGCATGGAAGCTTAATGTATAGAACAAGGTTATATGATATGGGGTTAGCCGGAGTATTTAAAAAATATGCAAATAAAATATTAGGAGCTAATTTTAATACAGCTAATCCATGGGAAGTAGAAGATAAATTAAATAATTTAATAATTTGGTATAATTCATTACAAAATGTTACTATTGAAGATATAGCAAGATTTCATTTTGAATTTGAATGTATCCATCCTTTCCAAGATGGAAATGGGCGAATAGGTAGATTTATTTACTTGAAGCAGTTATTAGATAATAGATTACCATTAAAATATATGAATGGAGAATCAGCTAAAGAGTATAAAAAAGCTTTAGGTGAGTGTTCTAAAGAGAATATAAAAGCTTTAGTTGAATATATAGAAAGCCAAAATGATTTTATAACTGAAAATAGTAATATGTTTTAAATTGTTAAAAATTAATTATTGAACATAAAATAAAAGTCGGCCTTAAAGCCAAAAGGAACAGTAGATAGATTTGTGTAAAATGCAAATCTATCTACTGTCTTTTTTGTATGATTATTTTAATGAAGTTGAAGATCTATAGTTACTATACAATTATAAGTTGGATGAGCTAGTTTTACTGAGTTTTCTATAGATTCCTTTAAGTTTTCTGATTGAAAGTTATTAGTAAATTCATTTGAATCAACAACTACATCAAAGATAATATTTTTATGTTTTTCATCACCAATAACTCTAAAGTCATGATAAGATTTAACTATTGAATATGATTTTAAAACCTCTTCAATATATTTTCTTGTGGATGATATTTCATCAGTATCAACAGAAACAGGATCCATATGGACTACTAAATATACACCAAGCTTTTGAGAAATTTCCCTTTCAGCACTATCAATAATATTATGGATAGTCATAATATTGATGTCAGCAGGGATTTCTGCATGAATTGAAGCCATAATCCTTCCAGGACCATAATTATGAATCACTAAATCATGGACACCGGAAATATGTTCATAAGATAAAACCATATCATTTATTTGCTGAACTAACTCAGCATCAGGTGCTTCACCTAGAAGAGGACTGATAGTTTCCTTTATTAAGCTGAAACCTGAATAAATAATAACAAGAGCAACTAAAACACCAATATATCCATCAATTGGGAGGCTAGTAAAGTTAGATGCAAAGAAGGAAATCACAACAGTGGTAGAAGTAAATACATCACCTAAAGCATCGGTTCCAGCAGCTTTAAGAGCTGATGAATTAATTTTGTTGCCTAAATTTTTATTAAATTTTGAAAGCCAAATTTTAAATCCTATGGATATTAATAAAAGTAAAAAAGGCATAATTTCAAAGGTTACTGCTTCTGGATTTAATATTTTAGAAAATGAAGTTTTAACAAATTGAAATCCAACCAGCATAACCATAAAGGAAACTACAAGAGCTGAAATATACTCAATTCTTCCATGACCAAAAGGATGTTCGGCATCAGCAGGTTTATTGGCCATTTTAAATCCTATAATAGTTATTATAGATGAAGCTGCATCTGACAAGTTGTTAAATGCATCAGCAATTATAGCAATAGATCCTGCAAATAATCCTACGAATAATTTAATAAGGAACAGTAGTGTATTTATAATGATTCCTACTGCTCCACCTAAGTTTCCATAGGCAATTCTAACTTTGTTATCATTAATATCATCATTGTTCTTAATAAATTTTTTAATTAGAAAGTTTGATAACATAAATCACACTCCACTTTTAGATTTATTATTTAATATAATAATAAACTACATTAAATGATTAAAAAGTACAAGCTTTATTATAATTTCCTATATTGTGGAATAAATTAAAATAGTTTATATTATAGAGTATATCCAAGTTAATAAAAAAGGGGTTTGAAATATATGGAAAGAAAACAAGCAAAAGATTTATTGGATTTTATATATAACAGTCCAACAGCATTTCATGCTGTAGAAACTGTTAAAAAGATTTTAGATGAAAATGGATTTAGACAAATTAAAGAAAGTGATAAGTGGCATTTAAAAAGTAGAGATAAATATTATGTAATAAAAAATGATTCTTCTATCATGGCTTTTATAGTAGGAGATGAAAAGATAGAAGAAACAGGTTTAAGATTAATAGGAGCACATACAGATGCACCAGGTTTTAGAGTTAAACCAAATCCTCAAATGATTTCTGAAGGAAAATACGTTAAGCTTAATACTGAAATGTACGGAGGACCAATAATCAGTACTTGGTATGATAGACCTCTAGCTTTAGCTGGAAAGGTTGCTATAAAAGGAGCATCTCCATTAAAGCCAGAAACAAGATTAGTTAATATAAATAAGCCAATGATGATAATACCTAATATAGCTATTCATATGAATAGAGAAGTAAATGATGGTTATAAATACAACAAGCAAGTTGATACTTTACCTTTATTAGGTTTAATAAATGAGAAATTAGAAAACAAAGATTACTTAATGAATATATTAGCAGCAGAATTAAATGTAAACAAAGAAGATATATTACATTTTGAGCTTATGCCATATGAATATGAAAAAGGAACATTAATAGGAATGAACGAAGAAATGATTTCTTCAGGAAGGCTTGATGATTTATGGATGGTATATGCAGGTTTAGTAGCATTACTAGATAGCAGAGATAATGCAGCAACTAAAGTATTAATATGTGTGGATAATGAAGAAATAGGAAGCTTAAGTGCTCAAGGAGCTAATTCAACATTATTAAATAACTTACTTGAAAGACTTACAATGGGACTTGGTAAGAATAGAGAAGAGTACTATAGAGCACTATCAAACTCAATAATGATTTCTGCAGATTTAGCCCATGCTGTTCATCCAAACCTTGGTGATAAAGCAGATCCAACTAACAGACCAGTATTAGAAGGTGGTCCAGTTTTAAAGATAGCAGCAGCAGGAAGCTATAGTACAGATAGCTTTAATGGAGCTGTATTTGCTGAAGTATGTAAGGCAGCAAATGTTCCATTCCAAAAGTTTGTTAATAGATCAGACTTAAGAGGAGGAACTACCATTGGTCCTGTTACAGCAGCAAACTTAACAATACCAGTAATAGATATGGGAGCACCACTTATTGGAATGCACTCAATCAGAGAACTAGCAACAGTAAAAGACAATACGTACACAATAAAAGCATTTACAGAGTTTTTCTCACTATAATAACTTGTAAAAAGGAATCCCTGGTTTTTTTAGGGGTTCCTTTTTTATGAAGTTATTCATCAGTAGATATAGGAGAAACTGATTTAAATGTACCGTTATCATTTAAAGTAATATCATTTTCTTCAGTATTAACAATACTATAACAATTTTCAATACTTGTGTTACTTAGTTTATTAACATCTTTATCTTCTAATAAATCAGAACCAGAAGCAAAAGTATTTACTGTTGTCTCAAGGGTATAACTGTTAGTTGATTTTACTTTAGTTGCTTCATAAGCAGTAACTACATTTTTTGCTTGATTAATTACAGCAACTTTCTTTGATTCATTTATATATCCTGTAAAGGAAGGTGTTAAAGCAGCAGCTAATATGGCAATTATAGCAATAACAACTATAAGCTCAATTAAAGTAAAAGCAGATTTCTTTTGTTTATTACTAATAGTATTTAATTTTGAGTCCAAGTCTTTATTTATATTGATCATCGTTATGCACTCCTTTCTTAATTTTTATTTGTTGCACAACATATCTCAAAGTATTACGTAAATTTTTTAAATTATACCTGAGGACAAGATAAAAGTTTTCGACAAAGTTTTATTTAATAGTTAAAAGAATATATAAGAAAATAGATGATAAATTTAGTGGTGATGATATTTCATTACATGATGGGCTTTTTTCCATAGAATTTGTAGAATAGAACAATTCTTAAAAAGAAATCTAAAAAAAGTATAAAAAATTTAAATATCATGAATAATTTTAATTATAAAATGGGAAAAATATTAATAGGAGATGATGTTATTAAAGAAGATTTATATTTCTTTAATGGATATGGAGGTTTTGATAATTACTCTATGAGCTATAAAATTAAGCTAAGGGATTTTATTACAACTCCAGCTCCATGGATTAATGTCATTTCCAACGAGGATTTTGGGTTTCATGTTTCCGAGAGTGGTTCAGCTTATACTTGGTGTCAAAACAGCAGAGAAAACAAGTTGACCTCTTGGAGCAATGATTGGATTGTAGATCCTTTGAGTGAAGCTTTATATATAAGAGATGATGGTGCAAGAAAGTATTTCAGTATCACACCAGAGCCTGTTAGAGATGAAGATGTATACGATATTGAGCATGGTTTCGGATATTCTATTTTTAAACATACTGCAAATAATATTAGTGGTGAACTTACAATGTTTTGCCCTAAAGATAAGAAATTAAAGCTATGTAAAGTGCTTCTTGAGAACAAATCATTGGAGGGTAAAGGACTGACTCTATTTTACTACAGTTCAATGGTGCTTGGAGTTTATAGCTATAAAAGTGCTAAATATATTAGCACCAATATAGAAGAAAACTTCATTTATGCCCAAAATCCTTTTAATAAGTATTTTTATAAAAATAAAACCTATCTAACTATTTTAGATTGTGAAGCATATGGTTTTAGAGAACAGTTACAAGATTCTATGTCATTAGGAATTTTAGATTCTATGGCTTCCTTATGTTATTATTGAGTATATAAAATCTACTGGTGATTATTCCGTTTTAATTAGATGATGATATAATCCCAAAAAGTCCTGGTAAAAATGAAATAAAGGTTTTCTTTTAAAAAAGGAGCTGTACACTAATTATTTAGTGCCACAGCCCCTTTTTCTTATGGAAGCTAAAATAATATTTAATGTTTATTATTTTGTTTAGATTCTCTTTCTATTTTTTCTAAATCAGTAAATTTATTTTCAAGTATTACTTATTCTAATTCGTCATCAGAGTCCTCTAACATAGGGCTATTAGTATAATCAAATTCCATATATGAAATATTATTTACTACGATAGGATCCTCTGCAGGATTAGGTAAAATAGTGTCTATTCCTTCAGGAGATTTACTTATTAAGCTTTCCTCAGAAGGTTCATACCAACTTCGTAAATTAGGTAAATAAGGTTTGTTTTTTTTTGTCATAAAAATTAATCACCCTTTCTTTTCTTTAATAATATTAATATTATTTGAAGCATTAAAAAATATATACCTGGGGTTTATTGCAATAAATTTTATTTAAAGCTAAATTAAAAGATTTTGTTAATTATGAGGTGAAAATATGTATCCAATAAGATTTGAAAATCTATACTTTGAAAAAATATGGGGAGGAAGAGATTTTAAAGCAATAAGAGATAATTTACCAGAAGGAAATATTGGGGAAAGTTGGGATATAGCGTGTCATAGACATGGGGTGAGTATTGTTATTAATGGATATCTAAAAGGACAAACTTTACAAGAAATAATAGAAGAATATGGACATGATTTAGTGGGAAGTAAAGTAGGTGTTGAAAAGTTTCCATTGTTAGTTAAGTTAATTAATTCAAGAGAAAAATTATCTGTTCAAGTTCATCCAGGAGATGAATATGCTATGAAGAATGAAAATGAGTTAGGAAAGACAGAAGCATGGTATGTTATAGATGCAAAACCAAATGCAAAATTAATTGTTGGAACTAAAAATTGTACTAAGAAAGAGTTTGAAAAAGCTATAGAAGAAAATCGAACAGAGGATTATTTAAATGTAATAGATGTAAAAAAAGGTGATGCATTTTTAATAAATAGTGGAATGGTACATGCTATATGTGAGGGGTTGATTATAGCAGAAATTCAACAAAATAGTGATGTTACTTATAGGGTATATGATTATGGAAGACAGAGGGAGCTTCATGTAAAAAAATCATTAGATGTAATTGATTTTAATTTAAAAGCAGAAAATTTATCTAATAGTAAAATTGAAGAATTTGAAAAAATTGACAAAGTGAAATTGTGTAAAAATAAATATTTTGCAATGGACAAAATTAATATTCAAAATAAATATATTAGCAGTAGTGAAAAAGAAAGATTTCATATAATTACTTGCGTAGATGGAGAAGGTAGTATAAGCGGAGGTAGTATTTCAGAAGAAATTAAAATAGGAGATAGTATACTTATTCCAGCAAATTTAGGTCAGTATGAAATTGTGGGCAATATTTCAGTTTTAAGAAGCTATGTTACTATATAAAATTTAAATTTTAATAGCAATAATTACAGAAAAGAAACTATTATTTTTAGTATTTCTTTAGTTGAAAAGATATTTGGAAAAATATCTGTAGTACTTTTTTGTTTAAGTTAAAGCTATTCTTTAATGTGTATAATATACAGTAAATGGTAATAAATAAAATGTAATAGAAATATATTTATAAAGAAATAAGGGGTGAATAAAATGAATTCTGAGTTAAAGACAAATGTAAATGTAAAAAGCGTATTTAGTAGAGTTGGACTAGCAGCAGCGGTGCTGGGGGTTGTTGTTAATTTGGTACAAATGCTAATAATCACAATATTTAATATGGTTAATCCTGCTTTTGAAAGCAATGGTTGGTTTAGATATTTACTTATAGCAGTAAGTTTTTATTTAATAGGATTTCCTCTATGTTGTTTGATACTTAAAGGCATTCCAGATGGACACAAAAGAGAAGAAGAAAGTTTAACCTTTGGTGGTTTCATTAAGTTCTTTTTAATTTCCTATTTTGTAATGGTATTATTAAATTTATTTACTATGGGATTTATATTGGTAGTAGGAAAAGTAAAAGGAGCAGATGTAGTAAATCCATTGGAAGGAGTTATTTCTAATAGTAGTATTTGGGCTACTATAATTTTTGCAGGAATATTATCACCAATAATTGAAGAAATTTTATTTAGAGGAGTAATGCTTAATAAGCTTAGAACTTATGGAGATAAGATAGCAATAATAACTACAGCTTTGTTATTTGGTTTATTTCATGAGAATTTTTCTCAATTCTTCTATGCAGTAGGTCTTGGAGTAGTATTTGCGTATGTTACTTTAAAGACAGGAACAATTAAATACTCCATTGGACTTCATATTATGATAAATATGATGGGAAGTGTTATAGGCACAAAAGTACTTAGCAGTAATACTGCTACAATGATTTTTGGTGTTGTAGTATGGGTATTTGTAATAGCTGGATTAATTTTATTTATTAAAGATTTTAAGAAGATGTCATTATTACCTGGTGAAGTGACCATTGAAAAGGGGGATGTAGTAAGTGAAACATGGTTAAATATGGGGATGATGATAAATCTTATAATAAGTTTATCTTTAATGATTTATATCCTACTTGTGTAAGGATATTCTTATAATAAAGCTTAAAAGTAAGTGGGGTTGTATTTAATATGCCTCACTTTTTTATATAAATTATAAGTAGATAAGTTTTAATTAAGATACGATGAAAGTATAAAGATGAATAGTATAGTGGGAAAAATTAATGGTGATATAGAATATTTGAATACTTTAATTATAGAGAATCATTAAAAGTTGAAATAACTTGAAAAAATATATAAAAGATGATATAATAAAAACTCCTTTAAAAATACGAATGAAAAATTGATACTTAATAGAAATATTTGGAGGTTTATCAATGCCAACAAGAATTGCAATTCTAGGAGGACCTAGATGTGGTAAGACAACTTTAATACAACAATTATATGTAGATTTAAAAATTAGAGATTTAGATGTAGGTGTTGCTACAGAGTATAGTACAGATTACTTAAGAGATAAAGGTATGATTGAAACTATTTCTGAGCAATATGGAATATATTTAGGGCAATTACACCTAGAAAAAAGCTTAGATTGTCACCAGTACGCTATTACAGATTATGCAACTTTCGTTCCATATATTTATGGAAGATTAATGCTTGGAGATAAGATAAGAAGTAAAAAGGAAATTGAAATTTTAAATGATTTATATAGTTTAGCAATAAGAGATTTACCTCAATATGATTACATATTCTTTGTTCCAAGAGAATTTGGATATAAGAAAGATGGAGTTAGGTGGCAAGATGAAGAAGTTGCTAAGGCAGTAGATAAAGCTATATTAGGGTTCTTAGATGCTGAAAATGTTAAATATTCAGTAATTACTGGTTCAACTAAAGAAAGATCTGAAGCAATCATGAAAATAGTTGGAATAAACAATCCAGTTGTTCAGCCAATAAAGTTAACAGAAGTTAAAAACGCTAAGTAATATTTTTTAATATTATACATATATTATAGGGAAGTAGGTTTAGCTTGATAAATGGACAAGCTACTCCTATTTTATTTTATTTAAAAATGAATAATTAATAGAGATTGATGAGGATTCTATTTAATTATGTATTTAAAGCAAATCCATTAAAGCTTATAACAATTCATAATTTTCCATTGTAAATTAATTTAAACTTGTGTTTAAAAGTTTATTGTTATATAATACATAGTATGCTATGTATTATATAGGGAGAGAAACAATGAAGAAGGCTAGAGTAGATGCTCATGTTGGGCTCTTAATTAAATTTCTTAACAATTCTATAACTAATGAAATTAATAGAAATCTTTTAAAATTTAATTTGACAGCAACACAACATGAAGTATTAGTATATATTTTGAAAAATGAAAATAAGAGAGATGTATTTCAAAAAGATGTTGAAAAACATTTAAAATTAACTAATCCTACTATTACAGGAATAATAAAAAGACTAGAAGAAAAAGGGATGATAGTTAGGTGTGCTAGTACTGGTGATGCTAGATGTAAGTGTTTGCATGTTACAGAAGAGGGTCATAATATATTACATAAATGCTTTCATCAAGGAATACTTAGTGTTGAAGCAAAGCTTGTAAAAAATATATCTGAAAAAGATCAGGTATTACTAAAAGAACTATTATATAAAGCATTAAAAAATTTAGAGGAGTAATCCTCTTTAATTTTAATATTATACATAGCTAACTATGTAATTACAAAATTTATTTAAAGAGGTGAAGAAAATGATAAAGAAGTTATACCCTTATATGAAAAAGTATAAAAAGTATTTATTTTTAGGGGTTGCATGTGCTGTTTTAGAAGTTGTTTTTGAACTTTTAATACCACTGGTAATGGCTAAAATAGTAGACGTAGGAATATCGTTAGGTGATACTGGATATACCATTAAAATGGGGTTATTAATGGTTTGCATGGCAATGATATCACTAAGCTTTGGTCTTGCATTATCAAAATTTGCAGCTATAGCAGGACAAGGCTTTGGAGCAGAACTTAGAGAGGCTGAATATATTAAGATTCAAAGTTATTCATTTAATAATATTGAAAAATTCAGCACTTCGTCATTGATTACTCGTTTAACTACGGATATAACAATGATTCAAAACTCAATGACAATGGGAATAAAATTACTAGTTAGAGCACCTATGATGCTTATATGTGCTTGTGTTTTAGCTATAACAATAAGTCCTAAATTAGCAATGATATTTCTAGTATCAATTCCTGTTTTAGTAATATCTATAGGTCTTATTATTAAGACTGTTAAACCAAGATTTGATATTATGCAAAAGAAGATTGATAATATCAATACAGTAGTACAGGAAAATTTAATTGGTATTAGAGTAGTTAAGTCATTTGTTAGACAAGCTAAGGAAAAAGAAAAGTTTAAAACAAGTAATGATGATTTAGTAAATGCATCCACTAGTGCTTTTGGACTAGTTGTTTTAAATATGCCAATTATGCAGGCTGTTGTATTCTCTAGTGTAATAGGAATACTGTGGTTTGGAGGAAATATGGTTTATGCAGGAACATTAACTGTTGGTAAGTTAACAAGTTTCATGACATATTCATTCCAAATTCTAATGGCGCTAATGATGATTTCTATGGTTCTTATGATGATATCAAGATCAGTAGCATCTGCTTCACGTATTTTAGAAGTGTTAGAAGAAGAACCAGATATAGTTGATCCAGCTAATGCAGTTATGGAAGTTGAAGATGGTGAAATCGAGTTTAGAAATGTTAGCTTTAAATATGAAGATGATAGCGAAGAAGAAAATCTTGAAAATATCAACATAAAAATTAAAGCTGGCGAAACAGTAGGTATTATTGGAAGTACAGGTGCTGGTAAGACAAGCTTAGTACAACTTATACCAAGATTATATGATGCCACTAATGGTGAAGTATTTGTTGGTGGTAGAAATGTTAAGGAATATAACATAGAAGCCTTAAGAAACTCTGTAGCCATGGTACTGCAAAAGAATACACTATTTAGTGGAACAATTGCTGAAAATTTAAGATGGGGTAATGCTGAAGCAACAGAAGCACAAATTGAAGCAGCAGCAACATCATCTTGTGTAGATGAATTTATCGATAGATTACCAGGAAGATATGATATGCATATTGAGCAAGGTGGAGTAAATGTTTCTGGTGGACAAAAACAAAGACTTTGTATTGCTAGAGCTATTCTTAAGAATCCAAAGGTAATTATCCTTGATGATAGTACAAGTGCAGTAGATACAGCAACAGATGCTAAGATTAGAAAAGCTTTTGCAGAAGATTTAAAAGATACTACTAAGATAATAATTGCACAAAGGGTTAATTCAGTTTGTGAAGCTGATAAAATAATTGTCATGGATGATGGAAGAATCGATGATATTGGTACACATGATGAATTAATGGCAAGATGTGAAATATATAAAGATGTATACAAGTCTCAACAGGAAGGGGTGGGGTTACGTGAGTAAGGATAAAATGCATCCAGTGGGAAAAGGTACAGATGGAAAGAAAATGCCAGGTGGCAAACCTAAACCTAAGAATATGAAAAAGACATTAGGTACTTTATTAAGGTACTTAGGTAAATATAAGTTATTTTTAGTTATAGTATTAGTACTTGTAGTATTTAATTCATTTGCCATGGTAGCAGGTTCATATTTCTTAAAACCATTAGTTAATAATTATATACTTCCAGGAGATTTTGCAGGATTGGCAAAGATGCTGGTAATACTAGGAGCAATCTTCTTAGGAGGAGCTTGTTCAGCCTATGGTTATGGAAGAATTATGGTACATGTTTCTCAAAATACAATTAGAGATATAAGAAGAGATTTATTTAATAAGATGCAAGATCTTCCTATTAAATATTTTGATAGAAATACTCATGGTGATTTAATGAGTCTTTACACAAATGATATTGATAATATTGGTGAAGCATTAAATAACAGCGTTGCCAATATCATGTCATCATCACTTTCATTTATAGGAATGATTATTATGATGGTTGTATTAAGCCCAATATTAAGTTTAATAACAATATCATTTTTAGCATTAATGATTTTTATAATTAAAAAGATTGGTTCTAAGAGTAAATATTACTTTGGAATGCAACAAAAAAATATTGGTAAGTTAAATGGTTATATTGAAGAAATGATTGAAGGGCAAAAGGTTATCAAGGTGTTCTGTCATGAAGATAAGGCCATTGAAGATTTTAAGAAGTATAATGAAGAGTTAAGAGAATCATCTACAGGTGCTCAAGCCTTTGGTGGATATATGATGCCAATGCTTGGTAATATGTCTCATATGAATTATGCTATTACATGTTGTGTTGGTGGACTTTTAACCATTGCAGGAAAGTTTGACCTAGGTTCATTAGTCTCCTTCCTTCAATATACAAAGCAAGTATCTAATCCTATAGCTCAAGTATCACAACAGGTAAATATGATATTAGCTGCTCTTGCAGGTGCTGAAAGAATATTTGCAGCTCTTGAAGAAGAAGAAGAAGTTGACAATGGACAAGTTACTCTTACTAGAGTTGAGGTAGCAGCAGACAATACATTAAAAGAAACTACTAAAAATACAGGACATTGGGCTTGGAAGCTTAAAGATGGAAGCCTTAAATTGCTTACAGGTGATGTTAGATTTAAAGATGTTGTCTTTGGATATAATGAAGAAAAAATAGTATTAAAGGATATTAATCTTTTTGCTAAGCCAGGACAAAAGATTGCTTTTGTTGGTTCAACAGGAGCAGGTAAAACAACAATAACAAATTTAATAAATAGATTTTATGAAATTAATAGTGGTAAGATTACTTATGATGGAATAGATGTTAAAGATATTAAGAAAGCAGATTTAAGAAAATCGCTGGGAGTAGTATTACAAGATACTCACTTATTTACAGGTACAATAGCTGATAATATTAGATATGGTAATTTAGATGCAACAGATGAAGAAGTAATTGCAGCTGCTAAGCTTGCCAATGCTCATTCATTTATCAAGCACTTACCACATGGATATGATACAGTATTAACTGGTGATGGTGAAGGATTATCACAAGGTCAAAGACAATTATTAAATATTGCTAGAGCAGCAGTGGCAAACCCACCAGTACTTATTATGGATGAGGCTACTAGCTCAATTGATACAAGAACAGAAAAGCTTATTGCAGAAGGTATGGATAAGCTTATGGAAGGAAGAACTGTATTTGTTATAGCACACAGACTTTCAACTATTAAAAACTCTGAAGCAATAATGATACTTGAACAAGGACAAATTATTGAAAGAGGAAATCATGATGAGCTTCTTGAAATTGGTGGAAGATATTATCAACTTTATACAGGAAAAGCACAATTAGATGCCGAAGAAGCAATATAGATAGAAATGAAAAAGGGAAACTCTTATTTAATTAGGGGTTTTCTTTTTTTAATAAAATATAAAAAAGCAACTCCATAAGTCTATTATTATTTGAAAAAAAGAATTATAATATTTTTAAAAGAAGGGATTTTATGGTTTGGAGAGTATTGTTTTATTTATATGTTATTGCAGCTTTTTCAGTGCCAGTCTTTTGGATTTATAAATTGATACAAAGTTTCTTTGGTAAAAGAGGAATATTTATAAGTAAAAAGTTTATCTTAAACAATGAGAAAGTAGAGGTATTTTACTCTTTTATTGTGATAGCTTTAAGCAGTTTTAATTTATTATGTATTAGTAGTTTAATAGATACAGGTATACCTCTTGAAAGATATGAATTAAATGGTCAGTATTTAAATAGCTATACGCCTTTATCTTTTCAGCATATTTTAACCTTTGCAGTGCTTTTTATTTTAGGATTGCTAGTATATTTTATCTTGATAAATTTCAATGGAAAAATGGCACCTTTACTTTATGTCATAAGCTGTAGCATACTTTTAATTAATATAGCATTAAACGTCATATATTTTACTCATACTTTTAAAGTAAATGACTGGGAGTTTACCTCTTCTTATATAATTAAGGCTTTAGGACGTCATTTAATTTATTTGAGCATGATGTATGTGGTACTTTTAAAGCAATCTATGGATAAGGTAAGAAGTGTAGAAGGAGAAAAAAATAAAATTTATAAGAATGTATTAGTAAATAAGCTATACAGAATTTTTATAAAGTATGAAACTAATGTTGGCTTTTGGACATTGTTTATATTTCCTGTTCTTTTAGCTATTCAGCTATTCCTTGTATTATTTGGCCAAAAGCCTGATAGTTTTATTCAAGTGTTTTTAGATACCAGTACGTATAATTATTCTAAGGTTATACCGCCAGATCCAGTGATACTTCCAGGGGATGGACACTATTTATGTACGGTGGCAGCTAGAGGTCATGAAAATTTGGTGAAGCCTTTAAGAAGTGGTATTAGACACGGTAAACGAATAACTGTAAACAGGCAGCTTATGGTAGCCAATGCTTTTGAAAATATTTTAGAAGAATATACGCCAACAATTCATAAAATAATTAGATATATTTATGATAAGTACGGATATCCATTAAGTAAGCATATAAATACTAAATTTTCTGCGGATATAGTTTATATTCTTATGAAACCGCTGGAGTGGATTTTTTTAGTTGTTTTATATTGTGTAGATAATAATCCAGAAAATCGCATTAATATTCAATACAGTGAATTAAGGAATTGACCATAGTTCACTGTTACCTAATGCAGTATTCATAAGCAATACTGTATTTTTTTTATGTCACAAAATAGAAGTAATGTTCAATATATAGTAACAACATTTACTGCAAACAGAAGTAGAATCAGTTATATTTCAAGATAAATTTTAATATATATTATGGAGTTATTAGTTTAATTTATAAGAAATTATAAGGCAGGGAGGTGGAGTAGTGGTAAATATATGTCCAAGATGTGGAAAGGTTCTGAAGGATTCAAAATATTGTGATAGCTGTGGTGGGGTAATCAGTACTGCTGAGGGAATTCAAGAATATGAAGAGTGTACTCTTACCAATAATTTTTACAAGATAAAATCAAAGGTAAGCTATGAAGATTTTATTTTCCATAGGAAAACTATTGAAAATCCTCAATATGTTGATGAAGAAAATCAGGAAATTTACTTTTTAAAAAAAGAAAATAGCAAATCTTTGCATCAATATATAGGTGATAGGAAGCTGGAATTAAATGAGATAAATACAATTATCATAAGGCTTATAAAAATATTTAAAGAACTTGCAGAAGAGAAGCTCATTATAAGTGCTATTAACCTAGAAGATTTTTGGCTAAATGGCGATGATATAGAAAGCTTAAAGCTATTTAATAGACGTAGATTTATAAGGAATAAAGCAATTGTAGATAACTTTGATTATGGATATTCCATAAGTTCACCGGAGGTATTAAATAAGGTTGAAGGAAAACTAGATGAGGAGTCCAATGTTTATATCTTTGGCAAGCTTTTATTACAACTTATATTAAATAACTTTGGAATCCTAAGTGATGATGAAGAAATGTATTATGGATATAATTTAAGGTTATTTAGAGGTGATCTGCCATATAAGTTTCATAATTTTATCATGAGATGCTTAAATATTACTAAGGAAAAAAGATTTAAATCCATTAAAGAATTGGAGGAAAGATATAAGTATCTCATTGAAGAAAGACATAATATTGAAAAGGCAAAACTAAAGGTAAAAAGCCTTGGCAGTACTAATGTAGGTGTAAATAAATTGAAAAAGGCCTTAAGAGATATGCATATAAAAAAATATGAAGATGAAAATGAGTTTAATGAAGATATGTTTTTAGTGATGAAGGATGAAAAAAAGGAAGTTACCCTTTTAGCCATAGGAGATGGAGTATCAACGGCAAAACTAGGGTCAGGGAAAGAAGCCAGCTCCATCTTAAGAAAGAATATAATAGAAGCTTTTAAGGAAAAGGGATCTCTTCTAAAGGATGAAACTAATATTAAGGAATTTTGTAGTAAAGTAATTACAAAATCGAATATAGATATTATTGAATCCATAAAAACAAAGGTAGACATAAGAAAAGAGCCACCATCAGGAATTATGGCCAGTACATTGATATTGGCCATTGTGGTAGGAAACAGAATGTATTACACATCCATAGGTGATAGTAGGCTCTTTATATATAGTGAAAAAGATGGACTTAACTTACTAAATTATGAAGATAATGTGATGAATTTAAAATTAGCTAATGGAACGCCTTGGGATAAGGTGGTGAATTCAGAAGGTAGACATGCCATAACAAGATATATAGGGGGAGGATCTTTTAAAGATGGCAATCTTTTTCCTAGGAAATTTAATATCAGTATACATTGTCTAGAATTAGAACCAGGTGAGATAATTATTATTTGTTCCGATGGAGTCACTGATTATATAAATAAATCTTATTATAATGATGACTTATGGAAAGTTACAGAAAGCCTTGAAAGAATAATAAAAGAAAATAAGCAAAAGTCATTGGAGGTATTAAATAACAAGATAATAACTGAAGCTAACTTAAATGGTGGAGGAGACAATATAACCATTATAACTTCTAAAATTTTAAAATAATTTCATGGAGGGGACTAAATGCAAGATTTAGTAATAAAGACTGGAGCTAATATTCCATATTTGCTTTCAGATAATGAAGAGAAAAATATCATTGTAAGGGTTGGAGTACAGCCTAGCGATGAAATAAGAAAAGACTTTATGGAAAAAGAAAAAGTAAATTCAGGGGTAGATTTATGTTTAGTGTTAGATGTTAGTGTATCCATGACAGATGTTATAGAACAAGATAATGTTGAGTATGGTAGTAGGTTTGAAGTAGCTAAAAAAGCAGTGGAAAGTTTAATAAAAAATAGCAGTGAAGAAGATAACTTAAGTTTAATAACTTATAATGATTTACCAACAGTAGTATTTAAAAATATCAGCGGCAGAAATAAAGATTTTATGTTAACAGAATTAAATAAGGTAACTGTATCAGGTAATACAAATATTTCAGCAGCCATAAGAGAAGCAAGGATATTAATGAAGGAAGAAACCAGCGATAAGGTAAAGAAGATAATTTTTGTTACTGATGGTATTCCCACCTGTGATACTGAAGAAGATGGCATTAGAGAAGCTGAATATTTAGGTGATGATAGTATTTCACTAGATTGTCTTGGTGTAGGAAATAAAGATATCAAGTTTTCCTTCCTAGAGAAGCTTTCAATACCTAGCAATGGTAGAACAGATATCATTTCCAATGGGGAAGAAGCTGTGAAGATATTCCATAATTTATTTGATAAATCAAAACAAGTAATCATGACTAATGTAAAACTTAGACTTACTGAGATAAGTCCTCTTGTAAGAATTACTGATCATTATAGAGGGACTCCAGAAAAAAAGTATTTAGGTAAGGCCAAGATTTCTTCTGATAGAGAATATGTCATTAATATAGGTCAGATAGAAAAAGATCAGCTTTATAACTTCTATTTTAATGTAACGGTATCCAGTAGAGTTAACTTAAAGGGACCTTTTAATATCATGAAGACTGCTGTGGAATATTGTATACCGGATATGTATGGTGATAAGGTAAAGACCAATGCCAACGTAGTGGTGGTGGAATTTGGTACAGATAGTAGAAGAAGCAGATATAGAGTTGGTGATATTGAGAGAAATTTTAAGATGGTAGAAATCAAGCGATATGAAGATGAAATTGAAGAGGATTCTAAAGATGGTAATGATGCTAGGGTAATAAATAATCTTCAAAGAATCATAGGCATTTGTGAATACTTGAAAAATGAAGAGCTTATTACTGGTTATAAAGGAATATTAGAAAAGTATCGTGAAGAAAAGAAGCTTGATATGTCCAAGATGAATGAAAATAGAAATACCAGTACCAAGATAGGTGATGATGGGCTTATTAATCTGCCTCTAGACATAGAATCAATTTTTGAAGACCAATAATGGGAGGGAGCAAGATAAATGGAAAAAAAAATATGCATAAAGAATTCCTGTGGTAAGATTTATACTCCGGAAAATGATGAAGAATATGAAACAAGAACATGTTGTGGAATATGTGGTGCGCCAGTGGAAGTAGATTTAGGAGATTATCCTTATGAAATAGTGGAAGAAGAAAGAATCGTTAAAAAAATAGAATCTCTTCCAGGAGAAGGACCAAGGATTCTTATCTATAAAGGAAGAGAAATTGCTGAAGTAGTTAATCTTGAATATGATGAAACTATCATAGGACGACAAAGTATTAACTCAATACCTGATATAGACATGACTAGTATAGATGAAGATAGAAATGTCAGTAGGCAGCATGCCATGATTTATAAGGAAGATGGTAACTTTTATTTAAGAAAGCTTTCAGCTTCCAATGCATTGCATGTTAATACTGAACCAGTAATAGATGAAGATGTTAAATTAAATGATGGAGATATGATAGTATTAAGCAGGAAATATGGATTACAATTTATAGCACAGTAGGTGATGTATTTATGTGGAAGTGTTGTAGATCACTTAATAGAAATTTTCAAGAGTTTACCATTGAATGTGGTGAAAAGGATGAAACGTTAAAAGCTCCAATAATCATTGGAGAAGGAAGATATGAAATCAAGGATATAAAATCTGCTGATGGAGGCTTTGGTATAGTATATAAGGCTATTGATAAAAAGCTTAATAATAGGAATGTACTTATAAAAGCCAGAAGGTATGATAATATTCCAGGACTATTTAGTTATGCTTACGACAAATCAAGAGATGATGAAATAAGGGATATGAGAGAAGAAATATCCTTTGAAATAAAATGTCTTAAGGCATTTAAAAATAGTGGTGAAAGCAGGATGCCTAACATAAATGATGTGGTCTACGATTACTGTCCAGAAATTCATGGACCACATATAGATGTGGATGGTGTCAGGTTTTATTGTGAAGATGAAGAAATATATAATAATGAACCATATATAGTTATGCAGATGATAGATGGAGAAAACTTAGGACATTATGTTAATATGGGATTTAATTATGTAATGAATGATAGGAATTATACTAATATCAGGCGTTGGGAAAATGATGTTATGGAATATGCCCTGGAGCTTACCACTATCCTCTCCAATTTTCACCAGCGACATAAATCAAAAATTTATCCTAAATATAATAAACAATACTTTATTTATCAAGATTTAAAACCTGATAATATTATCATCACCAGCAGGCTTTTTATTACACTCCTTGATTTTGGTTCAATGAACCTTGTGTTAGAAAATGATGAAGAAGAAGTCATCAGCAATATAAAGGGAGCAGGTATACCAGGAGCAGGAACTTTTGGTTATAAACCACCGGAATTTAGAAGTGGTAGTGCATCTTTAGCTAAGCTAGATGAAAGAGCTGATATATATACCTTAGGTGCAACTCTTTATCATTTATTAAGATGTAAGCCTTTAACAGAAGAATTAAAAACAGAAGATACCATAATTCCCATAGAAAGATTGATGGATATGGGGTATTTAGATGAAACAGCCAGCCTTGTGAAGAAATGCACTGAATATAGTAAGGAAGATAGATATAAGAATGTAATGGAAGTGAGGACTGAAATTCTCAAGAACATGGAATTAATAAGGAGAAATATGCTATGACCATGGAAAATATAAATGAAAGATGGAAGATATTATCCTTAGAAGAAATTGAAGAACGATGCAAGGGAAATTTTAATTGGGTAAAGGAGGTGGAAGAGAGAACAGATACTCTTACCAAGATAAATATGGCATATGATCAATCGGTGAAAAGGCTTGTGATAGCAAAGAGTACATGCTATAGAGAAAAGGACTTAAAGGAAGGGCGCATAGAAGAAAGAAGAGAATATTTAATGCAACAATTAAATATCTTAAATGATATTTCATCAATGCTTTTGCCAGAGCCCTTAGATTGGTTTAAGACCATAAATGATGAATTGGAAGATGAATATAGCTTCAGTGAGCCTATCTTAATTTTAGATTATATACCAGGTATAGATTTAAGAAGTAAAATCAGAGAAAAGGTATTTACTGATGAATTCGGTAAGGTACAGGTTAATAGGATAATAAAGCTTTGTCGTAAGATATTAGCATTTTTAAAGGTATTGGAAGAGAAAGGCTATGGTGTAGTAGGATTAAGTGATGAGCATATCGTCATTCTCAATGATGATGTACCTAGGTTTGTAGGCTTAAGTCACATATGTAAGATGAGGGAAGGGTACCTGGATATAGGACATTTAAATTTTGAAAGAACCATTTATGGATATTCAGCGCCAGAACTTAATGATTACAATAGTAATGCTCGTTTTAATATAAGAGGAAGGCAAGTGGGAGCTTTTTCCCTTGGAGTGCTAATGCATCAAATAATCTGTAGCAGATATAAGTTTGCGTCCAGTGATATAAAGGGAGGAGCCTTTGTTTATCCCAATGCAACCACAGGAGATTTTATTATAGATGTTAATAATAAAAGTTATAAGGGGAAGCTTCTTCATATGCTTATAACAGATTTATGCAGACATGAAGTCAGTGAAAGGTTAATTGATTATGATGAAATTGAAAGGCGCCTTATGGAAATAGAAGAAGCAGACGATGGTGATATTTATAGAGTAAAGCCTATAAGAAACAGTACAATTCACATTCATCGCCAAAATAAGAAGGGATTTTTAGATAAGTTAAAGGAGATTTTAGGATTAAATTAATAAATTATTTGTGTATAAGGAAGTGACAGAGTGGAAGAAAAATTGGAATTAAAGTTTGCACAAATAGATAAAAGTGGAGCCATAAACTTTACTGATAAATGGATATTATCAGAATATAACAACGGGGCTTTCTTTTTAACTAAGGATAATAAGTCATTGGTTGGTAGACGTATAATAATGATAGATGATAATGAAGAGGAAATATGGACATCAAAAATAATGTATATGGACAATGTATTTTTTGATAGCAATAAGATTAAGTATAATTGTTTATCATCTAATGCCATTAATATTAAAAATATACCTAATATAAATAAAATCTATCGTGTATATGTGGAAGGTACAGAACTATATACTAATTTGTCCATAGAAATAGCAACTGATGAAGAGGAAATTGTTCTTAATGAAGAAGTAAATGGTCAGGAAAAATCCATTTGTGATTATTTAAAAGGAGCCATTGCTAATTTGCAAAATGAAAGCAAGTATACCTTTTTTCACAATAAATCCAGTGTGAACTTTGTTAGATTTGCTCATAATAAATTTCAGTTTTTAGCAGTAGATAAGGATAACGGCAATATATGGCTAGAAGTGAAATATAAGACACCAGCAGAAGAGGAAGCTTTAAGGGAAGCAGTAAGAAAGATTAAAAATGAATTTAAAGAAATAAATCTAGTTGAAGTCAGCAAGGACGAAGAAAAGTTTGCTTCCATTGCAGAAATTATAGTTAAAAATTAAATGGAGGATGTCGCATTAAGAATAAGTACTACAATATATTGTGTTGATTTTTATTTTTTAAAACAATATATTGTGTATAAAATTTTTAGTGCGACAGCCCCTTTTAGTTAAAGAGGTGGAGATGGAATTATAAATAAACTTGAATAAAAGACATACATGAATTACAATAGACTAGGAATATCTATAATAACGAATTATAGATTATCAATGATGAATTAAAGAAAAAACTCCAGCGATAGCGGAGTTTAGGTAATTATAGATTAAAATTTAGGAGGATGACAAATTGGCAGATTACATAAATGAGATTAAGAAAAGAAGAACCTTTGCAATCATATCTCACCCTGATGCTGGTAAGACAACATTAACAGAAAAGTTCCTATTATACGGAGGAGCAATTAGGCTTGCAGGTTCTGTAAAAGCAAGAAAGGCATCAACACATGCTGTTTCAGACTGGATGGAAATAGAAAAACAAAGAGGGATTTCTGTCACATCATCAGTAATGCAGTTTAACTACTCAGGACACTGCATCAACATATTAGATACTCCAGGACATCAAGACTTCTCTGAAGATACATATAGAACTCTTATGGCTGCTGACTCTGCAGTAATGGTTGTAGATGCTGCTAAAGGGGTGGAAGATCAAACAAGAAAGTTATTCCATGTATGCTCATTAAGAGAGATGCCAATCTTCACTTTCATCAATAAGATGGATAGAGAAGCACAAGATCCATTCCAATTACTTGAGGATATTGAAAGCGAACTTGGAATCAAGACATATCCAATGAATTGGCCAATAGGTTCAGGTAAGGAATTTAAAGGTGTTTATGACAGAAAGAATGAAAGAATCATAGCTTTCAATGGTGGTAATCATGGTGCTACAGAAGTTGAGGCAATAGAAGGTTCTGTAGATGATGAAAGATTTAGAGAAATCTTAGGATCAGCACTTCATGATAAGTTAATGGAAGATATTGAACTTCTTGATATAGCTGGTGATGAATTTGATGTGGAAAAAGTAAGAACAGGAGAATTAACTCCAGTATTCTTTGGGTCTGCCTTAACTAATTTTGGAGTTGAGCCATTCTTAGAAAACTTCTTAGAAATGACTACATCACCACTTCCAAGACAATCAAACATTGGAGAAATAGATGTATTTGATGAAAATTTCTCAGCTTTTGTATTTAAGATACAAGCTAATATGAACAAAGCTCATAGAGATAGAATTGCTTTCATGAGAATATGTTCAGGTAAATTCCAAAAAGGATTAGAAGTTTTCCATATGCAAGGTGGTAAGAAAGTTAAACTTGCTCAACCACAACAATTCATGGCACAAGATAGAGAAATAGTAGAAGAAGCATATGCAGGAGATATTATTGGGGTATTTGATCCAGGTATATTCTCAATTGGAGATACATTATGTATGCCTTCAAAGAAATTCAAGTTTGAAGGAATCCCAACATTTGCACCAGAACACTTTGCCAGAGTTAGACCAGTGGATACTATGAAGAGAAAACAATTCGTTAAGGGTGTTACACAAATAGCACAAGAAGGTGCAATTCAAGTATTTAGAGAAAATCATGTTGGTATGGAAGAAATTATCGTTGGAGTTGTAGGGGTACTACAATTTGAAGTTCTTGAATATAGACTAAAGAGTGAATATAACGTTGAAATTAAGATGGATAGACTTCCATTTAGATATGTAAGATGGATAGAAAATAATGACATAGATATAGATAAGTTAAACTTAACTTCCGATGCTAAGAAGGTAAAAGACTTTAAGGATAGAAACATATTAATATTCCAAAATGATTGGGGTATCAATTGGGCTCTGGAACATAATAAAGGTTTAATACTTTCAGGTGTAGGAAAAAGTGATGAATAATTAAATTAAATAAAGTAATATTAAAAAAAGACATCAAATTTGAGTAAATTTGATGTCTTTTTGTTATGTTGAATTTTATATTAATTAAAATTTTTAATATAAATAAAAATAAAATAGTATTAAAAAAATAATAGAAAGATTAATATTTCCAAAAATAGAAAAAAATATAATGTTGAAAGAAAGAAGTTTATATCATAAATTTTAGAACGAAACTTTATGTTTATATATTAAAAGAGTGTTATACTTAATTAGGTATTAATGTTAAATAATGGGCAAGTAATTTTATTAAAAATACTTTATTGAAGTTAATGAAGAAAGAATATGAAATGAGGAGGGAAGCTAATGATAAGCAATGTACTAACAAAATATGTATTAAAAAATAGGAAGGCTAAAGTTGGAATTTTACTTTTATTAGATTTTTTTTTAATAATATTCTCATATTTTTTATCTTATATATTTAGATTTTATTTAGAGTATATGACTTTTAATGAAATAATAACATATTTTATTGGAAATTTTAATAGGATAATTTTAGCAACTATAATATATATTACAGTATTAGCAATATTTAAGCAGTATAATAGCATTTGGTCTTTAGCAGGAGTTTCAGAATTAAGCAAAGGAATTATTGCAGTTACAGTAGCTTATGTATTAAATGCTATATTATCATTAGTGTCAACAAACAGAATACCAATTATGGTAACTACTTTATCAGCAATATTTATTATGGTTTCTTGTAATGGTCTTAGATTAAGTTGGAGAATATTAAGACGAGCAATTATTTTTAATACAACCATTAAAAATAAAAACTTTAAAAGAGTATTAGTTATTGGAGCAGGTTCAGCAGGGGCTTTAGTAGTAAGAGAATTAAGCAAAAGACCAGAACTAAAAAAGAGAGTTGTGGGAATTATTGATGATGATAAACAGAAGCTAGGAACTTATATAGATGGAATAAGAATATTAGGCAATAGATATGATATAAAGCAAATAGTTTATGAAAAGGATGTTGAAGAAGTAGTAATTGCTATTGCTAATTTAGAAAAAAAGACATTAAAAGAATTAATTAATGAATGTAAAGAATTAAAAGTTCAAGTTAAAATAATGCCAGGTCTTAATGAGATGATAGATGGTAAATTTTCTATTGATAGCATTAGAGATGTGGATGTTAATGATTTATTAGGTAGAGAAACTGTGAAACTTGATTACAGTGGAATAGCTGATTATTTGCAAGAAAAAATAGTATTAGTAACTGGTGGGGGAGGTTCTATAGGTTCAGAGTTGTGCCGTCAAATAGTAAGATTCAATCCAAAACAACTTATTATATTAGATATTTATGAAAATAATGCTTATGAAATTCAAATGGAGTTAAAAAGAAATTATCCAGAGCTTAACTTAGTAACTCTTATAGGCTCTGTAAGAGATAAAGTAAGATTAGAGCATGTATTTAATCAGTATAAGCCTCAAGTTGTTTTCCATGCAGCAGCTCATAAGCATGTGCCGTTAATGGAAGATAGTCCATGTGAAGCTATTAAAAATAATGTTATGGGCACATTGAATGTAGCAGAAGCAGCAAGTAAATACAATGTTGAAAGGTTTGTTCTAATATCAACAGATAAAGCAGTAAACCCAACAAATGTTATGGGAGCCAGCAAGAGACTTTGTGAAATGATAATACAAGCAATTAATAAAGAAAGTAAAACTGATTTTGTGGCAGTTAGGTTTGGCAATGTATTAGGTTCCAATGGATCAGTGGTTCCGTTATTTAAAAAGCAAATTGCTAAGGGAGGACCTGTTACCCTTACTCATAAAGAAATAACAAGATTTTTTATGACTATTCCAGAAGCAGCACAGCTTGTACTGCAAGCCGGTGTTTATGCAAAAGGTGGAGAAATATTTGTTCTTGATATGGGAGAACCAGTTAAGATATATGACTTAGCGAAAAACTTAATTAAGCTTTCAGGTTTTGAACCTAATAAGGATATTGAAATAGAAGTAACAGGGTTAAGGCCAGGTGAAAAATTATATGAAGAACTTCTTATGGATGAAGAGGGATTAAAGAATACAGCTCACGAAAAGATTTTTATTGGTAAGCCAGGATACTTTAATTTAGTAAAATTGAAAAAAGCTATTTCAAGATTAATGTATATTTCAAGTAAAAACGATATGGTGGAGTTGAGAAATACATTAAAAAGTATAGTACCAACTTACAAGGAAAATATAGAAGAATCAACAAGTATGGCAAAGGAAGAAATAGCAGCAACTACAACTTTCAAGTGATAAATAATTATGATAATAAGAGGTGTTTAGTATGAGTAGTGAGAGGATATTTTTAGCATCACCACATATGGGAGGATTAGAAAGGGAGTTTGTTAAGGAAGCTTTTGATACAAATTGGATTGCGCCATTAGGGCCAAATGTGAATGAGTTTGAAAAAGAACTATCAGAATATGTAGGAGTTAAATCAGCAGCTGCTTTAAGTTCAGGTACCAGTGCTATTCATTTAGCAGTGAAGCTTTTAGGTATAACAAAAGGAGATTATGTTCTTTGTTCAGCTTTAACATTTTGTGCAAGCTGTAATCCTATAGTATATGAAGGTGGAATTCCAGTATTTATAGATTCAGAGCCAGAAAGCTTTAATATGTCACCAAAAGCTTTAAAAAAGGCCTTGGAAGATTTAAAAGTAAAAGGAATAACTCCAAAGGTAGCAATTGTTGTTAACCTTTATGGTAATAGTGCAAATATAGAAGCCATTAAGGAGTTATGTGATTCGTATAATGTAAAAATTATTGAAGATGCAGCAGAAAGTTTAGGTTCTACTTATAAAGGTAAGATGAGTGGAACTTTTGGAGATATAGGAATATATTCTTTTAATGGTAATAAGATAATTACTACATCTGGAGGAGGAGCTTTGGTATCAAATAATGATGAGTATGTGAAAAAAGCTAGATTTTTATCAACACAAGCTAAAGAAGCTATGCCTTATTATGAACATAAAGGAATAGGTTATAACTATAGAATGAGTAATGTAGTGGCAGGAATAGGTCGTGGTCAATTAAGAGTATTAGACAGAAGAGTAAAAGAGAAAAACCATATTTTTGAAACATACAAGGAAGCATTTAAAGAAATTGATGATATAAAGATGATGCCAATAACAGAAGGGTGTACAAGCAATCAATGGTTATCAGTAATAACATTAAAGGAAGAAAGTAAAGTTAAGCCAACAGATATAATTGAAGCTTTAGAAAAAGAAAATATAGAATCAAGACGTATTTGGAAGCCAATGAACTTACAACCTATATATAAGGACAATATGTTTTATAGTCACAATGAAAGCGGTATAAGCGTTGGAGAAGATATATTTAATAGGGGTGTGTGTCTTCCATCTGACACTAAGATGAACAATGATGATTTAAAAAGAGTTATTGAAATAATTAAAAATCTTTTTTAATTAATATAAAAGAGGTGAATTGATATTAAAGGGAATATTTTATATGAAATTGCTAAAAGGTTTTTAGATATTATTATTTCATTGACAGCCTTAGTAGTTTTATCACCTATATTAATTATAGTAGCAATTCTTGTTTATTTTAATTTAGGAAGTCCTGTATTTTTTGTGCAAGAGAGAGTTGGTAAAGATAATAAGGTATTTAAAATGATTAAATTTAGATCAATGAAAGATAGTAAAGATAAAAACGGCAATTATTTAAGTGATGAAGAAAGATTAACTCCTTTTGGAGCTAAACTTAGAAGTTTAAGCGTAGATGAACTTCCAGAGCTTATTAATATATTAAAGGGAGATATGAGTATTGTTGGGCCAAGACCTCTTTTAACACAATACTTATCTTTATATAGTGAAGAGCAAAGTAAAAGACATGATGTAAGACCAGGATTAACAGGTTGGGCGCAAATCAATGGCAGAAACTCAATTACTTGGACTGAAAAATTTAATTTAGATGTTTGGTATGTAAAAAATAGAAATCTTTTACTAGATTTAAAGATAATATTTTTAACTATGAAGAAGGTAATTATTAAAGAAGGTATTAATCAAGAAAATAATGCTACAATGGAGTATTTCAATGGAAGCAACTAATAGATAAAATGCTAGGAGGAAATTAAATGGAAGAGAATTTAATTAGTATAAGTGAAATATTAAGAAGCTTCAAGAAAAGATTATGGATAATTATTCTTATAACATTAATTACCACAATTTTAGGTTTTAGTAGGACAATAGGTATTGGACCATCTTATTCAGGTTTTATGAAAGTATTAATAAGTACTAGTGAAAAAGAAATGGATTATTATTCTGAAGATCAAATTGAGTATTATAGTAATTTTTGCAAAATATTTATTGAAATTATAAAGGCTGGAGATTACTTAGAAAAACCACTTAAAAGAAATCATGTTGAAACAAAATATGAAACTGTAAAAAATAATATAGGAATTACTCCAGGAGCAAATGCACCTATATTTACAATTTCATATAGTGGTGGAAATAAAGAGGAGGTAGAGAAAATTATAGATACTATTTATGATTGTTTAATTAGTGAATTAAAAGAAATTCAACCTGATGTAAAGTCAAAAATAGTTTCTGATATAAATGTAAGTACTATATATCCAAATAAAAAGAAACCTATAATATTAGGTTTTGCTATAGGGTTAATTTTTTCAAGTGGAATAGTTATGGTCTTAATATATTTAGATGGAAGTGTGAAAAATAGAAAGCAATTAGAAAAGATAACAGGTTTACCTATATTAGGAATAATACCTACACACGAAAAAGAGTTTGAAAGGGTGGTAAGAAAAAATGTTCATAGTAGATAAATTGCCCAAATCAATTACAGCAGAAAGTTATAGATCCCTTAGAACCAATATTCAGTATTCATCTATTGATAAGCAAGTAAAAACATTAGTAGTGACAAGTTCTAATGCTGGAGAAGGCAAATCAACAGTTGCTGGTAATTTAGCTTATACATTTTTTCAAAATGGGAAGAGAGTATTGATAATAGATTGTGATTTAAGAAAGCCATCTCTTCATAGAAAATTTAATGTTTCCAATGAAGAAGGGTTAACAGATGTTTTAGTTGGTACATCTAAATTAAATAATGTAATGAAAAAGATAGATGATAATTTATATCTGCTTACCACAGGAACTTTACCACCAAATCCTGCAGAAATTATAGGATCAAATACTATGGAGAACTTTTTAGAGCAATGTAAAATTAATTTTGATTATATAATTTTAGATACTCCACCAATATTACCAGTAACAGATTCGAAGCTATTGGCAATAAAGGCAGATGCTACAGTAGTTGTTGTACGATCTGAAATAAGTAAATCAAAACATGTATCACAAGCTTTTAAAGAGTTAGAGAAGGTAAATGCTAATATTATAGGAACGATTTTAAATGATGTAGAAATGTATTCAGAAAAATTATATTATGATTACTCAAATAAAAGTAAGAAAAGTAAATTTATAAATTTAAGAAATGTAATAAAGATTTAAACAAATTATAAGGTAGCGGTTGTTATGAAAAATATAGTTATTGTTGGAGCAGGAGGCGTAGGTCGAGAAGTTTCTTTGATAATACAACAGATAAATAGGTTAGAGCCAACTTGGAACTTGATTGGATATATAGATGATAATCCAGAAAATTGGGGTAATGTTGTAAATGGATATGCAGTTTTAGGTGGAATTGATTCTCTTACTATGATGTGTAAAGATACTTATGTGATAATTGCTATTGCTAATTATGAGGTTAAAAAGAGAATTGTAACAAAATTAAATAATAAATTTAAGTTTGCTACAATTGTACATCCAAAGGTCTTGATACATGATTATATGGAAATTGGTGAGGGATGCATAGTTTATGAAGGTGTTATTATAACTGCTAATGTATCCATAGGAAATCACGTGATAATAAGTCCAAAATGTGGAGTAGGTCATGATACCATAATAGAAAATTATGTATCTCTTTTATGGAATGTAAATATATCAGGTAATGACAGAATTGGAGAAGGAGTCATGTTTGGATCAGGGTCTACAATAATTCAAGGGAAAAATGTAGGTATGGCAGCGATAATAGGTGCAGGAGCAGTAGTAACAAAAGATATACCAGCAGGAGCTACAGTAGTAGGAATCCCTGCTAAAGTAATAAAATTAGGAGGAGTTAATGAAGAAAGTATTATATGTAACAACAGTTAGTAGGACAATCAATGCATTTCTTGTTCCTCACATTGAAATGTTATTAAAAGAAGGCTATGAAGTGCAGTGTGCTTGCTCTATAGATAAGCCTATCAATAAAGGACTGCTAGAAAAGGGAGTAAAGATATACGATATTCCTTTTTCTAGAAATCCTTTGGGTTTAGGAAACATAAGAGCTTTTAACAATCTTGTTAAGATACAAAAAAGAGAGAAGTTTGATATAGTTCATGTGCATACACCTATAGCATCTATATATGGAAGATTATTAAAGCTAAGGTTTAACAATTTAAAGACAATTTATACAGCTCATGGATATCATTTTTTAAAAGGTGGTTCAAAGTTAGGATGGATAATGTATTATCCCATAGAAAAAATAATGGCCAAGCTTACAGATACTACTATTAATATTAATTCTGAAGATTATGAAATAACTAAAAATAAGTTAAAGCCAAAGAATTGTTATTTATTAAATGGCGTAGGTTTAGATTTAAATCAATATAAGAAATTATCTCAGAAAGAAATATTAAGCAAGAAAAAGGAGCTTGGGCTAAAAGAAAATGATTTTGTTGTTTTGATGATAGCGGAACTTAATGAAAATAAAAATCAAGTACAACTTATTGAAGCAATGGAAGTTTTAAAGGATACATATCCTGAAATAAAAGCCATATGTGTAGGTGAAGGAGATAAACTTTCAGAACTACAAAGTGAAGTTAAAAATAGAGGGCTTGAAGGTAAAGTTAATTTCCTAGGATTTAGAAATGATATTAATGAACTTATTAATATATGTAATATAGGGGTACTTCTTTCATATAGAGAAGGTTTGCCAAGAAACTTAATGGAGCTTATGGCCTGTGGTAAAAAAGTAATTGCTACTAATATAAGAGGCTGTAGAGATATTGTGGTAGATGAAACCGTTGGTGAGATAGTGGAAGTAGGAGACTATGAAGCTACAGCAAAAGCTATAGAAAATCAGTATTTATATGGAGATAATCAATTTATAATTTCAAAAGAAATTGAAAAGTATGATGTTAAGACCATTAACGAAGGATTAAGGCTTATATATAAGGAATTAGAAGAAGGAGGTTATTATCATAAAGAAGGTTATGCATATTCTGCCAATGAATAAAATGAGCGGAGCAGAAAAAATGGCATTATTAATGTGCAGCAATTTTAAAAAGTATGAACCAATAGTTGTTTGTGGTGGAGAAAGTTTAAAGAAGGCTTTTGATGATAAAGGTATAGATACATATACATTAAGCTTTAGTAAAAAAAATTTATTAAAGACTTTAAAAAAATTAAAGTCTTTAATTAAGGAAAAAAATATAGAAATACTTCACTGCCATGATAATACAGCATCATTATATGGATATATATTAAAAGGAATATATAGAGTAGATGTAAAAGTAATTTCACATATTCATAATTGTTATCCATGGATAAAGGAAGATGGAATTAATAAGAAGATAGATAGTATTTTTAGACCTAAATATGATTTTAATATTACATGCGGCAGTCGAGTATATGATTTTTATGATAAATATGCACCATATTTTAATAAGAATAAAACAGAAAGTCTTTCTAATGCAATGGATATAGAAGATATTACAAATATTAGTTTTAATGATATTGAAAATGTCAGAAAGGAATTTAATATTCCAAGAGATAAGAAAATTTTGGGTTTTATAGGAAGATTATCAGAACAAAAAGGAATAGTACCATTTATTAATGAGTTTGCTAAGAATAAAAAAAGATTTGAAGATTGTAAGGTTCTTTTAGTAGGAAATGGTGAACAGCAAGAGCAAGTTAATGATCTTATTAGGAAATTAGGTATCAATGATATGTTTATTCTTACTGGCTTTCAAGAAGATATTTATAAATTTTATCCTCTAATAGATGTGCTGTTTTTACCATCAATATATGAAGGCTTGCCAATGGTATTATTAGAAGGCATGGCCTTTAAGAAAGCAGTTATATCAATGGATGTTGGAAGCATTAATGAGTTAGTGACAAATGAAACAGGATTATTAATACAAGCAGGGAATTATAAAGAGTTTATAGATAAGTTAGAAAAAATTAAGAGCAATGAGGATATTGCAAAAAGATATGCATTAAACGGATATAAATTTGTACAGAAAAAATACAATATAAAATGTTATGTGAAAAATATAGAAAGCATATATGATAATGTTTTAAATGGCTAAGTGATAAGTAAGGAGGAAACCAATGAGAATATATTTGTTATTTTCAATGATGGAAGCATTTATAAGTTTAATGTTAAAGGATGTAGTTGATAGCTACACATTAACTGTACTTTGGATGTTTATAAATTCCTTTGTTCTTATTGGATGGTTTTATCATAAATCTAAGGATACCACCATGTTTATGTTTTTACTTATAGGCTTTTTACTTAGATTATTAATGATGATTTATGATACTAATGTATCAAGATTACCATTTAACACTGGTGATGCATATAAATTTGATGAAATGGCAAGGCTCACGGCTGCAGCACTGCCAGAACAGCTTTTAGAGCACTTTACAGGTTTTTATTCTCAATTTTTAGGGGTTGTTTACTATATTTTTGGAGAGTACAACTTCTTTGGACATTTTATAAATATATCATTTATCATGCTAGCAGCGACAAAGCTTATTGATATAGCTGATTTGTTAGAATTTAAGACTAGAAATGAAAAGCTATTAATTGCATTATGGCTTTTCATGCCTATACCTATGCTTATGGGATATGCACTATTGAGAGAAGCATCAATGTATTATTTTATAGTTCAATCTATTTACTTTTTCCTTAAATGGTTTGAAAAATATAACTATATATATGCAGTACTCGCCATACTAATGGGACTTATGGGAGGAAAATATCATAGTGGTGTTAGTGTTATTGTTGTTCCATATATTTATTATTTTATTTTTTATAGTCGTAAAAAGAAAAAAATTAGCTTTAATATATTTAATAAGCTTATAATTGCAGCGGGAATAGTTGTAGCACTTCTTGTATTACAAAGTGCAGGTGATGAAATATATGGTAAGGCTACAGCAGATACAGGAGGAGGTTCCGCTTACTTAACTAATATAGAAATGGATAGTCCAATAGACTTAATAATTTGGGGACCTGTTAAGGAAATATTTTTATTATTTTCACCTATGCCATGGCTTGTAAGAGGGGGATTGGATATAGCAACATTAATGTTTGACTCTACTATATTTGTTTTCGGTATGTATTTAATGGCACGGTATTTTAGAACCATGGAAAGTAAGGTCAAAGCTTTAGTTTTAGTATTGTTGCTTGGTGGTTTTGTTTTTGGACTTGGAAGTCTTAATACTGGTACAGCTATGAGACATAGAAATAAGTTTACTTCATTAGTATTAGTAAGCGGTATATATGTCATAGATAAAAATAAAAAGGTAAGTGATAATATTGAAAATTTTGTCAAGAATATTTTGTATAAGTTTTAATTAAGGGGAATGGGGAATGAAGAAAATATGCTTTTTAAGTGGAGATATGTCTAGAAGTGGGGGAACTGAAAGAGTATTAGCTATTATAGCCAATGAGCTTTGTAAAAAAGAAGATTTATTTGAAATTCATATTTTAAGTACGGTAAATGAAAAGAATACTTCCTTTTTCAAGATAGATAGTAGAATAAAGCAAAATAGAATTTTAAATAGTAAGTCTTTAAATTTTAAGAAGCAATATTTTAAAGTAGTTAAAGGCATAAGAGATTATATAAAAGAAAATAGCATTGATGTTTTTATAGATGTGGAAGTAATAAGTAGTATATTTTCGATTCCAGCCACAAGATTTACTAAAACAAAGCATATAGCTTGGGAACACTTTAATTTCTATGAAAACAACGGATCTTCCTTAAGAGCTTTAGCACGAAAAATTGATGCTAAATTTTCAGATTATATAATCACTCTTACAGAGGAAGATAAAAATAATTACTTAAATAATTTAAAAATAATAGGAAAAATAGACTATATTTATAATCCTATGGAAATAAAGGAAGTTAAGAAGTGTAGCTTACATTCAAAACAAATAGTAAGTGTAGGAAGGCTTACATATCAAAAGGGATTTGACATGCTTATTGATGTGGCAAAGGATGTCTTAGAGAAAAATAAAGAGTATAAGTGGCTTATATTAGGTGATGGTGAAGATAAAGAAAAGCTTCAAAGTAAAATCAAGGAATATAATTTACAAGATAGATTAATTCTTAAAGGTAAAGTTTCTAATGTGGAAGATTATTATGAAAATAGTGCTTTATATGTAATGACTTCAAGATTTGAAGGATTACCAATGACTCTTTTAGAAGCTAAAAATCATAAGCTACCTATAGTAAGTTTTGATTGTCCAACTGGACCATCAGAAATTATAAGAAATAATGTTAATGGATATTTAGTTAAAGCAAATGATATTAAAGAAATGAGTAATAAAGTTAATAGTGTTTTACAAGATGATAAAAAGCTAAAGGAATTTAGTGATAAAGCAGAACTTGATATAGATAAGTTTAATATTAATTCAATAATCAATAAGTGGATAAATATTTTATGCACTATTTAAGGAGAGAAATTATGGCAATAGCGATATATAGTAATGTTCTAGATAATGGTGGAATCAGTAAATTTGTATATAATATGCATCATGCTTTTCAAAAGAAAAATATTAAAAGTGAAATAGTTACCTTTAGTGCAGATACTATATATGGAAATAATATAACGTTATTAAGCTGTACTAATCATGGTAATAGAATTATGAAGCTTAGAAGATTTATTTTAGATAAAGATATAGATTCAATTATAGCAAATACATGGTTTGAAGGTCTTATAGCAAAATTAGCAGCAGTTTTTAGCGGAAAAAAAGTAAAAGTAATTTCTGTTGTTCATATAAGACCTAATTTATGGGGATTTTCTAAAAATGATATTTTAAGAAGTGGTGTAGCAAAAATATCTTTAAATTTATGTGATAAAGTTATTGCTGTTTCCAATGAATTAAAGGAAGCTCTCATAAAAGAAGGTTGGGTAAATAAGAAAAAGATTACTACAATATATAATCCAGTTATTTTTTATGAAATAAAGTATCACAAAATTAAATATAAGGATATTAAAGGTAAGAAAAATATCAATATTGCAGTTATAGGTTGGATTCAACCAAGAAAAGCTCAGGATATAATTATTAAAGCTTTTAGTGAAGTAAAAGATAGAAACTTTACTTTAAATTTTATTGGTGGTGTTGAAGATAAGACATTTAATGATGAGGTATTAAGATTAATTGAAGATAATAAGCTTAAAGATAAGGTGAAATTTTGGGGAGCGAGAAAAGATGTTTTTAAAATATTAGATCAAATGGATATATTAGTTTCAGCAAGTAGGGGAGAAGCATTACCAACAGTAATGATTGAGGCATTATATTGTGAAAAACCAATAATATCAAGTGATTGTGATTATGGGCCAAAGGAAATATTAGATAACGGAAAATATGGTCTTATATTTAAAGTAGATGATTATAACGGTTTAGCAAAATGCTTTAACACTATGGTAAATAACAATGAATTATATAATAAATTTTTAAGTTTATCACAAGAAAGAAGCAAACTATTTACTTATGATAAAGCAGTAAAATCTTATTTAGAAATATTGAAATAAGGAGAGGGTTACCATTAAGCCTTTAGTTAGTGTAATTGTTCCAGTATTTAATGGAGAAAAATATATAGAAAAATGTATTAAATCTATTTCAAATCAAAGCTTAAAAGAAATTGAAATTATTGTAGTTAATGATGGCTCAAAAGATAAAACATTAGATGTGTTACAAGCTTTAAGTTTAGAAGATAAAAGAATTAAAGTTATAGATCAAATTAATTCAGGAGTATCACAGGCTAGAAATAATGGTTTAAAAAATGCTTCTGGAAAGTATATAGGCTTTGTTGATGCAGATGATTATATTGATGTGACAATGTATGAAAAAATGTATAAAAAAGCTGAAGATAATAATTGTGAAATAGTTATATGTAATGTTAATGATGTAAAAGGTGAAGAAAAAAAGGTTAGCTTATGCCTAGAAGAAGGAATCATTAATATGGATATGATTATTAAGGAAGATTTCCTTTGTGAAAAATACTGTAAATTAGGAACAGCAGTATGGCATAAGATATTCAAAAGTGAGCTTATAAAAAATAATAATATTAAATTTGTAAATTATAACGAAGTTGCCAGTGAAGATACATTATTTAATTTTGAAGCAATGATGAAAGCTAAAAAAATATATTGTTTAGACGAACCTTTATATAACTACATAATAACAGAAGCTTCACTTACTAAAAGTAGCGTAGCAAAAAGTAATATGGTAAAAAGGTGCATAAATACTGTAGATATAATAAGAGATTTCCTTGAAAAAAACAGTATTAAAGCAGAGCAATATATAAATTATCTAATTTATTGGGAATTTATTAATGCATTATCATATGTTGATGAAGTAAATGTGAAAAATATTTCAAAAGCTATAAAGGAATATAGCAAAATTAAAGGTTTTAAAGCTGCATTAAAAAATATAGCCTTTAGTAGTAAGTTAGATAAATATTTTATAAATCATAAAGGAAGCTATTTAACTGTTAATAAAATATTTGATAAAACATTTTCTATATTATGTTATCTGAATTTAAATTCTTTAGCAGCAGTAATTCATAGTAAAAGGCTTAAAAGAGCAAGAGCAATACAAAAGTATAATAAAATCAGGGGGAATGATAGTGAGTAATATTTCTATAAGTGTATTGATGCCAGTATATAATAGTGAAAAATTTTTATTAGAAACAGTACAAGCAGTTATAAATCAAAGCTATACTGACTGGGAACTTATATTAGTTGATGATGGATCTACAGATAATAGTAAAGAAATATGTACAAAGCTTATGAATGATGATAAGAGAATAAAATATATATTTCAAGAAAATTTAGGTGTATCTCATACGAGAAATGTAGCTCTTGAAAATGCTCAAGGAAAATATATTGTATTTGTTGACAGTGATGATTTAATACATGAGGATTATCTAAAGATATTAATAAATTCTATAGAAAAAAATAATTCAGATGTATCAGTATGTAATTTTATTGAAAGAAAGATTTTAAATACAGGAAAAATTGAAGATATAACTAGAGAGTTTTATCTAAAAGAAGTTATGGAAATGTCAGAAATGAAAGATTATATTATGGATTTTGGAAATAGTGGTCTTTTAAATCCATTATGGAACAAAATATATAAAAGACAAATTATAGAAAATAATAATATAACTTTTGATGAAGATATTAAAACAGGAGAAGATTTTATTTTTAACCTTCAGTATTTTAGAAAAACTAAAAAAATATCATTTATTAAAGAAAAGCTTTATTACTATATTAGAAGAAATAATAACAGTATTACATATCAGTATATAGAAAATATGTATGAGAGGGGATGGGAAATACATTCACTATTAGAAAGCTTTTTAGAAGATATGAATTTTTATAGTAATGAAAATGCTTATGTACTTTATGGTAATCACTTAACTGGAGCATTTTCAGCATTTTTAAATTTATATCATGATAATTGTAAATTAACTTCAAAGGAAAAAAGAGAATATATAAGAAGAATAATAGATAGACCATATGTAAAAAAGTGTGCAGTTAATAGAAAAAGTGATAAAGGAATTATAGGTTTAACTTCCTTTTTAGTAAGAATGAATAATACTTTATTAATATCAGCTGCATTTAAAGGAATATCTTTAGCTAGGAAGGTGAAAGCATAATGAGTATAAAAGTTAGTGTAGTAATGCCAGTATATAATGCTGAAAAATATTTAGCTAAGTCTATAGAAAGTATGCTTAGCCAAAGTTTAAAGGAAATAGAGTTAATTTTAGTTAATGATGGCTCGAAGGATAAGAGTTTAGCTATATGTGAAGAATATGCTAAAAGAGATTCAAGAATAATAGTAATTAATAAGAAAAATGA
Organism: Clostridium lentum; assembly: GCF_014287815.1. Taxonomy (GTDB): domain Bacteria; phylum Bacillota; class Clostridia; order Clostridiales; family Clostridiaceae; genus Clostridium; species Clostridium lentum. Next base: position 131,022 of record NZ_JACOOQ010000001.1, read on the forward strand.
AGGTGCATGTATAGCAAGAAATACAGGAATATCTATAGCTAAGGGAAAATATATTCAACTTGTAGATGCTGATGATTATATAGAAAACAATATGTTAGAAGAACAATATAACTTAGGTGAAAAAACTAATGCTGAAGTTGTAATGTGTGGTATGAAGTTTGATGTACACAAAAAGAATGGACAGGTTGTTATCAGTGAAGCTCATTATAAAGATATGGTGTTAAATTCACAGGAAGAAATAAAACTAATATTTATGGATTTATTTGATAATCTTTTATTTAACTATACACACAATAAACTTTATAATAGAGAGTTTTTAAAGAAAAACAACTTAAAGTTTATTGAATGGCTTCCAATAGATCAAGATACTAACTTTAATATAGATGTTTTCAAAGCATTAAATAAGTTAACAATAAGCACAAAATCTTATTATCATTATGTAAAAACTTTTGAAGAAACAATAGTTACAAGATATCATGCTAATAAGTTTAAAGTAAGAACTTTTAGATATGATAGATTAAAGGAGTTACTGGAAAGCTGGGGTATATATAATGATGAAAATAAAAAGAAATTAGCTTCCATGTATATACATCATGTTATTGAGTGTTTTGAAATATATAACCATAAGAAATGTGACTTAAATACTAAAGAAAAGAAGAAGGAAATAGAAAAAATATTAAATACAAAACAAGTTAAAGATTCTTTAGAAATACTAGATAGAGCAAATTCATTTTACACAAATATGGTATTTAAAGCTATGAAAGAAGGAAGTGTTAATATAATATATGATCTTTGTAAAGTAAAGAAATTCTTAAAATAGGGGTAAAAATATGAAGAAAAAAATTCTATTTTTAATAGAAAGCTTTGCTGGTGGTGGAGTTGAAAAAGTATTTATAGATTTAATAAATAATATGGATATAAGTAAATATGATATTACTGTAATGAGTATATGGGATTATGGTGTAAGAAAAAAAGATTTAAGAAAAGATGTAAAATATAAATCTATTTTTCCTAATATAAGAGGAATAAGCAGAGTGTTTCATAATTTTGTGGAAAAAAGTGATGGAAGTTTACTTTATAAGCTTGGAATAAGAGAAAAGTATGATATTGAAATTGCTTTTATTGAAGGAAGAGCTACAAAAATAATAGGGGCATCTACTAATCCTAATAGCAAAAAAATTGCATGGGTTCATATTGATCTATCTCAAGGACATTGGACAAGTAGAGTTTTTAGAGAAAGCTTACAAAGAGAAAAAGAGTGCTATAAAAAGTTTAATGATATAGTTTTTGTTTCTAACTCTGCTAAGGAAGGGTTTAAAAATTTATTTGGAGATGATTTTGATAATCTTCAAGTTAAATATAATCCTATTATAGCTGAAGAGGTAGTAAAAAAAGCTGAAGAAGAAGTAAATGATATAGAAAAGCCAAAAGATAAAAGGTTATTAGTTACCAGCGGAAGATTAGTATCACAAAAGGGGTATGAAAGCCTTTTGGAAGTTTGTAATAAATTAAATAGAGATAATATTAAATATGAATTATGGATTTTAGGAGAGGGATGGGCTAGACCTAAGTTAGAAGAGCTTATAAATAAATATAACTTAAGTAATGTTAAATTATTAGGCTTTAAGGAAAATCCATATAAGTATATAAGTAAAGGGGATTTATTTGTATGCTCATCTAAAAATGAAGGATTTTCATTAGTAATAGCAGAGGCAATGATTTTAGGATTACCTGTTATAAGTACAAACTGTTCAGGACCAAATGAACTTTTAAATTTTGGACAATTTGGATATATGGTTGAAAATAATGAAGAGGCTTTATATGAAGGTTTAAAAGAAATTATAAATAATGATGAAAAGCTTAAATATTATAAGAAAAAATCTAAGGAAAGAATAGATTTCTTTAATTATAAAAATAGAATTAGTGATATTGAGAGGTTATTTAATGATGACTACCAAGCCGAAAATCAGTGTTATAATACCTGTTTATAATGTGGAAAAATGGTTAAATAAATGTGTTGATAGTATATTAGCTCAGTCATATGAGAATTTTGAAGTTATATTAGTTAATGATGGATCTACAGATAAGAGTGGAGATATATGTGATAAATATTTAAAAGAAGATAATAGAGTTAAAGTATTTGATATTTTAAATAGTGGTCAATCTGTTGCAAGAAATATAGGATTGAAAGAAGCAAAAGGTGATTACATATTATTTATAGATAGTGATGACTATATAAGTGACAAAGTAATAATAGAGAAGTTTATAAATATATTAGATAGTAATAAATATGATTTTATTTATACATCATATTGTAGATTTGAAGATGGTAATGAGGAGAAAATAACAGAAGTATTACCTATAAATTTAACTAATGATGAAATTAGAGATAAGGAAGGCAAAGAGATATTAGTTGATTTAATAAATAAAAACTCATTTCATCATGCACCATATTTAAAAGTATGTAGAAAAGAGTTTATTCTAAAAAATAAATTATTTTTTAGAGAAGGTTATTATCATGAAGATGCAGAATGGACTTTTAAAGTATTTTATTATGCTAAAAAAATATTTATAGATGATAAGCCTTGGTATATGAGAAGAATGAGAGAAAATTCCACAATTACATCAAGAGATGAAAGAGCAATATGTAAAAAAATATGCGATAGATTAATAATAGCAGATGATTTAATAAAGTTCTTTGAAAAGAAAAATGCCTCTAAAGTTATTATTGATGACCTGGTAAGAATGTATTGGGGAGATTTAATGATTACACGAGGTGTTGAAGAAAAATATAATATTAATAAATGTGCAAAAGTAATAGCATCTACAAAAAATGTTTTAAATAAATCAAGTATAAAAAAAAATTTAATTGGAAATAAATTGATTAAATATTTAGGAGCGAAGAATTTTATTAATTTATTAAAGATTGTGGGGATATAATATGAAGGTTTGTTTTTATTTAAATACTCATGGATTAGAAAAAAAAATTTTTTCTAATCCCTTACTAGGCAATCCTGGTATTGGTGGAACAGAGTTTATGTTTTGGACAATTAGTTTTTATTTAAAAAAAATATATCCTGAAGTTGATGTAGTAGTATTGGCATCTCATATTGATACTTTACCTAAAGAAATTATATCTATTAGATGTATAGATGAAATAGAGGCAGTAAAGATATGTAAAGAAATTAATGGTGATATTTTTATATTCAAAGGGCCATATCATGATATTAAATTATTTAATTTAATTGATGAGTTAAAAGTTAAATCTATAATGTGGTCTCATAATTATGAAAGTATCATAGGTTCAAAATATGCCAGTGGATGCAAATATTTAAAAAGAAATTTATGTGTTGGAAAAGAACAATATGATAGATTAAGAGATCATAAGGTTTTTGAAAAATCAGCATATATATATAATTGCTTAGATTTTTCTCCTTATAAAAGTAGAGATATTAAAAAGAGAAATATTGTTACATTCATGGGCGGATTAAGAGTTACAAAGGGATTTCATATATTAGCAAAGGTATGGAAAGAAGTTGTTAAAGAAGTACCAGATGCAGAACTTCATGTTATGGGTGGTTCTAAGTTATATGATGAAAATGCATCTACAGGAAATTTTGGAATTGCAGATGAAAAATATGAAAAAAGATTTATGCCATATCTTTTAGATGACAATGGAAAAGTAATGAATAGCGTTAAGTTCTTAGGGGTATTAAATGGAGAAGAAAAAATAAATGCTATAAATGAAACAAAGGTTGGAATTGCTAATCCTTCAGGATTTGGTGAAACTTTTTGTATAAGTGCAATAGAATTTGAAGCTATGAAGGTTCCGGTGGTAAGTTGCAAGAAAAATGGTTTATTAGATACAGTTGAAGATGGTAAATCAGGAATATTAGTAAAAAATGAAAAGCAGTTAAAAGATGCAATAGTTACTTTATTAAAAGATGATAAATTAAATGAAGATATGGGTTTATATGGAGAAAAATTTGTTAGAGAAAAATTTGATATATACAATGTGTGCAGTAAATGGAAAAAACTTTTAGAAGATGTGTATAATGATATTCCACAAAAAGAAGAACTAATAAACAATAATTTTAAATATAATCTTAAATGGTTAAGGGAATTTAATAGAAAAATTAAAAAAGCAAAAATATTTAATTGGTTACCACCAATAAGTGAGTATGAGGAAAGAATAGTTCCTAAATTTAAGAAATTATAGAGAGGATAAAGGGGAATGAATCCGGAAATTAGTATAATAGTTCCAGTTTATAATGTTGAAAAATATTTAAAAAGATGTATTGATTATATATTAAATCAAAGTTTTACTGATTTTGAATTAATATTAGTAGATGATGGTTCTACAGACAACAGCGGAGAAATAATAGATGAATATGCTATAAAGGATGAAAGAATAAAAGTTATTCATAAAGAAAATGGTGGATTATCCTCTGCAAGAAATGTTGGAATAGAATATTCAAAGGGAAATTATATAGCATTTGTTGATTCAGATGATTATATTAATAAGAATATGTATAAAATTTTATATAAAAATGCTATTAAATATAATGCTGAAATTTCCATATGTAATTTTGAATATGTTTATGAAAATGATGATGTAGATGAAGAGCAAGACATAATTAGTGAAAAAATAAGTGTTAATAATAATATTGAATCTTTAGAAAAGTTATATAGTAGTGAAAATATACAATTCATTGTAGCATGGAATAAATTGTATAAGAAGAATTTATTTGAGAAAATAAGATACGATTATGGAAAATATCATGAAGATGAATTTATTATTCATAAGTTACTTTATAAATGTAATAAATCTGTTTATTGCTATGATAAGTTATATTATTACTTACAGAGAAATGGAAGTATAATGGGATCAAGTTTTAATGTTAACAAATTGGATGTTTTAGATGCAATGAAGGAAAGAATGGATTTCTTTAGAGAGATTCATTTAAAGGAATTAGAGTATAAAACACAGAATAATTATCTTTATTATTTTTTTGATTATTATTTTAGAACAAAGTATGAATTGAATAATAATGATATGTTAAGGTATATGAAAAAGCAGTTTAAAGGTATTTTGAAATATTTGCTTAGTAATCCTAATTATAATTTAAAGGCAAAATTATTATGGAGTTTATTTGCAATTAATCCAATTTTATATCAACTTATAAATAATATAAGGAACAAATACAGAGTTAATAATATTGATTATATTTAATGGAGAAGCTATGAGAAAGATAAAAGAGTTATTAATTAGAAGATTAAATGAAGATCAAATAAATAAAATTATGTATAGTATAGGTTTTAGATATTATAATATATTTAAAAAATACAAGGATAAGAAAAAGATTATTCATATTTTAACTCCATTGCATGGAAATATGGGGGATCAAGCTATTGTATATGCAACTAATAAGTATTTAAGAGATAATTTTAGTAATTATGAAATAATAGAAGTTTATAGACGTGATATTTATAAATATATGAAAGCGATAAAAAAAGTAGTTAATCCTGATGATTTAATAGTTTTAATAGGTGGAGGAAATATGGGGAATTTATGGATTGATGAAGAACGTGATAGAAGATTTGTAATTAAAAATTTTCCAAATAATAAGATAATTTCTATGCCTCAAACTATAAGTTTTACTCTTGATGCAGATGGAAAAAAAGAGTTTTTAAAAACACAACAAATATATAATAAAAATAAGAATTTAATATTAATTTCTAGAGAAAAGACATCTTATAAGATAATGAAAGAAAACTTTAAAGATAAAAATGTTATTTTAAATCCAGACACAGTATTATATTTAAATAACACAATACATGACAATAAGTTTAAGAGAGAATATATTATGACTTGCCTTAGAAATGATAAGGAAAGTGTATTAGGAAGTAATAAAGAAAAGTTAATTACTGATTTAAAAAGAAATCATGGACAAGTAGTTGAATTTGATACAGTAATAAATAAAACTGTTACAAAGGAAGAAAGAGAAAAAGAATTAAATAAAATGTTTGATAAATTTTCAAAATCAAAGATTGTTATTACAGATAGATTGCACGGAATGGTATTTTGTGCAATAACAAAAACCCCATGTATTGTAACTAAATCATTAGATCATAAGGTTACAGGAACATATGTATGGATTAAAGATTTAAACTATATAAAACTTGTAGATAAATTGGATTTTAAATATATTGAACCGTTAATCAATGAATTAATTAATTTAAAAGAATTTAATGATATTAAATTTAAAGATATTTATTTTGATAAATTAACTGAAAAAATAAAAGAAGTAATAAAATAAAGTGCTTTTTATTAAAAAGATTATATTTTTGAATTATAGTAGTTATTTTAAAGGAACTGAAGGATATGGAAGAGGTTAGTGTTATAATTATTGCTTATAATATTGAGCAATATATCGAAAAGTGTATAAAGTCTGTAATAAATCAAACATTTAAAGAGATAGAAATATTGATTGTAAATGATGGATCAACTGATAAAACTTTAAGTATAATTAACGAATGGGCATTAAAGGATAAAAGAATAAAAATTATTAATCAAGTTAATAAAGGTGCAATAGAAGCAAGAAAAGCAGGATTAGATAAATGTAATGGTAAGTATGTATTGTTTGTAGATGGAGATGATTGGTTAGAGTTAAATGCAATAGAGAGATTATATAATGAAATTGAGCAAGATCAAGCAGATATAGTAGTATATAATTCGTATATAGTTGATGATTTTGGAAGAAAAATAGTAAGAAGCTTTAATATAGAGATATATAATGATAAGGATTTACTTAAGAATTTATTAATTGGAAAATCATCACCTTTTTTATGGGATAAATTTATAAGAAAAAGTTTTATAATAGAAAATAAAGTGAAATTTCCTAAGGAAGTTAGTTATTCAGAAGACTTAGCAGCTTTAGTAGAGATATACTCTAAACACCCTAAAGTTAGTGTTCTAGGTGAAGAGCTATATAATTATTATCAAAGGGTAGACAGTGCTACAAAACAGCTAAATAATAAATCTTTAGATATATGTAAATCTATAGATTTTATTCATGAAGTTTTAGAAGAGAATAAGTTATATAATATTTTTTTAGATGAATTAGAAATGTGTATATACTTAAATTTATTTATTTATGTGGTTATCAATTTTAATAAACATAATGCATATAATAAAAGTTTATATAGAATGTATAAAAAGAAAAATATTAATATAATTAAGAATCAATATATAAATGAACACATAGGAAGTTACAACAAAAATGGTCAAGTAAGAATTAGATTATATAATAGATCATATTATTTAGGATGTTTTTATGATTATATAAGAAAAATAATAAAATGCATAATTAATAAATAAGTATATATGCTATTTATTAATTTGAAAAGAAATGAGGTATTAAGGGATGGAAGATAATTTATCTGAAAATAAAAAACTAATTATAAATTTACTTAGCAGTATAATTGCCTTTGGAATTAATTTAATAATAGGTTTTTATTTATCTCCATATATAGTTAAAAATTTAGGGGTTGAAGCTAATGGATTTATTTCTTTAGCAAATAATTTTATTACATATGCTAGTTTAGTTACAATAGCATTAAATTCAATGTCTGGTAGATTTATAACCATTGCAATTCATCAAAGTGATTATGAAAAGGCTAATAAATATTATAATGCTGTATTTGGTGGTAACTTAATAACTGCTTCTGTTTTGGCAGTACCTGCAGTAGTAAGTGTTATAAAATTAGAATATTTAATAAATATACCTAGCAACCTCATATTTGATGTTAAAATATTATTTTCCATAATATTCATTAATTATTTTATTGGTATGATATTGCCAAATTGGGCTACAGCTACATTTGCTACTAATAATCTTTACTTACAATCAATTAAATCTTTACAATCAAATATATTAAAAGTAGTTTGTATTTTAGGATTATTTATAATATTTTCACCTAAAGTATATTATATAGCTATAGCAAGTTTAGTATGTACTATTTATATCGCTGTATATAATTGGTATTATCATAAGAAGTTATTGCCACAGCTTATAATAAAGAGAAAGTATTTTAATTGGATTTATGTAAAAGAGTTAATTTTTTCAGGAATATGGAATACGATTAATCAAACAGGACAAATTCTTTTAAGTGGATTAGATTTATTAATCGCCAATTTATTTGTTGGAGCAACTTCTATGGGTGCACTTTCATTAGCTAAGACAGTTCCTAATATAATTACTGGGCTATCAGGAAGTCTAACAAGTATATTTGTTCCTACACTTACCATAGATTATGCTCATAATGATAAAGATTCATTAAAGAAAAATTTAAAAAAAGGAATGAAATTAACAGGAGTTTTATTAACTATCCCTCTTGCTATATTAATAATTTATGGAAGTGAATTCTATAGCTTATGGGTACCATCACAAGATGCAAAAGTTCTCCAAATATTATCAGTACTTACGTGTTTTGGGCTTATATTTACTAGTGGAACTCAGTGTTTATATACTATTTTTACTGTTGTAAACAAATTAAAAATAAATTCTCTATTAGTATTACTATCAGGATTAATTAGTACCATTATTGTTTTTATATTAATGAAGACTACTAACTTAGGAGTATTTGCAATAGCAGGAGTAAGTTCTTTCGTTAATTTAGCACGTAATATGATATATACAGTACCTTTTACCGCTAAGTATATTGGTTTAAAATGGAACACTTTCTTTCCAGAGGTATTATCTTCAGTTACTAGTGTAATTGTCCTTGTATTAGTAGGGACTACAATCAAACAGTTTGTAACAGTGAATTCCTGGATTATGCTTATTATAGCAGCTGGAATAACTGCAATATTAGGATTAATTATAAATATGTTTATTGTTTTAAGTAGAGAAGAAAGAAATTTTTTACTTAAATTATTTAAGAAAAAGTTAAAGATAGCATAAATATAAAAAATAAGGAGTTACTATGAGGAATAGAGTAGTTGTAAACTGTATTGAAAAAGAAAAAAATATAATAGAATATAACTTTGAAGTTGATGGAGAGTGGAAACAATATTTTAATAATAAAGAAAAATTTATAATTGAATATGACCAAGAAATTGAGGAAATACCCTATGGAATAGCTGTTATTCCATTCTTATGCAATGTATTACCAATTGCCTGGATTTTTGATGGAGAAATTATAATAGATGAAGTTGATGAAGATTTCTATAATAGTATTTCAAATTTTAAAAAGGGATATATAGATATGTATCCTAAAATTGATTTTTTGGGAAAGTTAACAGTAAATAATATTGTTAGTTATAAAGTAGAAGATAATAAAAAATCATTAGCTTTATTTAGTGGCGGAGTAGATGCATTTTATACTTTATTATCTCATATAAAGGAAAAGCCATGCATAGCAACTATATGGGGTTCGGATATTAAATTAAATGATACTGAGGGTTGGAGTAAGGTTATAGAGCACACTAAAGCAACAGCTAAGTTATATGATATTGACCATACTTGGATAAAATCTAGTTTTAGAATGTTCATTAATGAAGGAAGATTAGGACAAGCTGTATATAGTAGAGCAAATGATGGATGGTGGCATGGATTTCAACATGGAATAGGACTAATAGGACATGTAGCACCGTATATTTATAAAAATAATATTAGTAAAGTTTATATTGCAGCATCTTTTACTATTCAGGAAAAGGGGAAAGTTACCTGTGCATCTGATCCTACCATTGATGATAATGTAAGGTTTTGTGGAGCAAAAGTAAAGCATGATGGATATGAAGCATCTAGACAAGATAAAATTAAATATATTTGCCAATATTCAAGAGAGAATAATGTAGAGATTCCATTAAGAGTTTGCTGGGAATCAACAGGTGGAAGTAATTGTTGTAAGTGTGAAAAATGTTATAGAACTTTATTTGGTATATTAGCAGAGAAAGAAGATCCAAGAAAATATGGTTTCAATTATACTGATAAGGAATTTGTTAATATAGTTAAAGATTTAAAGAATAGAATATTTATTGGTAATTTTAGGTGGAAATATATTCAGGATGAATTTAGGGTAAATTATGATATAAGTGAGATTGACAAAAAATTAAGATGGTTCTATAAAACCGATATTAATAGAATTGATAAAAATTTTGCAAAAATATTTTTTAGAATAAAAAGAAAGTTAGCTAGTATAATGTATAGTTTTATAAAAAGATTTAGAATAAGATAAAAAGAGCTTTTATTGAATAGATAAAGTAAAGCAGTTAAATTATAAATAAATTTTTAAATAAGAGTGAGAAATATCATAAGTTTGAAAAAATACTATATAAATAATTAATATAAATACAAAAGTTATAAGTGATAATGGGATATATATGATTATGGTCTATTATCACTTTTGTTTTATTATAGTAATTCGGAAATAATATAGGAGTAGGTATGAAAAAGAATAAAAAAAATATATATGTTTCTTTATGTTGCATTGAATTAATTATTATATTTTTATTTACTTTTAATATTTTTACAAAAAAAATAAAGATAAATGAAATAGAGTCTAAAGAGAACAATTATGTTTTTAATAATATCTTTGAGATGAAAAGTTCAGATTTAAAAGTGAGAGATATAGTTAAAACTGAAGGGTATTATTCTAAAGGTGATGGCGGTGGAGCGGTATATATAATAGAAGATTATAATTATTATTTAAATACTTGGTTACCTGTAGATTGTAGAAAGGTAAGCTATAAATTTAATAGGTTGGGAACAGATAAGCTTTTAATGGATACACCAGTTGATGAACATGGCAATCATACCTTAGAAAATGGATTAGTTGCATGTCTTTATGATAAAGAAAACATTAAAGCAGAACAATATGGAGCTATAGGAGATGGAAACTTTGATAATTCAGAAGTATTTATTCATTTATTTGCCCATATGAAAAAAGGTGCTATAGAATTTAAAAAAGATGCAGTATATCTTATAGGACAAAGAAATATAGAAAATATAGATGATATTTATAGTGAAAATGGATTAGATAATCCATACAGAGCATATATGACAGGACGAGGAGCTTCAATGTCAAAACCTATTATGGCTAATATAGATGGAGTTAATATAATAGGAAATAATTCAATATTAAAAATTAAGGAGAATGATTGGTGTAATAGTAGTAGCGTAACTGATATGGGATTACTTAATCTTATGGGAGTTATTAGAAACTTAAAAATAGATGGAATTATATTTGATAATAATGGTTTAACTATGGATGAAACTCATACATTAAGTAACCATGGGATATTTTACAAAAGTGGAAATAGAACTGGTGAAGATGAATTACCTTATAAGGATGTAGAATTTGAATTTTCAAATATTGAAATTACTAATTGTGAATTTAGAAATGGAGGTACAAGTGCTGATGTTAATGATTGTGGTGGAGATGGAATTTTAATTATAGAACCACCAGCTTTATCTTATAACATAAATATTCATGATAATAAGTTTATTAATTGGGGAAGATGGGCTTTTGCTATAGATTTAGGAGGAAATGGAGAGAGAATAGATGAATTAAAATTTAATAATAATATATGTATACAAGATGATAAAAATAGTAATACTTCAGAAAAGTATAGAGGCTTAGGTTGGGTTGATTTTGAATCAAAAAAATGCTTTTCAAATCTAGAAATAAAAAATAATTATGTAAATGGATTAAATGGCTTTGCAATTAATGGAGCAGGTGAAGTAACAGAAAATGTAATTATATTAGGTAATACTATAATTAGGCCAGATAGAAATTATAAAAGTGCATATCCATATATGTTTAATTTTTATGGAGTACAAATTAAAGATTTAATATTTGAAGAAAATGATATATGTAAAGGAACTAATAGATTTGGATATACTTCTAACAATATAACTATAAAGAATAATAAATTAAGAGAATCTATACAAATTTATGGATTATATGGAGATATTATAGTTGAAAAAAATAGTATGGAGAACAAGGGATGCATAATATCAATTGAATCATTAGATATTCCAACATATATTTCAAAAGAAGAAAGGATATATTGTAATTTTAAATTTATAAATAATAATGGTGGTATAAAAGGTAAGATATTTGATGAAGATAATCCAGGAAAGTATAGTTATATAGATATTACAATAGATAATAATAAAATGAATTATATGAATTTTGAAGCCTGGGATGATAATGATTTTACTTTTAATCCAAAGCAGGTAAGTGAAAATATAGATTCATTTAGTTGTAGAGGAGCAAGATTTACAAATAGTACTTCCTATAATTATAGAAATATTCCTAAGGGAGGCGGTAAATATAATGAAGGTGATATTATCATAAATGATAGTGATAAGATTTTAATGTGTACTAAAACAGGTTATGTACCAATGCAAGGGGCTTTTAAACTTGCAGAATCAGACGTAAAGTTTATTTCAAATTTATCTGTAAAAAAAGGACAATATATATATAATGATTCATATCTTTATATTGCATGTAATGATGGAACATTAGGTAATAAATTAAGTCATAGTGAAGGAAGTAAACTATGTGGTGATGTTTATATGCTTAAGTTAGCTGAGTTAGCTAAATTTCAATAAATATGTTATTTGTTATGTTAATATTATACAACTTATATGTGTTCATTGAATATACTAGTAATATATTCATATGAGGAGGAAAGCTTATGCTAAATATTATTGAAATAGTAAGTGAGCTTAATAAAAACACAAATAGTATAAAAGAAAAATATGAAGAGTTACAAAAAGAGTTAGAAGAGAAAAATAATAAAATAAAAGATTTAGAAAGTAAAATCATAGATCAACAAAAAATAATAGATGAACAGAACAATATAATAAATTTTAAAACAAATTGTAATGATTCAGATTGTAATGAAGAAGACGAGAATTTAGGACTATTAGGAGATATTAATAAATTAAGTTGGATTAGTGAAAATGGTGCAGTGTACTCAATTAATAATGGAAATTTAATTATTGAAGGTAAAAATAGATATGCAAATATATATTTATATTATAAAGAAGTAGATGGAAACTATGTTGAAGGTGTAAGAACAAAGTATATATTAAATGTTGAGGGTAATATAGAAAGAGGATGTACTAATGGATATATTTGTAGCAGAAATTATAGAATAATAAATAGTTTTAATAAAGAAATTGAGTTATTTGCAACTTGGAAAAGAACTTTAAAAGTAACATTTATGCTTAATCAAGCAAATTGGGAAGATTCAAAAGTTATAATATCTAAAATTAAATTATCTCTATGATAAAAGAGGTGATATTAATGAATGATTTAATAACTGAAAGATTGAATATATTAAATAAAATAAATAGCAATATAAGTAATTTGTCTTATAAAGATTTAAGTGATTTAAGTGAAGAGCTAATTAATCAGTTTATTTTACAAGAGTATACTCCTACTAGTGAAATAAGGGAATTCGTAAATGTTGAAGAAATGAAAAAAGCAGATTTACAATTAGATGATTTAGTTATTACAAAAGGATATTACAAAGAAGATGATAATGGACAAGCTATATATATAATAAAAGATTATAATTATTATTTAAATACCTGGCTTCCAATAGATTGCAGGAAAGTTGGATATAAATATAATAGATTGGGAACTGATTTAATGTTAATGGATACACCGGTAGATGAATATGGAAATCACACTTTAAATAATAGTTTAGTAGCTTGCATTTTATATAAAGAAAATATTTATGTAGAGCAATATGGTGCTATTGGAGATGATAATTTTGATAATAGCGAGCAGCTTATTCATCTATTTGCTCATATGAAAAAAGGAAAAATAACTTTTAAAAAAGATAAAGTATATTTAATGCCTCAAAGAAGTAAGGCAAATATTCCAAATGTATATAGTACTTTAGTAAATCCATATGCTCCATATATGTGTGGTAGAAGTAGTGGGTGTCAAAGGCCTATTATGGCAAATATAGATGGAGTTGAATTAGTAGGAGAAAATTCAACTTTAAGGATTAAGGATAATGATTGGAATACAGTAGGTTCAGCTGATTTTGCATTATTAAATTTATTTAGAGTTATTAGAAATTTAAAAATACATGGAATTATATTTGATAATAACGGTTTAACTATGGATAATAATAATTCAGTTGAAAATCATGGAATAGCATGGAAAAGTGGAAATCTAACTATAGATGCAGGTGGAAAATCACCAGTAGTAGAAGACGGAACGATTCATGAAATATCAAATGTTGAAATATATAATTGCGAATTTAAAAATGGAGGTACAGCTAGGGCGGTTAATGATTGTGGTGGAGATGGAATATTAATTATAAATCCAATGGAAAATTCTCATGATATAAATGTTCATGACAATAAATTTACGAATTGGGGAAGATGGTGCTTTGCCATTGACTTAGGTGGGAATGGAGAGTGTATTAAAAATGTAAAATTCAACAATAATACTTGCATTCAATATGAAACTAATATTAATTTGGCAGGGAAGTTTAGAGGACTTGGATGGATTGATTTTGAAGCAAGAAAGTGCTTTAAAAATCTTGAAATTTGTAATAATTATGTTAAAGGATGCAATGGATTTGCATTTAATGGAAATGATAAAGTAAGTGAAAATATAACTATAAAAAATAATACTATTATAAGAACTTTTTATGGTTTAAGTGCTGCTGGAGTATATCCTTATATGTGGAATTTTTATTATGTTAATGCTAAAAATTTAGTTTTTGAAAATAATGATTTTTCAAAAGGGTTAGGATCAAACAGATTAGGTTTAAGCTATAATAATGCAATAATTAGGAATAATAAGTTTCCTAATACAACTGATGCTATGGCAATAAAACATCCAGTAGGAGATATAATTATAGATGGAAATGAAAGAACTGATAATGGTTTAATAAGTTCATTTAGTTATTTTTCATATCCTAATTATTTTTCTGAAGAAGATAAGCGAAATTCCTATTTAAAAATTAAATTTATTAATAATAAGGGTGGAATAGCTGGCCATTTTATTAGTAAGTCATGCTCAGATAGAAAAATAGATTTAATAATTGAAGGAAATACTATGAGTTATTGTAATATTGGATATTTTAATAGTAATTGGAGTTTTGATTCATCACAAGTTTTAAGCAATGTACCAGCATTTTCAGCAAGAGGTGCTACATTTACATCATTAGCACCATATAATTATAGAAATTACCCTAATGGGGGAGGCGTATATAAGGCAGGAGAAGTAATAGCTCAAAATTCTTCAAGAAAAACAATTTGCACTAGTGATGGATATTTAAAAGTTATAGGATCTTTTAAATATTGTGATAGTGATATTTCTTTTACTGCTAATAAATATGTATATGTATTAAGTTATATTTATACTGAAGATAATTTATATATTGCTTTAAATGATGGAACATTAGGAGCTTCAAAACCAAGTCATGAAAGTGGAAGTGAAGTTAATGGAGATGTTACATTATATTTTTTAAGAAAAATAGCATCAATAGATACTATAACACTTTAATATAAAATAATCGTATGAATTTTTTATACTGCTGATTTAAATATCAGCAGTTTTTTATATTTATTAAATTGAAAAAAATACATTAAATGGTAGAATTAGATTGTAGCGAATAAAGAAAAATAATTATTTTAAATTGAGATTGGGGGAGTATAGTGAAAATTATTAAAAGTTTTCAAGAACTGAGAGTTATTGAAATGTTTTTTATGTAATATCATTTAGAATTAGTAAAATAAATAATAAAAGGGGAGTAGTTAATGCAGGGTAAAGAGAATATTTTAAAGGATTTAGATTATTTAAAAGTTATAGGAATACTTTTAGTGGTTATAGGTCATTGTACTTCCATATATACAGGGGGATGGGTATATAAATCATCAGTAAATGCACCTATATATGGATTAATAGCATCATATGTATATACTTTTCATGTTCCTATGCTAGTATTTGTTTCAGGCTCTATTTACTATTATTGTAGAAAAAATAAAGAAAAGTATAAAAGTTTAAAAAGGTTAGTAAGTAATAAATTTAAAAGATTAATAGTGCCATTTTTAACAGTAGGTTTATTTTACTCAATTCCAATTAAGTATCTTATAGGAAATATAGAAAAAGGAACATTACTTAATAGCATAAGAGATTTTCTTATAGGATTAAATACTGGGCACTTATGGTACTTATTAATGCTTTTTGATATTTTTATATTATTTTATTTATATGAAAAATTTATATTAAATAAAAAATATTCAGTTATAGTAAATATTGCTGTTTTTACTTTAATGTATGTTTGTTCAGGATTTTTTACTAGTTTATTTTTAATCAATAGAACAATTCAATATAGTATATTTTTTTATTTAGGTTATGAATGTTTTAGAAGTAAAGATAAAATATATTCAAAAATGGTTTCTACAAAAACATTAATAATTATTATTTTAATACCAATATTAATAATAATTTCATTAGCATTAATTTTAGTAAGTAAAATAACAATAGATAACATAATTTTAAGTAGAGTATTTTCATTAATTAATGTAATTATAGCTTTAATAGGTATAACAGAAACATTTTTGGCAGTGTATTTATTAAATAATAAATTAAAAAGTAGAAAGCTACAAAGTAATATTGATAAATGTATGAAATTTTTAAATAAGTATTCATTTAATATTTATTTATTACATGAACCATTAATTTTTATTATCTTATCATATATTGCTAGTAAAAATATAAATTCAACAATTCTTGTTTTAGCATGTTTTATTGTAAGTATAGTTATTCCTATATTATTAACTAAAGCTTTCCAAGTAATAGTAAATAGAAATAATGTTAATGAAAGAGTTGCTACTAGATAAAGACACAACTAGAGAATTTTAAAAATAGAAATGTCTATTTTTTATAAAATAATATATATTTAATTTTTAGTAATTTTGGAGGATTTATGAAAGAAAAAATTAATTATATTGATTACTCAAAAGGAATAGCAATATTATTTGTAATATTTGGACATGTTTATTCTGGAAATAATATAGCCACTACTTGGATTTATTCATTTCATATGCCATTATTTTTTATAATATCAGGTTTTTTATTAAAGCTTAATAAAAATAAAGATACAAAAAGTATGATTTTAAAAAAATTTAAATTGCTGATGGTGCCGTATATATTATTTAGTATAATTAATATAGTAGGATTTTATTTAATAAAGGATTTATCATATGAAGTATTTAAAGGGAACATTTTTAATACTATAACTTTATTTGGAATAGGGGCGTTATGGTTTTTACCAGCACTATTTATATCAGAGACTCTATTTTTATTTGAAAAAAATAATATAAGTAAAAATAAATATAAAGCTTTATTTTATATAAGTATAGTTTTTATCATTGCCATATTTATCTTTGTTAGTAAGGGAAATTATACTAATGTAATTGGAAAGTTAACTATTGTATTAGTACGTAGTATGGTAGCTTTATTTTTTATTAATATTGGATATTATCTATATAAGGTAATAAGTAAAATTAATTTTAAAATATATCAAATTTTAATTTTAATAGTTATAAGTATAATATTTTCTATATTAAATGGATATGTTGATTTATGGGGAGTGCAGTTTAATAATTTACCTCTATATGTATTTAACTCAATTATAGGATCACTTTTAATAATAGCCATTGCTAAAAAAATTAATGGTAGTAAAGTACTAGAATTTTTAGGTCAAAACACATTAGTTATTATGGCAACACACCAACTGATTTTAGAAGCAATATTAAAAAGTTCTTTAATAAAATATTTAAATGATATAATGATTATTTTTATAATATTATTGCTGGAATATCCATTAATAAAAATTATAAATAAATATTTACCTTTTATGTTGGGAAAGAAAAGAGAAAAGAGTATTATAAATAAAGAGAATAATGCTGTTATGGAATAGAGCATATATAACTTTAATATTAAGTTGATTTCTAATGATGATATAGAGATCAACTTTTATTTTATAAAAATAATACAATAAATTTAAAATATGATAAAATATGGGAAGGGTAATTTGTAATAAATGGAGGGATAAAATGTTAAAAATTATAGGGAAGTTTTTTAAATGGTTAGGGATAATTATATTATCATTAATATTGATAAGTATAATTTACAATATTTTTGATAATAACAGAATAAAAGTTGTAGAGCAAGAAGTTGAAGTGGTAGATTTACCAGAAGAGTTTGAAGGATTTAAGATACTTCAAATAGCAGATTTACATGGTAAAACTTTTGGAAAGAATCAAAAGAGATTACTTAAAAAAATGAATGCCATAGATTATGATATGATTGCTATTTGTGGAGATATGATGGACAAGCATACTGAAGATAATAAGCCTTTCTTTGATATATTAGATGGTTTAGAAAATAAGGAGAATATTTTTTATGTAAAAGGTGATACAGGATTGGAAGCTGTTAATG
Organism: Clostridium lentum; assembly: GCF_014287815.1. Taxonomy (GTDB): domain Bacteria; phylum Bacillota; class Clostridia; order Clostridiales; family Clostridiaceae; genus Clostridium; species Clostridium lentum. The sequence goes on from NZ_JACOOQ010000001.1 coordinate 149,514, forward strand.
AGAATATTGGAGAAATAACTAGTGATGGACAACTATTAATTGAAAAGGGATGCAAGGTTTTAGATAAGCCTTATGCTATTACAAGAGGCGAAAGTACCTTATGGGTATCTAGATTTATTAATGGAACAACTTTTTATAATGAAACAGGTGTAGATAAGGATAATGATAATTCAGTTAAAGTTGTAGTTACTCATTATCCAAGACATGAAAATCATTATGCAACAGATCAAAATATACCAGATTACAATCTTGTTTTAGCAGGGCATTATCATGCAGGACAAATTAGAATACCTTTCTATGGAGCATTATTTATTCCAGATGTTTTTGCACCAGTATATTTTTTCCCAGATCAAAAAGAAGTAAAAGGTTTAATTACATGGGGAAATACAAATCAATATGTAACAGCTGGCCTTGGTGCTAATGCACCATATAAGTTATTACAATTTAGATTGTTTAACACACCAGAAATTAATGTACTTACTTTGACAAAAAGAGCAAAATAGTATGAAGATATTATAAATAATATGTAAAAAAAATAGTTAATTTTTATAACGAAAGTTAGTATTAAATTGAGTTCTAATTGGTAAAAAATGGTATAATGATATTGGAATTAAAATTTTAATAATAAAATTATATGGAGGTATTTTTTATGAAAGCTAAATGGAAAACGCCACAAGTAAAGAAATTAAATTTAGAGGAAACAAAAGCAGTAGAAGCAATAATTATGTATAGGAGTGGTTCACCAGAATTAGTAACTATGGATTTAGAACCATTTATAGGTTGGAAATGTCCATGTTGCCAAAAGGAAAGTGGATATATATTTACTCAAGAAGGTGAAGCACAAAATGATTTTAAAACAAATCATTTACCAAATTGCCTTAAGTATGATAAAGTACATGACAGGTGTATGAGTTAAGTGTAAATTTATTTAGCGCATAGCTTAAAAGGGATATATTGGTAATAGTATATTCCTTTTTATATAATAAATATTATGTTAATTAGGAGAAGTATATGAAAAAACACTTAAAATATATATTTAGTATTGCTATTGTTTTTTTTATTACAGTTTTAAATATAAGTTGTAGTAAAGATAAAGAAGTAGGATTAGTATACGGAGTTGAGTCAGCGCCTATAGTAATAAAAAACTATACAAGCTTTCAATGTCCAGATTGTTCTGAGTTACACTTAAAATTACATGATGTTTTAAAAAAATATATAGATAATGGTGATGTAAAATATATAGAAAAGCAAATTGATATAGAAAGATTTCAATTTGATGATTTAATTTATAAAAAAATGAATGATGAACAAATAAATGATTTTGAAAAGTTATCAGAAATATATGAAAAACAAAGTCAATGGATAGCTTATGAAAATGATGAAGATGTTATTAAACTATTAAATTTAAAAGAAGATGATAATAAAAATAATATTAGTGATTTGAAGAGGATAAGAAAAGAAAAAGAAAAGTTAGATATTCATGCAGTACCTACTGTATATATTAATGGTGAAGAAATGTCTAATAAAATCACAGCAGAAGAACTTGAAGAAAAATTAAAAAGTTTACTTAAGTAAAAAATTTGATTGTATATAAAAGGGGAAAATGGTGGAATTTGATGAACGGTTGATGATAATAATTAAGTGGAAATATGATAATATAAATATAGTACACTAAGATGCAGAAGATGTTATTAAGAGTAATTTTAATATACATAGAGAGTTTTATTTGGATACACTTCAAAAAAGGGGAGTATCCTTTTATTTTGAAATAAACAAAAAGCTTAATTTTATCACCGTGGAGGATAAGGATGGAAAAGTATCAAGAACAGATAATTGATTTATTAAATGCATCTATACATGATAGTAAACCAAAATTAAATTATTCTAACAATATTGATTGGGATAAAATCATTGAAGAATGTAATGCTCATAGTATAGATGGACTTTTATATCCAGCACTAAAAAATAGTGGAGATAATATAGATAATAAAATTATAAATAAATTAAAAAAAATTACACTTATATCTGCAATTCAGCAAAGTAAGCATATTAAAGATACAGAGGAAATATTAAAATTATTTAATGAAAATAATATATCAGTAATAGTTTTGAAAGGACTAGTTATTAGGTATTATTACCCAAAACCAGATTTAAGGACAATGTGTGATTCAGATATAATTATTCATAAGGAAGATCTGCCAAAGGTGAGAAAACTTCTTTTAAATGAAGGTTTTAGAGAAGAAGAGGATGCAGGGCATCATATTGCATTTTTAAAACATGGATTTAATTTAGAAGTTCATTGGACATTAGCAAATGAAACATTTAGAAATGGGCAAAAATGCTTTCAAGAATATATTTGGAATGATGCTAGGAAGATTAAAGTTGGGAGAATTGATACATTAGCATTATCACTTGAGGACCAGGCTTTACATTTTTGTGCACATATGGCATCTCATATGGCTATATCAGGCTTTGGTGTTAGACAATTAGCAGATTTAGTTTTATTAGTTGAACATGAGGGAAAGAATATTAATTGGAATAATTTTTTATTAAAAGCAGAAAGAAGTGGATTATTAAGATTTTCTATAGGCATGTTTAAAGTATGTAATTATTTATTTAATATGGAGATACCAAAAGAGCTTAAAGATAATAATAATGATGATGATGTTATAAATTTAGTTGTAGATGATATATTCACAGGAGGAGTTTATGGGCAAAGAGATTTATCTTATACCTTTAGAGCTCAAGTGGGGTACGATATAGATAAAGATAATACCTTTAGTATGGTTAAAAGATATATACAAATAATATTACCTCCAGTAAATAAATTATCTGATAGATATGGATATGCAAAGAAATATAAAATATTGCTTCCAATTGCATGGATACATCATATATTTGTAGGAATTACTACTAAAGAATATGACAAGGAAAGTAAAAAGAAATTTTTAACCTCAACCATTAGTAATGCAAAAAGTAGAAATAAGGTTGTAAGATGGTTAGAACTTTAAAATATATTTATAATTAATGTGGTGTTAAAGGGAAGGAGTTAATTATGAGAATAGTTGTAGCAGGAACAGGTTATGTAGGATTAGTTACAGGAGCTTGTTTATCGGAAATAGGACATAATGTAACTTGTGTAGATATAGATGAAAACAAGATTACAATGATGAAGGAAGGAATTTCTCCTATATATGAGCCTGGATTAGATGAATTATTAAAGAAAAATCATGATGAAGGAAGATTAAATTTTACAACAGATTATAAAAATGCTTATAAAAATGCAGAGATAGTATTTATAGGGGTAGGAACTCCTGAAAGAGAAGATGGTTCAGCTAATCTTGATTATGTTTTTACTGTCTGCAAAGAAATTGCTGAAAATATTGAAAATGATTGCTTAGTAGTGGTTAAGTCAACTGTTCCAATTGGAACTAATGATAGAGTAGAAGCATATTTAAGAGAAAATGTAATAAATAATGTGAATATTGAAGTGGCTTCAAATCCAGAGTTTTTATCACAAGGAACTGCAGTTGTAGATACTTTGCACGCATCAAGGATAGTTATTGGAGTTGAAAGTAAAAAGGCAGAAGAAAAATTAAGATACGCTTATGAAGCATTTAAACAACCTATAGTAGTTACTAATAGAAGAAGTGCTGAAATGATTAAGTATGCTTCTAATGATTTTTTAGCGTTAAAAATAAGTTTTATAAATGAAATGGCAAATGTTTGTGAGATTGTTGGAGCTAATATAGAAGATGTAGCTAAAGGTATGAGTTATGATAAAAGAATTGGGGACAAGTTTTTAAAAGCTGGTCTTGGTTATGGAGGATCATGTTTTCCTAAAGATACAAAAGCTTTACATTGGTTAGCTAATGATAGTGGATACGAAATAAAAACTATTAAAGCTACAATAGAAGTTAATGAAAATCAAAAGTATAAGATGTTTAGAAAAGCAAAAAAACGATTTGGAACTTTAAAAGGAATGAAAGTAGCAGTACTTGGATTAACTTTTAAACCTGAAACAGATGATTTAAGAGAAGCTCCATCTATTCCTAATATTAATAGGTTATTAGAGGAAGGAGCAAAAATAGTCGCTTATGACCCTATAGGTGAAGAAAATTTTAAAAAAATATTTAAATCAGGAATTGAATATGTAAATTGTCCAGAGGAAGCATTAAAAAATGCAGAAGTAGTGTTCATATTTACAGAATGGAAAGAAATTAAAAATTTGGATTTAAAACTTTATGAAAATTTAATGAAAACACCAATAATTTTTGATGGTCGTAATTGTTATGATATTGATTTAGTAGAAGAATATAATATAGATTACTATTCTATCGGAAGAAGTGAGATATTAAATATTAATAAAGAAATATAGTTAATTGCGAAAAAAATAGAAATTTGTAATACGATTAATTATAAAAAAATAGGAAAATATGGTAAAATATAATATAAGGTTATACATTTTATTTGAAATATATAATAAACCTTAATTAAATTATAAACATATTGGAGGTAAAAATGATAAAAAAATGGATGAATCCAGAATTAAAAGAATTAGATGTAAGAAGAACTAAAGTAATAGAACCAACTATAAGTTCACCACGTTCAATGGAACCATTATATGGATGGCATTGTCCTTGTTGTTTAAAGAATAGTGAATATATATTTAATACAGAATCTTTAGCACGTTATGATTTTAGCACAAATCATTTACCAATTTGTCCTAAATATGATGAAAATACTAAGTCATGTATAATATCTTAATTTTAAAAAGAAATTATATATGAATAAACAAGGTAGATTAATTTCTACCTTGTTTATTCATATATTATGAAAAAATTAAAAATTATATTTAAAATGGAGAGAAAGTATGAATTCAGGAAAAAGTAAGTTTTATTATGAAGTATATGGCTTAGATATTGAATCAGAAATAAAAATAGATGAGTTTGTACCAATTGAAAATATTAATACTGATAATAAAGTTAATATGATATATAGTAAAATGCCAGCCAATATAAAAAAAAGTATAGAAGATAATAAAAAAGCTTTTTTTTCTAAAGAAGAAGTGTGGTTTCATATTGATGAAGTGGCTACTTATAGAGTGACTAATGGGGAGTTCATTGAATTTGAACCTTGTGAAAAGGCAGACCCGTACATTTTAAGAGTGTTTTTAATGTGTAGCTGTTTAGGTTTTATAATGATACAAAGGGATATTATAGCTATTCACGGAGGAACTATTGTTGTTGATAATAAAGCTATAATTTTAACAGGTGATAGAGGGGCTGGAAAATCAACACTTACCACTGCTTTAAGATTAAAAGGATATCAATTTATTTCTGATGATGTAGCTGCTTTAGAAATGAAAAATAATATTCCAATGGTGAAGCATGGGTTTCCTTATCAAAAGCTATGCAGTAGCGCTATGGATAAATTAGAATATGATAAAGAAAAATATTTTTCATTTATGAGTGATACTGAAATTAAATATTTAGTGGATGCTCATGATGATTTTATATATGAGGATACTAGGCTTTTTGCTTTATGTGAATTGTCAGTAAGTGATACTGCTCAGGTTCAAATTGAAGAAATAAAAGGTAGTGAAAAACTAAATAAACTTATAACCAATAGATATAGAGCAGAATTTGTACAAGCAATGGGGGGAATATCACCAATTGCTTTCAAGACTTTACTACAAATTGCCAAGAGCATAAAATTTTATAAGATTATAAGACCAGAAGGTCAATTTACAGTAGATAAGCAGATAGAATTATTGGAAGAAAAAATTAAAACATTACAAAGTATAAATTAAGAAGGAGTGAATCATATGTTAGATTTTAAAAAGTTTTCAGGAAAAGTTGGAGAAGTAAAAAAGGATTATGGAGTTAATCTTGATTCTGTTGTTTCAAAAAATGAAGAAATAGATGATACGGATCTTGATGGTGAAAAAGTAATGATGAACCTAGATAAAGGTCAATACTTTATGATGAATGAAGTAGGAAGTAGAATATGGGAACTTATTGAAGGAAATACTTCTATAGTAAATATAATAGAAACTTTAACTAATGAATATCAAGTAGATGAAGAAACTTGTGAAAATACTGTAATGGAGTTTTTAGGAAGATTAAAAGATGCAGAGCTTATTAAAGTTCTTTAAAAAAATAAAAACATTTTTCAAAATAAAAAATCAGGATAAATTAGCTTTTATAAAAGCATTTATATATATGGGTTACTTTAGATCTTTTATATTATTTGTACCATTTAATAAATTGAGAAAGCGTATGGGTAAGATTAAGTTGGAGTCACCACAGGAAGTAGATGATGAATGCTATAAAAAAGCTGTAAGAATAGCAAGGATAGTAGGAATAGTATCTTATCATACACCATGGGAAAGTAAATGTTTAGTACAAGCATTAACGGCTCAAAAAATGTTAAAGAAACAGGGAGTATCTACAACTCTTTATTTAGGAGTAAAGAAAGACAATAATAATCAAATGTTAGCTCATGCTTGGATCAGATGTGGAGATTATTTTGTTACAGGTGGAGGCAATAGACATGGATATGCCGTAGTTGCCAAATTTGCTAGTTAGTATCTATGACTTATTATAGTCTTAAAATAAATAAATATTAACTTAAAAGGAGAATGGAAAATGAAAAAAGAATTTGTAAAACCTGAATTAAGAGATTTATCAGTAAACTTAACAAATGATATAGAGTATGTAGATTATTGTAATTGGGTAGGTACAGAAGTTATTGGATTAGGCAATGAAGACTACACAGATCCAAATAAAAAACCTACTCAGCACCCAGATTGGGTATGGTGTAATAAGCATAATAGATGGCATCCAAAAAATCATGGTTCAAATGATTCAACAGTAAGTGGCTCATAATATTAAAAATGTAATTTAGTAAAAAATAAGCTTAAGGATAAATATGACCTTAAGCTTATTTTTTATTTTAAATAGAAAAGTATAGATTCAATTTTAAACTTATTGATTTTAACAATATATATATATAATAAAAATAAATTTTAGGATATAATATTATAAAATGATATTATTTAGGATGTGATTAAATCATGTTTTATGGTTGTAATATAAAAAATGATGTTGAGTACTCTCTTGATAAAAACATAAGAAATGAGATTATTAAGATTAGAGATATATGTATTTATAGATTAAAAAATGCAGATATATTATTATTTGGTTCTATAGCAAAGGGAAAATATAAAAATAGTAGTGATATTGATATATTAATATTAATTGATGATAATAAAAGTGTTAGTGAATTAAGAAAATTAAGACATGAATTAGAAGATGATATAGATAACCTAAATTTAAGTAGAAGTGTAGATATTAAATTATATAATAAAAATAGATATATTGAATTAAGTAAGGAAATAAGCTTTGAAGGAGATATAATAAAAGATTTAATAGATATAAGGAAGTGGAATTATGGTTAAGAGAGATATGTTTTATTTTGCAGATATTGATGAAAAATTTATAGATTCAACGAAAGATAATGAAGGATTAGAAGATGGAGTGCTAGTTCATTGTCAGCAATGTATTGAAAAAAATTTAAAAGCTATTATTCAGAAGAAGTACGGAGTGATATCAAAAGAACATAATCTTGTTAAACTATTAGAAGTATTATATTTGCAAGGTTATCCAGAATTAAAAAAGTATAAGAGTCTTTGTAGAGATTTAAAAGATTTTTATTTTAGTAGAAGATATGCCAGTGATGATTATGAAATTTTAACTCATGAAGAATATATTGATTATATTAATAATTTTTATGAGTTATTAAATGAACTTAAGAAAATCAGAAGTGAATTTGAATAAATATAAAAAACACCTAACAGCATGTTTATTATGTTGTTAGGTGTTTTTTTATAAAATGTTATACTAGTTCAGTGGCAACTTCTAAGATACTTTCCTTACTTACTTGTTTTAAATGACCTTTTTCCAGTCGTATTATACGATGACAAATATTAAGGGCTGAAGGTCTATGAGTTATGATGATGCAAGTTGGTTTATGGGGCAGTGATTTAACTGATTTTAAAACACTTACTTCTGTTTCAGGATCAAGAGCAGAAGTTGCTTCATCTAAGATTAATATTGGTTTCTTTCTTAAGAATGAGCGAGCTATGGCTAAGCGTTGAGCTTGTCCCTCGGAAATGCCAGTAGCTTTTTCACCAATTACTGTTTCAATGCCATTTTCTAATTCATTAACGAAATCTAAAGCGCAGGCGTTTTTTAAAGCTTCATATATTTCTTCTTCTGTAGCTTCAAAGTTACCATATCTTAAGTTGTCTTCAATAGTACCAGAAAATAAAGTATTTCCTTGTGGAACATAAGAAATTAAATTTCTGTAATCTCTATTAAAGGAATCCTTTTTATTATTTTCTTTTAAATAAACTTTACCACTGCTTGGATTTATTAGCGCAAGTATCAGTCTAATTAAAGTGGTTTTCCCTTCACCAGATGGACCTACAAAAGCAATGGTTTCACCATAAGGAATAGTTAAATTAATATCATTAATAATTTTAGTACCTTTTTTATATTCAAAAGATACATCTTCAAAGGTTATTTCTGGATTAATAAAATCAATAACTTCTTTTTCTGATGATTTTTCCAGTGGTATTTCTTCAAGTTCCATTAATCTTTCGGCAGCGGCAATAGTTGATATTAATCCAGGAAACATAGATGCCAATGAAGAAAATGGAGATTGTACCTTTCCATATAGCTGTAGCATGGCTGTAAAGGTACCATAAGTAGTTACTCCAGTAGAAATATTTAAAGCACCCCAGCAAAAGATTGTAAAGTAAGCTAAGTTTGAACATAGTGACATGGCTAATCCAGTCATAGCTGAAAGTTTAGTATTTTTCATGGCTATATTATATTTATTATTTTGAATTTGTATTAATCTATCCATATTTATTTTTTCCATACAAAAAGTCTTTACAATCATTATATTTTGTACAGATTCTTGAATGAAGGCTCTATATTTAACATCTTCTTCTTGAGCTTTCTTATAAAGAGCTTTTAACTTTTTGCTAAAATATCTGCTTACTAACACAAGAAATGGTCCAATAAATATTGCAATTATAGCAATGGAGGGAGCTAAATAAATAAGCGTAGAAAAAGAAGCTAATAGTGTTACTAAAATTGAAATAATGTTAGGAATGGTACTAAGCAAAGTAGAACTTATAGTTGCTACATCAGAAGTTATTCTTGTCAATAAACTTACACTATGAAATTTACTTTGTTCAAGCCAGCTACTATATTCAATATGTTCAAACATTTTATTTTGAATATTTTGATTAAGCTTTGTAGAAGCATGGGTGCTTAATAAAGATGTTATAGGATTTAATAACATCATACCTAAAGTAATACTGATCATGATAATAAGATACTTTATCACTTGCGAGGTGTTACCGCCTATAGCATTATCTATTAATGATTTGGAAATTAACGTATTATAAACGCTGATTAAAGAGGAAGCTGAACTTATTACAGTAGTAAAGATTAAAAATGGTATTACAGGTTTAGCATGGGATAAAATCCACTTTATTTTTATAAAAAATTCTTTTAAATCATGAATATTTGTTAGTTTTTTCCAGTTCATCTAGTAATCTCCTTTTTAAAATACTAAGAATATATTAACATAAAAAGAAATTAAAACCAATTAATAAAAGTGATATTTTAGAGAATATTATAAAAATAAATTGTAGGGAAATGTTGAAAATTGACGTATGAAAATTTAAGTATTATTTGACAAATATAGTAAAATAAATATGTGAAAAATGTAAATAATACTTAGAGGTGAATTATGGATAATGTATGGAGAATAAATAATGGTTATATAAGTAATAGTAATTTAGAGAGAAATAAGAAAATAGTGATAGTAATAAATGTAGTTGAGGATGAAGTTAGGTCATATGAAGAAAATTAAAGAAAACTATATCTTTATTTTATCCTTTATACTTCCAATAGTTCTACTGTTTATAACATTTACAGTCTTAGGAGTAGGCTTTATTGGTGAAAAGACTATAGTGTCCAGTGATATGTATACTCAATATGTTGCTTATTTTGGTAAATTTAAAGAAATTTTAAGTGGAGATGGCAGTATATTTTATTCATTTAATAAATCTCTTGGTGGAAATAATATAGGGTTATTTGCTTACTATTTAGCAAGTCCATTAAATTTGCTTTTGATATTTTTTCCTAAGTCAGCTATAGGTGAGTTTATCTTTAGTATTTATTTAATAAAGATAGGGTTAGCTTCCTTATGTTTTTCCATATATATAAGCAAGGTTTATAAAAAGAAGGATTTATCAGTAGTGATTTTTTCCTTATGTTATGGACTTATGGGATATAACATATGTTTTCAAATGAATATAATGTGGATGGATGGGATGATGCTATTACCATTGGTGGCATTAGGTATTGAAGAAGTAATAGTTAATGAAAAATATAAATTATATATGATAGCTTTATTTATGGTTATTGTAAGCAATTATTATATAGGCTATATGATATGTATTTTTTCAGTATTATACTTTTTCTATAAAGCCAGTATTTATAGAAGAATTACTTTGTCAGGGACAGTTAAGTTTTTTTATTCATCAATTATTACTGGAGGATTGGCAGCTTTTTTACTTATTCCAGTGGCAATATCTTTAAGTACTGGTAAGGCTGATTTTAATTTGTTTAGTGAAGCTATAACCATTAAACAGGATTTAAGTAGCATCTTAAGCAAGTTATTTATTGGTAGTTATAATATGGGACAAGTAATGAAGTCACCTGCCAATATTTATTGTTCAGTTATGGTGGCAGAATTATTAATATTATATTTTTTTAATAAGGAAATTAAGCTAAGAAATAAACTTACTTCTTTAATAGTACTAGGTTTTATTGCTTTAAGCTTTTTTATAAGCACATTTATATTATTATGGCATGGCTTTGATTATCCCATAGGATTTCAATATAGAAATTCATTTATATTTTGCTTTTTTGTAATTACTTTATCATATGAAGCTTGGTTAAAAATTAAAAGCACTAACTTTAAAAGTTTGTTTATAGTAACGCTTTTTTTTGCAATGATAAGTATCTTAGTAAGTTATGGAGATTATGATTATTTAGATATAAATAAAATAGTAGTTACATTTGTAATTAGTGTTTCTTATGTTATTATCTTAACGATTTTTATTAAATTTAATGATATCAACAGAATTATATTGCCCTTAATTAGTGTACTACTTGTCACAGAGCTTACTTTAAATTCTTATCTTTCCATGAAAAATATTAAATATATTGATAAAGAGCATATTGGAGGCTATATTGAAACCATCTCACCATTAATTGAAGAAGTAAAATCACTAAATGATAATTTTTATAGAATTGAACAAGTTTATAGAAATACCTTAAATGATTCTATGCTTTTAAATTATAATGGTCTTGGTCATTCTAGCTCAGCTAATGAGGAAAACACAGCTAAGTTAATTAAGAGTTTTGGTTTTAAAACCAATGTCATTAATAATGTTTATAATATGGGTTCAACAATTCCCATAGATTCAATTTTAGGTATTAAATATCTGATTTCCATGGAGCAGCCAGAATTTTTTAAGTGCTATAAATATAAGCAAAATATGTTTTATAAAAAAGTTAAAACAGAAGGGAGTTATGCTGTTTATGAAAATCCTTATGCTTTACCTATAGCATTTATGGTTAATGAAAGATTAGAGTCTACCAATATCAATGAAGTTAAAAATAAATTTGTTTATAGTAACGATATATTAAAGTTAATGGTTAATGAAAATTATGATATATATAAAGTATTAAATATCACTGATATTAAATTAAATAACTTATCAGAAGTGAAATATGATGATGAAACAGTATATCAAAAGGAAATTAAGGGTGTGAAAGCTACCATAGAGCTTATTGTAAAGGCTGAGCAATATGCACCAATATATATGTTTTTAAAATCTAGTGAATATGAAAATGGTTTTAGTAGCAAGAAAAGTAATATTAGTTCACAAAATAGCGTTAACATAACAGTAAATAATAATGTAAAGTATGATCAGTTTACAGGTTATGGTTATAATATTCAATTTATTGGCACCTATGATAAGGATGAAGAAATAACCATTGAAATTTCTGTACTAAATGATAGCTTTAGTTTAGATGAAGTACAATTATATTATTGTGATATGGATAGATTCCAAGACATTTATAAAAATTTATCTTATAATATAATAGAAAATACAATATATAAAGATGGATATATTAAAGGTGATATAAAGGTAACAGCAGATAAGACATTGATGTATACTTCAATTCCTTATGATGAAGGTTGGAATTTAAAAGTTGATGGTGAGGAGTATGATTATTTTAAAATTTTAAATGGATTAATTGGTGTAAAGCTTCAGCCAGGACAACATAAAATTGAATTTAAATATAAGTTACCAGGTTTAAGATTAGGCATAGGGATTTCTATATTTTCATTGGGAATATTAATTCTAGCATTTAAAAATAAAAAAAGAGTCTTTTCTAAGTTAAAGAGTTAGAAAAGACTCTTTGTTATTATAAATGAATACTTTATAGTCACTATAACATATTAAGGTTATATTAAGGTTATATTATGTATAAAATTAATATCTAATATTTAAAATAAATTTATATAATAGTGAAAGGATGAACTGCTTTATGAAGAGAAAAGAGATTAAGGATGTTATTAAAAAATTTACATATAAAAATAAAAAGAGTTTATGTATATTTATGGTTTTAGCTGTTTTGGCTGGGGGAATTGTTATTGTTAAAATTAATTCTTATAAATCACAACAAACAATAGATTCTGAAAATTATGCTAGAACTGTTTTTGTTGAAAAGGGAGAAATAAATAGGTCAATAAATGTAAATGGTAAAATTGAAAGTGCAGAAGTATCAATGGTTTCAACATCATTAACGGAAAAAGTTAAGTCTGTTAATGTAAAAGTTGGAGACTATGTTAAAGCTGGAGATGTTATTTGTACTTTAGATGATGGTGATATAACAAAAGAAATTGAAAAGAAAAAATCTGAAATAGCTGAAAATAAGAAAGAATTAGAAGCTAATTATAATAAATTATCTAATCAGTTAAAAGAAGCAAAAAATGTTAAAGTATCTTCAGTATCAGCACAAGATAATGTAGTATCAAATTTAAAAAGTAACTATGAAAACACAGAAAATGATTTAAATAATTATGATGGAACTTATAAAAAGATTCAAAATACATATAACACAATGTTAAGTGCAATAGAAAGTAAAGTAAATAATTATAATGAAGCTGAGAATATTAAAAATTCTGCTTATAATGCTTGGATAGCTAGTGGAGGAAATGCTTCTTCTGATGAATATGTAGCTTATAAAAGTGCAGAAGAAAATTTAAATAATAAACAAAGAGAATTAGAAGAAGCAAAACAACTTTATAATTATGAAGAAATAAAAGAAAGCTATAATGCAGCACTGGCAATATTTAATGAAAAAATAAGCAATAGAAATTTAGCTAAGGAACAATATGAAGCAGCAGTAGCAAATCGTTTAAGTGTGATTAATAGTGCTGATGGAGAAATATCTAATCTTGAATCATCAGTTAATGATGCATATAAACAACTACAAAAAGCTGATGATAATGAAGAATTAAAAAACTTAGAAGAAAGATTATCAAAAACTGTATTAAAGGCTGAAACAGATGGGAAGGTAACTGAACTAAAAGTAAAGGTAGGGGCAGTACCAGAGGGACAAGTTGCTACAATTCAATCTGATAATAAGCTTATTATAAGTGCTATTATTCCAGAGTATGAAATTAAAAATGCAAAAGTAGGTATGAATGCATTGATTACTACTAATTCTAGTGATAAAAAGATTTCAGGAAAGCTTACAAGAATATCTCCTACAGCTAATGCTGGAGAAACAAGTGGTTTTTCAGCAGATATATCTATAGATGATGCTAAAGATTTATATATTGGAACAAATGCTAAAGCAGAGATAATAGTTTCAGAAAAGAAAAATGTTCTTATGGTTCCTAAAGATGCAGTTAAAGAGGTGGGAGGAAAATATTTCCTAATGGTAAAAGGAAAAGATAATCAATTTATTGAAACAGAAGTAACTCTTGGAGAAGAAAATGATTATTATGTTGAAGTAAGTGGAAGTGGCATAAAAGAAGGTAGTGAAATACTTGCTGATCTTACAAATTATAATGAAACAACAGAAGGTGTTGAGAATGAAAGTAAAGGTGAAGCATAATGATAGATAAAGTCAAACCACTAATAGAAATGAAAGAAATAATTAAGGCATATAATATTGGATTAGAAAGTGAAATAGAAATACTACATGGTATAGATTTGAAAATTTATGAAGGAGAATTTGTGGCTATTGTAGGTGAATCAGGTTCAGGTAAATCTACATTAATGAATATTATAGGGGTTTTAGATAAACAAACTAAAGGTGAATATTATTTAGATGGTATAGATATAAAAAATGCCAATGAAGCAGAAATGAATGTTATTAGAAATAAAAAGATTGGTTTTGTTTTTCAAAATTTTAATTTGATAGGAAGAACATCTGCTCTTAGAAATGTGGAATTACCTATGCTTTATGCAGGTGTACCAGCAGAACAGCGTACAAAAAGAGCTAAGGAGCTTTTAAGTAAAGTTGGAATGGAATCTAGAATGAATCATATGCCTAATGAGCTTTCAGGAGGACAAAAGCAAAGAGTTGCCATTGCTAGAAGTTTAGTTAATAATCCTGCAATAATTCTTGCGGATGAGCCAACAGGAGCACTTGATAGTGAAACTAGTACTATGGTAATGAATATTTTTAATGATTTAAATAAAAATCAAGGAAAAACAATTATTCTTATAACTCACAGTAAAGAAATAGCAGAGCAATGTCCTAGAATTGTAACCATAAAAGATGGAAAAATTATAAATGATAGCAAAGAGGTGGTGAGTTAATGGGATTAATGGAAAATGTAAGGCTAGCTATCAGTAGTTTAAAAGCAAATAAGCTTAGAGCGTTACTTACAATGTTAGGTATTATAATAGGTATTGCCTCTGTAATTACCATTGTTACCATAGGAGATTCATTGGCTGCATCAATAAATAGTGAAATGTCAGGTTTTGGTGCTAGAAATATTAATATGTACTTAGAACAAAAAAATTTAATTACATATAATGAAAATGGAGAAGAAATTTATTCTGAATATGAAGCACCCACAGAAAAGGATTTTGTTACAGATGAAATAATAAGTGATTATAAAAAAAAATTTGCTGATGATTTATTAGCAGTACCTCTTTCAGAAAGTGCTGGAAGTAGTACTCTTTTAAATGGAAGAATCAAAGTTGATATAGAGGTATATGCTGTAAATGCAGATTACTTCAAAGGGGAAAATGTTAAAATAATATCTGGAAGAGCCTTAACGGAAAAAGATAATGATGAATTAAGAGCTGTTACTGTAGTAAGTGATAGTTTTGTTGATAAGTATTTTAAAGGTAAATATACATATGATGAAGTTTTAGGTAAATCTTTTGAAGCAAATATAGGAAATAATACAGTAAAGCTATATATATGTGGTGTATATAAGTATAATAAAAATGATGGAGAAGGTATGTATTCATCAGATGGAAAAACAAGTACAAAAGTATTTATTCCTATGTCAATTTATAAAAAAATTAATAATAAAAGTAAGGGGTATGAATATTTTACTATTATACCTAAAGAAAATGTAGATTTAAATGAGTTTTTAAATAAGACAAACAGCTATTTTTCTGAAGCCTATAAATCAAATAAAAAATTTGAACCAACTGGATATAGTATGGAATCAATGATGGAATCTACAAATAAGATGATTAATAGTATTAAACTAGGAATAAGTGCTGTAGCAGCAATATCACTTTTAGTAGGTGGTATTGGTGTAATGAATATAATGATGGTTTCAATTACAGAAAGAACAAAAGAGATAGGCATTCGTAAAGCATTAGGAGCAGGAAAGAGGGTTATACTTATACAATTTATTGTGGAAGCAGTAATTATATGTATAATAGGAGGTATAATAGGTGTTATAATAGGAAATTGTTTTGGAGCAATAGGTGCAAAAATCATGGGATATAGTGTTAAAGCTAATATTTATGCAATTTTATATTCAGTTGCTTTCTGTATGGCCATAGGGATATTCTTTGGATATTATCCAGCTAGTAAAGCAGCAAAGATGAATCCTATTGATGCATTAAGATACGAGTAAAGAGGAGTAAATTAATTATATGACAAAAAATATATTAATTGCAGAAGATGATGAGGATATAGTTGGTTTATTAAGATTATATTTAGAAAAGGATGGATATAAAGTTATATCTGTAGATAATGGAGAAGATGCTTTTAAAATAGTAAAAAATAGTCAAATATCTTTAGCATTATTAGATATTATGATGCCTAAGATGAATGGTTATGAACTTACTAAAAAAATTAGAGAGATAACAAATATTCCCATTATAATTTTATCAGCTAAAACTCTTGATAGTGAAAAGATACTAGGTCTTGACTTAGGTGCTGATGATTATCTTACAAAGCCTTTTAATCCATTGGAAGTAGTAGCTAGAGTAAAGTCACTTTTAAGAAGGTGTTATGAATTTAAGTTAGATAATGTAGAAGAATCTAAGAAAATATTAAAAGTTGGTGAATTAGTATTAAATGAAGAAACAGTATCTTTAACTAAGAATGGGGAAGAAATTCAACTAACTCCAACTGAATTTAAGATATTAGCTCTTTTAATGAGTAATCCAGGAAGAGTATATACAAAGGTGCAAATTTATGAAAATATTAATGGAGAATATTTCAAAAATGATGATGGTGCATTAATGGTGCATATTTATAGAATTAGAGAAAAAATAGAAGATGATTCAAAGAACCCAATGTATTTAAAAACAGTAAGGGGGCTTGGTTATAAAATTGAAAAAATCTAAAAAGGCAAATAGAAGGGGAAGTATATTTTCCCTTCTAATTAATAATTACATATTATTCACAGTAATTATTATAATTTCAGCTATATTAATAAACAATGTTAGCAATTATTTAATATTTGGTGATTATGATGCTATTTTAGGATTAACTAAGAAATATCAAAATTACTTGAAGGAAGAAAAATTTAATAAATTAAATCTAAAAGAGATAACAGGTGAAGATGGTACTATAGAAATATTAGATGAAAATTATAATTTAATTTATTCTTTAGGAAAGGATATTAATAAGGAAAAATATAATGAAGATGAGATAAATGCTATACCAAACTATAGAAAGGATGATACATATTTAAATATATATGATTATTATAGTGAAAATGGGGAAAGTTATAAGCTAATTATTGCTGAATCATATTATTCAGAAGGTGTTATAAGCAATTCATTAAAATCTACTAGTAAATGGTTTAAAGTATTAGATAAAAATTTGAATGTTATATTAGAAAGTGATAATGCGCCAGCAAAAAAAAATTATACTGAAAAAGAAATTATTTATATGAGAGGTTATTATAATAATGGACTATTTATTGAAAAGTATCAATATATTAATAATGACGGCATAAAAAGAACAGCTATTATTAAATCAAGAGAGTTGTACACAAATAGTTTCTTTAAAAAAATGAATATATTAACTAAGATAGATTTTGTTGTGTTTGGAATAGCTTATATAATTTTAGTGGTGATATTTGTATTTGTTCTTAGAAGTAAGTTTTATGAGCCATTAGAAAAGCTTAATAAAGCAATGGAACTTTTAACAGAAGGAAAAAGAAAAAAACCTGTAGATTATAGTGGACCTCGTGAGTTTGTAGATATATGTGATAGATTTAATATTATGGTAAGTAAGCTTGAAGATAGTGAAAATCAACGTAAGAAGTTGATGAATGATAAAGAACGTATGATGGCAGATATATCACATGATTTAAAGACACCTATAACAAGTATTCAAGGATATGCTAAAGCGCTTTCAGATGGAATAATTGCTGATGAAGATAAGGATAAGTATATAAAGATTATTTATGAAAAATCAAAGAAGCTTACAGAGCTTATTAATATTTTTCATGAATACAGTAAACTAGAGCATCCAGACTTTAATCTTATTTTTGAAAAAGTTGATTTAAGTGAATATTTAAGAGCATATATTGCTTTAAAATATGAAGATATAGTTGAAAGTGGCTTTAATATAGAAGTGGATATTCCAGAAAAGGAAATGGAAATAAAAATTGATAAGGTTCAGTTACAAAGGGTATTTGATAATATCTTAGGCAATAGCATTAAACATAATGAAAAAGGTACTAATATATATGTATCATTGAAAGAAAAAAATGATATTTATGAAATAATAATTGCTGATGATGGAAAGGGAATTTCAAAAGATATAGCAAATAATATATTTGAAGCATTTACAGTAGGTGATGAATCAAGAAATAGCAAACAGGGATCAGGTCTTGGTCTTGCTATAGCTAAAACAATAGTTGATCTTCATGGAGGAACCATAGAGCTTGAACCAGAATCTCTTAAGAAATTTAGTACACAATTTAAAATAATTTTAAAGAAAAATCCTAAACTATAGATTTCGTTTATATTCTTTACAGTATACTTTTTTAAACAATTAAGTTGAAAATATGAATTAAGAGAATAAAAATATATCCATACATTTTAACAAAAAAAAACAACGATATTACAAAAAGATACATTTAAATAAATTTATGTTGTAATCTTAGAATAATATTATTGAAGAGGTGGTTTTATGGACATATATGATGAAATTGATAAGATAAGAGAAATTCTAGAATATGAAATTGACAAAAGTAGTTCTTTAAGTGACAATAAGATTTTAGAATTAAGTGTTAGATTGGACAAACTTATTAATGAGTATTATAGGAGTATAAATTAAAGTTAATTATAAAGGATATGTATTGGTAATTATATTATGGAGGAATCTTATAGAATAGGTGTTAAATAAATCTATTTTATAGGGTTCTTTTATATTTAGGTTTTAAGTGTTAGATTTTGAATTTAGGGAGGTATTAACTAATGATTAATGTAGCAATATGTGAAAATAATGCAATGCAAATAAAATATGTAGTAGATGTGATTAAGAAGTATTCAATAAAAGAGAATATGGATTTTATGATAGATAAATTTATCAGTGGTGAAGAGTTATTAAATAGTAACCATAGTAAATATAATGTGATTTTTTTAGAAATAAAAATGAATGGAATATCAGGCATAGACACAGCAAAAAAAATAAGGGAAATCAATGAAGAGGTTAAGATAATTTTTCTAACAGCATCAAAGGAGTTATGGGCAGAAGCATTTAAAGTAAATGCATTTAGATATTTAGTTAAACCTGTAAAGGAAAAGGAACTATATAATGAAATATCTACTGTAGTTAATGAAATTAAAAGAAATAACAAATATATAATATTAAATTATAATAATGAAATAAATAAGATTTTTATAAGCAATATAAGATATTTGGAAATTGAAAATAGAAAAGTAGTATTTCATTGTAATTCAGGTAAGTATTATTCTATGAGGCCATTATCATACTGGAATGAAGTATTAACAAAATATAATTTCTATAAACCACATAGTAGCTATTTAGTAAATTTAAAATATATATCAAAGATAAACAAGGAGTTATTGGAACTATCCACTGGTGAGATAATATATTTTTCAAAAAGAAAGTATAAAGAATTTAAAGAAAAGTACATGGAGTATATAATTAGTGAAATATAAGTAAAGATATATATTCATAGTATAAGTAATATTAATAAAATTTATGAAAATAAATTTAAAAGAGTATTTATTTGGTATATAATCTAGATATAAGTATAAATATACTTATAAATATATCAACAAAAAGGGTGAATATATGAAAGGAGTAAAAAGAAGATTCGCAAATGTTAGAAACATAGCAATATTTATAAGCATTTTTATGTTTATAAGCTTATTTTCTAATATTACAGTGAAAGCAGATGAGCTAGAAGATGGAGAAGTTAATCTAGTAGTTTCAGAGCAAGCAGAAATTCAAAGTAATGAAGAATTTGATGCTGAAAATGAGCTTCTTATTACAGAAGAAATAAAAGAATATGAAGATACCCAAAATCATAAGGTTACGACAGTTAATGTAAGTAATGGTTATGAAGAGTTTGTTGAAGAAACAAAAGAAGAACTTCCTACTGCAGAGGAAGCTAATGAACAAGAAGAAATTTTTCAATATGAAAAGGAATCTGAAGGAGCTATAACTGAAGATAAAGAAGAAGTTATAGTGCCTGGAGAATCTACAGAAAAACTAAATGAAGGTGACACTGAAAGTGAAGAGCCTAAAGAAGATGAAGAAGATACTGAACAAATGAAGATATCATTATTAATTAATGATGAAGAAGTAAACTATGAAGACAATATTAGCTTAAATGAAGACGATGATATTGATTTAAGTGTAATGTATTGTACTAAGGATAAAATAAAGGCTGGAGATACATTAGAGATTAAGATTCCTACATTTATCACTGTAAAAGATATAAAATATGAAAAAACTGATTTCAGTGAAGAAAGTGTTGCAGATGATGGCACTGTAAAACTTATTTTTAAAGAAAGAATTTTAGATGTAGGATCAATATACATTGGGAAAATTACCATAAGTGGTACTATAGCACATACAGAGGAAAGTGTTACTGAAGGCACAGAAGTACTTGTAAATGGAGCAGCTTTAATTGGTGCAAGCATTACAGCTATTCCAAAAGTTAATACAGAGCCTAATCCAGAAGAACCAGCAGAGGAGGTTTATAAGGGATCTGTAGTATTAACCAATGTTGAAAGAGGAAATAATGAAAAGGTTCTTGTAGGAGCTATGTTCATTTTACTTGATGAAAATCTAGATAAGATGGGAGATATCTACACCACCAATGAACAAGGGCAAATTACTGTTGATAATTTGATTGAAGGAGATTATTACTTTATAGAAATAGCACCTGAAGCAGGTTATGTTTTGGATATGATTCCAGTTAAATTTACTATTTCGAAAGATAATGAGGGACCTGTTTTGGTATTTAAGGAAAATTCACTTATGCCAAAATTAACTTTTCCAAGTGGTGATGGTAATGTCAGCAGTGGAAGCACTATTAACAAATTAAGCGGACTTTCTATGGCTAGTAAGTTAAGCACTAACACCAGCACAAATTATAGAAGAACCCTTCCTAACACAGGGGGGAATTCAAAGGCTGTGGCACTAGTAGTGGCACTTACAGCTATTTTAATAGGCTTTAAATTTGTCAGAAGAAAAAAGGACAATAATGTAACTTAAGTTAATAAAAAAATGCGTGATTGAGCAAGTGCCAACACGCATTTTTTATATAATAATATATTATATGAAAAATTTTCTAAGCTTGGATAGTATTAAATCTAAGTTCTTTTTTCCTTCATATCGTGTGATTTCTTTTTCTAGGCAATAAGGCCTAAGTTTTCCTTTGAATTTGTAAAATATAAGATAAAGTACTTCTAGTTCATCTGATGATAAGGTAGATAATGCTTCTTTTAGTGTTGTGTGTATAGAACTTGAAATTAGTAATTCTTCTAGATTTACACTATCTTCTAATAAATCAATGATATCATAATCACCTACTACATTAATATTGAGACTGGATTCTAAATTAGATTTGTGGTGATTGCGGATAAGTACATTAAAGGTATTTCTGATGGTATTCATGATATAAGCATCATATGTTATGCTGTCTTTATTTAAATCTAGAGCATTTAAGGCTTTAAGTACTGAAAGGCTAGCCTCTTGTCTAAGATCATTTTTATCAAATCCCTTTAAGTTTGTCTTTAAGCAATATTTATTAATAAGTGGTTCATATTTGTGCAGTACAGCTAGAGCTGCATCTTTATTTCCTTCTTTAAATTTTTTTACTATGGTCTTATCCATTTTTAACTCCCCCTTTTTAAAAAATAAAACACATAATAGAACATGTGTTTATTATACTATATAAATATTCAGTTTTTACCAATTTGTAAAAAAATCTTATCGACAAATTATTTTAGTGAGAATAAGACATATTATAGGAATAAAATTATTATTTTTTTAATATAAACAAAATAGATGGATATAAAGCCGGTACATTAAAATTATATTTTATTTATATTAATTATTTTGGAGGAATAGATATGAATGAATATTTAGAACAAGCTATTTCCGAGGTTAATAATTTAAATGAAGGTGAAGAGTTTTTAGTAAGAGATTTGTTCAAAGGATATACTTGGAATAGGATGACAGTTGGTACTAAACTTAGTCTTGATAAGTTGTTTTTAAATGAAGTAAATACAAATAAGAATTTAAAAATCAGTGTACTCGGCAAGAACTCATTTCATCAGCCAATTTTTAAAAAACTAAAGTAAATGATATAAGCTAATTTAAGCAGAAAGCTGGTTACATGGAAGGTTAGGTTTCTATGTAATCAGCTTTTTAAGTTTAATGACACTAAATAAAACAAAAAATAAAAAGGAAAATGAATTTAAAAACACGAAGGTTTTAAATTAAAAGGGTATTATAAGTATTTACATCTATATGAAAAATATTCAAATAAATTTGAAAAATTCCTAAAAAAAATTTCACAAAATTCTTTAGGTGCATATTTATTATATGTAAGGCGAAAGACTTACAAGATAAATAAAAAGGGGGACTGTAAAATGGCAGTAAGCAAGGAAATTTCAACAACATCACTAGCAATTGAAGTGGAAAGTGGGGTGGATTCAAGTGGTAATGCTACTTACAGCAAAAAGAGCTTTTCAGGAGTAAAAGATGGGGCAGATCCAGAAAAGGTTTATGCAGTAGCAGAAGCAATCAAAGGTGTTATAGGGGCAAACACTAGATACTACTACTTAACAGAAGTATCATTACTAAAATCTGAATAAAAATTATGAATTATGAATTACGAATGATGAATTAAGGATGAAACTCGAAGAGTTTCTATAAATTAATTCTTTCTAAACTCCTCTCGGAGTTTATTCCACAATTCATAATTTATCACTCATCATTCATCATTATCTAAGGGGGTTTTTTTATGGAATTTACTTTATCAATGACTTTTTTAACTTCTACAGGGGAAAAAACAACAATGTCAGTTTCTAATGTGAAGGAGAATATAACACAAGATGAAGCAGTGACACTTATGGATGCTATAATAGCAAATGATATTTTTCAAACTTCTAAGGGAAACTTTGTAGCTAAGTCAGCAGCACAAGTAACTGAAAGAAAAGTAACTAAGTTTGAAATTTAGTATTTAGTATAAATAAAATACTTTAGAACTCAGAAAGATGCTGTATCAAAATAACATTTGATGCAGCATCTTCTTTTAGTTTAGCACAAGTATAAATATTGATTTTTAAAAGGATAAACGTTCATTAATTATTATAGGTATATTATTAGTAATTTATTCATAAATATAAAAAATAATTTAAATAATATGGTGTAAGAGAACTTTAGATTAATTGTAAGCAAGAAGGTTGAGGTAAGTATTTTAGATATTAATCATAAGATTAATATGTCTATCTAAAAATATTAGCTTTATAATTTCAAGAAAATTTTGGTAAGTGAATTAAAAATTTTTCTTAATGAGTGATATAATATTGTTATTAAATTGTAAGGGGGGATAATTATGGAGTTTGAATTAAATATTATCAGGTCAATACAAAGTATAGCAAGTCCGTTTTTGGATGGATTATTTCAATTAATAACTATGTTTGGAGAAGAAGCAATTTTAATTCCTTTAATTGCTGTTATTTATTGGACATTTAATAAGAAAATGGGCGAGTATATTGCTTATTCTTCTTTAACTAGTGTATTGATAAATGGAGCTGTTAAGGATGTTTTTAAAGCAAAAAGACCTATAGGAGAGCCAGGTATAAGATCTCTAAGAGTTGAAACTGCCACTGGATATTCTTTTCCAAGTGGACATACACAAGGGACAGCTTCTTTTTGGGGAGCAATAGCTATTTATTTAAAGAAGAATTATATGTATGCTATTTCAGGTATTATTATAGTTTCTGTAGCAATATCAAGATTATATCTAGGAGCAACTATTTAGTTGTTAGAAATATATACAAATATGTTTAATATATTTTTAATATAAAAAGCTCCCCATGTTTATAAAGAGCATGGAGTGATAGGCAAAGACCTATCCAAAACTACTTGAATTGCTGGAAGTTCCTAAAGCTAACTAAACCACAACGTAAACATGAAATAAGGTTAAGCGTGAAGGTTACGAGAGTAGAAAAAATTAGTTAGATGGCATAAGGTTAAATCCTAAGTGTTTATAAAATGGATAATCAGCAGGTAAGCCTCGAACAGAGGAAACTTCAACGACTATTCCGTAAAGGAAGTACATCTAAGTGGATGGAAGTGGGTAGCACCTTTTAAAAAGGTGGTGATATAGTCTGTGCTTATGTGAAAACATAAGAAGTTCATAGGAGAACTGGTATGGAGTAACGAACTATATTGAACACGCTAAAAATATACTAGTGTGTATATTTTTATTTATTCAAATAACCAAAATAAAATTTCTAAGAATAAATAATTTAAATTTTTAATTACGAAGAATGTTTAGTTTTTAATACTAAAGTTATATCTTTATTGATAAAAATATCACCTCTAAAAAGTATATAATTTAGAATAAAACAGTTATAAAAGTGGTATAACTAAAAAATGGATATATGAGGAGATGAAATTGTGAAAAAGTCAATAAAGATAAGATTATTACCGACAAAAAAACAAGAAGTATTAATGTTAAAAAGTATTGGTTGTAGTAGATTTGCTTATAATTGGGCTTTGAATAAGTGTAATGAAAAATATAATAATAATGAAAAATATTCAATAGGAAATATAAGAAAAGAATTTACTCAGCTAAAGAAAGAAGAAGAATTTAAATGGCTAAATGAAGTTTCTAGTAAGGTAACACAAGAATCTATTAGAAATTTAGAGAAAGCATTTAAAAGTTTCTTTAATAAAAAATCTAAATATCCTAAATTTAAAACTAAAAGAAAATCTAAACAATCTTTTTATGTTAGATGTGATAGTTTATATTTCACAGATAATATGTGTAACATTGAAAAGATAGGAAAAGTAAGATTTAAAACAAATTATAGTATTCCTAAAGATTGTAGTTATAGTAATCCTTACTGTAGTTACAATGGAAGGTGTTGGGTTTTAAGTTTTAGTGTTGAAGTAGAAGAAAACCAAACTACTTTGAATAAAAAGTTATCAATAGGAATAGATTTAGGCGTAAAAGATTTGGCTACTTGTTCTAATGGTAATGTATTTAAAAACATAAATAAAACAAAAAGAATTAAAAATTTAAAAAATAAATTAAAACACTTACAACGTAGTATTAGCAGAAAATATGAAAGTAATAAACAGGGAAATAAATTTGTTAAGACTAATAATATTATTAAACTAGAAAAATATGTGAAGCAAATTTATAGAAAGTTAGCTAATATAAGAAATAATCACATACATCAAACTACTAATAAAATAATAAAGTATTATCCATATAGAATTGTAATGGAAGATTTAAATATTAGTGGAATGATGAAGAATAAGCATTTATCTAAGGCAATAGCAGAACAAGGATTTTATGAGTTTATGAGACAAATTAAATATAAATGTGAATTTAATGGAATTGAATTTATTCAAGTAGATAGATTTTATCCATCAAGTAAAACTTGTTCATGTTGTGGATTTATAAAAAAAGATTTAAAACTTAATGATAGAAATTATAAATGTGATAAATGTGGTTTAGAAATAAATAGAGATTATAATGCAAGTATTAATTTAAGTAATTATTCTAGAGCCTAAAATGTTGAGAGGCTTTAGTCTTAGGGATTTTGGTGTATTCTTAAATGCTATGGAGTGTTATACAACCCAAAGTAGCTTAGGCAAAATAGGACACAATGAAGTAGTGAATAAATAAAAATATACACATTTAAGTATGTTTTTAGCACCAGTGCATTATCCCAAAGATGTTTTGTTTGGAGCTATCTTTGGTTTGTTGACATCTTTTATTACATATAAGTTATTTGGTAAAATTAATAATAGGATTGCTTTATATTTTGCTACATTTACAATTTTTCTACCAGCATTTTTCTATGCTCATTCAGCAGATTTTATTAAGGGTATGGGAACATTCTTAGGCTTTGTTCTAGGTATTTATGTGGAAAAGAAGTATATTAATTTTTCGGTGGAAGGAAAGTTATCTAATAAAATTTTAAGAATAGTAATTGGACTTGCAATCTTAATTATTTTAAAGGTTGGTTTAAAAGCAATTTTACCTAAAAAATTAGTATTTGATTTCATCAGATACTTTATGGTTGTATTCTTTGGTATTGGACTATACCCAGCTATATTTAAAAAGTTTAAATTATAACTTAAAAAATACAACAATAAGATATATATTATTTTACAGTACATTTAGGGCTACCCAATAATACAGTAAAAGAGTATATGCTAGGTGCTGATGGAGTTTTATATAATTATCAATCAGCTATAAATGGTATTTTACAAATGGAGCAATAAATAAAAATGAGTTATATAAAAATCAAATTTGATATAACTCATTTTTATTTATTAAGTATAAGAGCATAAAATTTATTCTAAATAATAATCCTCTTCCCAAGAGTATTATTGTTCTAACTGAGAATTTAGTTTAGAAATAGTTTCTTCTAACTCTTTAATGGAATCAAGTTTATTTTGAAGTTCTTCTTTTAATTTAGAAAGCTCAGTTTGCTTTTCTTTAAGGGATTCTTCATTTTTTATATTAGACTTTTCTAATGAAGAAATTTTTGAAAAAGATGAATATATTTTTTCTGTAAAGAAACCAGCAAAGATGGAAATGATGCATATTATAATTATTGTTAAATAATTAGTTAGTTTTATATTTTTTCTTTTGCGTATTCTTTTTTTTGTATCCATAATAACCGTTACCAATGCATAAAAATTTATAAGTATATATTTTTTAAACTGATAACAGTTTTCACCTCCGCTCTATATTTTATTTATTACATATTTACTACTAATTTAACATATATTTTTTAAATTTCATAATATTTAGTTTGTATCACTATCAGGTGATGAATCAGAAGGTATATCATCTTCAGCTGATGTAGGTGGAATAGAGTCAGTATCCAAATTATTATCCGGCTCGGTATTGGATTCAATTGGATTATTGTTTTCTGGAGGAACAACTACTGGAGGTTCTGGTGTTTGAGGAGTACTTTCAAGTAGTGATGAGTTTCCACCATTTAAACTACTACTATATGAATTATTAGTTGAATAAGAAGTTTCTTGTTCAGAGTAGCTAGGATAGCTTAAATCTTCTTCATTATCTTGTAATGGAAGAGCTAAATTTGAATTCACATTTTCACCTTCACCATTTTCATTTTCTGTAGTTTCTTCAATGTCTAATCCAAGTGAAATTTGAAGACTTTCTTTTTGAGATTTTAGTTTAGAAATATCTTCATTAGCATCAAGTATTTGTTTTTCTAAAGAGAAGATTTCCAAATCTATTTTTTGCAAATTTGATAATAATTTTTTGTTTCTACTTGTTATTTCAAGATATTTACCTTCATCATGGTTAATACCTTTAGTTAGCAAAAATGTTAAAGTAAAGCAACAAATTCCACAGAACAGTGGCATCAAAATTGCTTTATTTAAAAATTTTGATTTCATTATATGTCCCCCTATTGGTATGTATTTATAAAAAATTAATTATTAACTATATTTATTATCGTTATTAATATGCATAAAATCAATATAAAAATTAAAAATAAAATCCATAAATGTATTATAGTAGATAACAGATAATAAAAAAAAATAAGACAATAAATGACAATGAAATATTAAGGGTTTTATAAGAATTATTAAGAATTATTAAAAATTATATTTAAAATAAAGATTATAAGCACTTTTAATTTATAAATTTAATAATAAATAGAATAACATAAAAATAAGAAGGATTAAATAAGGAAAAAAATAACTTATTTGTCGTAATAAATATAAAATGCCAATCTTTTCAGAATGGAGAAGATGATATATAATTTATGAAGAATTATTATTGGAGAGGTGCTTATAATGTTTGCAATAGCTAGAAAACCTAAATCAACTGAAGCAGAATCTTATAGAAGATTGAGAACTAATATAGAATATTCATCATTTGATGATAAATATAAAGTAATTGTTGTTACAAGCTCTTTTCCTGAGGAAGGGAAAAGTACAACAGCAGGGAATTTAGCTATTTCTATGTCTGATACTGAAAAAAAGGTTTTACTAATAGATTGTGATATAAGAAAACCTAGTTTACATAAAAAATTTAAAATATCTAATTCAAAAGGATTAACTGAGTTAATAAGGGGTAGATCATCTTTTGATGAAGTTTCTTATAAATATAATGAAAACTTAACAGTTATCACTTCAGGTTCTAAGGTTCCAAATCCATCTGAACTATTAGCAAGTGAAGTTATGAATATATTTTTACAGGAAGCTAGAGAAAATTTTGATTATGTAGTTATAGATACACCACCAGTACAATTGGTAACTGATGCACAAATTTTAGGCAGTAAAGCTGATGGAACATTATTAGTTGTGAAAGCAGAATCTACCAAGAAAAATCAAGTTGCTTCATCGGTGGGATTATTAAGAAAAGTAAATGCAACAGTAATGGGAACAGTATTAAATGCAGTTAAAAATACTGTAGAAAAGAAATATAACTATTATGAATAAAGATAAATGAATAAAGGTATCCTATGTATAAATATAGGGTATTTTTTCATTTAGGGTTATTAAAATTACTAAGAATGTAATTATACAAAAAAATATAAAATATGATATATTATTTAAGAAGCTTATAATTTAATAATATGTTATATGGAGGAAGATTATGGTAGATATGCATTCACATATTATTTACGGAATAGACGATGGGTCTAAGAGTAAGGAAATGACTTTAGAAATGTTAAAGTTATCTATTGAATGTGGAGTAAAAAAAATAGTGGCAACACCACATTATATGAAAGGAAGGTTTAATGTTGAATATAGTGAGGTAAAAGATAAAGTAAATGAATTACGACAAATGGTAAGTGAAGAAAAATTAGATATAGAAATATACTGTGGACAAGAGGTTTATTATAGGGAAAATATATTAGAGTATTATGAGGAAGGTGCTATTGGAACTATAAATGATAGTAGATATATGTTAATTGAACTTCCAATGATGGAGTTTGATGTTAATAGTGTTATTGACAATTTATATGAGTTAACATTAAAGGGAATTATACCAATTATTGCTCATCCAGAAAGGTATATACCATTTATTAAAAATCCTAGTTTAATTAATGATTTTATAAAAGAAGGATATTTATTTCAATTAAATACAGGAAGTGTAATTGGTGATTTTGGTAAGGATGTAAAAAGATTAGCATTAAACTATTTAGAAAATAATGTGTATTCTGTTGTTGGTTCAGATGCTCATTCTAATGTAAATAGAAACACAGACATATCAGAAGCAATTTCAGGAGTTTTAAGAGACTATAAAGGTGAATTTGGTAAAAATGGACAATTAGTATTGGAAGATAAAGAAATAGTAAGAAAATCATTATTTATAAAAGAAAGAAAAAAGTTGTTTGGAATATTTTAAATCTAAATTATTTAGTACAAATACATTAAATTGGTTTTAATAGAAATAAAAAATACTTAAAAATAATAAAGAAATAATATAAAATATTATGTAAAGTGACAAATAAAAACATGCAAAATCACAGTGGATTTAATTTAATTTAATAATAAATTGAAATTTGTGTAGTATTTTTATGCTTTAAAGTTATATAATAGAAAAAGTCATATAATATTTATAAAAAGGAAGTGTGAAAAGTATATGGAAGAACAAGTAATTAGTATATCTGAAATAATAGATGCAGTAAAGAAAAGGTGGAAAATAATAGCCTTATGTACTTTAATAGCAACATTGGTATCAGGGATTTTTAACTTTTTTATAATAGCACCTACATATGAAGCAAGTACAAAAGTTTTTATAGGTAAAGAAGAAAGTAGTGTAGAAAATTATAACTATAATGATATAACAATGTATCAAAAACTTTTAAAAACATATTCAGAGCTTATAAAAACTAAGGATTTAATTAATAGATCTATAACTAATAGTGAATATGAATTGGAGGTAGAAGATGTATTAAATAATGTATCTGTTACAACAGTGGCTGATACACAAATGATACAAATAGCATATAAAAGTACAAGTCCCAATATAGCAAAAAATATGTTGGAGAATATAACAAATGAATTTATTACAACAGCACAAGAATTAGTACCTAATGGTAATGTGAGAGTTCTAGAAACTGTAGAATTACCAGAAGAACCAGTGGCACCAAATAAAAAGATGAATATAGCTATAGCTTTCATTTTAGGAATGATGGTAGGCCTTGGTATAGTGTTTTTATTAGAATATTTAGATAATACTTATAAAAATAAAGAACAATTAGAAAAAGATTTAGATATACCTGTACTTGGAGTTATTCCAATGTCTGATTTAGAATAGGGGGAAATATTAATGTTTGTAATGGAAAAAGCACCAAAATCAATTGATGCTGAAGCTTACAGAAGTTTAAGAAGTAATATTGAATATTCTTCTTTTGATGATGAATATAGAGCAATTGTAGTAACAAGTTCAGTGCCAGGGGAAGGGAAATCAACGACCAGTGGGAATTTAGCTCTTTCTTTAGCACAAAGTGGTAATAAAGTTTTATTAGTAGATTGTGATATGAGAAAACCTTCAATACATAAAAAATTTAAAATATCAAATATTTCTGGAACTGCGGAACTTTTATTAAGGAAGGAATCTTTTGAAGATGTTGCCAATTGTTATAATGAAAATTTAACAATTATAACAGCAGGAAAAATTCCACCTAACCCTTCAGAAATGTTATCTTCTAGAGCTATGGCAGCTTTTATTAAAGAAATGAAAAATGAGTTTAAATATATCATTCTTGATACACCACCACTACAAGCAGTAACAGATGCACAAGTATTATCAACTAAATCAGATGGAGTGTTACTGGTTGTAAGAGCTGGAAGTACTAAAAGGGAAATGGTTTTAAATTCTGTGGATTTAATTAAAAAGGTACATGGAAAAATTATTGGTACTGTTTTAAATGGGGTAGAAAATAAGAAGAATAACTATTATTATTACGGGGAATAACAATAAACATTTAAATGGAGGGGTTAAATGAGTGAAGTAATCGAAAATGAAAGAAGTAATATATTATATGAAGTAATTAAAAGAATAATTGATATAGTAGCATCTTTTACAGGACTTATATTACTATCTCCACTTATTTTAATAGTTTCAATGTTAATCAAATTAGAATCTAAAGGTGAAGTGATTTTTAAGCAAAAAAGAGTAGGTTTAAATGGAAAAGAATTTTATATGTATAAATTTAGATCAATGGTAATTAATGCAGAAGAACTTAAAGAACAACTGGAAAGTCAAAATGAAATGTCAGGACCTATGTTTAAAATAAAGGATGATCCTAGAATAACAAAGGTAGGTAAGTTTATTAGAAAAACATCTATAGATGAATTACCTCAGCTTATTAATGTTATTAAGGGCGATATGTCCTTAGTTGGGCCTAGGCCAAGTCTTCCAAAGGAAGTTGAAAAGTTTGAACAATGGATGATGGAAAGGCTTGAAGTTAAACCAGGATTAACATGTATATGGCAAATAAGTGGAAGAAATAATATTGATTTTGAGGATTGGATGAAGCTTGATATTAAATATGTAAGGGAAAGAAGCTTTAAATTAGATATGAAGCTTATATTAAAAACTGTATTAGTGCTTTTGGGAGATAAAAATGCATCTTAGTTTTTATATAAAATAGTATAAAAATGGGGGAATTGAAAATGAAAATAGCAGTGGTTGGAACAGGTTATGTTGGATTGTCTAATGCAATTTTATTAGCTCAACATAATGAAGTAGTAGCAGTTGATATAATTCAAGAAAAGGTAGATATGATTAATGATAAAGTATCACCTATAGTAGATAAAGAAATAGAAGATTATTTAAAAAATAAGAAGTTAAATTTAGTAGCAACAACAGATTCTTATAAAGCATATAAAGATGCTGAGTTTGTAATTATTTCAACACCAACAAATTATGATCCAGAAATGAATTATTTTAATACAAGAAGTGTTGAAGCTGTAATTGCCAATGTACTTTCAATTAATCCAGAGGCAACAATGGTAATTAAATCTACAGTTCCTGTTGGATATACCAAGAAAATTAAGGAAATGTTTGAAACAGACAATATAATTTTCTCTCCAGAGTTTTTAAGGGAAGGAAAGGCTCTATACGATAATCTTCATCCTTCAAGAATTATTGTTGGTGAACAATCTGAAAGAGCTGAAAAGTTTGCTAATCTTTTAAAAGAAGGAGCTATTAAGGAAGATATTCCAGTATTATTTACAGATAGTACTGAAGCAGAAGCAGTTAAGCTTTTCTCTAATACATATTTAGCATTAAGAGTAGCTTATTTTAATGAGTTAGATACTTATGCAGAAATGAAAGGTTTAAATACTAAACAAATTATTGAAGGTGTTGGATTAGACCCAAGAATAGGAAGCCATTATAATAATCCTTCCTTTGGATATGGTGGGTATTGTTTACCTAAGGATACTAAACAATTAAGAGCTAATTATGAAGATGTTCCAAATGAAATTATTGGAGCTATAGTTGAAGCTAATAGAACAAGAAAAGACTTTATTGCAGAACAAATAATTAAGAAAAATCCAAAGGTAGTTGGTATCTATAGATTAACTATGAAGACTGATTCAGATAATTTTAGAGCTTCATCAATTCAAGGAATAATGAAGAGAATTAAGGCTAAGGGAATTGAAGTTGTAGTTTATGAACCTGTTCTTAAGGAAGAAAGTTTCTTTAATTCTAAAGTTATTAGAAATTTAGAGGAATTTAAGACTATTAGTGATGTTATTGTTTCTAATAGATTAGCAGAAGAGTTATTTGATGTAGAAGAGAAAGTTTATACTAGGGATTTATTTGGTAGAGACTAATAAATATTAAAGAGGGCAATAGGAATGAAGAAAATTTGTTTTACTGCGTCAACTGGAGGACACTTTGAACAGTTAATGATGTTGAAGCCACTTATGGATAAGTATGATAGTTTTATTGTAACAGAAAAAACAGGATATTCGGTGATAAAAGACAATAGAAAAATTTATTACTTAAATCAAGTAAATAGACATGAGAAAACCTTCGTATTTAAGATGATAACTAATGCTTTTAAGAGTTTTAAAATATTTCTTAGAGAAAAACCAGATGTAATTATATCAACAGGTGCATTAGCAACAATACCTATATGTATATTTGCTAAGGTTTTAAAGAAAAAGATTATATTTATTGAATCTTTTGCAAAGGTAACTTCACCTACATTAACAGGTAAATTAATTTATAAATTTGCTGATCAATTTTATGTTCAATGGGAGCAAATGAAGGAATATTATCCAGAGGCTATATATGAGGGGGGAATATATTGATTTTTGTAACTTTAGGATCTCAAAAATTTCAATTTAATAGATTATTAATTGAAATTGATAGATTAGTTGAAGAAGGAAAAATAACAGAAGAAGTATTTGCTCAAACAGGATATAGCGATTATGAACCAAAAAATTATGAATATAAGAATTTCTTAGATAGAGATGAATTTAGCGATATTATGGGGAAGTGTGATAAGGTTATTACTCATGGTGGAACTGGAGCTATAATTGGTGCAGTTAAAAAAGAGAAGAAAGTTATAGCTGTATCTAGATTATCTAAATTTGGAGAACATGTTGATGATCATCAGTTACAGATTATTGAACAGTTTGAAGAAATGAATTTTATTAAAGGTATAAAGAGAATAGATGAATTAGAAGGAGCATTAACTAAAATTGATAAACTTAAATTTAATTCATATGTTTCCAATACTAAAAATATTTTGAAATATATTGAAGAATTTATAGATAAAGTATAGTAAATATCAAATTGGAGGATGTATGAAGAATAAGAGAGTTAGAAGACTTGTTAAATTTGTGTGGAGAAGGATTACACCGATAATATATAATATTTCTCCAGTTTTTTCATCAAAAATATTATTTAGAATTTCAACAGGAAAAAAACTAAATTTGAAAGAACCGAAGACATTTAATGAAAAGCTTATGTGGCTTAAATTATATGATAATAACGAATTAGTAGTGAAGTGTGCAGATAAATATGAAGTTAGAAAGTATGTAGAAGATTTAGGATATAAAAACTTATTACCTAAATTATATGGTATTTATGAGCAAAGTGAAGATATAGAGTGGAGTAAGTTTCCTAAAAAATTTGCTATAAAATGTACGCATGGATGTGGATTTAATATAATCTGTGATGATAAGTCGAAATTAAATATAAATGAAGCAAATGAGAAGTTGAAAAAATGGTTAAAAACTAGATATGTATTTGAAGCATTAGAAAGTCAATACGATAAAATGATACCGAGAATAATATGTGAAGAATATATAGAAACAAAAGATGGAGTATTACCTAATGATTATAAGATTTATTGCTTTAATGGTAAACCTAAATTAACACTAGTATGTACGGAAAGAGCTAAAGAAGTAAAAATGAAGTTTATGGATTTGAAATGGAAAGAAATGAATATAGGAAATCCAGATTTCTTAAGTGATGAATATCCTAATAAACCAGAGTGTTATGATGAAATGTTAAAAATAGCTGAAAGATTATCCAAGCCATTTCCATTTGTAAGAGTGGATTTTTATGATTTAAATGGTAAACCAATTTTAGGTGAAATGACATTTACACCGGCTGGGTGTGCAGCAAGATATTATAATGAAAATGGTCTAAATATGTTAGGAAGTATGATTAAACTATCTGAGAAATAAATATTATTTTAAGAATAAGAATTTAAAGTTAATATTTTGAAGGTAAATTGTATCAGTATATTTATAATAGTGGCGCATTATAATAAAGTATTTTTATAAATATGAACAGTATTAGATAATTATTATAAAAATATTGATATGCTATCAGTAGTGAAGTTGCTATCAGGAGATTTTGAATTCATCAGGGTTGTTGATTTAGATTGTTCAAATGGAAAAGTATATTTTGAAGAAGTAAGAGTTATATCTAATAATGATCGTATATTATGTGAACTTGATGAAAAAATTTATAAGTAGCTAAAATGATGAATTATATAAATATAATAAGAATACTTTTTAGTATTAGAATATAAGATGAGGACTAAATATATGAATAATAAATTGATTAAAGTATTAGAAATAGGACCTAGTGTAACTAGATCTAAAGGAGGAATGGCAACTGTTATTGATGGAATATATAAAGATAAGGTAAGCTTTCAAGGATATAAAATTGATTTATTTGATTCATTTATTGATGGAAATAAATTGAAGAGATTAATGTTTTGTATATATGCTTATATAAAATTTCATTTATTATATAAGCAATACGATATTTTTCATATTCATATGGCTTCATATGGGAGTACTTTTCGTAAGATTAAGTACATAAAATTTTTAAAAAGAAATAATAAAAAAGTAATAGTTCATGTGCATGGTGCAGCATATATGGAGTTTTACAGAGCGTTAAATGATAAAAGAAAAAAAATGATAACTGACACAATTAATGAAGCTGATTTGGTGATTGCATTATCAGAAACATGGAAATGTTTTTTTGAAAATGAGATAAAATTTAAAAATGTTGTAGTATTAAATAATGCTGTAGATACCAAAGAATTTAAAAACATAAATATTAATAGGAATCAAAAAGTAAATAAATTGCTGTTTTTGGGGAGATTAGGGAAAAGGAAAGGTACATATGATTTAATTTATGCGATTAAAGCATTAAAAGATATGGGAGTACTAGTTAAGTGTATTTTTGCTGGAGATGGTGAAATTGAAAAAGCTAAAATGTTGGCTGAAGAATTAGGAGTATTGAATCAACTAGAATTTACAGGATGGATTGATACAAAGAAAAAAATGAAATTGTTAAAAAGCATAGAAGTCATAGTGTTACCATCTTATAATGAAGGATTACCAATGACTATTTTAGAAGGAATGGCAAGTGGAAAAATTATAATTAGTACTACGGTTGGAGCAATACCTGAAGTCATTATAGAAGAGGAAAATGGTTTTTTAATAGAACCGGGAGATATTACAAAACTTGCAGAAGTAATAAAATATGTTTATGAAAATGAAGAGATTTTAGAGAAAATATCTAAAAATAATATTGCTAAAATAGATAAATATTTTAATATAAAAAAAATAAATAGAAAATTAGAGAAGCATTTTTATAATATATATACTAGATAAAGGTGGTATAATGAACAAATCATGTTACAGATTATTAGTATATCTAATAATTATAAATTCATTTATTTCAATTACAAATAAATTTTATCCGGGTTTTTTGCAAATAGGGAAAATTTTGGGTGGATTATTATTAATAAATATTGCAATAATTTTTAAAGAAACTTTAAAAATAAAAGATATATTTTTTTGTATATTTTTGGGGATATTTTCAGGGTTAGCTATTTTACACTCAGTAGAGCATTCTATTACAATTGAACATTTAATGTTTTTTATATCAACTACATCACTTATATGGAAATTGTGTGAAAGCAATGTACGTATTAATTTGAAGCAAGTTTTATCTAATAAAATTAAACTATTAAATAGATATGTATTTTTTATAGTAGGTTTGTTGTTAATTGGGTTAATTATGCCAAGTTGTTATAAGTATATTAATGGTGACAATCTATACTATGGATTTGCAGAAAGTGGTCATAAATTAGCAGGAAATATTTGCTTTGTTACAGCATTAACTATATTTATATATCAAAAAAGAAAATTTCAACTATACCAGGTATGTATTCTTGGAATATTATTTATGATACTTTTAATGACAGGTTCAAGAACTTATTGTATACCAGAAATAATCTTATTATTTGTATATTATAAATTTAACATTGGGAAATTAAGAACAAAATGGATAATTACACCTATTATTTTGGTGGCAACTGTGTATTTAATTATTAATTCAAATGTTCTAGAAAGGTTTATATCTATGGGGAATAATACTTATGTGTCCAGTAATTTCTGGGAAGCTGTATCCAGTGGTAGATTAATTTGGTGGAAAATTGATATACAAGAATTCGCAAAGTTAAGCATAATAGAACAGCTTTTAGGAAAGGGATTTGCATTTGTTTATCAGATAAATGAACAGTTTTATGGATTAAAAATTGGTGCTCATAATGATTTTTTAAATATATTATTATCTGTAGGCTGGATAGGACTTATAGGATATATACTGATTATTTTAAATTTATTTTTCAAATTTGGAAGGCAATTATTTTTTAAAAATGATAAGAGTATAATAATGAAGTTAAGTTTAATAGCTGTATATATATTATGGAATGCAAATATTAATGGATTTTATGGAGCACAACAGTATTTATTTAGCTTTATAATATTAATATTAATTTTTGATAAGAATTAAGGAAGTAAAGACTATTAGTTAGGAGTGGATTTTTGGTGGATAATATAAAAAAGAGAGTTCTATGGATAGATCTACTTAAAGCTATATCAATGTTATTTGTAATGTTAGGACATATTGATTTTTGTCCTAGTCAATGGAGTTATTTTTATGGCCCATTTTTTTTATCTGCATTTCTCTTTGCATCAGGTTACACATTTAATAATAAGAGAAGCTTTAGTGAATTTTTTATAAATAAGGTTAAGACTTTACTAGTCCCGATGTTTATTTTTAGTTTAATAAATATTGGAAGTAGGTTATTATTAACATTCAATAATGACCAAGTTATAAGTCAAGACATTAAGGATTGTTTTTTTCAGATTAGAGGGAAAAATGATGAGTTATGGTTTATAGCATGCATATTTGGAGCAAGTATTGTATTTTATTTTGTTAATAAATTAATTAATAAGCAAAAGATTTTTATTATTACTATTTTATTATTATGTTTTTGTAGCATAATTTATGATAAGACAATTGGTATACCATTACCATGGCATATTCAAATGTATGGATCAGCATGTTTTTATATGGGGCTAGGAGCATTATATAAACAAAATGAAAATAAATTAAGAAAGTTTATAAATTATTATTCATTAATGCTTACTTTAATAATGTATTTTATTATAGTATCAATGCAATATGTATATAAACAGGGAGACCCAATTGTATTTTATAATTACGGACAAAGTATATTGAGATATTTTACAATATCTGGGCTTGGTCTGGCTATGATACTCCAAATTGTGAATTTAATTCCTAATATAAAGCTATTATCTTTTATAGGAAGAAATTCGTTCATTTATTATGCATTTCATGGGAAAGTTGAAAGCTTAATATTAGTAGTATTAAAAAAAAGTGAGGTATTATCACAACAAGTTATAAATGGAAAGATGATTTTATTATTAATTATATACTTAATACTTGAAGTAATTTTATTAATACCAGTAGCAATTATTATAAATAGATATTTTCCATTTATGCTTGGGAGAAGTAAAGTGAGGAATTATTAATGAAAAAAATATTACATATTGTTTCTAGTTGGGGAACTGGTGGTGTAGAGAGGTATATTAGTAATTATATAAATGAAATGGATGAATATATATTTGATATACTTACTATTAGAAAATGTAAAAAGGAATCTGTTTTTACTCAACCAATTTTAGATAGGGGGGGAGAGTTTTTCTCTCTTAACCAAGTAGAAGGAAATATTTTTGAAAGAACTAGTTCTAGAAAAAAAGAATTAGTCAAATTGATTAATAAGAATAAATATGAAATTGTTCATATTAATGCTGGTACTGCAGATGCTTTTATACTTGCTCATAGTGTTAAGAAACAGTTGCCAAATATAAAAGTAGTAATGCATTGCCATGGTAGTAATGTAGAAGCTCCAAAAAAAATATTAAAGAGAGCATTTCATGAAGTTTGTAAGTTTATTTATGGAAATAATGTCGATTACTGTATTGCTGTTTCTGATATAACATTATCATGGATGTTTAAGAAAAGTACATTAAAAAACAAGCCATATTCTGTTTTTAGTTGCGGTATTGATATTGAAAAATTTAAATATAATAAAAGCGATAGAGAGAAAATTAGAAAAGAATTGGGTATAGAAAACGAATTTGTAATTGGAACGATAGGTAGATTTACACAACAAAAGAATCCATTTTATATAGTGAAAATTATATCAGAACTAAATAAATTAAATGATAATTTTAAGTTTTTATGGGTGGGAGAAGGAAAGCTTTTAGATGATGTTAAGGAAAAAGCAAAGGAACTAGGCATTTATGAAAAGTTTATATTTTATGGTATTAGTAAAAATATAGCTCCTTTATTATCTACAATGGATCTATTTATTTTACCGTCTTGTTTTGAAGGGAATCCAATTGTAGGAATTGAAGCTCAGGCTAATGGATTAAAATGTATATTCTCTAATACCATTACTAGAGAAGTTGATGTAACAGAAAATTCAGATTTTATATCTATTGTTAATAGTGAGAAGATATGGGCAAAGAAAATATTAGAATGTAAAGTTCCCCATGATAGAAATCTAAAAAATATAACAAGTAGTATTAAAAGTAGTGGATGTGATATGAAGGAAAATTCAATTAAATTAAGTAATATTTATAATATTCTAACGGAGAGAAAATAAATGAAAAAAATTATTATAATAATACCTTATTTTGGTGAATTCCCAAATTATTTTGATTTGTGGATGAAATCTGTTAAATATAATTCAGATATAGATTTTTTATTAATTACAGATAATAATATAACGGATAAACCTAATAATATAAAAATAATTAATATAAGTTTTGAAGAATGTATAAATAGAATACAAAAAAACTATAAATTTAAAATAAAAATTCCAACTCCATATAGACTTTCCACTTTTAAACCAGCATATGGAGATATATTTCAAGATGAAATTAGAGGATATGATTTTTGGGGTTGGTGCGATATTGATTTAATATTTGGAGATTTAAGAAAGTTTTTGACTGACGATATTCTTACTAATAATGAAAAAATATTATCACATGGACATCTTACATTATTAAAAAACAACAAAAAAATGAATGAGTTATATAAAGTTAAAAAATTCGATTGTATAAACTATAAAGATGCCTTTTCAGCTGGCCTATTATTTAATAATTTTGATGAATATCCTTATGGAATATCAAGAATTGCTAATAAGGAGAATATTAAAGTTTATAATGAAGGGATATTTGCTGATTTAGATAGTTTTTTCTTTACGTTTAGAAAGCTATACTCATATTTAAGTAAAGATGATGATTCAGAAGAAATCATTCAAGTATTTAAATGGGATAAAGGAAAGTTATTTAATATAATATTACAAGATAATAAAAGAATTGAAGAAGAGGTTGCATATGTTCATTTCCAAAAAAGGAGTATGCAAAATAATGACAATTGTAACGATAAATATATGATTGTTCCTAATAAGTTTATCAATAAAGAGGATTTATCTAATGAAGAAATAATTGATATTTGTGATTTAAATAAAAATAAGTATTATTGTGAAGAATTAAGAGAAAAGATTTCTAAAAATAGACAAAAAAGTTTTTTTAAAAAACTTTTTTCTTATATTTATTGGAAAAATCGTATTTTTCGATTTAAAATGATAAAAATTTTAAAGATTAAACCTTACGAATTTTCAAAAGGTGGATTCTAGGAGGAAAACAATGAGACCATTATATATTTGCTTAGCTACAGATGAAAATTATGCTCAATTAGCAACAGTAGCAATTACGTCAGTTTTCGAAAAAAATAGATATGCAACAGAAATTGAGATATACATATTAGATGGTGGAATAAAAGAAAAAACTAAGAATATTATGAGGTCTTTAACAAAAAAATATCAAAGAAAAATATTTTTTGTGGATGTTACAAATAAATTAAAAAAATTAAAGGAAATGAATGTGAATTCTCAAGGGAAATTTGGATCATATGCAGCATATTCTAGATTTTTTATTACTGAATATTTACCAGACTATGTTGATAAAATATTATATATAGATTGTGATACTTGTGTTGTAAATTCATTAAATGAATTATTTAGCATTGACATGAAGGAATATGCATTGGCGGGAATTTTAGATATTTTACCTCAGTTTCATAAAAAATATATAAATTTTTCAGAGCAAGATAATTATTATAATTCTGGAGTATTACTATTTAATTGTGAGATATGGAAAAAAGAAAATTATACGAATAAAATTATAGAGCATATAAAAAATATTAAAAGTAATTATTCTTTTCATGATCAAGATTTAATTAATATAATATGTAAAAATAAAATATTAACATTAAGCCCTAAATATATGGTGTTTTATCCAGAATATAAGTGGGGAGAAAAAAATATACGTTGGTTAAATGGGTTTAATCATGAATATTATTCGAATGAAGAACTAATAAATGCTTTAAAAGAACCTATAATTATCCATTATGTTGATAGTATTGTAGGAAGACCATGGTATGAAGATAATATAAATGATTATTCAAGGTATTGGGAAGAAATGAAAGCGAAATCTCCTTATGATGATAGTTTTACTAAAATAGTTAAGCCTTCATCAATAAGACACAAAATATTAAGAGGAATATATAGGTATTTACCTTTATCAATATTTATTACTATTCATAAGAAAAGAAGAAATCAATTATTGACAAAAAGAGAAAAAATATCAGGTATAAGAGGAAAAAACAATGAAACAGCATAATAAGTTAAAAAGAAATTCTAATTTTGAACTTTTAAGAGTAATAAGTATGTTTGCTATAATATTGGGGCATTTTTCTTATCATGGTAATTTTAATTTATCTCAACATTCTTTTTCAATTAATAAGGTTTTTTTAGAGTTTGTACAGTTTGGTGGAGATTTTGGTATAAATTGTTTTGTTATGATTTCAAGTTATTTCATGGTTGAATGGAATTTCAAAGTAGAGAGAGTAATAAAGATATCATATAAAGTATGGAGTTACTCAGTAGGATTTATAATTATATTTGTGACCTTTAAAATTTATAATCAAGATCTGTATACATTGATAAAAAGTATATTTCCTATATTGAGCAATTTATATTGGTTTGCAACTTCATATATTATATTTTATATACTAGTACCATTTATAAATATTTTCATTAAAAGTATTAATAGAAATATTCATTTTAGGATTTTATGTATTTGCTTAACTTTATGGTGCATAATTCCTACAATTACTCCTTTTGAGCTAATGTATAATGAATTGAGTTGGTTTATTACTTTGTATATACTTATCTCTTATATAAAGATTTATGAGCCTAAGATTACTAGTAGTTTAAAAGTAAAGGTAAGTATAATAGTTATAAGTTTTTTAACAATTTTAATATCAGTAATAGTGTTAACAAGTTTAGCTGATAAGATTTCAGTTATTAATAAATATATTACATTCTTTGAAAGACGAAATCGAATACCAACAGTGCTATTTTCACTAAGTGTATTCTTAATTTTTAAGGATTGGAAATTTAAATATAAACCATATATAAATTTATTAGGAAGTGCTACATTTGGTGTATATTTAATACATGATAATCCTCTAATGAGAAATGTTTTATGGAATGATATATTTAAAAATAATCAATTCTTCAATTCTAATTTACTATGGATATACGCTTTTATAGTAGCCTTAATAATTTTAATTTTTTCATCACTTATAGATATTATAAAACAAAATAGTATTGATAAATTAATGAATAAAATATTTATAAAAATTAAAGTAAAAAATATTATTATAGATTAGAAAAATTGATTAATTTTTTATATAAATTAAAGATAATAGGCTGAGGATAAAATTATGAAGAAAGATAGATCAATTACAAAAAATTATTTATATAATGTATCATATAAAATTCTAACATTAATTACTCCATTGATAACCACTCCTTATATAGCTAGAGTGCTTGGAGTAGATAATGTTGGAATATATAATTATACATATTCTATAATATCATATTTTGTATTGTTTGGAGTGTTAGGGTCAACGATATATGCTCAACGTGAAATTGCGTATGTGCAAAATGACAAAGAAAAAACAAACTTAGTATTTTGGGAGTTATTTTTTATTAGATTAATTACAGTAGGGACAAGTATATTAATTTTTAGTTTCTATTTTCCAAAATCAGAATATAAAATATATTTATTTATATTTTTATTTGAATTAATTGCAAATATATTTGATATATCTTGGTTATATTATGGGATAGAAGAATTTAAAGTAATTACTATAAGAAATTTTATTATTAAGATTATTGGAGTAGGATGTATATTCATTTTTGTTAGAAGTAGTACAGATTTAAATATATATATTTGGTGTCATGTTTTAATTTTACTATTAGGAAATTTATCATTATGGATTAGTGCAAAAAAATTTATAGGAAAACCTATATTTAAATTTAATACAGTTATGAAGCATTTTACACCGATTCTGATACTATTTTTACCACAGTGTATAGATTCTGTATATATGATTATGGATAAGATAATGTTAGGTAAAATATCAACTATAACCCAAGTAGGATTATATAGTCAAGCGGATAAAATAATAAAAATGGCCGTAACTATAGTAACATCTATGGGATTAGTAATGAGTCCTAGAATTGCATCTAGTTTTGCGACAGGTGATAATAAACAGATAAGAAGATATTTACATTCGTCTTTTGAGTTTATTTTTATAATAGCTATTCCAATAATGTGTGGATTAGTATCTATATCTGATAATTTTGTAGGTTGGTTTTTTGGTGAAGGTTATGAAGGAGTTATAATTTTAATAAAACTTTTAGCACCAACAGTTGTATTTTTAGGAATTAATAGTGTTATTGGATGGCAGTATTTATTATCAGTTAAAAGAGAAAAAGATTTTATTTTTTCAGTTTCTATTGGAGCTATTATAAATATTATTTTAAATATTATATTAATAATTAAATTTAAAGCAGTTGGTGCTGTAATTGCTTCCGTAGTTTCTATGGCAATAATGTCTATTATTAATTTTATATTTGTAAAGAAACAGATATCATTTAAGTATTTACTATCTAAGCTTTATAAACCATTAATAGCGGCTATAATTATGACTATTATTGTAGAAATAGTAGGAAAATATATTTCAGTATCATTTATTAGTACTGTTATACAAGTAATTGTAGGAATAATTATCTATATACTAATTCTATTCATTATTAAAGATGATATTATGATAAGGTATGTAAGTAAGATTAAGGGTAAGAAAAATAATAATAGAGATAATGATTAGATAGACTAAAAGATGAATAAAACTTTATAGACAATTTTTATTAAGTATATTAATCGATTGTTATGGAGAGTATAAAACTTCAGTTTTAGGAGTTCAAACAGTAGATCAAAAAGATGTTAATAAGTATGGAATAGTTGATGAACTACATGATGAACTGCATATTGAAGATAGAGTATACAAAGCTAAAGAACTGGTATATGATGTAGGGGATAAGATTGGATTTCTTGAGGCTACAGTTGAATATGCTCTTAGAAAAGAAAAGTTAAGAGATGGATTTATTGAGTATTTAAAAACTATACTATAATTTTATAACTTCTCCAGAAAAATTTAAGCACTAACTTTTTTCTGGAGAAATTTTTTAATGGGGTAGAGATATGAAGAGTTTAAATATGGAACAATTAATATTAAATTACGTAGAAAACAATATAACAGAAGAAATAAAAGAAGA
This sequence comes from Clostridium lentum, assembly GCF_014287815.1. Taxonomy (GTDB): domain Bacteria; phylum Bacillota; class Clostridia; order Clostridiales; family Clostridiaceae; genus Clostridium; species Clostridium lentum. The sequence goes on from NZ_JACOOQ010000001.1 coordinate 194,476, forward strand.
ATTTATAAATGCAGCTATACATTTTATAATTAACGAAGATAATTGTAGTCAAGCTGATATTATGAGAATCAAATATAGATTTAAGAAGATAAAATCACAAGAAATTATAGATTACTTAAAATTATGTTCAACTTATGGCTATATAATTTATAGATCAGTAATACTTAATTTAATTGAAGAAAGTATGAAATCTAGATGTTGTGAAGTTATTATAGAAATAAGCAATGAATTAACTAAGTATGTAACTATGGAAAGTGATGAAGATCAGTTACATAAAAATATAGAGTTAGCTATTAGCAAGTTATATATTAGTGACAATTGTAATAAAGTAGTTTTAGAAAAATTCAAAACATGTAATTTTAACTTTTAGTAATTTATATTATGAGGGGCTGTATCAAATATTATTTTGATACAGCCCCTGGAATTGAAGAAATACTTGTAATAACAGGAAGAAGTAAAAAGTGCATTGAAGATCACTTTGATAAATCTGTTGAATTAGAGCTTGAACTTGAAAAGAGTGGAAAGCAAGAAATGCTTAAAATGGTTAGAGATATATCAGATATGGTGGGTATTCACTTTATAAGACAAAAGGAACCAAAGGGGCTTGGACACGCTATTCAATGTGCTAAGACTTTCGTAGGAGATGAGCCATTTGCAGTACTTCTTGGAGATGATATTGTATATAACGAAGAAAAACCTTGCTTAAAGCAACTTATTGATTGTTATGATGAATATAAGACATCAGTTTTAGGTGTGCAAACAGCACCAGAAAAAGATGTTAATAAATATGGAATAGTTGATGGATTACATATTGAACATAGAGTATATAAAGTAAAAGGCTTAGTGGAAAAGCCTGCAGTGGAAGAAGCACCAACAAATGTAGCCATATTAGGAAGATATATAATATACTATGAGGACTGTTTAAAGAAGTGATATTACACAATTCTTTCAACAGTCCTTTAAATCTTAAAATAGTTATTCATAAAGGAAAGACTGAAGTTTTTCTCTTGTAGTTTCTTTATCTATTATCATATGATACATGTCTGTCCATTCAGTATAGTGATCGCCATCTTCAGGAAATCTTCCTTGGTTAATAGAGGCAGAGTTCATAGATAAAAGAGTTGATCCTATGGAAATGATTTCACTGTCAGTAAGGTTTGTTGAAACAAGTCCTAAAATATCATTAACTAAAGATAATCCTTCAGTTAATGATATATCTTTAAATTTATTAAATAGTGCATTTATAACAGTTCTATGACGTTCAGTTCTTTTATAATCACCACCAGATGTATATCTTATTCTACAGTATGCTGCAACTTGGGTACCATTTAAAAGTTGAGTTCCAGTGGTAGTTATATGTTCTGTAGATGTATTATTTTCTGAATCTATATTATCAATATAATTATTTATATAGTTTAATTCATCACTATAAATATTAAGTTCTAAACCACCTAGCTTGTCTATTATTATAGGAAGAGTGTGGAGATTAACTTGTGCAAATTTATATATAGCCAAGCCAAAATTATAATTTATAGTTTTAAGTAAGAGTTCTGCACCACCATCATTTAATGTATAGTTTAAATTTGACATTCCACCATCAGGAAGATCAAGATACATATCTCTCATCAAAGAACATAAATTAATTTCATTTGTTTTTTTATTAATGGATAAAAGCATAGTTACATCAGCTGCACCATTATTATTACTATAATCAGCACCTAGTAAAGCCATTGTAATAACTTCATCGCTATTTTCAGGAACAGTTCCTTTAGAAACTTCAGTAATGGAAGTTCTATCAATATCAATACGTTCAACTTTAGAACTAAGTGTTTTTATAAAAGCAAATATTGATAAAGTTATTAAAATAATTGCAATAGATGAGAGTAATAAGATTTTCTTTAATTTTTTCATAATGTATGAACCTCTTTCGTTATAGTGTTTAAATAAAAAATGATGAATCAAAGAGTACTTTGACACATCATTTTATTTTTATTGAGGTAACTGATCATTAAATATATAATTCATAACTTGAGTTCTTGTAGCAGTAGCATCAAAGGTTAAATAATATATTCCATCAATCATAGTTCCTTCACAATAGCCATCAATAGGGAAACGTTCTTGTTCAATAGTTACTCCATTTAAGCCCATAGATCCTATTTTTGTTGCAAGTTTTAATATTTCATTAGTATTTAAATTAGTAGTTGCATATTGAGCTAAAGTTGAAATAACATCTAGATATTGAGTAGCAGGTACATTTAAAGCTTTATTAAATAAAGCAGTTAATACTGTTCTTTGTCTTTCAGTTCTTTTAAAGTCTCCTCCGGATGTATATCTTATTCTTGAGTATGCAAGTGCTTGAGCGCCATCAACGTGATGAGCTCCAGGCGTTGTTATAATAGGAGAGTTAGTACCACTAACAGAATTTATATTGTTTATATATCCATTTATATAATTTAATTCTTCTTCTGTTATATCAATAGTTATTCCGCCAAGGCTATCTATAATTTTAGGAAGAGAAGCGAAATCTACTGCAACAAAATCAGTTATATTCAAACCAAAGTTTGTATTTAAAGTGTTAATTGCTAAGTTAGCTCCGCCATAAGCGTAAGCATGATTTAATTTATCATATCCATAGTTAGAAATATTTACATATGAATCTCTCATAAAAGATGTAAGTTTAAGTTTATTATGGATTGGATCTAAAGTAGCTACCATAATTGAATCAGATCTTCCTGATGTACTATCAGTACTATCTATTCCTAAAAGAGCAATATTAATTATTTCTGTATAATCATCATATTGTTTTAGTTCTTCTTCATCAACTACACCTAACTCATCTTCTTTAAGATCAATTTTTTCAGACTTATTAACTATATTATTAACAGTATAATAGCTATAAGTATATAAGGCGGCTATAGTTAGAATAATTGCTGAAAATATACATAATACTATCTTTGTCCATTTAGGAAGTTTTTTTGTTTTTTTATCTTTATTCATTTTAAAACTCCTTACTATATTCTTATAATCATTTAGTATAACAAAATGTTTACTAAATATAATAATGTATAATAATATTTATTATATCATAATAAACATTATTATGAAGAATATAATTGCGTATTTAATATTAAATACGGTATAATTTATAAGTGATATTTTTAGAAGGGGAATAATTATGAGTAAGAAAATTAGAAAAGCGATAATTCCAGCGGCAGGTTTAGGGACAAGATTTTTACCAGCAACAAAGGCACAGCCTAAAGAAATGCTGCCAATAGTAGATAAACCAACAATCCAATATATTATAGAAGAAGCAGTAGCTTCAGGAATAGAAGAGATACTTATTATTACAGGAAGAAGTAAGAAATGTATTGAAGATCACTTTGATAAATCTGTAGAGCTTGAGTTAGAACTTGAAAAAAGTGGTAAAGAACAAATGTTAAAAATGGTAAGAGAAATCTCTGATATGGTAGATATTCACTTTATTAGACAAAAGGAACCAAGGGGGCTTGGACACGCTATTAGTTGTGCAAAGACTTTTGTAGTTAATGAACCATTTGCAGTTCTTTTAGGCGATGATATAGTATATAATGAAGGAAGACCTTGTTTAAAGCAACTTATTGATTGTTATGATGAGTATAAAACTTCTGTTTTAGGTGTTCAAACTGTAGAAGCAAAAGATGTTAATAAATATGGAATAGTAAATGGAATTCATATTGAAGATAGAGTTTATAAAGTAAAAGGTCTTGTTGAAAAGCCACCAGTGGAAGAAGCACCAAGTAATGTAGCTATCTTAGGAAGATATATAATTACACCACAAATCTTTAAAATTCTTGAAGAAACAAAGCCAGGAAAAGGTGGAGAAATACAATTAACAGATGCATTATTAAAGCTTATTGATGAAGAAGCTATGTATGCATATGACTTTGAAGGAACAAGATATGATGTGGGAGATAAGCTTGGATTTTTAAAAGCAACTGTAGAGTATGCATTAAGAAGAGAAGACCTTAGAGATGGATTCATAGAATATTTAAATACATTAAAGAAATAATAGTTAAGATAAAATGGCATTGGACTGTAATCCAATGCCATTTTACTTTATTTCTTATTAATTGTTATTTTGAGTTTTAGAATTACCATTGACCAGGTAAAGCTAGTATTTCAACTGTAACATTTCTTCTTCCCCAAGCAATGCAATCTGCTTCTGAGTTAAAGTAAAGGTCAATAATATTTCCGTTTATAGCTCCCCCTGTATCAGCAGCAATGGCTATTCCATATCCTGAAACGTAAACTTTAGATCCTAAAGGAATAACGCTAGGGTCTACAGCAATGGTACTTATACCACCAGGATTATAAACCGGTTTAGTACCAGTAGCTGTTAATGTACCACCAGTATAAGCTGTTGATTGCATAGTTAATGTTGATAAGGCTGTAGAACCTGAGCTTGCCCCAGGTGTAAATGTTACAGTCATTGATTCACCTCTTGATGGAATGGCAGCTTCTGCTTTGGCCTTTTCTTCAGCATTAATTTTTTCAACTTTAAGATTACCTTGGGAAATACTATTATTAGCAGCTTCAATAACTGTAGAGCTATTTAAAGTAGGTATTAAATAAGTTAAAGTTGAAATTGATTCTTGTAATTCAGATATAGTATTAGAGTTTTCTATAATAGATACAGAATACGCAATAAGTTTTTGCTCATTTGCTTCTATTACAGATGAAACTTTAGCTTGCTCTTCATTAAGTTGTGCCATTTTTGTTTCTTGTTCAGATTTCTTGCTTTCTAATTCTTTTAAAGAACTTTCAGTTTCTTCTTTTAGAGCTTGTAAAGAAGCTTCTTTACTGCTAAGCTCATCCATTGTAACTGTTAAAGTTTCTTTTTTTTCTTTTACTTCACTAATTAATTCTTTGTCTAGATATACTATCTTGCTTACAGCATCAAATCTGTCAAAAATATCAGTTAGGCTTTCAGAAGCAAGCAAGTATGCCAGCATATTGGACATTAGATTACTTTTTTGGATATTTCTAAGTCTTTTGCTTAAAATAGATTCTTTTTCTGATATTTCTATTTCTGTTTGTTCCAATAAAGCTTTTGTACTTTTAATTTCTGCTTCTGTATTTGCAATTTGTGTTTCGTTATCTTTTAGCTTAGTATTGATATTGTCTATTTCTATATTTATATTTGCAATTTCAGAATTAAGGGACAATATTTGTTCATCTAGTAAGTCATATTGGGCTTTGCTTTCTGAGATAGCTTGTCTTTCATTATCTAAATCATCAGCATAAACTGAAAATGATCCAATTATGTTAGTGAAGCAAATAGTTGTAGCAAGTAATACTGATAGTACTGTTGATTTTCTATTCAAGAAAATCACCTCCTATTTTTATTTCTAACTTATTACCAAGATAAATGATATATAAGTTAGATGTATCCTTGTTGGATATATAAATAATTCAAAGTCATAAGTTAGTAATATTTTACCACTTAAGAGGCAGTGAAATTATAATATGTTGCTATTATACCACAAGATGTTGACTTTGCAAAAAACCTATATAATAATAAAAATGTAAAAGGATTACCTAAAGGGGTGTATAGAATGGAAAAGATTAAAGTTTTGTCGGTATTTGGAACAAGGCCAGAAGCGATAAAGATGTGTCCTTTGGTTAAATTGTTGGAAAAAGACGAACGAATTGATGCAAAGGTTTGTGTTACAGCTCAGCATAGAGAAATGCTAGATTCTGTTTTAGAGATTTTTAATGTTAAACCAGATTTTGATTTAAACATAATGGCTCATGGGCAAACAATAATAGACATATGTAATAAAGTGTTAGCAGGAGTTGATAAGGTACTTAAGGAGTTTAGACCTGATATTGTCCTTGTTCATGGAGATACATCAACTACATTAAATGGTGCTTTAGCAGCTTTTTATAATAAAGTTCCAGTTGGGCATGTAGAAGCTGGACTTAGAACAGGAGATATGTATTCACCATTTCCAGAGGAAGCAAATAGAAAATTAACAGGAGCCATAGCTACTCTTCATTTTGCACCTACAGAAAGTAATGAAGCTAACTTAGCTAAAGAAGGAATAGTTGAGAATGTATTTAGAACAGGAAATACTGTTATTGATGCATTATTAAGTGTAATAAATAAAGAACATAAATTTGAAAATGAAGAATTAAATAAAATAGATTTTAAGAACAATAAGGTTATATTGCTGACTGCTCATAGAAGAGAAAATTGGGGAGAACCAATGAAAAATATTTTTGCAGCTGTGAGAGAAGTGGCAGAGCAAAATAAGGATGTTCAAATAATATTCCCAATGCATAAAAATCCTTTAATAAGGGATTTAGCAAGAGAAAGTTTTAAAGGTATTGAACATAAGGTAGCATTAATTGAACCATTGGAATATGTGGACTTTGCAAATTTAATGAATAAATGTTATCTGATAATGACTGATTCAGGTGGCATTCAGGAGGAAGCACCTGCACTGGGAAAACCTGTAGTTGTTTTAAGGACTGAAACAGAAAGACCAGAAGCGGTAAAGGCTGGAACAGTTAAACTAGCAGGTGTTGAAAGAAATAAAATATTTGAAATCACTAATGAGTTAGTAATTGACGATTTAGAATATCATAAAATGGCACATGCAATAAATCCATATGGTGATGGAAAAGCTTGTGAAAGAATAGTGGAATTAATAGTGAAACACTTTGAATAATTGATAATTGAGAAAGAAAGTCCTTAGTGACTTTCTCAGTTATATTTATTTTAATAGGATAAAAAAACTTTATTAAATTGATTAATAAAGTTTGATTTATGCAATATGTTAGGTATATAATGTAAATGTAAACAATTTAATGTTTAAAATAGGGAGGTATATAAATGGCCGTTTTAATATCAGGTGGTATGGGATATATAGGAAGCCATACAGCAGTAGAGCTTTTAAATGGAGGTTATGACGTTATTATTGCAGATAACCTTTGTAACAGTAAAGAAATAGTTAAAGAGAGAATAGAAAAGATAACAGGTAAGACTACTAAGTTTTATAATGTTGATTTAACTTTAGAAGATGAAACAGAAAAGATATTCAAAGAAAATAATATAGATTCTGTAATTCACTTTGCAGCTTTAAAGGCAGTAGGTGAATCAGTAGAAAAGCCATTAGAATATTACTATAACAATTTAACAAGTGCACTTGTTATGTTAAAGGTAATGAGAAAGTATAACTGTAAGAATTTTGTATTTAGTTCTTCAGCAACAGTGTATGGAGATGCTAAAGTAGTGCCAATAACTGAAGATTCACCACTTTCAGCAACAAATCCATATGGTCAAACTAAACTTATGATTGAAAATATGCTTAGAGATATCTGCCATGCAGACAAGACTTTAAATGTTGCATTACTTAGATACTTCAATCCAGTAGGAGCTCATAAGAGTGGAACTATTGGAGAAGATCCAAATGGAATTCCAAATAATTTAATGCCATACATCACAAAGGTTGCTGTAGGTCAATTAGAAAAGTTAAGAGTGTTTGGCAATGACTATCCAACTCATGATGGTACTGGAGTAAGAGATTATATTCATGTTGTTGACTTAGCTGATGGACATGTTAAAGCATTAAAGAAACTTGAAACTAATCCAGGACTTGTAACATATAATTTAGGTACAGGAAAAGGGTATTCTGTGTTAGATGTAGTTAATGCATTTAGTAAAGCATGTGGAAAAGAAATTCCTTATGAAATAGTAGATAGAAGACCAGGAGATATTGCTACTTGCTATGCAGATCCAACAAAAGCTAATGAAGAATTAGGCTGGAAGGCTGAAAGAGGAATTGATGAAATGTGTGAAGATTCTTGGAGATGGCAAAGCAATAATCCAAAGGGATATGAAGAATAAACAAATAGTATTTTTTTAGTTAAAGTCTGCTTATTTTAGTATAAATATTGCTGAAATAAGTAGGCTTTTTTGTTTTTTAAATATCTAATTAAAACTTTTATTAACAAATTGGTTATATTATTGACAAATTTAGAGAGTTAATAAATAATTATTTAAGACAATAAATATAGAAAAATAAATAATTATAAAGAATAAGAGGTGCAAGTATTATGACCATGAGCGTTAAGAAGAATTATTTGTATAATTTATTATATCAAATGACTTCAGTTTTATTGCCTGTACTAACAATACCTTATGTATCAAGAGTTTTGTCTGCAGATGGAATAGGTATAAATACTGTTACATATGCAAATACACAGTATTTTATTTTGCTTGGTAGTTTAGGAATAAGTATATATGCAACTAAAAAGATAGCAACTATAAGAGAGAAGAAAGATAAGTTAAAGAAAACTTTTTGGGAGATATTTTCTATTCAATTTACTGGGTGTATTTTGGCTTACATGGTATTTGCTTTAACACTAGGGCAAAGTCACAAATATGGAGTTTTCTATATGCTACAAGGATTTTATATATTAGCAGCTGCTGTTGATATATCTTGGTATTTCCTGGGTATTGAAAATTTTAAAAATGCATCATTAAGAAGTTTTTTTGCCAAAATAATTTCTGTAATATTAATATTTATTTTTGTAAAAACAAGAGATGATTTATGGAAGTATATTTTAATTAACGCAGGAACAATGTTTGTAGGTCAATTAATTATGTGGTTTTATGTTGGTAAGGATATGCTTAAAGTTAAAGAAATTGGTAAATTAAAAATAGCAATGCACATTATGCCTATACTAGCATTATTTGTACCGCAAATAGCTACGCAAGTTTATACAGTTTTAGATAAAACAATGATAGATTTATTTAAGGGGGCAGTAGAAGCAGGATATTATGATCAATCACAAAAGATAGTAAGAATATTATTATCTGTTGTTACTTCTTTAGGTATTGTAATGCTCCCTAGAATTGCTAATCTATTTAGTAAAGATGATTTAAATGAAGTTAAAAAGAGTTTAAGAAAAGCATTTGTTGTAATTAGTTTTTTATCTATACCGATAACTTTTGGTTTAATAGGGATAAGTGATAAATTTGTACCAATACTTTTTGGTAATGAGTTTTTAAGTGTAATTCCATTAACTAAGATTTCACCGGTATTGGTAATAATAATAGGTCTTGGTAATGTTTTTGGTACACAGTATTTACTAGCTATAGGAAAGAATAAAGAGTATACAGCATCTGTTTGTATAGGAGCATTAGTTAATTTTTGCTTTAACTTATTATTAATACCACGATTTGCAGCTATGGGAGCAGTAATAGCTACAGTGTCAGCTGAATTATCAATTGCATTAATCCAGTTTTGGTTTGCCAGAGTGGTGTTTGATTTTACTTGGATAAAAGAAACATATAAGTATTGGGTAAGTGGGATATTGATGTTAGCAATTGTAAGATTGATTGGAAATGTAACACCAATTAGTATTTTATTCCTTGTACTTCAAATAGCGATAGGATCTCTAGTTTATTTTATATCATTAATCATACTAAGAGATAAATTTTTATTTGAAGCAATTGAAAATGTTATAGATAGAATTCGTAAAAGATAATTTATATAAAGAAGGTAAAAAATGATTAAAGTTTTAAAAAAAGTTAACTATTTAAGAAAACAAAGAAATTATAAAAAGTTTATAGATAATATTTTGAAAGTTGTAGATTTTACTCCTATTGAGAATAATGTTCCAGAAAAAGTAGAAAAGATAACTTTTATTATTCCTGGAATGCCATTATATAGTGGAGGTCATACATCAATTTTAAGATTAGGTACTGAATTAAGTAAAAATGGTTATGATGTAAGATATTTTTCAATTTATGATAATGAAAGTCTTGAAGAAATGAAAAGTAATGCAGAAGCTACATTATCAGGATATAAGGGGACTTTTATTAATGGATTAATTGAAGATATTGAAACTGATGTAGTAATTGCAACTCAATGGGATACAGTTTATCATGCAAAAAAAATTGATGGATATAAAATGTATTTTGTACAAGATTATGAGCCATATTTTTATATGTTTGGTGAAGCTTTTATAATTGCACAAAAGACTTATGAATTAGGATTCCATATGATAAGCTTAGGAGCTTGGAATAAGCATATGGTAGAAAGAGAATGCTCAATAATTTCACCAATAGATGTAATTACTTTCCCTTATGAGGGAAAAGAATATTATGATAAAGGTAGAAATTTTGATGAGTATCCTAATAAAAAAGAATTCAATATGGCTGTTTATGTTAAAGATACTGGAAAAAGAGCACCATATATATGTCAACATATGGTTAAAAAGTTGCAGGGCGACTTATTGAAAGATGGTATAACTTTAAATGTTAAATATTATGGTGAATCTACTGATTTTAAATGTGATGGAGGAAAAAATATAGGAAAGCTTACTAAAGAGGAATTGTTAGAGTTATATAATAATTCAGATTTTGGGATGGTTGGATCGTTAACAAATATATCTTTAGTACCATATGAAATGTTAGCTACAGGATTACCTATATTTGAATTTAAGGAGGGAACATTTAATTATTTCTTCCCTAAAGGTTCAGCTTTAGTTACATCATTTGATTATAATGAGTTTTATGAAATGTTTAAAAATGCAATTAATAATCCAAATTTATTAAAAGAAATAAATAAAGTTTCAAAGGAATATTTAAATACTTTAAGTTGGCAAAATACTGGTAAAGAATGTGTTGAAATATTAAAGAACTTGAAATAGGGGGAAGAACTCTATTAGAGTTCTTTTTTAAAGTTTTTTAGAGAATTAATTATTTATGATATAATTTTATAAGTTGTAAAAGAATTAATTTTATAAATTAATATAAAGGAGAGAAAATTTAATGAAAACTATATATTTAGTTTTACCTTGTTATAATGAAGAGGCAGTGCTTCACGAAACATCTGCTAGATTAAAAATTAAAATGAATCAGCTTATTAGTGAAAATAAAATAAGCAAAGATAGTAGAATAACTTTTGTTGATGATGGTAGTAAAGATAATACTTGGAGTATTATTGAAGAACTTAAAGAAAGTGATGAATTATTTGCAGGGATTAAATTATCAAGAAATAGAGGCCATCAAAATGCTTTATTAGCAGGATTAATGACTGTTAAGGATTATTGTGATGCAGCAATCTCTTTAGATGCAGATTTACAAGATGATGTTAATGTAATTGATAAATTTATTGATAGATTTATTGATGGGTGTGATGTAGTTTATGGTGTTAGAAGTGATAGAAAAACAGATACTGTATTTAAAAGAACTACTGCACAAGGATTTTATAAAGTAATGAAACTTTTAGGAGTTGACATAGTTTATAATCATGCAGATTATAGATTAATGAGTAAAAGAGCTTTGGAAGCTTTAGGAGAATTTGAGGAAGTAAATTTATTTTTAAGAGGAATAGTGCCTCTTATAGGATATAGAAGTGATGTGGTTTTATACGAGAGAAGTGAAAGGTTTGCAGGAGAATCTAAGTATCCACTTAAAAAAATGCTTTCTTTTGCTTTTGAAGGTATAACATCTTTTAGTGTAAAACCTATAAAATTGATATTAAATTTAGGTATGATAATGTTTACGACAAGTTTATTATTTTTAATATATTTTATAACTTTATGGTGTCTTGGCAAAACAGTTGAAGGATGGGCAACAATTGTTGTATCAATATGGATGTTAGGTGGAATTCAACTCTTATGCTTAGGAATAATAGGGGAGTACATAGGTAAAATTTATATTGAAACTAAAAAGAGACCTAAGTTTATAATAGATAAGTTTATAAAAAATTAATTATAGATTTAGGAGGATTTTAATATGAAGTTAAATAGTATAGGAAATATTTTATTAAAAATATTTGCATGTGTTTTTACAATAGTAAGTTTATATTTACTATTTATTAACATTACATCAAATTATGGAAGATTATTTCCTATGAAGAAATTAATAGTAGTATTAGGGGCTATAATTATATTAGCTATATTATTAATATTAAAACATATATTTGATAGGCTAGATGATAAAAAATTGATTAAAATTAGTATTTTATTTGGGATAATATTATTAATTTTACAAGTTATTTTTGTTATATATTGCAGAGTTAAACCAAGTTGGGATTTTGGAGTTATATTTTATGACGCTCATAGAATAGCTAATTCAGTATTTGAATTACCAGAATATTATTATAATTTTTATCCCAATAATATTGGTGCACTTCTTATGTATACAGCATTATTTAAATGTATAAGTTTATTTACAACAAATGAAATAGTTTATCTTATTGTGGGGAGCATTTTTAATATAATAATGATAGATGGAGCTTTAGTGTTAACATATATTTTAGTTAAGAAAGTATTTAATTTAAAAATGGCAACATTATTTAGTTTTTTATCTATTTTTATAATTCCATTATTTGCTTATTCTCCAATACTTTATACAGATACAACAACTATGATATTTCCAGTAGCAATATTATTATTTTTATATAATTATAATGAAAGTAAATCATATGATGAGATTTGGAATTTAATAGGTATAGGTGTGTTTGGGGCATTAGGTGTTATATTAAAAACTAATATAATTATTGTGGTAGTTGCTATAATTATATATATATTATGCACTAACAAAATAATAAAAGGTTTGGTTAGTAATTTAATAATTTTGATTTCATTTTTAGTTATATTTTCAGGATATAAGGCTATTGCAAGTTATGTAATGCCTATAAAATATAGTGAAGCAGGACTTCCTATGACTCATTGGATAATGATGGGACTTAAAGGTGATGGCGGTTATAATAAAGAAGATGTAGATTTTACCTCTTCTTTTAAAGATAAAGAAAAAGCTAAGAAGGCTAATATAGAAGAAATTGAAAATAGACTTAGAGATTATGGATTTAAGGGATATTTAGAATTTTTAGATAAAAAAATAAAGTTTACTTGGAATGATGGAACATATTATTCTATTAATAAATTATGTAGACAGCCATTAGAAGATAATAAAGTAGAGGAATATGTAATTGGGGAAAAGAATAATATAATTATTTATATTGCTCAAATGAGTAATTTAGCACTTATAGCCCTTATATTTATTTCTTCAATTGCAGCATTTAAATATAGAGATAAGCATAAAATTGTGCAATGTGTGCAAATAGCTATATTTGGAGTATTTTTATTTTTAGTTATTTGGGAAGCGAGGTCAAGATATTTAGTTTGTATTTTGCCGATGATGATGTTTGCTGCTATAGGAGGATTGTATTCTTTAGTGGGAGGAGAAGATCATGAAATTTATAAATGATGGTGTAATTAGATTTGTAAAATTTGGCATGGTTGGAGTAATAAATACATTAGTAAATTGGATAATATTTTTTATCCTAAATGCACTTGGTATGTATTATATACTAGCCAACATTATTGCATATATTTTAGGTACTGTTAATAGTTATTTATGGAATACTTTATGGGTATTTAAATATAAGGATAAGGCATCAACAGAGACAACAATAAAGTTTATTATTTTAAATCTTATTGGACTTGGATTAAATACAGGAATATTATATGTATTAGTTGATTTATGTAATTTAAATAAATTTATAGGGTTGGTTATAACAACAGCAATAGTGATGATTATAAATTATATAGTTAATAAGCTATGGGTATTTAGTAAATGATAGCTAAAGTATAAAAAAAGAGACCTAAGTAGGCTCTTTTTTTATATCTGTATTAAAAAGTTTCTCTAAGTGCAGTTATATTTTTGGCAACATATATTATTGTATAAGTATCTCCAGTATTATATAATTAATAATACATTAAATAAATAGTTAAATTATTGTTATATAGTTAAAATAAACAAAATTAATAAAAAAGTTACATGCCATAAAGAAAACGATTCCAACGACATTTAATTGACAAAAACATAGCTATTATAGTATCATAATGGATAGCCTTAACAGTTATAATTTGAAATATTAGTAAGTATAAACTACACTAACAATATTAGGTGTGGTTTTTATAATATAGTTGTTTTTTAGAACGTATGTTGTTTGTTAAATATAGAGGAAAACTTTAATGCAACGTTGCAAATAAAGAAAACAATAATAAATCTTTTAAGTGAGGGTTATAATATGAATAATGTAGCTTCTACAGATATTGTAGATAATGAAAAGGTAAGCTTATATTCAATTACAAAGAAGATTATGGATTTGGTTTTATCTTTCATAGGATTAATTTTATTGATTCCTGTATTCTTAATTTTAGCTATCTTAGTTAAACTGGATTCTAAAGGTCCAGTATTTTATGCACATACTAGGAAAGGTAAGAATAGAAGTGATATAAAAATATATAAGTTTAGGACTATGTATTCTAATTCAGATGAGATTTTTGAGTCTTTTTCAGATGAGCAAAAAGAGGAGTATTATAAAAATTTTAAATTAGATAACGATCCAAGAGTAACAAAGATTGGAGATTTTCTAAGAAGAACAAGCCTAGATGAAATACCACAATTAGCAAATGTTTTAAAAGGAGACTTAAGCTTAGTTGGTCCTCGTCCTATTGTAGAAAAAGAGATATGCAAATATGGACAATATGCAGATAAGCTTTTTTCAGTGATTCCAGGGGTAACAGGATATTGGCAGGCACATGGAAGAAGTGATACTTCTTATGATGAAAGAATTGAGATGGATATGTATTATATTGATAATAAATCAATATTACTTGATATTAAAATTATGTTTAAAACAGTTATATCTGTTATTAAAAAAGAAGGCGCAGTATAAATTGAAAGTTAAAATGGAGGATTATTATGTCAGTAACAGTAATATGTCCCTTATATAAATCAAAGCAATATATTAATTCATTACATAAATCATTACTTATGCAGGAAGATATAGATTTGAAAGTAATTAAATATATATTAACTGATACAGGTGATGGAGTAGATAAAATAGTAAATGACTTAGAAAAAGCAGAATTAACAATCATATCTATAAGTGATTTTTCACATAGTTTGACAAGAGAAAAAGCAGCAATGGAAAGTGATAGTGATATTATTGTGTTTATAACTCAAGATATTATTATTAAAGATAAAAAGTGGTTATATAAATTATGCAAACCTATTTATGAAGGGAAATGTGAGGCGGCATTTTCAAGACAAATATGTGATAATCAGTCTATTGAAAAATACACAAGAATAAATAATTATCCTAAGGAATCTAGAATTGTATCTAAGAAGGATACAGAAAGATTAGGAATAGTTACTTTCTTTTTCTCAGATGCAGCTTCTGCCGTTAAAAGAGATATATATGTTAAGTTAAATGGTTATGATGGAAAAGATTTATTGACTAATGAAGATATGTATCTTGCATATAAACTTATAAATAACGGTTATAAAATAATGTACAATTCTGAAGCAGAAGTTATTCATTCACATGATTATAAATTTAATGAATTATTTAAACGTTACTTTGATCAAGGAGCGTTTTTAAGTGATAATGCATACCTTACTCAGTATGGGACTAGTGGTAGTGCATTTAAATTACTAAAAGTAGTAGCAGTTGAATCACTAAAAGATAAGAATTTTAAAGTGTTTTTTAATATAATACCAAATTTTTCTGCTAGATTTTTAGGAGATAGATTTGGAAAAAGATATAAAAAACTTTCACTAGAGAAAGTGAAGAAGTATTCTGGTAATATAGGTTATTGGAATAGAATGGAGAATAATTTAAATAAGAAAAGGTAGGTAAAAGATATGAAGGGAATTATATTAGCAGGTGGATCTGGAACAAGACTATATCCTGTAACAAAAGCAATGTCAAAGCAAATGGTTCCGATATATGATAAGCCGATGATTTATTATCCAATGTCAGTTTTAATGCTTGCAGGAATAAGGGATATATTAATAATATCAACACCAAGAGATATTATTAATTTCAAAGAATTATTTAAAGATGGAAGTGAATTTGGATTAAATATAGAATATGCAGTACAAGAACATCCAAATGGATTAGCAGAAGCATTTATCATAGGAGAAGAATTCATTGGCAACGATTCAGTGGCAATGATATTAGGAGATAATATATTCTATGGACAAAGCTTCACAAGTCATTTAGAGAGTGCAGCAAAACTGGAAAAAGGAGCAACTGTTTTTGGGTATTATGTTCAGGATCCAAGAGCATTTGGAGTAGTTGGTTTTGATGAAAATGGTAAGGTTACTTCATTAGAAGAAAAGCCAGAGCATCCAAAATCAAAATATGCAGTACCAGGGCTTTACTTCTATGATAACTCAGTAGTGGAAAAAGCTAAGAATATAAAGCCTTCTGAAAGAGGAGAATTAGAAATAACTGATTTAAACAAAGTATATATGGAAGAAGGAACTTTAACAGTAGAGTTATTAGGTAGAGGAATGGCATGGCTTGATACAGGAACTCACACATCTATGCTAAAGGCATCAAATTTTGTTGAAGCAGTGCAAACTACACAAGGAACTTACATAGCTTGCTTAGAAGAAATAGCTTATAGAAAAGGATGGATATCTAAAGAACAAGTTATAGAGTTAGCAAAGCCTCTTATGAAAACTGGATATGGTAAATATCTTATGGATATAATTGAATAGTAATTAAGTGGTATAAGATAATTATGGATTTAATTAAAAAAATAGTGAAATAAATATCAATGAAGGCATTAGGAATTATTGCAGTTGTTTTAGTATACAATGCATTTCCTTATTTATTAAGAAAAGGAAAGTGATATTAAATGGGTAATTTTAGATTTATAGAAACAAAGATTCCAGATCTTTATATTATAGAGCCAAATGTATTTGGTGATAATAGAGGTTACTTTATGGAAAGTTATAGTAAGAAGGATTTTGAAAAAGCAGGTCTAACTATGAACTTTGTACAAGATAATGAATCAAGATCAAGTAAGGGAGTACTTAGAGGATTACACTTCCAAACGAAGCATACTCAAGGTAAGTTAGTAAGATGTACTGAAGGAGAAGTTTGGGATGTTGCTGTAGATTTAAGAAAGGGTTCACCTACTTATGGTCAATGGGAAGGTGTGTATTTATCAGCTGAGAATAAAAGACAATTTTATGTTCCGGAAGGATTTGCTCACGGGTTTGTAGTTTTATCAGATGTTGCAACTTTTAATTACAAGTGCACTGATTTTTATGCTCCAGAATATGATGGTGGAATTCCGTGGAATGATAAAAATATTAACATACAGTGGCCAATAGAAGGTTTGGACATATTATTGTCAGAAAAAGATAAAAATCATAAACAATTAAAAGAACAAGACCTTCCTTTTGTATATGAAAAATAATGAGAGGTATGGAGGAAAAGTTATGAAAATAGTTATAACAGGTGCTAATGGGCAACTTGGAAAAGAACTTCAAAAGATAATAAGAACAGGTAAAGCAGAAATTGGAGAAATATCTAAAAGTGTAGCTTCATCTGAGGTTTTTGCAGCAGATGTTGATGTTTTAGATATAACAAAGCTTGATAATGTGAGAGATTATTTAAATGATATTAAACCAGATGTAGTAATAAACTGTGCAGCATTTACTAATGTTGATGGTTGTGAAGAAAATTATGATGCAGCATTTAAGGTAAATGCAATAGGACCAAGAAACTTAGCTATGGTTTGTGAAGAGTTAGGTTCTAAGCTTTTAAATGTATCTACTGATTATGTTTTTGATGGTAAGCTAAGGGAAACTCAATTAAGAGAATATGATAAGGTAGAGCCACAAAGTGTTTATGGAACGACTAAATTACAAGGTGAAAACTATGTAAGAGAGTTTTCGTCTAAGTATTATATAGTAAGAACAGCATGGCTTTATGGATATGAAGGAAATAACTTTGTATACACTATGATGAGACTTGGAAAAGATAAAGATTCAATAACTGTTGTTAATGATCAAAAAGGTAATCCAACATCTGCAAATGATTTAGCATATCATATTTTAAAACTTATTGAAACGGAAGAATATGGTGTATACCACTGTACAGCAAAAGGTGAATGTACATGGTATGATTTCGCTAAGAGAATTATGGAACTTGCAGGCTTAAACTGTGTTGTTAATCCTATTTCAACTGAGGATTATATAAAAGGTCTTAATAAGAAAATAGCTAAAAGACCAACTTATTCATCACTTGATAATATGATGCTTAGATGTACAGTTGGTGATGACATGAGAAATTGGGAAGAAGAACTAGAAACTTTCATGGAAAATATTAAGAATAAGGGAGAATAGTGAAATGAAAACATATTTAGTGACAGGTGGAGCAGGATTTATAGGTTCAAATTTTGTATTATATATGCTAAAAAAATACCAAAACATAAGAATAATAAACTTAGATAAGTTAACTTATGCAGGAAATTTAGAAAATTTAAAGTCAATCCAAGATGACCCTAGACATATATTTGTGCATGGAGATATTTGTGATGCAGAATTAGTATCATCATTATTTGAAAAGTATGAAATAAACTATGTAGCTCATTTTGCAGCAGAATCACATGTTGATAGAAGTATAAGAGAGCCAGAAGTATTTGCTAAGACAAATGTAATGGGAACAGTTAATCTTTTAAATTGTGCAAGAAATGCATGGGAAAATGAAGATGGAACTTACAAAGAAGGAGTTAAGTTCTTACATGTTTCAACTGATGAAGTTTATGGTTCACTAGGAGAAACAGGATATTTCATGGAAACAACGCCGCTTGATCCACATAGTCCATATTCATCAAGTAAGGCAGGATCAGATCTAATGGTTAAGGCATATCATGATACATATAAAATGCCAATGAATATAACAAGATGTTCAAATAACTATGGTCCATTCCAATTCCCAGAAAAGTTAATACCATTATTAATTAATAACTGCTTAGATCACAAAGATTTACCAGTATACGGTGATGGAATGAATATAAGAGATTGGTTATTCGTTGAAGATCATGCTAAAGCAATTGATATGGTAATAAACAACGGAAGAGTTGGAGAAGTTTACAACGTTGGAGGACACAACGAAAGAACTAATATCCAAATAGTTAAGACTGTTATTGAATATTTAAACGAAAATGTTGATAAGGAAATAACAGAAACATTAATTAAGTATGTTGAAGATAGAAAAGGTCACGATAGAAGATACGGAATTGACCCAACAAAGATAAAAGAAGAATTAGGATGGTATCCAGAAACTGCTTTTGAAGTTGGTATAAAGAAGACTATTCAATGGTACTTAGATAACCAAGAATGGATGAAGAATGTTACATCTGGAGAATATCAAAATTATTATAATAAAATGTACAAATAAATATAATAAGTATAAATAGAGGTAGGTTAATTAGGAGTATAAATTATGATAGAAGAGAAAAATGAGATTTATAAATTAGTATATGTACTAATGGCTTTAGCTATACTTTTAATTCCTTTTAATAATTTACCATATCTAAATAATATATTAAAAGAATTATCATTTAGTGCTACATCTTATCCTATGTTGATATTGATAACAATTATGGCTATTTATATATTAAAGGAATCGAAGGTTGTTAAAGTTAAAGATAAAAGTATTTATATATTAATAACTTTTGTAATTTTATGTTTTATATTTTCATTACTTAACATTAGTGATATAATGACAAATTCATTTAAAGGGAAAACAGGAATAAGAAGATTTGTATTTCAATATCCAATGCTTGTTTTTGGAGCTATAACTAGTTATTGTTTTTATTATTTTTTAAGAAAAACTAAAATAATATTATGGACTATAAGAAGATGGATTTTATTTTCTACTATAATAGCAAGTGCCTACGGATTTGTTGAAATGCTTAATATGTTAAATATTATAGACACCAGTGAAATATTAAAAGCAGTATCAAATGTAATTCAACTATATGCTAGAGGAGAATTATATCCTAGAGGTATAAGAACAGTTTGTGGAGAAGCATCTTATTTTGGTATGTATGCAGCATTTGTTCTTCCATGGATTTTAAGTTATATTTATACGGAAAAGGAATATTGGAAAAAAGGAATAGCAGTTGTATATGCACTATATTTTATAGCTTTAGTTTTATTATCAAAATCAAGAATGGGATTACTTATTTTTTGGTTAGAATTTATTATTTTTGCAATTGGAATAATTATCATGAAAGGTAATTGGAAGAAAAAGCTTATAACAGTTCTTTTATTCCCATTGGTATTTTTAACATCTAACATAGTTAATAAAGTTGGATTTAATGAAGAGGTGAAATATGAAAATACTGCATCAAATGCAACTGTTGGAGCAGTAGTAGAGTCTTTAAATGATGAAAATAATATGTCTAATGTAGCTAGGTTTTCAATGATGAAAGCTGCTTTCAGAATAGGAAATCAACACTTATTAACAGGTGTAGGTGTAGGACAATATGCTTTTTATGCTACAGATAATGTTGAATCAGATGATTATAGATCAAGTGAAGTTACTAGATGGTTAGATCCAAAGCAAACTCAATATTGGCCTACTGTATTTGCATTACATGCTAGAATATATGCTGAAAATGGAATAATATGCTTTTTAATTTGGGTAGCATTATGGGCATATATTGGTATATCCTTATTAATTAGATATATTAAGTATAACGATATTAAAACTTTGATTTTAATGTCAAGTGTAGCAGGTGTTTTATTAGCATGCTTTAATATTGACACATATATATATTATCCATTATGGATTCTTATAGGATTGTATTGGAGATTTGGAAAAGAAAATATAGAGGAAAACAGTGGTGAAAGAGATGAAGAGATTTTCTTTAATTATGGCGACTTATGGAAGAGAAAAAGAGGTAGAAAGCTTTCTTAACAGTCTTAAAAAATCAAATTATGATTTATCTTTAGTTGAAGTAATTATAGTTGATCAAAATGATAAGATTGATTTAAATCATATAATAGAAAGACATAATGATTTAAATATTAAGCATATTAAATCAACAGTTAAAGGATTAGCTAAAAATAGAAATATTGGTCTAGAAGAGAGCCATGAAGGAATAGTTGCTTTTCCAGATGATGACTGTGAATATCTACCAGATACATTGAATATTATAAGTAATATTTTTGAATCTAATTCGGAAATTGACGTAGTTATGGGAAGAATAGTTGAAAGAGATGGTTCAGATTCATTAAGAAAGTGGCCTAAAGAAGAAATAAAAATCAGTAAATCTAACTTTTATACTAAATGTTCATCAGTAACTATGTTTTATAGAAATGGTTCTTCTTTAAGATTTAATGAAAAGTTAGGTGCAGGTAATTATTTAGGCTCATGTGAAGATAGTGATATACTTTATAGAGCTTTAAAGAGTAGTAAGAATATAGTATATAAACCAGAAGTGCAGATATATCATCCTCATTATAGTTCAGATACAAATATGAATGAAGGAAAAGTTAAAAGTTATGGCTTGGGTTTTGGAGCTTTTTGTAAATTTAACTTTGACTTTAATATATGTATTCTTTTTATTAAAGCAGAGGTATTCCATGTATTAAATACTATTATAGGAATATGTACATTTAATAAAGAAAAAATAAGAAAAGGATATATTGCATTTTCATCAAGATTAAAGGGACTTACCGTTGGGTAGTCCCTATATAAGCTTTTTAAGGTGGTGAATTATATGAAAGAAATAGATGTATCTGTTATATTATCAGCGTATAATGAGGAAGAGCGCTGGTTTAGGGAAGCTGTGGAATCAATTATAAATCAAAGCTATGAAAACTTTGAATTTATTCTTATATTAGATAATCCTAATAATACTTTATTAGAAGAAATAATAAATGAATATTGTAATAAAGATAATAGAATAGTCTACATAAAGAATGAAAAGAATTTAGGATTGGTAAAAAGTTTAAATAAAGGCTTAGAATATGCAAAAGGTAAGTACATAGCTAGAATGGATGCTGATGATATTGCAAATGTTGATCGATTAAAAAAACAATATGAGTTTATGGAAGCTAATAAGGACATAGACTTAATTGGAACCAGTGTTGACTTCATTGATGAAAATAATTGTATAATTCAGAAAAATACTTTTGTTGTAAAGAATAGTGATAAAATTAAAGATTATTTAAAATATACTAATGTTGTTATACATCCAACATTTTTCTTTAGAAAAAGTATTTTGCAGAAAGTAAATGGGTATAGAGAAATTTTATTTGCTGAGGATTATGATTTTATTTGCCGTGTTGTTGCTGCTGGATATAAAGTTAGTAATTTATCGGAATCATTATTACAATATAGAATAAGAAAGAATAGTATTTCAAGAGATAAAACATTAGCACAGATATATAATGCTTTTTATTTAAAAAAATTATATAAGGAAAGACTGAAGTGCGGAAAAGATAGTTACTCTATAGATGGCTTGTATTCTGAAGATAAGATATCAAAAAAAGAAATAAGAAACTTTGATAAGTCGGAGCAATTAAAATCTACAGCTGATAATAAAAGAAAAAATGGTAAAGCATTAGAGCGAAAAATAATTTTTGCATATTCCAAAATTATATCTAAATATGCAAGAAGAAATGCCATGTGCACAGCTTGGTATAAGATACTTGCAAAAATGTATGAATAAAATAAATATGTTTTTTAGAAAGGTAAGAAATGAGCAAAAAAGAAGTTTTAATTGTAGGACCTAATTTTTATGGTTATAATGAAAGTGTTGCTAAAGCTTTTCAAGTTAAAGGCTTTAAAACTAATATAATAAATTTTGAAGAAGAAAATATTCCAGTTACAGGGAATAAACTTGTAGATAAATTTTTACTTAAAGCTAAAAGAGAATATTATGTAAATGAATATGGTAAAAAAGTTAATCAGGAAATAATTGATTTTGTTGATAAGAATAATATAAAAAATATAGTTGTAATTAAAGGGAGCTATATTACTAGAGAAACTTTAGAATATATTAAGAAAAAAGGATGTAAACTGATAATGTGGATGATGGACTCTGTATATAGAGAGAGTCAATCAATGGATACTTTAGAATTATATGATTTTAGATTTATGTTTGAAAAAACCGATATAAAAAAGTTGCAAGAAACAAAGAATATAGATAGCTATTTTCTTCCTCTATGTTATGATAATTTTGTTTATGATGTTAAAGGAATTAAAAGAAGTATAGATATTTCTTTTGTAGGTAGTTTTGCAAACTATGAGCATAGAGTAATATTATTTGAAAAAATAATAGAGGAATTTAAATATTGTAATATTGAAATTTATGGTAAGTATTTAATGCCTAGTAAGCCAAAGAGATATATTAAATATTACTTAAAAGGATATAGAAAATATTTCAAAAATAGATTTTTATCACCTAAAGAAGTAAGTAATTTATATTCTAGATCAAAGATATGTATTAATATACATAATAAACAATCTAAAGAAGGATGTAATCCGAGATTTTTTGAAATAATAGGTACAAAATCTTTCGAATTAGTAGATAATATAGAATATATACAAAAGAATTTTAATGATTATACTGTTATTTATAAAGATACAGATGACTTAATAAATAAAATTAGATTTTATTTAAAACATGAACAAGATAGAGAGTGCATTATAGATAAAGGATATGAATATATTTCCCAAAATCATACTTTTATAAATAGAATAGAAGAAATTATTTCTATATGTGATATATAATACGATATAAGTATTTATGACTATTTTACATTAGTTCTTTTTTTCAATACAAATATTAATATTTTCTTAAAAATAATATTTTTCTTTATTACAAGAAGAATTAATAATATAATATATATGTTATTTTGAGTAGCGTTTAAGCGTAGGAAGAATTTAGGGAGGAATTTTATGGCTAATTCAGTGAGGAAAAAAGTATATTTAGCAATAAAAAGGTTAATTGACATAATAGGTTCTTTAATTGGCATAATATTATTAAGTCCCATATATATTATTATTGCAATTTTAATTAAATTTGATTCACCAGGAAAAATTGTTTTTGGACATACAAGAAAAGGTAAAGGTGGAAAGGATATAAAAGTTTATAAATTTAGAACTATGTATTCAAATGCAAATGAAATTTTTGAAAGTTTCACTTCTGAGCAAAAAGAAGAGTATTATAAGAATTTTAAACTAGATAATGATCCAAGAGTAACAAAACTTGGAGGTTTTTTAAGAAAGACAAGTTTAGATGAACTACCACAATTATTTAATATATTAAAAGGTGATATGACTATTATTGGACCAAGACCAATTGTAGAAAAAGAAATATCGAAATATGGAAATAAGGCAGAAAAGTTATTTTCAGTTGTACCAGGATTAGCAGGATATTGGCAGGCAAATGGTAGAAGTGATACTACATATGAAGAACGTGTTGAAATGGATATGTATTATATTGATAATATGTCATTTTATCTTGATGTAAAAATTTTATTTCAAACAGCAATTTCAGTATTAAAAGGTGAGGGTGCTATATAAGGAGTTAACTATTGTTAGCTCTTTTTTTGTTTTATATAGTATATAGAAATTTAAATTAAAACAATTTTAGTTTAGTAAAAATAAATCGATAATAGATTAAGAGGTGAAGTAAAATGAAGAAAAAATTTATTATATTTTTAATAATTGTATCAATATTTACATTGGTATCTTGTTCTAATGAAACAAATAAAAGTGAAAGTAGTATAGATAAAACTGTAGAAGATAATTCAGTACCAGCAGATAAAGAAGTATCTCAAAAAGAGGAAAATAAAGAAGAGAAGAATAAAGAAGAGAAGAATAAAGAAGAGAAGAATAAAGAAGAAGTAAATAATGAAAGCAAGGAAAATGTAGAAGAAAATAAAATAGATAATAACAGTATTGATGATAATATAAATGAAAAAGAAAAAAAATATAATGATAAATATAATATAATAAAAGATTTAATTGAAAATAAAAAGATGACTATAAAAAATTCTAATTATAGAGAAATTGAAGCAGAAAATGGATTAGGAGAAAATATAGTATATAAACTTAACGAAAATAATAAAATTGTCATAAGTTCTTCTGTAAGATTAACAACTATATTAAATGATGGAAAGTATGATATTAGTGGAAGCATATTTAGTAATATTTTAATTGAAGTATTAAATGATAGTAAATATATAAAAGATATAAATGAAGCAATTGGAAATTATTTTACTGAAGAAAAAGATATTTATACAAAAGATATTAATGAATTAAAAATAGATGTAAGTCAAGAATTTGATTTTATAAAAATAACAGTAACAGTTTAATATTATATTAAATAAGCTTATATTATTTTAAAATTATATTCACCAATTGGATATTTTATGGTATATTTATAATTGTCTGTTAATTAAATAATTTAACGAAAGGAGGGAGAATTTGAAGAAGATAGCTTTAATGATTACTACATTATTTGCATTAACTAATATAGTGGTGCCATCTACAGTAAGTTATGCTCTTAATAATATAGAGAGTGTTAAAGTTTTGGATGAAAATAGTAATTCTAATGAAATAATAGAAGAAAATTTATCGGAAGAAAATACTGAGGAAGATATAGAAAATATTATCAGTGAAAATGTAGAAAATAATGTGGAAAATCAAGAAGATATTGAAGCTTTAGAAGAAGTCACTGAAGATTTAAATATTAATAATGAGTCTGATATTTCAAATGATGAAGCCCAAAAAAAGAAGGAAATTTCTAAATCTATTGATAATAATATTTATGAAAAAGTAAAGAAGAATCCAAAGGAATTAAATGATTTTGAAAGTGATATTCAATTAGTTGCTAGTGAGAGATCAAGAACTACACGTGAATCAATAGTTGATGATGATATTTATATTGCCGCAGAAGATGTAGAATATCATGTTAAAGCTGAAGGTGATGAAGTTATACTTGTTGGTGAGTATACAGATGGTACAATTGAAACAAGTAAAGAAGTAGCAATTTATGATGATGCATTAATTGAACAGCTTGAGCAAGAAGAATTTAAATCTAACTATGAAAATGCATTAAATTTTGAGTATTTAGTTAAAAAAACTGATGCTAATTATGAAATTGTAGAAGCATATTCAGATGGAAGTTTCAAGTATATAGAAAGTGCAGATACTATTGGTGAGGCAATGAGTATTGCATTAAATGAATATGAAAGTGATGAGGCAATTCCATGTGTAATTGATAATTATGGTGTTGTAGTATATTCTACAAATGCTATGGCAAGATTTTTTAAGCATACAAATGGAAAGGTTGATAATTCTAACGTTACGTTATTATATCAAAACTCTAATCTTTCGGGGGTAACCAATTATATTAATCATAATTATGTTGATGATGCTCCTATTTTAGAGGATAATGGGAATGCTGTTAGGGTAATGGTTAATGGATATAAGGGTTGGACTAAAAAGGATACTAATACTGGTACATATGACGCGGTAATAGTTCCAATGAATCAAGTAACTAATCCTAGTTATTATACTGTAAACAATGGACAACTTCAACATTATATTACTACAGATATAACTGCAAAAAGTGGAACTTCAGGGAGTTTTAGAACAGTTGGTGTAGCACCAAGTTATTTAAGTGAAGGTGTAAAATATTATAGTTATGACGCTAGATATTTTTATACAAATTTACATACATTAATTAATGATATGAAAGGAAATTCATATTTTAATGCGGTAAATGGATCAAATCCTTACTATAATTACTATCAATATTTACCATTTAGAAGTAAAAGTATTTATAGTGCAAGCCAATTAAATTCTTTTATAGAAGCTAACACTCAAAATAACAGTAAATTAAGAGGGATAGGGCAATATTTAATTAATGCCCAAAATACTTATGGAGTAAATGCTCTTCTTATATTAGGTATTGCAATAAATGAATCAGCATGGGGATTATCTAGTTATGCTCAAAATAGAAATAATTTATTTGGTTTAAATGCAGTAGATTCTAATCCAGATGATGCAAGTAGATTTAATTCAGTAGAACACTGTATAAATGAATTTGCTAAATATTGGATTTCTTCTGGATATAGTGATCCTCAAGATTCTAGATATTATGGTGGATTTGTTGGAAATAAGTATATGGGAGCTAATGTTAAGTATGCTTCTGATCCATTTTGGGGAGAAAAAGCAGCATCTTATGCTTTTTCAGTAGATAAATATTTAAGCGGAAATAATATTAATTCATTGAATGATTATAATTATAATCAGTTAGCAATTTATTCAGCAGCTGGAAAAGTTGTAGATAGAAATAACAACTTATTGTATAATGTTTCTAATTCGATGGATTATTATGTTACATTTGTAGGAGTTCCTGTAGTATTAACTACAACAAAAACTCATGTAATTGGACAAGATGTATGTTACGAAGTATATCCTGAAAGAACTACGCCTTTATCTTCAAGTGGAGGTAGTGAATTTAGTGAAAATTATGATTGGAATAATAGAGGATATATTAAAGCGTCTAATGTAAAACTAATTAATACTGGTAAAAATACTTCTTCTAAAGATGAAAAGCCAGGAATAACATATCAGGCACATTCTGCTAAATATATGTGGCTTCCAGAAAAGTATGAAGATGAAGTTGCTGGAACTGTAAATGAGTATTTAAGAATGGAAGCTATAAGGATTTCTCTTCAAGGATATAATGGTGCATCTGTTAAGTATAGAGTTCGTGGTGAAGGCTATAATTGGCAAGAGTGGGCTAGTGATGGACAAGTTGCAGGTACAACAGGTCAAAGTAAGCGTATTGAAGCCATTGAAATAGTTACTGAAGGAATGCCAGAAGGATATTATCTTCAATATAGAGTTCTTGTTCAAGATTATGGTTGGATGAGATGGGTAAATGAAGGAGAAACAGCTGGAACTATCAATGAATGGAGAAGAATTGAAGCTATTCAAATAAGAATAGTTAAGGGAGAGTCTAACATTAAATATAGAACACATCTTGCAGATACTATGTGGCAAGATTGGCGTTATAATGGACAAATGTCAGGTACGGTAAACCAATATAGAAGAATTGAAGCAATTGAAATAATAGCTCCTGATTTACCAGAAGGTGCAAGTATAAGATATAAAACACATCTTGCAGATACTATGTGGAGTCAAGATTGGGTATATAATGGTACTATGTCTGGAACAACTGGTCAATCTAGAAGAGTAGAAGCAATAATTATTGAATTAGTTAATGCTCCGGATTATGATGTTATGTATAGAGTTCGTGGAGAAGACTATGGTTGGACAAATTGGACAACTGGAGGACAAATTGCAGGAACAACTGGACAAGGTAAAAGAATGGAAGCTATTGAAATAAAACTTATAAAACATTAAAGAAAAGCAGCTACGATTTATGTAGCTGCTTTTTATTTAATGTTTTGCGAAATTTAAAGTTAATTGGTAGCAATAATATTATTATGTATAGTGGAAGCCACATTAAAGCAACTCGATTGATTATAAACGAATCCTTACATAATACTAGTAAGCCGCATAATAATGTGAAATATATTGAAAATTTAAATAAATAAGTTAATGAATTATTTTTATTTACAAATATATTTATTAAAAGCTTTATAGCAAATACAATTGTTAAGATAGTACCTACAATATTTCCTAAAGAAAATAGTATTAGATATAATGATCCAGATTTTAAGAACTCAGGGAAAATAGGATCAACAACTATATGAATAAATGTTTGAACAAATATATTAATTACAAAGGTAATTCCACTTCCATATAAATTTTTTAATGCTATTTGTAGATTAGACATTTGACCATCATTAAAGCCTAAGAACATAAGCTCACCATTATTAAACTTAAAATTGGAGAAGAATAATAAAGTTAGTATAATTATTAAAAAATAAAGTATATCTTTAATTGTAATAATTTTTTTATCATTTTTATAACAAAATATTAATACTACTGGTAATATTAATGGTAAATATCCTCTAATAGGAAATATTAATAGTAAAAATAATAATAATTTTTTATAATTAAGAGGCTTTTTTAATGAATAATATAGAATTATTATTAAAAGCATTAAAATAATATTATCTCTCATTAATATTGTATTAGTAAGTATATAGCCAGGTAATAAACTAAAAATTGATACAGTTATCAAGGATTTTTTTTCATCTAAATATATTCGTGCTAACTTGTATAAATATATACTTGTTGGTATGTATGCAATTAATTTTATAAGTATTAAATCAACTACACTATTAATTCCTACAAATCTAAGTAATGCTAAAAAGATTACAAATATGTTTTTGTATCCAAAACCAGGAATATCTGCACCAGTTATATATTCATAGGCTGGAAATGAACCTTTTAAAAGATCTAATAATTCACCATTTTTTAAATGTTCACTTAGCAAAGCAGATTCAAAAAAGTATCTTTCTTCATCACAAAAATAAGAACCAGACACATCTCCAAATAAGATTCCATATTTAAATCCAGAATTAATGTTATTGTAATAAATTAATATGGTAATAAGTGAATATATTCCAATAAAAATAGAAGTAATAGTAAATAGATTTTTATTTATTATGTTTTTTCTATATAGATAGTAAGAAATACCCATAAGAAAAGCAATAAGTATAACTGACAAAAAAGTCATAATGAGTTCCTCCCACAATAAGTTAATTATATGTGATCTTATTATTAAATAATAGTTTTCATTCTAAAGTATTTTAAGTATTGACTATATTAGAAAACTGTAAACATGCACTATATACAATATAACTATAAATTATAATTAAGTAAAGATGATATGAGGAATAATTATTGAAATAATATTTTATTATGCTATTATTAATTAATAGGCTATTTTAATTGTTAGAGAGGTATTAGTAATGAAAGTAAGGAAAGCGATTATTCCAGCAGCAGGGTTAGGTACAAGATTTTTGCCAGCAACTAAGGCACAACCAAAGGAAATGTTACCAATAGTTGATAAACCAACTATTCAATATATTATTGAAGAAGCTGTAGCATCTGGAATAGAAGAAATATTAATAATTACAGGAAGAAATAAAAAATCTATTGAAGATCATTTTGATAAATCTGTAGAATTAGAATTAGAACTTGAAAAGAGTGGTAAGATAAAAATGCTTGAAATGGTTAGAAATATTTCTGATATGGTGGATATTCACTATATAAGACAAAAGGAACCTAAAGGATTAGGGCATGCAATACATTGTGCTAAATCTTTTGTAGGGGATGAACCATTTGCTGTAATGTTAGGTGATGATGTGGTGGATAATGATGTCCCATGTTTAAAGCAACTTATGGATTGTTATGATGAGTATAAGACAACAATTTTAGGTGTACAAGAAGTAATACCTGAAAATGTAAATAAATACGGAATAGTAAATGGTATACATATTGAAGATAAAGTATACAAAGTAAAAGATTTAGTAGAAAAACCTTCAATAGAAGAAGCACCGAGTAATGTAGCTATTTTAGGAAGATATATAATAACTCCTAAGATATTTGAAATATTAGAAAATACTAAACCAGGAAAAGGTGGAGAAATTCAATTAACAGATGCTTTAAAAACTTTAGTGGAAAATGAAGCTATGTATGCTTACAATTTTGATGGAAGAAGATATGATGTAGGAGATAAATTAGGTTTCTTGCAAGCAACTGTGGAAATGGCTCTTAAGAGAGAAGAGTTAAGAGATGATTTTATTAAATATTTAGAAACAAAGCCATGGGAAAATAAATAATTATAGAAGGATATATAAAGACTATAAAAAGTTTTTATATATCCTTTTTGTTATAAAAAGGATATAATTAAATTGTATATGTTAAAAAAATCAATATATGTTAAAAGTATTAAATTATGAAATGAGTGTAGTTATATGGATAAGCTTTCTGTGATAGTTCCTTGTTATAATGAAGAAAAAGCCATACTTTTATTTTATAAGGAATTTTGCAAAATTTATAGTTGTATGAAAGATGTTGAATTTCAAGTAATATTTATTGATGATGGATCTAGTGATAATACGTTAAATGAAATTAAAAAGATAGCCGATGGAGATGAATGTTGTAGTTATATTTCGTTTTCAAGAAATTTTGGAAAAGAAGCTGCGCTATATGCTGGTTTAAATAAAGCAAGTGGCAATTACATAGCTATGATGGATGTAGATCTGCAAGATCCGCCAATATTATTGCAAGAGATGTTTTATTTTATAAAAGTTAAAAGATATGATGCTGTTGTAGCAAGGAGAGTAAATAGGAAAGGAGAGCCTATAATACGCTCTTGTTTTGCAAGGCAATTTTATAAGATTATTAGAAGGATATCTAAAAATAATATTGTAGATGGTGCAAGAGATTTTAGAATGATAACAAGGCAAGTAGCTGAAGCAGTGCTTGGTATGAATGAATTTAATAGATTTTCCAAAGAGATGTTTAGTTGGGTTGGGTTTAAAACTAAATGGATTGAGTATGAAAATAAAAATAGGATTATAGGAGAAAGTAAGTGGTCATTTATAAAACTGTTTACTTATGCCATTAATGGAATTATGGCCTTTTCAACTATACCTTTAAGTATAGCAACAATAGCAGGTAGCTTATTTATTGTGGTATCAATGATTATGATTTGTATATTTATTATAAAGATTTTATTTTTTTCACAAAAAGTTGGTGAATTATCATTGTTAATATTGGCAATGTTTTTTATTGGAGGAATTCAATTGTTTTGTACAGGAATTGTAGGGCAATATTTAGCAAAGGTATATGTTGAAACTAAGAAGAGACCTATTTATATTATAAAAGAAGAAGTTTAGATAATAATTAGCTTTTATAAAGTGAATATAGGGTATATTAGATTGTTTTTAAACAGTCTAACACACCCTATATTTTTTAATTTTAACGAGGAATTAAACCAATCTTTTTTTGCATCTTTCTAAGAAGTTTCATAGAAACGTAATTAGCTTTTTCAGCACCTTCTTTGTAAATTGCTTCTAAAGCTTTCTTATCACTCATAAGCTCGTTAAACTTTTCTTGAATTGGAGCTAATTCATTGATGATAACTTCTGCGGTATCTTTCTTTAAATCAGCATATCCTTTTCCTACATATCTAGCTACAACTTCATCTGGAGTAACATTTTCAATAGCACAGATAATATCTATAAGATTTTTAACACCAGGTTGTTCTTCAGTGTAATTTATTACACCTATGCTATCAGTAACAGCTCTAGCAATCTTTTTTCTAATAACGTCTGGTGAATCCATAATCAAGATGTATGAATTAGGGTTTTCATCAGATTTAGACATTTTCTTAGTTGGTTCTTGAAGACTCATTATTTTAGCACCAGTCTTTGGAATATAAGGTTCTGGTACTTTAAATGTATCGCTGTAAGTTGTATTAAATCTTGAAGCTAGAGTTCTTGCAAGTTCTAAATGTTGTTTTTGATCTTGCCCTACAGGTACTAAATCAGTATTATATAAAAGAATATCACAAGCCATAAGTACTGGATATGTAAATAGACCAACACCGATAGATTCTCCCATTTTTTTAGATTTATCTTTATATTGAGTCATTCTGCTAAGCTCACCCATGTAAGTAGAGCAATTTAATAACCAGCAAGCTTCACTATGGGCAGGAACATGTGACTGAATGAATAATGTATTTTTAGCTGGATCGATTCCAGCTGCTAAATATATAGCTAAAACTTCAAGAGTTCTTCTTCTTAAATCTTTAGGTTCTTGTTTTACAGTTATTGCATGTAAATCAACAACACAATAATAACAGTCATATTCATCTTGTAGCTTAACCCAATTTTTAAGAGCTCCTAAGTAGTTTCCGATTGTTAAGTTACCTGATGGCTGAACACCACTAAATATAACTTTTTTATTTTCTGTTGTATTTTCCAAAAAAAACACCTCTTTTCATATTTTACGTAATTACATATTAGTTTAATTATAGAAGTAGGAAAAATTTATGTCAACGATTTAAATAAATAATAGAAAAAGCAGCCTAAGGGCTGCCTTTTATCTAGTATTTCTTATCTCTGTTCATTTTTTGAGTTTTTCTTGCTTTTCTGCATTCTGGGCAACGAACAGGATCATTTTCAAATCCTTTTTCTTTGTAAAATTCTTGTTCTCCTACAGTAAAAATAAATTCTTTTCCGCAGTCCTTACAAGTAATTTTTTTATCTTCCATTTTTAACCTCCTCAAAATTTATAGGGCTTATTGACACTTGATACATAACCCTTTAAAGATGAAGGGGTACTTTCTAATGATCATATAAAATCCTACTAAATTTCATTTATAATATTATTATATACATATATTTCCAAAAATGCAATTGAATTGTTTGTTGGAAATAATTATGCCTTTTTTGAAGATTTCATTGAAAAAGCTGTAAAAGCTATCAATGGAATCAATATAAAGAAGAATAGATTGCTATAATTATAGTATTTCAAAATATTAAATAAAATATAATTATTTTTTGAGAAAAGTGAAGCTAAAATAAAAATAATTATAGAATATGTAGCAATATATATTTTGTCATTTTTAATATATTTTTTATAAATAATATATATTCCATATGTACTTAAAAGATATTTTAAAAATAATCCTACTATAGCTTCCATTAAGAAAAATAATTCACCAAAATCAATGAATCCACCTAATTGAATGCGCTGACTCATGGTATATTCAGGATAAAATAAATTAGCGGCTCTAGATGGTCCAAAGCAAGAAATAATACCTATTATTGAATATATAGAGTATAAGGCTATAGTGCATAAGGCAATAAGGCTATGTTTTTTTAAATTATCTGCTTTTGTAAGATGCTTCAAATATGGTAGTGAAATAGCAAATGATGAAATGCATCCTAATAAAAGTAGAATACAATTAAAATAGTTTCCTATTGTTAAATTGTTTGTAAAAACCGGAAGGATATACTTAGTGTTTTTATAAGGCTCAGAAAATATGCTTAATATTAAACAGTTTACTATAAAAGAAATAATATTTATCGTAGTGAAAATTAATATTGTACGAACCTTCTTCCTTATTAAAAATAATGAAGGTAATAGGAAAAATAAAAGTATATACCATTGAGGAGTAGGTAGGAAAAAGCAGGTTTTAATGCAATTAGCTTCTACCATAGCTGCTTCCAATGAAGATAAAAATAATCCTATAGCAAATAAGAAAAGTAGAATATTTCCCATAGTTTTAGATAGACCGATGGTGAAAATATTATTTATATTGTAGTTTCCTTTTCTTGCTATTATATCTAATAGATAAGTAGCAATGCCAATTAATAATATAAATGCTGCAATTAAGCATATCCAAGTATCTCTTCCCCCTATGGTAATAAATTGTGAACAGTAAATTTTAAGACTTACAAAGGTTACTGCATATATAAAAATTATATAGTGTTTTGTTGATATTTTATTTTCATTCATCTCTCCACCTCGTATATATTTTAGTATTCTAAAATAGTATTCTCAAAAAAATGAATATTAAACACTATGGGAGGAATAATATTCTTAGGTGATGAATTATGAATAAAAATATCGATTATTTAAAGGAAAGGTTTAAAGACTGCTTTGATGTTAAGTTTAGAGAGTTATCTACTATACTTGGAAATGGGACAGTGGTATTTATTGATGATTTATGTAATAGTCAATGGATGATGGAGTATATGATACTTCCTCTTAGAGGTTTTGGAGAACTTAAGGGAGAAGAAGGTATTAGTACTCCAAAAGATTTAATAGATAAAGTTTTAGATATGAATATGACTGGTATAGCTAAGGATGTAGATGATGCAATATTTCATGTTTTAAGCGGAGATGTAATATTAGTATTAAATGATTATGAAGAGATAATATACAGTGAAGTAAAGAACATGGTAAGAAGGGGAATTGGAATACCTGATACTGAATCTGTATTGAAGGGACCAAGAGAGGGATTTAATGAGCTCATAGTAGATAATGTTGCTTTGATAAGAAGAAGGCTTAAAAATCCAGATTTGAAATTTGAAGCTGTATATGTTGGAGAAAAATCTCAAACAGCTGTAGCCATAACATATATAAAAGGAATTGTAGATGAAAATGTACTAGAGGATATAAGAAAAAAAGTTAAAAGTTTAGATTTAAGATTTGTACTAGATTCTAATTATATTGAATGTAACTTAAAGAAAGAAAATTCATTTTTTGATACAGTAGGATATACAGAAAAACCTGATGAAGTTTGTGCAAAAATCTTAGAAGGAAGGGTAGCCATTATTGTTGATGGCACATCATTTGTAATAACTGTACCTTATTTTTTTATGGAAAATTTTCAAATGCCAGATGATTATTATGTAAATAAATATTTTACTAATTTTAATAGGGTATTAAGATGGATTGCCTTTTTTATAGCTTCATTCCTACCAGGATTATATGTAGCAGTAATAACTCATCATTTCTCTATGATACCTACATTATTTATATTTAGGCTTGCTGTATCAAGGGCTGGAGTTCCTTTACCAACTTTTGTTGAAGTAATAATAATGATGCTTGCTTTTCAATTTATAAAAGAAGCAGGAATAAGATTGCCAAAGGCCATTGGAAGTGCTATGAGCATTGTATCAGCATTAATTTTAGGAGATGCAGCAGTTGGTGCTGGAGTAGCATCAAGAATTACCATAATTGTAGTAGCTATAAGCACATTATGTTATTTTCTAATACCAAAACTTTATGGAGCAGTATCATTTTGGTCAATAGTTATTGTTTGTTTTTCAGCATTGCTTGGACTTCCAGGATTCCTTTCAGCTTCGCTTATTTTTATGACTCAGATATGTGAGTTAGATTCTGTAGGATATCCATTCCTATTCCCATTAGGAAGCTTAAGTGAATATAGATTCAAAGATATATTGTTTAGAGGAAGTTTAAATAGGATATCAAGAAAAATAATTGGAGTAGGATGTGATAAAGATGGCAAAAAGAAATAAAATATTCAAAATACTTATCATCTTACTTATTCCATTAACTTTAACAGGTTGTTTTAATTATAGGGATATAAACAAGGTAACTTTTGCAACAAGTATGATTTTTGATACAGATGATTTGAGTCAGGTGATAGTATATCTAGATTGTATTAAGCCTTATAGAAGTACTAATGAAAGTTCTGATAAAGGTAGAAGGCTTATTTTTAAAGGTGTAGGAAAAACTACAGAAGATGCTTTAGAGAAAATTGATAATTTCTCCAGTGCTAAGCTAAATTATAGTCAAGTAAAAGCATATATATTTACAGAGAAGGCAGCTAAAGTAGGAATTAAAAAATATTTAGATTTAATAAATAATTATGGTGAAATGCAAATAAAGCCTAGTGCATTTATTTATTATGGAGATGTTGAAGAATTGCTTAAAGCTACGTCTGGTGATGATGAATTCTTAGGTATGTATTTAAATGATATAATGAATAAAAAACCATTTAATAGTCTTTCACTTCAAGCTAATGTAAATTATTATTTAAGCAATAGACTTATGGGAGATAATACATTGTTACTTCCAGCAGTAAATTTAAAGAAGGATGTTTTAGACCAAAAAGTTCAAATAAATGGTTCTGGTATATTAAAAGACAATGTACTTGTTGAAAGGTTGGATCAGGAAGATACATTATTATATGAACTTATGATGGGAAGTGTCTATGAAGGTACATTTGAAATTGGTAATCCTAATACGGACACTGATTTTATAAGTTTAGATGTTTTATCAAGTTCTGAAGATAGTATGTTGAGATTTGATAATAATAAATTTACTTTGGTAAAAAATATTGAGGTTGATTTGGAAATTTCAGATATTCAAGGAGAGGCTATTGTAGATAGTGAATTTATAAATTATATAAAAGTTAATGAAGAAGAATATATTAATAGTTATATAACTCAATTGTTTAATAAGTATAAAGAAAAGGGAATAGATATATTTAATGTTTATAGAATGAAGGAAATTTATTATGGAAAAGAATCTATTGATGACCCTTTAAGTATTTGTGATTTTGAGGTAAATACAAAAGTAAACATAAATGGAACTGGATTATCAAAAAATGCTTTATAAATATTAAAAAAAAAGATGAAAAATAAAATAAAAAATAAAAACTTGATATTTTTACCAATAAAGGGTAAAATTATATTAAGTTAAATTAAAATATAGATAATATTACTATTATATTATCTATATTTTTTAATGTAGCTTTTAATTTTTTTATGTTAATTATTGAGAGGTTTAAAATGAATAATACTATTAAGGCATATGATTATATAAATGAAGAATTTAAGCTATATAAGGATGAAATGGAGAAAAAAGTTAAAATATTAGAGAATATAGTTGAAGTTGAATTTTATCTAAATAGTATTGTAAGCAAATCAGATTTTTTTAAAGAAGTAAATAATATTATAATATCCGCACTAAAAATTGATTATAGTACCATATATTTAATAGAAAATGATAAATATGTAGCTAAAGTATCAAATAATAAGTTTAGTATGAAGGTATTAGAAGAGAAGTATATTTACCTATATGACGGTATTGATGTATCAATTTTTAATATGGAATATGAAAATAGTAAGGATAATATCACTAACTCTAAGTCAATAATGCTGATTCCTTTAATATTAGGGGATAGGATTATTGGATATATATTTTTAGAACATTCGGAAAAGGGATATTTTAGTTATAAATATCAAGAATATATTAAGAAAATGGCTAATTTGATAGCTGTAGCTATTAAAAATGCAGAGTTATATAGAAAATTAAAATTAGCAGCAAAAATTGATTATCTTACAGGTTTATACAATAGAAATTATTTTTATAATAGAGTAGCTAAGAGTAGTAGAGATAGAAAATATTATGCAATTGTTATGATTGATATTGATAATTTTAAGAGTATAAATGATGAATATGGACATCCTGTAGGTGATATTGTTATTAAAAATATTTCACAGATAATTATGGATAACATTAGGGAAAGAGATATTGCTGCAAGATATGGAGGAGAAGAAATCATACTATATATTGATAATGAGCAGGTAAATGAGGAAGAGATATATAATATGATTGATGATATAAGGAGAAAAATAGCTAATAATAGCATTATAATAGAAGAGGATATAATTGAGGTAACTGCGAGCTTTGGTGTAAGTTTTAGCAAGTCAGAGGATCACATTGATGATGTTATCAAGGAAGCAGATAGGCTTTTATATAAAGCAAAAAGTATTGGAAAGAATAGAGTTATTATACATTAATATAATTGTTGCATGTCTATGATAGAGTAATGTGATTATAGATATGCAGCATTGTTATTTTATTTTCATAAAAACTTAAAAATAGTTGGAACATTTTCAGTATGTTTTGAATATTATATAGTACAGGAAGGTATAAATTTATAGAGAGCTGAAGAAAATGTTGTTATAAATATGGGCGATTTTTTCATTTATATATAGAATTAATTAGTGAATAATACAAAGTAAATTGAGAATAATAATTTTAAGTAATGTAAGTGCTTTAATATTGTTAAATGTTAATTATAATGATGATCTAATCATCATTAATAAATAATCATAGAAATAAGGAGTGGTTCCAATGATACAAGTTTTTTGTGCAAGGAGAGGTTCTGGAAAGACTAAAAGGTTAATAGAATTAGCTAACCACCAACAATTAGAAGCTAAGGGAGATTCAGTTTACATTGATGATGATTCAAGACCAATGTTACAGCTAAATAGATCAATAAGATTTGTTGACACGATGGAGTATGAAGTAAGAGATTGTAATGATTTTTATGGCATGATTTGTGGTATAATCTCATCAAATTATGATATAGAAAATATATATGTAGATGGGTTATTTAATATAATCAATTGTACAATGAAAGAATCAGCTCAATTAATAAAAAGAATAGCCAATTTAACTGATAGATTTGGAATAAATGTATATATTAATATAAATATTAATGCCAGTGAAGAGGTGCCTGAAGGAATAAAACAATATGTAGCATAAAAATGAAAGAGGTCAGTAATGATCTCTTTCATTTTTTAAAATAACATTTTCTTGATAAAAAACGTTGTTATAAGATATACTGTATATAGTGATTTACGTAGGAGGTAAAGTTAAGATGGCTAATGTTTTAGATGAATTATTAGAACGTGGATACATAAAGCAATTCACACATGAAGATGAGACAAGAGAGTTATTAGAAAAGGAAAAAATAACTTTTTATATAGGTTTTGATCCAACAGCTGATAGTTTACATGTTGGACACTTTATAGCAATGATGTTTATGGCTCATATGCAAAAGGCAGGTCATAGACCAATAGCATTACTTGGTGGTGGAACTGCCATGGTAGGAGATCCATCTGGAAAAACAGATATGAGATCTATGCTTACAAAAGAGCAAATTGAACATAATGTTTCATGCATTAAGAAGCAAATGGAAAGATTTATAGATTTTTCAGATGATAAGGCTATATTAGTAAACAATGCTGATTGGTTATTAAACTTAAATTATGTAGATTTCTTAAGAGATGTGGGAGTACACTTCTCAGTAAATAGAATGTTAAGTGCAGAATGCTTTAAGCAAAGACTTGAAAAGGGACTTTCATTCTTAGAATTTAACTATATGTTAATGCAAGGATATGATTTCTATGTATTAAATCAAAAATATAACTGTAAGATGGAACTTGGTGGAGATGACCAATGGTCAAATATGATTGCTGGAGTTGAACTTGTTAGAAGAAAAGCTCAAGGCCAAGCTATGGCAATGACTTGTACACTTTTAACAAATAGCCAAGGACAAAAAATGGGTAAAACAGTTGGTGGAGCTTTATGGTTAGATCCAGCAAAAACATCTCCATTTGAATTCTTCCAATATTGGAGAAATGTTGATGATGCAGATGTTGAAAAATGCCTATCATTATTAACATTCTTACCAATGGAGGAAGTAAGAAGATTAAGTGCTTTAGAAGGTTCTGAAATAAATAAAGCCAAGACAGTACTTGCTTATGAAGTAACTAAACTTGTTCATGGAGAAGAAGAAGCAACAAAAGCTAAATCAGCAGCAGAAGCATTATTTGCTGGTGGAGTAGATATGAGCAATGTACCAACAGTTACTATAAGTGCTGAAAGCTTTGGTAAAACAGTTCTTGATATTATAGCTGAAACTAAAATAGTTCCATCAAAAGCTGAAGGAAGAAGATTAATCCAACAAGGTGGTCTTTCATTAAATGGAGAAAAAGTTACAGAAGTAGCAAGAATATTTACAGAAGAAGATATTCAAGATGGATCTGCTTTAATTAAAAGAGGAAAGAAGAATTACACTAAAATAGAAGTACAATAATTCAATAAATAAAGGAGATAGAAATTTTATCTATCTCCTTTATTTTATATAGTTGGATTATTTCACTGAATATATAAATAAGAAGTTTAGAAGATAATATTTTTTACGATAACTAAATTAGATACTTAAATATGGTTAGCTAAGCCATAATGAATGGAGGGGTGAAAAATTAATAATATATCAACATTTACTTATGGAAAATATATAACAACAGAAAAGGTGAGCTTTAGAGGAGGCTATGAATTTAATCAAGGAGATACTTTAAAAGGAAGAGTTATTAAGGAGGATTCCCAAAGTAATAAGGTTACCATAAAATTAACTAATGGAATGGAGATAGAAGCTGAACTGCAAGGTGAAGTGGATTTAAAAGGTGGCTTATTAAATTTTGAAGTAGCAGAATTAAAAGATAATATGTTGTTTCTTAAGCTAACTGCTAATAATACGGAAGTAATAAATGAAGAAATTGCCAAGGAAAGTATTGATGAGATAATGAACTTTATCTTGAAAGAAGGTTTAAAGAAGGAAGATTACAATATGCTTAAGGCTATGGTGAAATACAATATACCTCTTACTAGGGAAAATATTACTACTGTAAAGAGCATAATGGAATTTAGTGATAAGATGAATAATAATCCAGTAGAAATAAAAAATTTTATAAATTCTTATTTAAATAGTAGGGATATTGCAGCAAATAGTAAAGAAGGAGTTTATGTATCACAAAAGCTTTATGAATTCTTTGAAGCTTTTTCTAAGACTAATTTACAAGAAGTACTTTTATTCTTAGAAAATGACATTGAATTTACTAAAGAAAATTTAGAGAGTTTTAATAAGTTATTTAATAATGAAAATGCTATGGAAAAAGTAATTAATGAGGTTAATGAAAAATTAGGTAATGCTATAGCAATTGAAGATAATACTTTAAATAGAGAAATTTTAGAAAAAACATTAAAGCAAGAATATTCAAAAGATGTTATTGATTATAAGAATAATAGCAATAATGACATTAATGATATGAAAGAAGTTAAAGATATTAAGAATATTAATGATATAAAAGATATTAAAGATATTACAGATAATAATATTAATAATAGTAGCATATTATCAAAAAGCTCAACAGGAAAAACGATTCAAGCAACATTAATAAAAGAAAGTTCAAAGGATAATATAATTAATGATGGTGCAAAAAGTGATTTTTTTATGGAAGATGATGTTAAAGAAATCATTAAAGTACTAAAAAATGAAAATAAGTCCATGGTTAATGAGAATAAGTCTGAACTTAATATTAATAAAGAAGTTTTAAGAGAAAGTATATTAAAACATACAGGAAAAGAAGTAAGATTAAATGATGCTGAAGCAAAGTTATTGGAAGTTATAATTAATAAAGATGAAATTAAAGATAAAGAAATAAATTTTATAAAAAATTTATTTAATAGTGTAGAAAGTAGACAAAAAGGTGAAGAAAAAGAGTTAAAATCCAATGATATAAGAGAAAATATATTTAGCATAAGTAAGGATTTATCTAAAAATATTACAGAAAAATCTGAAGGAGCTAAAGAGGTCATAAGAAATATAATTTCTAATTTAAAAGAAAGTGACGAAAATTCTTCGCAAATTTTAAATATAATGAAAAATAGTATAAATGATTTAAAGTTATTCAATAAAATTAATGATCAATATTATTGCTTAGATGTACCAATAAATTTTAAGGAAAATGAATATCCATGTAAGCTTATTATTAAGGATGATAGGAAAGAAGGAAAATCTATAGATAGCAGTAATTTCAAGGTGGCTATATCAGTTAAAACAGTAAAGCTTGGCACAGTTGATGCTCTTTTAAATGTAAAAAATAGGAACATTGATTTGCAATTAAAATGTGATAAAAGTGTTATGAATTTATTTGTTATTTCAAAGGAGAAGTTAAAAGAAATAGTTGAATCATCAGGATTCAGTACTAAAATAGAAATTGTTGAAAGGACAGAAGAACTTCAACTATCGTCTTGTAGAGAATTTTTTAATGATAATAATATTGCGGCAGTGGATATTACAGTATAAGATAGTAGGTGGAATATAGTGCAAAATAGAAAGAAAGCTGTAGCTTTAAACTATGATGGAGCTAATGCACCAATAGTTACTGCAGTAGGAATGGGAATTATAGCAGATAAAATATTAGAAAAAGCAGAAGATAGTGAAGTTCCAGTGGTTTTTAATAAGGAACTGACAGATTTATTATGCAATGTTGATGTAGGAGATGCTATACCAACAGAAGTTTATGAGGCTGTAGCTCATATAATTGCTTATATTACTGAATTAGATAGCTCTTTATAGGAGGTTGAAGTTAAAAGATGGCATTATATGCGATATCAGACTTACATTTAGCTTTAAATGTTGATAAGCCTATGGATATCTTTGGAGAAAGATGGCTTAATCATGACGAAAAGATAAAGGAAAATTGGATTAGTAGGA
Organism: Clostridium lentum; assembly: GCF_014287815.1. GTDB lineage: Bacteria > Bacillota > Clostridia > Clostridiales > Clostridiaceae > Clostridium > Clostridium lentum. The sequence goes on from NZ_JACOOQ010000001.1 coordinate 237,211, forward strand.
TTACAGATGAAGACACTGTACTTATAGCAGGCGATATATCATGGTCTATGAAAGCGGAAGATAGCAAGGTTGATTTAGACTGGATAGATAGTCTTCCAGGAAAAAAGATAATTTCTAAAGGAAATCATGATTATTGGTGGAGCAGCATAAGCAAGTTAAATGCAATGTATGAAAATATGAAGTTTATTCAAAATAATTTTTATACATATAATGATTATGCTATTTGTGGAACTCGTGGATGGGTATCGCCTGATAGTGAGAAATTTACAGAAAAAGATGCAAAAATATATGCTAGGGAAGCCATAAGATTAAGGTTATCTTTAGAAAGTGCAAAGAAATTAGGATATTCTAAAATAATTGTTATGATTCATTATCCGCCATTTAATGAAGGTTATGAAGAGTCAGAATTTATGAAGATTTTTAAAGAATATAATGTAGAAAAAGTTATTTATGGACATTTACATGGATTAGGAAGATTTAAAGCAAAAACTGGAATAATAAATGAGATAGAATATATTATGACTTCTTGTGATTTTATTGATTTTAATCCAGTAAGAATTTTATAAGTAATGGGGATATCTCAAAATAAAATAGGTTATTTTGAGGTATTTTTATTTTAAATAGAGAATAAGAAATTATTTTAAAAAACAATTTTTAAACAAAGATAGTGAAATTTTGTTATAATAGTAATGAAGTAACATGAAATTTACAAAAGTTTTTATTTTATAGTAAACGATAAATAAGGGTGATAAAAAGAATGGCTATTCAAAATTGGAAGAATTTTTTAATGGCTTATGAACAAGCTGTTGATGAATTAAAGGTGAAGTTAAGAAGCATAAGAAAAGAGTATAGAAGAAGAAATGAATATTCACCAATTGAATTTGTAACAGGAAGAGTTAAGGAAGTATCAAGTATATTAGAAAAGGCTAATAAGTTTGAAATTCCTTTAGATAGGCTGGAACAAGAGATGGAGGATATAGCTGGTATAAGAATTATGTGCCAGTTTGTTGATGATATAGATAAAGTGGTGGAGCTTTTAAGAGTAAGAAAAGATATGCAAATACTTTACGAAAAGGATTATGTAAGTAATGTTAAGTCAAGTGGATATAGAAGTTATCATGTAATTATTAAGTATACAGTTAATATGGTTGATGGGGCAAAGGATATATTGGCTGAATTTCAAATAAGGACATTAGCAATGAACTTCTGGGCAACGGCAGAACATTCATTAAATTATAAATATAAGCAGCATATACCAGAGGAAATAAAGGTTAAGCTTAAGAAAGCTGCTGATGCAGCCTTTGAATTAGACCAACAAATGCTTGAGATAAAGGATGAAATAAAAGATGCACAAAAATTATTTGAAGTTAAATCAGATATTATTTCGTCTATTATGAATAATATTTTAACATTAATATCCTTAGGTAAGGTTGCTGAAGCTACTAGGTATGAAGTTCTTTTAAATAGGCTTATAGAAGAGGGAGAAGTTTGGGAATTAAATAATCTTCTTGATATAACGAAAAAAGATTTGGAAAGGTATAAAGACAACTAAAATATTGATAATAAATAAAATACAATAAAAATATAATCATGCACAGGATCATTTTATGGTTGCAATGGAAGTAATTACTTTGGTAGAAAGAATGATTAAATTATATAAGATTATATATAAAGAAGTAGATGAAGAAAATAATAAACTACATACTACGTAGTTTATTATTTCTATATATTTTTTTTATGTCAGTAAATGTTTTCAGAAAAAGTTTAAGGAGGAGTTTAGAATGAAGGTATTATTTGTTTGTGTTCAAGGTTTAGCTAGTGCTATAGTTATTAGTTCATTAAAGAAACAAGCTAAGAAAGAAGATATTGATATGGATATTCTTGCTGTAGGTATACGTGAGTTTGAAAAGGAAATAGAAAAGGGATGCAATCTAGCAGTTATAGCACCACAAGTAATGCACAAGTATGATTATTTGAGTAAGATATCCAATGATAGAGGAATACCATGCATATTAGTAGATAAAGATATTTATGGGTCAAGCTCAGAGATGAATCTTCTTAATATGGTTATGAAGGAAATAAAGTAAATAAAGTATTCATAAGACATTAACGTAGTTTTTTCTATTGGGACCTAGCATTAAATATTTATGATATAATATTGATGGGGGTGTACTATGAAAGATAAGATAACTAAAAAGGATAAATGTTTTATAGCAATATTGACTATTTTATTTATAAGCTTTTTCCTAAATTGCTATCAAGTTATAGTAAACAAAAGATATAAAAGAACCATTGAATTGACTTGTTATGGAAATATTGAGGAGATAAGGATAAAAAATGAAAGTGTGCTTAGTATTTTAGATAAATGTATTAAGGCTAGGAATATTAGTAATGAGGAACTATTAAAACTGTATAAAAATTATTCAGCTATTGCTAATGCTGAAATAGATCTATTGGAATACTACTTAGAATATAGAGATAACCCTAATATAAAAACCAGCAATAAAAATGTATCCATTGAAAATAAAAATATTAATGGTGTATATTGGCAAATAGAAGAGGTTATTTATAGTTATATTAAAAGCAATTTAAGTGAAAAAACTGAAAGTATGAAAATTAATGATGATAAGTTAGAGGAAGTTAGTGTGCTAAAAGAAATGGCAGAAAAATTAAATGAATATTACATAAGTTTTTATAATGAAAATTGCTCAAATTTAGATGAAGATTCTAGAGCTGATAAGATAATAAAACATGCATATTGGATTAATATATTAAAGGAAATACAAAATATTAATGAAGAATATATTGATTATGAGTTTTCTAATGAAAACATTAGTTAATATTGAATTATGAATTTTGGAATAAATTCATTAATGGAGTTAGAATAATATTTAAAAAATCAATTAAAAAAGAGTGCTACTAAGCACTCTTTTTTAATGACCGCAGCCACCTCCGCAAGAACCGCATCCACCTGCAACTTCGATAACTGGTTTAAGAGATAATCCTCTTCCATCATTTTCTTCAGAAGAAAGTAATTTAAATCCACCAAATTCATCAACTAATTTGCTTTCAGCTATGAAAGTTATATCATTCATTGTTTCAACAACATCATTTTCATTTGCTTCGTCAACAGTTATATTAAAAGCTGGACCACTGCATCCAAAACCTGCTAAGTTTATTCTAATACTATATTTTTCCACTTCATTTTCATCTAAGAAAGCTTTAAATTCTTTATATGCTTCTTCGCTTACTAAAAACTTATTCATATTATCACCTCAAAAATATTTTTCCAAATTATATTCATAGTATACCATATTACTCGGAAATAGCAAGGAATTTTTAAAAGGAGTATATGAGAGTAAAGGACATTTTTACAAAATTATAAATTATATTGAAAATTAAACAAATTAACAATATAATAAACCTATGTATATTGGCTAAAAATGTTGCTAAGAAAGGAATTGTTTGATTTGAAGCCCTTTAATGATAGTTATGTTTTAGAAAAAATAGATGAATATAGCAAAAAAATTTCACCAGCTAAGGTTGGTAGCTATGAAATAAAAGCAATTGATGGATTAAAAGGAATAATACAAGGCTATTTATATGCTAAAGAAGGAGAAGTTAATAAGCCTATATTAGAACTTCATGGACCAGAGCATATATGGATGAGACTTACTCCTTTAGAAGTAGAAGGTGCGTATTTTTCAATAAAGAGAGCTCATGGAAAAGTAGGTGTAGTTGGCTTAGGGTTAGGCTATACTGTTTGGGAAATGGCTAAGAAAGAAAATGTTAGTGAAGTAACTGTTTATGAAATAAGCCAGGAAGTAATTGATTTGTATAATAAGAATTTTGCTGACAATCCTAAAATAAAAATAATTCAAGGCGATGCCTATACTGCAGAAAAAGATAAATTTGATTTCTTTTATGCAGATATATATGAATACAAATTAACTTCACAAGTAGTAGATGATTATGAGAAGTTTAATAGGCTTCATGAAATAGAGGAATATGCTTTCTTTGGTATGGAACATTTCTTATTAAGCTGTAAATATGAAGAAATCGTATGGGTTTATATACCTGAAAGTTGGATGGAAATGAGTAAGGATGCTTACAGAGCATTAGGTGAAGCAGGATACCTTTCTTATTATACTGCATTAGATGAAGAATTAGTAAGTCAAGTACTTGCTAAATTTAAACCAGTGCTAGAAGAGCTTAGTTAATGATGGATTATGAATTAAGGAAAAAACTCAGTTTAGGCTGAGTTTTTTTTATTTCTTAATAATCAAATAAAAAAAGAGTGATTAGGCACTCTTTTTTTATTTTACTACTATATTAACAAGTCTTCCTTTGATTACTATGACTTTAACAATATTTTTACCTTCTGTAGCAGCAAGTATATTTTCATCAGTTAAAGCAGCTGCTTTAATTCCTTCTTCATCTAAATCAGTAGATACATTAATCTTAGATTTAATTTTTCCGTTTACTTGGATAGCTATTTCTACTTCATCTTTAACAAGAGCATTTGGGTCAAATATTGGCCAAGCTTCGTTAAATACTGAGTATTCACCAGTTAATAGATTCCATTGTTCTTCAGCAAAGTGAGGAGCAAATGGTGCTAAAGTCTTGATGAAGTCTTTGCATACAGTCTTTAAGAAGTCTAAGTTCTTAGTTTCTTCTTGAAGATATTTAGAAAATGCATTAACAAATTCCATCATTCTTGCTATAGCAGTATTGAATTGCATCTTATCAGCATCTTCAGTAACACCTTTAATTGCGTTGTTTAACCAGAAGTTTAATTCTTTTTCAGTTTTATCAATAGTGATTTTATTGTTTTCTCCATTAGCAATAGCTTCTCTAGCTAAATCTAAGTATCTTTCAATTCTATCTACGAATCTAGCAACAGATTTAATTCCATCATCACTCCAAGCTCCACCTTCTGTGTAAGCAAAACCAAACATTAAGTACATTCTAAATACGTCAGCACCGTATTCTTTAATGTAGTCATCTGGAGAAATAGTATTTCCTTTAGATTTTGACATCTTTAATCCATCTGGTCCTAAAATTAAACCTTGGTGAGTTAAGCTCTTAAATGGTTCGTCAAAGCTTAAGTATCCCATATCTCTTAAAGCTTTAGTGATAAATCTAGCATATAGTAAGTGCATGCAAGCATGTTCAGGTCCACCAACATATTTGTCAACTGGTAGCATTTTGTCTACTAAGTCCTTATCGAAAGCTTTTTCTGAGTTTTTGTTATCTACATATCTCATTTGGTACCATGAAGAACATACGAAAGTATCTAATGTATCGCATTCTCTTTTAGCTGGTTTACCACAGCATGGGCAAGTAGTATTGATGAATGATTCACATTTAGCCAGTGGAGATTTTCCATCAGGTGCAAATTGAACATCATATGGTAATTGTACTGGAAGATCTTTTTCTGGAACTGGTACAGTACCACAGTCTTCACAGTAAATCATAGGGATTGGGGCTCCCCAGTATCTTTGTCTAGAAACTAGCCAGTCTCTTAATCTATAATTAACTTTTGATTCACCTAATTTATTTTCTGCTAATTTAGCAACGATTTTTTCTTTAGCTTCTTCAGTAGTTAAACCATCAAATTGTCCAGAGTTAACAAGTACTCCGTATTCACAGTATGGAAGTTCAACTTCTTCACCTTTTTTGTTAGTGATAACTCTTTCTATTGGTAAGTTAAATTTAGTTGCAAAAGCAAAGTCTCTTTCATCGTGAGCTGGAACAGCCATAACAGCACCAGTACCATAAGTAGCAAGTACGTAATCACCAACCCATACAGGTACTTCTTTACCGTTTATAGGGTTTATTGCATATGAACCAGTGAATACACCAGTTTTTTCTCTTGAAAGAGATTGTCTTTCTATATCAGATTGCTTTTTAGCAGCTTCTTTGTATTCTTCAACGGCAGTTTTGTTTTCTGCAGTAGTTAGTTCATCTACTAATGGATTTTCAGGTGCTAAAACAACATAAGTTACACCATTTAATGTATCAACTCTTGTTGTAAATACATCAAAGCTAGTTGCTGAATTTTTAACTTTGAAAGTAACTTGTGCACCAGTAGATTTTCCTATCCAGTGTTTTTGCATAGCAACAGTTTTTTCTGGCCAATCTAAAGTATCTAATTTTTCTAATAACTCATCAGCATATTCAGTTATTTTAAAGAACCATTGAGTTAAGTCTTTTTTAGTTACTTCAGTAGAACATCTTTCACAACATCCTTCATGAACTTGTTCATTAGCTAAAACTGTATTACATGATGGACACCAATTTACAGGGGCTTTCTTTCTGTAGGCTAATCCATTTTCGTAAAGCTTTAAGAATATCCATTGAGTCCATTTGTAGTATTCAGGAGTACATGTGATAACTTCATTTTCCCAGTTAAACATAGCTCCCATAGCTTTTAATTGATCTTCCATAGTCTTGATATTTTTTTCGGTAGAATCCCATGGATGAATTCCTGTTTTAATAGCAAAGTTTTCAGCTGGTAGACCAAAGGCATCAAATCCCATTGGTTGGAATACATTGTATCCTTGCATCTTCTTTAATCTTGCCCATGAATCAACTGGACCATAATTGAACCAGTGACCAGCATGTAATTGACTTCCAGATGGGTAAGAGAACATTTCTAAAACATATAATTTTTCTCCTTCTTTATTAGGATTAAATTTATAAAGTTCAGTTTCTTCCCATTTCTTTTGCCATTTTTTATCAATAGCAGTTCCATAGTTACTCATTTTAAAATCCTCCCTAGGTTAATTGATAATTGAAAATTGATTATGGATAATTGAGGTAAAAATTCCTCAGGAGTTTCATACATAATTCTAACTTTTCAATTATCTGCTTTTAATTAAATAAAAAAGCTTCCATCTCTATATTTAAGAGACGAAAGCTATTATTTCGCGGTACCACTCTTATTAGAAAATCAAAAAAAGATTTTCTCACTCGAAATCGTTAACGGGAATCCCGTACTTGCTTTTGACAAGTAAGTTCCAAGACAAGTTCCTATAATGTAAACACTGTTTTACACCTTCCAACAGTTCTCTTAAGATTACAAGGTTATAGTACTACTTCTTTTCAACACTTTATACTATATTATTTGTTTTTTATTATATAGTAATTAAGAAAGTTAGTCAATAATAGTGATAAAGCCTTTTTATAGGAATTTCAATATATGATATAATATGTTTATTACATACCAATATAGTATATAATTTAAGAAAAATTTAAAAAAAGAATATACTATATTATATATTTTTTAATATATGGTAAATATTGTTTTGTAGAAGGAGTTAAATAAGGGTATAATCGTAAATAGTTTATGAACATTAATATTTTGTAAAAATAATGCTCGTGTATAAGTGAAAAATTCTTGTAAATACTAAATTAGAGAGATAAGAATAAACTAACTGATGAAAGAAAAGGAGATTTTTATGGCAATTTTAAATAGCATTATAGGTATTTTATTTATATTTGCAGTGGCATACTTATTATCAAATAATAAGAAGCGTATAAAATGGAGAACCATAATAATTGGATTTTTAATTCAATTTGGATTTGCATTAGCCGTTTTAAAGTGGAGTGTAGGTAAGTATGTTTTAAGCAAGGTTGCTCTTGGAGTACAATCAGTTATCGATTATGCTCAAGAAGGTATTAGTTTTGTATTTGGTTCACTAGCTAATGATGGAAGTATATTTTTTGTTAATGTATTATGTGTAATAATATTTATATCCGCAGTTGTTTCTATACTTTACTACTTAGGAATAATGCAGTTTGTTATTAGAGTTATAGGGGGAGCTTTATCTAGGCTTTTAGGAACTTCTCAATTAGAAACAATATCTTCATCAGCAAATATTTTCTTAGGTCAAACAGAGGCGCCACTTTTAATTAAACCTTATGTTTCAAAGCTTACAGAGTCTGAATTGTTTGCAGTAATGGTTGGTGGATTAGCATCAGTTTCAGGTTCAATATTAGTAGGATATTCAATGCTTGGAATTCCAATAGAATACTTAATTTCAGCAGCATTTATGGCAGCACCAGCTGGTCTTATAATAGCAAAAATTCTTTGTCCAGAAACAGAGCATGATAAGGTTCAAAATGAAGTTGAAATGATTAAAGATAATTCAGCAAATGTTGTTGATGCAGCATCAAAGGGTGCAATTGATGGGTTAGGTCTAGTTCTTAACATAGCAGCTATCATTTTAGCATTCGTTGCAGTTATAGCATTAATTAACGGTTTAATTGGTTGGATTGGAGGCTGGTTCGGTGTATCTGACTTAAGCTTACAAGGAATATTAGGGTGGATATTCTCACCAGTAGCAGCGATAATAGGTGTTCCGTGGGGAGAAGCTGTAACAGCAGGATCATTAATAGGTCAAAAATTAATATTAAATGAATTTGTTGCATTTAGTAATATGGCACCTTTATTACCAGAATTATCAGCAAAGACTACAGCAATAGTAACATTTGCCTTATGTGGATTTGCTAATATTTCTTCTATTGCTATTTTAATAGGTGGTATAGGTGGAATGGCTCCAAATAGAAAAGCTGACATAGCAAGATTAGGATGGAAAGCTGTTTTAGGTGGAACACTAGCAAACCTTCTAAGTGCCACAATTGCAGGACTTCTTTTAACTATATAGTATAAAAAATCACATGGCAAAAGATCAATGTTATTAAGTTAATAAAATTACGTTAGTAATTGCTAAAGAGTATGATATAAAAAAGTATCATGCTCTTTTTTTCTAAAAGTTTTGATTTTTGTATTTTTAATTTTATAGGCTATAATATTATGGAGAGGAGTTGAAAAGTTATATGAATACTGTTTTAGTAGTAGATGATGATAAGGAAATAGTTGATGCAATTGAAATATATTTAAAAAATGAGGGAATTGGTGTTATTAAAGCATATGATGGTATACAAGCTATTCAGGCATTGATGGAAAATGAAATACATTTAATATTGATGGATATTATGATGCCTAAGATGGATGGATTACGAACTACTATGAGGATTAGGGAGGAAAAAAATATTCCAATAATATTAATATCAGCAAAATCAGAAGATACTGATAAGGTATTAGGTTTAAATATGGGAGCTGATGATTATATTACTAAACCTTTTAATCCTTTAGAATTAATTGCTAGAGTAAAATCACAATTAAGAAGATATATGACTTTAGGAAATTACGTTAATGTTTCTAAAGAAGATGAAAAGGTAATAAAGTCCAGTGGATTAGAAATCAATTTGGAAAGTAAAGAAGTATTCGTTGAAGGTGAGTCTATAAGGGTTACAGCAACAGAGTTTGGTATATTAGAGCTATTATTAAAAAATAAGGGAAGAGTATTTTCTATTGATGAAATATATGAAAATGTATGGAAAGAACCAAGCTATAATGCTGAAAATACAGTTGCAGTACATATACGAAGGATTAGAGAAAAGATAGAAATCAATCCTAAAGAACCCAAATATTTAAAGGTGGTGTGGGGAATTGGTTACAAAATTGAAAAGTATGAATAAGAAATTTTTTAACTATTTCTTATATATTCTTATATTCATCTTTTTATCAATGTCGATTTTGTCAGGAGTTGAAGTGATTAACAACTATGATTTAACACTGCCAGAGAGGATTTATGTTGATTCATATCTAGCACAGGAAATAGATGATTATATAGGAATGGCGCTAGATTATGCTATTTATTATAAAAATGATGAATATGTTAATGATATAAACAATATAAACCAATATGAAATTGATAGTTATAAACAAAAAATAGAAAAAAAGATTGAAAGCCAATATCAAAATATCAAAAGTATAAGAGAAAGTTCGCAAGGTTTTCATGATTATAGTTATGATGAGCAACAGGCTATATTAAATGAAGAAAGAAAGAAGATAGAAGAGAAATATGCATATGATGAAGCCAGTTTACTTGAAGAAATTTTAGAAAGTAAAAAGACGGCATATGAAAATCTAAAAGTTCAGCTAAGTGCTTATAATAATATTGATTTTGCAGCTTTTGATATACTGAGTAATAGCTGGATTACTAAAAAAAAAGTAGATGAAGATTTGATAAAAGATACAAAATACTATTCTATAAGAAAGATTACCACTAATGATGGTGTTACTGAAAATGTATATATATCAGGAAAAAAATCTACTAATTCTCATATAGTAAATAGAATTAAAAGAAATTCTTCAGGATATTATACCAGTGGAAATTACGTATCATCATATATACAAAATCAATCATCCAAATATTATTATTTAAATAATTATAGTATAGAACTATATGTATGGATACCAAAAGTTTTGCAGAAGGGAGATTCTATATATAGTGCTTATAAATCTATTGAAGAGATAGGACATGTTATAGGTATTAAGATAATAGTATGTTTGGTATCAGTAGCTATATTAGCATTACTATTATATTTAAAAAAGAAAGAAAATAGCAGGATGCATGAAGTTGATATATTAATAGATAAATTAAAGAAATATCCATTTGAATATAAGTTGGGAGGCTTATTGTTAGCATACATAGCATATAAGCTAATATTTAATAGTTATTATAATAAAATACTTGGTGAAGGAAGATATTTAATTAGCTTTACTTATAGGAATATACTTACATTATCTATTATTTTAATTTTATTATATGTAACAGTAGAGACGTTAATAGTAAGCTATTCTGAGGGAGCAATTTTTGAAAATACTATTAGTAAAACCATATATTATACAACAAAAGATATAATTAAAAGAGGATCGTTCATAAAGAATATCTTTATAATTGGAATTATGTATATATCTACAGTAGTTATATTATTGTTGGTAGGTATATTTAATAATGGAAGGTTATTATGGCCATGTTTTATAGTAGGCTTTTTAATAAGTTTTGCTCTGCTTATCAAATTAATAAAAAGCATGGTATATTTAGATAAAATAATGCTTGGGGCAAAGGATGCAGCCAGCGGAGAATTAACCTATAAGATTGAGGAAAGAGGAAAAGGATACTTATCTAACTTGGCACATGATATCAATAATATTAAAGAGGGCTTAAGAAAGTCTTTAAAGAATGAAATGAAGAGTGAAAAGATGAAAAGTGAGCTTATAACTAATGTCTCTCATGATTTAAAGACTCCGTTGACCTCAATTATAAATTACATTGATTTATTAAAGCGAGAACCTATAGAACCAGAAAGTGCAAGAGATTATATTGCTGTTCTAGACAGTAAATCTCAAAGGCTAAAAGCGCTAATAGAAGATTTGTTTGAAGCTTCTAAAGCTGCAAGTGGTGAAATGGAGCTTCATTTGGCTAAAATAGATATAGTGCAGCTTCTAAGACAGACTTTAGGTGAGTTCGATGAAAAACTCATTGAGAGTTTATTAGAGATTAGAACTAATTTCCCAGAAGAAAAAGTTTATGTTAATGGAGATGGAAGAAGATTATTTAGAGTCTTTGAAAATTTAATTTCCAACATAACCAAATATTCTTTAAGAGGGACAAGGGTATATATTGATATTATTAAGGATGAAAAAAATGCCATTATTGTAATGAAGAATATCTCATCTTATGAACTAAACTTTGATGCTGGGGAAATAACAAATAGATTTAAACGTGGAGATGAAGCAAGGACTACAGAAGGATCTGGTCTTGGGCTTGCTATTGCTAAAAGTATAGTAGAGCTTCATGGCGGAGAACTGAATATAGAAATTGATGGAGACTTGTTTAAATCAATTATAAAAATGGAATTATATCAAGAGAATAATTAATAGAAAGAATCAAATAGCATTGTTATTTGGTGCTTTTAATTTATTTAAAGGAGTTAATAGAAGAAAGAAGTAACTAATGATTAAAAATATAACTATTCTTATCTAATTGATAATTAATATCATATAGAGAGGCTATAAAGCTTTTAGTAGTGCTAGTTGAAAGGTATTCTCAATTAGAAAAAAATTTAAAAAATTTTAAAAAAAGGGCTTGTAATTAATAATAATTATTATATAATAATAAGTGTAAGGTTACTTACAAGAAACAGAAGAGTAATTATTCAAAGTAGATATATAAATTTAAAAATATATAAAAGATTTTAGGAGGAATAAAATTATGAAGAAATTTGTATGTATAGTATGTGGATATATTCATGAAGGAGAAGCTGCACCAGCAGAATGTCCAGTTTGTCACGTAGGAGCTGATAAGTTCAAAGAACAAACAGGAGAAATGACTTGGGCTGCAGAACACGAAGTAGGAGCTGCACAAGGAGCTTCAGAAGACATAATGGCTGATTTAAGAGCAAACTTTGAAGGAGAATGCTGTGAAGTTGGTATGTACTTAGCTATGGCAAGAGTTGCTCATAGAGAAGGATATCCAGAAATAGGATTATACTGGGAAAAAGCTGCTTACGAAGAAGCAGAACATGCTGCTAAGTTTGCTGAATTATTAGGAGAAGTTGTTACTAATTCAACTAAGAAAAACTTAGAAATGAGAATTGAAGCTGAAAATGGAGCAACTGAAGGTAAGTTCGATTTAGCTAAGAGAGCTAAAGCTGCTAACTTAGATGCAATTCATGATACAGTTCACGAAATGGCTAGAGACGAAGCTAGACACGGAAAAGCATTCCAAGGATTATTAAACAGATACTTTAAATAAAAAAATAAATGAATATAGAGTTATATCAAATTAATTTGATATAAGATGATGAAAAAGGAATTCTAATTTGAATTCCTTTTTTAATATTAATAAATTTGAGGTTTTATATTCCTTATTAGTATAATATAAATTAATTAAAGTATATAATAAAAATATTATATAAAACCAAATGCTAAGGGGGAATAAAAGTGCAATTTTATATTGCTGTAGCTATATTACTAATGTTAGTTAATATGATATCTGTATTTTCTTTGATTTTTATTGAAAGAAAAGATCCAACTACTACATGGGCTTGGTTATTAATTTTGCTGCTTATTCCTGGAGTAGGATTTATTGTTTATTTACTTTTAGGACAGAATTTAAGTAGACAGAAAATATTTAGAGAAAAGAAAATAATTGATAAGACTAGAGCTGCTGGATTAGAAGAAATGCAGGAGATTCATGGAATAAAGATGGAACTTCAAGATGAATACAGTGATTTAATCTTAATGAATTATAATCAATGTGGATCAATTTACACTACAGGTAATGAAGTGAAAACATATATAAGTGGTGAAAAGAAATTTCAGGATTTAATTAAGGATATTAGGTCAGCTAAAAGCTTTATACATATTGAATACTATATTTTTAGATTTGATGACTTAGGAAAAGCTATTATAGATGAGTTAAAATCAAAGGTGGATGAGGATGTTGAAGTAAGGCTTTTAGTAGATGGAATGGGCTCTAAAAATTTAAAGCAAAAAGAAATAAGATATATTAAGAGTTTAGGAATAAAATTTAGTATCTTTTTTCCAGGGGCATTTCCAAGAATAAATACAAGAATCAACTATAGGAATCATAGAAAAATTGTAATTATTGATGGTGAAATAGGATATGTAGGTGGATTTAATGTAGGAAATGAATATGTTAATAGAGGACATCAATTTAAATTCTGGCGAGATACTCATTTAAAAGTGAAAGGGCAAGCTGTAAATGAGTTAAATAAAAGATTTATTTTAGATTGGGATTATGCTTCTAATGAAAATTTTGATAATATAATAAAATATTTTCCTAAGCCTAAGGAGTATGGACGTGTAGGTATGCAGATAGTATCTTCTGGACCAGATCATATGGATGAATATATAAAAATTGCTTATATGAAAATAATAAATAATGCTAGAAAGTATGTATATATTCAGACACCATATTTAGTTCCTGATGAACCGATTTTGGAAGCTCTAAGAATATCGGCATTATCAGGTGTTGATGTGAGAATTATTGTTCCTGATAAGCCAGATCATTTCTTTATGGAGTGGGTATTAAGTGCTAATATAGCTAACTTAATAGATTATGGGGTGAAAATATATAGATATAATAATGGTTTTATTCATTCCAAAACAATAGTGTCAGATGATATTGTTAGTAGTATAGGAACAGCCAATATGGATAATAGAAGCTTTAGATTGAATTTTGAAGTTAATGCTTTTATATATGATGGAGTAGTGGCTAAGGAACAATCGAAAATATTTTTAAATGATCAAAAATTCTCAACATTTGTAACAAAAGAAGCATATGAAAAAAGAAGTAGGGTATTAAGAATAAAAGAATCTTTAATTAAGCTAGTATCACCTATTCTATAATTTAAAAAGTATTTATAAGAGGTGCCTATAGGTGGTGAAATATAGGAGTAATCTCAGAACATTAGATTATTTTATGTATTTTACTATTTATGATAATATAAAATTATATTTATGTGTATAGATAAATGAATAATTAAGAATGGATAGTTAAAAATTCATTTTTAATTCTTCATTTTAATTTTTATTGAGGTGGCGTTTTTATTGGAATTAAAAATTGATTTAATTAAAAGAAGTTATCCTATCATTATTGAAAAGGGATTAATTAATAATATTCAATATAAAATAAAAGAACTATATAAAGGAAAGAAAATTTTTATCTTAACAGATGATAATGTAAATAATTATTACGGAAATAAAATAGTAGATAGCTTGAAAGCAGAAGGATATGATGTAAAATTAATGGCTCTTGAAGCGGGAGAACATAGTAAGTCCTTTAGTACATTACCTAAAATATACAATGAAATGTTAGATTTTAAATTAACAAGAAGTGATATAGTTATTACTCTAGGTGGTGGAGTAATAGGTGATATTGGAGGATTTGCAGCCTCAACTTACTTGAGAGGAATTAAATTTATTCAAGTGCCTACTTCTCTTTTAGCACAAGTAGATAGTAGTGTTGGTGGAAAGGTAGCTGTTGATTTACCAAGAGGTAAAAACCTTGTAGGAAGCTTTTATCATCCAATAGCAGTTTTTATTGATCCAGAAGTATTAAATACTTTAAGTGATGAATTCTTTACTGATGGAATGGCTGAAGTAATTAAATATGGATGCATTAAAGATAAGAAGTTTTTTGATTTTTTAAATAGCTTAGATAGTAAAGAAAAGCTTATGGATAATATTGAAGAGATAATTTATACTTGTTGCAACATTAAAAAGCTTACAGTAGAAAGAGATGAAAAAGATAAGGGTGAAAGAATGTTATTAAACTTTGGTCATACACTAGGTCATGCCATAGAACAGTATTATAACTATTCAAAATATACCCATGGAGTAGCTGTAGCTATTGGTATGTATGAAATAACAAAAATAAGCGAAGAAAAGGGTTTTACGAAAAAAGGTTCAGCAGAGAAGATTAAAGAAATACTTAAAAAGAATAATCTTCCTTATGAAATGGACATCAATATGGGAGAGGTTATTCACAGTGTTGAACTAGATAAGAAGAACTTAGGCAATGACCTTAATTTAATTTTACTTAAAGAAATAGGAAATGCAGAAATAGTAAAAAGCAACAAAGGCTATTTTGAAAATTGATAATTTAAATAATGGAGGAATTTTTGTGGCTGATTTAAAAGTAGGAAACATGAAGCTTATGGGGAATGTAAAAGTGCCTCCTTCAAAAAGTATGGCTCATAGGGCAATCATTTGTGCAAGTCTTTCTCATGGAGTCTCTAAAATAGAAAATATTGATTTTTCAGATGATATTATTGCCACTATGGAAGCAATGAAAGCATTGGGAGCTAAGATTTATCAGAATAAAAATTATATAGAGATTCAGGGAATAAATCATAATGAAGATAATAAAGAGTTAAAGATTATTGATTGCAATGAATCAGGTTCAACTTTAAGATTTTTAGTACCAATTTCTTTATTGATTCCAGGAAAAAAGAAGTTTATAGGCCGAGGTAATTTAGGAAAAAGACCATTAAATACATTTTACGAAATATTTGAGCAGGATAATATAGAGTATTCTTTTGAGGAAGGTATTTTAAATCTGCAATTAGAAGGTACCTTAAAAGGCGGAGAATATTATTTAGCTGGAAATATCAGTTCTCAATTTATAACTGGATTATTATTTACCTTACCTTTAATTAATAGGGATTCAAAAATAATAATAACAACAGAAATGGAATCAAAAGGTTATATAGATTTAACATTATCTGCATTAAGGGATTTTGGTATAGAAATAATAAATAATGATTATAAAGAATTTATTATTAAAGGTAATCAGCAATATAAAGCAAGAAATTATAGGATAGAAGGTGATTATTCTCAAGCTACATTTTTCTTAGCGGCAAATTCCATAGGTAATAAAGTGGAAATAGATGATGTGTTGGCAAACTCAGCACAAGGTGATAAGGAAGCTCTTGATATTTTAGCAAGGATGGGAATGTCAATAGAATGGAATAAAAGTAAAAATAGAATTGTTCCAGTAAAAAATATAGGTTTAAAAGCCACTGTAATAGATGGTTCTCAGTGCCCAGATATTATTCCTGTATTATCGGTGGTAGCGGCTTTAGCACAAGGGACTACTAAGATTATAAAGGCTGGTAGGCTTAGAATTAAGGAATGTGATAGATTAAAGGCTGTAGCATCGGAACTTACTAAGCTAGGTGCTAAAATAGAAGAAAAAGAAGATGGGCTTATTATTGAAGGTGTAGAAAGTTTAAAAGGTGGAGTAGAGGTGTGGAGTTGGAAAGATCACAGAATAGCAATGACTTTAGCAATTGCAGCTACAAGATGTGAGGAGCCTATTATATTAAAGGATTATGAATGTATAAGTAAATCATATCCATCATTTTTTGATGATTACAGAAGATTAGGAGGTATAGCAAGTGAGTGGAATGTGGGGAAATAAAATCAAGATATCTATTTTTGGAGAATCTCATGGTAATGCCATAGGAATTAATATAGATGGACTTGAACCAGGTTTTGAAATAAATTTAGATAAAGTATCATCTGAGATGAAAAGAAGAGCTCCTGGTAGGAATAATTTATCAACGCCAAGAAAAGAAGCTGATGAACCAGAGATATTAAGTGGATTTTTTCAGGGAAAGACTACAGGAACTCCTCTTTGTGCCATCATAAGAAATAATAATACTAAGTCTAAGGATTATGGAAAGCTTAAAGATATAATGAGGCCTGGTCATGCTGATTATACAGGGAAGATTAGATATAATGGTTTTAATGATTATCGAGGTGGTGGTCATTTTTCAGGAAGAATAACAGCATCTATTGTTTTTGCAGGAGCAATATGTAAGCAGATATTAGAAGCAAAGGGAATTAAGATAGTGTCTCATATAAAATCTATTGGTACAATTGAAGATAAAAGCTTTTTAGATGAAAAAATTACGGAAGGTTTTATTAATTCATATATGTCAAAAGAGTTACCATTAATAGATGAATTGAAAGAAGAAGCTATGAGAAAAGAGATACTGCTAGCTAAGGAAGAGTTAGATTCAATTGGTGGTACTGTGGAGTGTGCAGTTCTTGGGATAGAGCCTGGAATAGGTAATCCATTTTTTGATTCAGTGGAATCTACTTTAGCACACTTAATGTTTTCTATACCAGCAGTAAAAGGCATTGAATTTGGTAGAGGGTTTGAGCTTACTCAAATGAGAGGAAGTCAGGCTAATGATTCTATGTACTTTTCAGGAGAAAAGGTTTTGACTAAGACCAATAATAATGGTGGTATATTAGGCGGAATAACTAATGGCATGCCAGTTATATTTAAGGTTGCAATAAAGCCTACATCGTCCATATTAAAGTCACAAAATACTGTAAATATCAATACAGGGGAAGAAACAGTTTTAGAGGTAAATGGTAGACATGATCCATGTATAGTTCAAAGAGCACTTCCTGTAATAGAAGCAGCAACAGCAATAGGAATTTTAGATTTAATTGAAAATTAAATCTAAGTTAATCATTTCATGGATTTTAGCGGTGGCAGTTAATTGATAGGAAGGGGTATTTCAGTGTTAGATATAGATAAGTTAAGAGATGAAATAGATGATATAGATAAACAGATTATTGAGCTTTTTGAAAAAAGAATGGATGTTGTGTTAAATGTGGCAAAATACAAGATGGAAAGAAATCTTCCAATTTTTAATGGAGCTAGAGAAAATGCTGTTATTGAGAAGAATTTAAAAAGACTTAAAAATAAAGATTATAGTAACTATGCTGAAAAATTTTTAAATGATATGATGACGACCAGTAGAGAACTTCAGCAAAGTATAATGGGGCAATTAAAGATAGGAGTACAAGGTGTAGAAGGCTCTTTCAGTGAAGAAGCAAAAATAAGCTATTTTGGTGAAGAAAAAGGTATGGTATTTTATGATGAATTTGAAGATGTATTTGATGCTTTAAAAAATGGTGAGATAGATTATGGTGTATTACCAGTGGAAAACTCATCAACAGGTGCCATTACAGTGGTATATGATTTAATGAAGGATTATGGCTTTTATATTGTAGGAGAACAATGTGTAAAAGTAAGACAAAATTTAATTGGATTAAAGGGTACAAAGATATCAGATATAAAGGAAGTATATTCTCATCCGCAAGGGTTTGCTCAAAGTAGTGAGTTTTTAAAGGAGCATAAAGAATGGATTCAAATACCATATCATAACACAGCTTTAAGTGTAAAGTATGTCTGTGAAACAGGGGAAAAATCAAAAGTAGCTATTGCCAGTGAAAGAGCAGCTAAGAGATATGGACTTGAAGTTGTTAAAGGTAATATCAATGATGAATCAGAAAATACCACTAAGTTTATTGTTATTGGCAAAAATTTAGAATATGATAAATTTTCTAATAGGGTAAGTATAGTATTCTCACTAGAGGATGAAGCTGGAACATTATATAAACTTTTAAGGCATTTTTCAGAAAATAATATAAATCTTAAAAAGATAGAATCAAGACCAATAAGCAACTTGCCATGGAAATATGTATTATATATAGACTTTGAAGGAAATCTTAATAATGCAGAAGTAAAAAATGCAATATCATTAATTCAAGAAAAAAGCAGATACTTTAAATTATTAGGAAATTATAAAAGCAAAGAATAGAAAAAATAAAAAATTAAAAAAGGGGGCATTGTAATGGAATTTTTAGGTGTGTTAGGAGAAAAGCTTCCACATACTTATTCTCCTATAATAAATAAAAGAATAATGGAGCTAATTAATGTGGAAGGAGCTTATAAAAAGTTTGAACTGCCAAGAGGAAATATGCAGAAATTCATTGATGGAGTGAAAACTTTAGATATAAGAGGATTTAATGTAACCATTCCATATAAGGAAGAAGTTATGTCTTTCTTAGATTATATTTCTGATGAAGCAAAGAATATTGGGGCAGTAAATACTGTAGTTAATAAAGATGGAAAGCTTTGGGGTTATAATACTGATTATTTTGGCTTTCATAGTACTTTAAAAATAGCAAATATAGATGTAAAAGGCAAAAGAACGGTTATTTTAGGTAGTGGTGGTGCTAGTAAAGCTATTAGGGAGGTACTTTTAGATGATGGGGCTGAAGAAGTATATATAGTAAGTAGATATCCACAATATAGTTCAGAGAATAGCAAGGATAAAAGAGTTAAGCTTATTAATTATGATGAGTTGGCAAAGCTTAATGGATATTTATTGGTAAATTCTACGCCGGTAGGTATGTATCCAAAAGTAGGTGTATCTGCTGTGGGAGATGAAATTATAGAAAAATTTCAAGCGGTAGTTGATATAGTATATAATCCTACAGAAACAGAAATATTAAGAAGAGCAAGAAGTTTAGGAAAGATTTCAATTGGTGGATTATATATGTTAGTAGGGCAGGCTGTAAAAGCAGAAGAAATCTTTCACCAAATTGAAATAGATAAAGAAATCATAAATATTATTTATAATGAATTGAAGAAAGATTTTTAGTGGGGTAAGTAAATGAATAATAAAGAAAAGAATATAGTCTTAATAGGATTAACAGGCTGTGGAAAGACCACTGTAGGAAAGATGCTTGCACAGAAGATTAATTATGATTTTATAGATATGGATGATTTTATAATTGAGTCCACAGGTAAGACAGTACCTGAACTTTTTGCTGTAAGTGAAGAATATTTTAGAAGTTGTGAAACAAAGGCTTGCAAAGCTTTAAGTAATAAAAGAAAAACAGTAATAGCTTCCGGTGGTGGTGCTGTTAAAAAGCAAGAAAATATGAAAGCATTTCATGATAATTCTATAATAATATTTTTAGATAGACCTGTAGATAATATTGTAGGTGATGTTGAGATAAAAAATAGACCACTTTTGGTAAATGGCCCAAATATTCTTTATAGATTACATGATGAAAGATATGATTTATATAAAAATCAATGTCATTATAGAGTTGAAAATGATAAAACATTAGATGAATTGGTTAATACTATAATTACTATAATTAATAATGAATAAAATAAAAAAAATGAAATGGAAGCTAATTTGTGAGCTTCCATTAATTTTTTCTTGCTAATATGGACATTGCTTTTTGCAAAATTTCATTTTCTTCCTTGATTTTTTCAAAATCTTTCTTTAATTCATGAACTTCTTTTAAGGAATTATCAATATTTATATTAATACAACTAGTACTAGAATCATCAACAAAATTATAATTATTCTTTTTATTATGAAATTCTCTATATTCAGTAGGGGAACAGTTTACTCTGTTAGTAAAAATATTGGTGAAGTGCGTTGGATTATCATATCCAACTTTTCTTGCAATAGATACTAAAGATTCAGTGCTATTTATAAGCATAAGCTTGGCATCGCAAATTCTTAAATCAATGGCATAGTTTATTGGAGAAACACCATATTCTTTAGTAAAAGAATGGCTTATATGACCAGTGCTTATATGAAAAACCTCAGAAAGTTTCTTTAAGGTTATTTTTTCAGTATAATGCTCACTTATATATACAAGTACATCTCTTATAAATGAAGAGTGATTATTTTCAGATGATTCTTCTTCATGAGGAATTAAATGATAAAGAGTTGAAGTTAATGAAGTGGCTAAAATATCACAAACACCATGAGAAATAGAATTATTATTTAAGCAAAGATTATATATTTCCTTAAATGTATTTTTTATAAAATCCTCATGAATTCCAGCATTCATTATATGAAATGTTTTATTAGGTAAAAGCATAACATCTTCAGTATTATAAGTAATTTTGTAATTACCTATAATACATGTCCAAGCATCAGCAGGATAATCTTTATCAGAAGTTATGGAATGAAGAACGCCTTTTTCCATAATAAGAATTTGACCTTTTTCCAATGTGAATGTATTCATATCTACGGTATACTCAGCTTTTCCATCGGCAATATATACTATTTCAGTAGCATTTTTATGTAAGTGATAATTATATACCCAACCAGGATTATTAAAATTATGACAAAGTCTTAAAAGTTTTGGTTGTTTATTGTTTTCAAATATATTGTTATCTTTTGGTGTAAAGTCATAAGAAAACATAAAAAATACTCTCCTAAATTATTAATTTTCAAGACAATTATATAATTAAACTTCTATATATTACAATAAAATTATGGAAAAAAGCAAGATAATATAGCTTAAAATCATAAAAACCCATTAAAATCGTAGTTAAATCATTAACAAATAGCAAGATAATTTTTTAACAATGTAATATAATTAGTGTTCAAAATTTTGAATTAATAATATAATAAATACATAAGATGACAGAAGAATTCTAAAGTAAATTGTTAAAAAATATACATTCAATTGAGAAGGGGAATAAAAATGAAAGAGCAAAATAAATCAATGAAAAGTTTGTATCCAACAGCTTTTGTACTATATTTAAGTTTCTTTGTACATGGTTTTGGTGCAGCAATATTATCACAAAATACTAAATCATTTCAAGTTTTATGGAATACTGATGCAGCAGGAGTACTTTATGTAATATCTGCATTAGGTATAGGAAGATTAATTACGTATCCTTTTTCAGGAGCAATTTCAGATAAGTTTGGTAGAAGACTTACTGTTATTATAGGGTGTTTAGTGTATATAGGATTCTTTGGGGGAATATTATTGGCACCAAATACAACAGTAGCTTTCTTTGTAGCAATATTAGCTGGTGTAGCTAATGGATTCTTAGATTCAGGAGTACTTCCTGCAGTTATGGAAATATTGGTGCAATCATCAGGGCTTGCAAGTATTTTATCAAAGTTATGTATAGCAATAGCACAATATATTTTGCCAGTAATGGTTACTTTCTGGGCATCTAATGGATTATGGTTTGGATGGACATTTGTAATTTGTATAGTATTATTAGCAATTATATCATTATTATTAACTAAGCTTCCTTTTGCAACTGTAGGAGAAGCTAAAGTAGAAACAGCAGCAGATGTTGTACAAGTTAAATCTAATTTTTGGATTGAAGGAGTAGCTTTAATTATAATGGGATATACAGCTACAGCAACTTTCCAAGTATTTTTAAATATAAATAAAGATTATGGAATGACATTCCTAAATATGACAGAAGCAGCAGCAGGTAAGATTGGATCAAACTATGCATTAGGTTCAATATTTGCAGTATTACTAAATGTTGTTTTAGTTAAATGGATTAAACCAGTTAGAATGATAGTAGTATATCCAGCATTATCATTAGCAACATTATTATGGATGTATTTTGTACCAAGTCCAATAGTAGCGCAAATAGGAGGTTTCCTAATTGGTGCAACATGTGCTGGTGGAGTGTTACAATTTTTAGTTTCTGTAATGTCTGACCTTTTCCCAGCTTCAAAAGCTAAAGCTGTAAGTATGATTATGATAGCAGGTGCATTATGTGCATTCAGTATAACTGCTATAGCAGGAACAGTAACTAGCAAATTTGGTGTTCAATACACATTATTAGTATCAGCAGTATTAGCTGTAGTTAGTATAATAGCATCAATAGTAGTTAATATAAGATATAATATGTTAATGAATAAATAAAAAAGATTGAAATTTCACTTCCTTATGATAATCTTAAGGAAGTTGAATTTTTAGATAAAACACAAAGTATATATAGACAAAGAGAGGATGAATTATAGTGAAAAAAGTAATGTTATTACATGGTGTTAATCATAATATGTTTGGTAAAAGAGATCCAAAGCAATATGGAACAATAACTTTAGATGGAATTAATAAAAAAGTTGATGATTTAGCAAAGGAATTAGATATAGAAGTTACAAACTTCCAAACTAATAATGAAGGTGAATTTGTTGATAAAATTCATGAAGCATATTTAGAAGGATATGATGGAGTTATGTTAAATGCTGGTGCATGGACTCATTATAGCCATGCTATAGGAGATGCACTTAGAATGTTAGAGTGCCCAGTTATTGAATTACACATGTCAAATGTACATGCTAGAGAAGAATTCAGACATCACTCAGTTATATCACCAATAGCTTCAGGAATAATAGTTGGTCTTGGTTCATCAGTTTACACTTTAGGACTAAGAGCTTTTGATGATATATTTAGAGGAAATAATGACTAATTAAATTTATTTAATACTTTTATATTAAGGAGATTAAAGTAATGGAAAAGAGAATTACAGGACATACTGAGTTAATAGGACTTATGGCTTATCCAATACGTCATTCAAGTTCACCAGTAATGCATAATGCAGCATTTGCTAAATTAGGATTAGATTATGCATACTTAGCATTTGAAGTAGATAATGATTCTTTAGAAGGGGCTGTTCAAGGAATAAGATCTTTAAAATTAGTTGGATCTAATGTTTCTATGCCAAATAAGACAGTTGTACACAAATATTTAGATAAATTATCTCCAGCAGCTGAAATGTGTGGTGCTGTTAATACAATAGTAAATGAAGATGGTGTATTAACTGGTCATATAACAGATGGTACAGGATATATGATGTCTTTAAAAGATAATGGTGTAGATGTTATTGGTAAGAAAATGACAATAGTAGGAGCAGGGGGAGCTGCTACTGCAATAGAAATACAAGCAGCTTTAGATGGAGTTGCAGAAATTTCTATATTTAATAGAAAAGATGAATTTTGGGCAAACGCAGAAGAAACTGTAAGAAAAATCAATGAAAAAACTAATTGTAAAGCACAATTATTTGATTTAGCAGATTTAGATAAGTTAAAAGAAGAAATAGCAAGCAGCTATCTTTTCACTAATGCTACAGGGATGGGAATGAAGCCGTTAGAAGGACAAACTTATATTCCAGATAAATCATTCTTAAGACCAGATCTTATTGTTTCAGATGTTGTTTACTATCCAAGAGAAACTGAATTGTTAAGAATGGCTAAAGAAGTTGGATGTAAAACTATGAATGGTATTGGTATGATGTTATTCCAAGGAGCTGCAGCATTTAAGATGTGGACAGGAGAAGACATGCCAATAGAATATATGAAAGAAAAACTAGATATTAAATAATAATGTTTAGAAGGGTTGTTATTAAACTGACTTTTTTAGGAAGTTTTTTTTAACAACTCTTTTGTCAATGAATGAAATAATATGGTAATATTACAAAAGAAAAGTAAAGGAGAATAACAGTTATGAAGATAATTAAATGGTTAGATGATAACTTTGAAGAGTTTATTCTAGTTATTCTTTTATTAGCTATGACTTTAATAATGGGTATACAGGTATTTACTAGATATTTATTAGGTAATTCATTAGCTTGGTCGGAAGAAATAACTAGATATTTATTTATATGGTCAGGGTTCATTAGTGTAAGTTATTGCACAAAAAAATGTATATCTATAAAAATAGAACAATTTATATCTATCTTTCCTAAGAGAGGAAAAGCAATGATTAAGTTAGTAAATCATACAATAGAAATAATATTTTTCTTATTTTTAATTCCATATGCTTATCTTTATTTAAAATCAGCCGTAGTTAGTGGACAAACAAGTCCTGCTTGTGGTATTCCAATGTATTATATACAGGCTGCACCATTATTTAGTTTTATACTAGTCTCTATAAGGATTATACAAAGATGGATAGAAGAATTAAAATTTATTAGGGAGGTTTAGTATATGATGACAGGGGTTATATTTTTAATATTCTTTATATGTTTGATGATAGCAATACCAATATCAATATCTTTAGGAATTGTATCAATATTACCAGGTATACTAGATTCTTCATTTACAGTAAGTGCTAAGTATATAGTTAGATCTATGTTTGGAGGTTTGGATAGCTTTCCTCTTTTAGCAGTGCCAATGTTTATATTCTCTGGAATATTGATGGCTAGAGGAGGAATATCAAAAAGGCTTTTTAATGTTTTTTCTTATTTTTTAGGAAAATTTACGGCAGGTATTCCATGTGCAGTAATTGTAACCTGCTTATTTTATGGTGCCATATCAGGCTCAGCACCTGCAACAGTAGCAGCTGTTGGAAGTATGACTATTCCGTTTTTGTGTGAACTTGGGTATGATAAAAAATTTGCTACAGCTATTGTTGCAGTGGCAGGAGGGTTAGGGGTTATTATTCCACCTAGTATACCATTTATAATGTATGGGACAACAACAGGAGAATCTGTAAGTGATTTATTTATGGCAGGAATAATTCCAGGAGTAATTATTGCAGCTTTATTAATGATATATTCAATTGTATATTGTAATAAGTATGGAGAAGATAGAGAAAAAATTAATAAGGTAACAGGTGAATTAAGAAAAAATGGTTTGTTTAAGTTATTAAAGGAAAGCTTTTTTGCTTTATTATCACCTATAATTATTTTAGGATGTATTTATTCTGGAGTGGCTTCACCAACAGAAGCAGCTGTTATATCTGTATTTTATGCATTAATTCTTAGTGTTTTTATATATAAAAGTATTGAGATTAAAGAGATATTTGATGTTTGTGTTGAAACCATAAGGACTTTTGCACCAATATTATTTATTTTAGCAACATCAGTTGCTTTTTCAAGAGTTTTAACATTAATGCAGGTGCCACAGATTGTAAGTGAATGGATATTAACTAATTTTAGTAATAAAATAATTATATTATTAGTTATAAATTTAGTGTTATTGGCAGTTGGAATGGTTATGGACACCACTCCAGCAATTCTTATATTAACACCTATATTATTACCAATAGTTACCGCTATAGGTGTAAATCCAATTCAATTTGGAGTAATTATGATTGTAAATTTAGCTATAGGTTTTATTACACCACCAATAGGAATTAATCTTTTTGTGGCAAGCTCCTTAACTGATGTGCCAGTTATGGATATAGCTAAAAAATCTATTCCTATGATTATTTGTTTCTTAATTGCATTATTATTATTTACATTTATACCATCAATAAGTTTAATGCTGTTATAAAAATGGAGGTATGTCATGAGGAAAAGAAGCAAAAGAAAAATATTATGTTTTTCACTTGGAATGATACTAACTATATGTTTAACAGGATGCAGTATAGCATCAAAAGATGAACAGGTACAAACATATGCATGGCCAATTGCTACAGCAAGCCCGGAAGACACTGTAACGCAGATATTAGCAGAAAAATTTGCGGAAGAAGTAGATAGGCTTAGTGAAGGAAAAATGCGTATAGAAGTATATTCTAATAGTATATTAGGTGGAGATAGAGAACTTTTAGAAAGTTGCAAGGATGGAGATATCCCCTTTGTAGTTCAAAATACAGCACCACAGGTTTCTTTTATTAAAGAAGCAGCAATATTTGATTTACCTTGTGCATTTTCAGATATCAGTGAAGTTAGAAGCGTAGTTGATAATAAGGAGTTTTTATCAATTATGAAGAAGGCTTATAGAAATTCAGGGTATGAACTTATGGGATATGCTGATCAAGGTTTCAGAGTTATGTCTACTAATAAGCTCATAGAAGATATAAGTGATTTTAAGGGTCAAAAGATTAGAACAATGGAAAATACTAATCATATAGAGTTTTGGAAGGCTATAAGAGCAAGTGCTACACCAATGACTTTCAGTGAAGTTTATATAGGACTTCAACAAAATACTATAGATGCACAAGAAAATCCTTATGAAGTAATTGTATCTAATAAATTGTATGAGCAACAGAAATATATTGTTGAAACCAATCATTTAGCACATTTAATATCATTAATAGTTAGTGAAGAGTTTTATAAAGAATTAACTAAAGAGCAAAGGGAAATAATAGATGCTGCATCGGAAGCAGCTATTAAATATGCAAGAGAAGCTTCCGATGTAAGAGTATCTGAAAAAATAGATGTTATTAAAGAGAGTGGAACAGAGATAATAAAAGTTTCTGATGAGCTAAGAAATAAAATGCTAAATGCCAGTGAAGAAATTTATAATAGTATTAGAAATATAGTTGGTGGTGAATTAGTAGATTTATATATTGAGAAATAGTTTTTATAAATATTAAAAATATTTATAAAAAGAGAAGATTGAAAAAAAGAAAAATTAAATTTTTAACATATAAATTAATAATAAATGCATTAAATTCTAAATGATTAAAAAAATGTAAGAAGAATAATGATAGTAATATCATATAGAAAATATTTATTAAAATATATAAAAAAAAATATATTTTAACTTGAAAAAGGGGAGTGGTAAGTTTTAGCTACTCCTATTTTTATTGTTATTATAAGAATAAAATGAAATTGGAAATTTATAGACAAAAATTAGGTGTTAATAAGTAATCTATAGAATATATCTATAAATAATGTGCTTAATATCAATTGGAATAGTGATGAAAGGTACAATATAATAAATATAACGTTAAATAATTAACGTGATTAAAATAACAATTATTTCAATGAAGAAATTAATGATTTAGCAATATTTATAAGCAAAGATAATGATAAATAAATTTATAGTTAGGAGATATATATGAATAATTACAAAAACCTTTTAAGTCCTATAACAATTAAACATATGACAGTAAGAAATAGAGTAGCAATGCCTCCTATGGGAACAAATTATGGTGGAGCTATGGGAGATTTTACTGATGAGCATATAACATATTATGAAAAAAGAGCAGAAGGTGGAACAGGTCTTATTATAGTTGAAAATGCTTGTGTAGACTTTCCTTTAGGATCAAACGGTACAACTCAAATAAGATTAGATCATGATAGATATATTCCAAATTTATTTAAATTAACAGAAAGGTTACATAGACAGGGTGCGTCTGTAGCTATTCAAATTAATCATTCAGGTGCTTCAGCAGTTCCAGGTAGAATAGAGGGAAATACTCCAGTATCATCTTCTAATATACCATCAAAAACTGGAGGGGCAGTGCCAAGACCTTTAGAAATAGAAGAAATACATGCAATAGTACATAAATATGCAGAAGCTGCTAAGAGAGCTCAAATTGCAGGTTTTGATGCTGTTGAAATTCATGGTGGACATTCATATTTACTATGTCAATTCTTATCACCTGTGTATAATAAAAGAACTGATGAATTTGGTGGAAGTGTTGAAAATAGAACTAGATTTGCAAGATTAGTTTTAAAAGCTGTAAGAGAAGCTGTAGGACCAATGTTTCCAATAAGTTTTAGATTTAGTGCGGAAGAGTTAGTTGAAGGTGGAAATACATTAGAAGATTCTTTAGAAATGCTAGAATATTTACAAGAAGATGCAGATATTTTAAATGTATCAGCAGCTTTAAATGATTCACTTCAATATCAAATAGATGCTAACTATTTAGAAGATGGATGGCGTTCATACATGGCTAAGGCTGTAAAAGAAAAGTATCCAGAAAAAGTAGTTATAACATCAGGAAATATAAGAAATCCTAAGATTGCTGAAAGAATAATTGAAGAAGGACATGCAGATATGGTGGCTATAGGACGTGGACTTATAGCAGAACCACAATGGGTTAATAAGGTTAAAAGTGGAAGAGAAGATGAATTAAGAAAATGTATATCTTGTAATATTGCTTGTTCAGGACATAGAATTGGATTAAATAGACCTGTAAGATGTACAGTTAATCCAAGTGTAATATTTGGAGATACTCATAAAGAATTAAAAGTAAACAAGGCTACTAATGTGGTAGTTATAGGTGGAGGAACAGCTGGACTTGAAGCAGCTTGTACTGCTGCAGAAGTAGGATGTACTACATTCTTATTTGAAGCTAAGCCATACTTAGGAGGATTAGCAAGAGAAATAGCAAAACTTCCAGCTAAAGATAGAATAAATGATTTCCCAGATTATTTAATAAACAGAGCTAAAAAATTAAAGAATTTATATATATTTACTAATACTACTGCAACGATAGAAGCAATAGAAAATTTAAAACCAGATGTAGTGGTAAATGCTACAGGTTCAAACCCTCTATTACCTCCAATTACTGGATTACACAACGTAGTTGATAAAGAAAATGAAAAAGTAATGTCTATCTTTGGATTTATAAAAAATATTAAAGAATTCGAAGCAATGAAATTAGAAGGTAAGAAGATTGGTGTAATTGGTGGAGGAGCTGTTGGGCTTGATGTTGTTGAATATTTTGCTAATAAAGGTGCTTGTGTAACAATTGTTGAAAGAATGCCAGCAGTAGGAAATGGATTAGATTTTATAAGTAAGATAGATTTCTTATCTATGTTAAAGAAAAAAGAAGTTGACGTAAGAGTTGACACTTCATTATTAGAAGTTAAGCCAAATAGTTTTATTATTAATAAAGATGGTGTAGATGAGGAATTAGAATTTGATTTTGGATTTGTATGTTTAGGAATGAGAGCTTATTCACCATTAATGAATGAATTAGAAGAAAAATTTGCTTCTAATGGAGTAGAAGTTGTTAATATTGGTGATAGTGTAAGAGCTAGAAGAATTATTGAAGGTGTTGATGAAGGTAGAAATATAACAGATACACTAAAGAGAATAGGAAGATTATAAGATATAGTTATAAGCTAATGTAAAATTAATATTTTGCATTGGCTTATTTTTATTAATATATATAATGGATTAAAAAGTGCTATAATTTCAGATATAATAAATATTTATTTATATTTTATAGGTGGAGAAAAAGATGAATTTAAATTATTTAAGATATTTTAGAGTATTAGCCAAAATGGAGCATTATACTAAAGCTGCAGAAGAGCTAGCAATAACTCAACCCAGTTTAAGTCATGCAATGTCAACTTTAGAAAAGGAACTTGGCACATATCTTTTTGAAAAAGATGGAAGAAATATTAAACTTACTAAATATGGAAAAATATATTATGAATATGTAGAGAGAGCATTAGGAGAATTAGAAGAAGGCGAAAAAAGAATTAAAGAGCTAATAGGTATAGGAACTGGTAGCGTAGAATTGGGATATATATTTACTTTAGGACCTGAATTTGTACCTAAGTTGGTAAATGGCTTTATAAATGAAGAAGGGAATTCAAAAGTTAAATTTACTTTTGGACAAGGAACTACATCCTGTTTATTAAAGGATTTAAAAAGTGAAAAATATGATATAGTATTTTCATCTATAGCTAAAGATGAAGAAGAAATAGAGTTTGCACCTATAATGGAAGAGGAGTTAGTAGTGATAGTAGATAAAGACCATGTTTTGGCCAGTAAGAGTTCGGTAGATTTAGCAGAGATAAGTGAATATCCATTTATTGCTTTTGGTAATAAAAGTGGAATAAGACAGATAATCGATGGATTATTTAAAGCTGTTGATAATAAGCCTAATATCATTTGTGAAGTGGAAGAAAATAATGCCATTGCTGGATTGGTGGAAGTTAAATATGGTATATCAATAGTTCCTAAAATTACAGCACTAAAATACTTTAATGTGAAGATATTGCCAATATCTAATCCACAGCATAAAAGGTATATTTATATGGCTACTTTAAAAAATAAATATCAAAGTCCAACAATGAAGATGTTTAAAAAGTATGTTGAAGAGTTTTGTAGAAAAAATAGTCTTGGATAAAAATATAACTTAAAAAAATTCCTATGCTAAAAAATACATTATATTATGGAAAAATAGGTATTTACTAATGTGAAAATATATAATTAGCATATTTTTTATGCTAAAATATATACAATAATGGTAGAAGAATTTTAGTATGAGACGAAAAATTTAGCTGAAATTATAAAATAGATGTAGTTGGAGGTAAGTATATGATCGTAGTAATGAGGCCCACAGTAAGAGAAGATACTATTAATTTTGTAAAAAGTAATTTAGAGAAATATGGCGTAGAAGTCAATGTATCTAAGGGAGGTACATATTGTATTTTAGGATTAGTAGGAGATTCTTCTAAAATAGATTCAGATAAGATTTTAACTTTTGAAGGCGTAGAAAAAGTATTAAAAGTACAAGATCCATTTAAAAAGGCTAATAGATTATTTAAGCCTGATGACAGTATAATAAATGTAAATGGCACTTTAATTGGTGGAGGAAATCTTGGCGTAATGGCAGGTCCTTGTTCAGTGGAAAGTGAAGAACAAATTTTAGAGATAGCTAGAGCAGTTAAGAACTCAGGGGCTAATTTCTTAAGAGGAGGGGCTTTTAAGCCAAGAACATCACCTTATAGTTTCCAAGGCCTTGAACTTGAAGGGTTAAAACTTTTAGAAATTGCTAAAAAAGAAACAGGGTTAAATATAGTAACAGAAATAATGTCTACAGATTATATTGATGAATTTGTTGATAGAGTTAATGTGATTCAAGTTGGAGCAAGAAATATGCAAAACTTCGATTTATTAAAGCAATTAGGTAAGACTAATAAGCCAATACTTCTTAAGAGAGGAATTGCTGCAACTATTGAAGAATGGTTAATGTCTGCTGAGTATATCATGGCTGGTGGAAATGAGAATGTAATTCTTTGTGAAAGAGGAATAAGAACTTATGAAAATTACACAAGAAATACTTTAGATTTAAGTGCAATTCCTGTAGTGAAAAGATTATCACATTTACCAATAATAGTTGACCCAAGCCATGCTGCTGGATACTGGTATTTAGTTGAGCCTCTTGCTAAGGCTGCCATAGCTGTTGGAGCAGATGGACTTATGATAGAAGTTCATAATAATCCACAATGTGCATTAAGTGACGGACAACAATCAATTAAGCCAGCTGCTTTTGATGAACTTATGAAGAAGGTAAAAGTAATAGCAGAAATGGAAGGGAAAAAACTTGTTTTTTTATGAAGAGAGAGTTTATGAAAATAGTAATAGTAGGGTTAGGGGTTATTGGTGGTAGCTATGCCATGGCATTGAAAAATGCTGGGTATGAAGAGGTTTATGGTATAGATACTAATATTGAAACATTAAAAAAAGCTAAAGAAATAGGCATAATTAAAGAAGGATATGTTGAAGGAAAAGAAGTAATTAAGGAAGCAGATATTATTATTTTAGGCATATATCCTAATTTAATCAAAAGATTTATAGAAGATAATAAGCATAATTTTAAAGATGGAGCTATAATAAATGATGTTACTGGGATTAAGGAATTGTTTATTGATGAAGTATTAAGTATATTGCCAGAAAATATTGATTTTGTCTTTGGTCATCCCATGGCTGGAAGAGAAAAAAAGGGTATAGAATATGCTAGTGATGAGGTTTTTAAAGGAGCTAATTATTTAATTACCATAACTGAAAAGAATAAAGAATCTAACATTGAGATAATAGAAAAGATTGTTTATGATTTAGGATTTAGTCATATTAAGGTGATAACGCCTAAATACCATGATGAAATGATAGGTTTTACCAGTCAGCTTCCTCATGCATTGGCTGTTGCTCTTATTAATAGCGATGAAGAAGGAAGAGATACAGGAAGTTTTATTGGTGATAGCTATAGAGACTTAACGAGAATTGCTAATATTAATGAAGGATTATGGAGTCAATTATTTTTAGGAAATAAGAATAATTTATTAAAATCTATGAAAGCTTTTGAGGTAGAATTCAATAAGATACTTAAATGTATAGAAGATGAAGATAAGGAAGCGTTGGAGAAATTATTTATTAAGTCATCTAAAAGAAGAGAAAAATTATAAAATAAAAAAACTATGGTCTTTCCATAGTTTTTTATATTTTTAGGAGGATATTTGCTTACACTATAGAATATTCAAAGAATCATATAAATATGAAAAAATTTATTTTATCTGCCTGGTGTTGAACTGGTGATTCCTCTTTCTGCTAGAATATCATAAATTGTTTGTGAAGTAGTATCAGCCAGTGTATATCCAAGAGCAGTAACTACTTTTTCTAAGTTTTCAATAGAATCAGTTTCTATTTCAATATAGGGGAAAGGACAAAAGTTCTTATCATTAATATCTATTTCTACAAGAGAATTTTCTAATTTATAACTTTCTCTATATTTTTTGATAGATTCTTTAAGTTCTAAACCTAGGGATAAGAAGATTCTTCTAGACATTTCAGCGTCCATAACTATGGTTTCATTTTCCTCCATAACTTTAAATGTATCTTGGCTTATCATTTTTTTTGTTGTCATAAAGATTGTTTCTTTATTAGTAAGTCTATCAGTTATAGTTCTTATTCTTGCATATCCTTTAGCTTGCAGTAATCTTCCATCAGAAAAATCATAAATCTCATTTACTTGATCTTCTGACTTTACTTTTACACCACCTAGAGCTAATAATTTTGATCTTATATCTTCTACATCAATATCAACAATTCTTGTTTCTAATTCTTTCATAAATTTCTCCTATACTATATAAGTGTTTTAATTTCTAAATCTAATAATCTATTTTTAAGCTCAGTATAATCTATATTTAGCTTAATATCATCAAGATTAACTTGGGCTATTGATTCAATATCAGTTTTTATAGTAGCTAGCTCTTTACTCATGAAAGCAGATTCTTTAGCACATAATTGTATACCAAATACTTCTTCATTTTTTAGCTTTTCTATATCTTCAGCATTAGAAAGTCTTATAGGGAATTTTAATTTTCCTAGCTTTTCTTCAAATAAAGGTTGTAAAATAGTATCTTCTTCAGTAACTTCATCAAAAATAGCATTATAATTAATTTTATCACCATTTCCTAAGGCAATTACACCATCAGCTAGCATATAAGAAATTGGAGAACGACCAATACCTAAGCTTTCCTTGAAGAATTTCTTAAGTTCTTTTTCTTCTCTAGCACTCAAATTTTCAATTGTTTCATAGATAGCTTCAATAGTTCCATATTCTTGTAGTAGTGGAATAACAGCTTTCTCACCAACGCCTTTTACACCAGGGATATTATCAGAAGTATCTCCACAAAGAGCTTTATATTCAACTATTTGATATGGCTTTAATCCTTTTATATCTTTTAAGGTTGAAAGAGTAAATTCAAAGAAGCCATCAGGTACGTTAAATTCTTGTCTGTTTAAATTTAAATCTTCAAACATCTTATCAGCTTTGCTGCTACCTAGCCATACTCTAGTGTTGCTGTCGACTAATTGAAGATAATCTTCGTCTTTTGTGTGAAGAAAGACAGGAATTTCAGTTTGAAATCTTTTTGCCAGTGAGCCAGCAAAGTCATCAGCTTCATAAACTTCTTCATCATCTCTTCCACTTAAGAATTGAGGTATTATTCCTTGAAGAAGGTTTTGTGTACTAATAAACTGTTCTTTTAATGGATGAGGAGTTGCTTTTCTTG
The DNA here is from genome assembly GCF_014287815.1 of Clostridium lentum. Lineage (GTDB taxonomy): Bacteria > Bacillota > Clostridia > Clostridiales > Clostridiaceae > Clostridium > Clostridium lentum. The sequence goes on from NZ_JACOOQ010000001.1 coordinate 271,746, forward strand.
TACCTTTATATGTACCACCAGCAATTTCTTGTCTGAAAGTTTGTCTTGAAACATCCCATACTACAGCTAAGTGAGTAGGTTGGTTTTTCTTAATTAAAGATAAAAGCGTTCTCATGAAAGGAAATACACCGTTAGTATATCTTCCATCAGAAGTTTTCATAAGCCTTTCTAAGGCCTTTTCTTTATCTTCATCAGTCTTGGCCATTAAGTAAGCAGTAGCAGTGGCATAAAAGCTAGTGCTTAGCAAACTGCTACCATCTATAATAAGTAATTTTTCAGTCATAATATACTCCTTATACAATAGTTTTTTTTATTATAAGTATAACCTCTATTATAACAAAAAACTATAGTTTAAAAATACTATAGTCGGTGTTAGTATAAAGTAGTGGACACATTAAGATGAACTAAGTAAAATAATATTTAGTTAAGAAAGGATGTGTCCATTAAGGGAAATAGTAGAAGTATACAATCAAAAAATATAATTATATAATAGTAGAAGTATTTAAATAAGGAGTGTTTATTTATGGAATACGTTAATGATATAAATATTCAAGAAGCAGTAATACATATTTTAGATAGTAATGGTATTGATCCAGTTCTAAATGAATTTACTTTAGAGCTTACAGAAGACATATATAAGTTTTTATATAGACATATTGAAAAATGTTTTAAAGATGAAGAATTAAAAACAGCTGTTTTTAATGAAGAAAGAAATATAGTTAAAGAAATTGTACAAGATTATTTAAATGGTGTAGATCATGATATAGTGAATCTTTCTAAGGAGCTAGCAAGACAGTTATTTGCCATAATGAATGGTAATACTAATATTCCATCATGTGATTTAATTGTTGTTTCTTTAATAACAGATCAAGGACCAATGATAGGTATACTTAAAATGGATTATGTTAAAAACTATACTCATCAAGTAGATTTTGTTGAAGATAAAATAGGAATAGGAATAGTTCCACAAATGGCAGGACTGCCAGGTAGTGGTCAAAGAATTCAAAAAGCTGCATTTATAAAGCCAATAAGAGAAGAGAATAAGTTCGATTTATACGTTATAGATAAACAAAGAAAATCTAAAGATGATGAAGAATATGGTGCTAATTATTTCATGAATCATTTCTTAGGATGTTCAGTGGTAGCTAATAATAGAGATATGACAAAGACATTTTTAAAAGCTACAGAAGCATGGACAAGAAGCAATATAACAGAAGATGCAGTAAAAGCTGAAAAAATAAGAACAGCTGTGAAAAGTAGATTAAAAGAAGATGATTCTATTAATATAGAAGATTTAGCTACTCAATTATTCCATAATGAGCCAAATGCAAAACAAGATTTTTCTGCTTTTATCAAGGGTCAAGGAATTGAAGAAGAAGTATCTGTTGATAAGGCTTGGGTTGAAAAGAAGTTAAAGCGTGTAAGATTAAAAATTGATAAAGATATTGATTTATATATTGATGAAGAAACTTATCATGATAATAGCAAATTTGAAATTCAAAGAAATGGTGATGGAAGTATTAATATGATAATAAAACATGTTATAAATTATATAGAAAAATAATATTAAGAATTAAAATAAAAAATGATATAATAAATTAAATAAATTATGTAATGGAGTGTTAGTATATGCCTAGAGTTTTATTAAGTCCTAAAATAGACTTTGTATTTAAGAAAATATTTGGAAATGAAAAACATCCTGAAATACTAATATCTTTTTTAAATGCAGTTATGGAGCCTATTGATCCTATAAAATCAGTACAAATTAAAAATTCAGATATAGAAAAAGAACATATAGAAGATAAGTATAGTAGGTTAGACATAAAAGCTATAACAAATAGTGGAGAATATATTAATGTAGAAATACAGGTAAAGAATGAATATAATATGATAAAACGAAGTCTTTACTATTGGAGTAAATTATATGAAGAACAAATTATTCAAGGTGATAACTATGAAAAATTAGCTAAAACAGTTTGTATAAATATATTAGATTTTAAGTATTTGAAAAATAATAGGTATCATAATGCATATAGATTAAAAGAAATTAAAACAAATGAACAGTTAACAGATGTAATGGAAATTCATTTTATTGAAATACCAAAGCTTAAAAAAGTTAAAAATTCACAAGAAATAACAGATATGCTAACAGCTTGGATAGAGTTTATAAATAATCCAGAAGGTGAGGTTATTGCTAATTTGGAGATGTCAAAAAAAGAAATAAGAGAAGCAAAAGAAGAACTAATTAGATTAAGTGCAAACTCTAGAGAGAGAAGTATTTATGAAAAAAGAAAAGAATCATTGCTAAATAAAACTAGTGCTATTATAAAAGCTACAGAAGAGGGAAGAGCTGAAGGAAGGGCTGAAGGAAGAGCTGAAGGAAGAGCTGAAGGAAGAGCTGAAGGAAGGGCTGAAGGAAGGGCTGAAGGAATAGAAGAAGGTAAGAAGAATGAAAAAATTAAAAATATAAAGAGCTTTTTACTTCTTGGTATTGATGTAGAAACTATAGCTAAAGGTACAGGAATATCTGTTGAAGAAGTAAAAAGGATAAAAGAAGAAACAAAAAATTACTAGATAAATTCAAATTAATTTTTTGTATTTTTATTAAAAAAATCTTAAAACTATTATTTAATAGTGGATAAATTTAAAAATTTATAGTAGCATATTAATAAATTTTTAATAGGAGTGTTTTTTATGGTAAGAAATAAACTTAAGAATATGGCATTAAGTATTGCAGTACTTATGGGGCTTGGAATGGCTTCACCAGTATTTGCAAAATCAGACTATAATCCAGGTGACATATTAGCTCTAGGTTCTGACTTAACTGATGCACAAGAAGCAGCTCTAAGAAAGTATTTTAATGCGCCAGATGGCACAAATACTATATATGTAACAGATGAAGTAATCATAAAACAATTAGGTTTAGATCCAAATGATCCAGCTAATTATGCTGGTGGATGTTATTCAAGTGCATATGTAAAATTATTAGATGATAATAGTGGAATTAATGTAAAAGCTACTAATTTAACAGAAGTAACTGAAAGTATGTTGATGAATGCTTTAATTACTTCAGGAATAACAGCAGCAGATGTTAAGGTTTCTTCACCATTTAAAGTTACAGGAACTTCAGCTTTATCAGGAATACTTGCAGGTGTTGAAGAAGTTGGTGGCTTTGAAATTTCATTAAAGCAAAAGGAAACAGCGCAAAAGGAAATTGAAACGACTGTTGAAGTAGGAGATGAAATTGGTTCAGAAGAAGCTTCTACAATAATTAATGATATTAAAACTGAAGTAATTAAAGAGCAGCCAAAAACAGAAGAAGAAATTAAGAAGATAGTTGAAAATATTACAAATCAATATAATGTGAATATTAGTATTAATGCAAAAGATTCCATTGTAAACTTAATGAGTCATGTTAATGACTTAGGTTTAGATTATTCAGAATTAAAGAGTTCTTTAAAAGAAGCAAGTAATAAATTAAGCAATAATCTTAAGGAGTTAGGAATTAAGCTAAAGGAAGAAGGTTTCTTTGAAAAGATTAAAAACTGGTTTGTAGATTTGTGGGACAAGTTTATAAATTTATTTAGAAGCAATGATAATAATGAAGAAGAAAGTAAAGAAAATGCTCCTTTAGACTTTAATCAAGAACCAATAAAAGAGCAATCTGACGATGAAAATCAAAATTTAGAAGAAGAAATTAGACCAGTGGATGATACACAAATAGGAGACACAATAACAGAAGATTCAGTAAATGATGAAAATGTAAATGAGGATACAACAACTTCAGAAGAAAAACAAGTATCTGATGATACAAATACTAACTCATCAACAATGGATTCAGAAACAATTACAAATTAATTAAAAGCTGAAAGCTGGGAATTCTTAGCTTTCAGCTTTTTCTTTATAGTGTAAAATTACTTTAGTAATTTTACAAGGACTGCTTTTTGAGCATGTAGCCTATTTTCTGCTTCTTCAAAGATAGTATCAGCATGAGCTTCCAGTATTTCATTAGTGATTTCTTCACCTCTATGAGCAGGAAGGCAGTGAAGTACTATGGTATCTTCTTTAGCTAATGTCAAAAGCTTTTTATTTACTTGATAGCCATCAAAATCTATCCTTCTTTTATCACACTCTTCTTCTTGTCCCATGCTAGCCCAGACATCAGTTACAATGACATCAACATCTTTGACAGCTTCTTCTGGAGAAGTTGTCATAAAGAAAGAAACACCATTTTTATTTGCTAATTCATGGCCTTTATTTATATAGTAAGCAGGTGGCTTATAGTCAGAAGGATTAGCAATAAAAACATCCATTCCTAAAGTAAGACATGCTACTAAAAGAGAATTACACATGTTATTACCATCACCAATATATGCTACTTTTAAGCCATCAAGAATTAATTTTTTTTCTCTAATTGTCATTAAGTCAGCTAATACTTGGCATGGATGCTCATCATCAGTTAAGCCATTTATAATAGGAATTGAAGCTACTTTTGCAAGAGTTTCTACATCTTTTTGTGAAAATGTTCTTATCATAATACCATCTAAATATCTAGATAATACTCTTGCTGTATCTTGAATAGGCTCTCCACGACCAATTTGTAAATCTTTTGAGCTTAGAAATAGAGGATGACCTCCTAATTCATACATACCAACTTCAAAAGATACTCTTGTACGAGTAGAAGCTTTTTCAAAAATCATCCCTAAAGATTTCCCCTTAAGCAAATGATGTTCAATTCCATGCTTATTTTCATATTTTAATTGATCTGCCAGGTTTAAAATATCTAAGATTTCTTCTTTAGATAAATTATCCATACGTAATAAATCCTTTTTCATAAAAACCCCCTTAAATCAATTAACTTAGGCATTTTAATAAAATGGCTAAGCCTTTTTTTATTTCGATTTCACTTATAGTAAGTGGTGGCAGAAGTCTCACTACATTTTTGCCAGCAGTTAGTATTAAAAGACCTTTTTCAAGAGCTTTCTTTTGTATTTCATCTGGAGGACAAGAGACTTCAATGCCAATCATAAGACCTAAGCCACGTATATTTTTAACTAAAGGCAGCTTTGATTTTGTAAGTGTTTGTCTTATAAATTTCCCCTTGGCTTGTACAGATGATAGTAATTCATCATTACAAATTTGATCTAAGACAGCCAATGCACCAGCGCATACCACTGGATTACCACCAAAAGTTGAACCATGATCGCCAGGTGTAAAAGTATTAGATAATTTTTCATTACAGAGTATAGCACCAATAGGTAGACCTCCGCCTAAGCCTTTAGCAAGTGTAATAATATCAGCTTCTACACCAAACTCCTGAAAGCAAAAGATATGACCTGTTCTACCTAGTCCACATTGAACTTCATCAAAAATGATTAAAACATCTTTTTCTTTACATACATTATATACTTCTTGTACAAAGTTACTATTTAATAAATTAACTCCGCCTTCTCCTTGAATTGCTTCCATTATAATAGCACATACATCATCAGTAAGCTTTTCTTTGAAATCTTCTATAGAATTAGGTGTTACGTAGTCATAGCCATCTGGAAATGGATCAAAGTATTTATGGAACTTATCTTGTCCAGTAGCTGTAAGGGTAGCTAAGGTTCTTCCATGGAAAGAATTTTTTAAAGAAAGAATTTTATTTCTTTTTCCACCATATTTCATATAGCTATATTTTTTTGCTAGTTTAAGGGCACCTTCATTTGCTTCTGCACCAGAGTTGGAAAAAAACACTTTACTCATTTTAGAGATTGTAGTTAATTTGTTAGCTAATTTAACAGTAGGAGTGCTTAAAAAGATGTTTGAAAGATGAGCAAAAGAATTAAGCTGATTTAAAATAGCTTCATTTAATTTTTTATTGTTATAACCAACAGAGCTAACGCCAATTCCACTGGTAAAATCTATATATTTTTTATTATTTTCATCAAATAGGCAAGAACCTTCCCCATGAGTAATTATTATAGGCAGAGGAACATAAGTATGCATTAAACATTCATTAGCTTTTTCAAATAAATTCATTGAAAAACCTCCTTAATTAATTGATAATTTAAAAGATTTCTGTTCCAATTCCTTTTTCAGATAGTAGCTCAAGTAGTATAGCATGAGGAATTCTACCATCTATAATAACTGATTTTTTTACACCAAGGCGTACAGCTTCAACGCAGCAACTTATCTTAGGTAACATTCCGCCTTGAATTACTTTGTCTAAAGTAAGCTTAGGTATTTCATGAAGCCTTAAGGTGGAAATTAATGAAGAACAGTCCTTCGGATTCATCAGTACTCCTGGAACATCTGTCAGTAAAAGAAGTTTTTCTGCCTTAAGAGCGGCAGCAACTTTAGAAGCACAAGTATCAGCATTGATGTTATAGCTATCTTTATGGTCATTATCAGTACCTATGGAAGCAACCACAGGAATGTAGCCTGCTTCAATGGCTAACTTTAAAGGGGCCGTATTCACATTAGTTATTTCACCAACATATCCTAAGTCCACATCGGAATTTATCTTTTTACAAGTAATAAGATCACCATCTATACCTGAAAATCCCAATGCTTTACCACCACAATGACCAAGAAGTTTCACAAGATCTTTGTTGACTTTTCCAGCAAGAACCATTTGAGCAACATCCATGGTATCTTTATCAGTATATCTTAGACCATTAATAAACTTACTTTTATGATTTATTTTCTTTAAAGTACCACTAATATCAGGACCACCACCATGAACAATGATGGGATTTATTCCTATACATTTCATTAAAACAATATCGTTGATGATAGTTTTGGTTAATTTATCATTAACCATTGCATTGCCACCATATTTTATCACCATGGTTTTACCATAGTAGGCTTGTATAAATGGTAAGGCTTGAATTAATATATTTGCATGTTCACTATGATTCAATCTAATTCACTTCCTAACTTCTATAATCGCCGTTAATTTTTACATAGTCATAAGTTAAATCACAGCCCCAGGCAGTAGCAGAGGCCTTGCCAGAATGTAAATTAATATTTATCTTCACATCATCCTTTAATAATATTTCTTTGGCTTTACCTTCATCAAATTCTACATAACAGCCATTTGCACATACTAGTATTGAATCTGTTTCACAAGCAAATTCAACAGTTACTAAATTAGGATTAAACTCAGTATTAGCATATCCTAAGGCACAAAGTACTCGGCCCCAGTTGGCATCGCTACCAAAAATAGCAGTCTTAACTAAGCTAGAGTTAATTACACTTTTAGCAAGAATTTCTGCCGATTTCTCATTCTTACAGCCAGAGACATTACATTCAATTAATTTGGTGGCACCTTCACCATCTTTGGCAATTTCCTTAGCTAAATGGATATTAAGGGTATTTAATGCTTCAAGAAAAGTATAGTAGTTATGGTCTTTTTCATTTATGTTATCATTATTAGCTAAGCCATTAGCTAGTATCACAACCATATCATTAGTACTGGAATCGCCATCAACACTTACTCTGTTATAGGATATATCAACAGAAGATTTTAAGGCTTCTTTTAAAAGTTTTGCATCAATATTTAAGTCTGTAGTTATAAAAGAAAGCATGGTAGCCATATTAGGATGAATCATACCAGAACCTTTGGCCATGGCACCTATAACTACAGGAGTACCGTTAATTTGGAATTCAATGGATATTTCCTTCGTGGCTGTATCAGTAGTAATTATTGCTTCAGCAGCAGAGTGTCCCCCATAACTATTAAGCTGAGCTATAGCTATAGGGATACCATCTTTAATAGCATCAATATTTAAGGGAACTCCTATTACCCCAGTAGAAGCAACTAAAACATCATCAGCTTTTATATTTAAGGCTTTTCCACAAAGAGAAGCCATTTTTTTAGCTTTTTCTAAACCATCATCACCTGTGCAAGTATTGGCATTACCACTATTAATTATGATGGCTTGTGCACATTTATTATTTAAATGCTCCTTGGTGATAAGTAGTGGGGCACCTTTAACTTTATTTTTTGTATAAACGCCACATGCAGTAGCTGTAACGTCAGAATAAATAATAGCTAAATCTTTTTTTAAGGAACTTTTTTTTATGCCGCAATGAATTCCTGCAGCCTTAAACCCCTTTGGTGCAGTAACACCTTTATTTATATTAATTTTAATTTCAATAACCTCCTTAAAAATTAAAATGGAGGGCTTATCATATTTAGCCCGCAATCTTCATTTAGTCCTAGAATTAAGTTTAAGTTTTGTATAGCTTGTCCAGCGGCACCTTTAATCATATTATCTATAGTGCTGATAATTATCAATTTATTTTTTCGATAGTTTTCATGTAATGAAATTTGACAATTATTAGAGTATTTTACATTTTTAATTTCTGCTGTGGTATTTAAAGGTAATACTTGAAGGAATTTTTCATTTTTATAAAACTCATCATATATTTGATGTATTGATTTAAGTGATAGATTATTTTTTGTTTCGCAATAAATTGTTGAAAGAATACCTCTATTTATTGGTAGAAGATGAGGAGTAAAGGTTACTTCTATAGATTCGCCAGCAATAGATGAGAGTGTTTGTTCAATTTCAGGAGTATGCCTATGACAGCCTATGTTGTAAGGGACAAAGTTTTCATTTAATTCAGGGTAGTGACTTTTAAGAGAAAGTCCACGCCCAGCACCAGTAGCACCAGATTTGGAATCAATAATTACATTATTTGTTTTAATTAATGAATTTTTTAGTAAAGGCATTAATGCTAAAGCAATGCTTGTTGGATAACAGCCAGGGTTAGCAATAATACTACAATTTTTAATTTTTTTACGGTTTAATTCAGGAAGTCCATAAACGCTAAGTTTATGTAAATCACTATTTATAAAATTTTTACCATACCATTGTTGATAATCTTTTTCAGAATCAAGTCTAAAATCTGCACCTAAATCGATGATTTTCTTTTTTCTTTCTAAGGCTTTTAGAGCAAATTTTTCGCTAAGTCCATGAGGAAGAGCAGTGAATATTACATCACATTTCTCAATAACATTCTCAGGATTTTCGCAAATTAAATTGATTTTATTAATAAGAATTTTATAGATGGAAGCTATTTCTTCACCTTTAAAAGATGAAGACGAAATAGCTTCAACAGTAACCAAAGGATGGGTTAAAAGTAGCCTTAAAAGCTCTATGCCCACATAGCCTGTAGCACCAATAATTCCTACTTTAGACATTTTAGCACCTCCAATTTTTCACCTATGAAGTTTTCTAAAAGGGAAATTTGATTTTGTACTGATGAGGAGCTAGGGCCTCCCATAACACTTCTGTCTTCTACACAAGTTATTAGATCTATGGCTTTATATACATCTTCTTCAAAGAAAGGAGAAAATGATTTAAATTCATCTAAAGTTAAATCGTAAATAGTCTTATTTTCATCTATGCAATATAAGACGATTTTACCAACTATTTCATGAGCATTTCTAAAGGCTTCACCTTTTTTTACTAGGTAATCAGCAACATCAGTGGCATTGGTAAATCCACCAGAAGCAGCTTTATTCATTACATCCTTTTTTATTTTCATGGTATCAAGCATTCCAGTAAAGGTTTGGATTGATAGTAGTACAGTATCAAGTCCATCAAATAAAGATTCTTTATCTTCCTGCATATCTTTGTTATAAGCTAAAGGAATTCCTTTCATCACAGTTAAAAGCGTCATTAAGTCACCATAAACACGGCCTGTCTTACCACGAACTAATTCTGCTACATCAGGATTTTTCTTTTGAGGCATTATGCTACTACCAGTACTATAAGCATCATCTAATTCAACAAAGTTAAATTCATCTGTACACCAAAGGATCACTTCTTCTGAAAAACGTGAAAGATGCATCATTATAAGTGAAAGGGCAGATAATGCTTCAATGGCGTAATCTCTATCTGAAACAGAATCAATACTATTTATTGTAGGATTATTAAAGCCAAGTTCATTACTGACAAAATTTCTATCTATAGGATAAGTAGAAGTGGCCAATGCACCGCTACCTAAAGGCATTTCATTCATTCTATCATAGCAGTCTAGAAGTCTGCCGTAGTCTCTTTTAAGCATTTCAGCATAAGCCATTATGTGATGAGCAAAAGTAATTGGCTGTGCTTTTTGCATATGAGTATAGCCAGGCATTATGGTATTTATATTTTCTTTTGCTTTGTTTAAAATTACAGTTTGTAAATTTAATACCTGGTTGGCTACCACTATTAAATATTTTTTTACATATAATTTAGTGTCTAAAGCCACCTGATCATTACGGCTTCTGCCAGTATGAAGTTTTTTTCCTTCATCACCAATATAATATGTTAGAGTACTTTCAATAAAACTATGGATATCTTCTGAAGCGTTATCTATATCAATAACTCCGTTTTCTATTCTTTTTAATATTTCATTTAATCCATTCACTATTTTTTCACTGTCCTTTGATGATATTATTCCTTGTCTGCCAAGCATTTTTACGTGAGCAAGGCTTCCTATAATATCTTCCTTATACATACGAGAATCAATAGATATTGAGGCATTAAAGGTATTTACTAATTCATTAACGCCAGATTTAAATCTTCCCCCCCAAAGCTTCATGGTTATTGATCCTGTTTCTTAATTGCTGAATGCATTTTTGAATTTACTATTGTAGGAAGACCAAAAAGATTTATAAATCCTTCAGCATCTTTTTGATTATAGATACCATCTTCACCAAAAGTAGCATATTCTTCGCTATATAAGGAATAAGGAGAAGTCATACCAGCATTTACGATATTACCTTTATATAATTTTAATTTAATTTCACCAGTGACAGTTTCCTGTGTTTTATTGACAAAGGCAGATAAGGCTTCTCTAAGAGGAGAGAACCATTGGCCATTATATACTAAGTCAGCAAATTTTAAGGCAATGATTTCTTTATAGTGGGCAGTTTCTTTATCTAAACATAATTCTTCTAAGTCTTTATGAGCTTTATAAAGGATAGTTCCACCAGGAGTTTCATAGATACCACGAGATTTCATGCCTACAAGTCTATTTTCCACCATATCAATGATACCAATAGCATTCTTTCCACCAATCTCATTTAATTTTTCCATTAACGCAACACCAGAAAGTTTTTCACCATTTAAAGCAATAGCAATACCTTTTTCAAAAGTTAAGCTTATATAAGTAGCTTCATCAGGTGCATTTTCTAAAGTGTTAGAAAGCTCAAGAATCTTATGATATTTTGGCTCATTTTCAGGATATTCAAGATCAAGGCCTTCATGGCTTAAGTGCCAAAGGTTTTTATCTTTACTATAGTTTGTTTCATAAGTAATTTTTAGCGGAATATTATGGTCTTCGGCGTATTTAATTTCTTCTTCTCTAGATTTTATATCCCAAATTCTCCATGGAGCAATGATGTCCATATCAGGAGCAAAATGTTTCACAGCAAGTTCAAAACGTACTTGGTCATTACCTTTACCAGTACAGCCATGGCAAATAGCATCAGCACCTTCATTAAGAGCAATTTCTACTAATTTTTTACCAATGATAGGTCTCGCAAAAGAAGTTCCTAGAAGATATTTCCCTTCATAAATAGCACCAGCTTGAATAGTTGGGAATATATAATCTTCCACAAATTCTTTAGTTAAATCTTCAATATAAATTTTAGATGCCCCAGAAGATAAAGCTTTTTCTTTTAAGCCTTCAAGTTCATCTTTTTGCCCCACATTTCCAACAACAGCAATAACTTCACAGCCATAATTTTCTTTTAGCCAAGAGATAATTATAGATGTATCTAATCCTCCAGAATAAGCTAGTACAACTTTATTGTATTTTTTCATAGATATAGCCCCCTTTATATACCAAACCAGATATTTCTTATTTTAAAATTAATTTCCAAATACTTATATATATGATTATATTCCGAGATGAATAAATATGCAACGATTATTTTTAAAAATGCATAAAAACTTTATATTTAGCTTTAAAATGCATAAAAACTTAATATGAATGTATAAAATATGTAGTGATAAAATAAAAATAGCATGAAGTAGTATATTTAAAAGTTTTAAAAAAATATACTACTTTATGCTATTAATAAATGACAACAGTACGACAAATATTTTTAAAAGAAAGAGTAGAGCCATTTTTACAAGTTACATAAAGGGTTAATGGAAGGCTTCCTCTAAAATCACTTGGAATATCCTTAGGGGATATTGAAACTGTATAGTGTGATTCATTAGAAGAAGTTGAGTTTTTATTTAAAGCTATATCTGCCAAGAACTCTTTATCATAGCCATCTATTTCTACCCATACCCTAACAGGTTGGAAATCAGAAAGTTCATAAGTATTGAAAATATTTATACCAATGGATGCACTATCATCAGAAGAATCAATCTTTTGATCAAATACTTCTGATTTTAAAGGATAGTAGTCAGTACTTATTATATGTTCAATTTCATTTGCTCTAGAATTAGTACCTTCTGTAATAATTCTATATTGATAATTTTTGCTATAATTGAATGATAAATCAGCACTATAACATAAGGTTGAATTTTCATTTAAAGATATCTTAGTCCAATTAGATGGATTTTCCTCATCAGCATAAATTATGTATGGAATTTCTCCATTTTGTAATTCTTTAAAATATACATTAAAAGAAAGTGTATATGTATCATCAGTAAAAACAGATGATAAAAGACTTATATCCAATGAAGAAACAAAAGAAGCTTTCTTGGATATTTCAGATGGTAAAGAATCAATTTTATTTTCTAAAGAATTTAATTCATTCTTTATTTCTGATATTAAGCTTGAATTTGAATTTATATAATTACTTAATTCCATGGTTTTATTAATGAGAAATAAGTTTAAAATAATATTTGTACCTAATAAAAGGTAAGATATTTTGATTTTTTTCATTGCCATTCCCCTTTTTTTATTTAATTCCATAACGACTTTCATTATACACTAAACAAGAAAAAGATGGTAATATATAATATAATTAACAAAAATTAAAATATATTTTTTAAATCAGGTACTTGAAGGTCTTTTATATGTTGTGCTGCAAATTTCAATAGATGTAGTGAAGTAGAAGCCTCAGACATATCATCTTTTTCAATATAGACTGTAAGCTTTAGAGCTTCGTTTAATAACACGTCATAATCAAGATGATTAATATAAATTGAAGGAATAACAGCTTCTTCATCAAGACGGCTAAAAATAATCATAGCAGCTTCAAAGCTTTCTTCTTTATTTTCACTGGATAGTCCATACTCTAAAAATTCGCAATCGTTGATTGTTTCTGTACATAAATTTTTAAATTTCATATCTGAATAAAATAAAAAAGATATTAAAACCAAAAAAATAAAAATTGAAATTAATGAATTTTTCATTTGTCCTCCTCAATATATTCATCATATCTTTGAAAAAAGAATTTTCCTTCGGTATCAGTCATAGCTAGAATTATTTCTTCAATTTTTCCTGCTTTATGTTTATCTAGTTCATGTTGTATCCAAGCTTTATTTTTTCTACTGCTAGTTAATGAATTATTATTAATATGGCCATCAAGAATGTATATAATAGGTAATCTTGGTGGAGAGCTACTGGAACTTTTATTATTTTTACAAGATGACTTATGCTTTTGAGTATCTGAAGAGAAACCATTTCCTTCACTAGCACTATTACTAGTAGGTTGAGTATTGCTTGAACATTTAACTATAGGACTTGGAGAACTAGAACTTGAAGCAGAGCTTGAGCTAGTCAAAAATGACAATTGTCCGTTATTTTCCAAAATTGCATACTCAATTTCATTTAAATCAAAGTAACCAGCTAGTCTAAGTTCTTCCATAAGTTCATCTAGATTGATTTGTTGTTTTGAAAGAGCCTTCATATTTATCTTGCCTTTATGAACTAAAATTACTGGCTCACCTTCTAATATTTTTCTCGCCAATTGGCTTTTAAGTTGAAGTTGAGTCAGAATTGTTTTTATAAATAGCAATGTAATTATAGGTATTATACCTAAAATTAAAGGAAGACGCGTATCTTGCATTGGAAGTGCTGCTAAATCTGAAATCATTATTGTTATTACAAATTCGTAAGGTTGTAACTCTCCTATTTGACGTTTTCCCATCAATCTCATCACCAATATTACCAGTGAGTAGAGAATAATGGTTCTTATTAATACTATAAACATATGCTAAAACCACCTCAAAATAAGTATTTGTAAATATTACTCTTTTATGCAAAGTATATCTTTTATAAGCAGAAAGATTTTAAGACAAAATAATATAAAATGATAGAAAAAAATCTTTTTATGTATATAATAAAAATAAGAGGTGAACAGTTTAGGAGGAAGAATTATGGACAATATACGAAATAATTCTAGAACACTACAATTTATATTTATAAAAGCAGTTTTAGATTTATATAAAGATGCAACAGTAACTATGGAACATAGTATAGGAAAATGGGTATTTGGAGAAATTCATAAGAAAGATCCTTTAACTGCTGAAGAAGTAAATGATATTAAGAAGGAAATACAAAAACTAATTGATAAAAATTATCCTATAAAGCGAATTAAGGTAAAAAGAGAAGATGCAATAAAAATTTTTCAAAACTACGGTATGGAGGATAAAGTAAAGCTATTGCAGCAAACAAGCTTTCAAGTAGTAACTTTATATGAATTAGATGGAAGATATGATTATTTTTATGGACCAATGTGGGAATCAACAGGTGTCATTAAAAATTTTGATGTTAAGTTTTATAATGGCGGATTTATTTTAGGATATCCAATAGATGAAAATTTAATGATAGTAAATAAATTTGTAGAACAAAGAAAGCTAACCAATATATTTAGAGAAACTGAAAAGTGGTTAAATATTTTAGGAATAGGGGAAGTTGGCTCATTAAATGAAAAAATATCAAATGGAGAGCTAATTGATTTGATTATGATAAGCGAAGCTCTTCATGAAAAGAAAATTGCTCAAATATCAGATATGATAAGTGATAAAAAAGAGATAAAAGCTGTTTTTGTATCTGGACCAAGTTCATCAGGGAAAACGACCTTTGCCCATAGATTAGCTATTCAGTTGAAGGTAAATGGATTAAGTCCAATACCAATATCTCTTGATAATTATTTTGTTAATAGGGAAGAAACTCCAAGAGATGAAGATGGAGAATATGATTTTGAGTCAGTAAAATCTATAGATGTAAAATTTTTTAAAAATCAAATGAAGGAATTATTTGAGGGTAAGGAGGTAGAAATACCTATATTTAATTTCTTAACAGGATATAGGGAAAAATTAGGTAACAAGGTGAAAATGCCTAAAAATGGCATCCTGATAATTGAAGGAATTCATGGACTTAATCCAATTTTGACATCTTCCTTAGATGAAAATAATATCTTTAAAATTTATATTTCAGCATTAACACAGTTAAATTTGGACAATCATAACAGAATTTCCACAGCTGATGTAAGACGTGTGAGAAGAATTGTTAGGGATAGTTTATCTAGAGGTAAAAATGCAGAAGAAACATTGCTTATGTGGCCAAGTATAAAGAAAGGTGAGGAAAAAAATATTTTTGTTTACCAAGAAGAAGCAGATGTTATGTTTAATTCTACTTTAGTATATGAATTATGTGTATTAAAGAGAAAGGCCCTAGAAGAATTAGATAAAGTAAGTGCAGATAGTAGTGTTTATGATGAAGTAAAAAGGCTAAAAGCATTTTTAGGATTTTTTGATGAGATAGATAAAGCACTGGTACCAGAGAATTCAATTTTAAGAGAATTTATTGGAGGGAGCATCTTTTATAAATATTAATTAATATTTATAAATTGGTAATGGATAATTAGTAATTGATAATTGCTGATGAAAGTCTTGGACTTTCTGAAGAATATATTTGTGAAATTTTCTTAAACAGTTTCATCCATACTTAAACAGTTTCATCCATAATTATCAATTATCCATTATCAATTAAAAAGACTGGGGGTAGTTTATGAAAAGCGTAGGTGTATTTGATATTTTAGGACCAATAATGGTTGGACCATCATCATCTCATACGGCAGGTGCAGCTAGATTAGGGAAGATAGCAAGGGCAGTTGCTGGAGGTGATATAAAAAAAGTTATCTTTTTATTACATGGATCTTTTGCTAAAACATATAAGGGACATGGTACGGATAGAGCTCTTGTAGCTGGTATATTAGGTATGGAGCCTAGTGACTTAAGGTTAAGGAATGCATTAGATATTGCAGAAAAAGAAGGAATTAAGATAATTTTTCAGGAAGCTGATCTTGGTGATGTTCATCCTAATACAGTTAAAGTATTAATTGAAGGTCGAGAAGGTGAAGAATATGAAATGGTTGGTTCATCCATTGGTGGTGGAAGTATTAATGTTACAGAAGTAAATGGAAGTAATGTTGAGTTTACAGGAGCATATCCAACACTAGTGATTTCACATATGGATGTTCCAGGAGTTGTATCACAAGTTACAGCACTGTTATTTGAGTTAGATATAAATATAGCTTTTATGAAGGTAATTAGAAGCCAAAAAGGAAAAGAAGCAACTATGGTTTTTGAATTAGATGGAGAAATGACTGAGGAAGCTGTAGAACAAATTAAAAGCTTTGGATACATAAAAAAAGTTATTATGATTAATCCAATTAAGGATGGTGAGTAATATGCTAGAAGCTAAAAATGGTGAAGAATTATTAAGAATATGTGAATCAGAAAATATTTCTTTAAGTGAATATGCTATTAGAATAGAAATGGAAAATAGAGAAATAACGAGAGAAGAAGCTTATGCAAGAATGAGAGATGTATTGCAGGCTATGAAAGATGGAGCTAATGAAGGTAGGGCTAAAGAAGTTTATTCAGTTAGTGGACTTATTGGTGGAGATGGTTATAAAATGCAGAAATACCTAGAAAGTAAAGAGACTTTAACAGGTGATGTAATTGTAAAAGCCATGGCCATGGCGTTATCGTCATCAGAGGTAAATGCTTCTATGGGAAGGATAGTGGCTTGTCCTACAGCAGGATCTTGTGGAATATTGCCAGCAGTAGTTTTATCAGCAGGAGAAAGACTTAATAAAAGTGATGATGAATTAATAAATGCTTTATTTACTTCTTCAGCAGTAGGAATGATTATAGGAAGAAATGCAACTCTTTCTGGAGCAGAAGGAGGATGTCAGGCAGAATGTGGTTCAGCATCAGCTATGGCAGCAGCTGCTGTAGTTGAGATGATGGGTGGAACTGCAAAGATGTGCTTAGATGCAGGAGCTATAGTATTAAAAAATATATTAGGATTAGTATGTGATCCTGTAGCTGGTTTAGTGGAGATACCATGTGCTAAAAGAAATGCAGCAGGTGCTGTAAGTGCATTATCAACAGCAGAGTTAGTTATGGCAGGTGTTAGCTCTCATATTCCTTTTGATGATGCAGTAACAGCTATGTATCAAGTAGGTAAAAGTCTTCCATCTTCACTGAGAGAAACTGCTTTAGGGGGAGTTGCAATTACTAAAGCAGGATTGATTTTAAAGAAAAAAGTTTTTGGTGATGAAGAATAAGAAAATAATAAAAAGAAATTAGCTTTTAAATAAATATTAGATATAAAGTTTAAAATAGAAGTGGGCAAATTAATTTGTCCACTTTTATAATCCTTAAATAAAGGTATAATCCTTTAACACTATTGATTAAATATGAATACTATATTATAGGCATGTTGCACTCTAGATAATAAAGTGAGGATAATAAAAAATGAAACTTAGCAAAGAGTCGATTGCTGGTATTTTAGAAAAAGAAAGAAAAACTAACCCGAAAGTACATTATATTTCAGATATGACTAAAGCTAATGAATTTGCAGAAGCAGTGAGGATTTTTAATGGAAGAAGTATAATGGCTTATGGAATAGAAGAAATTCATGAAATAACTGCAGCAAGTAATTCATTAGTAATTGGATTAGAAACGCTGGATAATGGAAAGATATTAGCAATGGAGAGAGCATTAAGGATAGCTAAGAAACGAAAAGTACCAGTATTATTGGATTTAACTGAAGTAAATATTTCATTATATAGAAAAAATACAGCTTTAAGCTTTTTGAATAGATACACAATAGATCTTGTAAAAGGAACGGTAGAAGAAGTACAGGCCTTGATAAGGTCACAGAAAAAAAATAGATGCAAGAAAAAAAATATAAAGGACGAGTATAGAGATTTTGCCATAAAAAATAAGACTTTTTTAATTGTAGAGGCAGAAGAATACTATATAACTGATGGATATAGTGAGTTTTATATAGAAAATAATAGTATGGATTTAAATAAAAAAATAGGATTAGGCTATATTTTCACTGCACTATTAGCAATAGCTATAGGAGGGGTTGATAATAGGAAAGAAGAAATGGTAGCCATATTGATAGCTGTTATGATATTTTCTATTGGATGCAGTTTAGAGGGAAATAAAATTAATGAGTGTTATAAGGATGGCTTTTTTAAGTTAAAGGAGTTATTTTTGGATGAAATAAAAAATATAGATGAAGAAAGGATATATGCTTTAGGAAAGATTATTTATAATTTTAAAAGTAAAAGAGTAAATAGATGAGAAATATAATAGATGCTTTAGTATAATATTAAAGCATCTTTTTTTGAGAAATATAGAAAAAATGCTACTTGTTAATATTTACATAAAAAGATATTTATATTAAAATAGGATATAATTACCAATACAATATAGATAATTTTAAGATGTCAATTATAGATTAATGGTTAAAAGAGGAGAGGGAATTATGAAAGAAAAGAAGTTTACATGTGATGAAGAAATATTAAAATGGCTCACTGAAAAAAATTTATCAGGAATAATTAAGGGAATTAATCAAAATAAGGGAATTATAAATGAAAAAATAGCTTCTGTAATATATTGTAGGAGCTTTATTAAGAAATTTGAAGATGAGTATAATAAGATATTTAATAGTTTAGGATTTAAAATATCTAGAATTACTGATGATTATATTTATATAAGCTATATTGATAGCAAAATTGAGTTTTTTATAGCTAGTAGCGAATTTATGAGAAGATATGCTAGAGTATTATTTAATAATAAAAATACTATTGATGATGCAATTTTAGACAAGTTTCAGCTTGTTAATACAGAAGAAAATATAAATAAATTTATTGAAAGATGCAATAATATTTTAGAAGATAGTCAGTATAAGTTAAAATCAGAAGTTGTAGATGGGAAAATAAGTAATATTATGAACATATTTAAAGGGGAATTTTTGGCAAAAGTAAATGCAGAGATTTTTACAAGGAATATAAAGAAGTATTTAGTGAAAATAAATGGGGATGCTAAAAGAAATACAATTGCTTTCATTGATAGAATTAATACATGGAATAAAGTTACAGTAGAAGTATAGATTATTAAAATATATAATGTTAAAATAATTTTGTATTATTAAGTTTTAGGAGGAAATGTTATGGGTGCAAAAATGTTACACACATGTATAAGAGTTGCTAATTTAGAAAAATCTTTAGAGTTTTATAAAGAAGTATTAGAGTTAGTTGAAACACGTAGAAAGGATTTTCCAGAGCATAAATTTACATTAGTTTATTTATCAGATAAGGAAGATGGATATGAGTTAGAATTAACTTATAATTATGATCCAGAAAAGCCATATGATATAGGTGATGGATTTAGTCACATAGCTATAGGAGCACCAAATATTGAAGAACTAAGAGAAAAGCATTTGAGTCTTGGTTATGAAGTTACCCCATTAAAAGGTCTTCCAGGAGAACCACCAAAATACTATTTTGTAACAGATCCAGATGGATATAAGGTTGAAGTTATTAGAACAGAGTGCTAATTATCATAATAGCTTAAGTAGGGTGTTTACTTTTAGTAGTGCTCTACTTAAATTATTACAAGTACTAAAATAAATTAAACAGTGCATATAGCTTTGATTATTCACTTAATTATCGAAGCGTTTAATTTAAAAAAAGGGGGAGGTAATTTTGAGTTTTGAGTATTTGAACTTTAAGTCTATATTAAATGAGCATGAGGAAGTGTTGCAAGAAGATGTATGCTTTGTTTTTTATGAAGGACAATTAATAGTTAAGTTTAATGCTAATGAAATAAATATTCCTAGGAGAAGGGAAATAGAAGAATTAGGTTTAACTATTAATAAAGAGTATTGCTTTGGTGAATTTAATATAGGCAAATGTTACATAGTTGAATGTGAAGACATAAAAAGACTGCCAATGAACTTTCAAATTATATCGTTATATCAATTAGGACAAATTGTAGATGAAGAAATTTTCTTAATAGCAGGAAGGGCTAATCATTTATTAAACTGGGATAATAGCCATAAATACTGCAGTAGATGTGGTTCGCCAAATATAAATAAAGAGGATGAAAGAGCTAAAGTTTGCACAAAATGTGGGACAGTAACATATCCAGTTATATGTCCAGCTATAATAGTAGCTATTACTAGAGGTGATGAAATACTTTTAGCACATAATAAAAATTTTGAAGATAATATGTACAGTATAATTGCTGGTTTTGTAGATGCTGGCGAAGATTTAGAAAGTACTGTGAAAAGAGAAGTTTTGGAAGAAGTAGGAATTAAGATAAAGAATATTAAATATTATGGAAATCAAACATGGGCTTTTCCTAATTCATTAATGATAGGGTTCTTTGCTGAATATGAAAGTGGAGAAATAAAGGTAGATGGCAAAGAGATACTGGATGCAGCATGGTTTAAGAAAGATAATTTACCTAATCTACCAAAGAAGATGTCCATTGCAAGAAAAATGATAAATAATTTTATAGAAAATAAATAATAAAGAAGAGCTACTTAATGGTTAATATCATTAATGTAAAAATTTTATGATAGGTATTTTCGCTTTTAATATTTAATGGTATAATCATATTCTAGTCATTCCTTATGTGATGTATTTTGGTTTTTAGCGAAAGTATTATATCACAAAAGAATGATTTTATTTATGTTTGATGCCTTGCTTGGACAAGCTTCATTGTGTGGGAAATTTTACTATTAAACTCTCTTTTGATATCATTGCATTCATAATACTTTCTAAGTGTTTTAACTGTAACTTAACTAGATATAAATCAAAATTTAATTGTTTAAAAAATTTGTATAATGATAATTTATCTGATATAATTGTATCTTGAAACATTTATGTATAGCTACTTGCTGTCATTGTTGTGTGTAAACTTAGTTATAGCAATAGTTTATCATAAATGTTTTTTATTTTATCTATTTGTAAAATTATTCAAGTGTTTTTGCATTATTATAGAAAATAAATATACATTACAATTTATTTGACAAAAAAATATATAAAATGAGATAATATGACTTGTGTCGAAATATAGGAGGAGTTATGTATAATTTTATAATAATTTTCAATAAAATAATGTTATTTTTATTTTTAACACTATACTCATATCAAATTTTTTATGCCATTATAGGTGTTTTAAAGAAAAGTAAAAATTTTAAAACAGATGTTAAAAATAGATATGCAGTTATAATAAGTGCTAGAAATGAAAGAGTTGTAATAGGTCAATTGTTACAAAGTATTAAAAATCAAAATTATCCAAGCCAATTGATAGATATATTTGTGGTAGCTGATAATTGTTCAGATGATACTGCACAAATTGCTAGAGAAGCAGGTGCTATTGTTTATGAAAGAAATAATAAAAAGTTAGTTGGTAAAGGATATGCTTTAGATTATATTTTTAAAATAATAATGAGAGATTATAAAGAAAAAGAGTATAAAGGCTATTTTATTTTTGATGCAGATAATATTTTAGATAATAATTATATTTTAGAAATGAATAAGGTGTTTAATAATGGGTATAAAGCAATAACTAGTTATAGAAATTCAAAGAATTTTAATTCAAATTGGATTTCAGCAGGATATGCATTGTGGTTCTTACGTGAATCTAAATATCTTAATAATTCAAGAATGATTTTAAATACAAGTTGTACTATATCAGGTACTGGATTTTTAATAAGCCATGAAATAATAAAAAAGAATAATGGATGGAAATATCATTTGCTTACTGAAGATTTAGAATTTTCAATGGATATTGTATTAAATAATGAAAAAATAGGATATTGTCATAAAGCGAAATTTTATGATGAGCAACCTTGTACTTTCAAGCAATCTTGGAATCAAAGACTACGTTGGTCTAAAGGATTTTATCAGGTGTTTAAGAAAGATGGATGGAATTTATTTATAAATATATTTAAAAATAAATCTTTTTCATCCTTTGATATGTTGATGACTATAGCACCAGCTATGTTTATTTCTTTACTAGGATTGCTAGTTAATTTTACAGTATTTATAATATCTATATTAAATAAGACTGATATGTTATTAGTACATCAAGCTACATTAAGTATAATATTCACTATTTTTAATTATTATTTAACATTATTTGCTTTTGGTGCATTAACAACAATAACTGAATGGAAAGAAATTAGAGCTACAGCTTTTGAAAAAATACTATATACTTTTACTTTCCCTTTATTTATTGCAACATATATACCAATAGCAATAGTTGCTTTATTTAAAAAGGTTGAATGGAAACCGATAGAACACACAATAATAATAGAAAATACATAATAAGAAAGAGCTGCCATTAAGCAGCTCTTTTAATGTGGAAAAATTAAGCTTTGTTAATTGATCCGAATAATTCCATTTTTTCTTTAACTGTAGCTTTGATAGCTTCGAATCCAGGATTTAATAATTTTCTTGGGTCAAATCCTTTTCCTTCTAAGTCTTTACCAGCTTCTACATATTTTCTAGTAGCTTCTTGGAATGCTAATTGACATTCAGTGTTAACGTTGATTTTAGAAACTCCTAAAGATATAGCTTTTTTGATCATATCTTCTGGAATTCCAGTTCCTCCGTGTAATACTAATGGCATATTTCCGCAAGCTGTATTGATTTCTTCTAAAGCATCAAAAGCAAGTCCTTGCCAGTTTGATGGGTATTTTCCGTGGATGTTTCCGATACCAGCTGCTAACATAGTAACTCCTAAATCAGCAATTGATTTACATTCTTGAGCGTCAGCAACTTCACCTTTACCAACAACACCGTCTTCTTCTCCACCAATTGATCCAACTTCTGCTTCTAAAGATAATCCTCTTTCAGAAGTAACTTTTACTAATTCTTGAGTCTTTTCGATGTTTTCTGCTATTGGGTAGTGAGATCCATCGAACATAACTGAAGAGAATCCAGCTTCCATAGCTTTGTAGCATCCTTCGTAGCTACCGTGGTCTAAGTGTAAAGCAACTGGAACCGTTATGTTTAATTCTTCTAACATTCCGTTAACCATACCAACTATTGTTTTGTAACCACACATATATTTTCCAGCACCTTCAGATACTCCTAAGATTACTGGTGAGTTATTTTCTTGAGCTGTTAATAATATTGCTTTTGTCCATTCTAAGTTATTAATGTTGAATTGACCAACAGCATATTTACCTTCTCTTGCTTTGTTTAACATTTCTTTAGCTGAAACTAACATGGCAATACCTCCGTGTACTTTAAATATTAATGGAGAATTAATCTAACTTATGTATACAAAATTCTCCTAAAGTTTATTATACCCTAAATATACAGGAAAGAAAACATAAAATAACAAAAATTAGCTGTTATATAGTATGAATTGTGGACAATACTAGATTAAATGATTAAAATTTAATTATAATAAAATATAAAAAGGGGAGAAAAGTTATGTTAGCAGATTTACATATGCATAGTTATTATTCAGATGGGACAATGTCTCCAAGAGAAATAGTGGAGGATGCAAAAAAAAGAAATGTTCAATTAATAGCAATTACTGATCATAATGTTTTAGATTCATATACGGAGCTTAAAGAAGCAGCTGAAGAATTTGGTATTAATGTTATTAGAGGAGTAGAAATAGATGCAAGATTTGAAGATATAGTAGTACATATCTTAGCATATAACTTTCAGGATAATGAGAAGTTATTTAATTTAGTTCATAAAGCAAAAAATGAATTATTACAAACGAGTATTGAGCTTATAAAGAGAATGGAAAATGATTATGAAAATATAAGCAGTGAAGATTATGAAGCATATGATTATGATAGAAGAAAAGGAGGCTGGAAGGGAATTCATTATTTATTTGACAGAGGTATAACTAGTGAATTGTTCGAAGGTGTAAAATATTATGGACAATATAAATGTGGGCATGAGTATTTTGATTATCCAACTGTTGAAGAAGTGATAGACGCTGTTCATGAAGCTAATGGATATGTAGTTTTAGCACATCCATGTAATTATTATAAAAATAATACTAAAGAAGAGGTATTAGAAAAGTTAGAGAAGTTTAAAAGTATAGGTATTGATGGAGTTGAATGTTATTACCCTGCCAATAGTGAGATGATGACAGAAACTTGTATAGAATTTTGTAAGAATAATAATATGATTATAACCGTAGGTTCAGATAGCCATGGAGATTTTGGAGCTGTAAGTAAGGGCATTGAATACTATATAGGAGCAGTTAAGAAAGATAGTTCTGAATTAAATTTAAAAGATATGATTTAATGGAAAGAATATACATTTTAGGTAATTTTATTAATAGATTAGAGGACAAGAATCTAGAGTTTACAAAGATACTAGTATAAAAATTTTATGCAGTGAAATTTATTATAATAACAAAGTAAAAACTTGATATAGTAAGCACCCTTTAACACTATAATATGTTATAAGGGTGTTTATTTTATAAAGAGGGTGGTTAGAAAATGATAAGAGCTGCTATAATTTATTTTTCAGGTACAGGCAACACAAAATTTGTAGCATGTAATATGAAAAAAAAGTTGGAAGAGAAGAATATATATACAGATTTGATAAACATTGAAGAAGATACTGTACTTCCATGTAATTATAAATATATAGTTATAGGGGGTCCTATATATGTTGATTTATATCCAGATATATTAGTTAACTATATAAGGAAGAATTTATATGGATATACAGGTAGGTGCATGTTATTTTCCACTCAATCCTCCAATGAGCCATCATCGGCTTTTCAAGATGTTTTAAATAGAGCTTCTTTTCTTAATGTGAAATACTGCCAATTTGTACAGATGCCTAATAATTTTTATAACTTTATGTTTAAAAAGACACCTAAGGATGAAGAAGAAAAACGGATAAAAGATGCTATTAAGGTGGGAAGTAAAGCTATAGAAGATTTTTTAAGTGGTGAAGAAAAAATATATCATACAAATTTTTTAAAAGTAGATTTTGTAAGAGCAGTCTATAAAATATTTTATCCCTATATCACAAAAAGATTAATAAAAAATATAGAAGTTGATTTGAAAAAATGTATTCATTGCAGGATGTGCGAAATTAGATGTCCAAGAAAAAGTATTCATATAAGCAATAAAGTAAGATTTAATGATAAATGCTTATTATGCCAAAGGTGTATGAATAGTTGTCCAAGAAATGCATTTTTATATAAGAAGAAAGTTTATGATAAATATGAACCTAATTTCAAAAAGTATTAATAAAAAATATAAGTTACTAAGAAATTAAGAGGGATACATTAAGTTTATGTATCTCTCTTAATATAAAGTCTATAATATATTAAATTAAAGTAATGTAAGCTTCACCAAGTAATTTAAGTATTGATTTTTCAGGTTGACTTTCTGTTATTATGGCATTAAAGTCAGAAATATTTGCAAAGATAAAACTGCCAGTAGTTTGGAATTTTTCATTTAATGTTACGATATAAAGTTCTTTAGAAATACTCATTATGGCACTTTTAGTATAAGCATCTTCTGAAAGAGCTGTACTGACAACACCATCAGCTAGGCTTATACCTGTACATCCAATAAAAGCTTTTGTACATCGATATTGTTTGATTTGTGCAATAGAATGAGAACCAATACTTCCACCAACAAATGGATTGTAGTCACCACCAATAAAAATAAAGTTTGTTTTACAGTTTTCAGGTATAAGTGATGATATTTCAAGCATATTTGTAATTAATGTTACATCTTTGTTGTTTTTTACAATTAATTTAGCAATCATATAGGAAGCAGTAGAGGCATCTAGAAAGATGGTATCTTTATCAGTAATTTCATTATAGGCTTTAATGGCTAACTTTTCTTTTAAATCTATGTTTTTAGAAACTCTCTTGTTAAATGATTCTACATTTGAATAGGAGTGTTTTATATTAATGGCACCACCATAGGTGCGCTGCAATAAATTTTTCTTTTCTAAAAATTGTAGATCTTTTCTAATCATGCTTTCGCTGACATTAAACTCTTTACTTAAATCTTTCACTAGAACTTTACCGTTGTTATTTAATAAATTTAAAATATGTTCATGACGTTCCTCAGTAAACATTATATGCAGCCCCTTATTAATATTATTTATTATCATTATATTATAAAAAAAATGGGAGTTCAATTGACTAAGTAGAATAAATAGTATAAAATGATAATAAATGATAGTAAATAATAGTAAATGATAAAGAGGGAGAATATATGAAGAAGATAGTTTTTATGAGAAGGTTGGTGTGAATAGTCAATTAATTTTATCAGAATATGATTTATTGTTAATAAGGAAAGTAGGTAGAAATAAGTCTATCTACTTTTTTGATTTTATAAATATGCTGAACAATTATTATGTGAAAAGAAATATAAGTCTATAAAATTTTCAAAACTAGTTTTAAAATGGAATAAAATGGATATAATTTACAGTAAAGAATAATTGTTAATTAAGGAGTGTATTTTATGAGGTTAAAAGGGACAAGAACCGCTGAAAATTTATTAAAATCATTTGCAGGAGAATCACAAGCTAGGATGAGATATACTTATTATTCAAGCTTAGCTAAAAAAGAAGGTTATGTGGAAATTGCTAATATTTTAATGGAAATAGCAGAGCAAGAAAAAGAGCATGCCAAGAGATTTTATAAATTCTTAAAAGAAGATTTTAAAGATGAGGGCATTGAGATAACATCTACTTATCCAGTATCATATCATGACAATACTCTAGATAATTTAAAAGCTGCAGCATCAGGGGAAAATGAAGAGTGGACAATTCTTTATCCAGAGTTTGCTAGGCAAGCTAGAGAAGAAGGATTTTCAGCCATTGCTGCAGCTTATGAAAGAATAGCAGAGGTAGAAAAGAATCATGAAAAGAGATATGAAAAGCTAATTAATAACTTGCAAAATCATACTGTTTTTAAGAAAGAAGAATCAGTGCTATGGATGTGTACTAATTGCGGATACATCTATGAAGGGAAAGAAGCACCAAAGTCGTGTCCAGCATGCTTACACCCACAAGGATACTTTAAAGTTTATAATGAATAATTATAAATTAATGATGAATTATGAATGACAAAACTCACAGAGCTTTTAAATTATATTTTTTAAACTCCCCTAGGGGAGTTTATTACTTAAATTTATCATTTAAATATAAGTTCATAATTCATGAACTATTTTATTTCAATAAAAATCCATTGTTGATTCCAGCCATTATTATCACTCCTTGGAAAAGTTTACATTAGTACAAAGAAAAAAGCTAGTTAAAGTAAGAAACAATAATTTTGAAATTTTATTAACCATAAAAAACCTCCTATAAAGTATGCATTACAATAATTGTAAAATGGAAGTTATGAAAAAATTGTAATTATTTATAAAAATAGTTTTAAAATAACTCTAAAGAAGTTTGTAATTAATGCTCAATGATAAATTAATAATTATCAAATATAAAATGCACTATTATAGATGTTATTATAAATTTGTTAATTATGTGAAAATAGTATAAAATTAATGATAATATTATTATGAAGGAGCAGGTTTAATGTCAGAATTAGATTTTATTTATAAGAGAAAAAGTATAAGAGATTATAAAGATGCAGTAATTCCAAAGGAAGATATACTAAAGATGTTAGATGCAGCAACTCATGCACCATCACCAAAGCATCAACAAAATTGGCATTTTGTAGTGGTACAAGATAAAGAAATAATAAATAAAATGGCTGAGGCAGTAAGCAAGAGTCATGAATATATTGCTTCATTAACTAAAAATGAAGATGAAAAGAAAAAATTTATGAGAGTATTGCCTTATTATATTAATTTCCAAAGATCATCATGTGCCATATTAGTTTATGCCAATGAATATAAGATGGTGGAAGAGAAAATATTAAGAGAAAATAATGTAGGTGAAGATATAATAGAAGTTATGAAATCTACACAATCTGCAGCACAAGGAATTGGAGCAGCAGTAGAAAACTTTATGTTAGCAGCAACAGCTATGGGATACGGTGCTTGCTATATGACGGGTCCAGCTCATGCTAAAAAAGAAATTGAAGAAATAATCAATTTTGAAAAACCTGAATACTCATTAATGTCCATAATTTCACTAGGAGTTCCAGCAGATGAAACACCAGATAGTCCTAAAAGAAAGCCATTAGAAGAGGTTGTAACATTTATCTAAAAAAAATTCTGAAGTAATTTAAGCTTCAGGATTTTTTTCTATTAGTTAAGATAGAGCATTAATTTTGAAGTTTAAAAAGCTCAAAAGGAAATAGATAAATATCTTACCTATCTAGGGTGTATATTATCAGCAGTAAGTGCAATAGTAGTATTAATTCCTTTTATTATCAGTATTATGAGAATTTGATACAATTTTTATTAGATAATCTCTATCTAAAATGGTGTAAGACTTTCCATCTTTAGATAGTATATTTGTATTACAAAATAAGTTAACTACTCTTAATAAGTGACGATAGCTTGCACATAGAAGTTCTGCACATTCTGTTAAGTTATAAGAAAATACTCCATTTTTTTCAGTTCTTAATATAAAAGATGCTAATCTACTTTCTAAGGATTCATAAAGATTTGTACAAGTAGTATTATTCATATAGCTAAGTCTTTCACTAAGATTTTCACAAATATATCTTAAAAAGATAATATCATTTAGAAGTAATTGTCTATATTTCATAGATATGCCTATACAGTGTACCATTGAAGTTGCTTGAACTGAAGCGGTTGGGGATTTTTGCCAAAGGCTACAAGCTTCACCTATAATTTCAAATGAATTAAAATGAGATAAATACATTACTTTACCAGATGTTGAGTATGAAAAAACTTTAATAGTTCCACTTACTAAAAAAAATAGATATTCTGAACATTCTCCTTCGTTAATTAAAAAGTCACCTTTTTTAAATGAAAATAAATCTAAATATTTACTAATATTTTGTGAAAATAGCTTAGTTATACCTGTGCTATTTATATATTCATCTAATAATGCCTTATTCTTAACTTTTGCCATAATTTCCTCCCCATATATATGTAGATTAATTATTAATTGTTCGTTAATTTATAGTAAATATTTTAGCATAACAAAAAATATATAACAATAAAGATGTAAGTTAATAAGTGAAAGAAAATATAATTATATTAAAAAAATGCTGAAAATATGGCTAATAAAGACGATTTTACAGGAAAAATACGAATGATAAATAAAAAAAATAAAAAAATATACAGATTTTTTCGTAAAAACATGACTTGCGTCATATTTTTTTGTGTTTATAATAATTATAATATAATTGATAAATGAACTATAGGAGATGAAATAATGAAAAAAATAGTAAAGTCTTTATTACTTGTTATGACTGTATTTCTTTTTGCTGGATGTTCTAATTCAAGCAACAATCAATCAGCAGGAAGTGAAGGAAATAATGGAGATTATTCTAAATTAAGAGTAGCTCTAATTTCAGATACAATAGGAACAGAACAGTTTATTCTTCAAGCATATGAAGCTTTAAAAAAAGCAAGCGAAACATATGGATTTAAAATGACATCAATTGAATGTACAGATACTGCAGCATGGGAAGAAAATACAATTGCTGCATCAAATGAAGGATATGACTTAATTATAGGTATAGGTTGGCAAGCTGCTGATCCATTTAGTGCTGCTGCTGACAAATTCCCAAATACAAAATATGCTGTAATTGATACAACTGCGTCTAATGAAAAAGTAACAAGCTTTGGATTTGATGAAGCACAAGGTTCATACGTTTTAGGAGCAATGATTGGAACAGCTTTTCCTAACGAAAGCTTATATGGATATATATCATCATTCCAAACACAAGCTACATACAAATATAGATATGGATTCTCAGAAGGAGTAAAATCTGTTAATCCAGCAGCTAAATTTATGTATAACTATACAAACTCTTACAGTGATACTAACTTAGCTTATGAATATACATTACAACAAAAAGCTGCAGGGGCTAATTTTATATTTGGTGGAGTATCTGCTAGTGCAAACTCAGGTATATATCAAGCTGCTCAAGAATTAGCTAAAAAAGGTACACCAATATACACAACAGGGTTAAGTATTGATCAAACAACTTCTGAAAACCCAAGTATAATAAGTGGATTATTAAAGAATACTGGAGCAGTTATGAATACTATAATTGATAGATTCTTAGTTAATGGGTTAAATGGTGGTGCACAAGTCCTTGGATTAAAAGAAGGTGCATTTGGAGTTGTTGGTGTTTCTCCAGAAGAAATGAACTATAGAAACACAGAAATTATGACTGATGAAGTTTTAGCAGCTGGTAAAGCAGCAGCAGAAAAAATTATTTCAGGAGAATTAGTAATTGAAGTTCCTGAAGAATCTGCAAACTAATAAGAATATAATAAGCACGTAGTGCAGTTATATAAAGAGGTGAAGCAATTTTCGCTTTGCCTTTTATTATATTTTCCTAAATTAATTTAGAAAAGGAGTAAGTTTTACATGATTTTAGAAATGAAAAATATTGTTAAAACCTACGGCAATGTTGTAGCTAATAACAAGGTTAATATTAATCTAAATAAAGGAGAAATACTTGCTGTTGTTGGAGAAAATGGTGCTGGAAAATCTACAATAATGAAGATTCTTTATGGGTTAGAAAAACCAGATTCTGGAGAAATATTTATAAATGGAAAGAAGATGAACTTCCATAATCCATCAGATTCAATGGCACAAGGAATAGGTATGGTTCAACAACATTTTATGCTTTTTGAATCAATGACTGTTGCAGAAAATATTGTATATAAAAATGAAATGAAAAAAGGAGTATTTTTTGATTATAAAAAGAATATTCAAATGGTTGAAGAACTTTCAAAGCGTTATATGTTAAAGGTGGATCCTAATGCTATTGTGGAAGAGTGTCCTGTAGGACTTCAACAACGTGTTGAAATCTTAAAAACTCTTTATCAAAATGCAGATATTATTATTTTTGATGAACCATCAGCAGTTCTTACACCTATTGAAGTAGACGAGCTTTTAAAAACAATGAAGCAATTAGCTAAAATGGGTAAAAGCTTAATAATTATTACTCATAAGCTTCATGAAGTTATGGAAGTTGCAGATAGAGTAGTAGTAATGAGACTTGGTCAAGTTGTTGCTGAAAAATTAAAAAAGGATACAAGTGTTGAGGAATTATCTTATTTAATGGTAGGAAGACAAATTGCCAATAGGGTAATCCCTGAAAAAGAAACTAAAGAAGTTCTTTTAGAAGTTAAAGATTTAACTTTAAAAGGTGAGCATGATAAAAATATTTTAAATAAAGTTAATTTACATATTAAAAAAGGTGAAATAGTAGGTATTGCAGGTGTATCTGGAAATGGTCAATCTGAGCTTATTAGATGTATTACAGGGTTAGAAAAGGTTGATGGTGGTAAAGTTACTATTGATAAAAAAGATATTACAAATAAAACTGTAATGAACATAAGAGAAGCTGGTATTGCACATATTCCAGAAGATCGTTATATGTGGGGAAGTGCACCAGAAGCTACTTTAGCTGAAAATGCCTTAATGGGATTTGAGGATACTAAAGAGTTTTCTAAAAGGGGAATATTAAATATTCAAAAAGTTACATCTCATGCAAAAGAATTAATTTCTAAATTCCTTGTTAAAGCAGATTCACCTTCGCAAAAAATAAAAGAACTATCAGGTGGAAATGCACAAAAACTTATTGTTGCAAGAGAGATGGCCATGGAGACGCCTCTTATTATTGCTTGTGAACCTACAAGAGGTATTGATATAGGGGCTATAGAGTTTATACATGATCAGCTTGTTGCAAAGAGAAATAGTGGAGATAGTGTTTTATTAGTATCTTCTGAATTAAGTGAAATTATGGATTTAAGTGATAGAATTTATGTAATTTATGATGGTGAAATTGTTGGTGAATTTAAAAGAGGAAGCATTGATGAAAAGGCATTAGGTCTTTTAATGGTAGGAGGTAAAAATAATGAAAAGTAAAAACTCGTTATTGGAAGGCAGTGCAAAAAGTAAATTTTTAGCTGTATTTGAACCATTAAAACATCCATTGCAAGCTATATTTGTTGGATTGTTATTAGGTGGAGTAATTATTGCACTTTCAGGATTTAATCCTTTTGAAGCGATCATAGGAATGTTTAAAGGTGGATTTGGTTCAGCTTATTATTTAACTACCACATTAACACGTTCAGTTCCAATTATATTTGCCGGGCTTGCTGGTGCATTAGCTTGGGGATCTGGTTATTCAAGTTTAGGTGCAGCAGGGCAAATGGTTTTAGGTGCTTTTACTTCAGCAGTTGTAGCAGTTATATGTCCAGGACCACCAGCTTTTGTTGTGGCAATGTCTCTTGCTAGTGGAGCTTTAGTAGGTGTTTTATATTCACTTATTTCAGCTTATGTAAGTGAAAGATTTAAATTAGATTTACTTATTATAACACTTATGATGAATTATATTGCTGATTACATAGCTTCTTACTTTACAACATATGTAGTAAAAGATCCCTTAGGAGCAGATTCTTCAGCAATTCAAACTCAAAAATTAATAGACAACATTTTACCTAAAATGTTTGAAGGATATTCATTGCACTGGGGATTTGTAATTGCGGTTATTTGTGTTTTAGTTGTACTTTTCATAATGAAAAGAACAAGCTTCGGATATAAAGCAAAAATGGGAGGTTTAAACGCTAATTTTGCAAATTATGGTGGAGTTAATAGTACTAAAATGATGTATTATGTATTAATGCTTAGTGGAGCTTTAGCTGGACTAGGTGGTGCATGTGAAGTTTTAGGTACAAGATATCGTTATGTAGATAATATGATTACATCTCCAGGATATGCATGGACTGGTATTATAGCTTCATTAATGTCAAGCAATCATCCAGTTGGTATTTTAGTAAGTGGTATTTTCTTAGCTGGAATTACTACAGGGGGAAGTACCATTGAGCGTAGTATGGGAGTACCATCAGAAGTAACAACAATTATTCAAGGTATAATTACTTTATTAATCACTGCAAAGTTTGCTGTTAAGTGGTATAAGAAGAAACAAAATACAACGGATAAGGAAGGAGTAAAATAATGGAGTTAAGTGTAGATTATTTAGCAGTGGTGGCTAATTCAACTCTTCGTATGATGACACCTATTTTATTAGTAACTTTAGCTGCAGCTATATGTACTAGAGTACGTATTTTTAATATTGCAATGGAAGGAACAATGTTAACAGGAGCATTCTTCAGCATTGTTGCCAATTATTATACTCATAATGTATTTTTATCTGTTCTTGCAGGAGCAATTAGTGGAATGATAGTTTCTGCCATTGTAGGATTTTGTATTATTAAGCTAAAAGCATCTCCAGTTGTTGTTGGTATGGCTACTAATACCATGATGGGTGGAGCTACAACATACTTACTTTATATAATTTTCAAAACAAAGGGAGTATTTACAGATCCAAGTTTAGTTAGTCTTCCAAAGATTGATTTACCTATAATTAAAGATATTCCTGTATTAGGAACTATTCTTTCAGGTTTAACATTTATTGATTATTTAGCTTTTATATTAGCAATAGGAATATATATTTTCTTATATAAAACAGTATTAGGCTATAGATTACGTGCTATAGGAATTAATAAAGAAGCTGCAAGAAGTCTTGGTACTCCAGTAGAAAAGTATCAATTCTTAACAATAAGTTTATCTGGAATATTATGCGGGTTAGGTGGAGTTCTTCTTTCTATGGGAACTGTAACTTTATTTATGCAAAATATGACTTCAGGACGTGGATATATTGCCATGGCTGCTAATAATTTAGGAAAGTCTCATCCAATAGGAGTTCTTTTATCAAGTTTATTCTTTGGATTTTCACAAGCAGCAGGAAACGTACTTCAAAATACATCATTAAAAACACAAATTACTGCATCTATTCCTTATGTAGCAACAATTGTTGCACTTATATTATTTAGCATACAAAATAAAAGAAAAAAGAAAAATAAGTAGGTGAATAAGTATGAGGTTTTTACACTTATCAGATATTCACTTTTTAAGAAAATATCATAAAGCTGAAAAAGGATATAATTCTATTTTTAATAATATGACAAACCCTGTAGAACAAATTAAAAGTTGTCTAAAGAAAGTAGATTTAAAAACTATAGATTTTATTATTATTACTGGTGACTTAGTAGAGTCAGGGAGCGCTGAAGATTATAAAGTTTTAAAATATGAATTAGATAGGTTGTTTAAAGGTATTCCATATGTAGTTACATTAGGAAACCATGATAATAAAGAAGCTTTTTATAAGGGTTGGTTTAATAAGGAATCTAATAAATCCTATAATGTTGTTAAAGAAATAGGTGACTTAAGGATAATAAGTTTTGATAATTCCAACTATAAAAATAGTGATGGATTTATTTCAAAAGAACAATATGAATGGATAAATAAACAATTAAAAACTGATTGTGAAAAAGATACCATATTAATGCTTCATCACCACCTTTTAAAAGACCAATTCACTACTCCATCAATAGATTTTGATGATAGTTTTGAGGAAGTTATAAATAGTAGTGATATTATTGGAATTTTTACAGGCCATACTCATCATCCCTTTAAAGGTGTTTTTGCAGACAAGCCTTATTTTACAGCAGGAAGCTTGAGTTTTGTAGGTTATGATGAGAATAATGGTATTGTAAGATTTGAAGAATATCCTAGATTTAGTCTTTGTAAATATAAAGAAGGAAAAATTTCAGTAGAAGTAATTTCAGCTTTAGATGAAAGTAAGTTATTGACAGTAGTTAATTTTAAAGAATAGATTAAACTAGTATGAGTTTTTATAAAATATACATAAAAGTTCATTGAAATAATATAGAGATGTTAAATTACATTTTTGTAATGTTAATGAAAGATAAATCCCTATGATGTAAAGATAAGATAAAGATATAATAACTAATGTAATATAGAAATATATTTCATTAGTTATTTTTTTATTATAAAGAATATGAAAAGAGGAGATAAATATGAAAAATATTTTAACCGTAGAAAAAATAGAGAAGTATTATGGTAATAAGGGAAATATAACAAAAGCCATAGATAATATTAGCTTCAAAGTAGATGAAGGTGAGTTTGTGGGCATAATGGGTCCTTCAGGTAGTGGGAAAACAACCTTACTTAACTGTATATCAACTATAGATACGGTGACTACTGGAGAAATAATAATTAATAATAAGGATATCACCAGGTTAAAGGCTAAAAATTTAGATAAGTTTAGACAAAATGAGTTAGGGTTCATTTTTCAAGACTTTAATCTTTTAGATACACTGACAGCATATGAAAATATTTCTTTAGCATTAACAATAAAAGGCGAGAAGACTTCAGAAATCCATGGGAAAGTAGAAGAAGTAGCTAAATACTTAGGAATAGAAGAAGTTTTGAATAAATATCCGTATCAAATGTCTGGTGGGCAAAAACAAAGAGTAGCTTCAGCTAGAGCCATAGTGACAAATCCATCATTAATTTTGGCAGATGAGCCTACTGGAGCTCTAGATTCCAAGGCAGCAAGATTACTTCTTGAAAGATTTGAAAGTTTAAATGAGGATTTAAAGGCAACTATTTTAATGGTTACTCATGACGCTTTTACAGCTAGTTATGCTCATAGAATTCTTTTTATTAAAGATGGCAAGATTTTTACTGAATTAGTAAGAGGCAATGACACAAGGAAAGAATTCTTTAACAGAATAATTGAAGTAATAAGCCTGATTGGAGGAGATGACAATAATGTATTCTAAAATAGCTATAAAAAATGTTAAAAAGAGCTTTAAAGATTATAGTATTTACTTTTTAACTTTAACACTAGCAGTTTGTATCTTTTATAGCTTCAATTCTATAGAGTCACAAAAAGCTTTCATGGAAATGTCATCTTCAGGAGCAGAATTTATAGATGAAGTTTCAGCAATGATTTCTTATGTATCAGTCTTTGTAGCAGTAATTTTAGGAAGTTTGATTATTTATGCCAATAACTTTTTAATAAAAAAGAGGAATAAAGAACTAGGTATTTATATGACCTTAGGTATGGGAAAAGCAAAAATTTCTAAAATATTAATTTTTGAAACCATCATAGTAGGTGTACTTTCTTTAATAAGTGGTTTAATTATAGGGTTTATAGCTTCCAAAGGATTATCAGTTTTAGTGGTGAAATTATTTCAATTTAAGATGAATAAATTTACCTTTATGATTTCAATATCAGCCATTGGAAAGACTATCTTTTATTTTGGAATAATGTTTTTACTGGTAATGATATTTAATACATTTGTAATTTCAAAATATAAAATAATAGATTTATTAACAGTAGGCAGAAAAAATGAAGAAATAAAATTTAAAAATCCAATGATTTATTTTATTACTTTTATAATTTGTGTAATTTCTTTAAGTAGTGCTTATAAGCTAGTAATAGATGTGGGTTTAGAAGTAAAAGATCCAAGATTTATTATTTCTATAATTCTAGGGATAATTGGGACGGTATTATTTTTCTTTAGCTTAACAGGATTTATCTTATATATAGTTAAAAAGAATAAAAGTATTTATTTTAAAGGTTTAAATATATTTATTATTAAACAAATAAATAGTAAAGTAAAAACTAACTTTATTTCTATGTCAGTAATATGTCTGATGCTTTTTGTGACAATAGTAACTCTATCTACAGGATTTAGTTTTAAAAATGCGTTAGAATCAGGTCTTGAAGAAGCAACTCCTTATGATTTTAGTGCATATGTATATATAGATTCAGATTATAATATAATAAGTATTGAAGAATCATTAAATAAAATGGGGATTAAATTTACAGATAATGATAAGGTTGCTTATTATGATGAATACTCAAATGGTGAAAATCTTAATGATATTATGAATTTGAATCAAAGTGATGGAAACTTTAATCCAGCAATACGATATATTAAGATTTCTGATTACAATAAAATGAGAGCAATAAGTAATGAAGAGCCTATAGAGTTAGAAAAAGATGAAGTATTATTTACTTCTACTGTATCTAAGGTATTACCAGAGATAAAAGAGTATATGAGTAAAAATGATACATTAAGTATTGAAAATACTACTTATAAGATAAAGAATAAAAAAGTAATTGAAAATAATTTAGCTACTGATTACATGAAAAATAATTTTTGTACAATAGTAATAAATGATGATTTTTGTGATAAAGCAGAAGTAATTTTAAGTAGAGTGAATGTTAACTTTAAATTAGATAAAGATAAATCACAAGATGATTTAATGAAGAGTATAGATGATTTTAATGATAGAAGATATAGTTACTCTAATGATAGTATGAGTAGTTCAGTAGATAAAGATGATTATGAAGGAATTGGTTATGTTATGGCATCTTCTAGAAATTATATTTATGAAAGTAATAGAGGAGTAACTACTATAATTTTATTTGTTGGGATTTACTTAGGAATCGTTTTTTTAATCAGTAGTATGGCTGTTTTAGCCCTTCAGCAGTTAAGTGAAGCCAGTGATAGTATTGATAGATATATATCATTAAGAAGATTAGGGGTAAGTAAGAAAAGTATCAATAAGACGATATTTATGCAAACTTTAGTTTACTTTAGTATTCCAGTTGTTTTGGCTTTTGTACATTCGATAGTGGGGATAAAAGTTACCAATACATTTATATCTTTATATAATCAGCCTAATATTGCTGCTTCATCACTTATAACAGCAGGTATATTCTTAATAATGTATATAATTTATTTCAATATAACATATATTGGATATAAAAATATAGTGAAAAGCAAAATAAAATAGAATAAATTAATAGGAATCTATTTGAAGTAAATAAAAGATATTTCAAATAGATTTTTGTTATAATAAAAACAAATATTATTTTAATGAGGAAAATAATATGAAAAAAATAATTATAGTAGAAGATGATATTATCATAAGAGAAGAACTGACCAATTTTTTATGTAAATATAATTATCAAGTGGTAGCACCAGATAAGTTTGAAGATATAGTAGAATTTATTTTAAAAGAAGAGGCAGATTTAATTTTATTAGATATAAATTTACCTATTTATGATGGATATTTTATTTGCAGGGAAATAAGAAAAAAATCAGAAGTGCCTATTATCATTGTTACTAGCAGAGATAGTGAAATGGATGAATTAATGAGCATGAATTTAGGAGCTGATGATTTTATAACTAAGCCATATAATACTCAGATTCTTTTAGCAAGAATAGGTGCTATATTAAAAAGAACTCAAAGCAGTGCTATAGGAAATAATATTATAAAATGCAATGGATTTTCAATTAACTTAGCTAATGCAACAATTATATATAAAGATAAAGAGTTAGATTTAACAAAAAATGAAATAAAGATTTTTTCATGTTTACTGGAAAATAAGGGTTCTATAGTTTCAAGAGAAGCTCTTATGGAGTATCTATGGAAATCTGATTACTTTGTAGATGATAGTACCTTATCAGTGAATGTAACAAGATTGCGTAAAAAGTTAGATGGATTAGGCATTCAAAATGTCATTGAAACTAGAAGAGGACTTGGGTATATAATTGAATGAAAGTAAGTGATTTTTTTAAAGATAGGGCTTTATTTCTTATGGTAAATTTATTTTTATTTATTTTAGTGTTGTTGCTAATGATATCTGTTAAAACAGGGATGATAACAATATTTGTAGTATGGTGTATTTGGTTTTTACCATTACTTGGTTATTTGATATTAGATTATATTAGATGGAATAATTATTTAAAAAATATGAAAATTTCTTTAGGTAATTTAGATAAAAAATATTTGCTACCGGAAGTGATGGAAGATGGTAATTTTTTAATAGCAGAAGAAATAAATAAGATAATAAAAGCATTAAGCAGAGATATGCACGAAAATGTTAAACATTATCGAGAAATACAAGAAGAGTATAGGGAATATATTGAAACATGGGTACATGAAATAAAAACCCCAATAGCATCTAGCAAACTTTTAATAGAAAATAATAATAATGATGTTACCAAGAAGATAGATATTCAAATTGATAAAATAGATAATTATGTGGAACAAGTTTTATATTACTCTAGAAGTAATGAAGTTGGTAAGGATTATATTATAAAAGAAGTTAGTATAGAAGATGTAGTAAAAAAGGTAGTTAAAAGAAATTTTAGAAATTTTCTTGAGAAAAATATAAAGTTGCAGTTGACTGATATTAAAGAAAGTGTTTTTTGTGATCCTAAATGGATGGAGTTTATTATAAATCAAGTAATTAGTAATTCAATAAAATACTGTAATACAAAAGGAGCAGTAATAAAAATATATGCAGTTAATGAGAAAAATTCTGTGAGTTTAAATATTGAAGATAATGGAGTAGGAATAGTAGAAAGAGATCTTAAAAGAGTATTTGAAAAAGGATTTACTGGGGAAAATGGCAGACTATTTGGTATGAGTACAGGTATGGGATTATATTTATGTAAAAAGTTATGTAATAAGTTAGGACTGGCAATAAGTATTTCATCTCAAGAAGAAAAAGGAACTATAGTGATGATAGTATTTCCTAAAAATAATTTTGTAATTAAATAGAATAAAAAATATGGGTTGTATAAATAATTTATAATAAGTAAAAAGCAGGCTAATTAATATATACTGTTAATTAGCCTGCTTTTTACTTATATATAAATGTCTGATAGTTCAATTTTTACATTTTCACTAAGGTTATCATATGAAGTATATTCAGTTTCTATATTGGAAGTTTCTGTTAAAGGTAATTTTATTAAAAAGCTAGTTCCCTTATTAAGCTCTGATTTAACAGAAATTTTTCCATTATGTAATAATACAAATGATTTTACAATAGATAATCCAATACCACTACCTTCATTTTTTCGAGAAAAACTAGTATCAAGCTGGGTGAATTTATCAAAAATTCTATTTAAATCTTCTTTAGCAATTCCTATACCATCATCTTCCACTGATATATATAAGTAATCTTTAAAAATTAAATTTATTCTTATTTCACCATAAGGTTTAGAAAATTTAATAGCATTTGATAATAAATTTAATATGATTCTTTCAATTTTATCTGAGTCGAGTTTCAAGATTATATCTTCTTTATTAGTATCAAAAATTAAATTTAAATTTTTAGAGTTTGCATAAGGAATTACAGAACCAACTAATTCTTCTATTAGATTTACTATATTAACAGAAGATAAATTTAGTTTAGTATCATCTAACTCATGTTTTTGTACATCAATTAGATTATTTATTAATCTTAATAATCTTTTACAATTATTATCAATAATAGTTAAAGTATTGTTAGAATAAGAATTATACTCTATATTATTATAATTTATTAATTGTATAGCAGACATAATTACATTAATTGGAGTTTTAAGTTCATGGCTAATGTTAGATATAAAATGAGTTTTTATTTTGTTTGCTTCTTCAGCCTTATGCATAGCATTTATAATTGCTTTTTCATACTGTTTTTTATAAATAATATACAAAATTAAAGCACATATCATACTTAAAAGTGCAAGCAGTAATATCAATGAAGCAATAAATATATTTTTATATTCTTTTATTATATTAATTGGATGATTTAGTATAACAGAATCTTTAGGTAGATTAGAAATATTTATATTAAATTTTTTTAAAGCTTTATAATCAAAATAATATTCATTTGCTGTATCATCATCAATTAATAAATCCTTAGCATCATATCCATTTAAAAGATTCAATGCTATGGAGCCAGCTTTTTTTCCTTGTATAAAATGATTTATTACCTTTCCACCAATACTTCCATAACCTACATCATAATTTAAAGTGGAGTAAATTGGAGTAGATGCACAATTTGCAGCAATTAATTTGTTAAGTGAATTCTTATCAAAATTATCAAGATCTTTAAATTTATTTATGTAAAGTTGTATTATAGCATTATTATCAGAAAGATTAGATAATGTAAATAATACTTCTGATAAAGTTTTATCTTTTGTTAAAATCCATTTAAAATTAATATCAGGATAATCTTTAAGAATTTCTTCATAAGTTGAGATACCATATGTATCAATAAATGTTATAGTATCTACATTAGGATGAAAAGTTTTAATTAATTCAATATTATCTTTAATAGATTCAACTTCATATACTCCTGAAAAAAAATCACATTCTAAAGCTCGATTTAATATTTCAAAATCTTGTACACCTAAGAATGAAATGGGAATATCTTTAAATAAATCATCTCTATATTTAATACAAAATTCTGTTGCATCATCATCACCAGCGATTACAGCATCAATTTCAGTATAGTTTTCTAATGAATATTTAAGTAAATTATAGAATTTTTCTTCGTTTTCAATACTATCAAAAGTTTTTGAATTCATATATTGAATTATTACATTAGAGTCTGCAGTTAATCCTTTTTTTATTCCGTTAAATTGGTCTTCAATACTTATAAAACTAGGATCAAATGAACTGATAAAAAGAATGTTTAATACATTTTCTTCTGTGCTTAAAGCAAAAATAGAATTTGTTTTAAGAACAAAGGAATTGCTTATGAATATTAGTAAAAAAATAAATACTTTAAATTTTTTCATATGTTTCTCCAAAATAAATGTTAAAAATTATAAGCATAATTATAACAAATAAAAAAAAGAAAAAATGTAAATTTTTGTCGATTGAAAAATTAATTTTTTAACTTTCTAAAAGATAATGGAGTTTTTCCGTGAAGTTTTTTAAACATTTTTATAAAATTACCACTATGGTTATAGCCAACTTTTTTTGCAATTTCATCAATGCTTAACTCAGTGGTAGAGAGTAAATTTTCTGCTAAAGCCATTTTAAGTGATGTTGTATATTGGCTGATAGACATATGATATCTAGATGAAAAACCTGCTTTTAATTTTTGCTCATTTAAAAAAATAGTTTTACTTAATGCACTGATAGTTGGTGGATTACAAAATTCATTGGTTAAAATATCATGAGCTTTTTGAATAGCATTTACATCAGAAGCTGTTAAAGTTACAGTGCGATTTTTTCCAATTGTTACATGTCCATAATTTAATTGGTTAGTAAAAACATTTTCTGGAGATGATTGAATTTCTAAATTAATTAAAGCAATACATTCTAAAATTTTACTTTCTAAATATAAAGATGAAAGTTGACCTTTTTCACCACGACTTCTTAAAGTTTGAATAATAGCAGTTACTTCAATGGGCAGATAATTATAAGTAAAATTAGTAATGAAAGCATGAAAATCTAAACTGTTTGGAAAATTTTTTAAAATAATTTCATCAAAATACTTTTTATAGATAGTTA
Organism: Clostridium lentum; assembly: GCF_014287815.1. Taxonomy (GTDB): domain Bacteria; phylum Bacillota; class Clostridia; order Clostridiales; family Clostridiaceae; genus Clostridium; species Clostridium lentum. The sequence goes on from NZ_JACOOQ010000001.1 coordinate 314,341, forward strand.
TTTCTGCACCGTGAAAGTGTTGACCTTTTTTCCAGGATTGCTTTCCTTTTGACCCTTTTTCATTAACAAAAAAAGAAGATGGTGTAAATGAGGAAATAGGGTTATTTTCAATCTCAAATTGAGTTTCTCCACTATAAACAGTACCAAACTTTATAAGTTCTTCATTATGTTCAAATGAAATAGAAAAATCATTTGGAATAGTATAATCACCAATTCCAAAATCATAATATCCTTCTCTTGTATATTTAATAAAATAGCCAAGATTTTTTTTATTTTCATTGGTGTATAGTATGTAATTATCTTTAGGATAAGCTGTAAATGTCATTTTTTTTAAAACATTATTTTGAAATTCTTTTGTACTTTTAGCAATCATTTATATAAGTCCACTTTCTTTAATTTTAATCATTTCTTTAATTTTGGTAATAATATATTTATTATATCAAAAAATGTTCAAATAGATGATAAAATTATTAAATTAGGTGTATAACTTGAAGTGATAATCATTCTCATATACAATTTGAACATAGCAAAATGCAGAAAACAAATGAAGTGTGGAGGTACGCAAAGATGAAAAGAAGTTTATTAAAAACATTGGCATTGGCTTGTGTGACAAGTGTAATGCTTATGGGATGTGGTAAAACAGGAAATGTTGCAGAAAATGTTGCTAAAGAAGATACAATGGTAGTTACAGATGTAAGAGGAGAAGTTGAAATACCATCAAATCCTAAGAGAATAGTTGATTTAAGTGGAAATAGTGATATTTTATCAATTTTAGGATATGATGTTGTAGGTACAGCCAATAGTGATGCTTATGATTATACTAAATTTCCTTCATATTTAGAAGAAACATTAAAAGGTGCTGAAATTTTAGGATATAGTATGCAAGATACTATGGATGTAGAAGCTGTAATGAATTTAAATCCAGATTTAATCGTTATATCAACAGTTCAAGAAAAAATGTATGATCAATTAAGTGAAATTGCTCCAACAGTAATGATTCAATTAGAAGCTTTAAATTGGAAAGATGATGTTAGAAACTTAGCAAAAGTATTTGATAGAGAAGAAGTAGCTGAAACTTGGTTAAGTAATTATGAAACAAAAGCTAAAGAAACAGGAGATAAAATTAAAGCTGAATATGGTGAAGATACAACATATCTTTCATTCTTAGCAAGTGGTGGACAATTCTTTGTGTTTGATGGTGCAGGATTTGGAGATGTATTATATAACGATATGGGATTAGCTAAACCATCAGGAATGCCAGAACAAACTGATATAAGCCTTCCAGTTGTTACATACGAAGGATTAGCATCAATAGAAGCAGATTACATATTTGCAATAGCTACAGATGAAGATTTAGCTCAAATGGAATCAAATGCAATTTGGAACAACTTACCAGCAGTTAAAGAAGGTCATGTAAAGGTGTTACCTTCATCACCATACTTTAACCAAGGATACAGCTGTATAGGTAGAGAAAAATTAGTAGATGAAATAGGTGACATGTTAAATGAAACAAAGTAGTAAGCGTTTATCAATATTTTTGATTTGCAGTTTGTTACTTTTAGTAGTAGGACTGGTTCTAGCCGTAAGGTTAGGATCCGTCCATATTGCTTTTTCAGACATTTTTAACAGTATTTTTAATTATAGTGAAACTTTAGAACTTATGCTTGTTAGAGATGTTCGTATTCCAAGAGCACTTTCTGTTTTAATGACAGGAGGAATACTAGGAGTAACAGGTGCAATGATTCAAGGTGTTACAAGAAACCCTATAGCAGAACCATCTATACTTGGTGTAAGTCAAGGGGCAACTTTAGTAATAGCTATTTTTTATGCAGCAGGAATAGGAATAACAACAAAAAATGTAATGATTGCTTCATTTATAGGAGCACTTATAACTGGTCTTATAGTTTTAGGCTTTATATCTAAAAAAGCAAATAATAATTCCATTGCAAAAATCCTTTTAGCAGGAACAGCCATGAGTACATTCTTCGTATCCTTAACAACAGTAATAGGACTTTTAACAAATCAATCTCAAATGATAGGTTTCTGGGTTTCAGGAGGATTTAGAAATGCAACTTGGGCAGATTTTAAACTTGTATTTATTGTAGGAATTATAGGTCTTATAATTACAATGATATTATCACCAAAGATAAATATTTTAAATCTTGGAGATGATGTGGCCATTGGTCTTGGTGAAAGTCCAGAAAAAATAAGATTTATTACACTTATGGTTATGATACCTATGATTGCAGCAGCTGTTGCAGTAGGAAAGAACATAGCATTTGTAGGGCTTATTATCCCTCAAGTAGTAAGAAAGATTTTAGGTGAAGATTATAGAAAAAATATTCCTTGTTCATTTTTACTTGGAGCAGTGCTTTTAACTTATGCTGATATTGCAGCAAGAATGTTATTTAATCCATATGAAACTCCTATTGGAGTATTTACAGCAATTATAGGAATACCATTCTTTATTTCAGTGGCTAGAAAGGAGAGAGGATAATGAAGAAAAATAAATTTAAATTAGTTTTAATAATTTTAATGGCTTTATTAATAATCTCCTTTGGAGTGTCCCTATGTTGGGGTACATATAAGGTTACACCTTTAGAAGTTATAAATACTTTACTTGGAAATGGAAGTAAACTTCAAAATACAGCAATATTAAGTATAAGATTACCAAGGCTTTTAGTGGGAGCATTTGTTGCCATTGCATTATCAACAGCAGGAGCAATACTTCAAACCATCACTAAAAATGATTTAGCTGATACAGGAATAATAGGTATAAACGCTGGTGCAGCAGTGGCAGCAGTATTATTCATTACATATTCTACAGGAGCTTATTATAGTGAATTAGGACAACTTTCAATATTTGTACTGCCATTTATGGCCATAGTAGGTGCATCAGTTACAGCTATTATAATTTATATGATGTCAACAACTCATGAAGGAATAAGACCTAAAAGGTTATTACTTATAGGAATTGGATTAAATGCAGCACTTAATGCTTTTATAACTTTCTTTACATTTAGAGGTGGAGTAGGAGATTATAACAGAGTATTAATATGGACATCAGGAAGTCTTTGGGGATCAGGATGGAGCTATGTAAAAGTGATTGTTCCAATAGTAGCTGTAATGTTTATATTGGTTTTATTAAACCATAAAAAATTAGATGTTTTAAATCTTTCAGATGAACTTGCCATATCACTGGGATTAAATATAGAAAAAGAAAGAAAAAAATTCTTAAGCTTAGCAGTTGTTTTAGCAGGAACTGCCACAGCTTTTGCAGGAAATATTGGATTTTTAGGACTTATAGCACCACATATTGCAAAGAAATTAGTGGGACCTTATCATAAAAAGTTTATATCAGTATCAGCAATGATAAGTATAGTAATAGTACTTATTGCAGATGCAGTTTCGAGAAATTTATTTTCTCCAATTGAAATTCCAGTGGGAATAACAGTATCAATATTTGGAGTACCATATTTTATTTATTTAATGATGAAGGAGAAATAATTATGGAAGCTATTAGTGTAAAAAACTTAAGTGTAGCATATGAAAATAACACAATAATTGAAGATTTAAGTTTATCCATACCTAAGGGGAAAATAAGTATAATAATTGGAGCTAATGGATGTGGTAAATCAACATTTTTAAAAACATTAGCTAGAATTAATAAACCTAAGGCTGGAGAAATTTTTATAAATAAAAAAGATATTAAAAAGATAAATGAAAAGAATATAGCAAAGGAAGTGGCATTTCTTCCTCAAGGGCCAGTATGCCCAAGTGGACTTACAGTAAGAGAACTTGTGGCCTTTGGTAGATTTCCACATCAAAAGCTTATTGGTGGCTTAAATAGTCATGATAAAGAAGTTATTGACTGGGCAATAAAAGAAACAGGACTAAGTGAATTTGCAGATAGAGAAGTTGAAAATTTATCTGGTGGCCAAAGACAAAGAGCTTGGATAGCAATGACTTTAGCTCAAGAAACAGAAATAATAATGCTAGATGAACCTACAACTTATTTAGATATGTCTTATCAGCTTGAAGTATTAGAAGTTCTTGAAAAGCTAAATAAAGAAAAGAATATTACAGTGGTTATAGTTCTTCATGAGCTTAATAATGCATGTAGATTTGCAGATAACATCATTGGATTTAAAAAAGGAAAAGTTATTTGTGAAGGAAAACCATTAGATGTAATTACTAAAGAAAATTTAAAGAAAATATACGGAATAGAAGCTAATCTTACAATAAGTGAAGATGGCAAGTATCCAATATGTATGGAATACGATCTTTTTAGGGAGGCTTAATGAGAAATAAAAACTTTTTAATAATAGTAATAGGGCAGATAATTTCTCTCTTTGGAAATGCCATACAAAGATTTAGTATGTCATTATACTTATTAGAGTTTACAGGAAGTACAGCTGTATTTTCACAGATATTAGCAATATCAACAATACCTTATATAATTTTTGCACCTATTTCAGGAAAGCTTTCTGATAGTGTAAATAGGAAAAAAATAATGGTATATTTAGATTTCTTTTGTGCAGCACTTATTGGAATATATGCATTTATATTATTAAGAGGAAATGATAGTGCACTTATAGTTGGTACAGTGATGTTTATATTATCAATATGTTACACATTATATGGACCAGCAGTAACATCTTCCATACCTCAAATAGTAGATGAAGAAAATTTAACTTCTGCCAATGGAATAATAAATCAAGTAGGATCAATAGTAAATGTGGTAGGACCTATTTTAGCTGGAATACTTTATGGATTACTTGGAATAAAGGTTATTGTAATAATAAATGCTGTAAGTTTCTTATTATCAGCAATTATGGAAATGTTTTTAGATATTCCAGATGTGGCTAAGAATGATGAAAGTACAGAAAAACTAGTATCAATGGACTTTGTAAAGAAATCTTTTGTGGATATGAAGGATAGCTTTGTATATTTAAAAAAGGAAAAGAAAGTTGTTCTTGCAATTATAGCTTCATATGCTTTTTGTAATATATTCTTAGTACCTATTTTATCAATAGTTGCACCATATTTTATTAATGTATTACTTGCACTTCCATCAGAGATTTATGGAATTGTTGAAGGTGTATGTGTACTAGGTATGATATTAGGAGGTTTTTGGATAAGTATAAAACCAAAGATGTTCTCAATGAATAAGGTACATTATACATATTATCCTATGATATCAGGGGTTATATTAATGTCCATATTAGGATTTATAAAGATAAATAATTATGCTATGGCAGCAATTTTTGCCTTTGGTGGATTATTAATTATGTTATCTTTATCATTATCAAATGTACTTACATTAACATTTATACAAAAACAAGTTCCAGCAAATATGCTTGGACGTGTATCAGCATTTTCAGTGGCAGTGGCAACGATAAGCGTTGCGCCAGGGCAATTATTATACGGACAAGTTATTGATATGGGGATTCCACTTGGAGTAATTCTTATTGTAACAGTGATATTTAATATTGGACTTGTTGTCTTTATTAAGAAGAGGGTAAGTGACACAGTTGTGGAAAGTGAAGAAAAAGCAGCTTAAGATAATGATGAAATATCAGTGATAAATGATGAATTGAGGAATAAACTCATAAGTTTAGAAAACTGTATAATTAAGAATGAAAAATTAAAAATGAATATGCTTAATTAATTGAAAATTGATAATTAAGTATATCCAAGGAATTTGCCTGTGTGTTATGTGGTGTAGATAGATTAGGTAATTTATACACTGGATTAATATATGATGGTAGACCTAAATATACCGATATAAATAGGGCTCTATTAAATGTTGTTGAAGAGAATTCTATATTATGTACTGATAAGCATAGGAGCTATATCTTCTTTGCAGCTCAACATAATTTTGAATTACATCAAATTAGAGATGGAAGAAAAACTATGGATATTTACAATATTCAAAGAGTTAATGCCTTTCATAGTAGTTTAAAAAGATGGATAAACAAGTTTAATGGAGTCTCAACAAAATACCTAACTAACTACTTATTCTGGTATAAGTGGAGGCAATTATTTAAAACAGAAATGGAAAGAAATAAGCCTAAAAAATTCTTTATTCATGCTAATTCAACATATTCTATATCTTTAATAAAGGATTTTAAAATCAGAAGACAAATATATATATATAAGGTAAGATATGTTTTATTTTACTGTTTTTTAATGTGCAATTAATATAATGATTGATGAACAATCTAAATGAATTGCGAACTAAAAAAATACCGCATATTTTTTATTTAATAATACGGTATTTTCATTAATTTTATTTTCTTAATATATTAAATTTTATAATAAACTACCTAGAATTTATTTAAAATAATTTAAATTATTCCAAATGAGTTTTTCTGAATTGGATTCTGTATCTCCAAAGTAGTCTATAAAATCTTTGTAATGTTTTGCACCCATTTTTTCATAAATTCTCTTTGCATTATCATTTCCTTTTACAATACAAATACTCATATGTTCATAACCTTTAATATAAGCATAGCTTCCTACTGTATTGATAAGTTTTGTTCCAACACCTTTTCCTCTTGAAGTTTCAGAAACATGCAGTGAATCTAAATATAAGCAATTCTTTAATTCTTCATCTTCCTTACATGCAGAAAAACCTAAAATTTTTTTGTTTTCATACGCAACAAAGATCCTATGTTTTTCTTTATTAAGATATTCTTGCCATTTCTTTATTCCTTCATTAACAGTCAATCCATTCAAAAAGTTATCTGGTAACAAACCTACATATGTTTTTTTCCAATTCATAACATATAAACTTGCAATTGGTTCAATATCTTCAGCATTTGCTTCTCTAATATTCACTATATTCACCACCTAAAATTTAATTTATATAAATCAAGTTTAATATTATTATAAATAAATTATAGCACATTTTTTAATACCGTATTATTCAATTTTCAAAGATCATTTAGTTCGCAATATTAAAATATTGCGATTTAAATGGACGTCTATTGGACATCCCTTTATGTTATACTTATTTCCACATTATTTTAAAACAAAGCTAAAAATAATTGAAGCAGGAAAAGTTAATAAAAAAGAAGTAATAGTTGGAGATTGGTATCTTTAATTGTTACTTCTTTTTTGTGAAATTGTAAATTTTGAATGAGGACAAGTGAACCGTACCATAAATAAGTGAGGTTTATAGCTTTGGGCATTGATATAACTTGCCTAAGGCTATTTTTTTATCTAAAAATAACGTATCATAAGTAAGGTTATATTTACAAATTATGCTATAATAAACTTAAAGTGAAAGGTAAATAGGAACTACTGATTTTATAGGAGGAAAGTGATGGATTATTATGCACGTGCAAAAAAATTTATATTAAAGAATGCAAGACCTCTTGATATGGCAAGATGGAACTACTTATTCGAAAATGGAAGTAAGGAAGATGTTATTAATATTTTAAAAACTTATCAAAATACTGATGGTGGATTTGCAAATGCACTTGAACCTGATTGTTGGAATATTAATTCAACACCATTGCAAACCTGGGCAGCAACTAGAATCATAAAAGAAATTAATTTAGATGATAAAAACCATCCAATAATAAAAGGGATTATAGATTCTTTATCATCTAATGATGAATTTGATGGTCATAGATGGAATGCTTTAAATATTACAAAAACAAATTAAACAAGTTATAACATATGACACTAAAAGATGGAGTAATGATTATATATGCAAGCCGTCATTGTTCATAGACAGTAAGTCAAGTGATTTTTATTTAGAAAACAAGGATATATGTGATTTTGAATGTCAATTTATTTTAAATATTCAAAATAATGATGGTTCTTGGAATGTTACATGGGATTGGAATAATTATCTTAAAGAGTGGGCTATAAGCAAAAATTGGTGGAAATCAGATATTATTATAAAAAATATTAAGTATATTAAGGAATTTCAGTGATAAATTCTATTTGTGGAGGTGTTAGAATGAATTTTTCGCTTGTTACTATTATTGATGAAGACTTAAATCAGTATAAAGCAGACATACAAGAAGCATTCCAAAAAGGGTTTGAAGATGTTTTTGGTAAGACTGAGGATATTATTCTTCCTGAAAAAGATATTGACAATTCTTTAAATCAAAAGAACTCAGTTGCATATAAAGCAGTTGTTGATGGTGAAATGGTTGGAGGTGCTGTTGTGGTAATTGATGAAAAAACTCAGCACAATTATCTTGATTTTCTTTATGTTAAGTGTGGCACTAGTAGTAAAGGTATTGGTAAGGCAATGTGGGATGAAATTGAAAGATTGCATCCTGAAACAAAGGTATGGGAAACTTGCACCCCATATTTTGAGAAAAGAAACATTCATTTTTATGTAAATAAATGTGGATTTCATATAGTAGAATTTTTAAATGAAAAGAATCAAGGATTAGATATGCCAGAAGATTTTATTGGTGATGGCGGACAGGGTATGTTTGTATTTAGGAAGCAAATGTAATGTGACAACTAGGAATTTGCACGTGGGATTGTTATATATTCTAAGAAGGGATTATAAAGCTAAAATTGAGCCAATAATATTAAAAGTATTATTGGCTTATGTTATAATTGTTGTAATTAAATAGTGGAAAATATAATTAAGGAAGTGATGGTTAATTCTTGAGATATTTAAATACAAATAAACAATTTGAAAACTATAAAGAACTTGTTAATGAAGAATATTTTGTAGATAAATCAATGATAATTAAAATGCTGAATGAAAAAATATCTACTAAGAGCAAGTATATATGTATTACAAGACCAAGGAGATTTGGTAAATCAAGTATTGCAGATATGCTGGGAGCATACTATTCTAAGGCTGTAGAATCTAAAGCAATTTTTGATAAATTAAAGATAAATGTATGCAAAAGTTATGAAGAAAATTTAAATAAATATAATGTGATAAATATATCATTCAATAGCATATCAGATAGAGGAAATACATATGATGATTACATTAAAATGATAAAAACTACCTTGGTAAATGATATTGTAGAAATGTATCCTTATATAAAACCAGAAAAGTATTTTACAATAAGCGATATGCTTTATGATACAAAAGAAAAATTTGTTTTTATCTTTGATGAATGGGATTATATTTTTAATAATAATTTATTTGAAGAAAATCAAAATGATTTTTTAGAGTTCTTAAGAAATCTTTTAAAAGATCAACCATATGTAGCTCTTTGCTATATGACAGGGGTGTTACCTATTAAAAAATATTCTAGTGGTAGTGCACTAAATATGTTTGATGAGTATACATTTTTAAAAGATAGAAAATTTGGAGAGTATTTTGGTTTTGTAGAAGAGGAAGTTATAGAGCTTTGTAATAGAAATGGTAAGATGAACTTTAAAGATCTAGAGAGTTGGTATAATGGATATTTTACTGCTACTGGAATAAGAGTTTATAATCCAAGATCAGTTGTTAAAGCACTACAAAATAATTATTGTGAAAGCTATTGGACTAATACAGGAGCAATGGATGAAGTAAGTGAATATTTGAAATATAATATTTTAGAAATTAGAGATGAAGTTATTGAAATGGTTGCAGGTGAAGAAATAGATGTAATAATAAAAGAAGAGTTTAGAGCAGGGCAAGGGACACCTAAAACTAAAAAAGAAATTTATTCAGCTATGATAGTGTTAGGGTTTTTATCTTATTATGATGGATATTTAAAGATACCTAATAAGGAGCTTATGTTAGAGTTCGAGAAAGCATTAGAAGATGAATCTTTTGGATATGTTTCTAAGATAATAGAAAATTCAAAAAGTATGTTAAAAGCAACTGTTAATAAAGATGTGAAGATAATAGAAGAAATACTTCATGATATTCATAATTCTGAAATTCCAATTTTGCAATATAATGATGAAAATAGCCTTTCTTGTGTACTTACACTAGCATATCTTTCAGCTAGAGATAATTATAGAGTAGAAAGAGAAGAAAAGACTGGAAAAGGGTATGCAGATTTTACTTTTCATCCAAGAAGGAAAAATGATACGGCTTTTATTGTGGAACTAAAAAAAGACGAAAAACCAGAGATTGCATTAAAACAAATAAGAAGTAAAGAATATGTTGAAAAGTTTAAAAGAGAAAATATGGGTAAAAAAATATTAGCTGTGGCTATTTGTTATGATTCCAAAGAGAAAGAACATCATTGTCTTATAGAAGAAATAGATTAGAAAATGATAAACTTAGTTAATGATGAATTGAGGAATAAACTTAGAGAGTTTGTAAGAATTAAAAATGTAAAATGTAGAATGAATAATAAATAGCTAGTTTAAATTAAGTATGCTTTGACATGAGTTATTAATTAACAATAAGAAATATAACTTAATTAAAATGTAAAATGAATAATTAATGTAAATGAAAAATTATGTGAATAGAGAAGTAATAGTTAGGGGGAAATGCCTGTAGCTATTACTTCTTTTTTACATATTTATAGATTTATAATAATAAAATTTAATTTTTAATATAATTTATATTTACATATAATGTCAAAAAAGTAAGAGAAATAGTTATAAAATTAATATTGAAAAAATTATAATTTATTACTAAAATTTAAAAAGATAAGTCGAATATTGTAGAAAAATGGAGGAAAACATGAAAAAAAAGACAAGTGTTTTAGTATTAACAGGTGCAATAACAATAAGTAATATAGGATTAACAACATCTTTTGCAGATGTTAATGATGAAACTTTATTAATTCAAGAAAAGAGTACTATAGTACATAGTCAAGTATCTATAGAAACAGATGGATCAGCTAGAATTGCTGGACAAGATGGTTAATTAGGAACTGCAGATGATGTATTTGTTAGACCAGGAGCAAATGGGCAAGCTCCACATGTTGATCAATTTGGCAATGTAACAGTACCAACTGGAGGACGTGTAGAGCTACCAGACGGAAATATTGTTTGGGATACAGGTAATGATCAGTCAATAGTAGTTCCAGCTGGAACTGTTATTACACCAAATGGCAATGGTGGTGTACCAGTAGTAAATGCAGATGGAAGCGTTAAAATTCCAGATGGAAGTATGATAGTATTACCAATTGGAAGTGATATAACACTACCAAGTGGAAGTTCAGTAGGTAGTAATGGAGATGCTATTACAGCAGGTGGAGTAACTATTAAAGCAGATGGAACAACTATAGTTCCAGGAGCAGATGGACAAATAGGAACAGCAGATGATGTAATTGTTAAGCCACTTATACAACCTGATGCGTATATTGAACTTCCAAGTATTGATGAGTTTGGAAATGTAACATTACCAATTGGAGGATATGTAGAGTTACCAGACGGAACTATAATTTATGATAGAGGTAATGAACAGTCAATAATAGTTCCAGGGGGAACTGGTATTACACCAAATGGTAATGGTGGTGTACCAATGGTAAATCCAGATGGAACTGTTAATGTACCAGAAGGAAGTATGGTAGTATTACCAAATGGGGATGATGTAACTCCAGGAAGTGGAAGTGTTGTAAATCCCAATGGAAGCGTTGCAAACAAAGATGGAAGTATTATAAACCCGGATGGAAGTATTACAGGTGGAAATACAAACAAACCAGGTGAAGATGTAAATAAGCCAAGTGAAGATACAAACAAACCAGGTGAAAATGTTACAAAACCAAGTACAAATCCTAACACAGGAGATAGATCTGTAATGGGGATGTTAGTAGTAGGATCAATGGCGTTATTAGCTTTAGTTAAAAATTTAAAAATAAAGGACAAGTTATTTTTAAAATAGAAAACTATAGATATAGCAGATGAAGAAATTTCTTCATCTGCTTTTTTAAAGTACAGGAAAGTATAAAATTTTCGATGACTGAAAGTTAGATGTTATCTAGCTTTCAACCTTTAAATATGTTAAATTTATTAATTATAAATTAGAGGTTTTTACATATGAAAAAAGGTAAAATAAAAATAATACTAGAAGATCACTGGCATGGGTTCTTAAAAATATATGAAAATAA
>NZ_JACOOQ010000002.1 GCF_014287815.1 Clostridium lentum
ATACGGAATAAAGTATTAATTAATAGGAAAAATATAGCATAGAACCGATGTTAGTTCTATGCCTTTTAGAATACTTAAAATTAAATTCCCGAAGGGAGCGTGGCGAAAGCCACTTTTTTATATGTTTATACTTTCTTGCATGGTGTATGTAAATACATCCTTTTTAACGTCATAAATCTAATTAATCTTTATAAAATTGTTGTGCTTCTGGTCTTTCTAAGTATTTCTCATCTTCCTCATAATAGTCTTGTAAATATTGATTTTCTAAAAATTCTTCTTCAGGCACATTTATTTCTTTATGACCTCCATTAGAATGAAAAAAATTATCTAATTTTTCAAATATATTATCAAAAGCATTAGGATACATAGTTGAAGCAATTGCAGATTGTTGTAAAAATAATGATAATAAGGCCATTGTACATAACATTTTAAAATGTTTTTTTAGCATGAATATACCTCCATAAGTATTTTATATATAGTTTTATCAATTAAGAAAAAATTATGAGAATTTATAGAAATAATTATGGAAATACTTAAGATAGCAATAATATTATTGGCATATAAATAATATTATGAAGTATAAAGGTGGTGCTGTGTTATGGTAAAGAAATTAATAACTATTATAACTTATATTACTATAGTTACTTTTATAGGATTTTTAATTGTTTTAAGCATAGATCAATTTAGAGCAGTGAAGGCATCTAAAACAGAGTCCAATGAAAAAGAAACAAATTTACTTATTCAATATAAAGATAGTGTGGAAACAGATGATGAAGCTATAGAAAGTAGAGAAAGTGAGAAAGATTCAAAATCATATTTATTGCCTAATGCAGTAAAAAATCAATATATTAAAGTAAGCCCTTTATAAGTTAATTTGAATTCTTCATTCTTTAAAGCGGAATATTTTAGTTATGTTTTTATAATGTAGTTAATATATAGAAGTAAGAGTATTAATATTACAGGGTGGTTTTATGAGGTGGTATGATAATTATAAAAAATTATTTGGAGAAATAGTAAACATTTAAAGAGAGATGTATATAATAATATCAAAGTTAAAATCAATGAAAAGAAGAGTAGCTATCTGAGTTTAGCTTAAGCGAGTTTGGGATGGTGTAAGCCAAATGTTGTAGCAGATAGTGAATGGGCCTTGGAGATGAAACAGTGAATATTAAGTGATAATGGAAAATTTAGAATTGAAAATTATGGATAAAAATAGGAGAGTTTTTAATTCTTTCAAAAGAAATTATCAATTAATTAGTAGTGGTTTTCGGCAAGTCTACCGTTAAAAGGACAGGATATCGACAGCTTTATTTATAGAAAGAGTTCGTATCTGGTGAAGAGTTATACTTAGGAGGTATAGCAAAAAAATGGTGTTTCGCTCTATTTAGGTAAAATAACATTTTTTAATTATTACTTAAGTATATAAATTTGGGTGGTACCACGAGTCATTTCGTCCCATATAGGGATAGAAGTGGCTCTTTTTTATTTTAAGGAAAAAATAATAGGGAAAGTGAGGAGTTATAATGAAAGGGAAATTTAATGAATATGGTGGTCAATATGTACCAGAAATATTGATGAAAGCTTTGGAAGAGGTAGAAATAGCATATGAAAAGGCAAAAAATGATAAAAGCTTTAAAGATGAATTAAATAAATATTTAAAGGATTATGTAGGACGTCCAAGTGCATTATATTATGCAGCTAATTTAACTAAAGAATTAGGTGGAGCAAAAATATATTTAAAAAGAGAAGATTTGAATCATACTGGAGCTCATAAAATAAATAACGTTTTAGGACAAGTTATTTTGGCTAAGAGAATGGGAAAAAATAGAGTAATAGCAGAAACAGGAGCAGGACAACATGGTGTGGCAACAGCTACAGTGGCAGCAATGTTTAATATGAAGTGTGAAATATTTATGGGAGAAGAAGATGTAAAAAGACAAGCTCCAAATGTTAGAAAGATGAGGCTTTTAGGAGCTAAAGTTAATTCTGTAAAAATTGGCTCGAAAACATTAAAAGATGCTGTTAATGAAGCTATAAGAGATTGGGTTACTAATGTAGATAATACTTTTTATGTTTTAGGATCAGCCTTAGGACCACATCCTTATCCAACAATGGTTAGGGATTTTCAAAGAATAATTGGTGATGAAGCAAGAAATCAGATATTAGAGGTAGAAGGAAGGCTACCTGATTATATAGTAGCAGCAGTTGGTGGAGGAAGTAATTCTATAGGAGTATTTTATCCATTTATAAATGATAAAGAAGTTAAGCTTATAGGAGTAGAAGCAGGAGGCCTTGGACTTCATACGCAATTTCATGCAGCTAGATTTGCTGTAGGTAAAAAAGGAATACTTCAAGGTATGAAAAGTTATGTAATAAGCGATGATGATGGGAATATTGCACCAGTACACTCTATATCAGCAGGTCTTGATTATCCAGGTGTAGGGCCAGAGCATGCATATTTAAATGATATAAAAAGAGCTCAGTATACTGCAATAACAGATGATGAAGCTGTAAATGCTTTTTATAAATTAACTAGAATAGAGGGAATAATACCAGCGTTAGAATCCTCTCATGCTGTGGCATATGCCATGAAGATTGCTCCTACTCTTTCAAAAGATTCAATTATATTAGTAAATTTATCAGGAAGAGGAGATAAGGATATGGATATAATAGAAAGTTATGAAAATAAGGAGGGCGCAATTAATGAATAAAATAGATTTAAAATTTAAAGAATTAAGAGAAAAAAATGAAAAAGCATTAATACCATTTATTGCATTAGGGGATAAAAGTTTAGATGAAACAGTTGAAATAGCACAAGTTTTAGAAAAGGCTGGAGCAGATATTGTAGAACTTGGAATACCCTTTAGTGATCCACTTGCTGATGGACCAATTATACAAGATGCATATCATAGGGCACTTACTTCAGGAATTAATATAAAGGATATGATAAAAACAGTAGAAAATATAACATCAAAAATTAATATACCTGTAATTATAATGGTTTATTATAATGTGGTTTATTGTAAAGGTGTTGAAAAGTTTTTAAATGATTTGGAAAATGCAGGGGTAAGTGGTATTATTGTTCCTGATGTACCTCTAGAAGAAAGAGAAGAATTACTAAAAGCATGTGAAAATAATAATATTGATTTAATACCTCTTGTGGCACCAACATCAAAAGAAAGAATAAATAAAATAATAACAAATTCAAAAGGCTTTGTATATTGTGTATCTCATGCAGGAACTACGGGAGAACAAAACACTGTATCAAGCAATATAAAGGAATATTTACAGGAAGTAAAAAATAATACAGACACTCCAATATGTGTAGGCTTTGGAATTTCATCAGTAGAAACAGCTGGTGCTGTTAAGGAATATTGTGATGGAGTTATTATTGGAAGTGCTATAGTAAGAAGGATTGGTGAAGAAAAAGATTTTGAGGAAAGAAAAAAAGACGTATATGAATTTGTTAAAAAAATAAAAAGTAGCTTTTAAATGGTATTGGATAAAATATATTAAGAGAGTAGATGGTTTTTGTATGAGCATTAAGGTATAGCACTTATAATAACATATCTACTTTCTTTGGATTTTTTCCAAGTATTAAAAAATTAAGAAAGGTTTAATTATATATGAATAAGTTACATAATGAAAAAGAAATAGAAGAGTTAATTAAGAATAATGCAATGGCTGTGGTTTATTTTACAGGAAATTCTTGCTCTGCTTGTGAAGTAATAAAGGTTAAAATAGAAGAGATATTGAAGAGATTTCCTAGAATTCTAGGTGGAGAAGTAAATGGTGAGGAAAATATTAGCTTAGCAATTAAATATGATGTATATTCGGTGCCAGTATTTATTTTATTCATTGAAGGAAGAGAAAGCATCAGGATAGGAAGGAATGTTGATTTGCTAGATTTAGAGAAAAGCATAGGAAGGTATTATCATATGCTTTTTAATTAAATATGAATATAAAGAACGTAAAAAAGAAATTGGTACAAGGATAACAGTATTTTTACCATATAAGAATAAGAAGGAGTAATAATAATGAAAAAAATATTATTGGTAGAAGATGATGCATCTTTATGTAGAGGTATAAGCTTTAAATTGAAAAAGGAAGGCTATGAGGTGCTAACAAGCCCCACAGTAAAGGATGCTATTGTTATATTTGAAAATAATAAGATTGATTTGGTCATAAGTGATATAACTTTAGAAGATGGAGATGGATATGAACTTTGCCAAAAAATTAGACAAAATAGTGACGTGCTTTTTATATTCCTTACTGCATTGGATCAAGAAGTAGATATGGTTACAGGCTATGATTTGGGAGCAGATGATTATATAACAAAACCATTTAGTTTAATGGTTCTTATTTCTAAGGTTAATGCTTTAATGAGAAGGACATCCTTAAGAGAAGAAAGTAAAAGAATCATAAGATGCAGAAACTTAAGTTTTTATCCAGAGGAAATGAAACTATTGATAAATAATGAAGAAGTTATATTAAGTAAAAATGAGTATAAGCTTTTAAATCGTCTAATAAAGAATTCAGGTCAAATTGTAACAAAGGGACAATTACTTGAAGCACTTTGGGACAAAGATGGTGCTTTTGTAGATGAAAATACAGTGGCAGTAAATATAAGAAGGTTAAGGGAAAAGATAGAAGATATTCCTTCGGAGCCTGTATTTATTAAAAATATAAGAGGTATAGGCTATAGATGGAATGAGGAGATTAGTTAAGAGTATGTTGGAAAGTATCAAATCAAATTCATTTATTAGAAGAGTTATTTTAGGAAGTATAGTAATTTTGCTTATGTTAATAGCATCATGGGGCGTTTTTCAAAATTATAAGTTAGAAAAGATATATGCTGATAAGGCTGAAGTTTATAAGCAGGTTGTTGGTGCTTTAGCTAGTAAGTATCCCAATGATGAGGCAAATATTTTAAATAGTATTTTTAATGACGATGAAAAGTATAAAGAATACGGAGAAAACATTCTTAATAAATATGGCTATACTAATGAAATTATAGAAAGTTTTGCAAGTGACAGATATGTAAATGAATATATGGCGGGAAATGTAATCTTTATAACTATAGTATTTTTAGTAAGCTGTATTGCCATATGTATAATTTGCATATATGTATTTAAATATTTATATAAAATTTCAACAGCCTTAGGAAATTATATTGATGGGAATTTTGAACATAAAGATGAATTTAGCAAGGAAGGCATAGTAAATATAATCGATAATCAGCTTGCTATTCTAGGAAAAAATATTAGTAATACTTATGACAAATTAGAAAATGAAAAAGAAGATTCAAAGGCTCTAGTTACAGATATATCACATCAATTAAAGACGCCTTTAGCATCTTTAAGTATGTGTAATTCTATTTTAGAGGATGATGAATTAACATTAGATGAAAAGCATGAGTTCTTAGCTATGAGCAATAAAAATATCAGCAAATTACAAAATCTTATTGAATGTTTGGTAAATATTTCAAGGTTGGAAGCTGCAATGATTAAATTAAAGCCTGTAAAAAGTAGTTTGAAAGATACTGTTATTAAAGCTTATAATAGCGCTTATATAAAGGCACAAAATAAGAATATTGATATTATCTTGGAAATCTTAAAAGACTACCAAATAGTTCATGATAATAAGTGGACAGAAGAAGCAATCTTTAATGTGATAGATAACGGTATAAAATATACAGAGCCAGGTGGAAAGATAATCATAACCATGGAGGAAAGTTTAAATTTCATTAAAATAAATATAGAGGATAATGGTAGTGGGATAGATAAAAAGGAATTTAACAATATATTCAAGAGATTTTATAGAGGAAAAGAGCATGAAAAAAAAGGAATTGAAGGTTCAGGGGTAGGGCTTTACCTAACCAGGAAGATTTTTGAGGATCAAGGCGGTAGTATACTAGTAAAATCTAAAATTGGCAGTGGAAGTAAGTTTACGCTGATGCTACCTAAATAAAAGATTGCTGCACTTATCAGTGTAGCAATCTTTTATAATTTCAGAGCTAAATACAATTCTTACAAAATTGTAAGTGAAATTGAAAGTTATATGAAAGCTAGGAAGATTATCCTTTAAATATAGTAATTAATGAAAAGGAGAAAAAAATGAATACAATTTTACAAACTATAAATTTAAAGAAATATTATGGAGAGGGAGAAAATATTGTTAAAGCCATTGATAATACTAATATCAACATATTTCAAGGTGAATTTGTAGCTATAGTTGGAAAATCAGGATCAGGTAAAAGTACACTTCTACATATGCTAGGAGCGCTAGATAAACCAACATCAGGAGAGGTTATTATAGATAATAAGTATATATCAACTATGAAAGAGGAAGAATTAGCTATATTTAGAAGGAGAAAGATAGGGTTCATTTTTCAATATTATAATTTAATATCTTCAATTAACGTATGGGAAAATATAGTGCTTCCTATAGGGCTAGATTCAAGAAGGGTAGATAAAGATTTTGTCAATGATATTTTAGATACATTAGGATTGAAGGAGAAGAAGCATAATATGCCAAATACTTTATCAGGAGGACAGCAACAAAGGGTAGCCATAGCCAGGGCGTTAGCATCAAAGCCATCAATAATATTAGCAGATGAACCTACAGGCAATTTAGATTCTAAGACAGAAGAAGAAGTATTAACTTTACTAAAGCTTACAGCTAAAAAGTATAATCAAACTATAGTGATGATAACTCATGATGAAGGCATTGCCCAAATGGCAGATAGAATAATTTGCATTGAAGATGGCAAGGTGGTGGAATAAATGAAAACATTAACTAATCTTGTTAAGGGAAATTTAAAAAGTAGTAAAGCTAAAAGTGTATTGATATGTATAACAATAATGCTCACAACTACGCTTTTAACTTCTGTAGGAATTATTTGTAACAATTGGCTTAAAACCAATAAGGCTGCAACTATTGAGTATTCAGGTTCCTTTGAGGGAATTTATAAAAGAGTAAATAAAGATAAACTCGATATTATAAAAAATAATGCCAGTATTGATCAATATGGAATATATAAGGCTATTGGCACATCACAATATGAAGATAGCAATTTAGGATTAATTTATGCTGATAATACAATAAAGAATATGGCCAATATAAAGTTTGAAGATGGAACCATGCCAGAAAAAGAAAATGAAATAGCCATTGAAAGTGGATACTTAAATTTATTAAATAATGGTGCAAAAATTGGCGATAAAATAAAGTTATCATATGAATCCTTAAGTACTGGAGAAATAAAAGAAAAAGAGTTTATTTTAAGTGGTATTTTGCAAACATCTGATATTAGTAAGGCACAAAAAAGTTATTCGGCAATTATATCAAAATCATATTTTGTAAGTGAAGAAGTAGATGAAAATACTAAATATAATGTTTATATAAATATTGTTAAACCTAAAAAGTTAACAGCTGATGAGGTGAAGGAAAGCATACTTTCCATTGCTAAGAATATGGGCATAGAAGAATATGATGTAAGAATAAATACAGATTATATAAATGCATCTAATCCAGATCCCCAGGTTATAGCAGGAGGAATTATAGTTGCTTTAATAATTATTTTATCAAGTATGCTAGTTATTTATAGTATTTTTTATGTTTCAGTAATTAATAAAGTACATGAATATGGAAAACTAAGAGCTGTTGGGGCAACTAAACGACAGATAAGAAAGATAATTTTAAGAGAAGGATTTATTTTAAGCTGTATTTCTATACCACTAGGAATTGCTATTGGTTATTTAATTGGCCAGGTAGTCATCTTAAAAGCTTTAAAAATGGATAGGTATGGCGTAGGTGGAATGAATATTTTTATTGCTATAGGTGTTGCAGTAATAACAGTAATTTCAGTATTATTATCTCTTTTAAAACCTATGAAGATGGCATGCAATATTTCACCGGTGGAGGCTATGAGATATGATGGTAATGACAGCAAGCAGAAAAAAAGAAAAGGATATGAAGAGATAAATTTAAAGAAAATAACTTTTGCAAATTTATCAAGAAATAAGAAAAGGACAGTAATAACACTATTATCTCTTTCCTTAAGTGGGATATTATTTATAGTAGCATCAACAATAATGAATTGTATGAATCCAGAAAATATGGCAAAAGATCATTCATTAGGAGATATAACGGTATACTTAGATAATTATGATTGGAATGAAGATGGCAGTAATAATTTATATGATATTCAAGCCAATAATCCATTAGGAAAAGAAATGTGTGAGAGACTAGAAAATATTCCAGGTGTTAAAAAAATAAA
Organism: Clostridium lentum; assembly: GCF_014287815.1. Lineage (GTDB taxonomy): Bacteria > Bacillota > Clostridia > Clostridiales > Clostridiaceae > Clostridium > Clostridium lentum. The sequence continues at coordinate 8,279 of NZ_JACOOQ010000002.1, forward strand.
TATGGAAAAGTCAGCTTGGGCAAGTATTGATATTGGTGCTGGAGAAAAGAATTTAGAAGATATACAAGGATTTGATAAAGAGTTTTATGATGAATTATCAGAGCATTTAGTTGAGGGAGAAATAAATAAAGAAGCGCTAGAAAGTGGAGAAGGATTAGTATATACTCATCCATCATATGCAAAAGAATTTGGGATAAAGGTAGGTAGTACGCAAGTAATTACTATTTATGATGGAAAAGATTCTTATAAGAAGGAATTTACTGTATTAGCTTTAGTTGATATAGGGGGAGCGTCCATTAGGATTCCTGAAAGTGTGATGGATTCTTTAATAAAAACAGATACCACCATAAGAGTAGGCTTAGAAGTTAAAAAGGATATGTTAAAGTCTGTGGAAGAAGAAATTAAAAACATCACAGATAATGATGAATATCTGAGCTATGGGACTTTGGAAGATTCTATAGAAACTTATAAAAAGAGTATGGCTATAACCAGTGTACTTATATATTCTCTTGTAATTATCATAGGTGTTATAGGTTTGATGAACTTAATAAATACAATGATAACAAGTATAATAACAAGAAAAAGAGAGCTTGGTATATTACAAGCCATTGGACTTTCAGACAAGCAACTGGTAAAAATGCTACAAATTGAAGGCTTATTTTATACTGTGGGAACTCTTTTAATTACTTTAACTTTAGGAAATATTTTAGGATATATTGCTGTAATTATTTTTAGAAATACAGGAGCATCATATGCAATATATGATTATCCTTTAACACAAACAATTATTATGATAGTGGCAATTACTTTAGTACAAATATTAATTACTTATATGGTTACAAATAATTTTAAGAAGGATTCTTTAGTAGATAGGATAAGATATAGCGAGTAGGGAAAGTTAAGGAGTTAAGAAGTTAAGGAGTTAGGGAGTTAGGGAGTTAGGGAGTTAAGGAGTTAAGAAAATTTATATAGTATAAATAGTATGTATAATTTTTTAAGAGCAGGGCAATATAATATCAAGAAAAGTAATAAGGAGATGATGAGATTGCCTGGAAAAGCAAAACAATATGTTGATCAAAGCATGACATCAGTGCAGTCAGCAGTTAGTTCATTACAACAAGCTTTAGGCAATGCAGAAAAGGCAGAAAATAAAGCTGTTATTCAACAAGCAATAACTTCACTAAATGGTGCATGTGGAACTTTATCAAAATATAAAGATTAATAATAAGAATTAGCATATTGTATATTGCTAAAAAGGAGCTGATAGTGTTTATCAGCTCCTTTTGAATTTAGTTAAATATTTTATCTTCTGATCCGCAAGATGTAAGAGAGATATTTAAGTTACCATTTCTTACCCTTAATGAATCGATGAATTTTTTTTGATTAACATCATTTTTAAGATGAATAGAGTAATTTAATTCATATAAAGCACCAAAATCTCTAGTTCTAACTTTTACCATATTCCATGATGTAGTATTTGTATTTAATATTTCATCAAATACACCTTCAAAGTTTAAGTCTTCAGGTACTGTTATTTTTAGTACCATTGCCTTAGATTTAGGCATAGCAAAATTAAGGCTATCTAAAATTATCATTACTGCACAAAGGATAATAGTGAAAATTACTGCATATCCATTAGGTTTCAATATATCTGTTCCATGACAGCCGCTTTCTAAAAATAAATCTTCACGGCGGGTAATGATTTTTGAATCTATGGTAAGTCTAAAGTCCTTATCTTCTTTGCCAAAGAAGGCAATTCTATTGTATCCAATATAGATAGTAGGATTTACCTTTGTATGACTTAAGTAATATTCAATTTCGTTTATAACTTGTTCTGTAATAAAATCAGTGCATTTTGGTCTTTCACCAAATTCAAGAAAGTTATAAGCTTCTTCTAAAGTAATTATGGCCCTTCGTTTATTAACAATTTTATTTATTTTTTTCTTCAATTCAAGAAATACTTTGTCAGAAGGAGACTGAGGAATCTTGTAGCTTCTTAATCTAAGTTTTTCTTTATAGTATGGTTTGGAAATAGAATGTCTAATTACTGAATTATCATCAGTATCATAATATATATTGTAAATACTGTAACTGTTATTAACACAGTGATCATCCATTTTCATATATTCAAGTAATCTTGGAATAAGCTTTTCATATTGCTCACCAGTTAAAAGATACTTTTTTTCATATCTTTTAAATGACTTAATGGCCATTTTGTAGGACCTCCTTATTAAATTTTTATTTGGATATTGCTGAAATTAAATCCATATTTGTATCATAAATGGTCTTTTAAAAGTTAGTATGAAATCAATCTAAAGTTAATGTAAATTTTACTTTTTTTAGAAAAAAATAATATATAATGGCATTAATTAAAGAAAAGTAAACAAATTTAAAAAGTATTTAACAATAAAAAGATTAAAGTAAGATAATAATCTTTATTAGGAGGATATATATGAAAAAGAAATTTTTATCAATGTTAATAGTATCTGCTATTGCAGTAACAGCTATGGGGTGTTCCAATAATACTAATGAATCTTCCAAATCTGCTGCTTCAAGCAATACCAATGTATCAGTCAGTGATAGTAGCGATGAATCAGCTAGTGCAGATGTAAAAGCTAAAATAACTTTAAGTAATAATAGTATAAGTGCAGAGGGGGATGGTGTTGAGGTAGTAGATAAGACAATTACCATTAATTCAGGTGGTACATATGAAGTAAGCGGTACCTTAGAAGATGGTCAAATAATAGTTGATTCAGCTGATGAGATCAATGTCTATATAGTTTTCAATGGAGTAGATATTTCTTGTAGTAATAGTGCACCTATATATGTTAAAAGTGCCAAGAATACTATTATAACTTTAGCAGATAATAGTGAAAATTATCTTAGTGATGGAAGTGAGTATCTATATGAAGAGCTAAATGATGATGGAACAGTAACAGATGAACCAAGTGCATGTATATTTAGTAAAGATGATTTAACTATTAATGGAAATGGAACACTTAATGTTGTTGGAAACTACAATAATGGTATTGCCAGTAAGGATGATTTAAAGATTACGGCAGGAACAGTAAATGTAACAGCAGTAAACAATGGATTAAAAGGTAAGGATTCTATTACTATAAAAGGTGGAGAGATAACTGTAAATTCCACAGGAGATGGTGTTAAGTCTGATAATACAGAAGATACAACCAAAGGATATATAATAATTGAAGGTGGAAGTTTAAATATAACTTCTGGCGGAGATGGAATTCAAGCAGAAACAACGCTGACAATTTCTGATGGAGATATTAATATAGTTTCAGGAGGGGGAAGCAGTAATGCAGCTACTCATGCTGAAAGTTTCCAAATGGGCCCATGGGCAAATCCTTCAAATACAAGTAGTTCATCTAGCAGTGAGACAGGAAGTGCCAAAGCACTTAAAGCAGGTACTGCTTTAACAGTTGATGGTGGAAATATAAATATAGATTCAGCTGATGATAGTATTCATACTAATGATACTGTAATGATAAATACTGGAATATTTCATATAAAATCAGGCGATGATGGAATTCATGCTGATAATGTTTTGGAAATAAATGGTGGTGATATAAATATTACAGATAGTTATGAAGGGTTAGAAGCAGCACATATTACTGTAAATGATGGAAATATTAATTTAGTGGCTAGTGATGATGGGATTAATGCAGCTGGTGATGGAATAGATTCTATTATGCCAAGCAAGACCTGTCAATCAGTGATAATTTCTACGCCAGAATTGGTTATAGGCTCAAGTTATTCTGTATATTATGGAGGAAATAATTCTGGTAGTGAAAGTAATGGACTATATACTGATGGAATTGCAACAAGTGGAACAGAGCTTACAAATTTTACTCTTTCTAGTTCGGTAATGACAGTTTCAAGCACAGGAGCAACAGAAGGAGTTTCAGGCGGAATGAGAGCACCAGGTGGCATGGGTGGCATGCAAGGGGGAGGAAGACCACCAAGGTAGAGATTAATTATAAAAATTAATCTATGAAGTATAATTATAAATAAAGGTTTTTGTATAAAATAGCAAATATCTTATATAAAAGCCTTTTTTTGTTATGCTTTATAAAAGGTTTAAGATTATATTGTTGAAAAATATTTTAATATACACTTAACAAATAAAAAAACATACATAAATGTAAAATAATATAAAAAATTCCATAGAAAAAACGGTAAAAACATGGTAAAATAAATACTTTAAAGAAAAGTTAAAATTTTACGAGAATTAAATGTTAAATAAGTGGGGTGGAAAATATTAGTATGAAGAAAAGAAAAATTAAAAAAATTATAGCAATATCAGGAGTAATTGGTGGAATATTAGCTTTAAATTCAGTAAAAGCTCATGCGGTAGAACTTACTGATGATTTATCAAATGATGGTCATGAGCAAAATATTAATAGCAGATCATCAAATAAGGGACAAGTTGTAAATGTTGACTCAACATATTTAAGGATTAGAGCAGCAGCATCAACATCTTCAGAAGTTTTAGGAACTATGATTGAAGGAACAAGATTTAATATTATATCAAAAAGTGATCAATGGTATCAAATACAATATAATGATATAGTAGGATATGTATTTGAAGATTATGTTGATGAAATATCAGCAGGTTCATCATCTACCACATATGATGTTATATATACAGGAACTGTATATGATGCAGCTCCTAATTTAAGAGTAAGAAGTGGAGCTTCTTTAGATTCATCAATTATAGGATATGTGTTAGATAACTCTACAGTATCTATTGTGGCTGTTGAAGGTAGCTGGTATAAGATCCAATATAATGGGGGATATGGCTATGTAAGTGCAGATTATGTTTCTATAGGAAGTACAAGTAATGGCGGAAATTCAAAAAATGATTCAGGAAGTTCTTCAATAACAGCTGTAGGATATGCTTATGATTTAGGCAATATAGCTCTTAGAATACGTGAAGGAGCATCAATTTCATCAACTATTTTAGGTAATATATATGAAGGAGATGCAGTTAATATAATAGGAGAAGAAGGAAATTGGTATAAGATATTATATAATAATTCTATTGCTTATGTGAGTAAAGAGTATATTACATTAAATAAGTATTCATCAGAAACAGAATCAGATAATAATGCTTCAATAAGAAGTGGATATGTTGTTAATGTTGAAGGATCAAATTTAAGAGTGCGTCAAAGTCCATCTTCTAGTGCTATTGTTTTAGGATATCTAGTAAATAGTGAAGCAGTAGAAATTGTTGGAGAAGAGGGAAACTGGTATGAGATCAATTATAGAAATTCAACAGGATATGTACATTCAGATTACATAAAAGTTGGAATAGGTGGCACTTTAAATGAAGATTCATCAGAAGGAAATACTACAGGTTCAGAAAATATTTCAAATTCAGAAGCATATAATATAGTTTTAAATGCTATGAAGGAGCAAGTAGGTGCACCATATGTATGGGGTGGATCAGGAGAATATCTTACCACTAATTCACTAAATGAATTGAAGGTTAGATTTCCTGAAGATGCAGCATATGGTGAGTATATTCATGCTGAAGGATATGTGAATCAAGGGTATCGTGCATTTGATTGCTCTGGATTAATGCAATGGGGATTTGCTCAAGCTGGAATAAATATTGGTAGAACTACTTATTCTCAAATAAATGCTGGTATTGAAATACAATTAAGCGGTGTTCAGCCAGGAGATTTATTGTTTAGTGCTGATCTTGGACATGTTGGTATGTATATAGGTGATAATCAATGGATAGAATCTTCAAATACAGGAGACTTTGTTAAAATAAGAAATGTTCCTTGGAGTTATGTAAGCAGAGCTAGAAGAGTTTTAAGTTAATTATTTATAATATAAAAAATATTTATTAAAAAGGATTAAGTATATAAATAAGCTTAATCCTTTTGTCATTATATAGATAAAAGTAGTATATAAATTATATATAAACATATAAATATTTATAGTAATAATTAAATAGGAGTAGATAAAAAATGGTTTCATGGATAGGTGAATGTATTTTTTATGAATTATTTTTATTAGGATTTTGTGGAGTATTAGAACCAGGTAAAGAATATCAAGAGAAAAATAGACTAAAGAAAGTTATACAATTTATACCACATTTAAAAGAAATGAAGGTAAATGCAGTATATCTAGGACCAGTATTTGAATCTACGTATCATGGATATGATACAATAGATTATTTTAAAATAGATAAGAGATTAGGGACAAATGAAGATTTTAAAGAATTATGTGACAAGCTACATGATAATGATATAAAGATTGTTATTGATGGAGTTTTTAATCATGTAGGAAGAGATTTTTTTGCCTTTAAAGATTTGCAAGAAAATAGAGACAAGTCTAGATATTGTAGTTGGTTTGTTAATTTAAATTTTAATGGCAACACTCCAGAGAACGATGGTTTTTATTATGAGCCATGGAATAGATGTTTTGATTTAGTGAAACTTAATGTATGGAATGAAGAAGTGTGTGAATATCTTTTTAAGGCACTAGATTTTTGGGTCGATGAATTTAAAATAGATGGAGTGAGAATAGATGCAGCAGATAGTATTGATTTTAGTTTTTTTAAAAAATTAAGAAATCATATAAATTATAAAAAGGAAGACTTGTGGCTTATGGGAGAAGTTATTCATGGAGATTATTCAAGATGGGCTAATGATGAAATGCTTCATACAACTACTAATTATGAGTGTTATAAGGGGTTATATTCCAGTCATAATGATAGAAATTATTTTGAAATAGCTCATTCATTTAGAAGGCAGTTTGAAAAAGGCGGAATCTATGAAAAGTTATGTTTATATAACTTTGTAGATAATCATGATGTAAATAGACTTGCTAGTGTAATAAAAAATCCAGAGCATATATATAATATTTACACATTGCTTTATACTATGCCGGGAATTCCTAGTATATATTATGGTAGTGAATATGGCATAAAGGCTATAAAGGGAAAGAATACTGATTTACCATTAAGACCAGAGTTAAATATAGATACTTTAAAAGATGGAAATAAGAAACTTTTTAAATTAATATGTGATTTAGGTGAGATAAGAAGTAAAAGCCAGGCTATAAGGCACGGAACATATAGTCCCATCATTATAAGAAATGAACAATTTGTCTTTTTAAGAAAGTTTAAAGAACAGGAAATATATGTTGCCCTAAATTTAGATGATAAAAATGTAGATATTAATTACAATTTTAGTTTTCATAAGGCAATAGATTTATTAAGTGGAAAAGAAATTAGCATAGATGGAAATATATCTATAGAGCCATATGGAGCATTAATAATCAGTAAAGATAATTCTATATAAAAGAAAAAAGGGGGCTGTCGCACTAAAAATTTTATATACAATATATTGTTTTAATAATTAAAAATCAACACAATATATTGTATTATTTATTCTTAATGCCACATCCTCTTTTTTTCAACAAACTGATAAAAATAAAATAAATTATTTTTAGTATTAATATTTTTTTACATAAAGTTATATATTGTATAAAGAGATTAAATAATTATTATGATTCAATAAATGAAATCGTTACTGGAGGTTTGCAAGTAAGATTTATTCCATATGGAATAAATTTTAAATATAAAATATGGAGGGTATGTTTTATGGTTAATAAAAAATTAGTAGCAGCTGGAGTTGTTATGTCTATGGTTGCCAGTTCTTTAGTTGGATGTGGAGGAAGCAGTGAAGAAGGAAATGGAGGAGATTCAGCACAGATTTATTTTTTGAATTTTAAACCAGAAATTGCTGATGTTTATAAGAGTGTAGCTGAAGACTATGAAAAAGAGACTGGAGTAAAAGTTAAAGTAGAAACAGCTGCAAGTGGAGACTATGAGCAAACTTTGAAGTCAGAAATGGCCAAGAGTGAAGCACCTACAATATTTCAAATAAATGGGCCAGTAGGATATAATAACTGGAAAGATTATTGTGCAAATTTAAAAGATACTGATCTTTATAGTCATTTATCTGATAAATCTCTAGCAGTAACTGATGGAGATGGAGTTTATGGTATACCTTATGCAGTTGAGGGATATGGAATAATTTATAATCAGGAAATAATGGACAAATATATAACTCTTGCCAATAAAAAGACAAATATTACATCTGTAGATGATATTAATAATTTTGATATATTAAAAGAAGTTGTTGAAGATATGCAGGCTAATAAAGATGAACTTGGTATAGATGGTGTATTTGCTTCAACATCTATGTCTTCAGGAAATAGATGGCGTTGGGATACTCATTTAGCAAATCTACCATTTTATTATGAGTTTAAAGATGAAAGTGAAGATGATACACAAATTATAGATACTGGTCTTGCATCAGATACAGTAGAATTTAAATATAATGATAAATATAAAAATATTTTTGATTTATACTTAGATAATTCTTGTACTGAAAAAGGACTTTTAGGAAATAAGAGTGTTGATGATTCAATGTCTGAATTTGCTTTAGGTAAATGTGCAATGGTTCAAAATGGAAATTGGGCATGGGCACAAATTAAAGATGTTGATGGTAATGTTGTTAAACAAGATGATATAAAATTCTTGCCAATATATACAGGTATAAAGGGAGAAGAAAGTCAAGGTATATGTATAGGTACAGAGAACTATTTCGCAGTTAATAGTAAAGCTTCAGAAGCTGAACAACAAGCTTCAATAGATTTTATAAACTGGCTATTTACCAGTGATACAGGAAAATCTTATGTTGTTGGTGATTTAGGATTTATAGCACCATTTGATACTTTTACTGAAGATGAGAGACCATTAGATCCATTGTCAAAGCAAGTTATGGAATGGATGGAGAAAGATAATATTAAAAATGTAAATTGGATATTCCAAGCATTCCCAAGTGAAAAATTTAAAGAGACATTTAATGATGCATTACTTGAGTATGTTCAAGGGACTCAAGATTGGAATTATGTAGTTAAAACAGTAAAAGATGATTGGAAGTTAGAAAAAGCACAGTAGTTAATTGATAATTAAAAATAGAGAATTGATAATTGAGGAGGAAAGTCATTAAGGAGTTTCATCCTTAATTATCAATTATCGATTAATTAAGGAGGGATTCTTGTGCAGAAGATTTTAAAGAAGTATTTTGCTTTTTTTGTATTGCCTACTTTTGTAGCTTTTTGTATATCTTTTCTAGTACCTTTTATAATGGGGATTTACTTATCTTTTACTAAGTTTACAACAGTAGCTGATGCACAGTTTGTAGGATTAAGTAATTATATAAAGGTTTTTTCAAATGATGAATTTATTAATGCACTATTTTTTACAGTTAAGTTTGCTGTTGTTTCAACTATAACAGTAAATATATTGGCATTTACCTTTGCTTATTTATTAACTAGGAAATTAAAAGGCACTAATGTATTTAGAACTATTTTCTTTATGCCCAATTTAATTGGAGGAATTGTTTTAGGGTATATATGGCAAATAATAATTAATGGTGTATTAAGTCACTTTAATGTGAATTTAACATATAGTGCTAGCTATGGGTTTTGGGGTTTAGTTATAATGATGAATTGGCAGCTTATAGGATATATGATGATAATTTATATTGCTGGAATTCAAAATATACCTAATGATTTAATTGAAGCAGCTAAGATTGATGGTGCTTCAAAATCACAAATCTTAAGAAAGGTTACAATTCCATTAGTTATGCCTTCTGTTACAATATGTCTCTTTTTAACTATATCTAATGCTTTTAAGTTATTTGATCAGAACTTAGCCTTAACAGATGGTGCACCATCTGGAGCAACATCAATGTTAGCTTTGGATATTTATAAAACATTCTATAGTAGGAATGGCTGGGAAGGAGTAGGACAGGCAAAAGCAGTAATATTTTTTATTATAGTTGCTATAATAATGATTATTCAATTAAATATTACTAGGAAAAAGGAGGTTGAAAGTTAATGAAAGGCAAAAAAAGTAATATAGTTATTTATATATTATTAGTAATACTGGCAGTTATATTTCTTGCTCCTATATTTATAATATTATTTAATTCTTTTAAAGGTAAGCTTTATATTAGTGATGCTCCTTTTAAATTACCTACAGCTGAGACATTTGTAGGGGTACAAAATTATATTGATGGATTGTCAAAGACAGGTTTTTTAAGTGCCTTTGGTTGGTCAATATTCATAACATTTTTTTCAACAATTGTAATTGTATTGTTTACTTCTATGACAGGTTGGTATATCACTAGAGCTAAAAACAAAGTAAGTACAGTATTATATTTTATCTTTGTATTTTCTATGATTGTTCCATTCCAAATGGTCATGTTTACTATGAGTAAGGTGGCTAATATGCTTAGTTTAGATAATCCTATAGGTCTTATAGTACTTTATCTTGGGTTTGGAGCAGGACTTTCAATATTTATGTTTTCTGGCTTTGTAAAGTCAATTCCCATTGATATTGAAGAGGCAGCCTTGATAGATGGTTGCAATCCTATAAAGACATTTTTTTTAATAGTGCTTCCATTATTAAAGCCAATTTGTATTACTGTAGCAATATTAAATGTAATGTGGATATGGAATGATTATTTGCTACCATCTTTAGTATTAAAGAGTGATTATAAAACAATTCCAATGGCAGTACAATATTTAAGAGGCGGTTATGGCGCAATTGATATGGGTGCAATGATGGCCGTATTAGTATTAGCAATTATACCTATAATAATATTCTATTTAACTTGTCAGAAATATATTATTGAAGGAGTAGCAGCAGGAGCAGTTAAAGGATAGTGGAGTAATTGATAATAGATAATGAAAAGAAAACTATATGAAGAAAGTCAATTATGACTTTCTTCATATTATAATCAATTAGTTAAAGGCTGGCTTTATTTCTGTTATTGTTTCAAGATTATTATCTGCATTATTAATTATATCTTCAGCCATTTCCTTGATAATATTATTTTCAGTAGATTTATTTATTAAGTTAGCTAGAGATTTTGAGGCTTCAATAAGGTATTGAACTTGATTTATATAAGTCAAAGAGTCGCTTTCATCAGGATTTATTTTGCTTAAATTAGTAAATAGTGCATCAGTAATTTCCTTTGATGATTTTACATAATTTTCATTGTTAGTAGAATTTGATTTTTCAGAAATAGAAAGTTTATCTATTAGTATTCTACTTTCACGTATAATACCACTATTTTGCTGTACAATTTCTTCTGCAAGATCAATAAGTTGTTCATCTGTTATATAACTTTGAATTAAAGCTGAAATGTAAATGGTTGTTCTAAGTACTGCAATTTCTGAATTAAGAAAATCTACATCATTAATGCCAGATGAGGTGAGTATAGAAAACTCATCTTTTAAATCTGTGATGTGCACTGCAGCCCTATCTTTATAATAATCTTTAGAGGCAGGAGCAGAGTGATTAGTAATGCTCATGCATGAGGCAGTACTATGTAAAGATGGAAGAAATGCAGTTGTACAAGCAACTCCTATTAAAAATGTAATTAATAATTTTTTCATAAAATTTACTCCTTATATTAATTAATATAAATTATTTTATGTAAAATTATAAAAATTATTAGGTATAATTAATAAATGATAGTTATGCTATATTTAGCAAATAATATCTATAAGTGATATAATGACATGTATTCTGTATGATAGCTATTGTTTGACAACCATATATAAGAAGAATAAAATAGAATTTATATTGAATTCAATAGATAAGAGGTGATTACTATGGGAAGCTGTAATAGTTGTCCAAGTAAAGGAACATGTGGTAAAGATGAAGAAAGCTGTGGAATAGTAAATAATTCACAAAATAAGATTAAAAATATAATTGGAGTAATGAGCGGTAAAGGTGGAGTTGGGAAATCAACAATGTCAGTTATGATAGCAAAAGAATTAGCAGCTAGAGGATATCAAGTTGGGGTTTTAGATGCTGATATAACAGGACCTAGTATACCAAGATTATTTCATATAGAAAATGAAAGAGCTAGGGGAACTGAAGAGCTTATTTATCCAGTAGAAACTGTTGAAGGAATTAAAGTTATGTCTCTTAATTTAGTGGTTGAAAAAGAAGATGAAGCTGTGATTTGGAGAGGGCCAGCCATTACAGGGATTGTTAATCAGTTCTGGACAGGAGTATATTGGGGAGAACTAGATTACTTAATAATAGATATGCCACCAGGGACTGGTGATGTACCACTAACTGTAATGCAATCAATTCCTATAAAGGGTGTTGTAATGGTATCTATACCTCAAGATATGATATCTATGATAGTATCAAAGTCAATTAATATGGCTAGAAAAATGAACATCGAAGTACTTGGTGTTATTGAAAATATGAGTTATATACAATGTCCCGATTGTGACAAGAAAATTAGGATGTTTGATGGTGAGAATACAGAAAAATTCTTGCAGGATATGAATGTAGATTTATTAGGTGAGCTTCCAATGCATAAATCAATTGTAAATTATAGTATTGCAGAGCAGAATGAAGACCTTTTAGATTTATTTGATCCGATAATTGATAAAATAATAAGTAAATGCAAAAAGAAAATAATCCTATAAAAAAGGCAGCTCTATAAAGCTGCTTTTTTATTGTTGTTCCATGTCCATAAGTTTTCCACCGTATAATTTTTTTACGGTAAACTCAATGCCAAAGGCTTTTTCATAAGATTGAAGTATTTCAATATCTTTATTAGTTATTAAGCACACAGAAACTCCAGAATTATCTCCTCTAGCTGTTCTTCCAGCTCTATGTAAGTATTCATCAGGATTTACAGGGAAATCTAAGCTGATTATATGGCTTACTTCAGGAATATCTAGACCTCTAGCAGATAAGTCAGAAGAAACAAGAACATTACATTTACCTCTTCTAAAGGAGTCTAAAGCTCTTTGACGTTCTTCTTTAGAAGCATTTCCATAAATAGCTGTAGATTTAACCTTATGGTATTGTAGTTTTTCATTAATTTGTCTAAGCTCAGTATTGTTATTAACAAATACAATAGCTCTTTTAGGTTGCTCAGCAGCAAGTAGTTTTCTTAAATTTTCAAATCTATCTCTTAGGCTACCTAAGATACAGATATGTTCAATTCTTGGATTTATTTCAGATTTATTTTCAATCTTAATGATTTCAACTTCTTTTACTAATGTTTTAGCAAGGTTTAAAGTTTCTTTATTAATGCTTGCAGAGAAGAACATTAGCTGACGGTCCTTCATAGTTGACTTTATAATATCTTTTATTATTGTAGGTTTATTTTTAGATAATAAATTATCTGCTTCATCTAGTACGATTGTTTTAATAGTGTGAGCAGTAATTTTTCTTTTCTTGATTAAGTCAAGGATTCTTCCAGGAGAACCAACAATTATGTGAGGTTTAATTTCTTTTAGTTTCTTTATTTGCTTTTCAATATTAGATTCGCCCATTATTGATAAAGATTTAATATCCATATGAGAATTAGTAGCTAGAAGTTTTATTTGTGATTCAATTTGAACTACTAATTCGTGAGTAGGAGCTAAAATAATAGCTTGCATTTCACGTTTTTCTAAGTTTATTTTTTCAAATATAGGAATAAGGAATGCAAGGGTTTTGCCAGTTCCAGTATGTGCTTCAGCAATAATATCTTTATTTTCTAAAGCAAAAGGAATAGAAGTTTCTTGAATACCTGTTGGGGTTGTGATATTTTGTTTTTTTAATGCCATAACAATAGACTGGTTTATATTTAATTCATTAAATGATTTATTCATTGGTGTCTCCTTAATATAATAATAGTATTTATAGTATACACTAAAATAAATAACAGTATAAAGAAAAAAATAAACAGTAAAAAAATTAGAGAATTTTGCGAACAAAAAATGATAAGAATAGGTATAAATAGTGTATAATGGTTTATGGGAAAAGTTGTTTAAATAAGGGAGGGATGAATATGAATAATGATAATAAAAAATTAGATGAAGTAAAAGAAACAATTGCTAAAGAAGAAATAGAAAATAAAACTCATGAAGAAAAGATTGAATCTGAAGATACTATGCAGAGAATTTCTGAAAAAGATATTCATAAGGATGTAAATGTAAAAAGTAAAAAATTTAAGGTAGGGTTAACAATAGGTATTATAGTTCTTATAGGCATTATAAGTGGGATATTATATTGGTGGATAAGCAATAAAAAGCTTGTTGATAGTTATGAAAATAAGGTATATCCAGAAGTGTATATTTATTCTGAATCTGTAGGTGAATTAAATGAAGCGGATTTATCAAAAATATTAGCAGAAAAAGATGCTGAGATTGCTAATAAAACAATTAAGGTAACTGTGAATGGTAAAGAATATTCTTCAAGTTATACTGAGTTAGATGTAACTACTGATACAGATAAAGTTAAAGATGAAATAATGTCATATGGTAAAAATAAAAGCTTCAAGGGCAAATTAAATTTAATTAATGAACCTAAGAAAAAAACTTATGACTTAACAACTACTGTTAATGAAGAAAAAATTAAAGAATTTGTTGCACAGATAGCTGAAGATGTAAAAGTTGAACCAGTAAATGCAAGTGCATCAATTTCAGGTGGAGTAGTTAATGTAGTAGAAGAACAAAGCGGATATATATTAGATGAGCAAACATTAGTTGATTCAATAACTTCTCAAATTACTGGAAAAAATGGTGGTGCTGATGTAGTTGCTAATGGATCATTAGTTGAAAGTGAAGCAGATATAAAAGCTAGTGAATTAAGAACAATAGATACTAGAATTTCAAGCTTTACAACGTATTTTTCAGCTGGAAATAGTGGACATAACATTCAAACTGGGGCAGCATATTTTAATAATACGTTATTAATGCCTGGCAAAGAATTCTCTTGTACTGATGGAATCGGTCCAACTACAGCAGAGAGAGGTTTTGTAAGTTCCAATACGTATGTAGGTGGACAAGTAGTTCCAGGAATGGGAGGAGGAGTATGCCAGATAGCTACTACTTTATACAACGCAGAGCTTAGAGCTGGAATACTTCCAACAGAAAGACAAAACCATATGATGACAGTAGGATATATAGGAATAGGATTAGATGCAACATTAGCAGATGACTTAATTGATTTAAGATTTGTTAATACTTATGATTATCCATTAATAATAACTACTTCATCAACAGGTGGGTCATTAACTGTGGAAATATGGTCAAATTCAAATGCTACTAATGGATATACTTATGAACCAAGAGTAGAGGCTGTAAGCAGTCTTTATTGCTATACTTACTTAGATAAGTATGATTCATCAGGAAATTTAGTTGATAGCATATACTTAAATGAAAGTGTATATCAACCATTTTCTTAAAAATTTAGAAGCTATTGCAAAGTTGCAATAGCTTTTTTGTTATATATGGTTATAAAATACAATTATAATGGAAATATAATTAATAGTTATAATTTTTAGGATATGGTGATGTAAGTATGAAAAAAAATAGAAATTATTAATTTAATTCAATGAAAAAATAAATTGATTAAGTTAATATAAATTATTATAATTTTTATAATAAGAGAGGTGAAAGTATGTCAGGAAAAAATGGAAAAAAGATTCTTATAGGAGCACTTTCAGCAATAGCAGCTTCAGTTGCAGCTGGAACCATGATAAAAAATAAGGTCAGTGAAAAAAATAAAAAAAATAAAAAAGAAAAAGGACTTTATTATACTGTTTCATTAGATGATTTATATAATTCTTATGATGATAAGACTTTAAGTGAAGAAGAAATGATAAATGAAATTAAGAAGGAAAGTTCATTGTAGAAAAGTAGTTAAGTAGTTTAAGCTTGTTAGCTTAGCTACTTTATTTATATTCATAGTAAAAAAAAGATGTTATGGAAAGTAATAGCTTTATTACCACGGTAAAATGTGTTATAATAACCGTTGTTATTAATATAAAATGGAGGATTTGTACATGAAACATATCAAAACAATAAACAAGACAAATATAAAAAATAGCTTAAGCAAACCAGGTTGTAAGGAATGTGCAAACTCATGTCAATCAGCTTGCAAGACTTCTTGCACAGTTGCTAACTTAGAATGTGAAGCATAGTTAAAAAGTGGCAGTAACTATAATGCTTAGTTACTGCCTATACTTTTAAGAAATCAAAGAAAGAATACCTATAAATTGTAGCGTAAGTTAATAAAGTTGAATTATTAAGATTACTAAAGAAAAATTTATATATAGTGTAGTGTTTAATAATAGCTGTATTGTTATAAGGAGGATGTATTAATGTCATTAATTCATAAATTTAAACAAGGTGGAAAATGCTTTGTTTTAGATGTAAATACTGGAGCAGTTCATATAGTAGACGAGCTAGTATATGATTTAGTAGATGACAACAAATTAAGATCAAAAGAGGAGTTAGTAGCAGATTTTGGAGCTAAATATGGGGCTGATGTAGTTGAAGAAGCTTATGAAGAACTACAAGAATTAGTTGCTGAAGGAATTCTTTACACAGAAGATCAGTATGAAGATATAGCTCATTCTTCAATGGATGATAGAGATTATATAAAAGCAGTATGTTTAAATATAATCCATGCTTGTAATTTAAGATGCAAGTATTGCTTTGCCGATGAAGGAGAATATAATGGACATAAAGGTAAGATGTCATTAGAAACAGCAAAAAAAGCAATAGATTATGTAGTTAAAAGAAGTGGTCCTAGAAAAAATATTGAAATAGATTTGTTTGGTGGAGAACCAACAATGATGATGGATACAATCAAAGAAATTATTGCGTATGCTAGAGAAAATGAAGCAAAATGGAATAAGAGAATAAGATTTACCATGACCACTAATGCTACACTTTTAACTGATGAGATGATGGACTATATGGATAAGGAGTTAGAAAACATAATCCTTTCCATAGATGGTAGAAAAGAAGTGAATGATAAGGTAAGAATTAGATTTGATGGTAAAGGATCATATGATCAAATATTACCAAATATAAAGAAAATGGTAGCTAAGAGAGATAAGACTAAAGCTCATACTGTAAGAGGTACATTTACAAGAGAAAATCTTGATTTCTATGAAGATGTTAAGATGATGGTAGATGAAGGATTTAGAGAAATATCTATCGAGCCAGTTGTTTTAGAAGATGGACATCCGTTAGCTTTAAGAAAAGAAGACTTACCTAAAATATTTGAAAGCTATGATAAATTATATGATGAACTAGTACAAAAGAAAGCAGAAGGAAAAGAGTTTAACTTCTACCACTTTAAAGTAGATTTAAATGGTGGTCCTTGCGTTTATAAGAGAATATCAGGTTGTGGAGCAGGATTTGAATATGTTGCAATAACGCCACAAGGTGAAGTTTATCCATGTCACCAATTTGTTGGTAAGGAAGAATATAAATTAGGAAGCATTTATGATGATAGTTATAATGCAGATTTAGGAATGAGTTTTAAGAAAGCACATATATACAATAAGCCAAAATGTAGAAACTGTTGGGCTAGATTCTATTGCTCTGGTGGATGCCAAGCTAATAACATAGCGTTCAATAACGATATTAACAATCCTTACGATATTGGATGTCAAATGCAAAAGAAGAGAATTGAATGTGCTATAGCACTTAAGGCAGAATAATAAAAAAACGAAGCAATAGCTTCGTTTTTTTATTAAAAAGCAGTAGCAGTTTATCAATTAAATTTTTAGGGGGTATTATGCAAGAATATATATTAAAGAATGGTTTAAAGCTTGTGTATAAAAGTACTGATTCCATGTTGTCATCTATATCTATTGCACTAGATGCAGGTGCAATAAGAGATACAGAGGGGAAGTTTGGGATTGCACATGTAACAGAACACATGATATATAAGGGTACAAGCAATAGATCAGAAGTAGAAATAAATAAAGAGTTCAGTGAAATTTTTGGTTTTCAAAATGCCATGACTAATTATCCTTATGTGATTTATTATGGTACATTATTAAGTGAGGATTTAGCAAAAGGTATAGAGTTATATGCAGATTTATTAATTAATACTACTTTAGGAAATGATGGTTTTAAAGAAGAGATGGATGTTATTAAGGAAGAACTTAAAGAGTGGGATGAGGAAGTAGAGCAATTTTGTGAAGATAAATTATTTCTTAATAGCTACAAAGATAGAAGGATAAAATATCCAATTATTGGAATGGAAAAATCTTTAGAAAATATAAGCATTGAGGATGTGAAAGAGTTTTATAATAAATATTATTTCCCAGAAAACACAACCATAGTGATAATATCTCAAAAGAGTTTTGAGGAGATAATTGAGATTGTTAATAAATATTTCATTAGTTGGGATAATAGTGGTTTTACAACAACTTTAACAGAAAGTGAAAAAGCTAAGGGAGGAATTTATAGAGATAAAAGAGAGGGCATTAACACTGCAAAAGTTTTAATTACATATGATATCAGTGTTTTAAATCATGAAGAAATAAAGGTTTTTAAAGTTTTAAATCAATATATTGGGGAAGGTGTTAACTCCCTTCTATTTGATAGTTTAAGAACTAAAAAAGGTCTAGTGTATGATGTGTTAACTAAAGTGAGTAATGAAAGTGGTATTGGATTATATAAAATTACTTTCAGTACTGGAGAAGAAAAAATACAAGAAGCTATAAATTCCATTGAGATTATTTTTGAAAATTTAGAAGAAACATTAGAAAATCTATCTAAGAAGGAAATTGATGGACTTGTAAAAAGCTTGAAATTAAAGAGGTTATTTAATGAAGAACAAAGCATAAGATTATCTAATGCAGTAGCAATGTATGATATTATGTTTGGTAATTATGAGTTATATTTTGATGAAATCAAGGGCTTAGAAAATATAAATAAAGAAGATTTGATAGCTGTAAGCAGTAAAGTGTTTCATAATAAGTGTATAGAAATAATTACAAGGTAATAAGAAATATAGTAAGTTTTGTATGTCTAACAGTTTAGTTACTTACAATAATTATATGTATAATTACAAATAATTAAATAATTTATTAAAGAATGTGAAGAAAAGCTACAATTTGTATTATAATATCATAGATAAAACATTGAATGGAGAACTTAGATGAGTAAAAAAACACCTCTTTTAGATGAAGTATTAAAATATAAAAAGGAAGAAAATTTAATTTTTTCAATGCCTGGCAATAAGTGTGGAAAGGGCTTTTTAAAAGACGATATAGGAAAAGAATTTGTAGATACCATGGGTTATCTTGATATAACAGAAGTGGAACCTTTAGATAACCTTCATGCACCAGAAGGCATAATATTAGAAGCACAGAAATTATTAGCTAAGACATATGGTGTGAAAAAGGCGTACTTTATGGTTAATGGAAGCACTGGAGGTAATCTTTGTTCAATTTTTGTAGCCTTTAATGAAGGTGATGAGGTATTAGTTGAAAGGAATTGCCATAAGTCTATTTATAATGGACTTATTTTAAGGAAACTAAAAGTTAAATATATTGAACCACTAATAGATGAAAAGTTAGGAATATTTCTACCACCAGATAAGAAGAATATTTATGATGCCATAGAGCAATGTGAAAACTTAAAGGGAATTATTTTAACTTATCCAAGTTATTTTGGTATAACTTATGATATTGAAGAAGTGCTTAGAGATTTAAAGATAAGAGGATTAAAAATAGTAGTAGATAGTGCCCATGGTGCTCATTTTATTGCAAATGACAATCTACCTAAAGCTATTTATAGTATACCTGATTATGTGGTTTTAAGTGCTCATAAGACATTGCCAGCCTTAACCCAAGGATCTTATCTTTTATCTAATAGAGACGATAATGATATAGAATTTTATCTAAATACTTTTATGACTACTTCACCGTCATATCTTATTATGTCATCACTGGATTATGCAAGATTCTATTTAGATGAATATGGTAATGATGAATATGAAAAACTTATAAATAAGGCGGAGAAATATAAAAATATAATTAATTTGTTAAATAAAGTTCATATAATATCAAAAGAGGATTTATCAGAAAATTATGATATTGATAAATCTCGATATATTGTAACTTTATCAAAGGAATATAGTGGGCATAAGCTCTTAGAGTATTTAAGAACGCAAGGAATACAATGTGAAATGAGCTTTGCTTCAGGAGTGGTTTTATTATTATCTCCTATAAATGATGATAATGATTTTAATAAGCTCTTAAAATCATTTGAAAATTTACAGCTTAAGGATATAAGACAAGATAATTACTCTAAATATTATTCCTTTATTCCTGAAAAGGTATTGGAACCTTATGAGGTTTTTAAAAAAGAGTATAAATATGTAAAAATAAATGAAGCAGATAAAAATATTGCCAGTGAAGCTATAATACCATATCCACCTGGAATACCTTTGTTATGTCCTGGTGAAGTCATAACAAAAGAAGCAATAGCTATTATCAATGACTATCTTAGCAATAATCGTTCGGTAATTGGTATAAGAAATAAAGAATATATCAAAGTTATTAAAGAATAGTAGAAAGATATATTGGTAAAATAAACCAGAATATTATTCCTTAACTTTTTATTCACAGAAGAAAAAGAACATAATTTTAAAAAAGTACTAGAATTTATATTCTTTATAGTATATAATGTAATACTCGCAGGAAAAGAAATAAGTAACTATAAAGATAAGGTATGAGGTAAAAGTTATGGAATTATTTGTTACAGATTTAGATGGAACTTTATTAAATAGTCATAAAGAGGTATCTATAAAATCAATTGAGATTTTAAATAAGCTTATAGATGATGGTGTTAACTTTACAGTTGCTACGGCAAGAACACCTGCAACAGTTGTGGATTTATTACAAGATGTAAATTTAAAACTTCCAGCAGTACTAATGAATGGTGTATTGCTTTACGATATTAAAGAAGAAAAATATATTAATATAAAAGAAATAGAAAAGAATACAGTAGACAAAGTTTTCGATATATTAAATAAATTTCATAAGAATGCCATGGTATATGGAGTAAGAAATGATCATTTATGGGTTTATCATAAAGAATTTGAATACTCTTGGGAATATAATTTCTACAAAGAAAGAGCTGATAGAAAGCAAAAAACTTTCTTAAAAGTAGAAGATTATAAGGAGTTTTTGAAGGAATCAAAAATAATTAATTTTATAGTTTTTGATAAATACGAAAAAATAAAAGGGATATATGAAGAACTTAAGAAGATAGATGAAATATTTGTTGAATATTATGAAGATATATATGAAAGTGGATGTTACTTCCTTGAAGCTTATAGTGCAGCAGCTTCTAAGGCAAATGGAATTAAGCTTTTAAGTGAATATATAGAGCATGATAAGCTTGTGTGTTTTGGAGATAATTTAAATGATATACCAATGTTTGAATTAGCTGATGAATGTTATGCTACATCAAATGCTGTGGAGAAGGTTAAGTGTATTTCTACAGATGTAATTGGAAGTTGTGATGAAGATGGTGTTGCACTATTTATAGAAAAAAGATTAAATGAATTAAAGATAAAAAGTTAATAATATAATTAAGAGATGGGGATGTCGCATTAAGAATAAATAATACAATATATTGTATATAAAATTTTTGATGAGACAGCCCCATTGTTTATTTAAAGGAATTAGGAGGTGATTTAAAAATCATTTTATTATAAAATGGTACTTTAAATTTAAAAATAATTAAAATATAATCGTATACATTAATATTTTTATAAAAATATTAATGTATATATGATAAAAGTATAATTTTATCTTGCACAAATATACTAAATGATATATTATATAGAAAAGAACGATAAAACATAACGAATTAGCAATAAAAAAGCTTATTAGATGATAAATTAATAAAACGGAGGGATAAAAATGCAAGAAAATAGAGAACAGTGGGGGAGTAAGTTAGGATTTATTCTTGCAGCTGTAGGATCAGCTGTAGGTTTAGGGAATATATGGAGATTTCCTTATTTAGTATATACAAATGGTGGAGGAGCATTCTTAGTTCCATATTTTGTAGCTATATTTACAGCGGCTATTCCAATACTTATATTAGAGTATGGAATGGGACATAAATATAAAGGTTCAACACCTTTAGCAATTGCTAGAGCAAATAAAAAATGGGAATGGCTTGGTTGGTGGCCAACTATTAATGCATTTATTATATTAGCTTATTATTCAATGATATTAAGTTGGGCATTAAGATATTTAACATTAAGTTTTACAAAAGGATGGGGAAATGATACAAATTCATATTTTTATAATGATTTCCTTCAATCTTCAAATTCTGCATTTGAGTTCGGTTACATAATATGGCCAATACTTATAGGAATTGCAATTTTATGGGCAGTTAACTGGTTTATTTGTTATAAGGGTGTAAAAGGTGGTATAGAGAAACTTAATAAAATATTATTACCACTATTAATAATTATAATGATTATAATTGTTATAAGAGGAGTTACATTAGAAGGTGCAACTATTGGTTTAAATAAATTATTTACACCAGATTGGAGTAAAATGTTAGAGCCACAAGTTTGGATTGCAGCTTATGGACAAGTGTTCTTTTCATTAAGTGTTGGAATGGGAATTATGATGACTTTTTCAAGTTATCTTCCAAAGAAAAGTGATATAAATAATAGTGCATTTATGACAGCATTTGCAAACTGTGGATTTGAGTTTTTATGTGCTATAGGCGTATTTGGAATATTAGGATTTATGGCATCAAGCCAAGGATTACCATTTGAAGAAGTTGTTTCAGGTGGAATAGGATTAGCGTTTATAGTTTTCCCTAAGGTATTTGGATTAATGGGAGTATGGGGAACAATACTTGGAGTATTATTCTTTACATGTTTAGTATTTGCAGGTTTAACTTCATCGGTATCTTTAGTAGAAGCTGTAAGTTCAGCAGTTATTGATAAAACAGGATGGGAAAGAAAAAAAGTAGTAAGTCTAATATGCGGAGTAGGTTTTATCGTTAGTATAGCATTTGCTACAAGAGCAGGACTTTATTTATTAGATATTATAGATAACTTTGTTAATAATTATGGAATAGTGGTTATTGGATTATTAGAAGCCTTTGTAATAGGATGGATAATTAAACCAGAAACTATTAGAAATCATACAAATTCAGTTTCTTATTATAGAATAGGAAAATGGTGGGATATTATTATTAAATATGTAACACCAGCAATACTTGCAATTATGTTAATAAGCAGTATAATTACTGAAATTAAAACGCCATATGGAGGCTATTCAACAGCTGAGCTTATAACATATGGTTGGGCTATTGTAGGAATTGGAATAATAGGTGCACTTTTATTTAGTAAAATGCCGTGGAAAAATAAAAATTCATTAGATTTTGATAATGAAAGTGAGGTTGCGTAATTATGACACCGATAGCAATGACATTCTTCTTTATAGGAGCAATAGTTCTGTATGGAGGATTAATAACAACATTAACAATAACAATAAGAAATGAAAGCAAATAATAAAGGAATAGCCGTTTGGCTATTCCTTTATTATTTAGTTAAACACTTCATGTTACTTTGCTTATGAACTTAATTAACGAAGTGTTAATTCTTAACTGGTGTAGCATTTCACCTTGTAACTTATGAAATCTTAACTAGCTTTAATGTGATTCAACTAATTATTATACTATTAATTAAAAATAATCACCTAGATTATTTTTATTACATAAATTGTGTATTATATTAAAATAATGAGAAGGTGAAATTATGTGTGGTATAGCTGGATGGGTAAATTTTAGTGAAAGTTTAAAATCAAACAGCAAAATTATAAAAAAAATGACTGATATATTAGAGAGGCGAGGACCAGATAGTGAAGGAATATATGAAAGTGAAAATGTACTTTTAGGACATAGAAGATTGATAGTGGTTGACCCTGAAGGTGGAGAACAACCTATGATAAAAATAATCAATGGTAATAAGTATGTGTTAGTATATAATGGTGAATTATATAATACTGAAGAGTTAAGAAAAAGTCTTTTAGAAGAAGGTTATTTTTTTGATTCTTACAGTGATACAGAAGTGCTATTAATGTCTTATATAGCATGGGGTGTTAATTGTATAAAAAAATTTAATGGAATATTTGCTTTTGCCATTTATGATGAAGAAAAAGAGCAAGTATTTTTGGCACGAGATCAAATGGGGGTAAAACCTTTATTTTATTCTATAAATAATAAAAATATAATTTTTGCTTCTGAAATAAAAGCAATACTAGCAAATCCTATGGTAAAGGCTCAAATTGATAGAGAAGGAATAACTGAACTATTTGCTTTAGGTCCAGCGGTAGTTCCAGGAAAAGCTATTTATAAAAATATTTTGGAAATTGCACCAGCTAATTGTTTGCTTATAAGTAAGGAAAATATAAAAGTTTGGGAGTATTGGAAGGTTACTTTACAGGAAAATAAAGAAACAGTAGAAGAAGCGGCAGAACATGTAAGGCTATTACTCTTTGATGCAATAAAGCGTCAATTGGTGGGAGATGTACCAATATGTACTTTTTTATCAGGTGGATTGGATTCATCAGCCATATCAGCAATAGCAGCAGAAGAGTTTAGAAATAGGGGCAAGATACTAAATACTTATTCTATTGATTATAAAGATAATGAAAAGTATTTTAAATCTTCTTTATTTCAGCCTACTTCAGATAAGTACTGGGCTTTTAGGGTGGCAGAGTTTATTAAAAGTAACCACAAAAATGTCGTATTAAATCATAAAGATTTGGTATTGGCATTGAAAGAGTCAACTTTGGCAAGAGATCTTCCAGGGATGGCAGATGTAGATTCGTCTTTATTGCTATTTTGTAAAGAAATTAGAAAGAATTTTGTAGTAAGTTTATCAGGTGAATGTGCAGATGAAATTTTTGGTGGATATCCATGGTATACTAATGAAGAAATGTTAAATGCAAAAACTTTTCCTTGGTCTAGAGCTGTAGGAATGAGAAAAAGTATTTTAAATGAAAAAATTAAAAAGTTTAATATAGAAGAATGTGCTGAATATGAATATTTAAAAACTTTAAAGGAAGTACCACATTTTGAAAATGAAGATAAGAAAAATTATAGAATGAAAGAAATGTTCTATTTGAATTTAAAATGGTTTATGGTAAATCTATTAAATAGAAAAGATAGATGTAGTATGTATAATAGTTTAGAAGTTAGAGTTCCATTTGCAGATATTAGGATAGTGGAATATGCTTTTAATCTTCCAGCAGAGATAAAGCTTCTTCATGGACGAGAAAAGGGGATTTTAAGAAAAGCTTTAGAAGGAGTACTGCCAGAAGATGTGGTTTATAGAAAAAAAAGCCCGTATCCTAAAACCCATAATCCTATATATACAGAAATGGTATGTAAAGAAATGAATAAAATTTTAAGTGATAATAATTCTCCTATTTTAGAAATAATTGATAACAAAGTTGTTAAAGAAATAGTTGATACAGAAGGAAAATCATATACTACTCCTTGGTTTGGGCAATTGATGACAGGGCCACAACTTATAGCATATTTAATTCAACTTAATATATGGATGAAAGAATATAATGTAAATATATTGATTTAACCAAGGAACTTGGGAAGGGATACAACTAGCAGCTAAAATGTATTATAGTTGAGTTACAGCCATATTCTAATCAGCGGCGATAACTGGAAATGGTGCAATAACAGAAGCAAAGCAAATTTTGTATAAGTTTATAAAAAATGAAAAAAATATGTTGATATTACGAATGTTTTGAATTATAATGAAAATATAGTTTGTTATAAGAAATATAGTTTGTTATAAGAGGGCTATGATTATTCATATAAATCCCTAATATGGTGGGATGTTTCTACTGGAAACCTAAAATTTCTAAGCTATGGGTAAATTTAATTGTATATGACTTAATGCATAATAAGGTATAAAATGCTAATTGATATATTTAATTTAAATGTAACTAAGCTATACATGTTAATTTAGTCAGATAATTTACATGGGTTTTCATATAGAAGTATTTAGGAAATATAACTTATTGAAAAAAGTTTAGGAGGAAAATTTATGAAAAAGAAATCAATAGCATTAGTTCTTTCAGCTTTAATGGTAACAGGGTTAGTAGGATGTGGAAATAATGAAGTCAAAAGTAGTGAAGAGGCAACTTTAAAAGTTGGTATGGTAACAGATTCAGGAACAATAGATGATAAATCATTTAACCAAGGAAGCTGGGAAGGAATTGGATTAGCTGAAGAGAAATTAGGAATTGAAAGAAATTATATGAAACCAGATGGAGAAACAGAAGTTGATTACTTAACTCAAATTCAAAATCTTTACGATGCAGATTATAAATTTATAATATGTCCAGGATTTAAGTTTGAAAGAGCTATATATTCAGCTCAAGAAAAATATAGCGATGCAAAGTTTGTAATCATTGATGGTGAGCCAAATGATGGAAATGGAAATGCTTTAGTAGCAGATAATACAGCTGCGCTATTTTTTGCTGAGCAAGAATCAGGATTTGTAGCAGGTGTTGCAGCAGCCTTAGAATTAAAAAGTGGTGATTTGGGATTCATTGGTGGTATGGAAATACCTTCAGTACAAAGATTTGATGCTGGATTTAAGCAAGGTGTAGCTTATGCTAATGAAAATCTTGGTACAGGAGTAACTTTAAAAGATGAGAACGTAGTATACTCAGGATCATTTACTGATACAGTATTAGGGCAGCAATTAGCAGCAACTATGTATGATAATGGTGTAAAAGCTATCTTTGCTTGCGCAGGTGGAACAGGAAATGGTGTTATTACTGAAGCTAAGAATAGAGAAGGGGTATGGGTAATTGGTGTTGACTCTGACCAATACAATGATGGTTTAAAATCGGATGGAACATCTGTAATATTAACTTCAGCTATTAAGAAGATAGATGAAGCAGCTTACCAAATGATAGAAGCAGAATTAAAAGGTACTTTCCCGGGTGGACAAACTATAACATTTGATGCTAAAAATGATGGCATTGGTATACCATCAGAAAATCCAAACTTAAGTAATTCAACAGTTGAAAAAGTTAAGGAAGTTTTAGAAGCTATAAAGAATGGTGAAATAGTAGTTAATTCAGAAGTATAATATATTATATATATATGCATCCGGTTGTAAAACTGGATGCATTTTTATTTGTCGTTATAAATTAAATAAAGTTTCGTGTATGAAAATGTAATTGTAAAAGTAGCTGAATAGAATAGTAAATATTTTTAGTTTAAGGAGGATATCAATGGAATATGTAGTAGAGATGCTTAATATCCGTAAAGAGTTTCCAGGAATAGTGGCGAATGATAATATAAAACTTCAACTTAAAAAGGGAGAAGTACATGCTCTTTTAGGAGAAAATGGAGCTGGAAAATCAACTCTTATGGGAATGTTATTCGGTATGTATAAACCAGATAGAGGATGTATAAAGGTAAGAGGTAAAGAAGTGAAAATTTCTAATCCTAATGTAGCAAATGATTTAGGAATTGGGATGGTTCACCAACACTTTAAGCTTGTGGAGAACTTTACAGTTACTGAAAATATAACTCTAGGATGTGAGCCTAAAAAAGGTTTAGTAGTAGATATTAAAACAGCTGCCAAGAGAATTGAAGAATTATCTAAACAGTATGGATTAAATGTAGATCCATACGCAAAGATTGAAGATATTTCAGTTGGGATGCAACAAAGAGTAGAAATACTTAAGATGTTATATAGAAATGCAAATGTATTAATATTTGATGAACCTACAGCTGTATTAACACCTAGTGAAATTGATGAATTGATTTCAATTATAAAGGAAATGACAAAAGAAGGGAAATCTGTAATCATCATAACACATAAATTAAAGGAAATTAAAGCTGTAGCTGATAAGTGTACAGTTATTAGAAGAGGTAAATACATAGGAACAGTTGATGTAAAAGATACTACTGAATCAGAAATGGCTAAAATGATGGTTGGTAGAGAGGTATCATTTAAAGTAGAAAAATCAGAAGCTAAACCCCAAGAAACTGTTGTAAGTATAAAGAATATTTCAGTTAAAAATAATAAGAAAGTTTTAGGTCTAAAGAATTTTTCATTAGATATTAAAGCTGGAGAAATAGTAGGTATAGCTGGTGTTGAAGGTAATGGACAAACTGAATTGGTTGAAGCATTAACTGGTATGAGACAAGTTGAATCAGGAATAATAGAATTTAAGAATAAAGATATAACAAAAGAATCTATCCGTCAAAGAATTGATGATGGCATTGCACATATTCCAGAAGATAGACATAAGAGAGGATTGATTCTTGATTATACAATGGAAGATAATATGGTGTTAAAGGCATATAAAAAAGCTCCATTTTCTAAATTTGGCTTAATTAATAGAGCAAAGATAAGAGAATATGCAAATAAAATAATAGAAACTTTCGATGTTAGAAGTGGTGAAGGTGGACAATCTATAGCAAGATCTTTATCAGGTGGTAATCAACAAAAAGGAGTAATAGGACGTGAAATAGAATCGAATCCGGATTTATTAATAGCTGTTCAGCCTACAAGAGGGCTAGATGTTGGTTCTATAGAATATATACACAAGAGATTAGTAGAACAAAGAGATTTAGGAAAGGCTGTCCTTTTAGTATCACTTGAACTTGATGAAGTATTAAATGTATCAGATAGGATTGCTGTAGTAAATAATGGTGAATTAATAGGGATAGTCAATGCTAATGAAACAAATGAAAATGAAGTTGGTTTAATGATGGCCGGCGTAAAGAAGGAGGAAGCTTAGTGCATAAGAATCAATTGTTAAAATCTCTTATGGCAATAGTTTTAGGATTATTTGCAGGATTTTTATTAATGTTATCTATGGGGTATAACCCAATAGATGGATATACTTACCTTTTTAAAGGTGGATTAATGAATACTCAGAGAATTGGTAATTCAATTGCGACGGCTACACCTTTAATCTTAACAGGGTTGTCGGTTGCCTTTGCAAATAGGACTGGGTTATTTAATATAGGTACTCCTGGACAAATGTTAGCAGGTGGATTTACAGTAACAGCAATAGGTATTTTAGTAGATTTACCATCACCAGTATTAATACCTTTAATGGTTATATGTGGTATAATGGCTGGAGCTTTATGGGCAGCTATACCAGGAGTTTTAAAAGCGTTATTTAAGGTTAATGAAGTTGTTTCATCAATCATGATGAACTGGACTGCTTACTGGATAGTATATTATATGGTTCCACAATATTTAAAAGGAACTACAGAAACAGAATCAGCAAAGCTTGCTCAAGGAGCTACACTAAAGTCTGAGTGGCTTTCAAAAATGTTTGGAGGTTCATACATAAACCTTGGTATATTATTAGCAATAATATCTGTTGTAATTATTTGGCTTATACTTAATAAGACAGTTTTAGGATATGAATTAAAGGCCGTTGGATATAATAAATTTGGTGCAGAATATGCAGGTATGCCAGTAAATAGAAATATTGTTGTATCAATGATGATTGCAGGGGCGCTAGCTGGTCTTGCAGGAGTTGTTCAATATATGGGTAACTCACAAGTTATGCAAATAGGGGTTATGCCTTCACAAGGATTTGATGGTATAGCAGTATCTTTATTAGGTAATAACTCACCATTGGGAGTATTATTATCAGCATTATTCTTTGGCGTTCTTTATGTTGGTAAAGGATTTATGAATGCTAATGTTAAAGTACCACCAGAACTTGCAGATACAATTATAGCAACAATTATTTACTTTGCAGCTACAAGTATGATTATGGATAAGGTAATAAATAAGTTTAAGAAAATAAAAGAAGAAAAGAAAAAAGTGATAGCAGGTAAAACTACTGAAAGGGCGGTGGAGAAATAATGTGGGATATATTAGTTAAGATTTTTCCTTATGCAATAGCTTATACAATACCAATGCTAATTACAGCTTTAGGTGCATTATATTGTGAAAGAAGTGGTATAATTAACATAGGATTAGATGGATTTATGATTGTTGGGTCTTTTGCAGGAGCTTTAACTATATCTAAGCTTCAAGCAGCAGGTGTTGAAAGTGCTTTATGGATTGGCTTATTAGTAGCAGCTTTAGTTGGGGCGTTATTTTCAATATTACATGCTTTTGCTAGTATAAATTTAAATGCAGACCAAGTAATAAGTGGTACAGCTATAAATATGGTGGCGGGAGCTTTAACAGTATTTTTAGCAAGAAATATCACTGGTAGTGGTAATATAAGAATAACTATGGGGTTTGTACCACAAAGTATAAGTATATTAAAAGATATACCGGTATTAGGACCGCTATTCTTTACAAGAACTTATGCAACAACATGGTTAGTACTTGTTATATTAGCTGTAAGTACATTTTTATTATATAAGACAGCTTTTGGTATGAGATTAAGAGCATGTGGTGAAAATCCACAAGCTGCACAAGCAGTAGGGATTAACGTTACAAAGATGAGATACTTTGGGGTTATAATTTCAGGAGCTTTATCAGCTTTAGGTGGATGTATAATATTAGTTACTTATTCAGGAGAGTTTAATGGAAGTGTGGCAGGGTTAGGTTTCTTAGCTTTAGCAGCATTAATTTTCGGACAGTGGAAACCACTTGGAATTTTAGGAGCAACAGTATTCTTTGGATTTGCGTCTACACTTGCCAATGTTTCACAAGTAATTCCACAATTACAACAGATACCACTAGTACTATTAAAGGTGTTCCCTTATGTAATAACATTAATAGCACTTATTATATTCTCTAAATCTACACAAGCTCCGAAAGCAGCTGGAGAACCATTTGATGCAGGAAAGAGATAGGTAATAAAGATATATAATTTGTTTTGTTGGATATTCAATTTTAACATAAAATTAGGAGATCGTTGTTTTTTATGCAATAAAACTTTACACTAACCTAAAAACAAAGGGGGATATTTATGAAAAAAGTAAAAATTGCACTTTTAGGATTAGGTAATGTAGCAAAAGGTGTATTATCAATAATAAGAGAGAATAAAGAACAAATAGTTAAGCGCTCAGGATATGAAGTAGAAATAGCTAAGATACTGGTAAGAGATGTAAAGAAAGATAGAGGTGTAGAAGTACCAACAGAAATACTTACAACAAGTTATGAAGAGATATTAAATGACAATGAAATAAAGATAGTTGTTGAAGTTATGGGTGGTATAGAGCCAGCAAAAGAATACATTATCAAGGCTATGGAAGCTAAAAAACAAATAGTTACAGCTAATAAGATGCTTTTAGCTACTTGTGGTGATGAAGTATTTGAAAAAGCTGATGAAATGGGAGTAAGTTTCCAATATGAAGCAAGTGTAGCAGGTGGTATTCCTATTATTAATGGAATAAGTCAAAGCTTAACAGCTAATAAAATTAATACTTTATATGGTATTATTAATGGTACTACCAATTATATTTTAAGTAAGATGGAACTTGAGAATTTGAACTTTGAGGATGTGTTAAAAGAGGCTCAGGATAAGGGATATGCTGAAGCTGACCCCACATCTGATATAGAAGGATATGATGCACAATACAAGCTTGTAATATTGTCTTCTTTAGCATTTGGTACCAAAATAAAACCTGAACATGTATATAGAGAAGGTATAACAAAGATAAATTCTATAGATATGGAATATGCTAGTAGCTTTGGTATGGTAATAAAACTTCTAGCTATTGCTAAAGAAGAGAATGGAGAACTTGAATTAAGAGTACATCCAACCATGATTCCAGAAACTCATCCTTTAGCTAATGTTTATGATTCATTTAATGCAGTATTCATTAATGGTAATGCTGTAGGGGATATGATGTTTTATGGTAGAGGAGCAGGAAGTCTTCCAACAGGAAGTGCAGTAGTTAGTGATATTATATGGATATTAAGAAATAATGTAGAAGTTGAAAATATGCAGCCAGTAGTTAAGAACAACCTTTGGGAAATGAATATTAAAGATTTAAAGGATATTGAAAGCAGATATTATTTAAGAATTACAGTAAGTGATAAACCAGGTGTATTAGGTCAGATAACAACAATATTTGGTGCCAATAAAGTCAGTTTAAAATCAGTAATTCAAAAGGGTGTAAAGCAGGAAGAAAATATTGACGTCACATTGGTCTTGATAACTCATAGTACCACAGAAGGATTAATTATGGATTCAATAGAGAGGCTTTATGATTTGAAAACTGTTAAAAGTATTGATAATATAATAAGAATAGAAGATTTTAGATAAATTAAAGATATGAGGTTAATATAAAAAACAGCGGGAATGTGTTTATTACATCCGCTGTTTTATATTTAAATTACGCTGGTTAACGTTTCACTTGCAAAACTTAGTTTATTAATATATCCTTCGTAAATTAATGTTTTATTTTCAACTGCCAATAAGTCTAAAGGTAAGATTTCCTCAGGTTTTTTATGGGTATTAAAGATACCGCTATTTATTAATACTTCAGAGACAAATTCAGAGCAGAAATAATAATTTTCTCTTTTTTTTGGTTTATTAAAGTATACAAGGCTTGTCCCTAAAATATTGTATTTTAAATTATCTTTGTTATTTTCGAAAATACGTATTTCTTTGACAAGTTTATGATACTGGTGTTCAGTAACACTAACTTTATAAATTAGGCATTTGCTTTCAGGAAACATAGCAAATACTCCGTCATATATATTTTCATATACAAATCCAGCAGGAAGCACTTTAGCTGGATTAATACGGCCAAAAGAATACATTTTTGTGAAGGTGTTGTCTAAAGAAAGTGAAACATGAGCATATTCTTCGTGAGTACATAAAGAAATTAATTGTGAAAACATTGTACCAGTTTTTGAAAATACTAAATAAATATTTTTTGAGCTCATAACTATCCCTCCATTATATAAAGTATATTGTACACTAAAATTCCATCAATGTTAATAAAAAGTGAAATACATTAATAATTATTTAAGAAAATGTCAATAGGTACAATATATTGTTTATTTATAAGATATCTTATGATAGAATTAGTTAATAAAAAAGAAAGGAAAAAAATAGATGGAATACAGATTTACTTTCGAAGGAAGAGAATATAAACTAAATAAAGAAAACTTAGATTATTTTATTAATGATGAGGAAAATCCTATAAAAAATATTGATTTAGATAAAGTATTAGAAATAATGACAAATAGTAATGAAGTGGATTTTTCAAAAGAGTACTTTGATATGTCATGTGGAGAATGTAAAGAAGGTCTTAGGGAAAAGAAAAAATTCTTTGCTTTTCTAGGATATAATTTTTACATATATACTAATAATGGAGAATTTGTTATAAGTTCAATTGATAAAGAATACGAAGGACTTTCATTTAACAGGCTGCAAAAGGCAGGGAAAGTGGATAATAGCTATATAGTATTAGTCAATGTATGTAAGCATTGCGGAAGCTATTCAGTGGAAATAGAGGAATTTGAAATATAGATATAAGTATATGAATGGAGAGGATTTAGAATAAATATAGCTATTTATGAAGGAATACTATTAAGTAAATAGTGTTCCTCTTTATATGGAAAAAATGATATAATAAGTGCTATAGTAAAAAATTAGTAAATTGAGGTAGAAATATGAAGATTGTTAAAAAAATTATTTTAGCTGCAACGGTTTGTACAGCAATAATTGCAGCAATTGGATGTACTAAGAATGAAAGCAGTACAGAAGTAAAAGAAAGTAAGGATGATGTTAGTGTTGAAAATGGTGATTTACCAATTGCTACAATAGTGGTAAAGGGCTATGGAACTATAAAAGCAGAGTTATATCCAAGTAAAGCATCAAATACAGTGAATAACTTTATTTCCCTAGCAAACTCTGGCTTTTATAATGGATTAACATTCCATAGAATTATAGATGGATTTATGATACAAGGTGGAGATCCAGAAGGAAACGGAACTGGTGGTCCAGGATATTCTATAGCAGGAGAATTTTCTAGTAATGGTTATGAAGCAAATGATTTAAAGCATATTGATGGTGTATTATCAATGGCAAGAGCAAGAAGTAATGATTCAGCAGGAAGCCAATTCTTTATTATGGTAGGTGAGTTCAATAATTTAGATGGTCAATATGCTGCTTTTGGGAAAGTAATAAGTGGACTAGATATAGTAAAGAACATTAGCAAAGTAGCAACAGATAACAACGATAAGCCAAAGGAAGCTGTGGTTATAGAATCTATTACAGTAGATACAAAGGGAGTTAATTATCCAGAAGTGGAAAAGATTAATTAATAAAGATGGTTGTTCCTTCAGGGATGTTATCATAAATCCATTTGGCATTTTCAGTGGAAAGGCGAATACAACCATCGGTGAGTTGCATGCCAAGTCTATCATCCTTTATGGTACCATCTAGATAATAGACTATAGAGTGAAAGAGATAGTTTCCTTTAATTTGGGTGTAGTAGAGGCATCTAAAGCCACGATTTTCACCGAAGGAATAACCTTTTACGCCAACGAAAAAGGTTCCCTTAATGGTTGGTTCCCATGGTTTACCTATGGTACATAAAAAGCTTTTATATAGAGTCCAGGAATTTTTAGATTTTTTAAAGATATTAGTTTTGAAATGGTCAGTATCAACCCAGATTAGATAAATGCTTGAGCTATTAATATTTTTTGAATTTATAAAAGATTCGGCATTTGATAAGTAGTCTTTTGCATAACGTTTTGATGAAAATGGATGAAGGTTTTTTAAATTAAGTTTCGTATGAATTTTTTTTATAAATTTAGAAATCATAATTTAGAAATCCTCAAATCATTAATATACTATATATTATAAAAATAAATATAAAATGGTATGAAATTTATAACTTATATGCTATAGATTGATATTTATGATGATATCATCTATGAGAATTGATAATATTTTAATAATAAAATAGTTGAAATTTATGATAAAAAAATAAAATCACCATATAGAAAGAGTATTTTTTAGGGAACAAGACAAAATAATTCTTGAGGTGATATATGATGAAAGTTATTAAGAAAGATGGAAGACTTCAAGAACTTGATCTTGAAAAAATAAAAATCAGTATTTTAAGTGCTACTAATGATAGTAAAGAGTTACTAAATGAATCAGATGTAAAGATATTAGTGGAAGACATCAATTCTAAAATGAAAGAAGTAAGGAAAAATGGCGAAGACACTTCAAGTTATGAAATATCTGGTATAGTAATTGCTATATTAAAAAGAGATGGATTTTCTGACATAATAGAGAAATACGTAGGTTATGAAAAACAATGATGTATATTTTTGCTATTGGATTTATAACTATGATATAATGATTAATAATTAAAGAAGTAAAAGTATAAGTAAGGATTGGTGAGTATTTTTGAATTATAAATTAATAGCATTAGATATGGATGGAACGTTACTAAGAAAGGATAAAACAGTATCTGAAAGAACTAAAAAAGCAATAGATGATGCTAGAGAAAAGGGAGTAACGGTAGTATTAGCTACAGGAAGACCTATAGATGGTGTAACTAGATATTTAGAAGAACTAGATATGTATGGTGAAAATGACTATGTACTTAGCTATAATGGTGGTTTAGTTTTAAAGACTAAGGATAGAGAGCCAATTTGTAAAATAGGTTTAACTGGTGAAGATTTACATTATTTATATGAAGTAAGTAAGGATTTAGGGGTAAATATTCATGCTTTCTCTGAAACAAAAGGATTAATTACACCTAAAAATAGTAAGTATACTGAAGTAGAAGCAAATATTAATAATATTAAGATAAACATTGAAGATTTTAATAAGTTAGAAAAAGAGCATAGCATAATAAAGATAATGATGATTGATGAAGAAGAAGTATTACAGAAGGCTGTAGATAATCTTCCAAAGGAAGTATATGATAAGTATACAGTAGTTAGAAGTACGCCATATTTCCTTGAATTTTTAAATAAAGAAGTAAATAAAGGTGTAGGTGTTGAAATGCTAGCGAAGCATATGGGAATAACATTAGATCAAGTAATAACTATGGGAGATGCAGGAAATGATCTTCAGATGATTGAATGTGCAGGTATGGGTGTTGCCATGGGAAATGCTTTTGAAGAAGTTAAGAAAGCTGCAAATTATATTACAGACACTAATGAAAATGATGGAGTTGCCAAAGCAATAGAGCATTTAGTTTTAAATAGTTAATAATATTTACGTATAAGGACTCTTTATAGAGTTCTTATATTTAGTTAGGAGAGAAATTTATGCATTATGGGAATTTACAAAAGATACGTGATGGGAAAAGAACTTTTGGAATAACACCAGATATTCCAAGTGGATTTATACAACCAGAAACGTTAGAAAAAATTGCTAAGGTGGCAAAAAAATATAAAGCTGTATTAAAGATAACATCAGGGCAAAGGATATTAATTACTAATTTAAAGGAAGAGGATTTACCAAAGGTGTGGAAAGAACTTGGAATGGAGCCAGCAGTTATAACAACTAATTCTGTAAAGAATGTAGAAAGCTGTCCAGCAGGATTTTGTAAAAGAAGTAAGTATAATACCATTGGTATAGGTGTTAAGCTTACTAAGAAATATGCTAAAAAAGAAATGCCTTGTAGAACTAAGATAGGAGTAGCTGGATGCAGAAATGCCTGTGGAAGTGTTTATGCTAGAGATGTTGGTGTAATAGCTGATAAGTCAGGATTGATGGTGGTGGCAGGAGGCTCAGCAGGTTTTCATCCAAGAGTGGCAGATGTTATTGCCAAGGATCTTACAGAAGAAGAAGCTCTACAATTAGTAGATAATATCTTTGAATATTATAAAGATGAAGCAGAACTAGGAGAAAAACTTAGCTTAATGATAGAAAGAATTGGAGTTGAGAGCTTCATTGAAAGAGTAAAATTAAGATAATGATGAGTGATGAATTGAGGAATAACGTCCTTTGAATGGAATTTAAAAAAAATATGATTCTTGGTTTTAATTTTACGAATTATAAATAAGTAATTTAAAATAGATTTCGGGTTTATGTTTACAATAATGTCTTTCTATGTGATAATATTATATATTTTGTAAAAATGAAATATGAATATGTATGATAAAGATACAGGAAATTATGTATAATATAATTGTTTATGTATTACAAAAGAAATAAAAAATAATATACTGGAGTTGAAAAAATGAAAATAGGATTTGATCATGAAAAATACTTAGAAGAGCAATCTAAATATATTTTAGAAAGAGTAAATAATTATGATAAGCTGTACTTAGAATTTGGTGGAAAGCTATTATTCGACCTTCATGCAAAGAGAGTGCTACCAGGTTTTGATGAAAATGCTAAAATTAAATTATTACATAAGTTAAGAGAAAATGTGGAAGTAGTTATTTGTGTATACGCTGGTGATATAGAGAGAAATAAAATAAGAGGTGACTTTGGAATAACATATGATATGGATGTTATGAGACTTATTGATGATTTAAGATCTTATGATTTAGAAGTTAATTCAGTAGTTATAACTAGATATAATGACCAGCCATCGGCAACAGTATTTATTAATAAACTGGAAAGAAGAGGAATAAAGGTTTATAAGCATAGAGCTACAAAAGGATATCCTACAGATGTGGATACAATTGTTAGTGATGAGGGATATGGTAAAAATCCATATATAGAAACTAGTAAACCAATAGTGGTAGTTACAGCACCAGGTCCTGGAAGTGGAAAGTTAGCAACTTGTTTAAGTCAGTTATATCATGAATACAAAAGAGGAAAGGCGGCAGGGTATTCCAAATTTGAAACTTTTCCAGTATGGAATGTACCATTAAAGCATCCTTTAAATATAGCTTATGAAGCAGCAACAGTAGATCTTAAGGATGTAAATATGATAGATTACTTCCATTTAGATGCATATGGAGAAACAGCAGTAAACTACAATAGAGATCTTGAAACATTTCCTGTATTAAAAAGAATAATAGAAAAGATTACTGGTAAGGAATCTGTATATAAATCGCCAACTGATATGGGAGTTAATAGAGTAGGGTTTGGAATAATAGATGATGATGTTGTTAAAGAAGCATCAAAACAAGAAATAATTAGAAGATACTTTAAAACAGGTTGTGAATATAAAAAAGGTTATGTAGATAAAGAAACTTTTGAAGCTGCAAAACTTATCATGGAACAGGTTAATTTAAAAGAAGAAGATAGAAATGTGGTTTTACCAGCTAGAAAACGTGCAGAAAATTTAAAAGAAACAGTAGATAAAAATGAGATAGTGCCAGTTATTGCATTAGAGTTAGAAGATGGAACAATAATCACAGGTAGAAATACTGAAACTTTAGATAGTTCTGCTTCAGTTTTAGTAAATGCAATTAAGTATTTAGCAAATATTTCAGATGACATTCATTTAATATCACCAGTAATATTAGAACCGATAATTAAATTAAAATCTGAAACTTTATCAAGTAAAAATGTTGCCTTAAATTGTGAAGAGGTTCTTATAGCATTAAGTATTTGTGCAGCAACAAATCCAATGGCTCAAGCAGCAATGGATAAATTACCACTACTTACAGGTGGGCAAGCACATTCAACAATAATAATTCCAACTAATGATGAACAAACTTTCAGAAAGCTTGGAATAGATATAACCTGTGATGCAGTATATCCATCAGAAAGCCTTTATTATTAATTACGTGCATAAGTGCAACGATATGTACTGTTTAATTAAAATAGGAAATAACCTAACGGCTATTTCCTGTTTTTTATTCAGCTATATTTATAAATTCAAAGGTTTTAACATTGAAAAGCCCTTTATCTGTAATTTTTATGTCAGGTATAACTGGCAGTGATAAAAATGATAAAGTTAAAAATGGATTAAAGTTTATTGATGGAGCAATTTTATCAATGGCAGCATGTAATTTTACTAAATCATTTATAACCTCATCAGCACTTCTATTAGTAATTAGACCAGCAATTTCTAAGCTTAAAGAAGCAAGAACTAAACCATTTTTCACCACAACTATTCCACCACCTAATCGCTTAATTTCATTACAAGCTAGAATCATATCAGTATCATTAGTACCACATACAATTAAATTATGAGAATCATGAGCTACAGTAGTTGCAATGGCACCAGATTTTAATTTTAATCCTTTAACTACTCCTAAACCTATATTACCTAAATTATGATGTCTTTCTATTACAGCTATCTTTAATAAATCTTCATCAATAGATGGGATGAAAGATTTATCTAAATTTAATGCTGAAATATTTATTTTAAGATGATTAGTTTCTAAGTTATTAGGTATGATTTCAATTACATTTAATTGTGTCTTATTTTCAAGAGATATATTAAAGCTTTCTTTTGTAAGCTTTGGAATATTAATAGTTGGCTCAATGTTAATTTTCGTTACCTCAACAGAGCTATTAGTAATTAGTTTATTATCTTGTACTACAAGTTTACCATTTTTATAAACAGAAGAAATTTTAAAGGTAACTAAAGAATCAAGAATGATAAAGTCTGCAATATATCCAGGAGCAATGGCACCTTTTGTTTTTAAACCATAACATTCGGCGGTATTTAAAGTAGCCATTTGAATTGCTGTCTCTGGACGTAGTCCATCACGGATACACATTTTAATTGAATTATCAATGGAACCATTTTTTAATAAATCATCTATATGTTTATCATCTGTACAAAGACAAAGTCTTCTGCTATTATGTATTGAAGCACCTTTAACTAGTTCATTTAAATTTTTAGCTACAGTACCTTCTCGTATAAGTACGTACATTCCCCTACGAACTCTTTCAATAAGTTCCTCATAAGTGTGACATTCATGATCAGTTTTAATAGATGCAGCAGCATAGCTATTTATTTTATCAATATCAAAGCCAGCTCCATGACCATCTATAATGGAGTTGTTTTCAACTGCATCATAAAGTTTACATATCATATGTTCACTACAGTTAATAACTGATGGGCTATCCATAACTTCTGCAAGTCCTAAAACTCTTTTATTATCATATAATGGCTTTAGGTCTAAGTTATTTAATATAGCACCAGAATTTTCAAAAGGAGTTGATGGAACGCAAGAAGGAAGCATAAAGTAGAAATCTAACGGTAAGTTTTCACTTAAATCCATCATAAGGTTAATGCCTTTTATACCTAATACATTTGCAATTTCATGGGGGTCAACAATCATAGAAGTTATTCCATGAAGTAATGCGGCTTTATAATATTCTTTAGGTGTTAATAGTGAACTTTCAATATGAGCATGTCCATCTATTAAACCAGGACAAATGTACTTTCCAGTACCATCAATTTCAGTTTTTCCTTTATATTCACCTATACCTACTATATATCCATTACAAATTGCAACATCAGAAATGAATGTAGAGTTTTGAAAAACATCTACAATGGTGATGTTTTTTATGACCAAGTCAGAAATTATTTGCTTAGATGCAGCTTGTATGTTTTTGATAAATACATCTTTTTTCATTAATAAATCCACCTCTTTATATGTACTTAACCTTCGTGGACTTTTCTTCATAGTAAATATCATTTACGGTGATATTGTAGAGACGCTTAAACCGTATTATTAAGCTTATACGAAAGTTATTGTTTATATTATAGTAATTTTACGTAACTATGTCAAAGAATAATTTATATAAGCACCAAGATAGTTATAAATTGAAAATAATAATAAATATGAAAAATAAAGTAAAAATGATTTAGTAGAGGAAAGGGAGGAAAAAAAATATAGATAAGTATTTCGAGAGATTTACCTAAATTTAAGGTGTTAAGTGACGAAAATATTTTTTAATGAATAATGAAAGAGATGTTTCACAGGATATAATAAAATTATGCTGAAAAGTTGTTAATGTATGAGGTAGTGTATATAATTATAAGTA
Organism: Clostridium lentum; assembly: GCF_014287815.1. Classification (GTDB taxonomy): domain Bacteria; phylum Bacillota; class Clostridia; order Clostridiales; family Clostridiaceae; genus Clostridium; species Clostridium lentum. The sequence goes on from NZ_JACOOQ010000002.1 coordinate 49,072, forward strand.
TGTTTTTAAATAAAAAGTAGGTGGTGAAGTATGTTAGGTCTAATAGGGATAAAAAAGGGTGTAGATGTAAGTATTAGAGAAAAATTAGTGATTTCACCAAGAACTAAAGATTTAATAAGTAACTCATTGAGAAATATTACTGATGAATTTGTAATATTAAGCACATGCAATAGGACAGAAATTTACTTTAAAGGTCAAGGCATAGATAAGGAATTGATATTTGAGGTTTTAAATTGGGATAAGAGTCTTTTAGAGTATGTATTTTACATAGATGGTGAAAGTGCTGTAAAACATCTATTTGAGCTTGCTTGTGGTTTTCATTCCAGAATATTAGGTGAGGATCAAATCTTAGGTCAAATAAGGGATGCTTATTTAGAAGGAGTTGAAAAAGGATATATATTTTCAGAGCTTATGAGACTTTTTGAGGAAGCCATAAGCTGTGGTAAAAGATTTAGGAGTGATACTAAGCTTTATGAGATTCCAGTATCATCGTCTTCTATAGCTGTAAATAAAGTTATAGAAAGTAAAGCTGAAAAATTAATGGTTATGGGTTATGGAACTATAGGAAAGCTAGTGATTAAATATGCTTTAGGTACAGAGCTTAAAGAAATAAACATAGTAGTAAGAGATAAGAGTAAAGTAGAGAAAATTACTGACCAGAGGGTAAATATATTAACTTACAATGAGGCTAGAGAAAGATTAAATGAAATGGATGGGTTAATAAGCTGTACAGCAGCTAGCCATCTTGTAGTTGAAAAATATCATATAAATAAGGAAGGTAAGAATATATTATTGATAGATTTAGCCATGCCAAGAGATATTGATCCACAGCTTCAGAATTATGAAAGAGTACAACTTTTAGATATTGATAAGATAAGCAAGCTTGATGATGAAAATAAGCATTTAAGAGTGGAAAGAATGCAAAAAAATAAATATATTATTGATAAATACATAAAAGAATATATGAATTGGTTGAATTTAAGATGTGTTACCAACTATATTAAAGAATTTAAAGATTCAGGTGATTTTATCGTAAGCCATAGAGTTAAATCTTTTGAAAATAAATGTAAGAATAAAGAAGATGCTAAATTAGCAGAAATACTGATAAAAAGTACGGCAGATTATTATATAAATAGAGCCATAAAAGTGCTAAAGAATGAAAAGGCAAAGGGTAGGGAAGAACAGTGTCTAAGAATTTTAATGGAGATATTTACGAAAAAATAGAATATATGCCAATAACTTTCTTTGCTAATACTTTAAGAGTTGGTATTATTGGAGGGGGAAGAGGTTCATATATTAAAGCAAAGACTTTAAGTAGTAATGGAGTGGAAGTGGAAGTGCTATCAAGAGAATTTATTGATGATTTCCAAAATATTTCAGTTACATTAATAAAAAAAGAATATTATAAAAGATTTATTGAAGATAAACATATGGTCATAATAGCTATATCAGATGAAGAAATTATAGATAATATAATAAGAGATTGTAATTCTTTAGCTAAAATATATATTAATTCTGCAAATTTTAAAAAGGGTATGGGTGTTATTCCAGTGAAAAGGGAAAGCAGTAATATTTTAATGAGTATAAACACCAAGGTTGGTAATCCAAAAGGTGCAGTGATGCTGGCTGATAAACTTCAAAAAGAAATTGTAGGATATGATGATTTTATGGAGTTTACAGGAAATTTAAGAAATACTATTAATATGGAAAATGCAGAAAAGTTAAAGTTACTTTCCTTTGTTAACAGTGAAGATTTTAAATATATATTTGATAAAGGTAAGGGGAAAATAGTATTAGAGTTATTTTATAAGGAGAAAATAAATGAATTTGATTTTAGCAACAAGAAAAAGTAAGCTTGCACAGAAACAGACAGAAACTATTATTGCAATGCTTAAAGAAAAGCAAAAGATAGATGCAAAAAAATTATTAGTAGTTACTGAAGGAGATAAAAGACTAGATGTAACTTTAGATAAGATTGGTGGTAAAGGTCTTTTTGTTAAAGAAATAGAATTTGCTTTATTGGAAGGAAAAGCACAAGGGGCTGTTCATTCAATGAAGGATGTGCCATATGAATTAGCAGAAGATTTTGAATTAGTAGCAATGCCAGAAAGAGAAGACGTAAGAGATGTTTTTGTATCAAGAGATGGAATTTCCTTAAAGAATTTAAGAAAAGGAGCTATAATTGGAACAAGTAGTATTAGAAGAGCAGCACAATTAAGAAAGATAAGAAGTGATTTAAATATTGTACCTATAAGAGGTAATGTAGGCACTAGATTAGAAAAGATGAAAAATGAAGGTATGGATGGGATAATACTTGCAGCAGCAGGTCTTAAGAGACTTGGCATGGAAGATATAATAACAGAATATTTAGATCCAAAGGTATTTATACCGGCTGTTGGTCAAGGTGCATTAGGAATTGAATGTTTAAAAAATAGTGAAAGTAGAAAATATTTTAAGGCACTAGATGATAAAGATACAAGAATTGCTGTAGAGGCAGAAAGAAGTTTTATGAAAAGGCTTAATGGTGGATGCCATACATTAATAGGATGCTATGCTGAAATAAAAAAGGATAATCTTTATATCATAGGAACATTTGAAGTTAATGGCAAAATAGTTGTTAAAGATATAACTGGAAAAAAGGATGATAATATACAATTAGGTATTAAATTAGCAGAAAGCATATTAGAAGTATAGGAGGATTAAAAATGGGCAAAGCATATATAATTGGCACAGGGCCAGGAGATGAGGAGTTATTAACTGTAAAAGCAGTAAAGGTATTAGAAAAATGTACAGCAGTTCTTTATGATAGGCTTGTATCTAATAATATACTAAATTATTTAAAGGAAGATTGTGAAATATATTATTGTGGAAAAGAGCCAGGATGTCATTATAAGACTCAAGAAGAAATAAATGAGATGATTGTAAGTTTGGTAAAGGAAGGCCATGTAGTAGGTAGGATAAAAGGTGGAGATCCATATGTTTTTGGTAGAGGAGGCGAAGAAGTATTAGCTTTAAAGGAAGAAAACTTAGAGTTTGAAGTTATTCCTGGAGTTACTTCTCCTATAGCAGTACTTAATTATGCAGGTATTCCTATAACTCAAAGGGGAATGTCACAAGGATTCCATATAATAACTGGTATGACAGCAGCTGATGAAAAGATTAACTGGAAGGCATTAGCAAAGGAAATAGGTACTTTAGTATTTATGATGGGGCTTGAAAATATTGAAAGAATAATGAGTAATTTATTAGAAAATGGTAAAGATGGTAGTACACCAGCTGCTGTGGTTATGAGAGGTACATCGTCTAAGCAGAAAAAAGTCATTGGTACTGTTGATGACATATGTGTTAAGGTGAGAGAAGTAGGATTAAAGTCTCCATGTATCATAGTGGTTGGAGAAGTAGTATCATTAAATGAAAAATTATCATGGTATGAGAAAAAACCTTTATTTGGAGCAAATATTTGTATAACTAGATCAAGAGAGCAATCTTCAAACTTAAAAAATAAGTTGCGAGATTTAGGTGCAGAAGTTACAGAAATTAATTCTATTAAGAGAAAGTCTACAATGCATAATCTAAATGAAGTAAAGAAAAAGATTGATAAATATGACCATATAATTTTAACCTCTGTAAATGGAGTAAATATGTTCTTTGATTATTTAATTAAAGAGAAAATAGATATTAGAACTATTAAGGCTAATTTCTCAGTTATAGGAAAAGCAACAAGAAAGGCTTTAGAGGCTCGTGGAGTAATGCCTTTTATCATGGCTAGGGAGTTTGTAGGTGAAGGATTATTTAAAGTACTTAATCCATATCTTAAAAAAGGAGAAAATGTACTTATTCCGTGTTCTTCAAGTAGTAGAGAGTATTTAAAGGAAGAAATAGAAGCCTTAGGATTAAATGTTGATAGAGTTCATACTTATGATACAGTATGCGGAGATATGAAAAACAAAAAGGCTCTTGAAGAAGTAGATTATGTATTATTCACAAGTCCAAGCACTGTACATAATATGATTAATGTATTTGGTAAAGAAGAAATAAGCAAGAAGATATCAATAGCCATTGGTAGACAGACTGCTAAGGCATTAAAGTCTAATGATATTCATTGTTATACTTGCAAAAAGCATTCAGAAGAAGGATTTTTGGAAGAAATAATAGGTATAAAGGAGGAATATGATGTTTAGAAGAGGAAGAAGATTAAGAGATACAGTAATTATAAGAGATCTTGTAAGAGAAAATGAGCTTAGTGTGAAAGATTTTATCCTTCCTATTTTTGTGGTGGAAGGTGAAAATATAAAAAGAGAGATAAGCTCTCTTAAAGGAAATTATCATTGGTCAGTAGATAGACTAGGTGAACTTGTAAAGGAATTAAAGGAAACAGCAGTAAGATCAGTAATAATTTTTGGTGTGCCAGAACATAAGGATTGTAAAGGAACAGAAGCTTATAATGAAGATGGAATAGTTCAAAAAGCCATAAGAAAGCTTAGAGAATTAGATGATGAACTGTATATAATAACAGATGTATGTATGTGTGAGTATACAGATCATGGACATTGTGGAATCATTCATGGAAAGAGCATAGATAATGATGAAACTTTAGAGTATTTAGGAAAGATAGCTTTATCACATGCAAAGGCAGGTGCACATATGATTGCACCATCAGATATGATGGATGGAAGAATTGGTCATATTAGAAAGGTTTTAGATGATAATGGCTTTAAAATGACACCTATAATGAGTTATGCAGCAAAATATGCATCAGGATTTTATGGTCCATTTAGAGAAGCAGCTGGTTCAGCTCCACAATTTGGCGATAGAAAGGGATATCAAATGGATCCTGCTAACTCAAGAGAAGCAATGCTAGAAATTGAAGCAGATATAAATGAAGGGGCAGATATTATAATGGTTAAACCAGCTATGTCATATCTTGATATAGTAAGAGAAGCAAGAAATAGATATGATGTACCATTATGCGTATATAATGTCAGTGGAGAATATGCAATGGTTAAGAGTGCAGGAGAAGCAGGACTAATTGATGAAAAAAGAGTTGCTTTAGAAATGCTTATGTCTATGAAAAGAGCTGGTGCAAAAATGATAATGACTTATTATGCAATAGAAGCAGCAAGATGGTTAAAGGAGGATAGTAATTAATGAGAAATGAAGAAATATTTATTAAATCAAACGAATATATGCCAGGTGGAGTTAATTCACCAGTAAGGGCATATAGGGATATGGGAATAAATCCTCCTGTGATGAAGAGTGGAAAAGGTGTAATAATCAAAGATGAAGATGGTAAGGAATATATTGATTTTGTATTAGCATGGGGACCTATGATATTAGGCCATTGTAATGATGAGGTAGTGACTGCCATAAAGGAAATAAGTGAAAGTGCAATAGCCTTTGGAGCACCAACAGAATTAGAACTTCAAATGGCAAAATTTCTATGTGAGGAAATGGATAATGTTGAAATGGTGAGAATGGTTAATTCAGGAACAGAAGCAACTATGAGTGCCATAAAACTAGCTAGAGGATATACCAAGAAAAATAAAATAATCAAATTTGCTGGATGCTATCATGGGCATTTTGATGGATTCTTAGTAGAAGCAGGATCAGGTGTGCTTACAGAAGGCATTGCCGGTTCTCTTGGTATACCACAAGATAGTATAAAAAATACATTAATTGGTGTTTATAATGATGCAGAACAAGTAAGAGGATTATTTGAAGCTTATGGTGATGATATTGCAGCTGTTATTATTGAACCAGTAGCAGGTAATATGGGTGTTATTAAAGCAGATAATGAATTTATGGAAACTCTTAGAGTGCTGTGTGATGAGTATGGCGCATTACTTGTTTTTGATGAGGTAATGAGTGGTTTTAGAGTTGCTTTTAAAGGAGCACAAGAATTATTTAATGTAAGCCCTGATCTTATAACTTATGCTAAGATAATGGGAGGTGGACTTCCAGCAGGTGTTTATGGAGGAAGAAAAGAAATAATGGAAAATCTTTCACCTCTAGGGGGAGTATATCAAGCTGGTACTATGTCTGGAAATCCAATAGTTATGTCAGCAGGACTTGCTACGCTTAATATATTAAAATCTAAGCCAGAAATATATGATAAAATAAATTATTTAGGACAAATGTTACAAAAAGGTGTAGAAAGTATTGCTTCTGAAAATAATATAAATGTAGTGGTAAATAGATTTGGTGGAATGATGACCATATTCTTTACTGATAAAGATACTGTAAGAACATATGAAGATGCTAAAAGTTGTAACTTGGAAATGTTCAAAAAGTATTTCTTATGTATGAATAAGAATGGAATAAATATTCCTCAATCGCAGTTTGAAGCATTATTTTTAAGTAGTGAGCATAATGAAGATCATGTTAAAAAATTCTTATCAGCTTTTAAGGAGTTTGCGGAAAATGAATTCATTGTTTCCATATAGTGAAATACACAATTTATATCTTGAAATGATTGACTTTTCTGACAATTTACAAAAAGGGGAAAAAGTTGTATTATTATTAAGGTCATATAGGTGTGATAAAGAAAAAATATGTGATTTATAGGAGGAAGTAGTAATGTATAGAAAAGAGATTGATAATTTATCTCATTCAGCTGAAGTTAAGATTGGATTATTTAACAAAAGCGTGCCAAAGTACTTAACATCAGCAATGCTTGGAAGCTTATTTGTAAGTTTAGGAATTATGCTTATTTATTCTATTGGTGGAATAATGCATCATGCTGATATTGGAACCTACAAAATAGTAATGGGATTATGTTTTGGTGTTGCTTTAAGTTTAGTGTTCATGGCAGGTGGAGATTTATTTACTAGTAATGCTATGATAATGACTATAGGTGCTTTAGAAAATAAAGTAACATGGCTAGATGCAGTGAAAATATGGGTTGCAGTTTGGATTGGAAATGTAATGGGTGGTGTTATAGGTGCATGCCTATATGTTTACAGTGGTGCTGCTTTAGGAAAAAGCGATTATATAGGTGAGTTTATAGTAGAACAAGTTGCTATAAAAATGGGAACCCCTTCTGGACAATTATTTTTAAGAGGATTACTTTGTAATATATTAGTTTGTTTAGCAACTTGGATGTGCTATAAATTAAAAGAAGAAACAGCTAAATTAATAATGATTTTCTGGTGCTTATTTACATTTATAACTGCAGGTTTTGAACATAGTGTTGCTAATATGGGATTCTTAACTATGGGATTATTACTACCACATGATGCAGCAGTTACAATTGGAGGATGGTTCCACAATATAGCTTGGGTTTCCCTTGGAAACTTTATAGGTGGAGTATTATTTGTAGGATTACCATATTATTTTATTACTGATAAGAAAAAATCTACAAAAGAAGCTGAGAAAGTAGCATAATAAAAAAGATACAGCAAAAGCTGTGTCTTTTTTAATTGATTTTGTAAATCCACCCTTCAGGTGCTTTTATATCACCAAATTGTATCCCATAAAGAATTTTATAAAGTTCTTTTATAACAGGACCTACTTCAGTTTCACTATAGAAGACATGAAGTTTACCTTTATATTCAATTCCACCAATAGGAGTTATGACAGCAGCAGTACCACAGGCACCTGCTTCTTTGAATTCATCTAAATTATCTATATATACCTCTCGTTCATAAACAGGCATATGAAGATATTTTCTAGCTATTTCCATAAGTGAATATTTTGTGATGCTCGGCAATATGGAAGGTGATTTTGGTGTAACAAATTCATTGTTTTTTGTAATACCAAAAAAGTTTGCTGCACCAACTTCTTCAATTTTGGTTTGAGTTGCTGGATCAAGATAAATACAATCGGCAAAGCCTTTGTCAGCAGAGAGTTTGTGTGCTTGAAGAGAAGCGGCATAATTACCCCCAACTTTTGTATGTCCAGTTCCACGAGGAGCTGCTCTGTCATATTCAGCTACATTAAAATTGCAAGGAGTTAATCCTCCTTTAAAGTAAGCACCTACAGGGGTACAGAATACTGAAAAGATATACTCAGGAGCAGGTTTTACGCCAATGTTATGACCAACACCTATGACGAAAGGTCTTAAATATAAAGTTGCACCACTACCATAAGGTGGAACAAAATGTTCATTTGCTTTTACTACTTGTATACATGCATCAATAAATTTTTCCACAGGAATTTCTGGCATAAGAAGTTTTCTTAAGCTAGAATTTAATCTTTCAGCATTTCTATCAGGCCTGAATAATTGAATTGAGCCATCTTTTGTTCTATATGCTTTTAGCCCTTCAAAGCATTGTTGTCCATAATGAAGAGCACAAGATGCTTCACTAATATGGAGATAATTATCATCAGTAAGTGATCCTTTATCCCAATTACCGTCTTTCCAAGTTGATATATATCGGAAATCAGTCTTTATATATTCAAACCCCAAGTTATTCCAATCTAAATCTATAATTTTACTCATAAGTATCACCCTTTTTTATTTATTTTATAATATTTTACCACTACTAACATTAATATGAAATGATAAATGTAGAAAAATAATATTCAAAAATATAAGTAAAATAGTATATAATCAATTTATGATATTGTATGAGGAGGATAAAAATGAATAAAGAAATAATATCAACTAAAAAAGCACCATCAGCAATTGGACCATACTCTCAAGGAATGATAGTAGGAGATTTAGTATTTACTTCTGGTCAAATTCCATTAAATCCTGAAAATGGAGAATTAGTAACTGAAATTAGCAAAGCAACTGTACAAGTTATGGCAAATCTTTCAGCTGTCTTAGAAGCAGCAGGAAGTTCTTTAGAAAAGGTGATTAAAACAACGATTTTTCTTCAAGACCTTAATGATTTTGAAAAAGTTAATGAAATTTATGGGGATTATTTCAAGGATAACCTACCAGCAAGAAGTTGTGTACAAGTAGCTAAGTTACCTAAGGGAGCAATTATAGAAATAGAGGCTATAGCTATTAAATAGTATAAAATTCAATGAAAAGTTTAAAAAAAGCTAAATTATTATTAAAAATGATTTAGTTTTTTGATTAAAAATTTACATATATTTAAATAATATTTAGAGAAATAAAAAATAAGCAGAAATGCCTGTTATTATAGCAAAATTTGCAGTATAATAAGTACATATTACATATGTTGAAAAAAATAGAAAAGATTCTATTAAAAGATGATAATGAGTATATTTCTTCTGTTATAATAGAAGTGGTTAAAGAAAATTTAGATAGCAAATTAATATGCAAATATACGTTGTATATTTGCATATATTATTTATAGAACAATACATATTTATTGAAAGGAAAATAATAAATGAAAAAGATAATAGCTATTTTTACGGTTTTCATTATGATATCTGCAACAATGATATCATGCAAAAAAGATGAAAAAACTACAATTAACTTTTTAAATTGGGGAGAAAATATTGCAGAAGGGTTAATAGATGAGTTTGAAGAAAAATATAATATAAAAGTAAATGAAGTATTTGTTGATGATAATGAAGCAATGTATCAGGAACTTACTTCAGGTAAGACTCAATATGATGTGGCAGTACCAGGAGATTATATGGTGGAAAGACTGATTTCGGAAGGTAGATTAGAAGCGTTAGATAAACAAAATATTCCTAATTGGACTGAACTTTTATCAAGTAATTTAAATAAAAGCTTTGATCCAGGTAATGTTTATTCGCTTCCATATATGAATGGAACTATAGGAATAATATATAACACAGAACTAATTAGTGAAGATATAAATAGTTGGAGTGACATGTGGAATCCTAAATATAAAGATGAAATATTTGTTTTAGATTCTCAAAGAGATGCTATAGGTATGGCACTTAAATATTTAGGATATCCATTAAATAGCACTGATGAAGTAGAACTTTCAGCGGCTAAAGCTGCCTTAATTGAGCAAAAGAAATTAGGAACTATTTATGGAGCTGATAATGTTAAAGATTTAATGATATCTGGTGAGAGAGCTATTGCAATGATTTGGTCAGGAGAAGGACTTACTTTAGCAGATGAATATGATTATTTAAAATATATAGTACCAAAGGAAGGTGCTAATTTCTGGATAGATTCATTAGTAATTCCAAAAGGCACAAAAAATAAATCAGCAGCAGAAACATTTATTAACTTTTTATGTGAAAAAGACAGTGCGTATAGAGTTGCCGAGGAAATAGGTTATACTACTCCACATGAAGGTGCTATGATGGAGCAGGATGAGGAGGTAAGAAATAATCCAGGTGCATATATGCCAGAAGAAATTATGAATAGATGTGAAAGTTATAAGTATTTAAATGAAGAAGAATTATTAAAATACGAAAAAGTATGGTTGGAAGTGAAGAGCTAAAAATAGTAGTATAATGAATAAAGTTGGTATATAATAAATAATAAATGGTGCTTAGGAGGGTAAGCTGAATGGATAAGATAATTGATTTTAATGAACTTAAGAACAAAGTAAATGAAAAAGACATAGATAATTTCGAGTCTTATATATATAGCTTATACTATAAGATGGCTGAAGGTAAATTGACTATGGCTGAATTCACAAAAGAAATGACAGCATATATGGAAAATAACAATATTTCTCAAGATAAATTTTTAAAGATTCAAACTAAACTTATGGAGAGATATGGATTAGATACTAAAGGTTTTGAAGAGCAAATTAAATCACTAGGTTTAGATAAATTAACTAATAATTCGCTAGATTATGAACAAGCTAGGAAGACCATGAGTTTTCAGGAGAAATATAAAGATAGAATTAAGGTAAAGCCAACTACTGAATATTACATCAAAAATGATAAAAATAATGTAATTATCTTATTAGATGATCATAATGTAATAATAAGAAGCAAAGATAAAGTTGACTTAGTTGATACTGAATTAAATGAATTTTTATGTTCATATAAGAAGACTTTAAATGATGATAAATTAAAAGTTATTATTTGTGATTATAGCAAAGCATATGATTACTAAAATTTAGAAAGAAATTTCTATTTATTTTAGCTTAATATAATGTATAATAAATAGAGTGTGAATTTATGTTTCGCACTCTATTTTTACGCTTAGGAGGAATAAGATGAGTGTACTAACAGTAAAGAATATCAGCCATGGTTTTGGCGATAGAGCTATATTTGAAGATGTATCATTTAGATTACTTAAAGGTGAGCACGTAGGATTAATAGGTGCTAACGGTGAAGGTAAATCTACTTTTATGAATATAATTACAGGAAAGCTTATGCCTGATGAAGGAAAAGTAATTTGGAGCAATAGAGTTAGAGTTGGCTACATGGATCAACATGCTGAACTTGAAAAAGGATTAACTATAAGAGAAGTACTAAGAAGTGCATTTAAATACCTATTTGATATGGAAGCAGAAATGAATGAGCTTTATGGAAGAATGGGAGAAATGACTGATGATGAAATGAATAAGGCCCTTGAAAGAACAGCGGTTATTCAAGATATGCTAGATAACAATGGGTTTTATGTAATAGATGCAAAAGCAGAAGAAGTAGCAAAAGGTCTTGGACTTTTAGATGTAGGTTTAGATAGAGATGTTACTGAGCTTAGTGGAGGACAAAGAACTAAGGTACTACTGGCAAAATTATTACTAGAAACACCAGATATATTATTACTTGATGAGCCTACTAACTATCTTGATGAAGAACATATAGAGTGGTTAAAGAGATTCTTACAAAATTATGAAAATGCTTTTATATTAATATCCCATGATATTCCATTCTTAAATTCAGTAATTAATTTAATATATCATGTGGAAAATAGACAGCTTACAAGATATGTTGGTGATTACTATGAATTCCAAAGAATATATGAAGCAAATAAGGCACAATTACAAGCTGCTTATGAAAGACAACAAGCTGAAGTAGCACAACTTAAAGATTTCGTTGCAAGAAATAAAGCAAGAGTTGCTACAAGTGGTATGGCTAAGGCTAGACAAAAGAAGCTTGATAAGATGGAAATGATTGAACTTGCAGCTGAAAAACCAAAGCCAGAGTTTAACTTTAAGCAAGGAAGAACTTCAGGTAAGGTTATCTTTGAAACTAAGGATCTTGTTATAGGATACAATGAACCATTAACAAAACCATTAAATATATCAATGGAAAGAGGTCAAAAGATTGCTCTTGTTGGAGCAAATGGTTTAGGAAAGACGACTCTTTTAAAGAGCTTAATGGGCAAAATACCTGCACTTAGTGGAGAGGTTCATTTAGGAGATTATCAGCAAATAGGTTATTTTGAACAAGAAATAAAAGAAGCAAACTATAATACTTGTATTGAAGAAGTTTGGGAGCAATTCCCGTCTAAGACTCAATATGAAATAAGATCTGCTTTAGCAAAATGTGGTTTAACAACTAAGCATATTGAAAGTAAAGTTTGCGTATTAAGTGGGGGAGAACAAGCAAAGGTAAGATTATGTAAGCTTATTAATGAAGAAACAAATATCTTAATCTTAGACGAACCTACTAATCACTTAGATGTTGAAGCTAAGGATGAACTTAAGAAAGCCATTAGAGAATACAAAGGATCAGTTCTTCTAGTATGTCACGAACCTGAATTTTACAGAGATGTAGTTACTGATATTTGGAACTGTGAGGATTGGACAACTAAAGTAGTTTAGTGGTTAAGTTAGAGATAGAGTTAATTATGAATTATCAGTGATGAATGCTTAGGAAAATTAAAAATTAAAAATGGAAAATTAATTTGATTGGTTGAATTTTAGTGCATTAATATGAAGTGATAAGTAGCATGAGAAATATAACTTTATAGTTAATAAATAAGAGATAGAAGTTAATAGTTAATGAAGAAACTCCTTTAGGGGAGTTTCTTTCAGTTTGTTGAAAAACCCCCTGTTAAAAAAGCAGAGGGTTTTTGTTTACTAGTTGTGGATAAAGTTTGAAATACATAATATAATTAAAATTACTAATATAATATGAAAATAACAAAGATAGTCTTGTTGCTATCTTTTTCATATTCTGTACTGCTGCAGTTAGCAGACATTGTTCGGACACTTTTTCGTGTCCACGGAAGCGAGCATAGCGAAGCCCATGCAGATTTTTTGAATCTGCGAAGCTTCGCTCAACCGTTTCTTTCCTTCTATTGTAAATACCTTTTCCCTTCTCGGTTTTAAGAAAATTTTTATTATCGTCTTTATGATTTTCCCAAACATGTCTTCTAATTATTTTATATTTAGCTTTTTCTCCAAGGCATTTATCTTTGTGAGGACAACACATACATATTTCTTCAAAGCATCTGTATTCCTTATAGCCTTCACGGGTCGTTGTTTTATATATTAGTGCAACATTATTGGGACAAATATATATGTCTTTATCATAATCATATATATACTTATTCTTTGTATACATTCCTTTTTTATGAGGAGAACGTCTATATGCAACAACAGGTATTATATCTCTATCTGTTATTCCTTTAAAAATAGGATTAGTTGAATATCCTGCATCTAAACCAAGATACTTAGGTTTTATATTAAATGTTTCTTTAATTCTATCTATTCTCTTTAATATCGGTTCGCTATCGCTTACGTTACCAGGGGTAACATGAACATCCATAATTATATTGTTTTTACTATCTACAGTTCTATGGTCTAAATAAAAAAAGCCTTCGGGTTTATTATCTCTCATCATATATCCACTATCAGGATCAGTTGTACTTTTCTTAATTTCTTTTGTTTCTTTTTTGAATTTTCTTGGTTTTAAAGGCTTTTTATTACGATTCTCTCTATCTTCATTAACATCAATATCTAACTGTTCTATATATTCCTTAGGAGTTACGTCTACTTCAACTTTTTCAAACTTTCTTTTATTAGCATTTGCTTTTATATGAGTTGAATCAGAATAAAGAATTTTACCTCCAACTAAACCTTTTTCTATAGATTGAAGAACTATATTATCAAATATTTTCTGTGGAATATCAGTACCTTTAAATCTTCTAATTCTATTCTGACTTATTGTAGATGAATCTGGAATTTTCTCTGTAATTGAATATCCTAAAAACCATCTATATGCTAAATTTACTTCTATATCTTTAACTAACTGCCTTTTGGAGCGTATGCCATAAAGATATCCTATAAATAACATTTTAAATAATACTACTGGATCAACAGCTGGTCGACCATTTGTATGATAATACAAATCCCTAGTTAAATCCCTAATGAATGAAAAATCTATATATTTATCAATTTTCCTTAATAAATGGTCTTGTGGGACTAATTCTTCTAACATTACTACTTCTATTTCACTTTGTGCTTCTTTTCTTTCGTTTATCATTGATAAAACCTCTATGTAACAAATTTATATATTTTAAATTATATTACATATTTGGATAAAAATAAAGACTGCTGACACTTTGTCAACAGTCTGGAAGAAACTCCTTTAGGGGAGTTTCTTTTTGTTTATAGTGAAAAGAATGAGTCAGATAAACTGTTATTGAAATTATTAGAATATATGGTAAAATTATATATAAAAAGGGGTTTTGTTTAATGAAAAATAAAGATGAAGATAGTAAAATTTTTTTTTTTAATATTACAAAATTAAAAACTGATAAAGATTATTTTATTTTGCTTGTTTTATTTTTACTTGTTATTTATGGAGTTCTTATTATGAGCATAGGCTTTTATGGATTTGATTTAAGTGAAACTAGAACATTGAAAAATTTAAGTATAATGATTATTGATACTTATTTTCTATTAAATGTTTTATTTTGTAAGAAAAATTTTAAAAAATAATAAAGGAATTATAGGAATTAGAAAGATAATATTATATTTAATTTTATCAGGAACAATTACAGTTGGATTTTTATCGTCAGTATCATGACATATAATTTATGCAACAACATAGGAAGCTACAGTTACTGATGTATTAAAAAATATGCTATTTTGTGTGGAATTGCGATAAAGGACTATCTAAAATTTAATGATGTTTCATCAAGGTACATTAACTACAAAATTTTAAAATAATTGTACAAATGGTTGTTAATAGTAAACTGAATGTATTATTTGTGAGGATCTGTGCATAGAATAGTTTGTTTGTTTTACATGTGATAAAGTGGTATGGAGGTATTTATGAATAAGATAAAATTAGTATGTACAATAAGTATAATAACCATAATTGGTGGTACTCTGTTTGGTTGTAATAATCAAAGTTCAAAGCAAACAGTAAATGATACAAGTAACAGTATGATTAGTGATTCTGATAGTAGTAAACTACAACAAATAGTAGATGATACTAAAGCAAATGAAGATATTAAAACAACAGATATACCGGATGTAGTAAGTAAAGTAGAAGGAAGGAGAAACGAGTATATAGAGAGATTAGATAACATACAAAAAAAGCTTGATGAATTACCAGAAAAGAAGAATGCCGATGAAGGTATTACAAATGCTATGAAGAGTTATTATGGAAAAGCTTATGAAATGTATGATAAAGAACTCAATGATATTTATGCTTTGCTAAAAGAGGAGTTATCTCCAGAGATAATGAATGATTTAGAAATTAAACAGCTTAAATGGATAGAGGAGAAAGAGGGAAAAGCTAGGGAAGAAGAAGCAAAGTTCAAAGGAGGAACTTTTGAGCCTGTTGCAGGATATATAGTTTTGTATGAAGCAACTAAGGAAAAATGTTATGAATTAGTAAATCAGTATATGACAGATTAATTAAAATAAAAGTTAGTACATTTTAGTGCTAGCTTTTTATATACTTTAAATTTACATAAGAGTCATTACAGTATAAAATAGATAGGGAAAATATCACAATAACAAATAGAGGATGGACAAAACTTATTGGACCAATTATGCTTATTGGAACTTTAGGGTATGTAATAGGAACTTATTTTGGGATAATTGTAGGTGGCTTATTAGGAGCATAGTAATGAATAAAGCATTCATATACACATGGTTAGATATTTAAAGATGTGTAATATGGGGCTTATTATTTTTGGCTTTATAATGAAATATAGATAGAAGATTTTTATAGGGAGGAATTAAAAAGTGAAAGAAAATAAATTAATTATGAAGCTATTAAAATAGATTGGAAATGGTAATAAGCTGCCTATACATGAAAAGTGGAGGTGGTTTTTTATGTTTAAGATAAAAGTAAAGCTTTAGAATGTATATTTAAAGACAAAGTATTGATAAAAAAATATCAAGAAATAATAGAAAATGTGATAAAAAACAGAATAAGTGCTAAAAAAATACTAAAAGTGTGATAAAAATCACGGTAATAAGTGGTAATGTAAGTTATTATATTAACAAGAGATAGTTATAAAAATAACAAATGATGATGGAGGAAATTTAATGTTTAAGGAAGAGTTTAACAAAGTTGCAGGTGCAGCTAGTGCAAAAAATCAATTATTAAAAAATAATAAGCTAGGATATTTTATTTCATCTATGTTAGCAGGAATCTATGTAGGTATGGCCATAATGCTTATTTTTACAATTGGAGGATTACTTACAGCAGCAGGATCAGCAGCCACTAAGATCATAATGGGTATTTCTTTTGGAGGAGCTTTAAGCTTAGTTGTTTTTGCTGGCTCTGAATTATTTACTGGTAATAATTTTATCATGACAGTTGGATCATTAAATAAAGCTGTATCATGGATAGATACTATAAAAGTGTGGGTAGCAGCTTTTATTGGTAATTTAGCAGGATCAATACTTGCAGGATATATGTTCTATTTAACAGGGCTTGCTAAAGGATCAGTTGGAGAATTTATTGCAAATACGGCAGCTACCAAGATGAGTTTGCCAGCTAGTGAATTATTCTTTAGAGGGGTATTTTGTAATATACTAGTTTGTTTAGCAGTATGGTGTACTTTTAGATGTAAAGATGATATATCAAAATTAGTAATGATATTCTGGTGCCTATTTATCTTTATAACATGTGGTTTTGAACATAGTGTTGCTAATATGACATTACTTACTATAGCACTTTTAGCTCCAGGAACAGCAGCAGTAAGCATATCTGGATATATTTATAATATAGGAATGGTTACTTTAGGTAATATGGTTGGAGGAATACTATTTGTAGCAATTCCATATTACTTAATATCAAAAAAATCACAATAAGATAATTAATAAGAGCTCTAATTTAGTTTGCTAAATTAGAGTTTTTTTTATTAAAATGTATAAGAAAATAATATGATAATATAGATATGTTATTGTATATTATAGATAGAAGAAAGGTTGGAATTGAAATGATAAAACCAATTATGAAAGATGTATTATTTTTAGCACAGAAATCAGAAGAAGCCACTAAGGATGATCTATATATTGTTGATGATTTGATAGATACATTAAGAGCTAATTTAGATGATTGTGTAGGTATGGCTGCAAATATGATAGGTGTTAAGAAACGTATTATAGTATTTTCAGTAGGAGAGATGATAGTTCCAATGATTAATCCTATAATAACAGATAAAAAAATTCTTATGAAACGGAAGAATGTTGTTTGTCACTAACTGGATTTAGAAAGACTAATAGATATGAAAGTATAGAAGTTGAGTACTTTGATAAAGAGTTTAAAAAACAAAAAGGAAAATTTACAGGATTTGTAGCTCAGATTATCCAGCATGAAATTGATCATTGTAATGGAATAATAATTTAATAAATAATTATTTAATAGTAATGAAGCACTTTTAATGCTTCATTTTTTCTTCAATAAAAAAAATAAAAAACAGTGTTATGATGAAAAATAGAATAAATCTGAGAAAAATGGAAAAAAATGATTGACGAAACTTAGTGTAAATGATAACATAAAAATGTTAAAGAAAGGTTGTGTGTTAATGTGAAGCTATATATTAAAAAAATATTTTGTTTTTTATTAGGATGTTTTATTATTCAAATAGGATGTGCTGCTTTTATAAATGCAAATACAGGGGGAGATTCTTGTGTAGTATTTATTCAAGGAATAAGTAAGGCATTAAATATTACTGTAGGTTCTGCAAATTACATATTTATGTTTTGTGCTTTAGTACTATTATTAATTTTTGCAAGGAATAAAATAAGTTTAGGAACTTTTTTAGCTACACTTGCTGCAGGAATGTTTTTAGATATAGCCAATGAAGCTATACAAAAGTTATCTATTGAATCAATGCCTTTTGTGGTACGTATACTTGTAGTTGCTATAAGTTGTGTAGTTATTTCTATTGGTTTTTCAATTCAAAAAACTGCTAATTTAGGAGTGGCGCCACATGATGAAATTCCATTTGTAATTTCAGAATCATTTAAAATTCAATATAGATGGATTAGAATTTGTTTAGATTTAACATATGTAGTTGCTGGATACTTATTAGGTGGAGTTTTTGGTTTAGGAACAATTGTAGCAACATTACTTTTAGGACCTACAATTCAATTTTTCTTACCTATAGTTGAAAGACCAGTAAAAAAGTTTTTAGGTACTAGTACAGCAATAGTTTAGTTATATAAAATATTAAAGCATTAATAAAGAGAATGCTTTTTTTGGACAAGACTTTAATGATTTAATATACATATAAAAAGAGTTAGGAATTTTCCTAACTCTTTTTATTTAGTAAGGACTTAATCCTTATTAGCAGCTGTGTTGCTAGCACAATTATAGGCACAAGAAAGCATGTTCACAGGTGATTCATATGGCTTTAACCATTCTTTTTTTACAGCTAATGCTGTAAGAGCTGTATGACCTTCTACCATTTGACCTATAGCAGCAGAGTAAATAGCTCTAAGTTCAGGAGTAGTACTTGTTAAAGCATAAGTAAGATAAAGCATTGCTCCATCTTTTGCTGCTGTCAGCATACTTTCAGATATTACCTTATCATCAATATTTACATTGTCTTTAATCAAATCTCCAATTACTTTTAGCATTTTACTATTCCTCCTTATTAGTTAAAATGTTATTTTCATTAATGAATTGAATTAATCCATTTATTCTTCCTTCTGCAGCTAGAATGCTTGATTCTGACTGTCTCTTTAAATCTTCATCTGTAATTACAGTGTTTAAAGCTCTTTGCATTTTAAGGCCGTCGCTTTCAGCTTTTAATATAGCTGTTAAAGATAAAATTTCAACTTGTGAAAGTTGCTTCATATTGATATCACTCCTAATAAAATTTTTAAAAATTAAAAAACATATATCTTAGGATGTGTCATAAGCTTTAAATTATCCTAGGAATTTTATGCAATAAAAATAAAATAAAATTATATTGACTTATTCCGACAAAAAAGTATATAATGTCTTCAAGAAAACTAGTCCTTTAAATTTAGTCCAGAGAGACTAATAAGGTCGAAAGAATACGGCAGATAAAATAATTAGATAGAATTAAAGAATAGCGTGATATATGCAAAATATGAAAGTATTTTACGTGCTTAATATGAATATCTAATTATATGTGTAAACGACCTTTCTATATTTTTAGAAGGGTCGTTTTTTGCACATAAGTACTGGTTTTCCTAAATATACAATTTAGGAGGATTAAAAATGGAAGAAAAATTAATAATGGAAGAAAGAATAGATGATCATGATTATGCTTTAGAACATGTTCATCAGAAAGATAAAAAGGGATTCTTTTCAATGTTTGTAGTAATGCTTGGTTTTACATTCTTCTCAGCAAGTATGTTGACAGGAGGAAACTTAGGGACAGGTTTACCTTTAAAAGATTTCTTTATAGCAGTAGTTATAGGTAATTTAATATTGGCATGTTACACAGGAGCACTGGCATATATAGGGGCAGATACAGGACTTTCAATGCATTTGCTTGCTAGATATTCTTTTGGAGAAAAGGGATCATATGTAGCATCATTTATAACTAGTATAACTCAAATAGGTTGGTTTGGAGTAGGTATAGCAATGTTTGCAATACCAGTGGCAAATAGATTTAATATAAATTTATATCTTTTAGTAGCAATTACAGGTATATTAATGACGGCAACAGCTTACTTTGGAATGAAGTCACTAACAATATTAAGTGCTATAGCTGTTCCAGCAATAGCAGTATTAGGTAGTACATCAGTAGCAATGGCAACAAGTTCAGTAGGTGGAGTTCAAGGATTAATGAACATAGAACCAACTACTAAAATGGCATTAGTAACGGCGGTAACTTTATGTGTAGGTTCATTTATAAGTGGAGGAACAGCAACACCAGACTTTGCTAGATTCTCAAAAAATAAAAAAGTTGCAGTATCAACTACAGTTGTAGCATTCTTTATAGGAAATTCATTGATGTTCTTATTTGGAGCTGTAGGAGCAATGGTTACAGGAAATTCTGATATAGCAGATGTAATGTTCTCTCAAGGATTAGTAATACCTGCAATATTGGTTTTAGGATTAAATATATGGACAACTAATGATAATGCTTTATATACATCAGCATTAGGACTTTCAAATATAACAAAGCTTCCTAAAAAGAAATTAGTAATAGCATGTGGATTAATTGGAACAGTAGGCTCAATATGGCTAAATAATAATTTTACAGCATTCTTAACTTTTCTAAATTCAATGCTTCCTCCAGTAGGTGGAATAATAATAGCAGATTACTTCTTTGTAAAGAAAAGAAAATATGATACTATGGATAATACAAAATTTAAAAATATAAATTGGATTGCAATAGTAGCATTTTTAGTAGGATTTATAGTGGCTAATGTTGTGTCGGTAGGAGTTATAGCATTAAATGCAATAGTAACAACAATTTTAGTTTATGTAATAGGAACAAAAATAACTAACAGATAAGGTGATAATATTATGTTAATTAAGAAAGTAAGACTTTTAGATAGAGATGGATTATTTGATATAAGAATAACAGATGGAAAATTTGAAGCAATAGCTGAAGAAATTCAAGCTAAGGAAGGTGAAGAAATTATAGAAGGAAATGGAGCATTAGCTTCAGCTCCTTTTATAGAACCACATATTCATTTAGATACTACATTAACAGCTGGAGAGCCAGAGTGGAATAAAAGTGGTACGCTTTTTGAAGGAATTGAAAGATGGTCTCAAAGAAAAGAGTTTTTAACAAAAGAAGATGTTAAAAATAGAGCTAAAAAAGCTATTGAATGGCAAGTTGCAAATGGAATTCAATTTATTAGAACTCATGTGGATGTGACTGATGAGAGTTTAGTTGCATTAAAAGCAATGGTAGAAGTAAGAGAAGAAGTTAAGGATTATGTTACTTTACAAATAGTTGCTTTCCCACAAGAAGGAATTCTTTCATATCCTAATGGGTTAGAATTAGTTGAAGAGGCTATAAAATTAGGAGCAGATGTTATTGGAGCTATACCACACTTTGAGTTTACAAGAGAATATGGGGTAGAATCTATAAATAAGATTTTTGAATTAGCTAAAAAGTATGATGTATTAGTGGATGTTCATTGTGATGAAATAGATGATGAGCAATCAAGATTTTTAGAAGTTGTAGCAACAAGAGCTTTAGAAAGTGGTTTAAAGAATAAAGTAACAGCAAGCCATACTACTGCTATGGGTTCATATAACAATGCATATACATATAAACTTTTTAGATTATTAAAGATGTCAGGAATAAACTTTGTGTCTAATCCTTTAGTAAATACACATTTACAAGGAAGATTTGATACATATCCAAAGAGAAGAGGAATAACAAGAGTTAAAGAATTAAATGAAGCAGGAATTAATGTATGCTTTGGTCATGATGATATATTTGATCCATGGTATCCAATGGGAACAGGAAATATGTTAGAAGTAGTTCATTTTGGTTTACATGTATGTCAGATGATGGGTTATGATGATATAAATGAATCATTAAAATTTATCTCAACTAATAGTGCAAGAACATTAAATATAGAAGATAAATATGGAATTGAAATAGGCAAGCCAGGGAATTTAATATTACTAAATGCTGAAAGCGGATATGATGCCGTTAGAAGAAGAGCGGAAGTTTTATATTCTATAAGAGAAGGAAGAGTAATTGCTAAAACTATACCAAGCAAGTCCTATATAAATATGAATGAAGAAAAAGAAGTGACATTTAAAAGATAGTGGAGAATGTTTTTAAAAAGAGTTAGTGCTCATAGCTAGCTCTTTTTTGCTAGAGGAAAATTACCAGATGGCTGATGGAAGAGCAAGGTAAGTAATAGAATTAAATTTTTTATAGCATAATATAAAAAACTTATATGGAGCAAAAATATGATAAGTAGAGAAGAATATGTCATGCAGTCACTGGAACTACATCTTTTTTGGGGAAGGATAATGAAAGAGCACTTATTGTTTTTAGAAGCTGGATTTGCAGGAAAGAATACCAGGTTAATTAAGGAAGCAGAAAATTATAAAGTTAGTTTTGAAAAGTTTTTATTAGAAGTAGTAAAGCTTGCCAATGGTATTGTTAGGGAAAGTATAATAGATTCAGGAGAGATTTTCACAGAATATACTTTAGAAGCTGAAAAGAAAACAAAGTATTATACAGGCTTAGAGATTAATTGCAAGATAACTTTAATGGAAAGTCATCTTCAATGTAAAAATAAGAAAATAGCTGATGTGAAGACTTCAGATTGTGTAAAGAATTTAAATTGCAGGGCTATAAAGATGCTAGACAAGTTAATATGCTTTAAAGAGAAGGTTTTAGAAGAAGTGATTAGCTGTAAGCTATTTACTTCTAATTACCCTATGATGCTTGAACATATAATAGAAGAGGCTAAAAAGTACCAGCAGAATATAAAAGATCTTGAAAATAATATTGATATAGAGCAATATAAAATTAAAAAAGTAGAGAGATTTTGGAATGAAATCTTCATGGAGCATGCCATGTTTATTAGAGGGATGCTTGATCCAAGTGAAGAAAAGCTCATAAATTCTGCTGATAAGTTTGCTAAGAAATTTAAAGAGTTAATGAAAAAAACATCTGATATTAATGAAGCTACCAGTACCACTATTGTAAGTGATACATTGATTGAGACAGCCAAATTAATTGATTTTAAGAAGGCAGCCACCAAGGGCATATTAGGATGTGAGATAAAGTCAATAATCCTACCACTTCTTTCAGACCATGTGCTAAGGGAAGCAAATCATTATTTAAGGATTTTAGAAGCTTATGAAGAATAAAGCTTTAAATAATGTAGCAGAAGAGCAGGTTTTTTACCTGCTCTTATTGATTTTAAATTATATATAAACCTAAATCTTATAATCATATAATAATCACAAGTATAAAAAATAGATTTCCTTTTTATTATATGATAACATAATAAATATATTTATATTATTTGAAAATTTATTAAGAGAATATATGGTTAATATAAAAATGAAGATAATTGGAGGTACATAGTGGGTAAAAGAAAGTGTAAACAATGTGGAGAGGAATTTACACTGACAGATTCAGAAATAAAATTTTATAATGATAAGGGTCTTAATCTGCCAAAGAGATGTAGTGAATGTAGAAAGAAAAATAAGAATATAAATAATAATGAAAAAGAGAGTATAAAAGAGACTAATATCCAAAGGATTAACAGTAAGAATAAAAGTAAAAAATTTAGAAATATTATTATAGTGGCAGTAGTACTTCTTTTATCATTTATAGGTAAGGTATTTAATATAAATTTTGATGCCTTAAACATAGGAAGTGTGCTACAAAGCCAAAAAGCAGATGGTGTTTTAGAATTCCGTAATGATAATTTATGGGAGGAGCATTTCTTAAAGCATGGTGGTGAATTTGGTTATACAACAAAAGAAGATTATTTAGAGGGGGCTAATGAAGTAGTAACTTCAGCTTCTTCTAAACATAAGCAGGAAGCAGAAGACGGAGATGATATATATTATGATGCAGAGAATAATGAAATTGTCTTTGTATCAAAAGATGGATATATAAGAACATATTTTAAGCCATCTGATGGAATTGAATATTATAATAGACAATAGAAATAAAGAGGTGGAATTTTAGCTTAAGGGGAAAGTTTAATATGGGGGTAAATCTTGTAAAACATAATATATTAAAAGCATTGATATTTTTTGCCATACCAATTTTGATTTCTAATATATTTCAGTTATAATATTTGATATTCTTATTATTATCATATTTTGAAATATATAACATAAAAACTAGCTATCTGTGATAGCTAGTTTGTTTTATTTACAATTTGGATTTTTATGAGAGAGATTCTCTTGTACGTGCATTAGTGTTTCACCAAATCTTTGATAATGAACTACTTCTCTTTCTCTTAAGAATCCCAGAATTTTTTTGATTTCGTAATCATCTGTTAAATTTAAAAGCCATTCATATGTTGCTCGAGCTTTTTGTTCTGCAGCTAAATTTTCATGTAAATCAGCTATTACATCACCTTTAGATTGAAAAAAGGTAGCACTCCAAGGATTACCTGTAGCATCTGTAGGATACACACCTTTACCATGATCTGCATAATGGCCAGCAAGACCTGCTTTTTTTATTTCATCTATTGTAGAGTTTTCCATTATTTGATGAACCATTGTGGCAATTATTTCAACGTGGGCCATTTCTTCTGTGCCAATATCATTTAGCATACCTTTAGATTTATTGGTAGGCATAGAAAATCTTTGGCTTAAATATCTTAGAGCTGCTGATAGTTCGCCATCAGGGCCACCAAATTGAGTAATAAGAAGTTTTGCCATACTTAAATCTGAACATTTTAAATTAACAGGATATTGAAGAGTTTTTACATAGCACCACATATATTATTCACCATCCTTACATTTTTCCCATGGCCAAGGGGTATCTATCCAAGCTTTAGGATTTTGCATATAAGCTAATCCGAAATTAATTAAAGGACCATATTGTTGTTCGTATTCATAAATTGCTTTTTTTAATTTTGAAGACATTATTTCATAATCTTCAGTGGATTTTTCGCAACATGGGAAACTGTCAGTATAAAGATTTAAATCAACACAATAAAATAACATTTTTCTAATATTATTTAATAAATCTTCTCTATCCATCATTTAACCCCCTTAACATATTTTACATCGCAATAAGGGCTATAAAGATCTTTAAAAATAGTGCCAGCATAAAAAGCATCACTTAAATTAAATAAATGTTCATAAGGCTGTAAAGTAATATAAGGTTTTGCATATATATTGGGAGCAAATACTTTATAAGATTCATAACAATTTACTTTTGGATTACAGGCTGTGTTACAAGAAGCATCACAAGGATCATTCATACAATCATTACATTTTATACAATCGTCTTTTCTATAAAAGTACATGATATATATCCTTTCATTAATAAATATTGTACAAGATAATATTATGCAATAAAAAGAGAAAAAGTGTTAAAAAATAAAAAGTAGATAAATAAATGTCGATATAATAAGAGTGTTTTTAGTTATGGGAAAATAATGAAATATAAACTTTCCCTTTAAGAAAGAATCTTTAGGATAGTTATAGAAATAAGAATAATAAAGTATTAAAATAGTAATATAATTTTATTTAGAAAGAGAGGGCATAAGGTGTATAAAGATAAAATTGAAGAATATTTCAATATCCATAAGGATGAAATGATTAATGATATATTTAAGCTTATAAAAATAAGGAGTGATAAAGGTGAAGCTAAAGATGGGATGCCTTTTGGTGAAGGACCTGCTAAGGTTTTAGAAGAAGCATTAAGTATGGCAGCTTCTATGGGATTTGTCACTAAAAATTATGAAAATTATGTAGGAGCAGTAGACTTTAATGAAAAAGAAAAGGCATTAGATATTTTAGCACACTTAGATGTAGTACCAGTAAGTGATGAATGGACAGTGACAAAGCCCTTTGAACCTATAATAAAGGATGGAAGGCTTTATGGAAGAGGAGCTTCTGACGATAAGGGACCAGCGGTAACAGCTTTATATGCCATGAAGGCGGTAAAAGATTTAAATATTCCATTAAATAAGAATGTGAGGCTTATTCTTGGAACTGATGAAGAGTGTGGAAGTTCAGATATAAAGTACTATTATAATAGAGAAGAAGAAGCACCTATGACTTTTTCGCCAGATGCAGATTTTCCTCTTATAAATGTTGAAAAGGGAAGTTTTAAGCCAGAATTTAGAGCAGAATTTGAAGAAGATAAAAAGCTTCCAA
The DNA here is from genome assembly GCF_014287815.1 of Clostridium lentum. GTDB lineage: Bacteria > Bacillota > Clostridia > Clostridiales > Clostridiaceae > Clostridium > Clostridium lentum. The sequence continues at coordinate 75,112 of NZ_JACOOQ010000002.1, forward strand.
GGATAGTTTCTGTAAATTCAGGGGTAAAGGTGAATGTTATTCCAGACAGAGCTTCTGCAGTGATAGAAGGTATAAGTTACAATGAGCTTTTAGGCTATTGTGAAAGAAAATTTTTACCTTTAGGTATAACATATAAAATTACAGAAGAAGATAATAAATGTGTAATTAATATAAGAGGTACAGGAGCACATGCAGCTTATCCTGAAAGTGGTAATAATGCACTTACTGCTATGCTTGAATTATTATGTGAAATGCCTTTTGCAGAAAGTGAAGGATTTAAAAGGTTATGTGCTGTAAATAAATTATTCCCACATGGAGACTATAAAGGAAAAGCTATAGGAGTGAATATCAGTGATGAAGTATCAGGAGAACTTACTTTATCATTTACTATCTTTGAATATAATATGACTTCCTTAAAAGGAACTTTTGATTGTAGAGCACCACTTTGTGCTACTAACGAAAATTTAAGAGATGTTGTGGCAAAGAATTTAAAGGATAATGGTATCATTTTAGAACCATGTGAAGTTTTACCAGGACATCATGTTGATGAAAATTCAGAATTTGTTCAAACACTTTTAAGTTGTTATGAAAAATATAGCGGTCAAAAGGGAGAGTGTCTTGCCATTGGAGGAGGCACATATGTCCATAACTTAAAAAATGGTGTGGCATTTGGATGTACAATGCCAGGAACTGATAATAATATGCATGGTGATGATGAATTTGCCGTAGTAGATGAATTAATTTTAAGTGCCAAGATATTTACTGAAGCAATAATTCAACTTTGCAGCTAGAATATAGTTAAGGAGAGATTGATTATGAAAGCATATGAAAGATTATTAAAATACGTTAAGGTTTATACTATGTCTGATCCAAAATCTGAAATTGTACCATCAACAATGAGACAATTTGATTTAGCTCATATGTTGGTGGAAGAAATGAAAGCATTAGGATTAAAAGATGTAAGAGTTGATGATAAGTGCTATGTATATGGATATATTCCAGCAACTGAAGGATATGAAGATAGAAAATCTATAGGGCTTATAGCACACCTTGATACTGCACCAGCAGCTCCAGGAGAAAATGTAAATCCACAAATAGTAGAAAATTATAACGGTGAAGATATTACTTTATTAAATGGCACTGTTATATCAGTTAGTAAATTTCCGCATTTAAAAGAATTAAAGGGAAGAACACTTATAACAACAGATGGAAATACACTTTTAGGGGCAGATGATAAGGCTGGTATAGCAGAAATACTTACAGCTTGTGAAAGAATAATTAATGAAAATATACCTCATGGAAAGATATGTGTAGGCTTTACGCCAGATGAGGAAGTTGGTAGAGGTGCTGCTCATTTTGATGTAAAGAACTTTGGAGCAGACTTTGCTTATACAATAGATGGAGGTATGGAAGGTGAGATTTCTTATGAGAACTTTAATGCCTCTGCAGCAGAAATAGAAATACATGGTGTTTCTGTGCATCCTGGAAGTGCAAAAAATACCATGATTAATGCTGTGAATGTAGGTATAGAGTTAAATGGAATGCTTCCAGAAGGTGAAAAACCTGAACATACTGAAGGTTATGAAGGATTTTATTATTTAGAAAGTTTCAGCGGCAATACAGATTATGCTAAGATGAGTTATATCTTAAGAGACCATGATAATAACAAATTAGAGGCTAAAAAAGCAACTTTATTATTAGCTGAAAAATTACTAAATGAAAAATATGGAGAAGGTACAGTAAAAATTACTATATCAGATCAATATAAGAATATGGCAGAACATGTTAAGCCATGTATGCATTTAATAGATAATGCTATAGCTGCCATGAAGGCTTTAAATGTAACGCCAATAATTGAGCCAATAAGAGGTGGTACTGATGGAGCTACATTAAGCTATATGGGATTACCTTGTCCTAACTTAGGTACAGGTGGATTTGCTTATCATGGTGAGTATGAACATATAACTGTTGAAGGCATGGATATATGTACAGATATAATAGTAGAAATCTTAAAAAATTACGCTAAATAGTTATGAATTAAGCCAAATTTAAATGGCTGCAGTAGAGGAGATATTGCAGCCATTTTCAGGAGGCTTTTTTTATAAGAAATCTAAAGATAAAGTAGGTGGGAGAATGAAGGTGGATTTTGCAAAGTTAAAAGGAAAAGTCATTACCAAAGATGATTTTGCTTATGAAGAAGAAAGGCAAGGCTGGAATAGAGGAGTAGAAAAATATCCGCTAGCAATAGTTTTTTGTAAAAATGAGGATGAAATAATAGAGGCTATGGCCTTTGCAGCAAGAGAAAAATTACCTTTTAGGATAAGAAGCGGAAGACATCATTATGAGGGATTTTCCAATGGTAATGATATCTTAGTAATAGATATAAGCTTAATGAATAAAATATACATAAATGAAGAAGAAAGAACAGTTACCATAGAAGGTGGAGTAAGAAATAGAGAACTTTATGAAGCTGTTTGTGGTGCCGGCTATCCATTTCCAGGAGGAGGATGTCCAACAGTCGGGGTAGTTGGTTTTACCTTAGGTGGAGGTTGGGGATATTCTAGTAGGCTTTTAGGATTAGGGATTGATAGCCTTTTACAAGTGGAGCTCATTAATTATAAAGGAGAAAAAATATTAGCTGATAAAAAGGTTAATAGTGATTTGTTCTGGGCACTTAGAGGATGTGGTGGAGGGAATTTTGGTATTGTTACTGCTATGAAATTTAAACTTCCTCATAAAATTAATAAGGCTACCTTGATAAATATAGATTATCCTAATTTAACTATTGATGAAAAGGTTCTAATATTTAAGCTTTGGCAAAAGGAATTTAAGAGCTTAGATATAAGGCTTAATTTAAAAACTGCCATATATAATTCCATGCATAAAGGTACTGGGATAAAAATTACAGGGCTGTTTTATGGTAATGAAAAAGAGACTATGGAAGCTTTAAAACCATTTAAAGATATAGGAATAAATAGTGATTTTAATCTGGAATATATTACTGTTCTTGAAGCCAATAGAAAAATTCAAGATAGTCATCCAGAGTATGAAAAATATAAGTCATCTGGAAGATTTGTATATGATGATTATAGTGAAGAGGAAATAATTAAGATGGTGGATGTTATTTCAGATATACCTAAGTCAGCTGAATATGCAGCATTGTCTTTTTATGGGCTAGGAGGAGTAATAAAAGAAATACCTAAAGAGAATACTAGTTTTTACTATAGAGATGCTGAAGCAATAATGGGCTTCCAAGTATTATGGGAAGAGCAAAAGTATGCTCCAGAAAATAAAAAATGGATGTTGGAAAAGTTTAGGCTATTAAAGACGATGACTAAAGGTTCATTTATTAATTTCCCTTTAAAGGAATTAGATAGTTATGAAGATGAATATTATGGTCCGTTTAAAGAAAAATTAAGAAAAATCAAAGAGAAATATGATCCATATAACTTTTTTGATTTTGAACAGTCCATAAGGTTATAAAAAGAAAAGGGGATAAAAGTTCTTAATGAATTTTATCCCTGGTTTTTATGAAAAAATTATTTGACAATGCATTCTTTATGACCACATGTGTCACATTTGTAATAATTTTTACCATATTGCTTATTATCATATGCATAATTGAAATCCTTCATTGTATCGCCACAAATTGGACAAATCAATGAAGCATTAGAGCTTTTTTTTTCAATTTTCATCTTTAATTACCTCTTTTTATTTTTATGTATAATATTTTAGTTGAAATGAACAGTAAAATAAATAAAAAAATTAGGTAATAAATGATATTTATAAAAATATAGATAGTTTTTACAAAAAGTAATACAATATTTTTAAAAGCAAAAAAGAAAGGGGTCAAAAATATGATTTTTGAAACAAATATAAGTGATTACTATAAAGTTGTACAGTCTAGTGATGAATGTTGCTATAAATACATATTAGGCAAGTTACAGGAAGCCAAAGAAATTTACATAATGGCTTTTGGCAAGAGTCAGAGAAATATTCAGCTTATGGATTCATTAAAGTCTTTAAAGGGGAAAATAACAGTAATATCTGATATTGATACTATAAAAGGTGAAAATATAAAAAGAATCAATAAAATAAATAGTAGCTTTAATTTAGATAAAAATAGTAAAATAATAATGACAGAAAGGGCTGCTTTTATAGGAGCTGAATCAGGAAATTTTAGTACAGGTTTTTTAACTATAGATAGTGATATAGTTGATGAATTAAGAGATAATTTATTTACGGAAGGAGATTCAGCATATAAAGGTTATGAGTTTACTAAGATAGAAATAATATTTATGAGCTATTACTCAAAGATTAATAGGATAATTGAAGATATAATAAGTGGGGCATTCAAAGAAGATGAAAAAGGAAATGGATTCTATAATAGCAATGATGCGTATATAAAAAGTGATGATATAAAATGGATTAATAAGACTATAGATGAATTTAATATCACTCTTGCCAATATAAAAGAAGGTGAATTAAAGAGAGCTTTAGAAGATACTTTTGATAAGGAAAATATAAGAGCTTTAAAGAATATATGTGTAGTTGATAGTGAGATGATGAAGCTTGCAAATTTAGGGTTAGATGATATTGAAAAAAGAAAAGAATTTTCTTTAAAAGCAGAAAAGGATATAACAGAATTATATGATAAGTTATCTATATTTAATGAGGAATTATATGGAGTAGTTGAACAAATGATAGATATAAAAACTAAACAATAATTATATATTTAAAAATATATTTTGGGGAGGAGTATAAATTGAGTAAAATAGCAATAATATCTGATATTCACGGAAATATGCCAGCTTTAGAAGCTGTATTTGATGATATAAAGAAAAATGATATAGATAAGATAATATGTCTAGGGGACTTAGTTGGTAAGGGCCCAAGCTGTAAAAGAGTTATAGATTTTTGTAGATATAAATGTGATATTGTAGTGGCTGGAAATTGGGATAAGTTTCTTTCTCATAAAATGGAGGAAAGAAATAAATGGTATTTAGATAGGATAGGTGATGAGAGACTACAATACTTAAGAGGTTTACCAGAATCTGTAGGATTTTATTTAAGTGGAAGATTTGTTAGGTTATTTCATGCTCATAGTGAAGATGTATATTTAAGAATGTATCCTAATCTTGAAATTGAGGAAAAGTTAAAAATGTTTGATATTCCTAAAATCAGCAGGCTAGATAATGAGGGGATTAAATCTGATATTGTTGGATATGGAGATATTCATGGTGCGTTTATTGACTATCTTGAGGATGGAAAGATATTGTTTAATGTAGGGAGTGTAGGATGTCCTTATGATAATATACCAATGGCTTCTTATGTAATACTTGAAGGGGAATATGGCTTTAAGGAGAAGGCTTCTTTTGGAGTAAACTTCAGAAGGGTAAAATATGATAATGAGAAAGTAATAGCAGAAGCAATAGAAAAGCAAATACCAGATTTAGATATTTTCATAAAAGAAATTAGAAGTGGAAAATTTTTGAGATTGTAATTATCTTTATGATTTATATTATTTAACTTTGGTAATAATAATTAGTAAAATAATAATCTTACAAAAGGAGTTAAATTTATGAAATCAGGGGTAATTGAATATATAAAAAATAATGCTTATATAGAGGAATTATTTTTAGATTTTATTAATGAATTTAAAGAACAGTATGATCTTCTAAAAAACAAAGAAAAGAAAGAATTATTAAAAATAAAGGATGAAATTTTTAGAAACTGGCTCTTTTCTTCTATGATAAATGAAACATATATAACTCCAAATTATTTAATTAATAATATAGTTCAACAAAGGTTTCCAGGCAATTATGTAATTTTACCTGTATTACTTTATGATTTAAAGGATAATAGCTTAAATCTTCATGTAGAATTTCAATATTGTAGTTTAGAGGAACATCCTATTATTAATGATATAGATATGTTGATGAATGTAGCTAATCCTTCAATAATATTTCAAAATCAATGTGAAAAAATTTTAACTATTAGTGATAGTGTAGTTAAAAAGTTTACCATTCAAAGTTTGTATTATGTAAATTATCTAGTTCAATTATGTCAGGAACTAAATATTATTGAAGAAATAAGAGCAATAAACTGTAAATGTTTTCAAGTGAGTGGAAGCTATATAGATTTTAAGATGTTGTCGAATAAGGAGAAATTAAATAGGATTTTCCAAGCAACCATTAACATAACCATGAGAAATATAAATAATATTAATAATGTTCAAAAGAAAGCAACAAGAAAGCAGATAATAGAATTTTTAAATAATGACATAAAAGAAGAGGATTTTAATAGGTTTATAGATGAATTATTACCTTTTGCCAATAATTTTATTGAAAATATAGACCAACTTACAGAAGATAAGAATATTTTAGAAACTATAAAGTTTGCACAGGTACTTATGGGTGATAATGTAGGTGCTTTTATAATGGGTACAGAAATAAGAGTGTATTTTGATATTTATTTTACTACAGTATTTTCATATTATTTAGGATTGTTAGCACCAACATATTTAGGAACATTTTTAATTGAAGAAATAATATGCGGTCTTAAGGAAAGTAATGATTTTTTTGAAAAAGCTGCCAATGTTTTTAATGATGAAATAGGTCATAACTTAACTAAGTTAGGTTTAGAACTATTAAAGATGTATGGTGAAAAGATAAAAGAAAATAAAGAATCTAACTTCCATATGAATAATGTGGAAAAATTTGTGAAGCAAGCAAAACACGAAAAAAGAGATGTACTTGAAAAGTATAAAGAATGTAAGGAGTTATATGGCAAAGATGAAAATATAATTCATAAATTTATGAACATAATTAATGATAAGGAAGATGAACTATATTATTTTGCAGAAGAACATATTAATAAATTTGCCAAGTATCTTATTGAAGAAAAGAGACTTAAGGAAAAAACAGCTCTTTTATATTGTAGAAATATAGAGTTGTTTATATGTGATTTTTTATGTTATGAAAGTGAAGAAGAACTTAAGAAAATTGATAATATGATGGTTGATAGGTATTTAGGAGAATGGTTTATTTCTACTTGTGCCACCAGTGTAAGTAGCATAAAAGCACAAATTTATGCTCTTAGTCATTATTTTAATTTTTTATATGATGAAGGTTTTATAAGTAATTTGCAAAAAAATAAAATAAAGGAAACTATGAAGAATAAAGATAAATATATTCTCAAATATATGGAATATTTAGGATAGTTAAAAGGAGCTGTAAACAAAGCTCCTTTATTTTTAAAAGTATTGCCAGAAATAAATTAAATTTTGCTTTTATAAATATATTTAGATAATATATAAATATATTAAGATAAACTAAGAGGAATGACAGAAGTAATGATTGATAGAGTAGATTCTAGAAATTTTAATTATGATGAAGGCAGAAAAACATTAGAGAATGAAGTTGTGGTTTTTACCGGAAGAGGTTTTACAGTAAGGTGGGAGTTAGCTCAATTTGCAAGAAACTGCAGAGCAAAAGTTGAAAGTACTGTTACTAGTAGAACAACTCTATTAATTGTTGGAGAGAAGCCTGGCGGAAAGCTTATAAAAGCAAAAAAAATGGGATGTAAAATAATAAGTTGTGATGATTTTTATAATATATTAATGGGAAAAGATGAAGAAAATGATATTAAAGAAATTGAATTAAGCTTAGATATATTAAATATATAGCAGGAGCTTATGAATATTGAAAGAGATGGTGATGTTCACCAATAATTATAGAGTTGCTTTTATGAAATAAATTAAGTAAAATAATTTAAGTTAGTGAATTAAAGGATTTTTAAGATAAAAAGTTAAACATAAGTTAAATATGAGGTGATAGTATGAGCGGTATAGCAGGACAAGGATGCCCAAGAATAGTACCAGAAGAGGAAAAGAAGACTCTTGAAGAAATTGAAAGAAGTCTTGTAAAGAAATATAGAAAACCTATATGGTCTAAATTTATTAAAGCAATAAAAGAGTATAAGTTAGTGGAGGAAGGAGACAAAATAGCAGTAGCTATTTCTGGAGGAAAAGATTCGCTTCTTATGGCAAAGTTATTCCAAGAACTTCAAAAGCATGGACAAACAAAATTTGAACTAGAGTTCATAGCTATGGATCCAGGATATCATCCTCAAATAAGAGAACTATTAGAGGAAAACTGCCAACACTTAAATATTCCTGTACATATATATGAATCAAGAATTTTTGAAATTATTGATGAAAAGGCAAAAGATTATCCTTGTTATTTATGTGCAAGAATGAGAAGAGGGTCATTATATAATAAGGCAAGAGAACTTGGATGTAACAAGTTAGCTCTTGGACATCATTATAATGATGTAATAGAAACTACTATGCTAAATGTTTTATATGCAGGTAATTTCAAAACCATGCTACCAAAACTTCAAGCAGATAATTTTGAAGGAATAGAACTTATAAGACCACTTTATCTTGTGGAAGAAGAGTATATAAAGAGATTTATCAGATATACAGGTCTTTGGCCATTAAACTGTGCATGCATGGTTGCAGCAGAGAAGATTGGTAATAAGAGACATGAAATAAAGGATATGATAGCTGAATTAAAGAAGAATTTTAAAGATGTAGATAAATCAATATTTAAGTCAGCAACAAATGTAAATATGAATTCAATTTTAGGATGGGAAAAGGATGGAGAGAAATATTCATTCTTAGATCCAGAAAATCCTTTAGAATAAAAATATCCATAATATCAATACTATTATTGGAGGTGGTATTATGGCAAAGAAAGATCAAAGAGCAAGTTGGGAACATGAGCGTTATAAAGGGCATAAAAAAAATGATGCTGCTAGAGTACCAGAAGTTAATTCAGTAGGTAAGGAAAAATAAAATGAAGCTAAGCTTAGTAATTCTAGTATAATGGTGGAAGCTGCCTTTTTTGGCAGCTTTTATTAATATATAATTAGATATAGGAGGAAAAATTTATGAGTAGTTTATTAGATATGGATTCTAATATATTAGTTAGTATTGTAAATATGAAGTTAAGAGATTTTTATGATAGTTTAGACCAGTATTGTGAGGATGCAGATATAGATAAAGATGAATTGATTAAGAAGCTATCAAAAGTAGGATATGAATATAATACTCAATTAAATCAATTTAAATAATTTACTCTATAAGAATAAAAGAGTATAATTGTGAAAGAGTATTTAATATTATATAGGTGAGGTGAAACATAAAATGAAATTAAAAAAAAGTTTGAAACTGGCGGCTTTAGTTGCAGCATCAACAGCCTTAGTAAAAATAATATTAGATGATAAAAAGAGAGTTTCAAAAGAAGAGGATAATTAGATAAATACCTAATAAAAAGGCGAACTTCGTCTTTTTCTTTTGTAAAAAAATAAAGGAGGAGCTTATGAAAAAAACTGTTGATTTGGTGAAAGGTGATATATTTAAAACATTATTAACACTATCAATACCAATCTTAGGTACATCTTTTATTCAAATGGCGTACAGCTTAGTGGATATGATGTGGATTGGTAAGGTTGGAAGTGCAGCAGTTGCAGCAGTAGGTACTGCAAGCTTTTTTACTTGGTTTGGCAATTCTTTAGTTATGATTACAAAAACTGGAGCACAAGTAGGGGTTTCTCAAGCTATAGGAAAAAAAGATGAGAATAAGAAGGACATATATATACATACAAGTATTTTTATGTGTAGTATAATTGCAATAGCATATACAGCATTTTTACTTATTTTTAAGGATGTATTAATTGAATTTTTTAAATTAGGAGATAAAGAAATAATATCTATGGCAACAAGCTATTTGGTAATTGTATCATTAGGGATGATTTGTGCTTTTTTGAATCCTCAATTTACAGGGATAATAACTGCTTCAGGTAATAGCAAACTTCCCTTTAAAGTAAATACAATAGGCTTAATTATAAATATAGTATTAGATCCTGTGATGATATTTGGTATTGGTCCTTTTAAGGCAATGGGAGTAAAAGGTGCAGCATTTGCAACAGTATTGTCACAAGTTATGGTAACATTAATATTTATTTATGTATTTTATAAAATGGGTTATAGGATAAATAGAAAGAGCTTTAAATATTTAGAAAAAAATAGTGCTAAAGAAATTATTAAGTGGGGAACTCCTTCAGCAACACAAAATTGCTTATTTTCATTTTTTGCAATGCTAATAGGCAGAATAATTGCAGAATGGGGAGCAACACCTATAGCAGTACAGAAGGTAGGTTCACAAATAGAATCAATTTCATGGATGACAGCAGATGGTTTTTCAGCTGCTTTAACAGCTTTTGTAGGACAAAATTATGGAGCAGGTCAATATGAAAGAGTAAAAGAAGGTTACAAGAAAACATTAATGCTATCATCTATTCTTGGAATATTTGCTACTGGATTGTTGATATTTGGTGGTGAATGGTTATTCTCCTTATTTATAAATGAACCTGAAGTAATAAAGCAGGGAGCAGATTATTTAAGGATACTAGGATATTCACAGGTATTTATGTGTTTAGAAATAACTACTACTGGAGCATTCTTTGGCGTTGGAAAAACTATGATTCCATCTGTTATAAGTACAATTTTTACAGGATTAAGAGTGCCAGCAGCCTTAATTCTTGCAAGTAGCTTAGCTTTAGGTGTAGATGGAGTCTGGTGGAGTATAAGTCTTTCTAGTGTGGTGAAAGGAATACTTTTAGTTATAGCCTTTTATTTCATGGTACTAAAGTCCTTTAAGAAATTAAACAGTGAATGTAGCTGCGTTAATTCAATTAGTTAAATTGTCACAATTTAGTTAATAATGAATTAATGATGAATTAATAATGAAACTTAAAAAGTTTCTGATAAATAATATTTTCTAAACTCTATTTAAGAAAGTTTATTTATTAATTCATCACTCATCATTAAACTAACAGTTGGGTCTTGTTATTTTATAAATTTCATCAGTATGAGAAGTTATTTTTTTAAATATATATCCTTGAGATTTATAATACTTAATTATACTAGGAAGAGCTTTGGCAGAATTAATATTAATATTTGAAGTATGCATTAAAATTACCACCGTATCTTTAGTAGAAATAGCTCTATTTAAAATTTGTTCAGGAGGAGAATTAGGGTTAGCGCCATCTAATGTATCCTGAGTCCAATCGTAAATAGTGAAGCCGTTTTGATGTACACAATCAACCATGGTTTTAGTTAATTTATAGGTACTATTATTGCTACCAAAGGGAAATCTTAAAATAGTGTAGTAATCCCCTGTAACCCTAAATAATTCATCTTGACATTTTTTCATTTCATTAATGAAATCACCATTACTTCTATACAAAATATTTCTATCATGAGAAAAACTATGTAGTCCTAAGCTGTGACCTTCATTTTTCATTCGTAAGATAATATTTTCTTGTCCGCAGACTTGATTACCAATTATAAAAAAAGTTGCAGGAACATTTTCTTTTTGTAAAGTGTCCAAGACTTCTTGGGTTACTTTACCTCCAGGACCGTCATCGAAGGTAAGATAGACGGTTTTCTTACTTTCTTCTTCTAGGGAACATTCTTCACATCTCACCTTAAAAAAAGGAGCAATCAACATTAGAAACAACAAGAAAAATGATGTTTTTTTAAAAAAATTACACATAAAAAAGTCTCCTTTCAAAATATAGGAAGTAAAAAAATTAAATTAATCATATTTATAGTATTTCCGAATAATATTAAAATAAAGTAGAAAAATATGTGATTTAGCATTGCAAAAAGTAAAGCATCTATGTATAATTAGTTTAAGATTTATCTTTAAAGCGATCCAGAGAGGTCGGAAAGTAGCATATAGTGGTATTCTATGTTTTTTTGTGATATCTATAGCTTCTTACCGACCAGGTAAGGAGCTTTTTTGATGTAAATACCTTTAATAATAGTCCAGAGAGGCTATAAAGGGAGAAATAGAGTTTCTCCTTAAGAAAATTGGCTTTTAGCTAGTTAAGACAAGTAACATTGTTATATTAAATTAAGAGGAGAGTGACCACATATGGTGCAATTTACAGAAGAAATAAGTAAGGATTTAAAGAAAGCGAAAGTTGGAAACGGATTTTTTAAGGGCATATTAGGGTTTCAGCATCTTATTGCAATGTTTGGAGCAACAGTATTAGTACCTTTATTAACAGGGTTAGATCCAGCAGTAGCATTGTTTTCAGCAGGGCTTGGAACATTAATATTTCATCTTTGTACAAAAGGAAAGGTTCCAGTATTCTTAGGATCATCTTTTGCATTTATTCCAGTAATTCAAGTGGTGGCAAAAGAATATGGAGATTTAAGATATGCACAAGGTGGAATTGTAACAGTAGGGCTGATTTATGTAATATTATCTTTTATAATTAAGAAGATTGGTGTAGATAAAATTAGAAAAGTATTACCAGCACAAGTGGTAGGACCAATGATAATGGTTATAGGACTTAATTTAATTCCAGATGCATTAAAAAATGCTGGAGTTAATGGATTGTTAGGCGGAGAAACAGGAGCAATAAGAAATGTTTTAATAGCAGCTGTAACTTTAGGTTTAGCTTTAATAATTAAACATTATGGCAAAGGAATGTTAAAGCAGGTAGCAATATTAATAGCAGTAGTTGTAGGATATGGAATTTCATATGTTATGGGAATAGTTGAAACAGGAGCTATATCAGAAGCAGCACTTCTAGCAGTACCAAATTTTACTCTTCCTAAGTTTGATTTATCAGCCATAGTAATAATTGTTCCTGTAGTATTAGCAGTATTTATGGAGCATGTTGGAGATATAACAACCAATGGTCAAGTAGTAGGAAAAAACTTTATTGAAGATCCAGGTTTAAATAGAACAATGCTAGGAGATGGATTAGCAACTTTTGCAGCAGGACTAATTGGAGGACCAGCAAATACTACTTATGGAGAAAATACAGGAGTACTTGCAATAACTAAAAATTATGATCCTTCAATATTAAGAATAACAGCAGTATTTGCAATACTATTAAGCTTTATAGGTAAATTTAGAGCAGTAATAGTAACTATGCCAAGCCCAGTTATGGGTGGAATAAGTTTGATGCTATTTTCAATGATAGCTATTGTTGGAGTGCAAACAATAAAAAGAGAAAAAGTTGAGATGAATATTCAAAATATAATAATAATTATAGCCATATTATTTATTGGTTTATCAGGAAATATTTTAAGTACTCCTATAGGAATTAGAGTAACAAGCAGTGTTAGTATTTCAGGATTAAGTTTAGCAGGAATTGTTGGTGTTATTTTAAATCAAGTTATGAATTTAACATATAGAAAAAATAAATAGTATTATTAGAAATGAGGCTGGTTAAAACTAAGCCTCATTTTTTGTCTTTATAGTGAATTTTAATTTTTTATCACAAAATTAGGATTTAAGCATATTATGTCAATATATGATAAAAGGAGAGGTGAAGATGAAAATTAAAATAGATGATGATTATGGAAGTATAGACGATAAAGAGATAGTACCTAATATCACTGAAGAAAATATAGTAACTTATGAAAGTTATGAGGTAGAGCCGGTAGAAAATAATAAAAAGGAAAATGTAGATATTAGAGGGAAGATAAATGTTATATCTAAATTAGGTAGTAAAGATGGAACGTTAATATCTTCTAGTAAAATAAATTTGTACATGTTAAATGGAATTTCACCGAGGCTTATTTCATCAAAATTAACAAATGAAAAAGGCCAAGTTACTTTTGTAAATTTGAAAAAAGGTAGTTATAGAGTGATAGCTATTGTAGATAGAAGATTTTTTCAGAAACCGACATATATGGAATGGAATGAAGTTACAATAGATGAGGAAAATCAGGAAGAAACTGTTCTTGTAATTAATAAGATAAGGAAATGATAAATGAGATGATAGGTTTGTAATTATATCCTATCATCCCAATAAAATATATGATACTATATAAAAAAGGATTTGAATATAGTACAAAAGAAAGGATTAAAATATGAAGATAAGAATTAAATATTTTGAAGAAGCAAGGAAATTGGAAAAGATAAGCAAAGGTAATTGGATTGATGTTTATGCCAATAAAGATGTGTTTGTACCTGTAAATGAGAGAGAGATGATACCGTTAGGTTTTGCTTTAGAATTACCACAAGGATGGGAAGGACATTTAGCACCAAGAAGTTCAACTTTTAAAACATGGGGAATAATTCAAACAAACAGTGTAGGGGTTGTTGATGATACATATATAGGAGATAATGATCAATGGCATATGCCAGTATATTGCCTACAAGGAAAAGACAATGAAAAGAATGGTACTTGGATAAGAAAAGGTGATAAAATAGGTCAATTTAGAATTATGGAAGTAATGCCAGAAATAGAGCTTGAAGAAGTTGATAACTTTGGAAATTCTGATCGTGGAGGATTTGGAACTACGGGGGTGAAATAGATATTTAAAGGGTTTATATTAAAAGTTTTTAATATAAACCCTTTAGTGATATATATAAAGCATAATTTTAAATGTATGTAAATATTGACAAAGTCAATTGTTGTCTTATAATAAATAATGTGGTAAAATTAGGAAAAAATAAAAGCTTTTAGAAGGAGAGATATAAACTTATGAAGTATGTTGATTTAACTCAAATAATAGATAATGATACAAAGGTATATCCTGGAGATGAAAGTTTTAGTATTAAACAAGCAGCAGATTTGGAAAAGGACGGTTATACTGCTTATAATATAAGTACAGGACTGCATGTAGGAACTCATATAGATATACCTATGCATATGTGTGAAAATAGCAAATATATAAGTGAATATCCGCTGGACAGATTTATTGGAAACGGTGTATTAATTAATGTAGTAGGAGAAGATATTATCAATTTAAAGGAAGAATACTATAAAAAGATTAAGGAAAATGATATAGTTTTATTTTACACTGGATGTAGCAGTAAGTTTGGTCAAGATGATTATTTTGAAGATCATCCAGTGATAAGTGAGGAATTTGCTGAATTTTTAGTAGTTAAGAAAATAAAAATGATAGGAATTGATGCTCCTTCTCCTGATAAGCATCCATACAATATTCATAAGATACTTTTAAAGAATGATATTGCATTGTTAGAAAACATAACAAATTTAAAAGATTTAGTATATGTTGAAAAGTTTGAAGTTTTTGCTCAACCATTAAAAATTAATGCAGAAGCTAGCTTGGTTAGAGCCTTTGCTCAATATCAGGGGTATTAATTTTAGGAAAAAGCATATGGGGGGAAATGTAAAATAAGTATGAAAAAATAGGATAAAATATATTTCCTTGTGTAATCTAATTATAATATTTCATCTAAATCAATAAAACATTCACTTAACTATTATTAGCTAGTATTGAAAATATTACTATATTTAAATATAGCATAATTAGACAATTTATGTTATTATTAGAAATAAATATTGATGGAAAAGAGATTATAGCTATATGATTTTAAAGAGTGAACAAATGGATTATAGAGATAAAAACAGAAAACATATTATGTACATGCTATTTACTACAATTATTTTTTTAGGGTGTGCTATCTTAGGAATACAGATAATAGACATTAATAGTATAAATAGTTTGCCTATACTTGAAGACTTGAATTCAATTAATATAGTTATAGGGATAATAGCTATTCCAACTTGCATATTATACTATTATATGTATAGAAATAATGAATTTTTTATATTAACATTATCATATGTAAGTATTTTAATTGAATATATTTATGTGAATTTTATTAATAGCTATAATGTATTAATACAACATTTAATAACATTTACTTTTGTTTTTAGAGTTTTTTTACTTACAATAGCAATTTTTAATGAAGGTAAATATGCCAATAAAATTCTTAAAAATAAGAGAATATCTATTATTTTAGCAATGATAATAAACTTTGTTGTTACATTTATAGAGGTGAAATTTAATGTAAATTATATTTTAATAAGCAATAATAAAATTTTATGGAATATTCTGCAAGGAAGTGTATTAATTTACTATTTTATACTACTAATATTATTGTCAATAAGATGTATACGAAAAAATAAGTTTATATATACAATATTTATAACAACTATTAGTATATTTACAATTAGAAGGATATTTTATTTTGATATATTTTTTAAGTATAGTGACAAGATTTTAGAATATAATAAAATGTTAACATTAATTGCTTATACTATATTATTAATTGGATTATATATAGAAGTTATAAGGAAAATTCAGGAAAGTATAAGTTTAAATAATAAAGTAAGTGGTTTTGATGAACTAAAAATAAAATATAAAGAAATAAAGGAAATAGAAAAAGCTAAAAGTCAATTTTTTGCTAATTTGTCTCATGAAATAAAAACTCCTATTAATATAATTTATTCTTGTATTCAATTATTGGATATAAATAAAAAAAATGGTGAAAAATCTTTAAGTGATGCTTATAATAAATATGAGCATACATTAAAACAAAATTGTTATAGACTATTGCGGTTAGTAAATAATCTTGTGGATATGACTAAAATTGATTCTGGATATATGAAGCTTATATTTATTAATTGTGAAATTGTAAGTTTAGTAGAAGACATTACATTATCAATTGTTCCATATGTGGAATCAAAGAATATAAATATAGTTTTTGATACATATATAGAAGAGTTAAAAATACGATGTGATCCTGAAAGTATGGAAAGGGTAATATTAAATTTATTATCTAATGCTATTAAATTTACTGATAATAATGGCAATATTTCGGTTTTTATTGAAGCTGATGAGAAGTATGTTTTTATTAGGGTTAAAGATGATGGTATTGGAATTTCAGAGGATATTAGAGAAGAAATATTTAATAGATTTGTTCAAGAAGATAAGTCCTTTAATAGAAAAAAAGAAGGAAGCGGTATAGGATTAGCTTTAGTTAAGTCATTAGTAGAGTTACATGATGGAGAAGTATATTTAGAAAAAGTTTCTAAAGGCAGTGAATTTGTTGTTAAATTACCTAATATTAAAATTGATGAAGAATTAGATGTTTATAATAAAGTAATGGATGCTGAAAGTAAACCATTGGTACAAAAAATACATATAGAATTTTCAGATATATATGAATTATATTAATACTAAAAAAAGAAGTTTAAATGTTTTAAACTTCTTTTTTGGTTGCGGGGATAGGATTTGAACCTATGACCTTCGGGTTATGAGCCCGACGAGCTACCGACTGCTCCACCCCGCGACATCATATATTTAAACGTTTACTTGAGGTATAATTTAATTATATGCCTATAATTTTTAAAAGTCAACTATATATAATTTTTTTTATTATAACATAAAGAAAATTTTATAAAAGATAATTGCATAGTTAACTAAATAATAAAAATACTATGAAGGTATATTAATTTTAATTTGATAAAAAATAATTATATAGTGAAGAAAGGAAAGTGAGGAACTGATAATGAGAAAAATGAAGACAATGGATGGAAATACAGCAGCTGCCCATATATCTTATATGTTTACTGAAGTAGCATCAATATTTCCTATTACTCCTTCATCTCCTATGGCTGAACATGTTGATGAATGGGTAGCTAAAGGAAGAAAAAATATTTTTGGTCAACCTGTAAAAGTTGTTGAAATGCAATCTGAAGCAGGGGCAGCTGGAGCACTTCATGGAGCTTTGCAAGCAGGAACTCTTGGGACTACATATACAGCATCTCAAGGATTATTACTTATGATTCCAAATTTATATAAACTAGTAGGAGAAAGGCTTCCAGGTGTTGTTCACGTTGCAGCAAGAGCTATAGCCACATCTTCATTAAGTATTTTTGGAGATCATCAAGATGTTATGGCAGCGAGACAAACTGGTATAGCAATGCTTTGTGAAGGATCTGTGCAGGAAGTTATGGATTTATCAGCAGTTGCACATTTATCTGCTATAAAAGCACAAATGCCTTTTATAAACTTTTTTGATGGATTTAGAATTTCGCATGAATTACAAAAGATAGAGGTGATTGAAAGTAAAGATCTAGAAGGGTTTATAGACCAAGAAGCATTAGAAAGATTTAGAAGATATGGATTAAATCCAGATCATCCAGTTATAAGAGGAACAAATCAGAATCCAGATGTATATTTCCAAATGTGTGAATCAATCAATAAATATATTGATGCTATACCAGATATAGTAGAGGAATACATGGATAAGATAAAACACATTACAGGAAGGGAATATCACTGTTTTGATTATTATGGAGCATTAGATGCAGATAGAATAATAATAGCAATGGGAGCTGTAGCTGAAGTAATAGAAGAAACCATTGACTACTTGATGGATAAAGGTCAAAAAGTTGGTTTGATAAAAGTAAGATTATATAGACCTTTCAGCTATGAAAGATTATTAGCTGAAATTCCTAAGACTGTTAAGAAAATTGCTGTACTTGATAAGACAAAGGAACCTGGAGCTTCAGGTGAGCCTTTATATTTAGATGTACTTAAGGCAGTAAGTGAAATGGAAGATGCACCAGTAGTAGTTGGTGGAAGATTTGGATTAGGTTCTAAAGATCCAAATCCATCACATATTGTAGCTGTCTATGAAAATCTTTGTAAGGATAATCCAAAGAATAGGTTTACTATAGGAATAGATGATGATGTAACATATACATCTTTAGAAGAAGTAAAAAATATTGATGTAACACCAGAAGGTATTACTGCTTGTAAGTTTTGGGGATTAGGTTCAGATGGAACAGTTGGAGCTAATAAAACTGCCATTAAGATAATTGGAGATCATACTGATATGTATGCTCAAGGTTATTTTTCATATGATTCTAAAAAATCAGGCGGTATAACTATTTCACATTTAAGATTTGGAGATAAACCTATTAAGTCACATTATGAAATAGATTCAGTACATTATATTGCTTGTCATAATCAATCATATGTATTTTCATATAATATAGTAGAGGGATTAAGGAAAAATGGTACTTTAGTTTTAAATACTATTTGGAATGAAGAAGAATTAGAAGAAAAGCTTCCAGGAAGTTTAAAGAGTTATATAGCTAAAAATAATATTAATTTTTATACAATAAATGCTGTTAAAATAGCTCAAGAAATAGGTCTTGGCGGAAGAATAAATATGATTATGCAATCAGTATTCTTTAAACTAGCTAATATAATACCTGTAGAAGATGCTATTAAGTATTTAAAAGAAGCAGTTGTAACTTCTTATGGTAAAAAAGGTGAAAAAGTAGTCAATATGAATTTTGCTGCCATTGATGCAGGTATTAATTCCGTTAAAAAGATAAATGTACCAGATTCATGGAAAGATGCTACAGATAACGAAGAAAAAATAGAAAAACATTTAACTGATTTCTATAGAGAGATATGTGAGCCTATAAATAAATTACAAGGTAATAAATTAGCTGTTTCAAAATTTGTAGAAACTGGAGCTGGAGATACTTTTGAATCAGGTACTACAAGATTTGAAAAGAGAGGCATTGCAGTAAATGTTCCAGAATGGATTCCTGAAAATTGTATTCAATGTAATCAGTGTTCATATGTATGTCCACATGCTACAATAAGACCATTTTTATTAAATGAAGATGAAAAAGCACAGACACCTAAATATTTTAAGGTAATAAATGCTAAAGGAATTAAAGATCCAGAGCTTAAGTATTTTACTATAGGTGTAAGTCCTTTAGATTGCGTAGGATGTGGAAATTGCGCAGAAATTTGTCCAGCACCAGGAAAAGCATTGATAATGAGACCACAACAAACTCAGCATAATCAAATAGAACCTTGGAATTATGCTACAGATAAGGTTAAAGATAAAGCAAATCCTATGAAGAAAGCTACAGTTAAAGGAAGTCAATTTGAGAGGCCTTTGCTTGAATACTCAGGTGCTTGTGCAGGGTGTGGAGAAACTCCATATGCTAAACTTGTAACTCAGTTATTTGGTGATAGAATGATGATAGCTAATGCTACAGGATGTACGTCAATATGGGCTGCAGCAGGAGCTGCTACAGCATATTCAAAGAATCAAAATGGTCATGGACCAGCATGGGCAAATTCATTATTTGAAGATAACGCAGAATATGGACTTGGAATGTATTTAGGAGTTAAGGCTGTAAGAGAAAGAATAGCAAGTAATATTGAAAAAGCATTGGAAAGTGACATGAGCCAAGATGTTAAATCTGTTTTAAGAGAGTGGCTTGAAAATAAAGATGAAAGTGAAGGAACAAGAGAGAGAGCTGAAAAAGTTAAAGCAGCTTTAAAAAATGAAGAAAGTGAACTAGCTAAGGCAATAAAGAAGGATGAAGGATTTTTAGTTAAAAGATCACAATGGATTTTTGGCGGAGATGGTTGGGCATATGACATTGGTTATGGTGGATTAGACCATGTACTTGCCAGTGGAGAAGATGTTAATGTCTTAGTAATGGATACAGAAATATACTCTAATACAGGAGGGCAAGCATCAAAATCAACACCAACTGCAGCAGTAGCAAAATTTGCTGCATCAGGTAAGAGAATAAGAAAGAAAGATTTAGGACTAATGGCTATGACTTATGGTTATGTTTATGTAGCACAAGTATGCTTAGGGGCTGATATGAATCAAACAGTTAAAGCAATAGCAGAAGCTGAAAGCTATAATGGACCATCTCTTATAATTGCTTATGCTCCATGTATAAATCATGGAATTATATCAGGAATGGGAGATACACCAGGTGAACAAAAGAAGGCAGTAGCTTGTGGATACTGGCAATTATATAGATACAATCCAGATTTAGTAGGACAAAAACCAGCATTTTCTTTAGATTCTAAAGCACCAAATTATGATTTATTTAATGATTTCCTAATGAGAGAAGTAAGATATTCTGCTTTAGCCAAGGTATATCCAGAACTTGCAGAAGAATTATTTGCAAGAACTAAGGAAGATGCTATTAGAAGATATGATATGTATAAGAAGTTATCAGAAATAAATTAAACAATAAAGCATAGCTAAAAAGCTATGCTTTATTATTTACTACCAGTATTTAATACAGCTATTTATTATCAATGCTATCTATATATTCTTTCATTAAGTTAGCGGAATTGATGAATTTTACCTTTTCTTCATCGCTTAATGAAATATCAAGAACTTTTTCAATACCATTTTTTCCAACAATAGTAGGAACACTTAAGTAAGCATTGCTTACGCCAAGGTAATCTTCTAGTAGTGTGGAAACTGTAAGGATAGATTTTTCATCACCTAAAAATGCTTCAACTATTCTAACTAGTGCAAGGGCAACTGAAAAAGCAGTAGCACCTTTCCTATTGATAACTTCATATGCTGCATTTTTTACATCTGTAGCAATAACATTTTCCGTTTCTTTATCCCATTCTATATTAAACTGTTCTGAGAAGCTCTTAACAGGAATATTTCCGATAGATAGTTCTGACCAAGCAACAAATTCACTATCACCATGTTCACCAAGTACATATCCTTCAACATTTCTACCATCAATTTCGAAGTATTTTCCCAGTAAGCTTCTTAGTCTAGCAGTATCTAGAACAGTACCGGAACCAATAACTCTGTTTTTAGGGAATCCAGATAACTTATATGTCATGTAGGTTAGTATATCTACAGGATTTGAAACTACTAAAAGGATAGAATTAGGACTTAGCTTAGCTAAGGTTGGAATAAAGCTTTTAAAGATATTATAGTTCTTATCAACTAAATCTAATCTTGTTTCTCCAGGTTTTTGAGCTAAACCAGCAGTTATAATAATTATATCTGAATTTGCTGTATCTTCAAGGGTTCCCAGTGAAATCTTACAAGGTTTACAAAGGGAACTTCCATGTATTAGATCAAGTACTTCACCTAAAGCTTTTTCTTGATTTATATCATTAAGGATTATTTCTGTGGCAACTCCTTTTTGTAATAGAGCAAAGGCTGTAGTAGCACCAATTGAACCTGCACCAATTATAGATATTTTACTCATTAATAAACACTCCTTTATAATATTAATAGCCATATGGGGCTGTCGCACTAAATAATTAGTGCACAGCTCATTTTTGTTAAAAAATAAATCTCAAACTCCATGAGTCTGAGATGTATGGTAAAATATTTTTATGTACTTTAAAAAAATCTTACACAAGAATTATACTATAAATCGAAAGTTTTATCAATTAAAACTTCCTTTTGATATAGAGTGCATAATTTCAGATAATGATTCGGTGAGATTGCTAAGCCTGTTTGTGGAGGAGATGGATTTAACTGAGCTATATTCTACTTATTCTAAAATAAGAGAAAATCAAGTATCACCAATGAATATGCTGAAAATTATGCTTTATGGATATATGAATGGACTTTACTCTTCAAGAGACATAGAAACTGCATGTAGAAGAGATATCAATTTTATGTTTCTACTAGAAGGAGCTTCGCCACCGGACCATTCAACATTTGCAAGGTTTAGAAGTTTACACTTTGCTCCATGTGCTAAAAGACTTTTATCAGAAGTAACCAAGTTTCTTTATAAAATTGGGGAAATATCAGGTAAGTCAATATTTATTGATGGTACTAAAATAGAAGCTTGTGCTAATAAATATACTTTTGTTTGGAAAAAAGCTGTAACAAAAAATCTATCTAAATTGTTAATAAAAATAGCCGACCTTGTAAAAGAATGTGAAGAACTTTATGGAATTAAATTAATTTATAAAGATAAAGTACAAATGAAGCATGTAAAAAAGCTTAGGAAAAAACTTTATGAATTAAAAAATTTAGAAGGAATAGAGTTCGTCCACGGATGTGGTAAAAGAAAAACTACTTTACAAAAGTCTATAGAGAAACTCGAAGAATATCTTTTAAAATTTAAAGAATATAATAGAAAGGTATACACTTGCGGAAATAGAAATAGTTACTCAAAAACGGATATTGATGCTACATTTATGAGAATGAAAGAAGATGCTATGAAAAATGGACAACTTAAACCAGCTTATAATGTGCAACATGGGGTGGATGCTGAATATATTACGTGGCTTACTGTTGGTCCTGAGCTAACAGACACAACTACATTGATACTATTTCTTAAAAGTATGGAAGAAAATTCAAATTTTAAATATTTAAAAATAGTTGCCGATGCTGGATATGAAAGTGTAAAGACAATTTATATATGTGAGGACTGTAGTAATTGCAACTATAAGAGTCAATGCATTAAAGGAAATAATTCTAAAATTCCATTGGAGAAAAGAACTAAAAAATTTGAAACTTCAAAAAAGTTTAATCGACAAAGGAAAGAAGATTTAGACTTGCTATTGCTCATAATGTTAATAAATTACATAATAAAATACAATATAACCGAACTGGTAAGTATTTATTTGAGCTAAAAGAAGCTTAATAGTTAAATTTTTCAAGTTTTTTCTGTTAGCTTTATTAAAGTGCGTCTATTTTTAAATAATGTCTATCCATATCATAAAATATGCCTTAAATTTTATAAAAGTATAGAAAAGGAGCTATCGCTAACGGATTTTTTTATCCGCTATTGCGACAGCCCCATGAATTTATTCTTTTCAATATAATTTATGATTATAGAGAGTACTATAGACAGGAGAAGAATTATTTTAATTTTTTGAAAATTTTATAACACTGAAAAATAAGTGTTATAATCATCATGAGGATTGTAGAATAATAAGATAAAAACATTAAGGAGAGTGGAAAAATGAAGTTATTTAGAGAAGCCATAATAATTTTTGGTATATATCTCTTAGGAGTATTAATAACAGATATTACTGGAGTTCCTATACCTGGCAATGTGATAGGAATGGTTATATTATTTTTATTATTGTATTTAAAAGTAATAAAGGTAGAACAAATAAGCACCATTTCTAACTTTTTCTTAGAGCATTTGGCATTTTTCTTTATACCTGCTGGAGTAGGTTTAATATCATCTTTTTCAGTAATAAAAAATATATGGTTACAGTTATTAATTGTATGTTTTGTAACAACTGCAATTACTATGATATGTACAGGACTAGTAGTTCAAAAAATAGCTAATAAAAAAGAAGGTGATAAAGATGGAAAGCTTAATTAATAATATGCTTTTTGGGGTGGTTATTTCTCTTATAGCATTTGAATTGGCATTAATTATTAGAAAAAAAACTGGAATAGTATTATTAAATCCACTTTTAGTATCAATAATAATGGTAATAGTATTTTTGTTATTATTTAATATAGATGTAGAAATATACAATGTAGGTGGAGATTTCATCAATATGTTCTTAGGGCCTGCAACGGTTGTACTTGCAGTACCTCTTTATAATCAGTTAGATAATTTAAAAAGATATGCTGTTCCAATAGTAGTAGGAATTTTTATTGGTACTATTATAGGTGTAATATCAATTATTATATCTTGTGTAGTGTTTGATTTAAATGAAGAAATAATAGCCTCTCTTTTACCTAAATCTGTAACTACACCCATAGGAATTGAAATATCAAGTCAATTAGGCGGTATCATACCTATTACAGTATTGGCAATATTAATAACAGGAATTATTGGAGCTGTCATAGCACCAATAGTATGTAAAGTATTTAAGATAAAAAATCAAGTTGCCATTGGAGTAGCAATTGGAACGTCATCTCATGCTTTAGGAACAACAAAGGCTTTAGAAATGGGGGAAATAGAAGGGGCAATGAGTAGTCTTTCCATAGGTGTTGCTGGAATTATGACTGTTTTTATAGCACCAGCTACATATCAATTATTTATTAATTTAATTACATAAATACTTTATTAGTTAAATTTAGTATAGCTATAGTTAAGAAGTTACAACTGAAAAGGTAAAATGTTAATTCCCTTTGCTAAGTAAATTAAGCTTCGCTTAGGTAAATTAGTTTGTAGCTTTGCTAAACTAATAAATAAGCGAAGTGATATTTACGACTTAACTTAGCTATTTATGTTGACTTAATTAAGTGCATAAGAAAAGCAATATGCACTGTTTGATTTTTAAAGTATGTCTTCTAAGCTATATTTTGAAAATTCTTTAATGAATTTTTCAAGAGAGTTAGAAATAATGTATTTAAGTTTACAACCACCAGTCATTAATGGGCAGTTTTCTGGATTATTAAAACATTCAACAATATTTAAATTGTCTTCTGTAATTTTAAGTATTTCCCCTAGATTTATATCTTTAGGCTCCATTCCTAGTTTTAAACCACCACCACGCCCTTTGATGGAAATAACATAATTTGTTTTTGCTAGCTTATGAATTATCTTTTTTAAGTGATGTTCAGAAATATCTAAAGCATTAGCTAATTCCTCAACAGTAGCTAAGGAATCTTTTTTATCTGCTAAATAAATAAGAGCTCTGAAAGAGTAATCAGTAAATTTTGAAAGTTGCATATATAGTCCTCTTTTCTTTTGCTAATAAGTATTATTTTATCAAAAAATAATGTAAAATAAAATGTGCATTTCAATTGAACATTTTATTCTCTTATGATATATTATTTATAGAATAAATGCAAAAATATTATTTAGATAAATGGAGGTACATATAATGATAACTAAAGATATGACAATTGGTGAAGTAATAAAGATGAAAGCAAATGCACCTGAAATATTAATGGGCTTTGGTATGGGGTGTGTAGGATGTCCATCAGCACAAGCTGAATGTATTGAAGATGCAGCAGAAATTCATGGAATAAACTTAACAGAATTATTAGAAGCATTAAATAAATAGTATAAGTATAGTAATAAACTCACAGAAGATATTTTCTGTGAGTTTATTTTTTTAGAAAGTGTTGACAATTAATGTAAGGAGTATATACTGTATATATAGAATATATACAGTAATGACTTTAAATACAGTTGGAAAAGAGGTAATTATGAGAATAGTTATATCAAATAGTTCAGGGATTCCTATATATGAACAAATAAAGGAAGGAATTAAAAGTTCTATTCTTTCAGGTGAATTACAGGAAGGGGAAATGCTTCCTTCTATAAGGCAATTGGCTAAAGAATTAAAAGTTAGTGTAATAACCACCACTAGAGCATATAATGATTTGCAATATGAAGGATTTGTAACAAATGTTCAAGGAAAGGGATGCTATGTACTAGCTCAAGATAACGAGATGTTAAAAGAACAGCAACTTAGAGAAATAGAAGAATGCTTTGAAAAAGCTATTGTGGCAGCTAAAAGGGCGCAGCTTAGCAGAGAAGAATTAAAAAATATGTTGGATTTTATCTTAGAGGAGGAAAGTTATGAATAATGTATTAGAGATAAACAACATTACTAAGGATTATAAAAAGTTTAAAATAGATAATATATCTTTTAATTTGCCAAAGGGGTATATTATGGGCTTTATAGGTGCTAATGGAGCAGGAAAGACTACTACTATTAAGCTTATATTAAATATGATAAAGAGAGACTCTGGAGAAATAAAGGTTTTTGGCCTTGATAATATAAGAGAGGAAGAAAGGATTAAGGAGCAAATTGGTGTAGTATTTGATGAATGCTATTACTTAGAAGATTGGACTCTAAATGATGTTGAAAAAGCTGTAAGTATGTTTTATAAGAATTGGAACAGCAGCATATATGAAAAGTATTTAAAGGAATTTAATTTAGCTAGAGATAAGAAAGTTAAAGATTTGTCTAGAGGAATGAGAATGAAGCTGATGATAGCAGTGGCCTTTTCTCACGAAGCAAAGCTTTTAATCTTAGATGAACCTACTAGTGGTTTAGATCCAGTGGCCAGAGATGAATTTTTAGATATATTAAGAGATTATATAGAAGATGAAGAAAAAAGCGTAATATTTTCTTCACATATAACTTCTGATATAGAAAAAATAGCTGATTATATAACTTATATAAATAATGGCAAGATTATTTTTACAGGAGAAAAGGATGAGTTTTTAGAGAAATATTGCATTATCAAGGGTGGAAAAGAAGATATCACAGAAAGCCAGAAGAAAGAAATCATTGGCTTAAGAATGCATAGCACAGGTTTTGAAGGGCTTATTGAGCTTAAGAAAGCTGTAGGGTTCTCTAGCAAGGTAATTATTGAAAAAGCATCTCTTGATGAAATTATGATTTATATGAATAAGGAGGCCATGTAATAATGGAAAAAGTTTGTAAGTTTGCAAAATTAGATTTATTTATGGTAAAGCCATATTTGAAGAAGTATATGCTATTATTATTTGCAGTATCTATTCCAGTGATAATAACCACTAAAAATATATATATGATGTCATTTATAGCTATGTTTTATGGTGTAATAATGGTAAGCTATCCTTTTGCCTTAAGTGAAAAAAATAATATAGAGAATTTTTATGGTACCTTGTCATTAAAGAAGCGAAATATTGTTAATGGAAGATATATCTTTACTTTAGGGACAATGATATTTTTTACTATACTTTCTTATATTATTATGATAGTTGGAAATGTGATTTTAAAACAAGGCTTGGAGTATAGTGAACTATTATTTGTTTTAGTAACAGGTTTTTTTATGTCACTTATATTAGTGTCATTACAGCTTCCAGCATATTTTAAATTAGGATATACTAAAGGAAAGATTTTCACTTATGTACCTTTTTTTGTGATAGCAATAGGAGTTCCTCTTCTTGGGAGTTTAATGGGAGAATCTACAGAAAAATTTAAAGCAATAGCAGCATATATAGAAAATAATCCAGTTATGGTCAGCATTTTCTTAATATTATGTGGCTTATTAATATTTGAAATATCTAATATAGTATCACAAAGGCTATATATAAATAGAACTGCATAAAAAAGTATATGGTGAAAACTACCTTGTAACTTTATAATTGAAGCAAGGCTATATCAAATTAGGGTATTGTATAAAGAAATATTGACATTAAAAAAATAGTGAGATATATTGAGGAATATAGAGAGAGTCTGTATTCCTTTTTTTATTTTATAAAAGGAATATATGATTAGTGGAGGATTTGTATGGACGATAAATATGAAGTTAATTCAAGAATATTTAAAGCTTTAAGTGATGTGAATAGATTAAAGATCATTGACTTATTATCATATGAGGAGAAATGTGGATGCAAGATATTAGAACATTTTAATTTTACTCAACCTACATTATCACATCATATGAAAGTATTAATAGAATGTGGATTGGTGGAAGCAAGAAAGTGTGGAACTTGGAATTATTATAAAATAAGCAATGAAAGTGCTAAGGAACTCATTAAATTTATAAAATCTATCACTAATAAAGACATGGATATTAATGGCAATGAAATAGAGCAATAGCAGAAAACTTCAGTTATAGCTGGGGTTTTTATTATTTATTCATGAAAACTTATAGATTGACACTATATAGATAGTCATTTATATTAAATATAGATAAATATCTATATTTAGGAGTAGAGTTAAGATGAAAAAGATAGATTTAACTAAGGGAAAAGTAATAAATGTACTAACGGTGCTTGCACTACCAATAATGGCAACTTCACTTTTACAATTCACCTATAATCTTATTGATATGCTTTGGGTTGGTGCAGTGGGAAGTGATGCAGTAGCTAGTGTGGGATCATCAAGTTTTTTTGTAGGTCTAGGCTATGCAATAAATTCAATGGTGGTAATAGGGACTACCATAAAACTTGCACAAGCTATTGGCAGGAAAGAAACTGAAAAAGAAAAGGAATACATTAATGCTGGGTTAGTTATAAATTTAATAATAGCATTAAGCTATGGCTTATTATTGATATTTTGTGGAAAAATATTTATAGACTTTTTAAATTTAAATAATACTATAGTAGAAAGAAATTCATTTTATTATTTAGCTATTAATGGACCAATTTTATTTTTTGGATTTTTTAATATGCTATATTCTAAAATTATAGGAAGTTATGGCAACAATAAAATAGCATTAATTATAAGTGCCATAGGAATTGTTTCAAATATAATATTAGATCCAATATTCATATATATATTTAATATGGGGGTATCAGGAGCTGCTTTGGCAACCTTGGTAGCTAATATTATCATGTTTTTATTATATAGAAGAAAATCTATGAGCTTTTTAAGATATTATAGAGGTGTTAAATTAGATTTTGTAAAAGTTAAAGAAATTTGTGTCTTAGGAATTCCAATGTCTTTCCAAAGAGTATTATTTACCTTGATAAATATAGTTTTGGCAAGAATAATTGGTGGTTTTGGTGCAAATGCCATAGCAGCTCAAAAAATTGGTCTGCAGATTGAATCTATAACATATATGGTGATAGGTGGACTTCATGGAGCTATATCAAGTTTTGTAGGACAAAACTTTGGTGCAGGCAAATATAATAGGATTAAGGAAGGATATAAAACAGCATTAAAATTAGGTATACTTTATTCTCTAATGATGGTATTTGTATTTGTCTTTTTAAATAGGCCCATAATTAAGCTTTTTATTAGTGAAAATGAAACTATAATAATTGCAGCTGATTATTTAAGGATAGTGGCTTTTTCACAAATATTTAGCACTATAGAAACTATATCCAATGGAACATTTACAGGTCTTGGATTACCGAAGATACCATCACTTATAAGTATTGTCTTTACAGCATTAAGAATACCTATGGCTTTGATGTTTGTAGGAAGATTTGGTATAAATGGAGTATGGATGAGTATTTCCATTTCAAGTATATTAAAAGGTATAACATCATACATTATGTACTTGATCGTTGTTAAGATGAAGTTATAGTTTTATAAGTATTTGACCAGATAAATTTAATAGATTATATTAGATATAATTATAGAGAATTTAAGGAAGGAATATAAAAAATGTTAAAGAAAATTAAAGAGTTATTTATACCACAGCAACTTTTAAAAGGAAATTGTGGTATAGAGCGAGAAATGTTAAGAGTTGATAAAAATGGATATTTATCATTTACAGATCATCCAGGGATATTTGGAGATAAAGTTTTAAATCCTTATATAACTACAGATTTTTCAGAGAGTCAGGTGGAAATAATAACTCCTGCCTTAGATAAAATAGAAGAAACATATAGTTTTTCAAAGGCACTTTATGACATAGTAGCTTTAGAGATAGGTGATGAAATTTTATGGCCACAATCAATGCCATGTTTTATTCCAGAAGATGATGAAATACCTGTAGCTAAATATAGTGAAGAGGGAAGAGAAGCTGAAGAATATAGAAATAAGCTTTTAAAAAAATATGGTGGAAAGAAGCAACTTATATCAGGAATTCATTATAATTATTCTTTTAATGAAGAGATTATAAGAAAATTATATGAAAGTAGTGACAAGGAATTAACATACAAGGAGTATAAAAATTCTATATATTTAAAGGTTGCAAGAAATTATTTAAGATATAGATGGATTATAGTTTATCTTTTAGGTGCAGCACCTGTAATACATGAAAGCTTTTTAAATGGATGCAGCTGTAAGCTTAAACAGATAAGTGAAGATGGGTATACTGTAGATGGTGCAGTTTCTCATAGAAATGGAGAATGTGGATATAGAAACAAAGAAGAACTTTATCCAAATTATGATACGGTAGAAGATTATGTTGAAAGCATCAATAAATATGTAAATGATGGAGTGATAGATAGCTATAAGGAATTATATAGCCAGGTAAGATTAAAAGCTAAGAATCCTAAAAATTTCTTAAATTCATTACTAGAAGATGGAATTAGCTATCTAGAATATAGAAGTATCGATATAAACCCATTTGAAAAGGGTGGTATAAGCTTAAATGATTTATATTTCCTTCAATTATTAAATATATATATGCTTATTAAAGAAGAAAGCAGTTATGATAAGTGGCAGCAAGAAGCTGTAAGAAATCAACACTTAGTTGCAAAATATGGCATAGAAAATGTTGATTTAATTAAAGATGGAGAAATAATTGATAGAAGAAGCTGGGGCTTAGAAATACTAAATGAAATGAAAGCTATGAATTCAGAGCTGAATTTAGGAAAAGAAGATATAATCAATGAAGCAATAGCAAAAATGGCAGATAGCTCATTAACATATGCCTATAAGTATAGAAAACTGATAGAAGAAAAAGGATATATAAAGGCTAATGTAGATTTAGCTGAAGGTTATAAGGAAAGTGCTTATAATAATAGATTTAAGTTAGAGGGATTTGAGGATTTAGAACTTTCTACTCAGATATTAATGAAGGAAGCTATAAAAAGAGGAATTAAGACTGATATAGTAGATAGAAGCGAAAACTTTATTTCTTTAACAAAGGGAGAAAAGGTTGAATATGTAAAGCAAGCCACGAAGACATCAAAGGATAATTATGTAACAGTACTTATCATGGAAAATAAAACTGTTACTAAAAAGGTATTAGCTAAAGAAGGTATCAAGGTTCCAGTTGGTGAAGAGTTCGATAGTCTTGCAGAAGCAAAGATTTGTATAAATAATTATATAGGAAAGCCTATAGTTATAAAGCCTAAATCAACTAATTTTGGTACTGGAATAAACATATTTCCTGAAGGAGCAAATGCAGAAGATATAGAAAGAGCTTTTGAAATAGCATTTAAGTTTGATAAAACAGTGTTAATTGAAGAGTTTATCAAAGGAAAAGAATATAGGTTCTTGGTTATTGATGATAAAGTTGTAGGAATACTTCATAGAGTGCCAGCAAATGTTTTAGGTGATGGAGTAAAAACCATAAGAGAATTAGTTGAATTAAAAAATAAAAATCCTTTAAGAGGTAAGGGATATGTAACACCTCTTGAAAAAATAAACCTTGGTGAAAATGAAGCTATATTTTTAAAGCAACAAAATAAGGATTTTGACTATGTACCACTTGCAGGAGAAACAGTATATTTAAGAGAGAATTCCAATATCAGCACTGGAGGAGATAGTATAGATTATACAGATGATATACCACAAAAATTCAAGGATATCGCTGTAAAGGCAAGTAAAGCAGCTGGTGCTAAGATTTGCGGTGTGGATATGATGTTAGAGGATTATAGTGATGAAAATACTAATTACGCAATAATAGAAATTAACTTTAATCCAGCAATACATATACACTCATATCCATTTATAGGTACAGAAAGAAAAATTGCTGTAGAAGTACTTAAGTTATTAGAACTTGTATAGAACTTTATTTAAATAAAATATAGATAAGGGAGCTGCAAATAAAGGAAATTCCTTTATTTGCATATGGAAAGGAAAGTAGATATGAAGTAGTATGAGTAGACTAAATTATTGAAGTATACTCATCATTCAAGTGTTTATTATATATAAAATATGTAGTATTATAAATTATGATATATATATATAGAATGGAGAAGGTAAAATGAAGGTAAATGTAGAAAATATTAAAGTTTTAAAAGTTGAACATAATGGAGAAATTATAGTTTTTAAAAGTGATGATATAGTATCATTAGAATATAAATCAGTATCAATTAAAGGAAGAATTGCACAAATTGCAGATACTTCTATTACAGTTGACTGTAGTACTATGTATAATTCACAAATACATGAAGTTGCTATTAAGAATATAGAAATGATTATTAAAGAAACTGCATTTAATAAGCAAAGAGAAGATACGATAACTGTTGAGAGAACTCCAGTAATTCAATTAGAAGAAAATGAAAGTGAAGCTGAAGAATTAGAATTAAATAATAATATAATTAATGATGAAGAAGAGGACATAGCCTTAGAACCAATTTTAACAGCACAAGAAAAGAACTCATTGACAACTTTAGATGTAAAAGAACAAGAAAAGACTAAGGAGCAAGAAGAGCTAGATGAATCAGTAAGCCTTTTTGGAAATATAAAGAGAAATTATGCACAAGGAATAAGTCCAATATTTAATAAATAAATTTCATTTATTTTATATTAACAGTAGCAATATAAGCTAGTTTTGGCCAGATTCCATTAGTACCTTAAATTCTTCTACAATTTTTTGTATTTAATAAAAAATTCATATAAAGATAAAAATAACTTTATCCATAAAGGAAAGGATAGAGTTATTTTTATGTTTAAAAGTTTAGTAAAAAAATATAATGTTAATTTATATGGCATGTTTAAAAATGGGACGGTAGCAGTTATAACCATGTTTGGTGTATGGATATTATTTGGAGTTAAAAATATAATGATAGCTTTTCCTATTGCATTAACATCAACAGTATTAGGAAGACAGAATTTTTATGTTAAGACTTTCTATAAAGTTATGTGGTTAATTATTTTAGATATGCTTATAGTAGTTACTTCATTTATATCATCATTAAATCTTTATAGTGGAATAATAATAAATTTTATAGCAATATTTTTAATTATGTACAGCATAATTTCACAATATGATTTAACTTTTTATAAGCCATTTGTTATGCTCTATATATTTACTCAATATTCTACGGTATCTTTTAGTGAATTACCAGAAAGGCTTTATTCTGTGCTTTTTGGGGTAGCGGTTATTGTATCAGCAAGCTTTATAAAGAAAATAAATGAAAAATCTGTATTAGGTAATAGCATAGTTGTATATATAAGAATGTTAAAAGAGCAGGTGGAAAATATTAAAAGTAATGACTATTCAGATGAACTTAAAAATAAATGTACTGGAAAGATGAGAGAGTTAACTTATAAAGTATACATAAGCAGACATAGGAAATACCTAACTACCAATATAGGGATTATTCAATTTAATCTTTTGATAAATTTAGAATATTTTAATTTACTTTTAAAAGATATAGCTTTAGAAAAAAGCTTAAAGGAAAAGGAGCTTTGTGATATAGAGCAGCTTTTAGATGGATTAGAAAAATATGCCGCAGGAAATATAGAGGTAGATGACTTAGAAGAAAAAGTTCAATTATTTATTGATGATAATATTAATAAGAGTGAAGTATTCCCAATTGTTGGGGATATATTTATGGAGGTATATAAGAACATAATGCGTTTATCTGAAATGAATAAAAAAGAAATAAATAAAGTATACAAAGAATGGCAAAGGTCTCATTTAGATATCTTCAAAAATGTTTTTAAAGAATATTTTAATGTAAATAGTATAAGGTTTAAGTTTGCTATAAGAATGTCTATAACATTGACAATAGCACTTTTAGTAGGAGAGTTTTTAGGATTTTATAAAATAATATGGGCCATTATAACAATAATGTCTATTATGCAACCATATTATGAAGATACTATAACAAAAGCAAGAGATAGAATTAAAGGAAATATATTAGCTATATTGATTACTGGAATTATTATTAATATGGTTGATAATAAATTCATAACTATATTAATTCTAATTTGCTCACTATATCTTTTATATGGATTTAAAGAGTATTATAAGATTTCATTGTTTGCAGCTGTGGCATCAATTTGCGTATCTTCACTAACTGAAAATATAAATGTATTAATATTTTTAAGAATAATATATGTAATAGATGGAGTGATATTGGTCTTAGTAGCCAATAAGGTTATATTCCCATACAGGCTTAAAGATGGAGTAAGGCAGCTGGTGAAAAAAATCAAGCTATATAATAAATATGTAATAGAAGATAGTAGAGATTATTTAAATAATAATGAAAATATTAATAATATAAGGGATGTAATAATTCATTTGATGCTTCTTATGCAAAAGCTCAATCTCAGAAATATGCAATATGGTGATGATAAAATTAATCAATTCATAGATATGAATAATTATTATTTAATTAAAACATCCTATGATACACTTTTTAATTTTAATGTTAAAAAGAAAGGAAAAGATAATATCATAAAAGCATATGAAGAATTTAATAAAGCAAATATGGTTTTTAATGGATAGTGATAAAGAAAATAGATTTTTGCATATATAGTAGTGTAGTAATTAATATTGAAAGGAAATATAATGAAATACGAAAAAATATATCTTCCATATTTATTTAATGCATTGGAACCTTATATAGATAAGGAAACAGTAGAAATTCACTATACTAAGCATTTACAAGGTTATGTTGATAATTTGAATAAGGTACTTAAAGGATATGAGGATTTTACAAAGGGTAAAACATTAGAGGATATATTAATGAATCCTAAAAAAATACCTAAAGAAATACGAGAAAAAGTAATAAACAACGGTGGAGGGGTATATAATCATAATTTGTACTTTTCAATTTTATATCCTAAGCCTAAAAGGAAACCAGAAGGAAAACTAATGGATAGAATAAAAAAACAGTACGGTTCTTTTGAACAGTTAAGAGAACTTATAAATGAAAATGCATTAAATAGATTTGGATCAGGATATAGCTTTCTTGTGAAGGAAAAGTATGGCAGGCTTCATGTCATGAATACACTTAATCAAGATACACCACTTATATGTGGTTTTAAACCGATTTTATGTATAGATGTATGGGAACATGCTTATTATTTAAAATATAAGAATTTAAGAGGTAAATATTTAGAAAACATATGGCAGATAATAAATTGGGCCAAGGTAGAGGAACTATATAATGGAAAAGTCTAAAGGCGTATATAAGGAATTTATAACTTTATAAAGTAATGGTAAAAGGAGCCGTAAGGTTCCTTTTTAATATATATAGTTTTCTATGTGACTATGTTTAATTGAGGATAAATATGGAAAAGGTTTTTATGGTTGAAGATGATCCAAAGAATATATTAGATACTTATCTTAAGGTATACTGAAAGATACATTTTAATATTTTCTTTTTTTTGTTATACTTAATTAGTAAGGTAAATAGACATAATAAAAAAGAGGTGATAGCAATGTTTCAAATAGTAAGGATGATAATAGATATAATAAATTTCTTTGCTATTTTTTATATGATTTTCAAAGAAAAGAGATCAGCCAATAGTATAATAGCATGGGTGCTTGTAATTTATATTGCTCCATTGGTGGGATTTATTGCATTTTTATTATTGGGAAGAAAAATTAATAATGCTAATATGTTTGGCATTAAAGAAATTGAATTAAAGTTATTCAAAGATTATATGAGGAAGACACAGAAGGAAGGTTATCTTGAAAAAGACAATAAAAATTATGATATGATTAACTCCATAGAGAGAATGGGATATTCGCCATATAGAGAAAAAAATCAAGTGATGATGTATAGCGATGGAAAAGAATTTTTCAGTGTTTTACTAGATTCTTTAAGAAAAGCTGAAAAGAGTATAAATATAGAATTTTACATATTTAAAACAGATGGAATAGGAAGCGAGATACTATCAGTTTTAGAAGAGAAAGCTTCAAAAGGTGTAGAAGTAAGGCTTTTATATGATTCTGTTGGTAGCAGGACGTTGAATAGAAGAGTACTTAAAAAATTAACTTCATTAGGGGGGAAAACTGGTGAATTTTTCCCATCTTGGCTAAAAATTGTAAATTTAAATATGAATTTTAGAAATCATCGTAAAATTGTTGTTATTGACAATAAAGTAGGCTTTGTTGGAGGTTTTAACGTTGGAGATGAATATTTAGGTAAGGATGAGAAATTTGGTTACTGGAGAGATACTCATGTAAAAATAGAAGGTGATGCTGTTAAGGATTTAAATTCGAGATTTTT
This sequence comes from Clostridium lentum, assembly GCF_014287815.1. Taxonomy (GTDB): domain Bacteria; phylum Bacillota; class Clostridia; order Clostridiales; family Clostridiaceae; genus Clostridium; species Clostridium lentum. The sequence goes on from NZ_JACOOQ010000002.1 coordinate 111,538, forward strand.
AGCTGATTGGAGATATGCTACTAAAGAAGAAGTAGATATACAAGAGGTATTTGCAGAAAATAGTATAGAAAGTGCAGGTGATAAGGGGGTTCAAATATTATCAAGTGGCCCTAATCTTAGTGATAGATTTGAAATTAAGCTTGCTTATTTAAAAATGATTCAAAAAGCAAGAAATTATATTTATATACAATCGCCATATTTAATTATAGATAATAGTATATCTGATGCTTTGAAGCTTGCTGCATTATCTGGTGTGGATGTAAGAATAATGATTCCTGGAAAAGGAGATCATCCATTTGTTTATTGGGCTAATCTTTTCTATGCAGGTGATCTTTTAGATTTTGGAGTAAAGATATACCATTATGATAGAAATGCATTTTTACATGCTAAAACTCTTGTTATAGATGATGAGATTTGCTCTATTGGTACAGCAAACATGGATACAAGAAGTTTTGAATTAAACTTTGAAATAAATGCATACATATATTCTAGTGAAATAGCGTGTAAGCAGAAAGAGCAATTTGAAAAAGATATTACAAAAAGTAATGAGCTTACTTTAGAGATGTATAAAGGAAGAAATAATAAAACTAAAATTAAAGAAGGATTGTCAAAGCTATTTTCTTCAATATTATAGAATAAAAAACATGGATTAATGCAATCCATGTTTTTTATTAGCAGCTAGTTTTTTTTGAAAAATCATTTAGTTCATCGATAAAGACTTGAATTGTTTTTGACATGGTAATGTTTTTTGGTGTTATATAAGAGAAATATCTATAATACTTATCATTAAAGGTATTGATACAAATTTCTCTATTTGCAACGGCTGCTTCAGTAACTAAACTTGAGGTAAGAGTGATGCCAAGATTATTTTTTACAGCTTCCTTAATAGCAGAGTTACTACCTAAAACTAATATTTTATTAGGAATTATTTTATTGCTTTCCAAGAACATATTGAAATATTCCCTGCTTCCGGAACCATCTTCCCTTACAATCCATAAGTGATTATTTAGCTCTTCATAGGATTTGATGTTAATCAGTTGGTTATTACTAGGATTAAAGGCTAAAACCAGTTGGTCCTTTAGGAAATATTCTTGATTAAAACTTCCTAGGGTAGGGGTTCCTTCTATAAGTCCAATATCAAGAGTTAAGTCTTTTAGATGTGAACATATTAAAGAAGTGTTTTCAATAACAATTTCCACATCTATGTCTGGATATTTCTTTGAAAAAATTGAGATAAACTTAGGAAGAAAATATTCTCCAATTGTAAGACTTGTACCTATCTTTAAAGTACCTTTTAAGGAGTTATTATTATCTTTAACTTCTATATATGTAATATCAAGTAAATTTATTATTTCTTTTGCTTTTTCATATAATTTATATCCATTTTCTGTGATACATATGTTTTTTTGTTTAACAGAACGATTTATTAATGTAACATCAAAGGAGCTTTCTAAGTTTTTTATATGGGTACTAACGCTTGGTTGTGATAAGTTTAAGTATTCACCAGCTCTAGTAAAATTTTTATGTTCTACTACGGCAATGAAAGTTTTTAATTCTTCTAGCATAAGATTCTCCCTTCAAAGTAATAATGAAAGTAAAATATAAGTTTATTATTAAAAATATTAATGATAATTATTTTTAATATTTATTTTACTTATGAATATAATATATGAAGATTATACTATACAAGTAATATTTAAGGAAATAGTACTCTTTATTACTTGTGTATTATTTTCAATTAATATATCCTTATTTCAATATAAAAATGGTATAATTTTACATATAGAATATTATAGATGGATGGTGAGGATATATGAGAGTAGACATTAATAAGTTTATAGGATTTTGTGGATGTGGTAAGGAACATAAAATTATGGTGAAGGATATAATAATTGAAAGTGAAGCTATTAAAAAGCTTTCAATGATTATGGAAAAAGAGGGATTTAAAAACATAACAATAATATGTGATGAAAATACTTATGCTGCAGCAGGGGAAGAAATTAAAGAAATTATTCCAAAAGGAAAGTTTATAAATTTAAAGTCTGAAAATCTTCATGCCAATGAAATAGCAGTACAAAAGGTATATGAGTGCTTATCGGTAGAAAATGATGTTTTAATAGCATTAGGTTCAGGAACTATTCATGATATAACTAGATATGTGGCATATAATAAAGATATTCCTTTTATATCTGTTCCTACAGCAGCGAGTGTAGATGGATTTGTATCTACAGTAGCTGCTATGACTTGGAAAGGGGATAAAAAAACATTTACTGCAGTATCACCTATTTATGTAGTAGCAGATACAGATATATTTAAAGAAGCACCATATAGGCTTACTGCATCAGGGGTATCGGATTTAATAGGAAAATATACAGCTTTAGTAGACTGGAAAATTTCAAGTATAGTAATTGGGGAGTATATTTGTAATAAAGTATGCAATATGGAAATAGATGCAGTAAATAAACTTTGTGAATGTGTAGATGATTTAGTTCTTGGTAAGTTGGAGGCTTATGAACAATTGATGTATGCTTTAATTTTATCAGGACTTGCAATGCAGATAATAGGAAATTCAAGACCAGCTTCAGGAGCAGAGCATCATATGTCTCACTTATGGGAAATGGAAGTTATTAATAAACATTTAGATGCATATCATGGTGAAAAAGTATCAGTAGGTTTAATATTGGTAATGGAAGAATATAAGAAAATAAAAAAATCCATTGAAAATGGTAGATGTAGAGTCAAAAAATATTATGGTTTGGAAGAGGATATGCTAAAGGAAGTATTTAAGAGTAGAGAAATGTATGATTCTATTATGAAAGAAAATACACCAGATCCTTTATTAAATGTAAATAAAGTTATCTTACAAAATAGATTAGAAAGTATTGCTGAAATATTAGAAAAACTTCCTACCTTAGACTTTGTAAAGAATACATTAAAGAGAGCAAAAGCTGTTACAACATTAGAAGAGATAGGGTTGTCTAATGATGTAAAGCAAAATAGCATTAGAGTATTACCATACGTGAGAAATAGACTTACTCTTATGAGAATTTCAAAAATGTTAGAATATTAAAAATATTAGAAATGCTGTAGAAATATAGCATTTCTTATTTACAATAAATTAATATAGTTATAATAAAATATTGTGTATTATTTAGGTCTATTATATAATATTAAGTAAAATAACGAAAAATAAGTTTAAGGAGAAGATAATGGTAATTATAGCGGTTTTTTGTGGGGTTTTATCTATTTTGATAAGCTGTATAGCTGTTTATCAATCAGAACACTTTAACAAGTTATCAAGAGAATTAAATAAAGATACAAAACTAATGATTGATTGCAATGAGAAATCCATAAATAATTTACATAGCACACTTGATGAAATAATAAATAAAGAAGAAACAAAATTAGAGACTAAAGAAGAACAAGTTACATTTATAAAAAATGAAATGGTATTAATAAAGATGAATAATTACAATGTAGAAAATAAATTTAATATATTACATAGCATAATGTATTTAAGTAATATATTAGCATCAAAATCAATATCTGATTTAGATATGTGGCTTGATAATGATGAACAAAAAGTTATTTTAAAATTGTCAAAGGATATTAACCGAGAGGACTATAAAAATATTGAGATAAGTTTAGAACAATTAGAAAGGTATGGAATATGGGTAAGTTTAAATGTAGATTTATATAGAGATATAAAAGAAAAAATAGAAATAAGTTAAAAACTAATGAGTGGGGGAATAAAATGGAGATTTTAACTATTGTATTTAGTAGTATATCAATAATCATAAGCTTATATGCTTTGTATCAATCAGAATTATTTAATATAGAAACTAAAGAGATAAACAGTGAAACTAGAAAAATGATTGCTTCAAATGAAAAATCAATAAGCAATTTACATATTTCTTTAAGAGAGGTTATGGAGAAGGATTCAGTGAGATTAAAAACTGATGGATTAAGTATTATTAAACTTCAAAGTTATAGTAGTTCATATAGTAAAATTGTTATGAGGGAAATTAGTAAATTATACAAGGTTTTAGAAACGGTTAAGATAAATGAAATAGATAGTTGGTTAAATTCAGAAAAGGAGTCTATAGAAGTAGCTCTAAATAAAGAATTAACAAGATCTGATTACAATGATATGGAAACTGTTTTTGAAAATGTAAGGAAGTATGGTATATGGATTACTGTGAATATTGCCGGTTATAATAATATGGAACGTGCTGGATAAATTGAATATAATTTATAAAAGGAGCTAGCTTAGCTCCTTTTATTTTTATGGTGTCAAATATTTCTTTGATAATTCAGTAAGAATTTGAATATGGACTTCTTCATCTAGAATTATCCTATCAATAATTGAAATTATGTTGGAATCATCTATTTTTTTCTGAGTACTAATATATTGTTTAATAGCTACCTTTTCATCTTTAATATCGTAATTTATCATTTCGGTTACATTTAAGCCATAATTAATAAAATGAGGACTCCAGTTTAATTTTTTATCTTTTTTGTTAATCCAGTAGCCAGGGTTTCCACCTAGTTTTATTATTAGCTTTCCTAATATTTCTAAATGATACATTTCTACTATTGCAATATGTTCTAATGTTTTTGAAATTTCAGGGTATTGATTTTCTGTTCTGAAGTGATGATTTATATATTGAGATATGGCAGAAAATTCAGATACAGCACCAGCAAAGTTAACTTGGATTATTTCGGCATAATGCTTATTTGGCTTTGCAACAACTATTGGAGGATAAGGAAGCTTTGCCTTGCATAAGTTAAGATTATTGTCCATAAAAAAACTCCTAAAAAACAATTATATATATAATATGTTTAAGGAGTGTTAATAATGTCTATACAAGAATAAGTTTTATTTTTAGTAAATGTATTGCTAGAATCTGGTTATATGGTTATTTCAGAAATATTTAAAGTTCCAATAAACAAGGTTTGACTTATTTACAAGTGTTGATTATTATAATAAATAGGAAAATTAAAATTATGTAAAAAAGGGGTAATATTATGGAAAGAAAACAAATATTAAAACATATAGATCATACATTATTAAAGGCTGTGGCTACTTGGGAAGATATAAAAGTATTATGTGATGAAGCTATTGAGTATGGAACAGCCTCAGTATGTGTTCCAGCTTGCTATATTTCACGTATTCATAAAACATATGGCAATAAAATTAATATTTGTACAGTAGTAGGCTTCCCTCTAGGATACTCAGTAACAGAAGCAAAAGTTTTAGAAACTAAAAAAGCAATTGAAGATGGTGCTAATGAAATTGATATGGTTATTAATATAAGTGATGTTAAAAATGGAGATTATGATAAAGTAACTAAAGAAATTGCTGACTTAAAGGAAGTTTGTGGAGATAAAATTTTAAAGGTTATTATAGAAACTTGTTATTTAACTGAAGAAGAAAAGATCTCTATGTGCAAAGCTGTTACAGAAGCTGGAGCTGATTATATCAAGACATCAACTGGTTTTGGTACAGCAGGAGCAACAATAGAAGATATAAGATTATTTAAGAAACATATAGGACCAAATGTAAAGATGAAGGCAGCAGGTGGCGTTAAGACTATAGCTGATTTAGAAATGTTTATAAATGAAGGATGTGACAGAATAGGAACAAGTTCTGCTGTTAACATGCTTAAAGGTGAAGAAGTAACAGGATACTAAAAGAATTAATTGAAAATGGATAATTAATTCATCAGGATACAGAATATATAGAAAAAAGAAAAATAAATAAGAAAAGATGCTTCTCTTTAAGTAAGAAGGCATCTTTTCTTATTTAATTAAGATTAATTGTATTAGATGAGATATTATTCTTTTTTAAAAAATTAGTTATGGTGCTATAACCAGAATTAAAAAGTCTTTCTTTATTTTGATAGGATATATAAAAATCTGTTACGGCAATATCAAAGGTAGGAATATCTATGGTGTGGATATTCTTTAGTGAACTAAAGTAAATAGATTCATTTGTAGTCATACAGGCATCTAGAATATCCATTAAATACTTACTTAAAGGGCATTTTTCTGCATAAGTTATATTTTTATCTTGATTACTTACAAGCTTCAAAGCAAGGGTGGGGTACTTTGTAGTAGTATTATTAAAAAGCCAGATAGGGAGATTACTTATGAGTCCGCCATCTACTATGTAGCAGGAACCTTTAGGAGTCTTTAGTTTTTCAGGAATAAATATAAAAGGTAGGCTTATACTCATTTTTACAGCTTTAGATATTTCAAAATTCATTGGATTAATATTATATTTTTTTAAATCTTCAGGAAGAATTAATATTTGTTTTTGTGTTATATCAGTAGCAATAAATCTTAAAAAATTGCTGTTATTAGAAATATCTTTAAAATATTTTTTTCCCTTTGCACTATAAAGCTCTGTAAGCAATTCTTCAATGGCAGAGGTAGAAAAGATGCCTTTAGATTTAAATATGCTTAGGTTTCTTCCTATAAATGGGATAGATGCCAATATGGTTTTATTAATATATAAATTAAAATCTATATCAAATAAGATTTTTTTTACTTCGTAAGCAGAGTAACCTACGGCCATAAGTGAAGTTACTAAGGCACCTACGGAAGTTCCAGAAAAGCAATTGAATGTAAAGCCATAATCTTCTAGAGCACATAAAGCACCTATATGGGCAATTCCACGGACTCCTCCTCCTTGACATACAAGATTAATTTTCATAAATATCACCTAAAAAAATAGTTCTATAAATAGTTTAGCAAGATAAATTAATATTGTGAAATTTTAATTCTACAAAAAGCTTTATGATAATAAGTCAATAATGTTATATTTAAAAGTTATTGTTTAAGAAGTGAATATGATGAAGAATATTGACAAAAAATGTTTGGTATGATAACCTTAAAACAAGTAGTTTTAAAAACTACGTTATTAGGTTTTATATGAATTAAGTAAAATATAGAGGAATGGGGAAATAAGCATGATTAGAATAATATCAGATTCATCATCACTTTATTCAGAAAAAAAAGGTCAAGAAAAGAACATAACAATTGCCTCACTAACAGTACATATAAATGGAAAAAATTATAGAGAATATGAAGACATAGAAACGGAAGAATTTATAAAGATAATAAATGAAGGACATATGCCAACTTCATCTCAACCGTCAATTGGACATGTTGTTGATATATATAATCAGTATAAAGAAGATGAAATAATAAATATTTCAATGGCTGATGGTTTATCTGGTACATATAATTCAGCTTGTGTAGCTAGAGGAATGGTTGAAAATCCAGAGCGTATACATGTAATCAATTCACAAACTTTATGTGGTCCACAAAAATATTTAGTAGATTTAGCAATGGAACTTGTGGAACAAGGAAGACAATGTAAAGAAATAGTTGATGAAATTAATAAGGCATTAAAAGAATCTAAATCATATTTAATTCCACATGATTTTGATTATTTAGTGCGAGGTGGAAGAATATCCTCAATAGTTGGTAAGATAGGAAGTGTAATAAAGCTAGTTCCTGTAATGACAATGTCTGATGATAAGAAATCCTTAGTTAAGTTTACCACAAAGCGAACTTATAAAAAAGCTGTTCAAAAGATAATAGAACAGATGACAGAGGATGGTATAAATTCTGAACATAAGCTGTATATTTATCATGCATTTAATGAAGATGGAGCAGAAGAAGTTAAGAAAATAATATTATCAGCTATACCAGATGCTGATATTGAAGTGGGGTTATTAGGACCAGCTTTTACTACTCAAGGTGGACCAGGATGTATTTCAATACAATATATTAAGAAGCATGATGCTTTAAAATACTCTCTAGTTTAAATAATATAGATATAAATTGCATATAGTATCAAATTGAGATACTTAAAATAGTGTTAAACCCTACAAAGTCACTTAAAATGATTTTGTAGGGTTTAACACTATTCTATGATAAATTGATCTAATATTTTACCTTTAATATTTATGGATGTAATTTTAATATAATCATCGTATGAATCAGCAATTAAATAATGATATTCTGCAATAGGCGCCACTATCACACCTTTTTTACTTTTATATTTATCTCTAAGTTTTTCACCACCACCGCCTGTTATAATTTGATATAGGTCTTTCAAATTATTAGTTTTATTTATAAGACGTCTAGAGTAATTATGCTCATGACCACAAAAAACAGCATCAATATTACATTCTTCTATGGTAAGTAATAAATTATCACGGTCAGCTGCATATAAATCTAAGCAATCTCCTAAATGAGCTCCAGTTGGAAATAGTGGAGAATGTATGAAAAGAAGCTTTTTCTTATTACAATCAGTTGTTATTTCCTTTAGCCAATGAAGAACTCTTTCACTAACTTTCTGAATTTCACCATAGTGAAAGGAGTTTAGAACAATAATTCGTATATTAGAAAAGTCTAAGAAATATATTGTTTTATTATATTCCTTAAGATAATTACTTTCAGGAATCATATTGTCATAAATTGAGGCAAATATCTTTTCAAAGCGATTATCTGTAGGGTTTGTATTAACTTCGTTATCACCAATTACAGGTAAAAGTTGAGTGTTTGGATAATGTTTATTTATTGTGCTGTTAAAATCCTCAAGTTGGAGTTTTAAAATATTAGTGTCTTTTGAACCAGCAATTGAATCACCACAAATTACTATAAAATCAGGCGATGGAGCATATTTTTTAGATGATTTTAATAAGTTGTTTAAAACCTTTTTATTTATACCATTGTCTTTTCCTTTAGTATCACCAAAAATAATAAATTTCATATAAATCTCTCCAAGAATAAGCAGTAAATATTTCAGATATTTATTATATAGTTTTAATTATTTTTACATAATGCAAAGTTAATATTTAAATTCAATAATAATATATGATGTATTTAATTTATTTGTCATAAATATAAATGGCATATGAAAAATTCATATGCCAAATAAAACTAATTGATAAAAAATTAGAAGAATAAGAATAATAGTGGAAGCCAGTATAGGTTATTATTAAATCCCCAATTTCCATAACCATAATTTCCATAACGTCCATTATTGCATTGACAAGGATTATAGCAACAATTGTTATTATTATACATAATTATTACCTCCTAAATATTTATATACTACAGTATATTCAACATATTTTTAAAAGTGTATAGTATTATATTTTTATTTTTTGTGAATAGAATTACTAAACTCTGATTTTAGAAATTTAGGTTATGATGCAAGTAAAACATTGGATAAATAGTAGGTGATTGATAAAGAAGTTTATCTATAAATTAGAAATAAATAGATTAATTTATTTATTCATAGGTATAGAGGGATTTTGAATAAGAATTTCAAATAAAGTATAATTAAAATATAAAAATAAGTACATTTAAAATAGTAGGTGAAAAAAGATGAAGATAGGATTAGTTTTATCAGGTGGAGGCGGAAAAGGAGCATATGAGCTTGGCGTATGGAAAGCATTAAAAGAGCTTAACTTAAATAAGTATATATCAGTTTTTTCAGGAACATCTATCGGAGCTTTTAATGCAGCTTTATTTGCAATGGATGATTTGGAAAAAGCAGAAAATTTATGGGATGAAGTTACTATGGATAAGCTAGTACCAATAAGTAAGAAGGAATTAATAAAAAGAGGAATAGGATTATATTTAGGAAGCAAAAATCCACAGCTTGTAATTAAATTACTCAGTGATAAGTTAGACCATGGTTCAATAAGTAATGAAGGTGCTGTTGAAGTATTAAATAAGTACATTGATTGTAATAAAGTTAATGAAAATAACAAAATATGTTATGCTGCATGTACCAAGATTCCAGAGTGTTCTGTTAAGTATTTCAGAATAAATGATTATGAAGAAAATGAAGCAAGAAAAATGATTTTAGCATCGGCATCACTTCCGTTAATTTATGATAGTACAGAAGTGTTAGGAGATAAATATATTGATGGTGGTATGGTGGATAATACGCCTATACAGCCAGTTTATGATGAGGGATGTGACATAATAATTGTTGTACTGCTTTCCAAGGAAGTAACAATAGATAGGAGTCTTTATCCAGAGGCAAAATTAATAATAATTTCTCCTGAAAGACTTGTGGAAAATACTTTAAATGGAACTTTGAATTTAGATGCAGATGCTAAAAGAATACGGATAAATGAAGGATATAATGATACTATGAACAAGCTTATGCCTATAGTGGAAATGGTAAAGTTTATTAAAGAAAAAGAAGAGGAGAAAGCTAATCCTAGATTATATAAAGCTTATAATTATTCTAAAAAGATAGTGGATAAATTTATATCTAGGTAAATAGATTTTTATAGAAATACATTAATTGATAAATATATTATATAAATTTGTTAAAAATATTAATAAAATATAGGAATAGAAATATGGAGATAAGAAATGAAGGAACTTGTTTGTGAATTATGTAAAAGGTCTGGTGTCCCTAAACTTACAGAACATCACCTTATTCCAAGGGAAGAGGGAGGAAGAGATAAGGAAACTGCATTGCTATGTGAAGACTGTCATAAACAAATTCATGCCTTATATACTAATAAGGAACTTGCCATGAGACTCAATACTTTAGAAAAACTTAAATGTGATTATAAGATTGAAAAATATCTTAAGTATGTAAAAAAGCAATGTCCATCAAAGAAGCTATCCATAAAAAAGTCTAGGGAAGTAAGAAAGAAAAGCAAGAGGTAAAGAATAAATAAAATACTTACAACTTAATTAGTTTAATATACCCATAAATAAGATAATATATCTTATTTATGGGTATATTTAGCTATTATATTTTTGGAAGAGATTCAAAATAACTAAACAACATAATATAGATAAAAATTATGATTTATTAATACTTAAAATAAGAAAAGTCTTGAAAGGGATATATGTAAGTGGTAAAGTAAAGAAAGTAACCGGTTGCGTAACCGGTAAAATATAAAACTAGTTAAGTTAACTAGTTTTATAATGTATTAATAATATTAAAACCTGTTGACTCCCTATAGTCTATTGAGGTTTTTACATGAACAGTTTTAAATGGCGTAGAATTATCTTTGATACGTGAAATAATTAATTCAGCTGCTAAATTGCCCATATCATAACTAGGAATAGTAATAGTAGTAAGTTGAGATACTATAATTTTTGCCTCCAATGAACCATCAAACCCACATACTAAAGTATCTTCAGGAATAGAAATATTAATTGATTTTAAAGCATTTACCAATGATACAGCAATAAAATCATTTGCACAGATAAATGCATCAGGAAGTTTATCTAGTTTCTTAATATTATCTCTAAGCCATGAAGAATCTGAATATGGATTTGAATCATTATCTAATATACATGTGCTTTTATCAAGTTGAATATTATAATCAAGTAATGCTGAGCAGTATCCTTGCCAACGTTCATAAAAGCTTTGGCAATGATTAGGATCACCTACGAAACTTATATTTTTACAACCATTATTTATTAGGTTTTTAGTTACAGTATAAACACTATTATAATTTTCCATCAGTAGAATATCTGATTTAAGATTAGGACATTCTTTAGTAGTAGGGCAATCGATGAACAGTGTAGGAATTCCTAGCTTACAAATAAAGTTGCTATAATTAGCATCAAACATTTCTATGCAAATAATTGCATCTATTAATTCAGTTTGAAAGTTGCTTGGTAGCTTTCTAGAGAGTAAATCATCTTCTCTAATTATATATATTGATAACTTTATCCCAAAACTACTTATCTTTTTTTCAAATCCAGATAAAAATTTAGAACCAAAGTGTGAAGAGTTTGGCATATTAGTGGTGAAAAGTGCAATTTCTTTATTTTTAAAAGTAATATTTTTATTTTCTTGAGAAAAATTCTTATAGCCCATCTCAAATGCAGTTTGGATTACTTTCATCTTAGTATCTTCAGATATATTTCCAGTATTATTTAGCGCTTTGGAAACAGTGTTTCTTGATATATTTAATTTATCAGCTATATCTTGTGCTGTAATTTTCTTGTTTTGCATTATTTATAACTCCTCATTTTGATAAATTTACAAATTTTTAAAATATTTATAATAAGTATAGCAAACTAACTATAAAAATAAAAGATAAATACATAATTATTGTTACAAAAGTAAAAGAGTATAGTTTACAATATAAAAAGTATATAGTTTACAATGTAAAAATAAAATATTAATAAATGTAACAAAAATAGTTGACGCTGTAAAATAATGGTGATAATATTAGTTTATAGAGAAATGAAAATGTTTGCAATGGTATAAAGGTAAGCGGAATTGTTTCTAAAATTATAAGAAGGGATGAGATTATATTGAGAGAGATAAAAAGTGATGTTTTAGTTACAAATGAAAAAATACAGGGAGAATTTTTCAGCAGTAAAAAGCAAGATTTAAAAGTAAGTATTTATAAAAAATTAGATTATATGAAAAAAAACTACCAGTTATATTTGTTTTTTACATTACCTCCATTACTGTTGTTAATAATTTTTAAGTATATTCCTATAGGTGGAATACTAATTGCTTTTGAAGACTATAACCCTATCAGTGGAATACTAGGAAGTGAGTGGGTTGGATTAAAACATTTCCAAAGATTTATGTCCTCACCAGATTTTATGACCTTACTGATGAATACTTTAAAATTAAGCGTTTATGGATTGTTATGGGGATTTCCAGTACCAATTATTTTAGCTTTACTTTTAACTAGGGTAAAAAGTGAAAGAATAAAGAAAATAGTGCAATTAATAATTTATGCACCAAACTTTATTTCTGTAATAGTAATATCAGGTATGATTATATTATTTTTATCTCCTGTTGGACCTGTAAATCAATTTTTGGGAACATCAATTAATTTTATGACTAAGCCAGAAGCATTCCGTACTATATATATTGCCAGTGGAATTTGGCAAGGGGCAGGTTGGGCGTCTATTATTTACACCGCAGCTCTTTCTAATTCAAGTAAGGAACTAACAGAAGCTGCTGTCATTGATGGAGCTAATATTTTTCAACAGATTTGGAATGTTGATATTCCAGCTATAAAGCCAATTATGATTATTCAATTTATTTTATCAGTAGGTGGAATAATGAGTATAGGATTTGAAAAAGCACTTGCTTTACAAACAAGTTTAAATATGCCTACATCTGATATATTAGCTACTTATACTTACAGAATGGGGTTACAGTTAGGTGATTATAGTTTCTCTACAGCAGTTGGATTATTTAACTCAGTAATAAATATAATACTACTTATTATGGTGAATGTAACTATAAAGAAAATGAACGAAGATGAAGAAGTAGGCTTATAGGAGGGTAAAATGGTAAAGAAAAGAAAAAGAAATCTTTCAATGTCAGATAAAATTATTTTAAATAGTGGATATATATTGCTAGGAATTTTTCTACTTGCTATTATAATTCCACTTGCATATATAGTTATTGCTTCATTTACAGATCCTACTGTGCTAAGCAGTGAAGGAATAACATTCGATTTTAGCAAATGGTCATTAGATGGATATAAGAGAGTTCTGCAAGATGATATGATTTTAAGAGGATTTTTAAATTCTATTTTTTATTCAATTTCATATGCAGTAATTTCAGTTGCAGTTACACTTATGGCAGCATATCCGTTATCAAAAGATAAGTTTGTGGGTAAGACATTTATAAACACTTTATATGTAATAACTATGTTTTTAGGTGGAGGATTAATCCCAACATATTTATTGATGGATAAATTAAATCTTTTAAACACTATATGGGCTATGTTATTACCAGGAGCCATAAATGTATGGAATATAATGCTTGCAAAAACATATTTTAAGTCACTACCTAAAGAATTAAGAGAAGCTTCATCTATAGATGGAGCAAGTGAAATAAAGCATTTCTTTAAAATAGTGTTACCAGTATGCAAACCAATTATAGCAGTATTGATGTTATACCAATTTGTAGCTCAATGGAATGGATATTTTGATGCAATGATTTATTTAGATGATTCTAAGCTACAGCCACTACAACTAGTAATAAGATCAATATTAATTCAAAATTCACCATCTACAGGAATGATAGCTGATATACAAAATATGGCTGAAATGTCTAAGATGGCCGAATTATTAAAGTATTCAACAATAGTAATTTCAAGTTTACCATTGTTAATTATGTATCCATTTTTCCAAAAATATTTTGATAAAGGTATAATGATGGGCTCAGTAAAAGGCTGATATTATATAAAAGGGAGAGAGTAAAATGAGAAAAAATAAGATAAAAAGAATTTTAAGTATTGTAATGTTAACTGTAGTAACTACATCTTTAAGTGCTTGTGGAAGTAAGAAGGAGGAAAATGTAACTGTACATTCTGATGTATCATTTCCACTAGAGGAAACTGCCACTTTAACTATGCTTACAAGTGCACCAGCAGTATCAGAACAAAATCCTAATAATAGACTTATATTTAAAAGATTACAAGAAAAAACTAATGTAGAAGTAGATTGGACATGCTATCCAGATGATCAATATGGCGATAAAAAAAGTTTAGCATTATCTAAAAAAGATACACTACCTGATGTAGTTTTTAATGCTGGAATGAGTAATTATGATTTACTTCGTTACTCTAAACAAGGCGTAATTATTGCTGTTGAAGATTTGATAGATGAATATATGCCTAATTTAAGCAAGATATTAAATGAAAATCCTGAGTATAGAAAGATGATAACAGCTCCTGATGGACATATATATTCATTCCCTTGGATTGAGGAATTAGGTACTGGAAAAGAAGCTATACAGGCTGTAGGAGATATGCCTTTTATAAATAAAAAATGGCTAGACGAATTAGGGTTAGAAGTACCAACTACAACTGATGAATTAGTTGAAGTGCTAAAAGCTTTTAGGGATAAGAAACCAGAAGGTAGAACAGATGTAATACCTATGACGTTCATTATAAATAATGGAGACCAAGATCCAGGAATATTATTAGGAGCTTTTGGAGAAGGGGACAATAGTGATCATTTTCTTGTAACAAATGATAAAAAGGTTATTTATTCAACTGTACAAGAGGGATATAAAGAAGGTATAAGCTGGCTTCATTCACTTCAAGAAGAAGGACTTATAGATCCAGAAGCATTTACACAAGATTGGGCAACTTATGTATCTAAAGGTAATAATGGAAGATATGGAATGTTCTTTACTTGGGATGCAGCAAATATAGTTACAAATCCAGAAGATTATATTGCATTACCAGCACTAGCAGGACCAAATGGGAACGTTAATGTACCAAGATCAAATGGAGCAGGTATAGACATTGGAAGATGTGTAATAACTACTGCTAATAAGAATTTAGAATTAACAGCAAAATGGATAGATGAATTATATGATCCATTACAATCAGTACAAGATAACTGGGGAACTTACGGAGATGAAGAACATCAAAATGTATTTGAACTAAAAGAAGATGGTTCATTAGCACATTTACCTTTAGGAGATACTTCACCTTGGGAAGTTAGAGTAAATCAAAATGTAGGTGGTCCTTTAGCAGTTCTTAATGAATACTATGGAAATTATACAACATGTCCAGATGATGCCCAAGAAAGGTTAAATATACTCCATGAAACTTATGTAAAAGATATGAAGGCAGAGTATAACTATCCTGTATTACTTATGACTCAAGAAGATATAGAATTGTTTACTCAATATGAAACAGCAGTACGACAATATACTGAAAGAAAAAAAGCTGAATGGATTTTAAATGGAGGCATAGAAAAGGAATGGGATTCTTATCTTGATGAGATGGAAAAATTAGGGCTATCAAAAATGTTGGAAATAAAGCAAAAATATTTAGATGAATATTTTAAATAATAAACATACGCAAGTGGCAGATTGTCACTTGTGTTTACTGAAAAATATTAGAGGAGTGGATTAGGGTAATTATGAGTAGTTCAGTTTTAGAGAAAGCAAGAGATTATGAGAATAGATTTATTGAGAGTATAAAAAGCGAAGAAAGACCAGCTTTTCATATATCAGCACCAATTGGTTGGATTAATGATCCAAATGGATTTTCAATTTTTAATGAAGAATATCATTTGTTTTATCAATATAATCCATATGGTACAGTGTGGGGGCCAATGCATTGGGGGCATAGTAAATCAAAAGATATGATAAAGTGGCAACAGCTACCAGTAGCTATGGCACCAGATAGTAAATATGATATAGATGGATGTTTTTCAGGGAGTGCTATAGAAGATAATAATAAACATATACTTATGTATACTGGAGTAGTTGATAAGAAAAATGAAAATGGTGAGCATTATGTAAGACAAGTTCAATGTATAGCTATTGGTGATGGAGAAAATTATTTTAAGCTAGATAGTAATCCAGTTATAACTGATGAATTATTACCAGAAGGAAGCAGTTTTGAAGATTTTAGGGATCCTAAGATATGGAAAGAAGATGGAGATTTTTATTCAGTTGTTGCTAGTAGAAGTAAAGATGGTAGTGGACAGATATTAATGTTTAAGTCAGAGAATTTAAAAACTTGGGAGTTAGTTACTATCTTAGACAAGAGTGAAAATAAATTAGGTCGTATGTGGGAGTGTCCAGATTTCTTTAATATAGATGGAAAAAATGTACTTGTAATTTCACCACAAGAGGTTAGAGCTACCAAAGATGGATTCCATAATGGGAATAATACTGCATTTTTAATTGGAGAGTATGATAAAGAAAATAAAAAATTTAATAGAGAAAAAACAAAGGTAATAGATTTTGGATTAGATTTTTATGCACCTCAAACATTTGAAGATAAAGATGGTAGACGTATAATGATTGGATGGATGCATTCTTGGGAAAATAGAATTATTCCTAATGAGTTTAAATGGTGTGGAATGATGACAATACCAAGAGAAATTAGAATAAAAGATAATAATGTAATTCAAACGCCAATTAAGGAAATTGAAAATTACTATGGTGATACAGTAAAATATGAAAAAATAACTATAGATAAAGAAGTTTCGCTAGAAGGAATTAACGGAAGAGTACTTGATATGACTTTAGATATCGACGCTTCAAAAGCTGAAGAATTTGAAATCAAATTTGCAAAAAATAATGAGTATGAAACGATAATAAGATATTATTCAAAAAGAAATACAATAGAGTTTGATAGAAGTTATTCAGGAAAATATGGAGATATTCTTCATAAAAGAGAGATGAAGGTTAAAGATAATGATGGTAAGTTAAGAATGAGATTAGTTTTAGATAAATATTCTGCTGAAATATTTGCAAATGATGGAGAACAAGTAATGACTTCAACATTTTATACACCATTGGATGCACAAGATATAACACTTTCATCAAAAGGAAAATCAATACTTAGCATTGAAAAACATAAAATCGACATATAAATTATAAAAATTAATCAAAATATTTAAAGTTATAAAATAGAGTACTAGGAAATGGAGATTAAACTATTATGAAAAAAGTAATTTGTCCTGGAGAGGCGTTAATAGATTTTGTATCAACAGATGTAGGTAAATCATTAGAGAATACAAATGGATTTGTAAAAAAAGCTGGTGGGGCTCCAGCAAATGTAGCATCAGCTATATCTAAATTAGGAGCAGAAGCTTATTTTGCAGGAACTGTAGGAAAGGATGCTTTTGGAGCATTTATAGAAACTACTTTAAAAGCTAATAATATTAATACAAGTTTATTGTTTAAGCTAGAAAATCATAGTACTACATTAGCATTTGTTTCGTTAATGGAAGATGGAGAGAGAGATTTTGAATTTGCAAGGGATGCTGATTCACTTTTATCAATTGATATGTTTAAGGATAAATTAGAGTGTTTTGATTTATTTCATTTTGGAAGTGCCACAGCATTTCTTGAAGGAGAATTGAAAAAAACATATTATAAATTAAAAGAGTATGCAGTTGAAAATAACAAGTTAATAACATTTGATGCTAATTATAGAGAAAATTTATTTGCTGATAAAAAAGAAGAATTTATTAAATGCTCTGTTGATTTTATAAAGGATAGTTTTATTGTAAAACTAAGTGAGGAAGAAGCATTGTTAATTAGTGGTAAAAATGAAGTTAAAGAAGCTGCCCAGTATATTGTAAAATTAGGTTGTGAAAATTTGATTATAACATTAGGTAAAAAAGGCTCTTTAGTAACAACGAAGAAAACACAAGTATTAGTGCCAACAAAAGAAATGGTAATGATAGATGCTACAGGAGCAGGAGATGCTTTTATGGGAGCTGTCATTGCTCAGATTATAAATAAACCAGATAAAGATATTGTTGAAATTGTTAAACTAGCTAATTTAGTAGGAGGAATAACCACAACTAAAATAGGTGCACTTGAATCAATACCTACTTGGGAAGAAGTTGAAAAGTATAAATAAGGAAATACTGAGATTTAGTTAACTAAATCTCAGTATTTTTTATACGTATAAATATTAAGAAGTTGTCTCTCTTTGAATTAATTCAGTGTCTATATTAATATGTTCAATAGTTATAGGCATATTTTTATTTTTAGCATTAATTTGTCTAAGAATTAATTTCATTGAGTCCTCAGCAATTTTAACAATATCTTGCTTAACAGTGGTAATTGGAAGGATAGACTCCATAGAAATTGGTGAATTATCAAATCCTATTATTTCATATTCATCAGGTATATTTTTTTTATTTTTTATTAAAATATTCAATAAAATATTGGCATGAGTGTCATTGCTTAAAAATATACCTTTTTTTCCATTAGGATATTTTTTTTCAATGTCTTCATATATATTATAAATATTATGATAAGCTGTATCAAATGTACTTCATATTTTAGAAAGATAACATTTATAATTAATGTTATTAGTCTCACAAGCAGTTTTAAACGCTTCAATACGTTTATAAGAAGGAGTGTCTTTCTTTACATCTACGTTTATATGAATTAACATATCACAATTATTGTTAATTAGTAAATTAGTTGCTTGCAAAGAGCCATAATAATTATCACTATTAACACTTGAAATATACTTGTCTTCTCTTTCAATAGAGACTATAGGAATATTTAATTCACTTAGGGTTTTAGAATCTATAGAATGGCTTAGTATAATTAATCCTTCGATTTGATAAGCTAATAATTCGTTTATATAATTCATTTCTTCATCTCTATTGTTATTTCCAACAAATACTAAAAATTTATACTTGTATTTTGGATAAGTATTAATAAGAGAATCTAAAATTTGAGAATAGTAATGTAAAAATAAATCAGGAATAATAATACCAATCATTTCTGTTTTACCATTAGCTAAACTTCTAGCAACTTTATTTTCTTTGTAGTCTAATTCAACTAAAGCATTTTCAATTTTTTTCTTAGATTCTTCAGTTAAAGAATCAGGATTATTGAAATATCTAGAGATAGTTGTTTTAGAAAAGTTTGTTTTTTTTGCTATATCGTTAAATGTAATTTTTTTCTTCATATGCACATCACCTAAGTATATTATATCAAAAAAGGATTTCAAATGAAAATAAAATGCTTATAGAACATTGACATGTAATCGATAACATGATAATATTACCTTAAAATAACCGGTTATGTTACCGATTACTAAAACTAGGAGGGAATTATATAGGGAGACCTAAGATACATTTAACAGCACCGAGAAATTGGATTAATGATCCAAATGGATTTATTTATTATAAGGGAGAATATCATTTGTTTTATCAATATTTCCCATATGATAATGAGTCTTTTGAGTCATCACAAGTAAAAATATTTTCTGAAGATGGATATACATTTAATAATTTAGAAGATAAGAAAATAATTATATAACTGATTATGGATGAAAAGTTAGGACATAGAACTCATACAAGAGATCCAAAAGTATGGAAATATAAAGATAGATATACGTTAATACTTGGGAGTAAGTTTATAGAAAGTGGTAGTGATAAGTTTACTGGAGAAGTTCTATTTTACACTAGTGAGGACGGCGAAAACTGGAGTTATAAAAATAGGTATTATGATAAAAAAATAGGAGATATGTGGGAATGTCCAGATTTATTTGAAGTCGATAATGAATATATATTAATTATGTCTCCGGAACATTTAATAAGTGATGGAAATAATTACACTAATAATACTGTTTACTCAATAGTTGGCTTTGATGAAGAATCCTGTGATATGAAGATTGATGATGAAGTAATGATCTTAGATGAGGGATTAGATTTATATGCAGCACAAACAAATATTGATAAATACGGAAATAGGATATTAATTGGATGGATGCGTATGCCTAGCAAGCCTTCTAATGAAGAGTGGATAGGAATGATGACACTACCAAGAAAAATAACAGTTAGGAAAAATCAAGTGTATTTTAGTATACCTGACTATATCGATGATAAGTTTAATAAAAAAATAGATATAGGCAAATTTGATATAAATAATCCATGTAAAATAAATGTTACGTTAAAATCAGGAATTTCAGCTCTATTAGGAATTACTGAGCCAGCCGTATTTGGGGTAAATTTAAAATTAAAGTATCCATTTGTAGGTGCATTAATAGGTTCTGCCGTAGGTTCAGCATATGCTACATTTATGAAAGTATTATCATTATCTCAAGGACCAGCTGGGTTACCTGGAGTTATAGTGATTAGACCAAAGTCTATGGTACAATATATGGTAACAATGGTTATTACATTTGTTACAGCAACTGTAGCAACAATTTTGCTATACACGGTTTTTCAAAAGAAAGAGAATAGCACTAACTAGATAATTTAATAAATATATAAGGCTGTATCAAAAAGTTTATTATTTTTGGTATAGCTTTATTGTTTTGAATAGATAGTTTTAAATATATGTAAGATTGATAAACTAATAATTATATTATACTTGAAATATGTTTTATTAATATATATAATATTGAAGGAATTAGTATGGTGCTTTTAGTTTATAAATATAAATAGGCAAAAGTTAAAAGTGAATGTGATGAAATTTCACAACAGCCCCCACTACTGTGATAGAGGATGAAAGCTAAAATTATAAATTCCATTGAGATATTTTCTTGAGAAGGAGTTTAGTGAGTAAAGAGATTCTTAAGTCAGGAAACCTGCCATAACTTTAATAGTGTTTTTCTTTGGGAGGGAGAGAACAAAAAAGGAGAAAAAATGAATAAATTATTTAAAAGGTTTGCAGCAATATCTTTATCCACTATGATTGCTTTTGGCTTAATTAGCTGTGGAAATAATGCAGAAAAAAAAGATAATACTGCAAATCAATCATCTCAAGTTGGAGAAGTAGTATATCCAGTAACTATAACAGATTCTTTTGGTAAAGAGGTAACTTTAGATAAGGAACCTAAAAAGATTATTTCTGTAGCACCTAACATAACAGAAATGATATATGAACTTGGAGCAGAAGGCAAACTTGTAGGAAGAACTGATTATTGTGATTATCCAAAAGAAGTAACAAATATTGAATCAATTGGTAATTTAATGACGCCAGATATTGAAAAAATAATAAGCTTAGAACCAGATTTAGTAATTACTTCAACTCATTTTGATAAGGAAAATACAGCTAAACTTGAAGCAGCTGGTATTAAGATTATAGGATTATATGAAGAACATGATGTTGATGGTGTTTACACTATGATGGAAACATTAGGAAAAGCTTTAAATAAACAAGATGAAGCAACTAAGGATGTAGCTGCAATGAAATCTACTATTAAAGAAGTAACTGATGCTGTTAAAGATTTAGAAGAACCTACAGTTTATTATGTAGTAGGATATGGAGAATATGGTGATTTCTCTGCACCAGAAAATACTTTTGCAGGAGAAATTATTAAATTAGCTGGTGGAGATAATATAGTACCAGCACAAGACAATTGGTCATATAGTTTAGAAGCACTTTTAGAAGCAGATCCTGAAATAATCATTATAGGTAATGGTATGAAGGATGGATTTGAAACAGCTGAAGGATATAAGGAGTTAACTGCTGTTAAAGAAGGAAAAGTATACGAAATAGATAATAACTTAATAGACCGTCAAGGTTATAGAAATGCAGAAGGAGTAATGACTTTAGCAAAGATATTCCATCCAGAAGCCTTTCAACAATAGGAGGAGCATATTTTGGAATCAAAGAAAGCAAGAAACTATATTTATATTAGCTTATTGTGCGTTTTTTTATTCCTATGTATAGTGGTTTCTGCATCAGTAGGATCATCATCTATTAATCCAGTGGAAAGTTTAAAGCTTGTGCTTAATAAAATTCCTTTGATAAATAGAGTTATTGATACTACTGATATAAAGGAAATATATGAAGTAATTATTTGGAAGGTGCGCTTACCAAGAATTTTGCAAGCATCTCTTGTTGGAGGTGGGCTTGCAGTGGTAGGTTGCACCTTTCAAGCAGTATTTAGAAACTCTTTAGCAGATCCACATATATTAGGTATTTCATCAGGAGCATCATTAGGAGCAACAATTGCAATATTGTCAGGTTTAACACTTAATTTTTTAGGAATAGGTATTATTAGTATATTTGCTTTTATTGGAGCAATAGCAACTGTAATGTTGGTATATAAAGTAGGTGGCTTAGGTGGAAAAATAATAACTACAAATCTTTTATTAACTGGTACAGCTATAGGAACAATGTTAAGTTCTGTTATTTCACTACTTATGATTTACAATAGAGATAATTTAGAAAAAGTTTATTTATGGACACTAGGCAGTTTTTCTTCTGCCAATTGGAGCAAAGTATTATTTATGTTTATAGTATCTTTAATATCCGTAGTAATATTATTTGTTTTCAGTAGGGATTTAAATGTAATTCTTACAGGTGATGAGGTGGCAGCAAGTTTAGGAATAGATACTGTAAAATTAAAAAATCTACTTATAATTTTTTGTGCTATATTAGTTGCAGCAAGTGTATCAGTAAGTGGAACTATTGGATTTGTAGGGCTTATTATTCCTCATTGCATGAGATTACTAGTAGGTTCAGATCATAGATTACTTTTACCATTTTCATATTTTGGTGGAGCTGCATTTATGATAATATGTGATACTATAGCTAGAACAATAGCTGCTCCTACAGAAATACCTGTAGGAGTAATAACAGCTGTTTTTGGAGCACCATATTTTATATATTTACTTTATCGTAATTCAAAGAATGGAAGAGTTTGAGGTGAAGTGAGATGACGGAAAATATTTTGTCAATTAGCAATTTAAGCTGGCAACCAAATAATGAAGAAAAATATATATTAAATGACATATCCAGTGATTTTAAAGAAGGTGGTTTTTATGGTATATTGGGACCTAATGGTTCAGGAAAGACTTCTTTAATAAAACATATTTTAAGATTTTTAGAAGTAAAAGAAGGAAATATTTCTTTAGATGAAAGAAACATAAATAAGTATTCAAGAAAAGAATTGGCAACAAATATTTCTTTTGTACCTCAAAATGTTAATATGGATGTAAATTTTTCTGTATATGATATTATTGCCATGGGGAGAACACCATATTTAAAAAGATTTCAAGATTTAACTATTGAAGATAAGGCAATTATACAACATGCTATGGAAATTACAAATTGTGCTTATTTAAAAGATAAGATATTTGCTAATTTAAGTGGAGGGGAATCACAAAGAGTATTAGTAGCTAGAGCTATAGTACAGGATACTAAATATTTAATATTAGATGAGCCTATTTCACATCTTGATATACGATATCAGATAGAATTGATGGAGACATTAAAAAGGCTTAATAATGAGGAAAATAAAACAATTATTGCAATCTTGCATGATTTAAATTTAAGTTCAGCATATTGCAAGGAGATAGTACTTATGAAAAATGGAAAAATTTTTTCTAAAGGAAAAGTAGAATCAGTACTTACTAAAGAAAATTTGAAGGCTGTATATGAAATGGATTTTGAAATTCAACATTTAACTAAAAGTAATCAATTATTTTTTGTACCCTTAGTATCTGGATTATTGAATAAATATAAATAAAACATATGCTGTTAAAGTATATGTTTTTTTGTTATTTAGGGTATTTTGATTATAAAAAAATAGATATTAAGGCAAGATAATAATAAAGGAGGAATATATAATGGAAAATAATATGGCTATGGAATATCCAATGTTTTGTTATCAATGTGAACAAACATCAGGGGGAAAGGGATGCACTAAGATGGGTGTATGTGGGAAAACCCCTGAAGTAGCAAATCTACAAGATTTATTAATATTTCAATTAAAAGGAATAAGTTGTTATGCAAATGAACTTATAAAAAAGGGAGAAAATGTTGATAAATCAACAATAGCTTTTATTGAAGATTGTTTATTTACAACATTAACAAATGTTAATTTTGATGCAGATAATCATGTTAAGTTATTAAGAGAATCTCAAAAAATAAAAGATGATTTAAAAAAGAAGGTTGGTAAAATTAAAAATGATACAGCTCATGTAACTTATATATTAAGAGAAAGCAAAGCAGAAATGCTTGAAGATTCAAAAATTGCAGGAATTATGTATGACCAAGATTTAGATCCTGATATACGTTCATTAAGACAAACAATTGTATATGGATTAAAAGGTATAAGTGCTTATGGACATCAAGCAAGATATTTAGGTTATTACGATGATCAAGTAGATAATTTTTATGTAAGAGCTTTAGAAGCAACAACAGATGATAGTTTATCAGTAGAAGAGTTAATAAGATGGACTATGAGAACTGGTGATATGAGTATTGCTATAATGAAAAAGTTAGATGAAGCAAATAATAAAGTATATGAACAGCCTTCACCACATAAAGTAAATGTAAAGATTAAAAAGGGACCTTTTATTATAGTTTCTGGTCATGATTTAAGAGATTTAGAACAGCTATTAGAACAAACAGAAGGAAAAGGTATAAATATATATACCCATGGAGAAATGTTACCTTCACATGGTTATCCAGGATTAAAGAAATATAAACATTTAATTGGAAATTATGGAGGTGCATGGCAAGATCAACAAAAAGAATTTGATGGTATTCCTGGATGTATACTAATGACTACCAATTGTCTTATGAGACCAAGAGAAACATATAAAGATAGAATATTTACAACTAATGTTGTTGGATGGGATGGAGTTATAAATATACCAAAAGGAAAAGATGGTAAAAAAGATTTTACACCAATAATTGAAAAAGCATTAGAATTAGGTGGCTTTGAAGAAGACCAAGAACCACATGAAATTATTGTAGGTTTTGGTCATCATGCAACTTTAAGCAATGCAGAAGCTATTGTAGAAGCTGTAAAGGATGGAAAAATAAGATACTTCTTTTTAATAGGAGGTTGTGATGGGGCAAGACCAGGTAGAAATTATTATACTGAATTTGCAAAAAAGATACCAGATGATTGTATAATTCTTACTTTAGCATGTGGAAAATATAGATTCAATAAATTAGATTTTGGTGAAGTAGCAGGTTTACCTAGATTATTAGATGTAGGACAATGTAATGATGTTTATTCAGCAATTAGAATAGCTACAGCATTAGCAGATGCTTTTGGAACAGATGTAAATGGATTACCATTATCTTTAATAGTTTCATGGTATGAACAAAAAGCTGTAGCAGATCTTTTAGCATTGCTATCATTAGGAATTAAAGATATATATTTAGGACCAACACTTCCTGCTTTCTTTAGTCCTAATGTTCTTCAATATCTTATAGATACTTTTAATTTGCATTTAATAAGTACACCTGAAGATGATTTAAAAACTTGTTTGAAACAAGAGGTATAAAAGAAATATAAGTTAGTTTGAAAATAATGTGTATTTTATATGAATATTATTTATATTTGTAACAAATGTTACTTAAAATAATTTAAAGTTGATGTATATTAATATTATAGTTTGAAGTAAAAAGTATTATGTAAGTTGATAGGAGAAGAGAAAATGAGTTTATTTTTAGGTAAAATACATTTTTGGTTATTTAATAAGGTATTATGGTTTGAAGGGTTAGAGGATGAAATTATAAAGTTAGCACAAGAAGAAGGATTAAATGTAAAAAAATTAAGTGTTGAAATTAATAATAAGTATGGACAAAAAACTGAAAATAAAAATTTAGAAGAAATAATAGATACAAGTAATATTCATGGATGGTTACAAAATAAAATTCATAGTGCAGAAGGAAGAATGGCAGCATGGACAAAAGCTATCTTAGAAAATAATGAAACTGCAATTGGAAAATTAGAAAATATATATGTTAATCAAGGAATAAAAGCGGCTAAAGAAGTAAAAGAAGAAAAAAATATTATAAGTGCTAAAGAAATATATGATAGCATTAATGATTATATTCTTGATGGTATGCCTTGTGACAGAGTTAATGAAGTTATAATAGCTGAAGAAGATAAAGTGCAATGGAAGAGAAGAATATGTGTACATAACGATATCTGGCAAAAAGAATCAATGGATGTATCTATATTCTATCAATTAAGAAATATATGGATAAAAGCATTTGTTCAAGAAGTAAATAGTCAATATGAGTATGTTAAAATAGATGAAACTACAATGGAAATAAAGAAAAAGCAATGAGGAAAAGACTATGAATGCTATAGAATTAATGAATGAAGAACATAAAAATATACTAAGAATGATTAAGGTTATAAGAAAGGTATGCTTCAATATAATGAATGGTACAGAAATTAATTATAAAGATTTAGACGATATAATTGAATTCATTAGAAATTATGCCGATAGTCATCATCATAAAAAAGAAGAAGACATATTATTTAATAGAATTACTGAAAATTTAGGGCAATTAGGAGAAAAACTTGTGAAGCATGGAATGCTTGTAGAGCATGATTATGGAAGACTTTATATAAGTAATTTAGTTGAATCTATTGAAAAGGTAAAAGGTGGTGATGAAGAAGCTAAGCTTGATATAATTGCTAATGCAATATCATATACCCATCTAATGGAAAGACATATTGATAAGGAAGATAGAGTAGTATATACTTTTGCAGAAAGAAATTTAAGCAAAGAAATATTAGAGAAAGTTAATAATGAGTGCTATAAATTTGAAGATGCTAATGAAGCTGTAAAAGATAAATATTTAAATATTTTAGGTAAATTAGAAGAAAAATATACTAAATAAATACAGTATAATAACTTAAAGCAACGGATAAGTATAAGTACTATCCGTTGCTTTTTAAACATTGAAAATTTATAGTAATTAAATTAAAACCTGAAATCTCTTTTACCATTATTTAATTTACTTAAATATTCAAGTACTATTTGCCTAACTTTTTCATTAGGTATCTTTTTTATTTCAGTAGCAATTACTTTTTCTCCATTTTCTTTTGTAAGAGGAGAAGCATAATCTTCTAAATATTCCTTTAAAGTAATAAGAGCATTTGGTAAACAGCAATTGGCTATTTGTCCATTTTTAACAAGGGTCATAAATCTATCACCAGTTCTTCCTTCTCTATAGCAGGCAGTGCAGAAGCTAGGGATATGTCCTATTTCTAATAGCCAATTGACAATTTCATCTAAAGTTCTGTCATCACTTATATCAAATTGAGCAGAACTTTCATATTTTTTTTCTTTAATGGCATATCCTCCAACGCTTGTAGAAGAGCCACCACTTAATTGAGATACTCCAAGCTCTAAGACTTTTTCCCTAGTTTTTTGTGATTCTCTAGTGGAAACGATTAATCCAGTATAAGGTACTGCAATTCTCAAGACAGCAACTATCTTAGCAAATATTTCATCGGAAATTGCATTGGTAAATTCATGGGGATTTATATCATCAGCTGGTCTTATTCTTGGTACACTTATGGTATGTGGACCTATGCCTTTAACTGCTTCTAGGTGTTCAGCATGCATTAAAAGACCTACAAAATCATATCTATAAAGATTTAAGCCGAACAATACTCCACAGCCAACATCATCAATACCACCATCCATAGCTCTATCCATTGCTTCAGTATGATAATTATAATCATGTTTAGGACCAGTGGGATGTAATGCCTCATAAGCTTCTTTATTATAAGTTTCCTGGAATAATATATATGTTCCTATGCCAGCTTTTTTTAATTTTTTATAGTTTTCTACGGTGGTAGCAGCTATATTGACATTAACCCTTCTAATGGCTCCATTTTTATGTTTTATGCTATAAATTGTATTTATGCTTTCAAGTACATATTCTATAGGATTATTTATAGGATCTTCACCAGTTTCTAAGGCAAGTCTTTTATGGCCCATATCTTGCAGTGCAATTACTTCTTTTTCTATTTCCTTTTGAGTAAGTTTTTTTCTAGGAATATGTTTATTTTTGAAATGATATGGACAATATGTGCAGCCATTTACACAATAATTTGATAAATATAGAGGAGCAAACATTACAATTCTATTACCATAAAATTTTTCTTTAA
The DNA here is from genome assembly GCF_014287815.1 of Clostridium lentum. GTDB lineage: Bacteria > Bacillota > Clostridia > Clostridiales > Clostridiaceae > Clostridium > Clostridium lentum. The sequence continues at coordinate 139,920 of NZ_JACOOQ010000002.1, forward strand.
TTTCTTTGGCTAAACTATAAATTTTATTATTTTCCTCTTCTAAATTACATTCAAGAAGTACAGCAGCTTCTCTATGAGTAAGGCCAGTACAGTTTCTAGCTTTTTCAATGAGTTTATTAATTAATTGCTTATTGTTTTTATTTTTTTCTGCATATTTAAGTGTTTCAAGTATTTCATCATCATTTATGAATTCGGTAGCTTTATTTGATTTTACATTATACATATTCAAACATCTTCTTTCCTTAATAGTTTATTTAAAATCGTATCTTTTAATGTAGATTAATTTACTATATATTACATATAAGTAAATTTTAACATAAATAAATTCTTTTATCAAAATTTATAATTAATGATAAATTATTGAAGAAAATCTACCACATATATTTCATAAGGCTAATAATAAAGTTAAGCAGAAAGAAGAAGTAACATCACATTATGATATAGGAAATGATTTTTATAGCTTATGGGTATCAATGAAATTAAAGGCTTAAAATTAGAAACTTTACTTTTGTATAAGTTAGCTAAGAATAAATTAAGTCATAGCATAAAGAAGAGTTGAATAATAATAAGTATATAGGAGTAGAGCTGTAATTATGCGGCTCTTTAGCATTTTGGAGGAAATTATGGAATTTAAAGAGGATATTAGAAGGTTTAATGAAAAGCATAAGATGAATACAGTAAAGATTGGAGGAGGGGATTTTAATTATGTACTTTCAGGCAGCGGAGAGAAAAAGATTGTACTATTTACAGCAGGCAGTGGATTATATGAAGGGTTTTATCGACATATACAATTATTGGAAGAGAAGTATACTGTGGTAGCTTTTGATTATCCTGATGGGAAAAAGGATATTTACCATTTAGTTGATAGTATTGCAGAATTTTTAAAAAGTATAAATTTTAATAAATCTTATTTCATTGGGGAATCATTAGGTGGTTTAGTAGTAGAACTATTTATGAAAAAGTATCCCAAAATGATAGAGGGAGTAGTGCTTACTAATACAGGAACTATCACTAAAAATATTCCTAATACAATGAGAAAAGAAGTTGTTGATGGAATAAAATCTGCCATTAAGACTGTACAGATGACACCAGCATATATCTTAAAATCAGCATTGATAAAAAAATCATTGAAAAAGATTAAAGAAGATTTTGATGGAAGTATTGATAGCATATATGCCAAGGAATACGTAGGATACCTTATGGAAAGGGTAAGTAAGGAGAAAGCTATATATCTATGCAGTATTGCATTAGATTTTGCTGAAAATATCACTTTTGATAAGAATGACTTTAAGGATTTTGATGGAAGCATATGTATAATAAATACAAATGATGATGAGGTTTTTGATGAAAGAATTAAGGCTGAATTAAAGAAACTATTTGAAAATAACATTAGTAAAACAATAAAAAGTGGTGGACATGCATCATTTTTATTTAGGCCAGTAGAGTATGTAAAGATGTTAGAAGATATGATTATTTAAAAATTCATAATTAGTAAAAAGATATTAATAATTAGCAATAAGTTAGTTATTAATATCTTTTTTTATCACATTTTAAATAAAAAAATAATAGTATAATATGCGAACTCATTTTTGTTTACGAATATATATAGAATCATAATGTTTAATTATGAGAAAAAGATTGGATAATAATTTAAAAGCAAGGGCATAATAAAAAATAAAATTCCATTAAATTAATAATAACTTTCTATTATTATTGGGGGAAGGTTTTATGATTATAAATAACGGAATCAATGAGGAAACGATTCTTCATGTGTGGAATTGGTCATTTAAAACAATAAAAGAAAATATAAAGGAAATAGTCAATGCAGGATATACTTGGATACAGATATCGCCAGTTCAAGGGACTAAAGATAAAAGTCTAGTAGTAAAGGATTGGTGGATGTTATATCAACCAATTAATTTTAAGATAGGAAATTTTCAATTAGGAAGTAGAGAAGAGTTTATTGGAATGTGTGCAGAAGCTCATAGGTATGGATTAAAAGTAATGGTAGATGTAATATTAAACCATATGGCCAATAGAGGTGGAGGTAATGATAGCAATTTTCCACATGAAACAGTTGAATCATTTATAAGAGATGATATTAATTTTTGGCATGAAAGAAAAAAAGTAGAAGATTGGGATGATAGGTGGCAAGTTACTCACTGGTGTATAGGTCTTCCAGATTTAAACACATCTAACCATATGCTTCAAGACATAATTATTGATTTTTTAAATGATGTTATTGAATGTGGTGCAGATGGATTAAGATTTGATGCAGCTAAGCATATTGAACTACCTGAGGATCCAGGTGGAAGTGATTTTTGGCCAAGAGTAATAGGTGCATTAAAAAATAAAGAAAGATTACTTTTATATGGAGAAGTATTACAGTGTGGAGCATCAAATTATGAAAAATATATAAAATATATGAGATTATCAGCAGAAGGTTATAGTTATGCCATAAGGAAAACTGTTGGATATAAGTCAGAAAAAAATATTAATAACGCTAAAGAATATCAAGTACCTTATGGAGTTAATGGCTCAAATTTAGTGACGTGGATAGAATCTCATGATGATTATGCCAGTGATATTGAAAAAAGCTTTGAGTTAAGTCAGTGGCAGATAAAGATGGGATGGGCAATAATTGCTTCAAGAAGTGAATCAATACCATTATTTTTTAATAGGCCTAAAGGAAAAATATGGCTTGAAGGAACTATTGGAGAAGCAGGAAACGATTTCTGGAAGAGTAGTGAAATTGTTGCAATAAACAAGTTTAGGTTAAAGATGAAAGGAGAAAAGGAAAATATTATTACTTTAGGTAATAATCTGATGATTGTTGAAAGAGGTAATAAAGGTGTGATAATGATTAATATTGGTGGACACTATGATATAAATATATATACTAACTTAAAAGATGGCATATATAAGGATAAAATTTCCGATAAATTATTTTATGTAAGAGATGGGCGGTTAAATGGAACTGTTGAAGAAGGGAGAATATCAATAATATATCATGAATTAGAAGAAGATTTTATAGAAAAAGATATATATTATCTTCGTGATAATAAGGTATTTTTCACAAATCCTTTAAGGTGGGATAAAGCAAGGGTATATATATATAAAGAAGGAAACTATAAATCTACAGAATTATCACCATGGCCAGGAAGAGAAATGTATAGAGAAGGAGAAAATTTATATAGCTATCCAATAGAAGATTATTGGATTAGTGGACGAGTGATATTTACTAATGGAAATACTCAGATACCAGAGTTTGCTAAAGAAGGGTTACCTATTTTAAAAAATAAATAAAATTTTATTTTAAGATATAACTTTATCTAAGTATATGGTCAGTGAAAAGATATGTACCTAGATAAAGTTATTTTTATATATACAGATTTAATAAAATGAAAAAGTTAAATTAAGTTGACATTGGTATTATGTTACTATAGAATTAATAAGTAAAATTTAATAAGTTTTTGTGGTTACATTTGTAATAATAGGGAATATGGTTAGAATCCATAGCAGCCCCCGCTACTGTAAAAGATACGAAACTCTACTTAATATATTATTTTATTAAGTAATGTCACTGAGGAATACTTGGGAAGGCAAGAGGAATAGATTTGAAGCTTTAAGTCAGGATACCTGCCACAAAAATATAAGTGAATAATTTCGGTGGGAAATGAAAGCATATACTTTTTAATAACATATTGCAGATAAATAATTCATTAAATTAATGAATTATTTAATTTGTCTATGATTTAATTTATTTATTTAATATGTATTGCTTAAAAATCTCATATTTTATGGGATTTTTTTATTTGTAATACTTTAAAGATGATTAAAAAAAGAATACTAGCATTTCATAAGGATAATGAAATTATTTGCCATCAATTGAAAGGGGTAAAAGTATGAAAAAAATTAATGTAGGCAAAAAAGTATTGTCTATGCTACTAGTAGCTTTTTTATTAGTTACTAACTCTTTGGTTGTAGGTGCTACTCCAAGAAAAGAATCGGCATGGCCACAGTTTAGAGGAGAAACTTTAAATCCAGGAGTGACAGATAGTAAAACTCCAAGAAGTTCAGAAGAAATAGAGGAATCATGGGCTAAGAAAATGGGGACAGGCTGGAGCTTTAGTGATCCAATAGTTGTTGGTAGTTATGTTTACATAACAGATAGTTCAAATGTCAAAAAATTAGATAAGAAAACTGGAGATATTGTATTAGAAAAACCTTTAGCAGAAAGAATAGGATTTTTCTCAAGAATGGCTTATGGAGAAGGAAAGTTATTTGTTCCAGTTGGAGAAGGAAGAATACAATGTATTGATGCAAATACATTAGAGTCTCTTTGGATAACAAAAGTAAATCCATCAGACATGTCTTTACAAGCTATATCACCTGTTACTTATTATAATGGTTATGTTTATATGGGAGCAACAAGTGGTTCTGCTGATAAGGGAATTTTTTATGCAGTATCAGCTAAAGATGAAGATCCATCAGTTGGTGATGAAATAAAAGAGTATACTTGGACATATTCACCAAGTGAAGGGAAAAAAGGATACTACTGGAGTGGTGCTTCTATAATTGGAAACAGTATAGTTTTTGGTGGTGAAAGTGGACAAGTTGTAAGTCATAGCTTAACTACAGATGCTGTAATAGATACTTTAGAAATAAATGAAGCCATAAGAACATCAATTCATTATGATATAAAAACAGGTAGAATTTATATAGCAACTAAGGCAGGAAATATACATTCAGTGAAAGTTAATTCAGATGGTACTTTTGACAAATCATCTTTAATAACTAAAAAAATAGGTTCTGATATAACATCAAGTCCTGTTTCATATAATGGAAGAATATACGTAGCTGGTGGTGGTGCATTATCTGGAGCTGGATTCTCTGTATTAGATGCCAATACACTAGAAATAATATATCAAATTAATGATATAGCGTCACAATCATCACCAATATTAACAACTGCATATGCTACAGCAGAAAATAACTATACAGTGTATTTATATTTATTTAATTATAAAAATCCAGATGATATATATGTGATTAAAGATTTCCAAGGTAATACAGAACCATCTTATGAAAAAGTAGCAACACCATCAAAACCACAATATAATTCATCATCTGCAGCAATAGATGAAGAGGGAAGTATATATTTTAAGAATGATTCAGGTTATTTATTTAAATTTATAAATAAAGTAAATGGTGCATTTGGTGTGGAAGATGTTATAGATATTATAAATAGATTACCTAATATTGAGAATATAACTTTAAATGATGAAATATCAATTAATGATGTAATGGAAAGATATAAAGATTTATCTGATGAAGATAAACTTATGGTTACTAATATTGATAAATTAAATGCAGCATTAGAAAAGATAAATGACTTAAAGGATGCTGATAAAGAAGTAGAAAGATTATTAGTTGAAATAAAAGAATTACCAGATGAAATAACATTAGAAGATAAAGCTAAAGTTAAAGAGTTATTTGATAGTTATGATAAATTATCAGAAGAGCATAAATTAAAGGTAACTAATGCAGATAAGTTAATTAATTCATATAAAACTATTATAAAATTAGAAGAAGCTGAAGCTATTAAAGATATGGAAGCTAAGATAGCTAAACTACCAGAGCTAAAAGATATTGTTTTAGATGAAGAAGAAAAAATAAATAATTTATATAAAGAGTTTACAAATTTATCAGAAGATGTACAAAATCAAGTTACAAATAAGGATAAGCTTATTGAAGCTAAGGAAAAGATAGATTATGTTAGAGGAGAAGTAACTTCAATAGAAAAAGATATTTGGGAAAAAATAAATCCTGAAAATATCACTTTAGAAAATAAAAATATAGTTTATGGATTAATATCAAGATATAATGCATTAGATGAAAGAGATAGAAAGTATGTAAATCACTTTGATGAAGTGTTAGATGCTAAAAAAGTAATTGATACATTAGAGAAAGCTGAAGAAAAAGTAGATGTAAAGCCTGAGGTTAAACCAGAAACAAAACCTGAAGTTAAATCAGAAGTTAATACTCAAACAAATTTACCAAAAACAGGTGGAGTAAATTCAGTAATATTAATATTTATTTCTGCAATAATATTAACTACTGGAACTATATTATTTTTAAAAAATAATAATTTAAGAAAAGAAATTAAAAAGTAATTTAAAATAAAATAGCTTGCACAATTGAATGTTTATTTAGAAAAGCTTAGTTGTGCAAGCATTTTTTTATTTAAGTAAATAAAATCTTAATAAAGATAATTTAATACTTTAATAAATATATTGGAGGCAATTATGAAAAATAAAAATGTTAAAATAGGAGCTATTATAATAGTTCTTATATTAGCAATTATAGTTTCAGGTGGATTTATGATAAAAAGTTATGAAAGTTCATTAACAACAAAACCTGAAGTTAATAAAAATAATGATTTAATAACTGATAAAACTATGGAAGATAATAGTTCTAATGGGGAAAGTAATGATGAAAATAATAAGTCAAAAGAAGAAGAAACGTCTATTAGTGATGGTGAAGAATTAAAAAATGAAGAAAATATTAGTGAAGATAAAAAAGATAATTTATTAAGTGATGATAATATCAATGAAGTTAAGTTAGGAAGTAGTAATCCAGTAACAAATGAAGAGGAATCAAAAGTTACAGTAGAAAAAAATCAAGAAGCAAATGGTAGTGCTGGTAGTACAAATGTTTCTCAAGAAAGTAAGCCAGAAATTAAACCAGAAAGTAATCAAGAACCAGTAAGTAAATATGTAACTATATCAATAACTTGTCATACTATTTTAAATAACTTAGATAAAGTTTCAGATAACAAAAAAGGAATAATACCGTCAAATGGTGTTATACTATCACAAAAGCAAGTTGAAATAAATGATGGTGATACAGTATTTGATGTGCTTTTAAGGGAAACAAGAAAACAAAGAATTCATATGGATTTTGTGGAATCTCCTGTATATGGAAGTGCATATATAAAGGGAATAAACAATATTTATGAATTTGATGCTGGGGAACTTAGTGGATGGATGTATAGTGTAAATGGTGTTTTCCCTAATTATGGATGTAGCATTTACAATTTAAATGATGGCGATGTTATTCAGTGGATGTATACTTGTGATTTAGGTAAAGATTTATAAAAATAATAAGGGAGTCAATAGAAACATGGATATAAAATCATATAATTCGTTTAGTGAATATCATCCATTAGTAAACTTTTTATATTTTACTGTAGTTATAATGTTTTCCATGATATTTCAACATCCAGTATTATTAGTAATATCTATTATATCTTCATTTAGTTATACAATAATACTTAATGGAATTAAAGCATTAAAATTTAATTTATATTTTTTATTGCCAATGCTTTTTATGGTAATAGCATTAAATCCATTATTTAGTCATCAAGGTATGACTATATTATTTTATATTGACAATAAACCTATAACATTTGAATCATTTATATATGGGATAGTTACAGCTATGGTGCTTGTAACAATGGTTATGTGGTTTAGTTCTTATAATAAGGTAATAACTTCAGATAAGATAATATATCTTTTTAGCAAAACAATTCCATCAATAGCATTATTAATTTCTATGACATTAAGTTTTGTTCCAAAGTTTAAAGTGCAATTAAAGAAAATAAGAATGTCTCAAAGAAATATAGGGCGTGATATTAATAATGGAAATTTTTATGAAAAGGCTAAACATGGATGTAGGATTATATCTATACTTATAATGTGGGCATTAGAAAATGGTGTTCAAACAGCTGATTCAATGAGGAGTAGGGGATATGGATTAAGAGGAAGAACTCACTTTTCGTTATACAAGATGGATAAAAGAGATAAATTAACTTTATCTATAATGGGAGTATTAATTGCAATTTGTATGTTGGGATATTTAGGTGGTAAAAATACAATGCAGTTTTATCCATATATACAAATGAAAAAAATAGAGGTAATAGATTATATTATATATTTAACATATATCATATTAGTTTTTTTCCCAATTATAATTGAAGTAGTGGAGGCATTAAGATGGAGATTATTAAAATCAAAGATTTAAGTTTTAGTTATCCAGATACTGAAAAGAAAGTATTAGATAAAATAAATATTAATATAAATGAAGGGGAATTTATTCTTTTAATTGGAGAATCAGGGTGTGGTAAAAGCACTCTTTTGAGACAATTAAAAAATGAAATACAACCATATGGCAAAGTGTTTGGGGAGATATTATATAAAGGGAAAAATATAAGAGAATTAGACCAAAGAAAATCTGCATCAGAAATAGGATTTGTTATGCAAAATCCAGATTATCAAATAGTTACAGATAAAGTGTGGCATGAGCTTGCTTTTGGGTTAGAAAGCTTAGGCATTGATTCACAAACAATAAGAAGAAGAGTTTCGGAAATGGCTAGTTTTTTTGGAATACAGACATGGTTTAGAAAAGATGTATCTGAATTAAGTGGTGGACAGAAACAATTATTGAATTTAGCAGCAATAATGTGTATGCAACCTGATATATTAATATTAGATGAACCTACATCTCAATTAGATCCTATAGTTGCAACAGAGTTTTTAGAAACTGTATATAAGATAAATAGAGAACTAGGTGTAACAGTTATACTTACAGAACATAGATTAGAGGAAGTATTTTCTATGGCTGATAAAGTGATTTTAATGGATGATGGCAAGGTTATAGGAAGTAAAAATGCAAATGAAATAGGTGATATAATATATAATAATGGTAATAAGCATTCTATGTTTTATTCTCTTCCTACACCAATTAAAGTTTATAAAGAATGTGATGGTGTTGGACAATCTCCTTTAACAATAAAAGAAGGAAGGGAATGGGTTAAAAAAACATTTAATAAAAAAAATACAATACTTAAAGCAGTATCAAGTGATTTAAAAGAGAATAATAAAAAAGAATCTGTTATTAAATTAAACAATGTATGGTTTAGGTATGATAAAACATCTCCAGATATATTAAGAGGTTTAAATTTAGAAGTTTATAAAAATGAAGTATTATGTATTCTTGGAGGAAATGGTACAGGGAAAAGCACTACTTTAGGTGTTATTTCAGGTAGTAATAGAGCATATAGAGGAAATGTTTATATTAATAAAAAAAAGATAGAAAAGTATAAATTATCAGAGTTATTTAATAATAATTTAGCAGTACTTCCTCAAGATCCACAAAGCTTGTTCGTAAAAAGTGTTTTGCAAGATGATTTAGAAGAGGTTTTAGATGGTACGAAACTATCTAAAAGTGAAAAGACTGAAAGAGTTAAGAATATTAGTGAACTACTAGGTATAGTTAATTTATTAAAAATGCATCCATATGATTTAAGTGGTGGAGAACAACAAAAAGCAGCATTAGCAAAGATATTATTACTAGAACCTAAAATATTAATATTAGATGAGCCTACGAAAGGGATAGATGGAAATTTTAAAAGAGAACTAGGAAATTTATTTAAAAGTTTAAAGAAAAGAGGCATGACCATTGTTATTGTAACTCATGATATTGAATTTGCTGCAGATAATTCGGATAGATGTTTAATGTTTTTTGATGGAGATATTTCATCAGAAGGTACACCAAGGGAGTTTTTCTGTGGCAATACATTTTATACAACCAGTGCTAATAAGATGTCGAGAGGTATTTTGCAAGATATATTAAAAGTTGAGGATATGGTAGATATATGGAATTATCAAAATTAAAGTCAGTAAAAGCATCAATTATAAGCATTTTATTAAGTTTTATAATTTTATTATTTGGGGTAAAGATAGGTGATAGGAATTATTGGTTTGTAAGCATGTCTTTAATTATTTTAGCTATATGGTTATTTTTTTCTTTATTTGAGAGTAGAAAACCAAGAGCTAGAGAGATAGTTCCAATTGCTGTAATGTCAGCAATTGCAGCAATTGGAAGGTTTGCTTTTGCAATGTTGCCACAGTTTAAACCAGTTGCAGCAATAGTTATAATAACAGGAATGTCCTTTGGACCAGAAGCAGGTTTTTTAACAGGAGCAGTATCGGCACTAGTATCAAATTTCTTTTTTGGGCAAGGTCCTTGGACTCCTTGGCAAATGTTTGCTTTTGGTGTACTAGGATTTCTTGCAGGGCTTTTATATAAATATAAAATTATAAAAAATAAATTATCAATTTGTATATTTGGAGGTATAGCAGGTTATTTATATGGATTTATAGTGAATTTATGGATTGTTTCTACACAATTAAATGATATTACTAAAGAAAGATTAATGACAATTTATATTTCAAGCATACCATTTGACACTATACATGCAGTTTCAACTATTTTATTTTTATTTATATTAGCAATGCCTATGAAAGAAAAAATGGAAAGATTAAAGATTAAATATGGATTGTTTAGATAGATGATAGAAGAGGAATTAATAATGAGTAAAATTTATATATCGCAACTTTTTAATGATAATGAAATAATTGATTTTCTTAAGGATAGGGATATAGGCCTGGAAATTATTGAATTTGGAATAGGAAGTGTATTAGATCAAGAGGATAATGGATTAAGTGATTATTGTAATAGAATGGGAGATACCATTAAAAAACGTTCTTTATCAATACATGGACCATTTTTAGATTTAAATCCTGCTAGTTATGATAGTTTGGTAAGAAACATTACAATGCTTAGATATAATCAAGTATATTCAGTTGCCAAGAAACTTGGAGCTGACAGAGTAATTTACCATTCATGCTTTAATGAAAATATTTATTTTAAGGAATCATATGTTAATAACTCTATTGAGTTTTGGAAGGGATTTTTGAAAGATAAGGATGATACTATTAAAATACATATTGAAAATGTGTTAGAATCTAAAATGGATCATTTAATAGAACTTATTGATGCAATAAATAATAAAAATTTAACATTATGCTTAGATATTGGACATGTGAATTGTTATGGAAAAGATAGTATAGAAACATGGATAAAAAGATGTGGGCATCGTATAGGTCATGTTCATTTACATAATAATGATGGAGTTAAGGATACTCATAATGGATTAAGTTGTGGAAATATTGATATTGATACTGTACTTAATAGTATAAATAAGTATTGTAAAGATTCATCAATTACTATTGAGATTAATAATTATAATGAATTACATAATTCAATTAATATAGTAGAAAAGTTTTTCAATAACAATAAATAAAATCACTTACATAATTATATAAAATATTTTTAAAAAGGTATCTGAAATATTACTTTCAGATACCTTTTTATTTGGTAAAATAGGCTACGCCTATACTACCAGGACCAACATGTAGGCCAATTATAGGACCAATAGTGTCAATTTGTACCTCAACACCTAGTTTTTCTTTGATTTTTTCTGCTAAGTTAAGACCTTCATCGGGACAATTTATATGATGAACAATGACACCACCTAACTCTTTACCTTGTAAATCACTAATTAATGTATTAATAATAGTATCTATGGCTTTTTTCTTAGTTCTAACTTTAGTAAATACAGTGGTTTTTCCTTGACATACTGTTAGTATAGGTTTGATTTGAAAAAGCGTTCCTAAAAGAGCAGCGGCTCCACCGATTCTTCCACCTTTTTTTAGGTAGTCTAAGGTATCAGGTGTAAATAAAAATCTACTATTATTAATAACAGTATTACATACATTTAATACTTCTGCCATAGAATTTCCAGCAATGGCTGATTTAGCTGCTTCAATGGCTATGTATCCCATCTGCATACAGTTACTTCGGGAATCAACTATTTCTATTTGTGCATTTGGATATTTTTCTAAGAGCATATTTTTTATTAGGTTAGCACTAGATACAGTACCACTCATATCTGAAGAGATAAAAATACCAACTATAGAATTACCTTCTTTAATTATCTTTTCAAAAGTATTATATATTTCATCAGGAGATGGCTGAGAAGATGAAGGAATTTCAGTGCTTGATTTCATCTTTTGATAAAATGTTTCATTATCTAAATCTATTTCTCGTGTAGATACTCCGTTCATAATTACGTTAAGTGATACTACAGATATATCATATTTATCTATGAATTCCTTTGGTATATATGATGTACTGTCTGTAACAATTTTTATTGCCATATATAGTCCTCCTTATTATTCTTCTTTGATTATAATATTATAGCTCAAAAATTATTGGAAAAATTATTAATTATAAATAATTATCAGAAATTTAACATTAATCTTTCATAAGAATTATTAACAAATTTTCATATAATTATATTACATAAATGTTAAAAAATAAGTGGGAAATCGAATAAATAATAAAATAATGTTTAATAAACGAACATTATTTTATTTTTAGGAATATTATAAAATGTAATGTATATTCAAGGAGGCTAATATAAATGAATGGCTATGAACTTATAAGAAAGCTACAGAACAAGATGCAAGATTCTAATTTTGCTCAAAAGTTTAATAGATTAGCTCAAGAATTAAATAGTATTCCAGGATTACAACAAGAGATAATAAAAATAGCTCAAATGACTAATGAAAGAGAAAGGCAAAAAGCTATAAAAAAATTACCTGATAATGTAAAAAAATCTGTTGCTGAACTAATTCAGTTATTAAATAATTAAATATATATATAAGCTCCCAAATATAGAGGAGCTTTTATTTTACTTAATACTTAATAAATATATATATATTTGTTAAGTAAAATACAAAGAGTAATTGAGTTACTTAGTGTAATAATATATAATAAGAATATATTTTTTATTTATATTAAATATACATATGATTTAAGGAGATATACAGATGAATATAGTTATAGTAGGAGCAGGAAAAGTAGGATATGCCTTGGCCAAATATCTTTCTATAGAAGGTGACAATGTTACTATAATAGATAATAATATTGTAGCTTTAGAGAGAATTAACAATAGTCTAGATGTAATGTGTGTTAAAGGAAATTGTACAAGTTTGAAAGTGCTTAATGAAGCAGAGGTTAAAGATGCTGATTTATTAATTTCTGTAACAAATAGTGATGAATTAAATATGCTTTGTTCTTTAGCTGCTAAAAAATTAGGTACTAAGTATACTATATCAAGAGTACGAAATCCAGAATATGATGAGGATATAACTTTATTATCAGAAGCTGTAGGTATTGATTTAGTAATTAATCCGGAAAAAGCTGCTGCTAATGAAATAGCAAAACTAATAAAGTTCCCATCAGTATGTAGTATAGATGATTTTTCCGAAGGAAAAGTAAATTTAATTGGATTTAAGATTGCTCATAATACAGACTTAGTAGGAAAGAGAATTTCCGAAATAGGTTCTATCAGAGGAAATGTATTATTTTGTGGAATTGAAAGAAATGATACAGTAATAATACCTAAAGGAGATTATGTTTTTCAAGTAGATGACAGAATATATGTTATTGGTGAGCATAAAGAAATTCAAGATTTCTTTAAGAGGTTGGGAAAATACGAAAAAAGAGTTAGGAACTCAATGATTATTGGCGGAGGTAAAATAAGTTACTACTTAGCTAAGAAAATCAATGAAGTAGGAGTAAGTTGTAAAATAATAGAAAAAAATATTAAAAAATGCGAAGAATTAACTGAATTGTTGCCAGATTCTATAATAATTAATGGAGATGGAATGGATCAGCAATTATTAATGTCTGAAAATTTAAGTGAGGTTAATAATTTTATTGCCTTAACCGATAGAGATGAAGATAATATAGTGGCTGCGTTGTTTGCGGCAAATAAGAGTGTTAATAACATTATTACTAAGATTACAAGAGAAAATCATATTACTATAGCTGAAAGTGTAGGAATTAATTCAATAGTTAGTCCTAAACTTGCCACTGCTAATAAGATAATTAAATATGTCAGATCTCTTAAAGGTCAAAGAAAATATTTAATTGAAAATATGTATATGATTTGTAATGAAAAGGTTGAAGCAATAGAATTTATAGTTGATGAAAATACTAAAAATTTAAATAAAAAATTCAAGGATATAACATTATCTGATGATGTAATTTATGCAACAATAGTTAGGGATGATAAGATAATTATACCTACAGGAGATGATTGCTTAAAAATTAATGATAAAGTAATAGTTGTGTCACAAAATAAGAAATTTGAAGAGATAATCTTCGGAGGTGACAAATAGCATGAATTATAGAGTAGTATTAAAACTACTGGGTAATGTATTGAAATATGAAATATTTCTTTTAATTATTCCATTATTGGTAGCTTTATATTATGGCGATGGAGATGCCTTATCGTTTTTAATAACAATGGGTCTTATGGTACCTTTAATGATTTACTTATGTAAGATTAGAATTGATAAGAAAGAGATATATGCAAAAGAGGGATTTTTAACAGTAGGATTAGCATGGATATTGATTTCAGTGGTAGGTGCCCTTCCTTTTGTAATCAGTGGAGCAATACCTTCGTTTATTGATGCTTTCTTTGAAACATCATCAGGTTTTACTACAACAGGAGCTTCCATATTAACAGAAATTGAATCACTTCCAAGAGGAATATTGTTTTGGCGAAGCTTTACACATTGGATTGGAGGAATGGGATTTTTAATATTCATATTAGCAGTAATACCTTCATTATCAACTAATACAATATTTTTATTAAAAGCAGAAAGTCCAGGACCTAACCCAGGAAAAATTGTTCCAAAGATACGAGAAACAGCAAAAATATTATATATGATTTATTTTGTAATGACAGTGATAGAAACTATCCTACTTATGGTGGCAGGATTATCATTATATGATGCTTTGATTCATGCATTAGGAACTGCAGGGACAGGTGGGTTTTCTAATATGAATAGAAGTGTTGCATCATTTAATAATCCAGCAGTGGAATGGATCATAACAATATTTATGTTGCTATTTGGAGTTAACTTTGCACTTTATTTCCAAATGTTTAAAGGGGATTTTAAAAGTGTATTTAAATCTGAAGAACTTAGATATTATATTTTAATGATAGTGGTATCAATTGTCCTTATTACAATAAACATACTTGATTTTAATGGAGGTAATATTGGACTTTCTATTAGAGATTCATCATTCCAAGTTGCTTCAGTAATAACTACTACTGGATATGCCACAACAGATTTTAATTTATGGCCTACCTTTAGTAAAATAATATTAACGTTATTAATGTTTGCAGGTGCTATGGCAGGGTCAACAGGTGGAGGAATTAAAACCGTAAGAATAGTCTTAATTCTTAAAGCTATTAAAAGAGAAATAGATAAAATACTACATCCAAAGAGAATACAAAGAGTAAAAATGGATGGTAAAGTAGTTGAAGAAGAAGTGGTTTTAGGTGTACTATTATTTATTGGAGCGTATATAGTCATATCATTAATTGCTATTTTTATAGTAGCTTTAGATGGATTTGATTTAGTAACAACTACAACATCAGTTATTGCGACTATAAGTAACATAGGTCCAGGATTTGAAATGGTAGGAGCTACAGGTAACTTTGCAGCTTTTTCACCTTTAAGTAAGATTGTTTTATCGTTCTGTATGCTAGCAGGAAGGTTAGAAATATATCCAATGTTAATTTTATTTAGCCCATCAATTTGGAGAAAAAAATACTAATGTAATAAAGAATCACACAGTTTTTTGGCTGTGTGATTTTTTATGTGTAAAGGGCTGTTTCTCTATATTCCAGTGGGGTCATATTGGTATATTTCTTGAAGATAGTACTGTAGTAACTTTGATTATTGAAACCTACTTCTAAAGATATATCCAGTAAAGTCATATTAGTATTTTCTAATAAGTTCTTACTTTTTTCTATCTTGTAATTATTTAAATAGTTAATAAAGGTTTGACCTGTTTCCTTTTTAAACATATAGCAGAAATAACATTTGTTTATTTTGAATTTATCACAAATATCATCAATTGTAATTTGCTTGGAGTAGTTTTTATGTACATAATCCAGTGATTCTTTGATTATTGGTGATACATCAGAAATTTTTTCACAGGAGCATGTATTCTTATATGATAAAAATAACTTAAGGAGCTTAATAAAGTAAGTAAGGCCTTTTTCACAATTAATATAATAAAAAGTATTATTTTCCTCTAATTGGATAGTGTAAGGACCAAGTAAAAGAAAAGTAGCAGAGTTCTTATTGTTGTTGGCAAAAGGAATTGCTACTATTTTTAAATGTTCAGAGATAATTTCTTGTGGTGAATTTAAATCATTTTTAATAATCTTATCTACAATATTTAAATTAAGTAATGTAAACTTTGATAATTTATTTAAATTATGCTCATAAAGAAAATTTGAATTTAAATCTATAATTGAAAGGGGAACATTACAGCAATTAAAAAAATTATCTAATTTAGTATATAAAGCAGTCATTTTATACCTCCATAGTTAAAAATATATAAAATAAAATATAAATATCCTTAAAAACATTCATAAAAAGATATGTTATTATATTAAGGGTAAATGAGAATCAATTTCAATTATCGCAGAAAATAATAAAATGTCAATATTGAATAAAAAATAAATATACTACTAAGATATAGGGGGATAAAGAATGTTAAGGAAGAAAATATGTAAGCTATTATCAGTAATAATGATTGCTACATCAGTATTTGGAGCTGTTACTCCAGTGGTAAAGGCTGATATAATAAATGAAACAATTTTAAAAAATGAAAAACAATTGCAAAGTGGAAGATATACTGTAAAAAATACTACTAAGTATGTAGAAGAAGGTAATACTACAGGCGAAGGTATGGCTAGAAAAGTACTAAAGGAAGATTCAAAAATAGTAGTTAAAGATGGTAAAGTATTATTAACGATGTATTTTGATGAAGAAATGTTTAAAATGCTAAGTGATATAAAAGCATCTATGGATGAAGGAGAATTAATATCTGAGGTTAATAATGATGAAAAATCAGTTACCATGGAAGTACCATCTGTGAATTCAAAGGTGAAGGTTGATGTTACAGTTAGTGTAATGGGAAGAAAGGTATCTTTTTATGTAGAAAATAATATGGATACCTTAACATTAGAAGAAGCTTTTAAGGAAGAAACAGATGCTGTTGTTTTAGAAGATGGTAAATATAAAGCAAGTAATATTACAAGATACTATACAGATAGTGAACATGGAAATTCATCTGCAAGAAGAGCTATTGAAAGCGAAACTTTAATAAAGGTTGAAAATGGAAAAACTTACTTAACAATTACTTTTTCATCTATGTATTCTATGTTAGAAAATATTTCTGTTTCTTTAGATGGAAAAAAACTAGATATAGTTGAAGATTCAAATGCAAGAACAGTTACTTTTGAAGTTCCATCAGTAGATACAGAAGTATTATTAGGAATGAATATAAAAGGAATGAATCATCCAGTTGATTTCTATGTGATTAATGATATGGATACATTGGCAAAGATAAGTGAGGAGACAGATAATCCAGCAGAAGATGACAAGAATGACACAGTACCAGAAGTGCCTGAAACTCCAGAAGTTAAACCAGAAACTACACCAGACTCAGGAAATAATGGGGAAGGTTCAGAGACAATACCAGGAACTAAGGTATACACAATAGAAAATCAGGTATATCATGAAAATGCTACTGGTATGACAATGGCAAGACAATATTTAAATACTACTTCCAAGGTGGAGGATGTTAATGGTAAGCGTTATGTAACAATGACTTTTACAGGTGTTGAATACATGAATAATCATCAAATATATGTAAATGGCAACAAAGTTGAAGCTGAGGTTGTTGAAAGTACTTCAAGTAAGATAGCTTTAAGATTTGCTGTAGAAAGCCTAAGTGATTCAATTAAAGTTGGAACTTATGTAATTCCAATGGGTAGAAATATTGAATTTGATGTAAAGTTATTGGAAGATACTCTTACATTAGTTAATGGAAATATTGAAGAAGATAAAAACAAAGATAATACAAATAATCAATCTAATAATAATTCATCTTTAGTAAATAATGGGACAAGCAGTTCTAATAATAATGCTACTAATAAAGTAGAAGAAGAGAAAAATGTTAAAGAAAATGTAAAAGTTAAAGTTTATAATGTGCAAAATAATGTTACTCATGATAATGCAACAGGAGTAGCTATGGCAAGAAAATATTTAAACAGTGATACAGAAATAAAAGAGATAAATGGTAAGTATTATGTAACATTAACATTTACAGGAACTGAATTCATGCAAAATCATGAAGTTTATGTAAATGGTAGCAAAGTAAGTCACAGTATAGTATCAAGTACTAGTGATTCAGTATCAATTAGATTTAACATTGCAAGCTTAAATGATACAATATCAGTTAAAACTTATGTTGTACCAATGGCAAGAAATGTTGAATTTGGTGTGGAATTATTATTAGATACTATGACTTTAGTTAATGAGTATACTATAGAAGCTGATTCACTTCCAGAAACAGGAGCAGCAACATCATCAGCATTAGCATTATCTATAGGATTAATGGCCATTGGTTCAGGAGTAGTTTTAAGAAAAAAAGTTAAATAGAAAAAGATTAAAATGGGCTGTAAAGGCCCATTTTCAGCGTAAAGGATAAGGTGGGAAAAAAATGAAAATAATTAATAAGATAAAGATTTTAATAATGATTATGCTATCAATAGTAGTTATGGGAAATATCAATATTTATACGGTATTTGCAGAAGAAAAGATAGCAAGTGGAATATATGAAGTTTCTAATGAAGTGTATCATGATACTGAAATTGGTATGTCTATGGCTAGAAGTTATTTAAAAGATACCATGACTATGAAAATTACAAAAAATGAAGTTTTATATACTATTGGTTTTACAGGAACTGATTATATGGAAAATTATAGAGTGAAGGTTAATGATGTTGAAGTTCCAGTAGAAAGAGTTGATGGAGATGGAATAGTAACATTGAAAGTATCTGCAACTTCATTAAGTGATGAACTAAAAGCATGTATATATGTAGGTCCAATGGGAAGAGACGTAGAGTTTGGAATAATACCAAAATTAGAAACAATGTCATTAATTGAATCTATTGAAGAAGAAAGTACAGAAGAAACTACTGAAAATAGTGCTATTGAAGAAATACAAGATAATGAAATAATGCCTATAAGTGAAAATAATAATACAGAAGAAAATAGTAGTATTAGTAAAGTAATTTTATTTGGTGGAGTAGCAATATTAGTGATTGGTATAGTTTGTACTATAATGTTAAAAAGAAAAAAGTAAGACTGGAGAATTAATATGAAATTTAAGAATATATTAAGAATGTTAATGGTAACAATGCTTTCTGCAACAATGATAGGTTGTAGTAATGACAAAAAAGATGTTGTTGTTAACAATGATGAAGATGTTGTAGTAGCTACTTCTGTAGCAGTAACAGAAATTTTAGATGCTTTAGGAGTAAAAGTATCAGGAGTTCCTACCACTTCATATGAACTACCAGAAAGTACAAAGGAGGCAGTAGAAGTTGGTAATCCAATGAGTCCTGATTTAGAAATAATAAAGTCATTAAATCCGTCGGTGGTAGTGTCTGTTGATACATTAGGAGCAGATTATGAAAAGCTATTTACAGATAACAATATACCAAGTGAATTTGTTTCATTATCAAGCTTGGAAGGATTAAAAGAGACAGTTAGTAATTTAGGAAATAAATTTAATAAGCAGGCTGAGGCAGAAGCTATACTTAAAGAACTAAATACTAAGGAAGAAGAAATGGCTTCAATAAGTGAAAAAGAAAAACCTAATATACTTATTTTATTTGCAGCACCAGGTTCAACAATGATTGCCACTGAAAAATCTTATATAGGAAATTTAGTTAAAATTGTGGGAGGAAAGAACATTATTGAGGATACTTCTTTAGCGTATGTAACATATAGTAAGGAAGAAATAGCAAAGTTAAATCCAGATAAAATCCTTGTAATGATGCATGCACTTCCAGAGCAAACTAAGGCAGCTTTAGAAACTGAAATGGCTACTGATTCATCATGGCAAAATATTGAGGCTGTAAGAAATGGTAAAGTTGAATATCTAGATAATACTTATTTTGGTATGAGTGCTAATTTAAAAGTAATTGAAGGTTTAGACATGCTATATGATATAGTGCATAATAAAGGTGAATAGAAAATGAAGATGTTGAATAAAAAAACGAAAATAGTTTTTACAGTTTCTTTGCTTTTAGTATTATTGTCTACTATATTAATATCTTTAAAATTAGGAAGTATTGATATAAGCTTTACGGAGTTAATTAAGGGAATATTCACCGGTGATAGCACTGGTAATATAGGAATTATAAAGGATTTAAGAATGCCAAGAGTAATCATTGCAGTACTTATTGGGGCAAATTTAGCTATTTCAGGTGTGCTTTTGCAAGCAGTTATTAGAAACCCTTTAGCTGATCCCTATATTACAGGTATTTCATCTGGAGCTTGTGCTGTAACAGTTTTCTTTATGGTATTTGTACCAAGTGTAACAACATTAAGGCCTGTATTTGGTTTTTTTGGAGGCCTTATCTGTTGTGCCATAGTTTATTTAATGGCTTATAAAAAAGGACTTTTACCTATAAGAATAGTTCTAGCAGGAGCAGCTTGTAATGCTCTACTAGGTGGACTATCATCAATGTTTACCATAAGTGCAGGACTTGGAGCTAGCAATATACAAAAGTGGATTATGGGAAGTTTAGCCACAGTTACATGGGATAATGTATATATGTTATTGCCATATTCAATTATAGGAATAATCTTATCAATATGTGTAAGCAAAATATGTAATGTACTTGTACTAGGAAGTAAGAATGCTAAGAGCTTAGGATTTAATAGTGATTTATATATGATTATAGTAACTTTAATTGCCGTATTTTTGGCAAGTATCTCAACGGCTATTGGAGGAGTGATTTCTTTTGTAGGATTAGTTGTACCTCATATATGTAGGATAATAGTAGGATCTAATCATAAGTATCTAATACCATGCAGTGGAATATTAGGAGCATTTTTGGTGCTTTTTGCTGATACTATAGGAAGAGTTGTTATGAAACCTTATGAAATACCTGTGGGAGTAGTTACCTGTATAATAGGGGCACCATTTTTCTTATATCTTTTAAGAAGGAGTGACTTAAAATGATAAAAGTAAATAAATTATCGTTTAGTTATGATAAGAAGAAAAAATTTATTAAAGATTTAAGCTTTAATATTGAAAAAGGAAAAATTACTACTATACTTGGTCCAAATGGTAGTGGAAAGTCTACAGTATTAAGTTTATTATGTGGTTTAAATAAGATTTCATCTGGAGAGATTATCATTAATGATAAAGATATTAAGAGTATGAAATATAAAGATATAGCTAAGGAAATTGCTACTGTACACCAGCAAAATACTGTGCCAGATGACATAACAGTAAAAGAGCTTATCGCATATGGTAGAATGCCACATAAGAAATATTTTGCAAAGAATTCTCATGATGATGAAGAAATAGTAAAGTGGGCAATTGACAGAACAGGATTAGAACCATTAAAAGATAAGGAAGTCATGAGTATGTCAGGTGGAGAAAGACAAAGAGTTTTTATAGCCATGGCTTTAGCTCAAAAAAGTAAGATATTATTTTTAGATGAGCCTACTACATATTTAGATATTTATCATCAAATAGAATTGTTGGAGCTTATAAAGGAATTAAAGGAAGAAGAGGGATTGACTATAGTAATGGTCTTGCATGATATAAATCAAGCTTTAACATATAGCGATAATATTATAGTCATGAAAAATGGGGAACTTATTAAAAGTGGAGAAGCAAGTGTAGTAATAAGTATGAATTTATTAAATGATGTTTATAATATAGGTGGATTCTTAAGTAATCAAAAAGATAATGTGTACTTTGTACCAATGAAAAAAGAAAAGAATTGCGTTTAACGCAATTCTTTTTGCTGTTTTTAATATAATAAAAGGTATAAATAATAATATAATGATTATGATATAATAACAAATATGTAATAAAAAATAAATTTTAAGGAGTAGTTTATGATGGGAGAAATACTTGAGATAAAAAGAAAAGATGGAGCAATACTACAAGGTCAGTTTAAGCTTCTAGAAGAAAAAGATATTAAGGATATAATGAGATTACAGAAAATTGTTATAGATGCATTGGAAGATAAGCAATTATTTGCACCATCAGAGGAAGGCGAATTCCTTTTATACATTAAAGAATTAGGCAATGTAATTGGATGCTATGAAAGTGAAAGCAATGAACTTATAGCTATGGGTGTATATGGTAAACTAGGACATAGAGAAAATAACTATGGTTATGATTTGGAAATGGCTAAAGAGGAATTGTTATCAGTAGGACAAATTGAATCAACGGTGGTTTCACCAGAGTACAGAGGAAATTCACTGCAAAAGAAGATTTGTCTTCAATTAGAAAGGATATCAAAAAATAATAATGATAAGCTATTATGTGCCACTGTTTCTCCTTATAATAAATATAGTTTAAAAAGTTTCTTAGATCTTGGTTATGAAATTAAAAAGGACAAGTTAAAATATGGCGGATTGAGAAGATATGTTGTAGCTAAGGAACTTCAAAAATAAATGGCTTTGTTTTAATAAACTGTTGAAATTTGATTAACCTCTATAAATATGGTTATAATATAACTACTATTTAGGAGGTTTTTTTATGCCAAGAGTTAATAATGTTATCCAACAAGTTTCACAATTAAATACATATGAGCAAGGGAAGGTATTTGATTTTTTAAAGACTGTACTGATGTCAAACGGAATAACTAATTCTATAGATGAAGAAATCGCTGAAAATAGATTTAACAAGGGGAAGTGCTGTCCTTTTTGTAATCATGATAAAATATCTAAGTATGGAAAATATCATGGTAAGAACGGTGTTAAACAAAGGTATAAATGCCAAAATGCAGAGTGCAAAAAAACTTTCAATGATTTTTCTAAATCTCCAGTTTCAAGTAGTAAAAAGGGATTAGATAAATGGCTACTATACGCTCAATGTATGGTAAACGGTAATACCATTAGGCAATGTGCTGAAATCGTTGAAATTAATATTGCAACAGCTTTCTTTTGGAGGCATAAAATTATAGACGCAATTAGAAAGTTTGTTGGCTATGGTTCTCTTGAAGGTGTTATTGAACTTGATGAGACTTATTTTGCCCTTAGCTATAAAGGTAATCATAGTAAAAGTTCTAGTTTTACTATGCCAAGGGAATCAAGAAAGCGTGGCAAAGAAATAAATACAAGAGGTATATCAAAGGAATTTGCTTGTGTATTGTGCGGTGTAGATAGATTAGGAAATATATATACTGGTTTAATATGTGATGGTAGACCTAAATATACTGATATAGATAGAGCTTTATCGGAAGTTGTTGAAGATAATTCTATATTATGTACAGATAAACATAGAAGTTATATACCTTTTGCCGCTCAACATAATTTTGAGTTACATCAAATTAGGGGTGGGAGAAAAAATGTGGATATATATAATATTCAAAGAGTTAATGCTTTTCATAGTAGCTTAAAAATATGGATAAGGAAGTTTAACGGCGTTTCAACCAAGTTCTTAACAAACTACCTATTTTGGTATAAATGGACCCAATTATTTAAAACAGAAATGGAAATAAATAAGCCTAAAAAGTTCTTTGTTCATGCCAATTCAACATATTCTATATCTTTAATAAAGGATTTTAAGATTAGAAGACCAATATATGTATAAAAGGTAAAATTTGTTTTTATTTTACTGTTTTTAGTGTACAATAAATATAATGATTGATGAACAATTGTATTATATTGTGAGAGGAATAGGGATTAACAAGGGGGCAAATATATTGAAATTTCAAAGAGGAAAATTTGACATTATATTGAATGGCTTATGCTTGATAATTTTAGTTAGCACAATTTTATTTCTTATATTAACTTGGTCAAAAATTCCTGATAAAGTACCTATGCACTATGATTTTGCTGGGAATATTGATAGGTGGGGTTCAAAATTAGAAATACTTATTTTACCCATTATTACATGGATTATGTATGTTTTTATGACAATCATTGAAAAATTTCCAGAAGCATGGAATACAGGAGTTAAAGTTACAGAAGAAAATATAGAAAGAGTTTATTCTACCTTACTCCATCTTGTAAGCACAATAAAATTTATAATGGTGTGCGTGTTTGCATATCTTACAGTACAGACAGCATTGTCATTTGAATTATCTGCATGGTTTACACCTATATCTCTTTTGGTTATATTTGGTAATTTACTTTATTGGATTTTGAAGTTATATAGGGTTAAATAGTTTTTGAAATTCTAATATGTCCAGTATATTTAGATAAACAATCTTAATATTATACGATTCAAATAGGATGTCCAATGGACGTCCTATTATGTTATGCTAATTTCAACACTATTTTAAAACAAAGCCAAATAAATTTAATACTATTTTGTTTTTGTACGATAATTAAGATGAATAATATAATAGGAGGAATAATATGGATATAGCAGCATTATCAATTGGGATGAGTCAAAATGCAGTAAATACCGCAGCGTCAATAGCTTTGCTGAAAATGCAGATGAATACTGGTGAAGAAACTTCTAATAATTTATTAGAAATGGCTAAAACTATGGCAGTTGAGCCTGGAAAAGGATTAAATTTAGATAAATATGTTTAACTAAACTGTGGCATTTAATGTCACAGTTTTTTGTTATTATGTTATTTATACTTGTCAAAAGAGTTATATTTGATGTTTATAAAAACCGTATGGCTGTTAATTGGATGGTTTTTATGGTTTGCATTATTTTACTATATTTATTATAAGCTGATTTGTAAGTACAATGGTAAATTAAAAGAAGTAAAAAGAAAAAATCATTGGCTTTTACCTAATAAGCATATTTTAAATATAGATACATAGCTGACTAAAGCAAAGAGTAAAATGTCTATATCTAAATGGTGGTTTCTTTTATCTATATTTATAGGAGTTATTCCTTTTATATTAAATTTGATCAATGAAAATGAATATTTTAGCACAGCAGCTATATGTACAGGTACTTCAATAGCTGGAACTCTTATTTTTTTCATAATATATATGACCTATGTTAAAGAAGAAATTTTTGCATAAGAAAAAAGTTAAATTGAAAAACTATTATATAAGTTAAAGTATTGGTGAGGTTAAAAATGAGCAAATTTAAATGGGAAAAAATTTTAAATAAGAAAAGAATAAGAGATTATAAAATCAATAAGAAGAGTTCAGATTGTAGGGATGAGTTTGAAAATGATTATGATCGAATTCTTTTTAGTGCATCTTTTAGAAGACTTCAAGATAAAGCACAAGTATTTCCCTTAGAAAAGCTTGACTTCGTAAGAACCAGGCTTACCCATTCATTAGAAGTTTCATCTATAGGAAAGTCATTAGGTATTAGTATAGGTAGTAGGTTAGTGAAAAAAACCATAAATTATGAGGAAAAGGTAACCATATCCATGGTTGAAGATATAAGTAATATTTTAGCATGTGCAGGACTAATACATGATTTGGGAAACCCACCTTTTGGTCATTTTGGAGAGGTAGCCATTAGAGAGTGGTTTAAAAATAAATTATGTAAAAATGAAGATGGAAGCTATAATTTTAAGTATGATAAATATGATTTTAATTTAGATAAACAAGAAGCTTTAGATTTATTAAACTTTGAAGGTAATGCTCAAGGACTTAGAATATTAACAAAATTACATTTTGTTATTGATAGATATGGCATGAACTTAACAACAGGTGTATTAAGTGCAATAATAAAATATCCTATTTCATCTTTAGATAAAGAAAATAGTAATTTAAAAAAGATTGGATATTATAAAGCAGAGGAAAAGATATTTAAAGAAATAGCGGAAGATACTGATATATGGAAGTGTAGAAATCCTCTTGTATATATTTTAGAAGCAGCTGATGATATAGCATATCTTTTAGGGGATTTGGAAGATGCATTTAATAAAAAGATAATAACACATGATATTTTTAAAATGAAATATGAAGAATTTATTAAAGAAGAGGGATATGAAGAAAAAACACTAGAAGAAAGCTTATCATTTTATCTTTCTAAAAATTATAATATAGCAAAAGAGGAATATGGATATGAAGATCCAGGAGAATATGCATTAAAATCATTTATTATTAAGCTTAATAGATATTTAAAAGATTCAGTTATTGAAGAGTTTATTAATTCTTATGATGAAATTATGGATGGAGTTTATGAAGGTGATTTAATAAGCAACTCAAAAGCTAATAAGATATCTTTATTTTTAAGAAGTATATCAAAAGAATATGTATATACCAATGAAAAAATAGTGGCAAATGAAATAGTTGGCTATAATATAATTCATAATCTTTTAGATATCTTTGTACCAGCAGCACTTAATAAAGAAGTTAAACCTTATAAAGGTTATGATGGGAAGCTTTATTCACTTATTTCAAAAAATTATAGGTTTGTATGTGAAAATAATATTGAACAAAAAGAATGCAGTGAAGAATATTCAAGATTATTATTAGTAACGGATTTTATATGTGGCATGACAGATTCTTATGCAGCTTATTTATATGAGGAAATAAATGGGGTGAAGGCCTAGATAGTTATAAATTTTGAATAGACAGTGATAAATGAATTAGATAAAGAATAAAGTTAAAATCAGTAACATAGCCAGTTGCTGATTTTTTTTGTAAAATACCACAGTAATATGTTAATATATAACATAAAAGAGATATAAAGTAAGGTGAGAGAGTGAAATATAATTTGACTACAGAAAGTGATAAAAAAGAAATATGTAATTGGCAGTATCCTGATGAGTATGCTATCTATAATTTTTCACCATATGAGGAGCTATTGCAAAATAAGCAGAGTTTTTGTAATCCAGCAATAAAAAAGAATTTTTACTCTTATTATGATGGGGAAACTTTAGTTGGTTTTACTAATATTTTTGAGGAAGAAAATAAAGTGTTTATAGGCATTGGTGTAAACCCACAGTACTGTAACCAGGGGTATGGGAGGATGATCTTAGATACAGCTTATAAAATTTCTAAAGAATTATATCCTCTGAAGCCATTATATTTGGAAGTTAGAACATGGAATAAAAGAGCTATTAATTGTTATAAGAAAGCTGGTTTTGTAATTGAGAAGAAATTAAGGAAAACTACTACAATTGGAGAAGGTGAATTTTATAGGATGATAAGAAAATAATTTAACATTATAGAATTTGAAATAAGAAAAGGGGTATAAGATGGGAATTTTAAAATTAGTTGAAGTTAGTGAAAATTTTAGAGAACAAGTTTTAGAATATAAAGATGAATTTGATAATAATAATGAAATTTTACATGGTACAGCAGGCTTAGGAAAAGCTGAAAACTTTGAAGAATGGTTGAAGGCAATAGTTGATAATTCATTTGAAGAAACAGTAAGGCAAGGCTTTGTTCCATCATCTACTTATTTAGCTGTAAGGGTAGAAGATGACAAATTGCTAGGAATGATAGATATAAGGCATAAGCTAAATGAATATTTATTTAATTTTGGTGGACATATTGGCTATAGCATTAGAAAAAGTGAAAGAAGAAAAGGTTATGCAAAAGAAATGTTAGGACAAGCCTTAGGAAAATGCAGAGAAATGGGATTAGATAAAGTGCTAATCACCTGTGATAAAGAAAATATAGCTTCTGCTAGTACCATTAAAAGCCAAGGTGGGGTATTAGAAAATGAAGTAAATGAAGAAGATGAAATAGTTCAAAGATATTGGATTAATTTAAATAAATAGCAATAAGCATAAATAAAAGGGGAAGAAAAAATGAAAGAAAATACTTTTGTAAAAACACATGGATTAGGAAATGAATATATAGTTTTAGATAGTGATAATATCAGTTTTCAATTAACAGAAAAGGCTATAAAAAGGATTTGTAATGTTAATTTTGGAATAGGTTCTGATGGAATTCTTTTAAAAGTTCCATCAGATAAAGCAGATTTTGGTCTTAAAATATATAATCCAGATGGCTCAGAAGCTGAAAAGAGTGGTAATGGATTAAGAATATTTTGCAAGTATATTTATGATTATAACTTTACAGAAAATAGACAGTTTACTGTTGAAACTAAAGGTGGATTAGTTAATGCTGATATTGTTGAAGTTACTGAGGCTGGAAAAGCTAAACTAATCACAGTAGATATGGGACAAGCAATATTTAACGCAAAGGAAATTCCAACAAGATTTGATTCTGAAGAAGCCATAGGTAAAAAACTAATGGCAAATGGAAAAGAATTTGAAGTTAACTGCGTATCTATGGGAAATCCTCATTGTGTTGTTTTAAAGGAACAATTAAGTATAGATGAAATTAAAGAATATGGTAGATACTTAGAACATCATGAAATGTTTCCTAACAGAATTAATGTTCAATTTGCTAAGGTTATTTCAAGAAATGAAGCAGAAATTCTTATTTGGGAAAGAGGAGCAGAATTTACTTTAGCATCAGGAACTTCTTCTTGTGCAGTAGCTTGTGTTTTAAGAAAAAGAAATCTTATTGATAATAAGGTGAAAATTAAAATGCTTGGAGGAGCAACTATTTAGTTGTTAAAAATATATACAAATATGTTTAGTTGTGAACAAATGTGTTTAATATATTTTTAATATAAAAAGCTCCCCATGTTTATAAAGAGCATGGAGTGATAGGAAATACCTATCCAAAACTACTTGAATTGCTGGAAGTTCCTAAAGCTAACTAAACCACAACGTAAACATGAAATAAAGTTAAGCGTGAAGGTTACGAAAGTAGAAAAAATTAGTTAGATGGCATAAGGTTAAATCCTAAGTGCTTATACAATGGATAATCAGCAGGTAAGCCTCCAATAGAGGAAACTTCAACGACTATTCCGTAAAGGAAGTACATCTAAGTGGATGGAAGTGGGTAGCACCTTTTAAAAAGGTGGTGATATAGTCTGTGCTTATGTGAAAGCATAAGAAGTTCATAAGAGAACTGGTATGGAGTAACGAACCATATTGAACATGCTAAAAATATGCTAACTGTATATATTTTTATTTATTCAAATAACGATGATGAAAATTTCTAAGAATGAATAATTTATATATTTTTAATTAAAAAATACTATTTATTAAAATACAATGTCACCTCTTAAAAGGGAATATATCATAAGAATAAAGAAGTTATAACAGTGGTATAACTAAAATATGGATATATGGAAGGAGGTGAAAAAGTGAAACAGTCAATAAAAATAAGATTATTACCAACAGAAGAACAAGAAGTATTAATGTTAAAAAGTAGTGGTTGTAGCAGATTTGCTTATAATTGGGCTTTGAATAAGTGTAATGAAAAATATAATAATAATGAAAAATATTCAATAGCAAATATAAGAAAAGAATTTACTAAGCTAAAGAAAGAAGAAAAGTTTAAATGGCTAAATGAAGTTTCTAGTAAGGTAACACAAGAATCTATTAGAAATTTAGATAAGGCATTTAAAAGTTTCTTTAATAAACAATTTAAAGTATCCTAAATTTAAAACTAAAAGAAAATCAAAACAATCTTTTTATGTTAGATGTGATAGTTTATATTTCACAGATGATATGTGCAACATTGAAAAGATAGGAAAAGTAAGATTTAAAACTAATTATAGTATTCCTAAAAACTGTAAGTATAGTAACCCTTACTGTAGTTATAATGGAAGGTGTTGGGTTTTAAGTTTTAGTGTTGAAGTAGAAGAAAACCAAACTGCTTTAAATGAAGATTTATCAATAGGAATAGATTTAGGGGTAAAAGATTTAGCTACTTGTTCCAATGATGATGTATTTAAAAATATAAACAAAACAAAAAGAATTAAAAATTTAAAAAGTAAATTAAAACACTTGCAACGTAGTATTAGCAGAAAATATGAAGATAATAAACAAGGAAGTAAATTTGTTAAAACTAATAATATTATTAAATTAGAAAAACAAGTGAAGCAAATTTATAGAAAGTTATCTAATATAAGAAATAATTATATACATCAAACTACTAATAAAATAATAAAGCATTACCCATATAGAATTGTAATAGAAGATTTAAATGTTAGTGGAATGATGAAGAATAAGCATTTATCTAAGGCAATAGCAGAACAAGGATTTTATGAGTTTATGAGACAAATTAAATATAAATGTGAATTTAATGGAATTGAATTTATTCAAGTAGATAGATTTTATCCATCAAGTAAAACTTGTTCATGTTGTGGATTTATAAAAAAGATTTAAAACTTAATGATAGAAATTATAAATGTGATAAATGTGGTTTAGAAATAGATAGAGATTATAATGCAAGTATTAATTTAAGTAATTATTCTAGAGCCTAAAATGTTGAGAGGCTTTGGTCTTAGGGATTTTGGTGTATCCTTAGATGCTATGGAGTGTTATACAAACTAAAGTAGCTTAGGCAAAATAGGACACAACGAAGTAGTGAATAAATAAAAATATACACATTTAAGTATATTTTTAGCACCAGAGCTTACAATTGAGATTGATGATGACTTTAATGTAAGAATGACTGGAGAAGTTAGACAAATAGCTGAAGGAATTTTAAATGGAGAACTTATTGAAGACCTTAAGTAAATGAAAAATGAAGAATTAAGAATTAAAAATGAAGGAGGAAACTCCTTGAGGGGAGTTTCTGTAAAGCATAATAGAATGTTTTGTTTATTGAAAGAGTAATATAATTTTGTGAGGTGAAAGGGATGGTAGATAATAGTAAGAGAAATAGTGCAGTGAAAAGTGGAATTTCATTTGGGACATGCTTAGCTATGGTAATATCTTATACTGCATGGAAATCAATTGGATGGGCAATTATACATGGTTTGCTTAGCTGGGTATATGTAATTTATTATTTTGCAAAATATTATTAGTTTGAAAGTAAGGGTAGTGTTTAAATGGAATTTAAGGTTACTGATAAAATTAATGCAAAAGATAAAGAAATTATTTTCCAAGGATTATTAGAATATAATTTGGCAAGACTAGAAGATAAAAATCCTCAAGACTTAGGTGTTTATTTAAAAGATGACAATGATGAACTTTTAGCAAGCACCAGAATTTTATAAAAAACATGGATATAAAGAAAAGTTTGTTTTAGAAGAATATCCATTAGAAGGAAAGCGTCATTATTTTACTAAAAGACTGTAAACAAGTATATGAGAGAAAAAGGATAATAGTGATGAAAGATTATGATATAAGAGAATGTAGTAATGAAGAAGCAGATTTTGTTATTGATAAATTAGTAGAATACAATTTATCCAAAGTAGCAAGTACACAAGAAATTGACTTTTTAAATATAGATAGAGTTGTAGAAGATGTTAAAGGTAATATCATTGCTGGAATACTTGCCAAAATGTATTGTTGGAACTGCTTATATATAGATGTTTTATGGGTTGAAGAAGGTTATAGAAAAGATGGATTAGGATCAAAGTTATTAAAAGAAATTGA
This sequence comes from Clostridium lentum, assembly GCF_014287815.1. GTDB lineage: Bacteria > Bacillota > Clostridia > Clostridiales > Clostridiaceae > Clostridium > Clostridium lentum. Next base: position 171,376 of record NZ_JACOOQ010000002.1, read on the forward strand.
AAATATTGCAATAGAAAAAGGATGTCATTTGATTCATTTGGATACTTTTGATTTTCAAGCAAAGGATTTTTATATTAAGCATGGATATGAAGTATTTGGTGTTTTAGATGAATGTCCAAAGAAGCATAAAAGATATTATCTTAAAAAGTTAATTAAATAAATATATATAGGAGGAATTAGTAATATGAATAAAAAATTAGCAATCTTAGTAATAGTCTTTAGTGGTATAGCTGCATTGTTATCTGGAGGAATAAGGATGATGGTGGCGTATGCTGCTAATATAGCTTTAATTTCATTAGGTTATTTATATATGGTAAATAACAAAAAGAATGAGATATTACCATAAATAATAAAGGGTAAAGAGTGATGAGTAAGGAAAAGAATTTTATAAAACGAGTTATTATTGGAGCAGGTAATACTTCATATGAAGGGTGGATAGCAACACAAGAAGAAGAATTAAATCTGCTAAATATTGAGGATTATTATAAATTATTTGGTAAGGAAGAGTCAGCTGATGCCTTTTTAGCTGAACATGTTTTTGAACATTTAAGTTATGAAGAAGGAGCAGAGGCAGGAAAAAATATATATAAATTTTTGAAGCAAGGTGGGTATATTAGAGTAGCTGTTCCAGACATTAATTTTAAAAATGAATGGTATCATAATATGTGCAAACCAGGAGGGACAGGAGATATAAATCATCCTGCCTATAGCCATAAAGTTTTTTACGACTATAGAACTTTAATTGAAATTTTTGAAAGAATAGGGTTTAAAGTGGATTTGCTTGAGTATTGTGATGAAAATGGTAGATTTCATTTTAATTATTGGAGTCCAGACGATGGTATAATTGGCAGATCATTAAGATTTGATACTAGAAATAATAATGGTAGTTTAGGAATGGTTTCAATTATTATTGATGCATATAAAGAGTAGATATATAAAATATTTTAAGGAGAAGATTATGAAGAATGTTTTTCTGGTATATGATGATTGTTGCTTTTATGAAATAGTGATATTAAATTACTTTATGAAATTTACAGGTCAAGATGTAGTTATTTGTTCACTAAATGGAAGTGCTATAACTTGTATGGAAGGTTATTCAGTTAATGTAGATATGGCATTAAAAGATGTAGAAATAGATAATATAAAGAGTTTGATTATTCCAGGTGGAGATATAAAGATTATATGTAATGAAGAGGTATATGAACTTATCAAAGATTTAGTGAAAAAAGAAATAATTGTAGCAGCTATTTGTGCAGGGGTGGACGTACTAGAAAATACAGGAGTATTAAAAGATACTAAATCAACTCATTCAGAGGATACTGATATTTATAATGATAAAAAAGTAATTACAGCAAGAGCTAATGCATATGTGGATTTTGCCATTGAAGTTGCAAAGGAATTAAATTTATTTAAAGATGAAGTCGATTTAAAGGAAACCATAGATTTTTGGAAATTTCATAAAAGAGTTCAGTAAGATGCAAAATATGGATAATAGTTATGGAGAAAATTAATGTGAAAATATTATATGCTTAAATATAATATTGGAAATAATAAATATATAAGAATAAAAATAAAAAAATATGTTAAATTAATAACGGCTTTATGTTATAATTGTGAAAAATTCAATCTTAGGAAATTAAGGTGTAGAAAAAATGATTAAAGTAACAAAAGATATGAAGGCATTAGAGATTTTTAATAATGTCTGTGATGAAACTATAGAAATAATTTTAGAGCAAGGAGAAATACGCAAGTATAGTAAAGATACCATTGTTTTTTATGATAAAGAAGAAGTAACAGATATTTATATAGTTATTAGTGGAACTGTATCTCTTTATAAACTAAATGAAAATGGGCAAAAAAAAGTGATATTTATTTTAGGTGAAGGAAAAGTAGTAAATGAAGTTATTATAAAAGAACTTCCTGCATCAATAAATTGTAGGGCTTTTGAGAATGCTGAGCTTTTGAAGATTAATAAAAATAAACTTCTTGAGATAATGAAGTATGACTTTGAGCTATGTAAGAATATAATAATTTCACTTTCTATGAAAACTAGAAGGATGTATAGACAACTGAAGAATACTCCGCCATCTATAAAAATAGAAAAAAAATTAGCAGCAAAAATTTATAAATTAGGTCGTGATTATGGCGTTAAAACTCAGGAAGGCATATTAATAAAGATGAATTTAACAGTAACTTATTTAGCAGATTTATTAGGAAGCCAAAGGGAAACAGTGTCAAGGGCATTAAAATTATTACAGGATAAAAAGCTTATTTTTTATAAAGACAAAAATATTTTAATTTATGATTTGAATAAAATTTCAGAATTTTTTAAAACATCGTGATAAATATCACGGTGTTTATTTTTATATTAACATATAATTAATTCATGGAATAGTTGTTTAATTTTTAACAAAATTGTTAAAAAAACATTTATCAACAAGAAATTGATGTTAATAAAGAAAAAGGAGTGTTAAGATGGGCTACAAGGTTATAACGGAAAATGTAAATAATATTTTAAGACAGTTATCTAAAGATTATTTAATATATGCCCCAAAAGTATTTGAAGGTGATGGAAGATTTTCAGATACTGATACTATAAGATATGGAGAAATATCTGAAATAGAGGAAATAGTGTTTGATAAAAAATCAGAATATTCATTTAAGGAAATTCTTTTACCTATTTCAGAAACTTTATTCTATTTTACAGAAGACAATGCAGTTGTTCCAGAAGGACCAAAAAAAGGAGCTATAATCTTTTTAAGAAGCTGTGATTTACATGGGTTAAAACGTATGGATCAAATATATTTAAATAATGGACCGGAAGATTTCTACTATAAGAGATTAAGAGAAAATACAAGATTCATACTTATGGGATGTAGCCATACATTTGATAATTGCTTCTGTGTAGATATGCATAGTAATAAAAGCGATAATTATGATGCATACATAGATGTTGATGGAGATTATACATATTTTGATTGTAAGTGGGATGAGCTTGCATCTTTAATTGAAAAAGAAGGAAATGTTACTTGTGAAGTTACACCAAAATATGTAGAAAGTAATAAAGTTAATGTAAATATACCTGAGAATTTATCTGGTAAAGTGTTCAATTCAAAGGTTTGGGACGAATATACAAGCAGATGTATAGCTTGTGGACGTTGTAACTTTGTATGTCCAACATGTACATGCTTCACTATGCAGGATATAACATATAAAGAAAATAAGAATTCAGGTGAAAGACGTAGAGTATGGGCGTCATGTATGGTTGATGGATATACTGATATGGCCGGAGGAATTACTTTTAGAAAACCTAATGGAGAACGTATGAGATTTAAAGTAATGCATAAGGTTTATGATTATAAGAAAAGATTTGGGTACAATATGTGTGTAGGGTGCGGACGTTGTGATGATGTATGTCCAGAATACATATCTTTCTCAAATTGCATAAATAAGCTTGAAGATGCTGTAAAAGAGGTGGAATAAGATGAATAATGAATATATGCCATTTATTTCTGAAATAAAGGAAATAATTAAACATACAGATATTGAATATACGTTCCGTATGACTTATGATGGAGATGTTAAGCCAGGACAATTTTTTGAAGTATCAATACCTACTTTTGGAGAAGCTCCTATATCTGTAAGTGGTATTGGTGAAGGAACAGTTGATCTTACAATTCGTAAAGTTGGAAAGGTTACTAACGAAATATTCACTAATTATGTAGGAAATAAACTGTTTTTAAGAGGACCTTACGGAAATGGATTTGATGTTAACGATTATAAGGGTAAGGAAGTTACTATAGTAGCAGGAGGAACTGGACTTTCACCTGTAAAAGCAGTTGTTGATTACTTTGCTAAAAATACTTCTGAAGCAGTACACACTAATTTAATATGTGGATTTAAATCAATTGATGATATTTTATTTAAAGATGATATTAAGGAATGGGAAAAAAGTATAAATGTAACTTTAACAGTAGATAAGGCTGAAGAAGGATATAAAGGAAATACTGGATTAGTTACTAAATATATACCAGAGCTAGAGATAAAAGATATAAAAAATACAGCGTTTGTAGTTGTTGGACCTCCAATAATGATGAAATTTACAGTGGCAGAAATTCTTAAAAGAGGGGTAGCAGAAGAAAATATTTGGGTATCTTATGAAAGAAAAATGTGCTGTGGCTTAGGAAAGTGTGGTCACTGTAAGATGGATGATACTTATATCTGCCTTGATGGACCAGTATTTAACTATACTAAGGCTAAAAATTTAGTTGATTAGGAGGAGCAAATCTGTGGATATAAATACTAAAAAGCTTAAAAAAAATGCATTTAGAATAACTAAGGAAAGAGGAATTACAGCATCAAGAGTAAGAGTTCCAGGGGGACATTTAGATGCTGAACTTTTAGGAAAAATTCAAGAAATATCTGAAAAATACGGTAATGGAAAAGTTCATATCACTTCAAGACAAGGTTTTGAAATATTAGGAATTAAATTTGAGCATATTGATGCAGTAAATGAAATGCTTCAACCTATAATTGATAAATTGGAAATAAATCAAGAAGATCCAGGTACTGGGTATTCAGCAGCTGGTACTAGAAATGTTTCTGCTTGTATAGGAAATGCAGTATGTCCATTTGCTAATTATAAAACATCTGATTTTGCTAAGAAAATAGAAAAGGTAATATTCCCAAATGACCTTCATGTAAAAATAGCATTAACAGGATGTCCTAATGATTGTGCAAAGGTAAGAATGCATGATTTTGGTATTATAGGTATGACAGAACCGCAATATGACGAAAGTAGATGTATAAATTGTCAAGCGTGTTTAAAAGCTTGTAAGAAGTTATCTGTCGGTGCTTTAAGTTCTGAAAATTATAAAATTGTAAGAAATACTGAAAAATGTATAGGTTGTGGTGTGTGTGTGGAAAAATGTCCTACAAGAGCATTTACAAGAAGTAAAGAAAAGTATTATAAACTTACTATAATGGGTAGAACAGGAAAGAAAAATCCAAGATTAGGGCAAGATTTTATTATTTGGGCTGATGAAGAAAGCATTATAAAAATAATATCAAATACTTATAAATTCACAAAAGAATATATAGCAAAAGATGCACCAGGAGGAAAAGAACACGTAGGTTACATAGTTGATAGAGTTGGGTTCCATGAGTTTAAAAAGTGGGCTTTAGATGGTGTAAAATTAGGAGAAAAGGCTATAGTTAAAGAAAATGTTTATTGGGGTGGGATTCATTATAATTCTATAGATAACCAATAATATATATAAATTTACTTTAACAAAGGAGAAAGCTATAATGGAGAAAAATTTTAAAAACAAACTTAAAAATATGCCAATAGCAATAGTACCTACAATGGTAGGGGCAGCAACACTTTCTAATGTATATCAAGGATTAGGATTTACTTGGATAAAACATGTTACTATGTGGTCAGCTATATTAATATTATTATCATATTTAGGAAAAATAGTATTTCATTTTGATACTGTTAAATCTGAGTATAGAAATACTGTTCCAGCTAGTCTTTATGCAGGATTAACAATGATAACTATGATAATAGGAAGTTATATATTTACTTATAATCAAAGCATAGGTAAAGGATTATGGTTATTAGGGCTTATATTACATGCAATACACATATGTATATTTACATTTATGAATGTATTTAAAGGCATAAATAGAGATACTTTTATACCAAGTTGGTTCGTTACTTATAACGGAATAATGGTTGCAACTGTAGTTGGTGGAGTTATGAATGAGCCAGCTATAGGCAAGGTAATAGTATATTATGGTATAATTATATTATGTATAATAATGCCATTTATGGTTTACAGATTAGCAAAGCATTCAATAAAAGATGCTATGTATCATACACAAGCTATATTACTTGCACCTTCAAGCCTTTGCTTAGTTAGTTATTTAAACTTTATTGAAAAACCAAATAAGATAGTTGTCTATGCTTTATATGCATTAGCATTTTGTTCTTTCTTATTTATTTTATATAAAATGCCAAAATTCTTTGGATTTACTTTTAATCCAGGATTTGCAGGACTTACATTCCCTATGGCAATAGGAATTGTTGCTTCAACAAAAATGTCAGCATTTTTAATAGCACAAGGAAATGAAAGTTTTGGTAGTATAGTAAAAGAAATATCTGGAATACAAATCTATATAACAACAGCTATTATTGGTTTTGTACTTTATAACTTTGCAAGAATGCTAGTTAAAAGCTATAAAAATAATGGTTAATGATAATTTCAATGTAGAAACTCCTTAGGGAGTTTCTTTCACTAGAAATACTTTTTTGTAAAATTATACTTAATTTTAACATTAATTATCAATTATCCATTACAAATTATCAATTATAAATTTAAAAAGTGAGGATGGTATTAATGAAAAAGATTCAATCTACTTGTAATTTATGTGCACTTGCATGTAACTTAGATTTTTATGTTGAAAATGGAAAAATTGAAAAAGTTTCTCCAACGGTAGATTACCCAGTAAATCAAGGATTCTGCTGTATAAAAGGATTAAACTTAGACAAGCAACAAACTAAGATAAAAGCAAGAAAAACTCCATTATTAAAAGATGAAAATGGAAATATGAAAGAAATTTCATGGGAAGAAGGGTTTAAAACTTTTGCAGAAAAAATGACTGCAATTCAAGAAAAGTACGGAAAAGAAAGTGTTGCTTTCATAAGTACAGGTCAAATTCCAACTGAAGATATGGCACTTTTAGGTCATGTAGGTAGAAACTATATGAAAATAAATGGAGATGGTAATACAAGACTTTGTATGGCTACATCAGTTGTTGCTCATAAGCAAAGCTTTGGTTTTGATGCGCCTCCATACACATTAAATGATGCTGAACTTTCAGATACAATAATATTTATTGGAGCAAATCCAGTTATAGCTCATCCTGTATTCTGGGGAAGAGTAAGAAAAAATACAACTGCTAAGATAATTACAATAGACCCAAGAAAATCTGAAACAGCAATAAATTCAGATATATGGGTAGACATTAAACCAAAAGCAGATTTAGTACTTTTATATACATTAGCAAATGTATTAATTGAAAAGAATTGGATAGATGTAGATTATATTGAAAAGCATTCAGAAGGATTTGAAGAGTTTAAAGGTCATGCTGCTAAATTTACTTTAGAAAATGTTGAAGAAGAAACAGGAATTTCAGCAGAAAGAGTACTTGAATTAGCAGAAATAATACATAATGGTAAAAAGGTATCATTCTGGTGGACAATGGGTGTTAATCAAGGTTATCAAGCAGTAAGAACAGCTCAAGCAATAATTAACTTAGCTGTAATGACTGGAAATATTGGAAGACCAGGAACAGGAGCAAACTCTTTAACTGGACAAAGCAATGCTATGGGATCAAGAGTATTTAGTAATACAGCTGGACTTTATGGTGGTGGAGATTTCGATAATCCAGTAAGAAGAAAAGCAGTAGCAGAAGCTTTAGGTGTTGATGAAAGTGTATTAGCCACAAAACCAACAATTCCATACAATCAAATAATAGAAAGAGCTATTTCAGGTGAAATAAAAGGATTATGGGTAGTATGTACAAATCCAAGACATTCATGGGCTAATAATGAAGAATTTAGAAAAGCTGCTGAGAACTTAGATTTCTTAGTTGTACAAGATATATATGAAGATACACATACTGCAGAACTAGCAGATTTATTTTTACCATCAGTTCCAGGTATAAAGAAAGAAGGAGTATTCATAAATACTGAACGTAGATTATCTAAGATGAATCCTATTATACCTAAAGAAGAAGGAGAAAAATCTGATTTTGAAATATTATACGGAATAGGACAAGCATTGGGAATGGGAAGTCTTTTAGATAATTGGAAGACTCCAAGAGATGTATTTGAGTTATTAAAAAAATGTTCAAAAGGAATGCCTTGTGATATAACTGGTGTTACATATGAAATGTTAGAAGGAGCAGAAATGTCTGGTTCAAGAGGCGTTCAATGGCCATTTAGAGAAGGGGATGTTTTAGTAGAAGACCAAAGAAGACTTTATGAAGATGGAAATTACTACACACCATCTAAGAAAGTTAAATTTATTTTTGAAGATATAGCTGAAAATCCAATAGTGACATCTGAAAAATTCCCTTATATATTGAATTCAGGTAGAGGAACAGTTGGACAATGGCATACTCAAGTTAGATCAAGAGAAATAGAAGCTAACAAAATATATAGCAAAGAATCATATGTTTTAATGAACCCTCAATTAGCCAAAGAATTAAATATATCGGAACATGAAAGAGTTAAGATAGTATCACAAAATGGTGTTACAAGTGAGTTTAATGTTGTGTATTCAGATACAGTTAAAAAAGAACATTTATATGCTCCAATGCACTATATTGAAACAAATAGCTTAACACCTTCATTATATGATCCATATTCAAAAGAACCATCATACAAAACAGTTGCAGTAAACATTATTAAGTAGTTATGAAGTATAAATAATTAAGGAGTTCTAAAGATGAAGAGAATTAAAATTGATAGATCAAAATGTGTTGGATGCCTTACATGTACAACTGCATGTATAGTTTCACATAGTTCAGAAGATACAAGAAGCAGAATAACAATAGATAGTAATAAAAAATATGCCCCTATATTTTGTAGACATTGTGATAAACCAGAATGTGTATTTACATGTATGTCAGGTGCTATGAGTAAAGATAAGGAAACTGGAGAAGTAACATATGATAAAACTAAATGTGCAAGTTGTTATATGTGCATAATGGCATGTCCTTATGGAGTATTAAAAGCAGACAGTAGAACTAATAAACAAATAATGAAATGTGACCATTGTAAACATGCAGGTTCACCACAATGTGTTGAAAAATGTCCAATGGGAGCAATTACTTTTGAGGAGGTTAATAAGTAATGAGATATGTAGTTATAGGAGCCTCAGCAGCTGGTATAAGTGGAGCAAAGACTTTAAGAGAATTAGATAATGATGCAGAAGTAGTATTAGTTTCTAAGGATGAACATGTATATTCAAGATGTATACTTCATCACTATATTTCAAATCATAGAGATGTTGAAGCATTAAACTTCACAGGAAAAGATTTCTTTGAAAAGTATAATATAAACTGGAAAAAAGGCATAGAAATAACTTCAGTTAATGATGTAGAGCAAACATTATCATTAAGTAATGGTGAAACATTAGCTTATGATAAACTTATGATATGTAGTGGTGCTTCTGCTTTCATACCACCAGTAGAGGGCTTAAGAACATCAAACAACGTTGTTGGTTTAAGAAATCTTGAAGATGCAGTAGTTATAAAAGAGCAAGCTGCAAAAGTTAAAAATGTTGTAGTGCTTGGAGCTGGACTTGTAGGTATAGATGCCTTAAGTGGACTTTTAGATTCAGGTGTTAATATTTCATTAGTGGAAATGAGCAATAAAGTACTTCCACTACAATTAGATGAATATACTTCAAATGTTTATAAAAATAAGTTTGAAGAAAAAGGTGTAAACTTAAAATTAGGTGTAAGCGCAGTAAAACTTAATGTAGATGAAAATAACAATCCAGTATCATTATCATTAAATAATGGTGAAGATGTTCCATGTGAACTTGTTATAGTTGCTACAGGAGTACGATCTAATATAGCATTTTTAGAAAATAGCAATGTAGAATGTGATAGATTTGGATTACTTATAGATGAAAAGGGTAAAACTAATATAGATAATATTTATGGTGCTGGTGATGTAACTGGAAGAAATCCTATATGGCCAACAGCTGTAAAAGAAGGTATAATAGCTGCTAACAACATGTTAGGAAAAGAAATGATAATGACAGATTTCTTTGGAAGTAAAAATACAATGAACTTTGTAGGAATTGCTACAATGTCTTTAGGAGCAGTTGAACCAGAAGATGAAACTTATATAGTAGAAGTTAAAAATGATGAAAAAGGATATAAGAAGATAATACATAAAGATGGAAAGATTTATGGAGCTTTGATTCAAGGTGATCTTGATTATGCAGGAGTACTTACTCAGCTTATAAAAGAAAAGATAGATGTATCAAAGGTTACTAAGAGTTTATTTGATATAGATTATGCTGATTTCTTTAATATTGAGAAAAATTTTGAATTTAGTTATAAATAATAGTATAATTAATTAAAGATGAAAAATTGATTTGTTGATATTTGTCTAAATAAAGCATTGACATGAGGGAACATATATTGTAATCTCATGTTAATGCAAATATATTTTTCATTTTAAAGTTTAAATTTTTATGAGGGTGTTATGGCTAAAGTGATAAACATAATAGGTTATGGAAGTAATGTAGGAAAAACTTATATTATGGAAGGACTTATAAAAGAATTAAAAAGTCGTGGATTAAGCATTGCCACTATAAAGCATGATATTCATGGATTTGATATAGACAAAAAAGGAAAAGATACATACAAGCATAGGAAAGCTGGTTCTGAAACTGTAATAATTTCTTCAAAAAACAGGATTGCAATTATAAAAGAACTGAATAAAGAAACAGAGTTACAAGAGATTATAGAAATGGCCAGTGACAAAGATATTATTTTAGTAGAAGGCTATAAGAAAAGTAATCTTAGAAAGATAGAAGTGTATAGAGATGGCTTAAGTGAAAAAATAATAACACCAAAAGAAAAATTGATTGCTATAGCCAGTGATATAGATATACACATGGATGATGTCAAAGTAATTCCTAAGGAAGATTTTAAAGCTTTGGCTGATTTAATTGAAAAAGAGAAAGAATTTAAAATATAATTGATATTTTCTAGAGTATAAAAGTCCTAAGTATTTATATATATGGATTTTATACCTGAATTTAATTCACAGGGTAGTCTTTGAAAAGAGGCTGTCTCCACATTTTGGGAAGGAAAATAGGCAAGAAATGTAAAAAATAAGAATTAAGAATTAAGAATTAATTTTTAGTAAATTAATTTTAAATTTTTCATTTTTAATTTTTTATTAAAATTCATGGAATTTTGCTTATTGTCATTCTTAATTTGTTTGACAATAAGCTTTTTTATATAGAAATATAACTTTAAATAGATTTTAGAAAAGAGGTTAATAATGAAATCATTTATAAGCCTAGAAGAAGCAATAGAAATATTGAATGAGAATGTGAAAATACTGGAAGTGGAAGAAGTTCAGCTTATTGATGCCTTAGATAAAGTCCTTGCCGAAGATGTATATTCAGTGATAAATAATCCACCATTCAATAAGTCTGCAATGGATGGTTATGCAGTAATGTATGAAGATACAAATGAAAGAGGAAAAGTGCTTCAGATAATTGATGAAGTATTTGCTGGAGAATCTTCAAATAAGGAAGTTACAGTAGGAGTAGCTATTAAAATAATGACAGGGGCACCTATTCCTAAAGGTGCAAATGCTGTAATAAAAAAAGAGGATGTAGAAGTAAAAGAAAATAGCATAATTTTAAAGAAACAATTAAAGAAAAATGAAAATATATGTTTCAAAGGTGAAGATATAAAGGAAGGTCAAATCCTTGTAGGAAAAGGAAAGAAGTTGAATTACGCTGATATTGGAATTATTGCTAGTTCAGGTATAAGTATGATTAAAGTTTATAAAAAGCCTAAAGTAGCTTTTATAAGTACTGGTGATGAAGTAGTAGACGTTGGTCAAAACCTTAGCTATGGAAAGATTTTTAATAGTAATAAATATACAATTTTAGCAAGAATCAAGGAATTAGGATATGAAGTAATTAATATAAAGCATGTTAATGATCAGTATGCAGACATAGGAAATACCATAAAAGAAATATGTAATATGGCTGACTTTGTCATAACTACAGGTGGTGCATCTGTAGGAGATAAAGATTTAATAAATGAAGCCATTGATGAAATTGATGGTGAGAAACTTTTTTGGAAAATTAAAATTAAACCAGGATCATCAGTATTATGCAGCAAATACAATAATACAGTAATTATAAGTCTTTCAGGTAATCCTACAGCAGCACTAACTACTTTTGAACTTTTAGCAAGAACATCTCTGGAAAGAATGAGTGGAGGCAGCAAAATAGAAATAAAAAGAGAAAAAGCTGTACTTCTTAATGATTTTAATAAGAAAAGCCCACAGAGAAGATTTTTAAGAGGACAGCTTCAATATATGGATGGCAAACAATGTGTATATATAACGCAAGTAAAAAGTGGTAATGGCATTTTAAGTTCAACTTTAAATTCAAATTGTATCATAGAGTTAGAGGCTGGGAATGCAGGAGTTTCGCAAGGAACAATGGTAGACATAATAAAATTTTAGAGGTGCATAATCATTGAAGATAAATAAGACACTGGCAATTATGGCAGGTGGGAAAAGTAGCAGAATGAATTATAATAATAAGGCTCTTTTAAGCTACAAGGAAAAAACATTTATTGAGAATATTATTGAAGCAGGGAAGAATTTTAAAAAAGTTGTTATTGTGGCAAATAATAAGGAGATCTATAGGGATTTTAATGTTGATGTGATAAGTGACATTTATGTAGGAAATGGCCCTTTAAGTGGAATTCATTCAGCACTTAGTTATTCAGATACTGATAAAGTCTTATGTGTGGCATGTGATATGCCATTGATAAGTAAAGATACACTAGAATTTTTAGCAAATGTAAAAGATGAGTATGAAGTTTTAGTACCAAGAGTAAATGATAGATTACAGCCTTTATGTTCAATTTATTCTAAGAAGATACTAGGGAAAATAGAAAAGGCTTTAGAAAATGATGATAATAAGCTACAAAAGCTTATATATAGTTTAGATTATAAAGAAGTACATGAGAAAAGTTTAACAGAAGGAGAATTTTTTAATATAAATACACCTGATGATTATAAAAGATTGGAGGAAATAGATAATATGTATACAGTAGCAATTATAACAAGCAGTGATAAGGGATATGCAGGAGAAAGAGAAGACAAAAGTGGAGCTACAGTAAAGGAAATAGTTGAGGCTAATGGATTTACTGTTGTTAAACAGGTAATTCTTCCTGATGAAAGAGAAATGTTAAGAGACGAAATGATAAAGATGTGCGATGAATTAAAGGTTAATTTAATATTAAGTACAGGGGGAACTGGTTTCTCTAAAAGAGATATAACTCCAGAAGCAACAAAGGATGTTATAGAAAGAGAAGCACCAGGAATTGTTGAAGCAATAAGATATTTTAGTTTACAAATAACTAAGAGAGCAATGCTTTCAAGAGCAGTGTCAGGAATAAGAAAAGATACACTTATAGTTAATTTACCAGGAAGTCCTAAGGCATGCAAAGAGGCTTTAGATTTTGTTTTAGATGATGTTAAGCATGGAATAGATATATTATTAGGTGAAGCGAGAGAATGTGCTAGAAAATAATATTTAAGAAGAGGGAGAGTGAAAAACGTTATGATGAAAATGATAAAAGTACAAGATGCAGTAGGATCAGTATTATCTCATGATGTAACACAAATTATACCAGGAGAGTTTAAAGGCAGAGCTTTTAAGAAAGGTCATATAATAAAGGAAGAAGATATAGAAAAACTACTATCTATAGGAAAAGATCATGTTTATGTATGGGAACCAGAGGAAGGTCAACTTCATGAAAATGATGCAGCCATAAGATTATCAAATCTTGTGGTAGGTGATGGAGTAGCTACATCAGAAGAAATAAAAGAAGGAAAAGTAGACTTCTTTGCTGACAGAAATGGAGTATTAAAGATAGATAAGGAGAAATTATTTAAATTAAATTCTCTAGGTGAAATAATAGTTTCTACATTACATAACAATACTCCAATAAGAAAAGGTGAAAAGATTGGAGCTACAAGAGTAATTCCATTAATTATAGATGAAAATAAGATAATAGAAGCTGAAGAGTTAATAAAAGAAAAGATAATCAGAGTTGATGAAATCAAAACAAAAAGATGTGCAGTTATAACTACTGGTAATGAAGTTTATTATGGAAGAATCAAAGATGCATTCTTGCCAGTAATAAAACAAAAACTAGGGTATTATGGTAGTGAAGTAATAAAACAAGTAATACTTCCTGATGATAAGGAAAGAATAACGGAAGAGATATTAAAATCTGTTAATGAAGATAAAGCAGATATGATTATTTGTACAGGAGGAATGTCTGTAGATCCAGATGATGTTACTCCAACAGCAATAAAGGATTGTGGAGGAGAACTTGTTACATATGGTTCACCGATACTTCCAGGGGCAATGTTCCTTCTTGCATATTATAATGACATTCCAATACTTGGAGTACCAAGTTGTGCAATGTATTCTAAGAGAACAGTGCTGGATTTAGTACTACCAAGAGTTTTAGCAGATGAAAGACTTACTATGGAAGATATTGCGGAGTATGGTCATGGAGGATTGTGTTTAGACTGCAAAGTATGTACTTTCCCACACTGCTCATTTGGTAAATAAGTTAAAGTTTTAGGAGGAATTATGGATAATAAATTAACTCATTTTGATAATAGTGGAAATGCAAGAATGGTGGATGTAGGAAGTAAAGTTCCTACAGAAAGAGTGGCTATTGCTGTTTCTAGAATAAAAGTAAGTGAAGAAACTTTAGAACTTATTGAAAAAGGTCAGGTAGGTAAAGGTGATGTATTAGGTGTAGCAAGAGTTGCTGGAATAATGGCTAGTAAGCAAACTTCTAATTTAATTCCTATGTGCCATCCACTGATGATTTCAAGCTGTAATATAGATTTTGATATAAATAAGGAAGAAAGTTATATAGGAATAAAGGCTACTGTAAAAATAGTTGATAAGACTGGTGTTGAAATGGAGGCATTAACAGCAGCTATGGTAACAGCATTAACTATTTATGATATGTGTAAAGCTGTTGATAAGAGAATGGTAATTGAAGGCACGCATTTACTTAAAAAGACAGGAGGAAAGAGCGGAGAATTTAATTTTTAAGGAAGAAGTCTCCTAAAAGCATAATGAAAGATAAGTTTGGAAGAGAAATAGATTATTTAAGAGTATCTGTAACTGACAACTGTAATTTAAGATGTGTATATTGCATGGAAGAAAAGGATAATATTTTTTTAAAAAAGGAAAATAAGCTTACAGATGATGAAATATATAGAATAGTAAAAGAAAGTGCTAGCCTTGGAATAAAGAAAATAAGGATTACAGGTGGAGAGCCTTTAGTGAGAACGGGAATAGTAGAGCTTATAGGAAGAATAAATAGTATTCCAGGTATTGAAGAAATATATATGACTACTAATGGAATTTTGCTATATGATAAAGTAGAAGCTTTAGCAAAGAATGGTCTTAAGGGAGTAAATATAAGTTTAGATTCACTAAAGAAAGAAAGATTTAAGACTTTAACAAGAAGAGGCGAGCTTAGCAGTGTTTTAAAGGCTATAGATAAATGCTTAGAGTATAATTTAAAGGTTAAAATAAACACTGTAATGGTAAATGACATAAATAAAGATGAAATTATTGATTTTGTAGATATGACTAAAAATAAAGCTGTAGATGTGAGATTTATAGAGTTAATGCCAATAGGTATTGCTGTAAACTATAAAGGTGTAACTAATGAAGAAATATTAGCTACAATAAAAGAGCATTATAAAGAAGTTATTGAAGTAAAAAGAAGTAAGATGGGTGGACCTGCTACTTATGTAAAACTTAATGAAGCAAAAGGGAAAATAGGGTTTATAAGTGCAATGAGTAATTGCTTCTGTGAAGATTGTAATAGAATAAGGCTTACACCAGAAGGATTTTTAAAGCAGTGTCTACATTTTGATTATGGTGTTGATTTAAGAAAACTTATGAGAGATGGCATAAGTGATGAAGAACTTAAAAAGGTTATATACCATAATATATATGACAAACCAGAAAAACATTTATTTTTAGAAAAATGTGAACATAAAGAAATTAAATTTATGAATCAAATTGGAGGATAAACATAAGATGAGTAAAGTATTAGCAATATGTATAAGCAAACATAAAGGAACATTAAAAAATGAAGTAAGTGAAGCAAATTTCATTGAAGAATTTGGTATTGAAGGAGATGCTCACGCAGGAAAATGGCATAGACAAGTAAGTCTTTTAGCTTTTGAAAAAATTGATGATTTTAGAAATAAAGGTGGAAATGTTGATTTTGGAGCTTTTGGAGAAAATTTAGTTGTAGATGGAATTGAACTACATAAACTACCAGTAGGACAACAGTTACAAGTGGGAGAGGTATTATTAGAAGTCACACAAATTGGTAAAGAATGCCATGATAAATGTGCAATATACTATCAAGTAGGAGAATGTATAATGCCAAAGAACGGAATATTTACAAGAGTTCTTAAAGGTGGAAAAGTTAAAGTTGGAGATCAGTGTACTTTAATAGATAGTGGTAAAAAGATATTATCTTTATAATTAATTAATGAAAATGAGGATGTCGTATTAAGAATAAATATACAATATATTGTATATAAAATTTTTAGTGCCATATCCTTATTTTTGTATATAATAACGATAAATTATAAGGTTATTAGATATTAAGAAGAATTTATCTTTTTTTGTTATAGAAAAATACTTGATTTTATTACTTTAGTATGATAAAGTGGTAAATAGATAAAGTGATAGGGGGATAATTCAACGTGAGCATAAAAGGAATTAGAAAAAATATTTTATTAGGAATAATTATGGGGAGTATAAGTTTTACGCTTTTAGCATGTAATAAGAAGGAAATTAAAAGTGTTATGGATAAGAATGAAGTAATTGTTGGGTTAGATGATGCTTTTGCACCTATGGGATTTAAAAATGAAAGTGGTGAAATTGTAGGATTTGATGTGGATTTGGCAAAAGAAGTAGGAGATAGATTAGGTAAGAAAGTTGTTTTTCAAGCTATTGATTGGTCAATGAAGGAATCAGAATTAAATAATGGGAATATAGATTTTATATGGAATGGATATACAATTACAGAAGAAAGAAAGGAAAAGGTGAACTTTTCAGAAGCTTATCTAAATAATAAGCAAGTTATAGTAACTTTAGCAAATTCTGATATTAATGCTAAAAGTGATTTATCAGGTAAAAAAGTTGGAGCACAAAGTGAGTCTTCAGCTATTGAAGCTATGGAGAAAGATACGGAGCTATATGAAAGCCTTAGTGGTGGTGAAGCAATAACCTTTGAAGATAATAATCAGGCTCTCATGGATTTAGAAGCAGGAAGGATAGATGCAGTGGTAGCTGATGAGATTTTAGTGAAATATTATATAAAGTTAAAAGGTGAAGATAAATTTAAAGTTTTAACTGAAGATTTTGGTAGTGAAGAATATGGAGTAGGCATTAGAAAAGGAGATGCTGAAACTGTTGAAGCAATTAATAATGCTTTTGAAGAAATGAAGAAAGATGGCAAAATGGCAGAGATTTCACAAAAGTGGTTTGGGGAAGATATAACAGATAATTAAAGAAAGAGAGTGGAGAGCATAATGGAGTTTTTAAGGAACTTAGGAAGCAATATAGTAATGTTAATGCCTCAAGTTATAAGTGGACTTAAGGTTACTTTAGAGATATTTGCCATAACTTTGATTTTATCTATACCATTAGGAATAGTAACTGCTATGGGAAGGCGATCAAAGATAAAGATAATAAATAAGATAACATCAATTTACGTTTTAATAATGAGAGGAACACCTTTATTATTACAGATAGTTTTTATTTTCTTTGGCTTATCCATCCCAAGTATAGGAATAGTAATTGAGAGATTTCCAGCAGCTATATTAGCATTTACATTAAACTATGGAGCTTACTTTGGTGAGATATTTAGAGCAGGAATTGATTCTATAGATGAGGGTCAGTATGAAGCAGGACAGGTTTTAGGTATGTCTAATACAGATATATTTTTTAGAATAGTATTACCTCAAGCTTTTAAGAGAGTTCTTCCACCAATAACAAATGAAATAGTAACTTTAATAAAAGATACTGCTCTTGTATATGTTATTGGATTAAGTGATTTATTAAAAGTTGGCAAGGTTGCAGCCAATAGGGATTCATCACTAATGCCCTTACTAGTAATTGGTATAGTATATTTAATCTTGATAGGAGTATTATCTAAGATTATGGAAAAAATAGAGAAAAGATATGAATATTATAATTAGGGGGAAGGATAGATGTTAAAGCTCAGGAAGATAAAAAAGAGTTTTGGTAATCTTGATGTATTGAAGTCAATAGATTTAGATATTGATGAAAAAGAAATAGTTGTGTTGGTTGGACCTTCAGGAGGAGGAAAAACAACGCTTCTTAGAATAATAAATATGCTAGAAAGATGTCATAGTGGATATATTGAAGTAAATGGGAGAGTATTATGTAATGATGGCAGATACATAGATAAAAAATCTATGATGGAGATAAGTAAAGATGTAGGAATGGTATTTCAAAATTTTAATCTATTTCCTCATAAATCTGTCATTGAAAATATAATTGAAGGACCTATGAGGGTGCTTAAAAAAAGCAAGGAACAATCTAAAAGTGAAGCTCGAGAAATATTGAGTTTTTTAGGCTTAAGTGAAAAGGAGGATAGTTATCCTCATCAGTTATCAGGTGGTCAAAAGCAAAGAGTAGCTATAGGTCGTGCTTTAGCTATGGAACCTAAGTTAATGTGTTTTGATGAACCTACTTCAGCACTAGATCCTGAGCTTACTGAGGAAGTAGCTAATGTAATCAAGATGTTACGTAAAAAAGGAATGACTATGCTGATAATAACTCATGATATGACCTTTGCAGAAAAAGTGGCCAGTAGAATAATTTCTATGGATAATGGAGAGATTGTTGAGAGGCATATATATAGAAGTAGTAAAGAGACTATTATAACATAGTTATTGTAACTGTAAGGTTGTAATGATATAATTAAGTGGTGACAATGAAGTTTTTAGAAACTCATTGTCTTTTTTTGTAAGAATCTAATAAGGGGGAGTTTTGTATGGATTTAAATACATACAAAAAATATATTCAAATTTTGAATGAAGAATTGGTTCCAGCTATGGGATGCACTGAACCAATAGCAATAGCATATGCAGCAGCAAAGGCAAGAGATGTGCTTGGCACTTTCCCAGAGAGTGTTATAGTTAAATGTAGTGGAAATATGATAAAAAATGCTAGATGTGTTACAGTGCCAAATACAGGAGATTTAGTTGGTATTGAAGCAAGTGCAATTATTGGAATTTTAGCAGGAAAATCTCATAGAAAACTGGAAGTAATTAATGAAGTAAGTGAAGAAGCAATCATAAAAACACATGAACTTATACAATCAGATTATTGTAAAGTTGAGTTTTTAGATTCAGAGATAGAATTACATATAATAGTAGATGTTTTTAATAAAGAAGAAAGTGCATCGATAGAAATAAAACATGCCCATGATAATATTTCAAGTATTATAAAAGATGGAGAAGCAATCTTTAAATTAGAAGAGGATTCCAATAAATATCTAGGAGTTTTTATAGATAGAAGAATTTTAAGTGTGGAGAAGATTTATGAATTTGCCAATACAATGAATATTGACGATGTTAAAGAACTATTAGATAATCAAATGAAGTATAATATTGATATAGCAGAAGAAGGATTGAAAGGTTCCTATGGAGTAGGGATTGGAAAAGTTATTTTAGAAGCTGGAAACTCATTAACAAACAAAGTAAAAGCTTATACAGCAGCAGCTTCTGAAGCGAGAATGAGTGGATGCTCTTTACCTGTAATGACTAATTCAGGCAGTGGAAATTCCGGTATGACAATTTCAGTACCATTGATTATATATGCTAGAGAAAAAAATATTTCTAAAGAATTATTATATAGAGCTTTAGTGTTTGCGAATTTAATTAATATACATCAAAAAGCTGGAATTGGAAGACTTTCTGCATTTTGTGGAGCAGTAACATCAGGGTGTGCTAGTGGAGCAGGAATAACTTATTTAGAAGGTGGAAGTCTAGAACAGATAAATAAAACCATTAACAACACTTTAGCCAATATTTCAGGAATTGTTTGTGATGGAGCAAAAGCTTCATGTGCAGCAAAGATTGCTACAAGTTTAGATGCTGCCATGATGTCGCATTCATTGGCTATGATAAATAGAGGTTATAGTGCTAATACTGGAATACTAAAAGAAGATATAGAAGGAACCATTAGCGCCATAGGGAGACTTGGAAAAATTGGTATGAGAGAAACTGATAAAGAAATATTAGATATTATGCTTGAAGCATAATATTAAAAGTTAATTAAGTTAAATTTATTAAAAAAAAGAAAAAATCTTATGTATCTGCACATACATAAGATTTTTTCTTTTATATTTGTATTCAACAGAAGGCTTAATCTATTGACATTAAGCAATCTTAAGGATAGATGCTTAAAGTTTTAATTGAAGTTAATTAATATATCTATATCAGATCTTAGGGAGAAAAGAATATTATATATTAATTTTTTGAGTAATATTCCACAACTAAAACTTCATTTATTTCTATTGGCACTTCATTTCTTTCAGGGTATCTTAACAGAGTACCAGAGAAATCAGCTTCGTTTTTACTTATGTATGGCAATACATTAAGTATGCTAGATTCGAAGTTTTCTTTAAACATAGGATTTTTTTGAGATTTCTCTCTTAGTTTAATTTCATCACCAACTGAAACATTGAAAGATGGAATATCTACTTTTTTACCATTAACTAAAATATGGCCATGCACTACCATTTGACGTGCTTGTCTTATTGAGTTAGCAAATCCTAATCTATATACTAAGTTGTCTAATCTGCATTCTAGAAGTTTAATTAATGCAAAACCAGTTAACTCTTTAGATTTAGAAGCTTTTTCAAAGTAATTAGCAAATTGTTTTTCCATTACTCCATAATATGCTCTAAGTCTTTGTTTTTCTAAAAGTTGTGTACCATAGTCTGAAAGTTTTTTATCATTTCTTGCAGAACCTTTCGCTGCTCTTTTCATTGCTTTTGGATGACCACAAACATTTAATCCAAGTCTACGACATTGTTTAAATCTAGGTCCCATCATTTTTGCCATAAAATCATCTCCTTAAATCATTTGCCGCGATAATTTAAGCCTCACATATAATATAGCATAGTTAAGGATGAATGTAAATGAAAATCATTATCATTTATAAAGATATTATAAATTTTCACTTTTGTATTATTTAATTCAGAAATTATTTTGTAAAAAAAGGTGAAATTATTATATAATTTATTATATAAATGAATTTATAGAAGGTTAAAGGTGATATATACAAATTAGCAGTAGGTGAAAGTTTTAAAGTTGCATATTTAGTAATAGTAGAATAAATAATTAAAGTATAAGGGGAGAATGGTATGAAGATAGATAGTATTATTTTTGATTTAGATGGGACTTTATGGGACTCTACAGAAGGAGTGTCAAAAACATGGAGTCTTGTTTTAAATAAATATGATTATGAGAGAAAAGAGGTTACTGTTGAGGATTTACACAGTTGTATGGGTAAGCAGCTTGATGAAATAGGTAAAATTCTTTTTCCTAAGTTAAGCAGTGAAGTAAGAAAAAATTTAATGAATGAATGTTGTACTTTAGAAAATGAATATCTAGGGGAGCATGGAGGAGTGCTTTATGCTAAGGTTGAAGAAACACTAAAAGAACTTTCTAAAAAATACAAATTGTTTGTTGTAAGCAATTGTCAAGATGGATATATAGAATGTTTTTTTAAAGCTCATAAATTAGATAAGTATTTTACTGATTATGAATGTCCAGGAAGAACAGGACTTTCTAAAGGAGAGAATAATAAGTTAGTTATTGAAAGAAATAATTTAAAAAAACCAGTATATGTAGGAGATACTGAAGGAGATGCTGAATCAGCAAGAGTAGCAGGTATTCCTTTTGTTTTTGCTAAATATGGTTTTGGATCTGTAGAAAAATATCAATATGAAATTGATAGCTTTCAAGATTTATTAACTATAAAGTGGTAATTTTATTAATTAATATAAAATATATAAATATGTTCAATTTAACAATTATTTAAGATATAGGTTATTGTTTAAAATGAAAAAATAACAGTAGATAATATTAATCTTAGGCTACTGTTATTTTTTTATCTTTATAATCTTTGATTTTTAAAAATTAATTTTTTATGTAGTATATTGCAGTGAGGTTATTAATACTATTATAGCAGTAGTGAAAATAGGTATTAATACAGATGTTACAAAAATATCTTTGTAGCTTTCTTTGTGAGTAAGACTGCATATTGCTAAAGTAGTAATAACTGCACCGTTATGGGGCAGTGTATCTAATCCACCAGATGATAGAGAAGCTATTCTATGAAGAATTTCTGGAGAGATAGATAATGCATCACTCATTTGAATAAAGGTTGGTGCTAGAGCATTTAAGCTTATGCCAAGTCCACCAGAAGCAGAAGCAGTAAGCCCGCAAATTACATTAACAGAAATAGCTTCAGAAATAATTGGATTACTAGATACATTCATGATGGTATTTTGTATAGTTAGAAAAATCGGTAGAGATTTAATTATACTTCCATAGCCAACAATAGCACTGGAGTTAAGCAGTGGTAAAAAGGAATTTTTAACACCTATATTTAATATATCATTTAAATTAGGTAGTTTCTTAAAGTTTAGAGCTAAAATAAATATAATGGCAATAACTATGGATATTATAACACTCCAAGTACCAGAAACATTATCTAAAGAAACTCCATATTTTTCTAAGTAACTTCCATCTATATTAGGATAATAAATTTTGGATAAAGTAAAGTTTGAAATAAAAATTATTAAAATAGGAAGTACAGAAATAAATATACAAGGAAGACTTTCATTTTCTATTTCTTCTAATTTAAATTTATGTTTTCCATATCCTTCACCAAAACTTCTAGCTTTTTTTAATCGGTAGTTAAGCCATAATAAACCTAAGGAAAGCATTGTGATGCTAGCTATAATTCCAATAAATGGCGCAGCAAATGTGTCAGTTCCAAAATAGCTCATAGGAATTACATTTTGTATTTCAGGGGAACCAGGCATTGCAGTCATGGTAAAGGTAAAGGCACCTAATGCGATAGTTCCTGGAATAAGCCTTTTAGGAATATCTGCTTCCTTAAATAATATATTGGCTAGAGGGTATAGAATAAATGCAACAACAAATAAAGAAACTCCTCCATAAGTAAGAAATGCACCAGATAAGACTACAGCAAGTATTGCTTTATCTTTTCCAAGCTTATTGGTAATGAATGATGCAATAGATTTACCGTAATTAGCTTCTTCCATAAGCTTAGCAAAGATTGCACCTGTAAGAAATAGAGGGAAGTAGTTTTTAACGAATCCTGCAAATCCACTCATATATATTTCTGTATAATTAACCATTAAGTGGCTATTAAGTCCAAAAGTTAAAAGTAGGGTAAGTAGCCCGATAATTGGTGCCGTAATAATTGTTGAATATCCCTTATAAGCTAAATACATGATTAGAGATAGGGAAATTATCAATGCTATTATATTAATCATAAAAAAATTTCCTTTCTTAAATGTAGTAATTAATGTTACTCTTTAATAACATTAATAGTTTAACCAATTCTTATAATTATGTGTGTAATAAAGTCACAATAAAAAAACTAAAGCAAAAATGCTTCAGTTTTTAAGAGAAGTTGATATTAGTTTAGAAAATAAAGGCAACATTTTATTATTATTTATAAGCATCATTTCTGGATGCCATTGAATACCTATACCGAATGTATAGTTATTAAGTTCTATAGCTTCAATAATATTATCAGGAGCAATAGCAGAAATGCTTAAATTATCACCTAGTTGGTTAATGCATTGATGATGAAAGCTATTAACATAGAGACTTTCACCAAATAAATTATAAAGTAGTGAATCAGTTTTAATATTAATTGGATGGATAAATTCATATCTTGCAGATTTCTGGTAGTGCTGTATTGTATTGTTAGGGACTTCGCTAAAATCTTGATATAAAGTTCCTCCACAAGCTACATTAAGAATTTGAATTCCTCGACAGATTGCCAAGAAAGGTTTTTTAGAGCTAATAATATTTTGCATTAGTGAAAGCTGAAATAAATCAAGCTTACTATTAAATTCGCCAAGCTCCTTATGAGGATTTTTTTTATAAAAATATGGATTAATATCAATACCACCAGTAAATAAGAATCCATCGCACAAATCTATATATGAATCTATATTTTCTAAGTTTGAAGTGATTGGGATTATCAGTGGAAGTCCAGCAGCTTTTTCTATAGCATTTACATAATCAGAACTTACACTGATTTTGCTTATCTTATTATCTAAAAATAAAGTTGAAACTATACCAATTTTACTTTTCTTCACTGTATATCAATCCTTTCATCCAATAATGGAATAGAATATAGCATGATACATAATATGATGATATTAGATAAAAATACACTTGTAATTTTAAATTTATCTAAATTAAAAAAGAAAGTACTATATAAATGTTGTATAATAATTAATATTATTGAACAAGGAGGTAAATCGTGAGAGATATAAGTAATTCAAAAGGAAAAATTTTTAGACATTTTAAGGGGGATTTATATTTAGTTGAAGACTTTGTAACTCATTCAGAAACACAAGAAAAGATGGTTCTCTATAGAGCACTTTATGGAAGTTGTGGATTATTTGTAAGACCATATGATATGTTCTTAGAAGAAGTACCAGCAGAAAAAGAAAATCCTACAGGTCAAAAATATAGATTTGAAGAATACGTAGTTAAAAGCGTAAAATAGTTATGTTAAATAATAAATAGAGTAACTTCTTTTGAAGTTCCTCTATTCATTATTTTTAAGAAAGTATTCAAATACTTTCCAACATAATTATTCATTAAAGAACGTAGTTCTTAATGGCTTGTACTACACCATTTTCGTCATTGCTTTTAGCCATAAATCTGGCTACTTTTTTTAGAGTATCATGAGCATTAGCCATGGCATAGCTGTAGTAAGCACTTTCCATCATTTCAAGGTCATTTAAATAATCACCAAAAACCATGGTTTCTTTATAATCAATATTTAAAAGTTCTTGTATTTCATTTATAGCCATACCTTTATTTATACCTTTAGCGACCATATCAAGCCAAATTTTACCTGAAACAGTTACTTGAACTTTATCTCTATAGTCATTAAAATATTTATTACTATTATTTTCAGCACCATCAAAATCACAAATTGTTACTTTTAAAATATCATCATCAACTACTGTTAAGTCCTCTACTATTTTATATCGTTCATAATATTTAGCAGTTTGCTTTACTAGCCTTTCATCATGGCTTTCAATATAAGCTGAAGTTTTCCCACATAATATAACATAAGAATTAGGAATTGTTCTACCGATTTTAATTAATTCTTTAGCAATATTTTTTTTAAGGGAATTAACAATAATCTCTTTACCTTTATATACCACAAATGTTCCATTTTCAGCAATAAACATCATATCATCTTTTATATCTTTGAATCTTTCTAGAAGATTATAATATTGTCTTCCACTGGCTGCAGCAAAAATAATATCCTTTTCTTTTAGTGATTGAAACATTGGATAGAAATCTGCATGTATTTCATTATTAGAATTTAATAAAGTACCATCCATATCTGTTGCAATAAATTTAATCATAAAAATCACCCTCTGTAAATACTGTTTATTATCAGTTATTGTTATTTAGTTTTATTTGTTATCATTTTATCATAAAATTAAGTATTAATCAATTTGTTGATTTGCGAATATAGTAAAATATAGAGTATTGCTAAAGGAAATAAAACATGTTGATAAAAGGGGATTTTCATATGCATTCAACTTGTTCAGATGGGAATTTGAGTCCAGCTGAGTTGGTGAGATATGCTAAGAAGAGAAAGGTTGATATAATAGCGCTTACAGACCATAACAGCTGTGATGGTTTATATGAGGCAATAAGTGAAGGGAAAAGAAGTGGTATAGTAGTTATTCCAGCAGTAGAATTGTCTACGAAATATAAAGAAAATAGAGTTCATATATTAGGATATTTTAAAGATGATAGTTATAATAATGAGCTTTTTAAAGAGGTATTAAGGAAGATAAAAGGAGATAAGATAGGTGATTTAAGGAGTATATTTGGTAGTAAGATAAATTTTAATGGATACAAAAAGAAGTTATACGTAGAAAGTGGAATCCAGTTATTGAGATTTTTTGGTGCAACAGTTGTACTTGCCCATCCAGTATTATTAAGTAGGGAATGCTTTTTTAATATAGAAAATATGGATTTTGATGGCATTGAAGCACGTTACTTTTTAAATAATGAGCAGGATACAGAGTTTTATATTAAATTTGCCAAAGAAAAAGGATTATATTATACAGCAGGATCAGATTTTCATACAAGAATTGAGGAATACAGAATTCATGGACTTATAGGTGATGTTTTTTTAAATGCAGAAGAAATTGAAGATTTTCTAGCACAGTCAGGACTTGATATTTGGGTTGAAGAATTTTTTCTGTAGATAATGAAAAAATTCAAGTTATGGTACATTATATAATTAATTGAATATAATATTGAGATTCTTCGGTAAAAGAAGTACCTATTTATGTAGGTGCTTCCTTTATAAATGTGTAAAGCATAGGCAACAACTTAGATGATATAAATTACTCAATACCCATAAAGAATAATGGAGAATAGAAAATAATCTAATAATGGAAATAAAATTCGCAAATTAATTCTTTAACGGTATAATTGACACAATGTGATATTTAATGTTATCTTAAGGTAAACTAAAAGAAGAAATATTTTTTAGGGGGAGTTTGAGTGAAGAAAAAAACAAAAGAAACTATTTTAATTGGTACAGGCCTTGTGACATTATCTTTAATTTTACATTATGTACATTATTTAATATTTAAAGATGCTCATCATACTATGATTTTTTTAGTTGCAGATATTGCTTTTATACCAATGGATGTGTTTTTTACTAGCTTAATATTGGATAGATTCCTAGAAAAAAGAGAAAAAGATCACTTACTAGGAAAGTTAAATATGCTGATAGGAGTATTTTATACTGAAGTAGGTACAAAACTTTTGCTTAATATAGCAGAAGGGGATAATGATAGGGGGTTTTTAAGTGGAGCGTCAATAACCAATGATACATGGAAGAAAAAGCCATTTGAAAAACTTCATAATAGAATTTTAAAACATGATTACAATGTAGATATTAATAAAGTATCTTTACAAAATATTAAAAATAATTTAGATGAAAATAAGGAATTACTTATTTCATTAATAGCTAATGAAAATCTTATAGAACATGAAACATTTACAGAAATGCTTATGTCTATTATTCATTTAAGAGAGGAGCTTAACACAAGATTAAGTGTAGATATGCAAGAATATGAGATTAAGCATATAGAAAAAGATATTATGTTGGCATATAAATATCTGACAATAGAATGGGCAGAATATATGAAATATTTAAGTGAAGAATATCCAGCATTATATTGTAAAGCCCTTATAAATAATCCATTTGATACAAGAAGTAAAAGTGAAAAAGATAAGTGTTATTTAAAAGAATATAAAAAACAGTATAGAGATAATTTATAAGAAGAATATAAAGATTTATTTTCATGATATTTTTCTTTAAAAAATAAAATAGTAAGAAAGAAGTAGGACAAATGAAAAAAGCTATTTTAGTGGTAAGCTTTGGTACAAGTTATTTGGAACCATTGAAGAATTCAATTGAAAATGTTGAAAATAAAATTAGAAATCAATTTAAAGATTATGATGTATATAGAGCATTTACATCTCATATGATAATTAAAAAGCTTGAAATAGTACATGGACTTATAGTTGAAAAACCAGAAGAATTACTTGAAAGATTATATATTGAGGGATATGAAGAAGTTATAATTCAGCCTCTTCATATAATACCAGGAGAAGAATTTAGTTATATAAAGAATATTGAAGTATATTTTAAAGATAAGTTTAAATCAATAAAGGTTGGACGTCCAATATTTTATTATCAAGGAATAGAAGGACTTCCAGAAGATTATTCATTATTTATAAAATCTATTAAAGGAATTATAGAAGGAGAAGAAGCAGTAGTTATGATGGGGCATGGAACAGTTCATCCATCTAATGCAGTATATGGAGCTCTTCAAAGTGTTTTAAATGATGAAGGATATAAAAATGTTTTTGTAGGAACAGTAAAAGGCTATCCAAATTTTACAAGTGTATTAAATAAAATAAAGAAACGAGGTATTAAGAAAGTATTATTAATGCCACTTATGCTTGTAGCTGGAAATCATGCTATCAATGATATGACTTCGGAAAAAGATAATTCATGGAAATCTATGCTGGAAGCTGAAGGGATAGAAGTAAAGCTATGGACCAAAGGACTAGGGGAAGTAGATGAATTTGCACAGTTATATATAGATAGAGTAGATGATTTAATAAATAATAGATATATTGGAACAGAAGAAATAAAAAAACATAAAATAATATATATTGACAAATAATAATTATTCTATGATAATATACTTAAATAATATAAAAACTTAGGAGGAAATTCAAATGAAAGCATTTGTAGATGAAAATGTATGTATAAGCTGTGGAATGTGTGAAGGAATCTGTGGAGATGTATTTTCACTTGATACTGGAGTAGCAGTAGCTATAGAAGGAGATGTGGCTGCAGATTTAGAAGATGCAGTTAACGAAGCATGTGATAGTTGTCCAGTAGCGGCAATATCAGTAGAATAATTATTTAATCCCTTTAAATCACCTATAAATTATATGAGAGTTGCATTTATGCAACTCTTTTTTTAAAGTACAGGAAAGTATAAAATTTTCGATGGCTGAAAGTTAGATGTTATCTAGCATTCAGCCTTTAAATATGTTAAATTTATTAATTATAAATTAGAGGTTTTTACATATGAAAAAAGGTAAAATAAAAATAATACTAGAAGATCACTGGCATGGGTTCTTAAAAATATATGAAAATAA
>NZ_JACOOQ010000003.1 GCF_014287815.1 Clostridium lentum
ATACGGAATAAAGTATTAATTAATAGGAAAAATATAGCATAGAACCGATGTTAGTTCTATGCCTTTTAGAATACTTAAAATTAAATTCCCGAAGGGAGCGTGGCGAAAGCCACTTTTTTATGTATAGATAAATATTTAAGAAGTATACATTCTTTATAGGTAGTAATAGAATAATTTGTTAATAAGAAAAATATAATTAGTATTGAAGTGTTATTGTGAGGTTGTCTATGGGAAAGTATAATTCAGAATATAGTAAATACTATAATTCTATAACTAATAAATCAAAAGTCCAAAGGCCATATAGGAATATTAGTAATGGCTATAAGAAAAATAAGAGTAGTAATGTTTTTAGGCAATGTAGTGAATACTGTATATTTCAATGTATAGTAACATTTATTGTTTTAGTGACAGTATTAGCAATGAAGTATTCCAATAATACTAGCACTGTAGAAGCTTTTAATGTCTTTAAAGAAAATATAAGTGAAAGAAGCAGCTATTCTGAAATAATAGATGATATAAAGTATGTAAAGATTAGCGATATAAAAAGTAGAGCAGCAAAATGTTTAAAATGGATAAGAGAGAATATTAGTGAAGCACCAATAGAGAAATGATATGAAAATAAAAAAAATATTTTTAAAAGGTTTCATAAAGGTAAAGTGCAGTTTGTTATATAGATGGAATATATTGATTTTTGCAGAAATAATACTGATGTTTATCATACTTCATCTAGAACAAAAACAAAATTTGCTGATATCTTTTATATCAATACTTATACATGAATTCAGTCACATAATATTGGCAATGATGAGAGGTAGTAAATTTAATAATTTTCAAATGCATATATATGGTGCAAGAGTGGATCTGCTTGATGTAGATGAGCTAAATTATAAAGAAAAGCTGCTTATATACATAGTTGGTCCCTTATCTAATATATGTATTGCTATTATATTTATACTAATAAATTATTATGTAAGATTTGAGCTATCTGAAATTATTGTAACTATTAATATAGGGTTAGCAATATTTAATTTATTGCCAGCATATCCTTTAGATGGTGCAAGAATTTTAGAAGTTATATTATCTAGGAAGATGCTATATAAAGAAGCACAGCTTAGGATAACAGGCATAAGTTATTTTATTGGGGGAGCATTCATTGCCATCTGTTTTTATGGAGTGTATAAATATAGTTCTATTAATGTAACTATGCTGCTAGTTGCTGTTATTATCATTTATATAACGAGAACTGAAAAAAAGGCGGTTATGTATATCTTAATGGGGAATATTTATAAAAAAGTACGAAAGTTAATTAGGAACAACTATCTAGAAAATAGGGTGATTTCTGTATATTATAAATTGGGACTTGTGGATTTAATGAAGATAGTGGATAAGAATAGGTTTAATATTTTTTATGTGCTTGATGATGATTTAAAAGTAAGATTTATTATTGCAGAAGATGAACTGATAGAAGGATTAAAGATTTATGGAAACATTAGCTTAGAGGAATACTATGGTAAGAGATAAGTGTAGTAATTAGTTTCATTTAATTTAATAATATGTTAAAATGAAAAATAAAAAGAAGTACTTAGATACTTCTTTTTATTATGTATAAGGGAGGAACTTATGAATAAAATTAGTGATGATATTTTATGTAAAGTTGAAAAGCCATCAAGATATGTTGGTGGGGAGTTAAATCAAGTAATTAAAAATCCAAAAGATGTTGATATAAGATTTGCATTTTGTTTCCCAGATGTATATGAAGTTGGAATGTCTCACTTAGGAACTAGAATACTTTATCATACAATTAATTTAAGAGAAGATACATATTGTGAAAGAACTTTTGCACCATGGCCAGACATGGAAGAATTAATGAGAAAAAATAATATTCCATTATATACTTTAGAAACTAAAGACTCATTAGATAAATTCGATATATTAGGATTTACTCTTCAATATGAAATGAGTTATACAAATATATTAAATATGCTTGATATGTCTGGAATACCATTTAGAGCTTCTGAAAGGGGAGAAGATGCTCCAATCATTATGGCTGGAGGACCTTGCGCATATAATCCTGAACCATTATGTGATATAGTAGATTTCTTTGAAATTGGTGAAGGCGAAGAAATGATGAATGATGTACTTGATGTTTATAAAAAGTATAAAGGTAAAGGGAAGAAGAAAGAATTTTTAAGAGAAATATCTAAGATAAGAGGTATATATGTACCTTCGTTATATGATGTTTCCTACAATGAAGATGGAACTATCAAGGAATTTACACCTAAGTATGAAGATGTACCAGCTAAGGTACAAAAGAGAATAGTAAATAACTATGATAAGGTAGACTTCCCAGTTGATATGATTGTACCTTACACTGAAATAGTTCATGATAGAGTTGTTCTTGAAACGTTTAGAGGATGTACAAATGGATGTAGGTTCTGTCAAGCCGGTATGATTTATAGACCAGTAAGAGAAAAGACCAGAGATACACTTATAAAACAAGCAAGAGATGCTGTGAAAGCCACTGGATACCAAGAAATTTCTTTATCTTCATTAAGTACATGTGATTATTCTGATATACAAAAGCTTATCACTGAATTAGTGGCTGAGCATGAAGGAAATAAAGTAGGTATAGCTCTTCCATCAATAAGAGTTGACGCTTTCTCAGTTGATTTAATAAAAGAAATTCAAAAAGTAAGAAAGAGTGGACTTACATTTGCACCAGAAGCTGGTTCCCAAAGAATGAGAGATGTAATCAATAAGGGATTAACAGAAGAAAGAATATTAGAAGCTGCTAAGAGTGCTTTTGAATCAGGCTGGAGTACAATTAAGTTATACTTTATAATAGGACTTCCATATGAAACATTAGAAGATGCAGTAGGTATTGCTGAGCTTTCAGATAAGATAGCAGAAGTATACTATAGCATAGAAAAGGAACAAAGAGCTAAGGGGTTAAAGATAACAGCAAGTTCATCAATATTAGTACCAAAGCCATTTACACCGTTCCAATGGGCTCCAATGGAAAGACCAGAAGTTGTAACTGAAAGAATAAAAGCTATCAAATATGCTATTAAGAGCAAGGCTGTAAGCTATAAGTACCACCACCAAGATACATCTCTTATGGAAGCGGTATTTGCTAGAGGAGATAGAAGAACTTGTGCAGCTCTAATTAAGGCTTTTGAAAAGGGAGCTAAGTTTGATGGGTGGTCAGAATACTTCAGTATGGATATTTGGAATGAAGCAATGGCAGAATGTAATATAGATCCAGAGTTCTATGTATATAGAGAAAGAAGTTATGATGAAATATTACCATGGGATTTCATAGATATAGGTGTAAACAGAAAATATCTTGAAAGAGAAAATGAAAAAGCAAAGGTTGCAGCAACTACAAGAAACTGTAGAGAAGGCTGTACTGGATGTGGAATCAATGTAAACTTTAAGGAAGGGAAGTGTTTTGAAGGTGCGATACTTAATTAAATTTTCTAAAGGTGAAGGTATAAAGTTTATCTCTCACTTGGATTTAATGAGAACTATTCAAAGAATAATAAGAAGATCAGAAGTTCCAATAGAATATTCTAAAGGATTCAATCCTCATATGGCACTATCTTTAGCACAACCTCTTTCAGTAGGTGTTTATTCTGATGGGGAATACATGGATATAGTATTAACTGAAAAGATGCAAGTAGATGATATTTTAGCAAGATTAAATGAGGCAGCTCCACCAACAATCAGATTTTTTGAAGCTACTCCAATTGAAATTGTAGAAAATGTTAAGAGAGTGCCACAAGCTATGGCACTTTTAGATGCAGGGAGATACATAATTAAATTAAAGTTAGTTAATGAAGAAAAAGTTGAGGAAAAAATGGCTTCACTTTTAAATGAAAATGCTTGGGAAACTTTAAAGAAAAGCAAAAAAGGGGAAAAGATGGCTGATATAAAGCCTTTAGTTAAAGAGTTAAAGTATTGGGTTAAAGATGGAGAATTAGTTATCAATGCATTGATTGCTACAGGAAGTAGAGAAAATCTATCAGCTGATCTTTTAGCAAGATTTATAACAAGCAAGATAGAAAATGTAAATACAGAATCATTTGTTAGTGTAAAAAGAGAAGAAATGTACGTATTAAAAGATAATAAGTATGTACCATTATTTAAAGCTCTTTAGGATGTGTGTATATGAGAGAAGTTTTTGTTGAAAGTAGAGAAAAGCAGATTAGAGTTGCTGTAAAACAAAATGGTGAACTTGTTCAATGTATAGTTGAAGAAGAAACATCAAAGCCACAGATAGGTGAGATTTATAAAGGACGAATTAAAAATATAGTGCCTGCTATAAATTCTATTTTTGTAGATATTGGCCTGGAGAAAGAAGCTTATATGTATTATAGTGATGAGCTTAAAAGAATGAATATAAAAAAAGGGCAGGATATCTTAATAGAAGTGGTTAAAGAGCCTTTATGTGATAAAGGTGCCAAAGTAACTCATAAGATATCAATAGCAGGAAAAAATCTAGTTTTAATCATGGGAGATGAAGGATTAAGTTTGTCTAAAAGAATTGAAGATGTAATAGATAGACAGAGACTTACTTCAATTATTAAGCCTATTAAAGATGTTGGCATAGTATTAAGGACAGAATCTGTAAAGGCTACAGAAGAAGAACTTTTAAAAGAGCTTGCAATCTTACTAGAAAAGAAAAATGCTATGGAAAGAAAGCTTAGATATTCAACTAATTTAGGCAAACTTCAAAGTAATACTATTTTAAAGAAGTTTTTCGAAGAAATAGAGAATAAGAAAACTAAGGTATTCTTTGATAATGAAGAATATTTAAACAATATAAGTGAAATATTAAAAGATAAAGAGCATATACAGTTATCTTTATATGGTGAAAAAAGAAGTTTATTTGATTTCTATGGCATTGAAAAGGAAATATTAAAATTACGTCATAAAAAAGTTAATTTACCTTGCGGTGGATATATAATAATTGACAAGACAGAGGCTATGTATGTTATAGATGTAAATAGTGGAAAGAATATCAAGGGTCGTGACTTTTCTAAAACTATATTCCAAACTAATTTAGAAGCAGCTAGAGAGTGTGGAAGGCAAATTAAACTGAGAAATTTAAGTGGTATTATTTTAATTGATTTTATAGATTTAAGAGAAGATTATCAAAAACCTAAAATAATAGAAGAATTACGTAAGGCTTTAAAAGAAGATAAAGGTAACGTTAAGGTATATCCTTTTACAGAGCTTGGGCTTATACAGGTTTCAAGAAAAAGAAAAGGAAAATCAATTTATGAATATTTAGAAGAACCTTGTAAAGTATGCAAAAGCAATGGATTTTTACTAAAAAGATCATATATTGAAAATCTTATTAGAAATGAAATTATCAAATGCTCTAGAGAAAACTCAATAAAGGATTTTTATATTGAGATAGATAAGAATTATGAACATGATATTACTGGGGATTTATTTAATTTTATAAAAAATATTGAAGGTTTAGATAAAGAAATTTATTTAAACTTTGCATATGATATTGAAGGTTATAAAATAGAGCCACTTATCTTTTCGAATCAAAAAGATAATTACCAACATTACAAGATAAAAACTATTGAGAAAGTATGATAAATTTCTTTACAAGATGTATAAATTTGTGATAGAATGTCATTTGTAGACCGCACGTAACAGGTTTTAAGTAAAACAAAGTTAAATCTTTGTACCTGCAGAGGCGAGACCGTATTTAGAGGAGGTGTTTTAATGTACGCAGTATTAGTTACAGGTGGAAAGCAATTTAGAGTTCAAGAAGGAGACGTAATATACGTTGAAAAATTAAACGCTGAAGTAGATTCTACAGTTGAATTAACAGAAGTTTTAGCTGTTTCTAACGGAGAAACTTTAAAAGTTGGAACTCCAGTTGTTGAAGGAGCTAAGGTTGTAGCAAAAGTTGCAGCTCAAGGTAAAGCTAAGAAAATAACAGTTTTCAAGTATAAACCAAAGAAGGATTACAGAAAGAAAACTGGACACAGACAACCATACACTAAGTTAGTTATCGAAAAAATTGAAGCTTAATTTTAAGTTATGATTAAGGTTGTTAGTTTTAAACGCAATAGTTTATCAATCGGATTTAAGATTGAAGGCCATGCTTTATCAAGAAAAGAAATGGAAAACACCATTGGTGATGCGTACGATATGATATGCAACTCTGTTTCAGTATTATCTCAAGGTATCTTAATTGGTATGGTAGAAGTGCTTAAACTTCCTGTAAAGTATGAGATAAATGATGGTTTTTTATCATTAGATTTATCTACTCTTAATGAAGAAATGATAATGCAAGGACAAACTTTACTTTTAACATTTGAAAAAAGTATTGAAAGTGTAATTATGTCTCTTGATGCAAGTTTAGGGAAAAATAAACGGAATAAATATATAAAATTTATGTACGAGGAGGTGTAAATATATGTTAATGATTAACCTTCAATTATTTGCCCACAAAAAAGGGGTAGGTAGCTCAAAGAACGGTAGAGATTCTGAATCTAAAAGATTAGGTGCTAAAGCTGCAGACGGAGAATTCGTTTTAGCTGGAAACATCCTTTATAGACAAAGAGGAACTAAAATCCACCCAGGTGTTAACGTAGGAAGAGGTGGAGATGATACTCTATTTGCTACAGTAGACGGAATTGTTAAATTCGAAAGAATGGGAAGAGACAAGAAAAAAGTTTCTGTGTACCCAGTACAAGTTGAAGAAATAGCAGAATAATTTTTATAATAAAAGCACCCATATGGGTGCTTTTATTACTATACAGAATAATTTAAATAGCTTGTTGTGGGAATAATAAATAAAAAGTTTTGTTATTTCTGAAAATAATAACGATTGGAGGAAAAGAGATGTTTATAGATAGAGCCAAGATATACGTTAAGTCTGGAAATGGTGGAAATGGTGCTGTAACTTTTAGAAGAGAAAAGTATGTTCCACTTGGAGGTCCAGATGGTGGAGATGGTGGAAAAGGTGGAAGTGTAAAGTTTATAGTAGATACAGGGCTAACTACACTTTTAGACTTTAAATATAAAAAGAAATTCGTAGCAGCTGATGGTGGAAACGGTCAAGGCTCAAAATGTTACGGAAAAGACGGAGAGGATCTTGTTATTAAAGTACCAATGGGAACAATAATAAGAGAAGCTGAATCAAACAAAATCATTGTAGATTTATCACATAAAGATGATGAATTTGTTTTAGCTAGAGGTGGTAAAGGTGGTAAAGGAAATTGTAAATTCTGTACACCTACAAGACAGGCACCACACTTTGCTGAACCAGGAATGCCAGGTGAAGAGTTTAATTTAATATTAGAATTAAAATTATTAGCTGACGTTGGTTTAGTTGGATTCCCTAATGTAGGTAAATCAACGTTATTATCAACAGTAACAGCTGCTAAGCCAAAGATAGCTAACTATCACTTTACAACATTAAAGCCAAATTTAGGTGTTGTTAAAGCTGAAGGAATGAATGCTTTTGTTATGGCTGATATTCCAGGTATAATTGAAGGGGCTGCCGAAGGTGTTGGTTTAGGATTAGCGTTTTTAAGACATATAGAAAGAACTAGACTTCTTATACATGTTGTTGATATTTCAGGAGTTGAAGGAAGAGATGCTTTTGAAGATTTCGTAAAAATTAATGAAGAGCTTAAGAAGTATTCAGTTAAGCTTTGGGATAGACCACAAATAGTAGTAGCTAATAAGACTGATATGTTATATGATGAATCAATATTTGAGGACTTTAAGAAAAAAGTTAATGAATTAGGATTTGATAAGGTTTATAAGATGTCTGCAGCTACTAAGTTAGGTGTAGAAGAAGTAATAAAAGAAGCTGGAAGAATGCTTACAGAAATTCCATTTGCAGATTTAGAAATTACTGATGAAGAAAGATATATCCCAGAAGAAAAGAAATTCACATATGAAATTAATGTTGAACATGGTGAAGAGTACGATACATATTATGTTTCAGGCTCATTTGTAGATAGATTATTAGCTTCAGTTAATATCCATGATGCAGATTCGTTAAGATACTTCCATAAAGTTCTTAACAATAAAGGTGTATTCAACGAATTAAGAGAAATGGGAATTAAAGACGGAGATATGGTTAGCTTAAATGACTTTGAATTTGAGTATATTTTATAGGAGGATTAAAATATGATAACGAGTAAACAAAGAGCATATTTAAGAGGGTTAGCGAATACTATGCAACCAATATTCCAAATTGGAAAAGGTGGAATAGAAGAAGCTTTCTTAAAGCAAATTGAAGATGCATTAGAAAAAAGAGAGTTAATAAAGATAAAGGTTTTAGAAAACAGCGGATTAGATGCAAGAGAAGCATCAAATGAAATCTGTGAAGCAATAGGATGCGAAGGAATTCAAGCTATTGGAAGTAAGATAGTATTATTTAAGCAATCAAAGAAAAAGCCAACAATAGAATTACCTGTAGCAAGAAAGAAGTAAGACTATGAAGAAGTATGGTATAATGGGAGGAACTTTTAATCCTATTCATTTAGCACATTTATATATTGCTTATGAAGCAAAAGAGCAATTGAATTTAGATAAAGTTATATTTATGCCAGCTGGAAATCCACCTCATAAAAAGGATACAATAATTGACGCAAAATTTAGATATGAGATGGTAAGAAGAGCTATAGAAGGTTATGAAGGATTTGAAATTAATTCTTATGAAATAGAGAAAAACGGATATAGTTATACTTATGAAACTTTGAATGTACTTAAAGAAGTAAATCTTAAGCTATACTTTATAGCTGGAGCTGATTCTTTAATGGATATTGAAAAGTGGAAAAATACTAAAGAAGTATTAAATAATTGTACCTTTGTAGTATTTAATAGAGGGGAATTTAATAGAGAAACATTAAAAAGTCAAAAGGAATATCTAGAAAATAAATATCAAGCAGAAATAGTACTGCTTGATATTATGTCTATAGATATTTCTTCAACTATAATAAGAAAAAGAATCAAGGAAGAAAAGAGGGTAGACTTCTTCCTTCCTAATAAAGTTTTGGAATATATAAATTATAATAATCTTTATAGGGGGACTAATTAATGAAAAATATTGAATTCATGAAAGAGTATTTGGAAGAAAATCTGGTAAAGGGAAGATATCTACATACTTTAGGTGTAGTTGAAACAGCAAAGGATTTAGCTAAAAGATACGGAGTAGATATTAAAAAGGCTGAAATAGCAGCTTTAGCCCATGATATAGCAAAAAATTTATCTTCGGAGCAATTATTAAAAATTATAGAGGCAAATAATATTACATTAAGTGTAGATGAAAAAAATACTAGAGAGTTATGGCATTCTATTGTAGGGCCAATAGTAGCTAGAGAACGCTTTGGAATAGTAGATGAAGAAATATTAAGTGCCATAAGATGGCACACTACTGGAAAAGAAAATATGTCAAAGCTTGATAAAATAATATATTTGGCGGATATGATTGAACCATCAAGAGATTTTTCAATGGTAGAAGAATTAAGAAATGATAGCAAAGATGATTTAGATAAAGCTATGCTAAATGCTTTAACTTATACAATAAAATATTTACTTGAAAAGGGCTGTTTAATTGATGTTAATACAGTGAAAGCAAGAAATTATTTATTGTATAATAATTATAAATAGATATATAAAATTATTTGTGAGGTAATTGGTATGGCTACACATAAAGATGATAAAAAAAGTGATAATGTCGCGAAGAAAAAGAGACTTAATGCTTCGGTGATTAGTAAGGCTGAAAGAGTACAAATGGAAAAAAGGAAAGAAGCTAGAAGAAAAGCAAAGAAAAAAGCTCAAAGAAAAAGAGCAGTAGCTTCTTTTGTAATATTAATTTTTTTACTGATAGCATTTACCGCAATATATGCTTTATCATTTATTTTTGGGCTAAAGACAGATAATCTTGGAGGTGGAAAAGCACCAGCTAAAAATGAATCATTAAACATATTAGTGGTAGGTATGGATATAGGAGATATTGATCAAGAAGGCAATACTGGACTTAGAAGAACAGATACAATGATGGTATTTAATTATAATCCTATTACTGATGTTGTTAATATTGTGTCAATACCAAGGGATACACTTATAGAAGTAGAAGATGCCTATGATTCTGAAGGGAATTACATTCCTTATTGGAAAATAAATGCTGCTTATGCTTTAGGCGGCGAAGATGAACTTGTGATGCAGGTGAAAAAATTATTAGAAATAGATGTGAACTACATTGTTGAAATAGATTATAAGGCATTTAGGAGCATAATAGACGCCATTGGTGGAATAGAGATGTATATAGATAGAAATATGGATTATGATGATGATGCACAAAATCTTCATATTCATTTTAAAGAAGGTGAGACAGTTCTTTTAGATGGTGAAAAATCTGAAGAATTTATCAGATGGAGAAAGAATAATGATGGTAGTGGATTTGTTGATGGAGATTTAGGAAGAATATCAAATCAACAAAGATTCATGCAAGCTGTATTTAAGAAGATGATGAATCCTTTAATTTTACTAGATTTGCCAGATATTATGAATGCTGTAAAATCTAATGTAGTAACGAATATGAGTGGTAGTCAGATAATTAATTATGCTTTAAAGATTGTAAAGAATTCAGGAATAAGTATGCATACATTACAAGGGTATGATGAAAAAATATATGGACAATCATTTTTAGTTGTTGAAAAAAGTTATAATACAGATATATTAGAC
The DNA here is from genome assembly GCF_014287815.1 of Clostridium lentum. Classification (GTDB taxonomy): domain Bacteria; phylum Bacillota; class Clostridia; order Clostridiales; family Clostridiaceae; genus Clostridium; species Clostridium lentum. The sequence goes on from NZ_JACOOQ010000003.1 coordinate 10,735, forward strand.
GCCCTTAAGTCAGGTGCATCTGTATCTTCTGTGGATAGAACTGGATATAACATTTTAGTTTTAAATGGAACTAATACTAATGGATTAGCAGGGAATTTTAGAAGCGACCTTCAGAAAATAGGATATGTAAATGTTACTATAGATAATGCAGAGTCAACGGATAAATCTATTATAATGTGTAAAGACAGTAAACTTAGAGATATATTAAAAAGTGATACAGGCATAGGTAAAACAAGTAAGGATATAAGTAATTATCCTGAATATGATGCAGTTATAATTTTAGGTGAAGACTATAATTAATTTATATTATGATGGAGGAGTTTAATGAGCACTTTAGAAGAAAAAGTAGATAAGAGATTTGAAGGAAGAAAGATAAGGGAATTCTTAAAGGAAAAGATGGGATTATCATCAAGGCTCATAAAAGGTGCATCAATTGACAAGAGGATATTAGTAAATAATACTCCTGTTAAGATGAACTATGTGTTAAAGGAAAATGATGAAATTGTAATAAATTTAGCCAAAAAGGAAAGTCAAAATATCGCTCCAGAAAAGATAAATCTTGATATAGTATATGAAGATAAAGATATCATAGTTATAAATAAAGCACCTAATATGGTGGTACATCCAACTAAAAGATATCAAAGTGGAACCCTTGCCAATGGGTTATTATATTACTTTAAAGAAAGTAAGCAAGATTGTATAGTAAGGCTAGTAAGCAGATTGGATATGGATACATCAGGTCTTATAATAGTGGCAAAGAACCAGTATGCTCATAGCGAGTTATCTAATCAAATGCAAAACAATAATGTAGAAAAACGATATCTAGCTTTAGTTCATGGCAATTTTACAGAAAAGGAAGGAACAATAGACCTTCCTATATATAGACCAGAAATCGAAGGAGTTATGGCGAGAGTCGTAGATAGAAGAGGTCAAAGAAGTGTAACTCATTATAAAGTAATAGAAAGCTATAAAGATGCTGAACTTGTTGAATGTCTATTAGAAACTGGTAGAACACATCAAATTAGAGTTCATATGAAAGCAATGGGTCATCCAATTTATGGGGATACTTTATATGGTGATACAGATGATAGTGCTTTAATTTGTAGGCAGGCTTTACATTCTTATAAATTAAAATTTCAATCTCCAAGAACAAAAGAGGAATTAGCATTAACAGCAAACCTTCCAGCAGATATAGAAAAATTAATAGTAAGCTTAAAAAAAGCAAAATAAACGAGTCCAATTTTGGACTCATTTATTTTGCTTGGAAATATTAAAATCTATGTTTTCTCCTTATTCTTCTTCTGCGTTTATTGTAACGAATTTTTCTTTTTATATTGAAATAAATTATTCTTAAAATAATAAATATAGAAACTATGATAGGAATAAAGAATTTGTTTGAAGATATACTGTTTACTGTTTCTTCTGCCTTGACAGAAGTAGTGTAAGTTCTTGACCCTGCACTTATCAAGTTAACATTAGTATAGGTACTTCCATTTACTAAAAGTGAAGCATTTTCAAATAATATGTCTCCTTCACTAATAGTTTGAGTAGAATAATCTTTCTTGACGTAATTAACAGTTATAGAAGGATATAGATTATCAGTTGATAAGAAAGTATAATATATATCTCTGTCACTTGTTAATGGAATAGTAACATCATCATTAATTACATAATTATCTAAAATGTCGCCTATAGACACTATTTTTTTTGTAATAAAGTTTTCAAAGCCCCACTCAAATACAGGACCAACGCTTTTATAATGTTCAGCCTTATTATTTGCATTTAAAAAAGCAGCAATTAAATATTGAGAATCCTTTTTTGCAGCTGCCACATAAGTATGATTTGCTTCATCAGTCCAGCCAGTTTTCCCTGTAAATATATAATCATAAACATATTCAGGATAGTTATATTTTGCATAACTTGAGTAAGGTGAACAATTATTACCATTTATTGCCCAACGTTCACTACCATCTGTATAAGGATGATTTTTGTAATAATATTCATCAATTTGTGATATTCTAACAAAATCATTATATTCAGCTGCATATTGTAATATTAAAGCTAAGTCGTGAGCAGTAGTAAGATGTCCTTCTTCATGTAAACCACTTGGATTTTTAAATGTAGTATTTACAGCACCAATTTCATGGGCTTTTCTTGTCATCATTTGAGCAAAATTTTCTATTGAACCCCCTACATGTTCAGCAAGTGCTTCAGCAGCATCATTAGCTGATGGTAATAAAAGTCCAATAAGTAATTCCTCTATAGTGTAAACTTCACCTTCTTGAAGTCCCATAGAACTTCCATCGGCATAAGGAGGATTTTCTCCAATGGTAACTTGTTCATTAAGTGAGCAGTTTTCTAAAGTAATTATTGCTGTCATTACTTTTGTTGTAGATGCTGGTTCAAATTGAACATCTGAATTTTTTTCATAGAGAATATCTCCAGTATATCCATCTATTAAGCACACACCCTGTGCATTTAATTCAGGTACTTCACTAACATAAGCATTAGCATTTATCATGCATATATTCAAAATTAAAATAACAAAAATAAAAAGTGAAGCAATTATTTTTTTTGTATAGTTCCCCATAAGTATCTCCCATGTATGTTTTTATTCTTTTTCATTTTAGCAAAAATTATATATAAATTCTATTTATATGTATGAAAATTACCGAAAATTCAGATTAAATTTAATATATATGTTAATAATTATATATTATGAAAAAGGTGGGAGAAAATGATTGACTTAAAAAATAAAAAGATTATAGGGTTAGTTATAATAACCATTATTATTTTTATTGTTTCAATATTTTTATATAAACAAAAAAGTAGTAATGCTTTCAAGGAAGAATATATGACGGAAATATTTGAGGAAGAAAGTAATGATAACATGGAATATACCGAAACATTAGAAGAAGATACCACTATTATCAATGAAGATAGTATAGACAGAAATAAAATAATTGTTGAAATAAAAGGAGAAGTTGCAAAGCCAGATGTTTATCAGTTAGAAGAAGGAAGTATTATTAAGGATTTAATTGATATGGCAGGTGGAGTTACAGAGGAAGCAGATTTGAGCAGAATTAACAGAGCAGAGGAACTTCTAAATCATGAACTTATTATTATTGGTAATATTAATGATGAGACAGAAAGTAGTGTAGTTCAAAATAATAGTACATACAGTAGTAACGGTAATAATAGCGATAAAGTTAGCACATTAATAAATATAAATACAGCAGATTTAGAACAACTTAAGGAGATAACAGGAATTGGTAATATAAAAGCACAAAGCATAATTGATTATAGAGAAGCTAATGGAGGTTTCAAATCTTTAGAGGAATTAAAAAATGTTGATGGAATAGGTGATAAGACTTTTGAAAAGATAAAAGAGCAAATAACTTTATAAGTATTTGACATATGAATTTTATTTAAAGATTAGTGCTAAAACTTTAAAATAACTTTTTGAAATGTTATAATATATTGGATTTAAGAAATCATAAAAACTTTTATCGATGGAAGAAGAGGTAATTTATGAATAAAAAGAGAATTTCAATTATTTTAAGCGGATTATTAATGATGACTATGGTATCATGTACTAATAAAGATAATATTAGTATTTCATTAGAGGATAATAAAGCTAGAGTTATAGAAAATATACAAGCTGAAGGTACATGGGCAACTGATTACTCTAGAAATGAAGTTCAAAATTTACATGAAGAAATATTACACAGAATAGAAGATATATGTACTATACTAGAAGTACAAGATGAATATAGTTTACATGAAGAAGTTAAAGATGAAAATGGAACAACTGTAAATAGAAATGGTCTATATTTAGAAATACCAGAACCAGAAAGCAACAGAATAGAAAGTATGACATATGAATTAGTTCAATATGGAAATGATTTATCTTCTGGTAAGCTGGTATTAAAAATTGGATTTAACCTTGATAATAAAGCAATAAAAGAAGAAGGAGAATTCAAATTTGAAAATACAGCTATAAAAGCTTTCTCAGAAGCCTTTACAGGGGAAGAGAATAGGGATTATACTGAATTAAATAAAGAAATATATGATATAATCACTAATAGTTCAGGAGTAAATAAAATTGAAAATAAACTTGATGGATTATCAGAAACAATAACTATAACAGATGATTATTTAATTTATACATTAGAAAGTAAAGAGTATAACTTTAAATAAAAAATGGAGGAGATAATAAATGAATAATAAAGATGAATTTGAAAATTTAGAGGAAAATATTGAAGAAGGGATATCAGAAGAAATAGTAGTAGATACTGTTTTAAAAGAAGATGGAAAAGTAATTAGGTTTATTAAAAATATTTTAAGTGGTATTGTAGACCAAATAGTGGCAGTGGTTATTGCGTTAATATTATATTTAGCAATTTCGTTAATATTTAAGGTTGCAGGTTATAAAATAGTTATGAGAGAGGAAATGTTCCTTATTGTGTTTATTGTAAGTAATGTGTTATATTATCCTTTAGTACAAGAATTTTTAGGCGGTAAAACATTAGGAAGAAAATTTGTATTAAGATAATATGCTTATGATGAATAAATATAAATAGGAGTGGACTATGAAAAGAGGAAGCCAAGTTACAATAAAAATTGAAAAGACAGAATTTCCTTCTGTTGGGATAAGTGAATTTGAAGGTAAAAAATTATATATTAAAGGGGCTTTCCCAGGTCAAACTGTAAAAGGAACTGTAAAGAAAAAAAGAGATACATATGCAGATGTTAAACTTGTAGAAGTTTTAGAAAAAGCACCATATGAAATAGAGGCACCATGTCCTCATTTTGGTGTTTGTGGAGGGTGTAGCTCTCAAAACTTAACTTATGAAAAACAATTAGAGTTATTGAGTGATGAAGTATGTGAGCTATTTGAAGATAAAGATATCCCAATGGGAATGTATCTTGGAGTTAAAGGTAGCGAAAATACTTGGGAATATAGAAATAAGATGGAATTCACTTTTGGTGATTTAGAAAAAGGTGGAGAGCTTACTTTAGGTATGCATATGAAAGGTAAATCTTTTGGTGTGCTTACAGTTGATAACTGTATGATAGTGGATGAAGACTTTAGAAAAGTTCTTACACTTACAGTAGATTACTTTAGAAAGCAAAACCTTCCTTACTATAGAGTAATGAAGAGAGAAGGATACTTAAGACATCTTGTAGTTAGAAAAGCATCTAATACTGGAGAACTTATGGTAAACCTTGTTACAACTACTCAAATAGATTTTGATTTAAGTGAATATACAGAAATTTTAAAATCACAAACTTATAAAGGTCAATTAGTATCAGTATTACATACTGAAAATGATTCATTCTCAGATGCAGTAGTACCTGAAAAAGTTAATATACTATATGGTAGAGATTATATAATAGAAGAATTACTAGATCTTAAATTTAAGATATCACCATTTTCATTCTTTCAAACTAACTCTAGAGGAGCAGAATCTCTTTATAGTATAGTAAGGGATTTCATGGGGAATGGGGAGAATAAAGTTGTGTTTGACCTTTACTGTGGAACAGGAACTATCGGGCAAATAGCAGCACATAATGCTAAAAAGGTTATTGGGCTTGAACTTATTGAAGAAGCTGTTGAAGCAGCAAAAGAAAATGCTAAGCTAAATGGTTTAGATAACTGTGAATTTATTGCTGGTGATGTTGCAGAAACAATTAAGCAAGTCAAAGTTAAACCAGACATAATAATTTTAGATCCACCAAGAAGTGGTGTATCTCCAAAAGCCTTAGATTACGTAATTAAATTTAATGCAAAAGAAATAATCTATGTTTCATGTAATCCAAAAACAATGGTGGATAACTTAGAAACTCTACTAGTAGCAGGTTATAAAGTAGAAAAGAGTAAAGTTAAGGACATGTTCCCAAATACTCCTCACGCTGAGACCTGTGTGAAGTTAATTAAATCTGAAAAATAAATGGAAGCTTCCGAGAATCTAGAGACTGTAGATAATTTTGTGTAATATAGTTTCTTATAAATCAAATATTACTGGAAATTTTGATTTTCAGTAATATTTTTTTATTATCTAGAAATACTAATAATGTGTTTTTCTATTCTTGTATATTATCTAACAAAAGTTAGATAATATACATAAATTTTATAAAAAGTACAAGCTTTTATGCTAATTCATCTTTTAATTCTTCAGTAAAAAATAATGTTAGCTCCGCTAGCGTAGCACCCCAGTTTGGAACTGGTTGAGTCCATTTTTCCATGATTTCCATAGTTGCTAGATATACACACTTGTTTAGAGATTCATCTGTAGGAAATATAGTTCTAGATTTAGTATACTTACGCACCTGTCTATTGAATCCTTCAAGTGCATTAGTTGTATAGATGATTTTTCTTATTCTAGGTGAAAAATCAAAGAAAGTAGATAAGTTATTCCAGTTGTTATACCATGAATCTATGACCATTCCATAACTATTTCCCCAAGTTTCTTTTAGTTTGTCTAGCTGCGCCAACGCAAGTTCTTCGGTTGTAGCTTTATAAACTTCTTTTAAATCTTTCATAAATGATTTTTTATCTTTTGATGCTATGTATTTTATAGAGTTTCTTATTTGATGAACAATACATGTTTGTATATTAGCTGATGGAAATACGGTTTGAATAGCTTGTGGTAACCCTTTAAGACCATCCATACAAGCAATTAAGATTTCCTTTACACCTCTATTTTTTAAGTCATTGCAAATACCTAGCCAAAACTTAGCTCCTTCAGCTTCATCAACCCATAGTCCAAGAATATCCTTATATCCTTCCATCGTATATCCTAAACAAATATATACAGCCTTATTAACTATTTTTCCATTGCTTCTAACCTTAAAGTACATAGCATCTAAATAAACTATTGGATATATTTTATCTAACATTCTATTTTGCCATTCGGTAGCGGTAGCTATTACTTTATCTGTTATTTTAGAAACCATTGATGGTGAGATTGTTATTCCATATAAATCTTCTATTTCAGCCTGAATATCGCTAGTAGTTATACCCTTAGCATAAAGAGAGATTATTTTTTTATCTAGTTCATTACAAACAGTTTCATATTTCTTTACTATTTGAGGTTCGAATTCAGACTTTCTATCCCTTGGTATATCGAGATCAACAGTTCCAAATGAACTTCTTAGATTTTTTTGGCTATATCCATTTCTATAATTTCTTTCGCTAGGTTCAATATCGCTTTGACGTTGGTATTTATCTCTTCCGAGATGTTCATCCATTTCTGCTTCAAGTATATTTTCTAGTACATCCTTAACTAACATTTGAACTAACCCGTTCTTTCCAAGAACGTCATCGATTGTTTTACACTTTTTTACCTCTGAATTGTAATCAAAATTGATATCATTTTTTCTTCCCATAAAAATTCCTCCTAAAATTTATATTGTATATTATTCCAAATCTACCAACTAATCATACAAAAAAAAGAGTAGATAGATTTGTGTTTTACACAAACTTATCTACTCTCCCTGCATTTCAGCAAGTTTCAATTCTACCATACCTTCAATTTTTAATTTTTCTTTTTCTGGCAATTTTCTAAAGTTAGTTATAAAGTTTATTTCTTCCTCTGATAAGTCGAAGTTAGCAGTATCCAATCCTAAAAGCCAGTCAGAACTAACATTAAAATACTTTGCAAGTTTTGATAATATCTCAATGTTTGGTTCTCTTTTATCTTTTTCATATTTATGCAAATTTTCAAATTGAAGAGTATCCATTAATTCACGCTGTGTTACACCAGCTTTTTTTCTTAAATAAGCAAGTTTTTCTCCTAAAGTTTCTATTCTAAACACCTCTCTTAAAGTCTAAATGACTTAAAAATATACAAAAAGAGTCTTAATGACTACAAAAATATTGATTCAGAGTCAAAATGACTTTAAAATAGATATTGGATAAGAAATTACATCATTTTAAGGTCAAATTTATTATAACATAATGAGCTTAAGATATAAATTAAAGGAGGAGGTTTATGAACCAAGATACAGATTTGTTTGGAGTAATTGTGAAGAAGAGGTTAATAGAATTAAAAATGACACAAAGAGATTTAGCTAAAAAATTAAATATGAATGAAAATTATTTAACAGACATATTAGCAGGAAGAAAGAGTGGTGCAAAATACAGAAATAACATTTTAAGTGAAATTGGATTAATAGAAGAGTTGGGGGATTAAAATGAGATACATAAAATATTTATTTAATTATTACAATAAAGAGTATTTAATAAAAAGTTATTTAGTAGCTTTATTTATGGCATTTCTTTATATATCGGGTACATTAGAAGGAGATAAAGTTGATGTATTGATATCAGTAGAAGGTATGAAATATATAGTAATTGCAATTTCTTTTACGATACTATATCCATTTTCTAAAGGGACTTATTTGAGTATTAAAGAAAGTTTGTTATCGGAGATACCAATAATATTTGCCAATATAGTAGTTATATTTATAGCAAAACTTTTTATGGCTATGATATTATGGGGATTTTCTGTTCCATTAGGAATTGTAAATTTAATTATAATTTACACTAAATATAGAAAAAATACTGTTAAAATTATAAAGAAAGATATAACAGGAGATATTGAAGGATTTAAAATAGATTAATTTAGAAATATGTAAGTGTTATTATATTTAGACCTAAGGGGGAAGAATATGTTTCTTAAGAAGGCTATAGTGGTTAAAGTAATAATCTTAGCATTAGTTTGTGTTGGGTGTACATCAAATGATATAAATAAGACATCATATACGAAAGACCCCAATAAATCAGATATTGAATTAAAAGATGAAAACAGCGAATTAGAAGATGATGAGAAAAGTAATCTTGATGAAAGTATGATTAAGAGTGATGATGAGAAAAAAGGGACAGTTGAAGTCATTAATGAAGATACTAATGAAATAACAACAGAAGCTGAAGTAGAGGTAATGGATTTAATACCAGATAAAGATTTTTTCTTTCCAGATTTAGAGCAATTACCCTCAGATATAAAAGAGTGGGTTTTAGCTAATAAAGATAAGAAAAAAGAAATATCAGCATATGTAAAAACTACAGCTAATGCAACATATGTATTAGCTTAGGTAACCAATGATACTGGTGGTAAAATAGCAATGATACACACACCTTATATGATAAGTGATTCTGATGAATGGGTTGTGCCATATAGTTTTATGCTTAGAGATAAATGGATAGATAGCAATGGTAATGAATATTTAATAATGCAAACATCTAAACCTGTTAAGGTTAGATTAGAACATGCTACTATTTATGAGCATTAAAAAGAATAAAAATAAGTAGAAATTATGTTTATATATTAGGAACTATTGTTTATTAGATAATAAAATTAATAACTAAAGCAAAAAGCAAGTAGAAATTAGACCTACTTGCTTTTTGCTTTAGTTATATAAATCTTTACCTATTAAACCATTAACCTTAAAAAAGATTAAACCTTTGTATGTTAGATGTTTTTAATAAAGTTTAGTAAACAAACTTTAAAATAGAAGCGAATGTTATCATACTCAAAATATATGAAATGTTAAATCTTATCCTTATCTAAAATATTTACCTTATATAAAATCATAACCTTTTAAAATTTAATCAAATGATTAACCTATTAATATATTATATATAATTAGCACAATATTATAACTAATAATATTGTTAATTATAAAAAAATGTAATAAATAATCATTTTTTATTTTAAGTCGAGTAGGTTATAATAGTTTGAGGAAGGTGGTAAGCAATGATTGAAATTATAAATGAAAATACGAAATTATATCAGAAGAATACTAAAAAAGCAGATAGAAAGAAAAAGGGTCAATTCTTTACACCTTTAAATGTAAGTAAATATATGGCTTCTATGAGTGAGGTTAGAAATAAACATTTAAGAATACTTGATTGTGGAGCTGGAACAGGAATATTAGGATTAGCATTATTAGAAGAATTATTAAAAGATGATTTAGTTGAAACTATAGAAATTGATTTTTACGAGAATGATAAAGATGTAATATCAATATTAAATAGAGATATAGAAGCAATGAGCAATTTGATAAAAGAAAGCGATAAAGTAGTTAGATTTAATGTCTTAGAGGAAAATTTTATTACTTCAAATACTAATATATGGAATAATAAGTCATTTGAAGGTATTTACGATATTGTAATTTCAAATCCACCCTATAAAAAGTTAAGTAAACAATCTGATGAATCAAAAGTTGTATTAGATATTGTTTATGGTCAACCTAATATATATTTTATTTTTATGGCAATGTCTATTCACTTATTAAAAAATAATGGAGAAATGATATTTATAACTCCAAGAAGTTTTACAAGTGGAGCATATTTTAAAAAATTTAGAGAGTATATGTTAACAGAAGTAGGTATATCGTCTATACATATTTTCAATTCAAGAAGTGAAGTGTTTGATGGAGAAGAAGTGTTACAGGAAGCTATAATAACAAGAGCTGTAAAAAATCAAGAATTTGAACGTATAAATATAATTTCTACAAATGATAGTAATTTTAGTAATAAAGAAATATTTAAAATTCCATATAATACAGTTGTGAATATGGAATGTGATAATAAATTTATTTTAATACCATCAAGTAAGAAAGAAATTGATATCTTAGATATTATGAAATCATGGGATAATAACTTAATTACATTAGGATTTAAATTAAAAACGGGACCAGTTGTAGACTTTAGAGCTACAGAGTATTTAACTAATAAATATGTCAAAGATGAGACAGTTCCATTATTATGGAGTGATAATTTTATTGATAATGAAATCAAATTGTTAGATAATGAAGATAATTTCAGATATATTCTAAAGAATGATAAGAGTAAAAGTCTATTGTTAGACAATAAAAACTATTTATTAGTAAAAAGATTTACAGCAAAAGAAGAAAAACGTAGAATTCAAGTTGCAATATATGATGAGAGTAAATTTAATGAATATGTTAAAATTGGAATTGAAAATCATGTGAATTATGTAACTAAGATAAAAGGAAATATTGATAATGAAGAATTATTTGGTTTGTTTTGTTTATTTAACTCAACAATTATAGATAAATATTATAGGATTGTTAATGGAAATACTCAGGTAAATGCAACAGAAGCTAATGCAATCCCATTGCCAAATATGAATATTATCAAGAAAATGGGAAAAGAGTTACTTAAGATTAATTCATTAACAACTGATATATGTGATGAAGTAATAAATAAATTTAATAATTTATAATGGGGGAAAAGTTATATGAGTAAATTAGAAGAAGCAAGATTAATATTAGAAGGTATTAATTCCGTTAAAAGTAATGATTTAGCTTGTAACTTGTTATTAGCATTAGCTAATTTATCGGAATATAGTGATTGGAAAGATTCAAGTAATGAATTGTATACTACGAGAGAATTGATGGACTTTATGAGAGATGCATATGATATACAGTATAAGGCTAATACTAGAGAAACGGTTAGGAAGGATGTATTGCATTACTTTTTACAAAGTTCTATTGTAGAAGCTAACAGAGATAATCCAGAGAGGGCAACAAATAGCCCTAAGTATTGTTATAGTTTGACAGATGAATTTTTAGATTTAATACAACAGTTTTGTAGTAAGCATTGGGAGTGTTATTTGGAAGATTACAATAACAATGTAGATAATTTAATAACTAAGTATCAAAAAGAAAGAGAAGTAAATAGAATACCTCTTGTTATTAATGAAGAGCAAGTTACATTTAGTCCGGGCAAACACAATGAGTTGCAAAAAGCTATAATTGAAGAGTTTGCACCAATATTTGCAGGTGGAGCTGAGGTGTTGTATGTTGGAGATACAGAGAAAAAAGACTTAATAAGGAATACTGAAAAGTTTTTAGAATTAGGATTTAATATGGACGATAGTTCCAAATTACCAGATGTAATATTATATTTAGAGGAAAAGAATTGGTTATATTTTATTGAAGCTGTAACTTCAGTAGGACCAATGAATGATAAGAGAATTATCGAAATTAATGAAATGATGAATGGATGTAAATGTGGTGCTATTTTTGTAACAGCATTTTTAGATAAGTCTACATTTAAAAAGTTTATAGCTGATTTAGCATGGGAAACTGAGGTTTGGATAGCAGAGCAACCAGAACACATGATACATTTAAATGGAGATAGATTTTTAGGACCGAGATAATTGACTTAGTATCTATAAAATATGAAAATTTCATATTATTTATATTAAAATGACATTGAAAAATAATGAAAGAGGATACATTAATGTTAGAAAAATTTAAGAAGATATTGTTAAATCCATGGACAATAGCTATATTATCTCCAATAATTACAACGGCGATAGTTGCAATTGTCAAAGGGATTGATTTTGTAGATGCAATTAAGTATATAGTAAATATAATAAAGATAATATTAGATTATAAAATTTCAATAAAAATGATAGCATTGATAATTATATTGTTATACATAGTATTAAGAATATACATTAAGGTATTGGAAATAAAAGAAGAACAAAATCCCAAGTGGATAAATTATACAAAAGATACCTATAAAGGATGGTATTTTAAATGGGAATACAGTAAATATTATGATACCTATAGTATAAAAAATCTTAGACCAATATGTGAATGTGGTTGTGGATTAAGTAATAAGAGAAGACATCATAATATATATTACTCAAATGGGGTTTTAGTATGTCCAAAGTGTGATAGAAGTTATGATTACATAGGTGAAGATGTAATTAAGGACTTTAAAACTATCTTATATCATAACATAGAAACTGATAATTATAATACTGCATATGACGTTAGACATTAAATAAGGGGGAGCTATGAGAAGCATAACATATGAACAGTTTTATGAAGAGAATAAAGATTATACTACGGATATATGTAAAGAGTGTAATTCTAAGTTAGAATTAGTATTAAAAAAGTATGAAATAGAAATTGACATGAGAACTTTGATTATAGAAGATTTTCCACAGTTAGAATGTCAAAGTTGTGGAAAGAAGTTTTTATCAGAGCATTCTAAAAAGATAGTAGCAGAAGGGTATTGTGTGCTATTGCGTAGAGGTAACACAAAGGTTATTTCAAAACCACGAAATCTTAATAAAAGATATTCTTTTTGCGAGGAAATAAACTTTAAATACGATTATAGAGATTATGATAATATACCGGGACTTCATGCGCTTATGGGAGATGGTTTTTTAGCTCCAGTTTTTTTTAATAAAGAGTGTTTAATATACTTTATGCATCATCCAGAATATACGTTAAGTATATTTTCAGAAACATATGGAGTTTTGGGATATAAAGATGAATTTGAAATACCATTTGGTATAAATACAAATAAAAAGGTTGTTTTTTGGTTGGGAGATTTAGATAAGTTAGATAGCGCAACACAAAATTATTTAAAGATAAATAATATTGAATCAGACCATAGAATTATTGATTCAGAGTTTTATGATGCACAGTTAAAGGTTATTTGGAGTGACCCAATTATAGAAAGACAAATAATAAATTTAAGAAATAAAATGTATGATATATTAAAGCAAAAACATTCATTGGATTTACATCATTTAGATAAAGAAGTCATTAATGAAATAGAAAATATAAACAAGCCTATAACATATAGTGATTTAGAAGTGAAACCTGTAATAAGTGCTTTACATAAAATATTGATTGAAGCTGTTAATATATCTAATTTTAAAAATTACTATGAAAACAATGTAGGAAAAAAAGATAAAAACTATAAGCAATGGAAATCAATAAAATATTATCAGTTTATATTAAGTCAGTATATTTCAGATGAAGATGAATTGAGAAAAATAATAGCTCCATTATACTTATTAAATGATTTAAGAATTATATACTTCCATTTAGTATCAACAGATGAAGTTGAAAAATTAAAAAATAATATTGTAAGTAGTCTTAGTATAAATAGGTTTGATGAAACAGAGATTATGTATAATAAACTTATGGAAGGTTTAAAGACGTTATTTGTTAAATTTAATGAGGTTATAGAATAGGTTTAAAAGAAGGAATATACAAAGCTATATATTCCTTCTAAAGTTTAACTACGAACGGCAGTCATCACACGCTGAGACAGTTGTAAGGCTTATTAAGAAATAGTCTGGCATCAAAGGTTTAGCGGGATTTTAGAAAAATTAATAGTGTGTTTTATATTCCTTAAGTCTATAGTCTTGGGGAATTTTTGCGTTAGGGGGGGTAATAATTACACGAAAGTAAAGTATATTGTAGCTCATTATGGAAAAGTTGTGATGAACTTAGAGGGGGGATGGATGAATCTCAATATAAAGATTATATATTAACTGGAAAGCTGACTTATGGACAGTTATTATGAATATTATTAAATAAATTCCATAAGAATTTAGTAAGGAGCTTAGGGGAAATTTAGAAGAGGTATTTCAGAATTCTAGAATACATGGTAAATGCAATAATATACATGTATGTGGGCAATACTTTTATTAAAATAAAAAAGTTAAATTTACAATTGTAGATTTAGGAAAAACTATATATCAAAATTATATAGAGTATTTTAATAATTAATAGAAGATTTAGTATGTTTGAATTAAAAATTGTTAATGTAATTAATAGTGAATTTGCAGTATCACCAGAGGATGGAGATAGTATATTTAATTTAATTAAAGAAAAGGTAGATTCTAAAGAAAAAATAGTTATTGATTTTTCTAATATAGATATTATTACTACTGCATTTCTAAATAATGCAATTGGGAAATTGTATAATATATATGATAAAGAGAAATTGAATCAATACATATCAATGAAAAACATATCAAAATCTGATTTAAATTTAGTGAAGAAGGTAATAGAAAGAGCTAAAATTAAATTTAGTAAAGAAGACATTAGTATCTTAGAGAAGGAGTTAGAAGATGAGTGTTAAGATACCATTAGTGTCTTATGAACCTAAGTATGATGATAAAATATTTTTTGATACCAATGTATGGTTATATTTATTTTGTCCTATAGGAAATTATAAGAGCAAAATTATTGAGCAATATAGTACAGTGTTTTATAAAATATTAAAAAGTGGTTGTAGAATATATACTACACATATTTACTAATAACTTTTTCAAGTTGCAATAAAGTTGTACAATTTTTATAATCTATTTATAAGAGTAGACCAACCAGAACTGATTGGGTTCGTGGAGCTTGTCGCAGCTTGTTCCTATCAGTGAAAGGTGATAGGTTTGGAGGGTGAATGGGTTAGCATGTAAAAATAATTTAAGGAATTAAAGGAGAAAAGAAAATGATTAAAGTAGGGATAATTGGAGAAGTTAAAGATAAAGTAAGTGAAAATAATATAGCTAAAGCTTTAAGAAGTGGAGAATTAAATGTATATGCAACACCGGCCATGGTAGCACTTATGGAGGAAGCAGCTTATAAAAGTATTCAAAGTGAGTTAGAAGAAGGGCAAGGTAGTGTAGGTACTTCTATAAATATAAAGCACATATCAAGTACACCAATAGGCATGGAAGTTATAGCAAAAACTGAACTTATAGAGGTTGATAGAAGAAGACTTGTGTTTAAAGTTGAAGCTTTTGATGAGCGTGGAAAAATTGGTGAAGGAATTCATGAACGTTTCATTATTAATAATGAAGGTTTTCAAAATAAAACTAATAATAAATAAAAAGCATAAAAAATCTTGACCTTGAGTTAACTCCATATTGTATAATTATAAGTAGAGCATGAAGAATTATTAAAATTGATATATTGAATTTATTTAAAACGTATAGTAAAATATTTCTAAGAGTATTAAAACTTAAATATTACACAAAAGAGGAGAGAATAATATGAGTAAGAATATATTTTCTGATAAAAGTTTATTTATAAAAATAATGCATATTATATTATTTATAGTTACAGGATTATATTTAATAGAATCTTTATTTTTAAGAGGGCTATTTACCAATACGTTAATAGCTATTATCAATATTATATTAGGAATTATTACAATTATAATATCAATAGTAAAAAAAGAAAAAATATTAGCTATTATTGATTTAGCTATTATAATAGTAGTTTCAGGGATATTTATATATTTAATGAATTTATAATAGGTATTATATAAAAAATGAGCTGTTGCACTAAACAATTAGTGTACAGCTCCTTTTTTTGTATATAGTATTTTATTGAAATGCTATATATCTAAGGCCATATCTCCTTGTTTTATCCATTCTTTTCTTCTCATAAACTCAGAAATAAGCAAGGTTAATAAAGCAGGTAGAATAAAATGCATTAAGATTATTTGTAATATTACTGTTTTGCTAGAAGTTGAACCAATCATCGTTTGATAAGTCATGATTTGTCCTACAAATCCAGCTGATCCCATACCAGATCCTGTAGCGTTATTTGTCATTTTAAATATAACAGAAGAAACAGGACCTAAAATAGCACTAGATATTATTGCAGGAAGCCAAATTACAGGCTTTTTTACTATGTTAGGAATCTGAAGCATAGAAGTACCTATTCCTTGAGCTAAAAGACCACCCAATTTATTTTCTCGATAGCTGGCCACAGCAAAGCCAACCATTTGGCAACAACAACCTATAGTGGCAGCACCAGCTGTTATTCCATTTAAATTTAGGATTACGCCAATGGCAGCAGAGCTTATTGGTAGCGTAAGAAGTATTCCCATTATTACAGAAACCAGTATACCCATAATAAAAGGTTGTTGTTCTGTAGCAAACATTATAATAGTTCCTAGCCAAGTCATAAATTTTGATATTGATGGCCCAATTAGTAATCCAGCAGCTGATCCGCTAAGAATAGTAATAAGTGGAGTGATGATTATATCTATTTTTGTCTTTCCACTTATAACATGTCCAATTTCAATTCCAATTAATGCAGCAATAAATGCACCTAGAGGTTCTCCAGGGCCTACAAGTAATACTGAGCCAGTTTCAGTAAGTATTTGGCCAGATAATATTTTAGTAGCAAAACCTCCAATTATGCTGGCTACAGCAGCTGATATGGTAACTAGGGGACTCTCTTTAAATTTATAGGCAATACCAACACCAATACCAGCACAAGTGCAAGAAGCAGCAAGTTTTCCTATAAGGTAAATCATAGTTCCTATATTATTAGGTATAAAATTACCTATTTGTTGAAGTATTGTACCAATTATTAAGGTTGAAAATAATCCTAAAGCCATGCCACTTAATCCATCAATGAATATATGGCTTAAAAAGTTTTTAATTTTTTTCATAATGCAATCTCCTCTCCAAAAAAACAAAAACATAAGAATTTATATATGTTTACTTATGTATATACATGTGTAATGTAAGTGTAGTTTATCATTAAATGTAACAAAATTCAAATTTTAAATAAATAAATATAAGAAGATTTATAGAAAGAAGGTATAAAAGAAAATTTAGAAGAGTAAAATTAAATGAAAAAATTTTTCTCTTGGGGAACTAAAAATTATGACTAACAAAATTAATATTGGCATTGTTGGATATGGAAATTTAGGAAGAGCTGTTGAAAAGGCATTGATGAACAGTGAGGATTTAAAATTAGAAGCTATATTTACTAGAAGGAATGTAAAAAATATCATAAGTGATTCAAAGCTTCTACATATTTCGGAAATTAAAAACTATATTGGTATCATTGATGTGATGATTCTTTGTGGAGGCTCAGCAACTGATTTGCCACAGCAAAGTGCAGAAATAGCAAAATATTTTAATGTGATAGATAGTTTTGATACTCATGCAAAAATAGAGGAACATTTTATAGGTGTTGATGAAGTGAGCAAAGAAAATGAAAAAATAGCACTTTTATCAGTAGGATGGGATCCAGGTTTATTTTCATTAAATAGATTATTAGGGAAGGCTATACTTCCTAATAGCACTGAATATACATTTTGGGGTAGTGGAGTAAGTCAAGGGCATTCGGATGCTATTAGGAGGATTAAGGGAGTAAAAACAGCCATACAATATACTATACCTATAAAAGAGGCAATAGAGAGAGTTAGACACGGTGAAAAACCAGTTTTAAATGATGGAGAAATGCATAAGAGACTATGCTATGTAGTTGCTGAAGAAGACGCAGATTTATCTTTTATAGAAAATTCAATAAAAAATATGCCATATTATTTTTTAGGGTATGAAACGGAAGTGAATTTTATTACTGAAGAAGAATTTAAGAATAAACATAGAGGAATGTCTCATGGTGGCTTTGTAATTTGTTCTGGTAATAGTGGAGAAAATAATTTTGTCATGGAATTTAAACTAGTTCTTGATAGTAATCCAGAATTTACAGGTTCAATATTGGTGGCTTATGCCAGAGCTATATTTAGAATGTATAAGGAAGGTAAGAGAGGGGCATATACTATATTTGATGTGCCTATTAGTTACTTATCATCTAAAAAGGCAGAAGATCTTAGAAAAGAATTATTATAATCAAAAAAGATTAAGTATGAATTTGCTTAATCTTTTTTTGTTTAATAAAATCTTTATCTGATAATTAGTCCAATAATAATATATTTAGCTGAAATTGGTAAACATAATAAAGTAAGTTAAAAAAATAGTTAGATAAAGAAGGTGTCTTTTAATGACTTAAAGTTTTATTATTAAATAAAAATTGATATTTAGTTTAAATATATTGCAGGACATTACGATAATAAAATGTATAAAGAATAATGAAGTGTGAAAAAAGTAAAAAAATACGAAAAAATGTAAGTGATTTATAAAAAAATCAATAATCTTTGGGGTTTATGGTGATAATACAATATTGACAGTATTTTAGGAGTTACTGTATAATTAATATTGATTTAAGTAAACCCACAGTGTTAAATACTTATATATTTTCACTGACGAAGGGAGGAATTAAGAGTGTCAGAAATAAAGGTTAGAGAAAACGAATCATTAGAGCAAGCTTTAAGTAGATTTAAAAGAAAATGCGCTAATGCTGGAGTGCTTGCTGAAGTAAGAAAAAGAGAGCACTATGAAAAGCCAAGTGTTAAAAGAAAAAAGAAATCTGAAGCTGCAAGAAAAAGAAAATTCAAGTAGTAATAAAGTATCCTTTCAAACTACGTTTGAAAGGATTTTTATTGTACTTTTAATTTAAAATATTATAGTATTTCAATGTTATTTTCTTTACATTTCTTTAATGTATTTTCATCCCAAATGGAAGCTTGCACTTCACCTATGTGAGCTTTTTGTAAAAAGAACATGCATATTCTTGATTGGCCTATACCACCACCAATGGTTTGAGGAAGTTCTTCGTTTAATAATAGTTGATGGAAAGGCAGATTTTTTCGTTCTTGGCAGTTAGCTTTTATAAGTTGTGACTCAAGAGTTTTTTTGTCAACTCTTATACCCATTGAAGATAATTCCAAAGCCTTATCAAATAGCGGGTAATAAAATAATATATCGCCATTTAAGGACCAATCATCATAATCAGGACTTCTGCCATCGTGTTTTTTACCGGATTTTAAGGTATCACCTATACCCATTAAGAATACAGCTTTTCTTTCACGACAGATAGCATCTTCGCGCTCTTTTTCCGATAAATTAGGATACATATCTTCTAGTTCTTGTGTAGTTATAAATGAAATTTCATCTGGAAGATATTTCTTTAAATTTGGATATAATGAATTTATATAGTTTTCAGTGGCTTTGAAAACAGAATATAGTTGTTTAACTGTATCTTTTAAAGTGGTAATATTGCGGGCATCTTTACTAATAACTTTTTCCCAATCCCATTGATCAACATATATTGAATGAAGATTATCCAAGTCTTCATCTCGTCTAATGGCGTTCATATCGGTGTAAAGACCTTCGCCTATGTTAAATCCATATCTATGAAGTGCAAGCCTCTTCCATTTAGCAAGGGAATGAACTATTTCTATATTGCTTCCATCCATAGCTTTCACATCGAAAGATACAGGCCTTTCTGTACCATTTAAGTTATCATTTAATCCTGAAGCAGTATCAAGGAAAAGTGGTGCTGAAACTCTTGTAAGATTTAATGTTTTAGATAAATTTTCTTCAAAAAAATCCTTTACTTTCTTAATGGCAATTTCAGTTTCTTTAAGAGATAGCTTAGAAGAGTAGTTCTTAGGTATCCATACTGTTGATTTTTCCATATAATAACCCCCGTTAATTGAATTCTTTTATTAATATTACAATAAATGAAATGAAATGTAAATAAAGGGCGAATGAAATTTTTAAAATGAAGTTACAATGTGATTATTATTGGGTTGAAATGTATAAAATATTATTTAAAAAAATACTTAAAACTTATGTTGGCTAAGCTGTATGGTAGAAAAAGAAGAAAAATAAAAAAAGTTTAAAAAATATGTTGACATATGTAGAATAATAATGTAATATATTAAGAGTAGCGTTGCAGTGCTACAGCAAATGTGACTTGGCCCCTTGGTCAAGCGGTTAAGACACCACCCTTTCACGGTGGTAACAGGGGTTCGATTCCCCTAGGGGTCACCATTTGCGGGTATCGTATATCGGCTAATACTCCAGCCTTCCAAGCTGGAAAGGTGGGTTCGATTCCCACTACCCGCTCCATTTTAATATGCGTGTTTAGCTCAGCTGGATAGAGCAACGCCCTTCTAAGGCGTGGGCCAGGAGTTCGAATCTCTTAACACGCACCATTCTACTTGAAGTAGAATATGGTTTACTAGCTCAGTCGGTAGAGCACTTGACTTTTAATCAAGGTGTCCGGGGTTCGATTCCCCGGTAAGCCACCAAAAAAGGAACTTGAATTTTCAAGTTCTTTTTTTGTTTTGTTTAAAAATATCCAAGATTAAAATGAAAGGGAAATGGTATATTGAAATTTTATGTTAGTGCTAAAAATATTTATATCTGGATTTTGAAAAAGAGGTGTAGTTAAAAAACTATACCTCTTTAGGTTTGTATTGGGATATATAAAAGATTTTGCCTATAAAATTATCAATTTTATTAAAGTAACTTTGGTTATCTTTTATAACGGCTTCACCATGACCTGCCCCTTTTATTAAAAGAATATCTCGTTTATCCGCTGGAGTTGCGTTAAATAAATTATCAGCCATATAAGAAGGTACAAAGGTGTCTTTATCTCCATGGATATAAAGAATTGGTACAGGGGTTTTGCTAACGAAATTTATAGGTGCAGCATCTGAAAAGTAATATCCAGCCATTAGTTTACAAATTAAACTAGTTCCTTTGATTATTGGGGTAGCTAAAATTTTTGTTGAAGAGGTTATTATCTGTTTGTATACATCAGAAATTCTATCGTAAGCACAATCGGAAATAATACATTTTACGTTTTTAGGAGGATTATATCCAGCTGTTATACATACTGTTGCTGCACCCATTGATACGCCGTGGAGAATTATTTTGCAATCGTTGCCTAAAAGTTCTTTACATTTATCTATCCATTTAAGTATATCGAAATGATCTAAATAGCCCATACCTAAATACTTTCCTTGGCTTTCACCATGGCACCTATTATCAACGGCAAGTATATTGAAACCTTTATTATAATAATATGAAGTATAGCATAACATTGCTGAAGATGAAGCTGTGTAGCCGTGTGAAAGAATGACGATGTTTTTGGAGGGTTTAGTGTTTCTTACAAAAATACCTGAAAGTTTTAAGTTGTCATAAGATGTTATATGAAGTTTTGAAGCATTATGGTTTTTAAACCAATTACTGTCAATGAAGTCTTTAAAACTTTCTGGTGAAGGAATATTCTTAAAAGTTAAAATTTTTTTCTTCATCTTAGTTAGCCCTTTTCTTGTTAGAGCGTAAAAGAAATATATGCTGCAAATTATTGTTAAAATAGCTATAGAAAAAAGAATTAAACCTACAATTAAAATTATTACTTTGGTTTGAAAATTCATTTAAAAACCTCCTCTAAAAGTATAAGTACATTATAAATTAAATGGTAAAAAAATACAAAAACATAATATGTTTATGTTCATTATTTATTCAATAGAAGGGAATACTAAAAGTTATAATTGTGAAAGGAGTGATGAAGATGGAATTTCCAAAAACTTTTCCTATTCAGCATCAAGAAAGACATCCAGGAAATGAATATGAGATGACACCGATGCCTATTTATTATAATGAGAAGTATATAAAGAAAGGCGATCTTTTGAAAGATAAAGTTGCTATAATTACTGGTGGTGATAGTGGTATTGGGAGAGCTGTATCTATAGCGTATTCTCATCAAGGGGCCAAGATCGTTATAGTTTATTATGATGAAACAAGAGATGCGGAAGAAACCAAGGGAGTAATAGAGTCATCTGGTGGAGAATGCACTATTGTTCAAGGTGATGTAGCGAAAAGAGACTTTTGTAAAGAAGTTATGGAGTTAGCTATAAAAAAATATGGTAAAATTGATATTTTAGTAAATAATGCAGCTGTTCAATATGAATGCACAGATATCAAACAGATTACAGATGAACAATTTGATAAAACTATGAAAACCAATGTGTATGGAACATTTTATATGACACGAGAAGTTATGAAATATTTAAAAAGTGGTGGTTGTATAATAAATACCACATCTGTTACAGCTTTTCGTGGTAATGATACGTTGATGGATTACTCTATGACTAAGGGTGCTATTCTTACACTTACAAGGTCTTTATCCATGGCTTTAGCTAAAGGGAAGACAGGTATAAGAGTGAATTCTGTTGCACCAGGACCTATATGGACTCCGCTTATACCTTCAAGTTTTAGTGTTGATAAAATACCAAAGTTTGGTAATGATACGCCTATGGGAAGAGCAGGTCAACCAGTTGAATGTGCTGGAGCGTATGTATTTTTAGCGTCAGAAGCAGCTTCATATATAACAGGGCAAACTATACATATTAATGGAGGAGAAATAGTTAATTCATAGGAAATAAATAAATTAATTATAAAAATGAAAAAAATAGATATTTTCGAAACATGACAATGTTATCGAAAAATAATGGATTAAATTAAGAATAGCTCACAAGGGTATAATAAGAAATATAAGCGTTGGATAAAATGTTATTTTTATTCAACGCTTATATTTTGAAAAGCGAAAGAGCTAAAGATTGAATTTCTGAGGGGAAATCATTTACTTTTTAGTTGATAAATAAGTATTTTTTATTTTTAGGAACTTTAACATAGAAGGTGAATAGAATGAAATTAAATATAAATTATCAAAAAAGGGGAAAAAACAATACATTTTATCAGGTGATAATATATGGATAGTAAGATAAGAGATGATAAGAGTATTGCAATGAGAGTTTCAGTAGTAAGTATAATAATTAATACAATATTATCTATTGGGAAAGTAGCTGCAGGGGTAATTGCTGGTTCTGGAGCGATGATTTCTGATGGAGTACATTCAGCCTCAGATGTATTTAGTACAATTATAGTTATTATAGGTTTCAATATAGCTCATAAAGAAAGTGATGAAAAGCATCAGTATGGCCATGAGAGATTTGAATGTATAGCAGCTATGATTTTAGGTGCAATACTTTTAGCTACAGGAATAGGAATTGGTTTAAGTGGAATTAATAAAATAATTGCTGGAATAGAAGGAAACTTATCTGCACCAGGAAGCTTAGCATTAGTTGCTGCTGTTATTTCAATAGTTGTAAAGGAATGGATGTATTGGTATACAAGATCTGCAGCCATAAAAATAAATTCAGGAGCATTAAAGGCAGATGCATGGCATCATAGATCAGATGCCTTATCTTCAGTAGGTAGCTTTATAGGAATATTAGGTGCTAGAATAAAGTTTCCTATACTTGATCCAATAGCATCAATTATAATATGTTTATTTATAGTGAAAGTATCATATGATATATTTAAGGATTCTATATATAAACTAATAGATGCTTCTTGTGATGATGAAACCATAAATAAGATTAGGGAAATAGCTTTAGCACAAGAAGGTGTTATGCAGTTAGATACATTGAAAACTAGAGTTTTTGGCTCAAGAATTTATGTTGATATTGAAATATCAGCATATGGCAAGCAAAGCCTTGAAGATGCACATAACATAGCTCAAAAGGTACATGACGAAGTTGAAGAAAATATACCTATGATAAAGCATTGTATGGTACATGTAAATCCATATAAAAATAATAAAAGTATTGATATTTAATTTTTATATGAATAATAGGAATGTAATTTGAATGATAATTTAATGATCATAAAAACACAATATTTAAAAAATATACGAAAATAATAATTTTTAATAATACAATTATTTCAAAATATGTTAAAATAATAATATACAATAGTAAGGAATGTTGAAAATTTAATAGCCTTGATAATCCAGGACATCAAAAGAAAAAAATGAACTTTTGATGCTCTGGATTTTATTGTATTAATAAATTCATTAAAGGGAATATATATAGAAAAGTTAAAAAATTAAGAAGGTGGTTTTATTTATGATGGAAGAATTTAAAAAAATATTTTTGCTTGGAATAGGAGCAGCATCCATGACATATGAAAAATCTATGGAAATAATAAATGATATGGTGAAAAAGGGAAAGCTTACTTTAGAGGAAGGAAAGCAGATAGGTGATGAATTGAGGAAAAGTATGAAGGATAAGGCTTCTATAATCAGTGAAAATAATAAAAAATATCTTACTAAAGAAGATGTACTACAAATAATTGCAGAATATAACTTGATATCAAGAACAGAATTTGATTTATTAAAAGAAAAGGTAGCTATGCTAGAAGAACAAATAAAAAATATAAAGTAAATTTATAGGGGAGGTTTTTTATGGTTTACACTTCAGGAGAAAGAGTTAAAGAAATAGTGAAAATTTTTACTAAATATGGCTTAAGCTATATTGTAGATAAGAAAAATAAAAAAGATAAAAAATCTCCTGCTAATTTAAGAAAGGCATTTGAAGAGCTTGGACCTACTTTTATTAAAATAGGTCAAATATTAAGTACCAGATCTGATTTAATAGGTGAGGAGTATATTAGGGAATTATCTAAATTGCAGGATAAAGCAGCCATTGAGAGTTTTTCAGAATTTGAAGAAATTTTTAGAAATGAGTTTTCCCAGGAATTATTAGATAGTTTTCTTTATATAAATAAGGAGCCAATTGCATCTGCATCTATAGCGCAAGTATATTTTGGCGTATTAAATGATGGGCGTGAAGTGGTAATTAAAATTCAAAGACCTAATATTAAGGAAAGAATGTATATAGATCTAGATATACTTATTAGTTTAAGTGAGAAATATAATCATATTTTTAAGGAATCTGTTGTAAGTGTAAAGGATACGTTAATGGAAATAAGAAAATCAACGGTAAATGAGTTAGATTTTATTTCAGAAGCTAATAATATTAGAAAGTTTAGAGAACTAAACAAAGAAAGGAATTACATATATGCTCCATATGTAGTTAATGAGCTAAGTGGAGAGAAAGTCTTAACCTTAGAAAATATAAATGGATTTAAAATTAATGATATAAAGGCTATGGATGAATATGGATATGATAAGGATAATTTGGCAAGGGAACTGGCAATTTCTTATTTTAAGCAAGTGATGGAGGATGGATTTTTTCATGCAGACCCTCATCCTGGTAATATATTAATTAGCAATAGAAAGATATGCTTTATAGATTTTGGAATGGTAGGAGAGCTATCACATGAATTTATCTCGAGATTAAATAGCGTAATTATTGGATTGGTTATTGAAGATATTGATATAGTTGTGGATTTTATATTATATGCAGGTATACAGACAGGAACTGTAAAGAGAGAAATTTTATATGAAGATGTTGAATATTTATATAATAAATATTTTACTATTTCTATTAAAAATATAAAGCTATCAATAATATTAGAAGAAGTTATGGAGATTGCAAAAAAAAATAATTTAAAGCTTCCCAGTGAGTTTACTATGCTTATTAGAAGTATGATAATTTTAGAAGGTATAATAGCAGAATTATCACCAGATGTTAATATTATTTCACTAGTTATTTCTTATGTAAAAGATAATAGCAAAAACTATTTATTTAATAATATTAGTATGGAAGATTTATTTATCAAGTGGTATAAGGTTTCAAAGATACCAGAAAAGCTAGTGGAGCTAACTAATACCTTTACTAAAGGTAGGGCAAAAGTAAATCTAAAAATAGATAATAATAAATATATGGATGAATTTAATAAAATGATTAATAGATTATCATTTTCTCTTATAATAGCAGGGATGATTGTAGGTTCATCCATAATTATAAATTCTAATCCAGGACCTAAAATTCATGGAGTATCTATAATTGGATTAGTTGGATATTTAGTATCTGCTATTTTAGGGTTATGGCTTTTAATATCTATCATAATGTCAGGAAGTTTAAAATAGGAGCATTTGTTAAATTAAATAATTATTTTAGAGATATTGCAAAACATAAATATAGATGTAATGATATTATTAATAACTTTTTATAAATAATATAAAAATGTAAGGAATACAACTAAATTAAGAGCAAAAAAATAAGGAGTAGATGAAAATGGCACATGAAATTGATTATAAAATATATGGTAATGAAATGCAGTTTGTAGAAATAGAATTAGATCCTAATGAAACTGCTGTTGCTGAAGCAGGAGCTATGATGATGATGGACAATAGTATTTCCATGGAGACAATATTTGGTGATGGAAGCAGTAAAAGTAATGGTGGTGGTTTTATAGGGAAGTTAGGTGGTGCAGCTAAGAGAGTAATAACAGGTGAGAGTTTATTTATGACTGCATTCACCAATAGAGGGTATGGAAAACAGAAGGTTTCTTTTGCAGCACCTTATCCAGGTAAGATAATTCCTATAAATTTAAGAGAGTTTGAGGGAAAAATTATCTGTCAGAAAGATGCTTTTTTATGTTGTGCAAAGGGAGTAAGTTTAGGCATTGCTTTCACTAAGAAAATAGGAGTAGGTTTTTTTGGTGGAGAAGGATTTATTCTACAAAAACTTGAAGGTGATGGATTAGCTTTTGTTCATGGTGGTGGAACTATTGTAAAAAAGACATTAATTCCAGGACAAGTATTAAAAGTAGATACAGGGTGTTTAGTGGCTATGACAAAGGATGTTAAATATGATATTCAATTTGTAGGTGGATTAAAGAACACATTATTTGGTGGAGAAGGGTTATTTTTCGCTACTTTAACAGGACCTGGTGATGTGTGGATACAAAGTTTGCCTTTTAGCAAACTTGCTGAGAAGGTTATTGCTGCTTCTCCACAGCTAGGAACACAATCTAAGGATGAAGGTAGTTTGCTTGGAGGCATAGGCAATTTGTTTGAACGATAAAAAGAGGGATTCATTGCAATGAATTCCTCTTTTTAATTTATATATTTATTGATTTTGTATGTTACATTGTCCGCCGTTAACACATTGTAAAGTTTCTTTAGCAAAGTCATGTCCAAAAGCAAATGCTTTTTCTAATTCATCTTCACTTGGTCTAAACATAACTCCAAGTGGTGCCACTGGAATATTGAATTTAAGTTGATTAAATCTTTGCTCAATATTTTTAAGTGCATCTCCGCTCCATCCATATGAACCAAAGCAACTTGCATGTAATCCTCTATGAATTACTGGATTTAATGATCCAAGTATAGTCCAAATTGGAGGAAGTGTATCAGCAAGTAAAGTAGGTGAGCCTATTAATAGTCCACTACATTTATTAATTTCAGCAATAACTTCATTTATATCAGTGTAAACTAAGTCATACATTAGTACATCAACATTTTCTTCTAAAGCTTCAATACCTGCTTTAACTTTTTCAGCTAGCTCAGCAGTATAACCATAAGCACTTACATATGGAATAACTATGCTAGGTGTTTCTCTTTTTACTGGCTGGCTCCATTCTTTATATAATTCCATATATTTTTCAATGTTAGCACCATCTAAAACCATACCATGTCCAGGACAAATAAATTTTATTGATAAATCTTTAATTTTATCTAAAGCCTTTAATACATAAGGTTTGAAAGGTCCCATTATCATTGAGAAATAGTAATTGTATGCTTCTATATAATCAGCTTCTTTTTCAGCTTCTAACTTGCTTTTAATAATACGTTCATCGCTGTAGTGAGCTCCAAATGAGTCACAAGTTATAAGAGTTTCATCTTCAATTACATATGAATACATTGTATCTGGCCAGTGTAATTGAGGTACACTTAAGAACTTAATTGTCTTATTTCCAAGTGAAATAGTTTCACCATCTTTAACAACTTTATTCTTGAAAGGTTTATTCATTATTTGTCCCATATATCTTATTGCAAGACTACTTCCAACAACAGTAGCATTAGGAGCAAATTCTAAAAGTTTTCCTACTGAACCAGCATGATCAGGTTCTGTATGATTTACCACTATATATGTTATATCTTCAGGTTTTACAACTGATTTTATTTTTTCTAAATGTTCATCAAAGAATTTTTCTTTTACTGTTTCAAATATGGCAACTCCATCAGTACCTTTTAAAACATATGAATTATAAGTTGTACCAAACTTTGTCTCCATTATAATATCAAAAATTCTTAAGTTTGGATCTAAAGCTCCAACCCAAGTTAAATCAGGATTAATACTTATTGTTTTACACATGAATATAAGCACCTCTTCTATTTATAAAATTTTTATTTATATAATAATTATAATCTATGAATAACTATTGTCAACAACTGTTAAATTAATGAAATATTCAGATAATTTCAAAAATAGCAAATTTATTATACAGTAGAAATCATGCACTTTTAACAGTTATATTATTCCATAAAATCCATTTTTAAATTTTCCTAGTTTATTATTAAAAAGAAAGATATAATGTGATTAAGTCACACAAAAAAAATGTTGAAAGATGTAAAGTAGTAAGTGAGGAATTAAAATGTTAACTTATGTTAAGGATGTTAATGAAGAAAAGAGAAAAATAGATTTTCTTTATGAAGTATACCCTCTATTAAAAATTTTAGATGAAAAAAGCGATGGTATATTAAGTCAAAATGCTATTTTTAAGACTTTAAATATGGATCAATACCTATCTAATGATGGGGAAGGGTGTATGGGCTTTATTTTTATACTTAAAGGACTTATAAAAATTCAAAGAATGAATGCTGGAGGAAAAGAAACAAATCTATATGATTTAAAGGAAGGCCAGCTTTGTAATGAATTATCTAATTGTTTTAAGGAAGAAGATAATTTAAATATCTGTGCAAGAGCACTTGTTGATTCAGAAATTTGTGTAATTCCTTGTGGAATTGCTAAAAGATATTTGAAGCAAGATATAAAATTTTTAAGATATATGTATAATGACCTATATAGAAAACATCAAATTATTATTAGAGATAAAGAATCTAATAGGCATGAAAGTCTCGAAAAGAGATTAGTTAAGCTTTTAATGAGTAAGAGTTCTAAGAGTATTTATGCTACCCATAGTGAATTAGCTTTTGAGATTGATTCTACTAGAGAGGTTGTCAGCAGAAGCTTAAAGAAGATTGAAAAACAAGGATTCATTAAAATGCTTAGAGGAAAGATTCAGATATTAAAAGATTTAAATGAATTATTATAATAAATTTTCTTAAGATATTTATATATAGTAAATTTCAATCTAATAATCTTATATAAAACACTAGAAAAAATAAAAACTAGAATGTATAATATTTATTAAAAGATAATTATTATTATTTAACTAGTAGAAAAGGATGGTATTTATCATGGCAAAGAAAATGATGACTATTGATGGAAATACTGCTGCTGCTTATGTTGCTTATGCATATACAGATGTTGCAGCTATATTCCCGATAACTCCTTCAACTACAATGGCAGAAATTGTAGATGAATGGGCAGCACAAGGAAAGAAAAATATATTTGGACAAACTGTTAATGTCGTTGAAATGCAATCAGAAGCAGGAGCTGCTGGAGCATTCCACGGTTCATTACAAGCAGGTGCATTAACTACTACATTTACTGCATCACAAGGTTTATTATTAATGCTTCCAAATATGTATAAGGTAGCAGGAGAATTATTACCAGGAGTATTCCACGTAAGTGCTAGAGCAATAGCTTCTCAAGCATTATCAATATTTGGTGATCATCAAGACGTTATGTCAGCAAGAATGACTGGATGTGTAATGCTTGCTGCTGGTTCAGTTCAAGAAGTAGCTGACTTAACTCCAGTATCACATCTTGCAGCAATTAAAGGAAGATTACCTTTCATTAATTTCTTTGATGGATTTAGAACATCACATGAAATTCAAAAAGTTGAAGTTTTAGATTATGAAGATTATGCAAGCTTAGTAGATACGGAAGCACTTCAAGAGTTTAGAAATAGAGCATTATCTCCAAATCATCCAGTGACAAGAGGAACAGCTCAAAACTCAGATATTTACTTCCAAACAAGAGAAGCTTCAAATAAGTTTTACAATAATATAATACCTGTAGTTGAAGAGTATATGGGTAAAATGAGCGAGCTTACAGGAAGAAATTATGGATTATTTAATTACTATGGAGCAGAAGATGCTAAACATGTTATTGTTGCTATGGGATCAGTTACAGAAGCAATTGAAGAAACTATAGATGAATTAAATGCTAGAGGAGAAAAATATGGTTTAGTTAAGGTTCACTTATTTAGACCATTCTCAACTGAACATTTCTTAAAAGCTATACCAGCTACAGCAGAAAAGATTTGTGTAATGGATAGAACTAAAGAACCAGGTTCAATTGGTGAGCCTCTGTACTTAGATGTACGTACCGCATTCTATGAAAAAGAAAATAGACCAGTAATAGTTGGTGGACGTTATGGATTAGCTTCAAAAGATGTTACTCCAACACACATTAAAGCTATATTTGATAATCTTAAGAAAGAAGATGCTAAAAATAACTTCACTGTTGGTATCGAAGATGACGTTACAAACACTTCAATTCCAGTAGAGGATGAATTAAGAGTTTTAACTCCAGGAACAGTAAGATGTAAGTTCTGGGGATTAGGATCAGATGGAACTGTTGGTGCTAATAAACAAGCAATTAAGATTATCGGTGAAAACACAGATAAATATGTACAAGCATATTTTGCATATGATTCAAAGAAATCTGGTGGAGCTACTATGTCTCACTTAAGATTTGGTGATCAACCAATAAGATCAACTTACCTTATAGACGAAGCTGATTATATTGGATGTCACGTTCAAGCATATGTAAATCAATATGATGTATTAAAAGGTCTTAGAAAAGGTGGAAATTTTGTATTAAACTGTATCTGGACTGAAGAAGAATTAGAAAGTAAATTACCAGCAAAAATGAAGAGATTCATTGCTGAAAATGAAATAAATTTATATACAATCAATGCTACTAAGATAGCTACTGAAATTGGTTTAGGTAGAAGAATCAATATGATAATGCAATCAGCATTCTTTAAATTAGCTGAAATCATACCAGAAGATGAAGCTAAAGATTACTTAAAAGCTTCAATTAAAAAAGCTTATGGTAAAAAAGGTGACAAAGTTGTAAATATGAACTTTGAAGCTGTTGAAAGAGGTATGAATTCATTAGTTAAGATAAATGTTCCAGCTTCATGGAAAGATGCAGAAGATTCAGAAGTTGTTGAAACTAAGAAAATTACTGATTTCGTTAAGAATATAATGAATCCAATGAACGCTCTTGAAGGTGATAAATTACCAGTAAGTGCATTCAATGGAATTGAAGATGGTACATTCCCAGCTGGAACTGCAGCATATGAAAAGAGAGGAATTGCTTCAGAAGTACCAGAATGGGAAACTGCAAAATGTATTCAATGTAACCAATGTGCTTTTGTTTGTCCACATGCATGTATTAGACCAGTTCTTGTAAGTGATGAAGAATTAGCTAATGCACCAGAAGGATTTGAAACTAAGAAAGCTACAGGAAAGACTTTAGCAGGATTAAACTACAGAATTCAAGTAAGTACATTAGACTGTACAGGATGTGCTAACTGTGTTGATATATGTCCAGCACCAGGTAAGGCATTGAAAATGGAACCTCTTGCAACTCAAACAGAAAAGGAAATACCAAACTGGGATTTCGCAGTATCAGAAAAAGTTGCTTACAAAGGTGATTTAACTCCAGGTAAGACAGTTAAAGATAGTCAATTTAAAACTCCACTTATAGAGTTCTCAGGAGCTTGTGCAGGTTGTGGTGAAACAGCATATATTAAGTTAGTTACTCAATTATTTGGAGAGAGAATGATGATTGCTAATGCAACTGGATGTTCATCAATTTGGGGTGGATCAGCACCTTCAACACCATACACAACTAACCATGAAGGTAAGGGACCAGCTTGGGCTAACTCATTATTTGAAGATAATGCTGAATTTGGATATGGTATGTTCTTAGCTGTAAATCAAATGAGAAGCAACATAGCTATGAATATGAAAGCTTTATTAGAAACTTCAATAGCTGAAGAATATAAAGAAACATTCAGAAATTGGATAGCTAATAAAGAAAATGGAGAGCTTTCAAAAGTTTATAGTGCAGAAGTTGAAGCTATATTAGATAACAATAATGTAGAAGATGCTAAAGCATTAGAATTATTAGCAGAAATAAATAACAGAAGAGATTATTTAGTTAAGAGATCTCAATGGATTCTTGGAGGAGATGGATGGGCTTATGACATCGGATACGGTGGATTAGATCATGTACTAGCTTCAGGAGATAACGTAAATGTTCTTGTATTCGATACAGAAATTTACTCTAATACAGGTGGACAAAGTTCTAAATCAACACCTATAGCAGCAATGGCTAAATTTGCAGCATCAGGTAAGAAGTCAGCTAAGAAAAACTTAGGTAGAATGATGATGTCTTATGGAAATGTTTATGTAGCACAAGTAGCTATAGGAGCAGATAAGAACCAAGTAGTTAAAGCTATGTTAGAAGCAGAAGCTCATGATGGACCATCAATCATCATTGCTTACTCAACTTGTATTAGCCATGGATTAAAGAAGGGAATGGGATTCTCTATAAGAAATATGGACGAAGCTGTTAAAGCTGGATACTGGCATTTATACAGATTCAATCCATCATTAAAAGAACAAGGAAAGAATCCATTTGTATTAGATTCTAAAGAACCACAAGGAAGCTTCAAAGACTTCATAATGGATCAAGTAAGATACTCAGCAATTGCAAAGCAATATCCAGAAGAAGCTGAAGAATTATTTGCAATGGCAGAAGCAGATGCTAAGAGAAAGTATGAAGAATACAAAAAATTAGCAGAATAATAGTTTTTTAAACTTAATATAAAATAAGTAGCACTACTTCTAATAACACAACAAAAAATGGGCTGTATCAAAAAGATTGATACAGCCTACTTTTTTATGCATCTATATTATCCCAAAGTTTAGATAAAGATTTTATATTTTTTTCAAGAGAATTAATATATAAATTAAAGTCAAGCTCATTCATCTTTATAAAATGAGTATTTTTTATATGATCTTTTATACCAATTTTGAAATCATTAGTTACATAAAATGTAAATTTATTTTTTGTTACTGAATCAATTAAAATAATTGGTATTTCTTTTTGAAAAAGCATCATTTCTAAATGTTCTTTATGGGTGTTAAGAGAATAATTAAACCATTTACCATATAATAATCTATCATTATCAGCAAATTTAAATAATAAAAGCAAAGCTGCTTTATCATGAGAAAAATAAGATATGTTTTTTAGCGAGATAGTCATACTATTTTTTATATAACTTATAGTATTACTGTCGATATTTAATAAAAAAGAAGAAAGGAGTTGGTTATTTTCAAATTTACAAATATAATTCTTAAAGTTGTCCATATTATTTTCTTTAAAAGATAGAAAATCCATAATATTCCCCCATACAAATGAATTTTAAAACTATTTAAATTATACTTTTAAATGATATATAAGTTAATAAGTTGGTTTGTGTTAAAATAATTAAATTATACCAATATAGATATTATAAATTATATGGTATAATAAATATAAAAATTTTAGAGGTAATATATGTATTTTTTGATAAGTTTAGGAGCCATAATTACAAGTGCTATATTATTTTGTGAAAATAATAATATAGTTGTAAGTAGGGTTAAAATAAATAAGAAAGTAAAAAATTCAATAAAAATAGTACAATTGTCTGATTTACATAGTAAGGAATTTGGAAAGGATAATAAAAAATTACTAAATAAGGTTTTAAATGAGAATCCAGATTTAATTTTATTAACAGGTGATCTTATTGATTGTACTTCAATAAGATATAAAGAAATAATAAACTTTATATCAAAGATGAGTGAAAAAATTCCTACATACTATATACCTGGAAATCATGAAACTAGAGCAGAAAAATATAAAGAAATAATTAAAAAGTTAAGAAAAAATAATGTCAATGTATTGTTAAATGAAATAAGAACCATAAATATTAATAGAAATAAAGTTAATATATTAGGATTAGTTGAAGAACAAGGTTCATCGGAGGCTTATATTAAAAGGGCAAAAGGGGAATTTGAGTATAAAGATTATTCTATTATTTTTAATGAATTTTGTAAATTGCCTGGAATAAAGATTGTTTTAAGTCATTATCCAGAAAATTTTAAAGCCATAGGTGATAAATCATATTATAAATATAAATTTGATTTAATGTTTTCGGGGCATGCTCATGGAGGTCAATTTAGAATTCCTCTAATTGGAGGGTTATATGCACCAGCACAAGGGATTTTTCCTAAGTATACAGCAGGTATTCATAAAGGC
Source organism: Clostridium lentum (assembly GCF_014287815.1). Lineage (GTDB taxonomy): Bacteria > Bacillota > Clostridia > Clostridiales > Clostridiaceae > Clostridium > Clostridium lentum. The sequence goes on from NZ_JACOOQ010000003.1 coordinate 45,455, forward strand.
ATAAAAAATAATCTTATAATAAGTAGAGGTCTTGGAAATAGTGGATTTCCACTAAGATTATTTAATAAACCAGAAATAGTAGTGGTTACTATAGAAAACATATAATAAAATTTAAAATTTAAATAATATTATTGACAATTAGTTAAGAAAGATTATAATAAAAATACAAATACCCCCTAGGGGAGGGGTAATATAGGAGGAAGATTAATGAATAATGAAAGAAAAAAAGCTCTTCAATTATTAAAAACTGCAAGAGGACAAATAGATGGAATAATTAAAATGATTGAAGATGATAGATATTGTGTAGATATATCTAATCAAATAATGGCAGCACAATCGTTATTAAAAAAATCTAATTTAATAATATTAGAAAAACATTTGCATACTTGTGTAAAGGATGCTTGTATGAATGATAATGGTGACGAAAAAATAGAAGAAATAATAAGTATTTTACAAAAGGTTATGTCAAAGTAAAGGAGGAGAAAATGAATCAAAATTCATTCAAAATAGAAGGGATGACTTGTTCAGCTTGCGCCAATAGAGTGGAAAGAGCAGTGAAGAAATTGGATGGAGTTGAAGAATCAAATGTAAATTTCGCTACAGAAACTTTATCAGTAAAATTTGATGAAACAAAGGTAGATGTTGCTAAAATTGAGGAAACAGTAGTAAAAGCAGGATATTTCGTGAGAAAAGATATGAGAGATTACACTTTCAAGGTTGAAGGAATGACATGTTCAGCTTGTGCCAATAGAGTAGAAAGAGTAACTAAAAAGATTGATGGTGTTGAAAGTGCTAATGTTAATTTTGCTACAGAAAAGCTAACAGTAAGAATTGATGCAGAAAAGGTACGATATTCAGATATTAAAGCAGTTATTGATAAAGCTGGATATAAGTTAATCAAAGAGGAAGAGCAAGTAAATGAAGGTTCTAAAAAGAAAGATGAAAGCAAGTTACTTTTAAATAGATTTATCTTCTCTCTTATATTTACAGTACCACTACTTATTATAAGTATGGGACATATGGTAGGTATGCCATTACCTTCAATTATTGATCCAATGAAAAGTCCTTTAAACTTTGCACTAGTTCAATTAGCACTTACTATACCAGTAATGGTAGCTGGTTATAAGTTTTATAAGATAGGATATAAGAATCTATTTAAGCTTAGTCCTAATATGGATTCATTAATTGCTATAGGGACATCGGCAGCAGTAGCTTATGGATTTTTTGCAATATATAAGATACTAAATGGAGAAACTCATTATGCAATGCATTTATATTTTGAATCAGCAGTAGTTATTTTAACATTAATTACTTTAGGAAAATATTTGGAAGCTGTATCAAAGGGTAAAACTTCAGAGGCTATCAAGAAGCTTATGGGATTAGCACCTAAAACTGCAACTATCATTAAGGATGGAAAAGAATTAAGTATTCCTATAGATGAAGTTATAGTAGGGGATGTAATTTTAGTGAAGCCAGGTGAAAAATTGCCTGTGGATGGTGAAATTATAGAGGGAAGCACTTCTATTGATGAATCAATGCTCACAGGCGAAAGTATTCCTGTAGAAAAAAACATAGGAAATACTGTCATAGGAGCTAGTATAAATAAATCTGGTTTTATAAAATACAAAGCTACTAAAGTTGGAAAAGATACAGCTTTAGCACAAATTGTAAAGTTAGTGGAGGAAGCACAGGGAACAAAAGCACCAATAGCTAAAATGGCAGATATTATTGCTGCATATTTTGTACCAACGGTTATAGGGTTAGCAATAATAGCAACAATAGGATGGCTTATTGCAGGTGAAACTACTGTATTTGCTTTAAGTATATTTATTTCAGTATTAGTAATTGCATGTCCATGTGCATTAGGATTAGCAACACCAACAGCAATTATGGTTGGAACAGGAAAAGGTGCTGAAAATGGTGTGTTAATTAAAGGTGGAGAAGCATTAGAAACAACATATAAAATAGATACTATAGTATTTGATAAAACAGGAACAATAACTGAAGGAAAGCCTAAAGTTACTGATATAATTTGCCAAGGTATAAAAGAAGAGGAAGTATTAGCTTTAGCAGCTAGTGCAGAAAAGGGGTCAGAACATCCTTTAGGAGAAGCCATAGTAAAAGAAGCAGAACATAAAAACTTAGAATTAAAAAAAATTGAAGATTTTAAAGCTGTGCCAGGACATGGAATAGAAGTTACTATTGAAGGAAAAGATATATTATTAGGTAATAAGAAATTAATGATAGAAAATAATATAGATATAGAGTCTTTACATGCTGAAAGTGATAAGCTTGCAGCGGAAGGAAAGACACCAATGTATATTGCTATAAATAATAAATTAAGTGGTATAATAGCAGTAGCTGATACTGTAAAAGAAAATAGTAAAGCTGCTATTGAAGAATTAAAGAAAATGAATGTTAAAGTAGCAATGATTACAGGAGATAATAAAAAGACAGCAGAAGCTATTGCAAAATTAGTGGGAATAGATATGGTTTTAGCAGAAGTATTACCGGAAGATAAGGCTAATGAAGTGAAGAAGCTGCAAGAGAAAAATAGAAAAGTAGCCATGGTTGGTGATGGAATAAATGATGCACCAGCTCTTGTACAGGCAGATGTAGGAATAGCCATTGGATCAGGAACTGATGTTGCCATTGAATCAGCAGATATTGTTCTTATGAAAAGTGATTTAAAAGATGTTGTTACTGCAATTAGGTTAAGCAAAGCAACTATTAAGAATATAAAAGAGAATTTATTCTGGGCATTTGGTTATAATGTTTTAGGAATACCAGTTGCCATGGGAGTGCTTCATATCTTTGGTGGTCCATTATTAAATCCAATGATTGCAGCAGCAGCCATGAGTTTTAGTTCAGTATCAGTACTTTTAAATGCACTAAGACTAAAAAGATTTAGATAATCATTAATTTTATAAAGGAGGATTTTATGAAAAAGAAAATATTAATTGAAGGAATGAGTTGTAATAAATGTGTAGGTCATGTTAAAGCAGCTTTAGAAGATTTAGATGGAGTTACTTCAGTTGAAGTTAGCTTAGAAGGGAAAAATGCAATAGTTGAAACTACAGCTAATGATGAAGCTTTAAAAGAAGTAATTGAAGATGAGGGATACGATGTAGTTGAAATAGAAGTGTTATAATAAAAAATAAGGGATAGCTAAGGCTATCCCTTATTACATTTTAAACATTATAAATTACATTGATTTGTGGAATGTTCTGTTTATAACGTCTAATTGTTGTTCTCTTGTTAATTTAATGAAGTTAACAGCATATCCTGAAACTCTGATAGTTAATTGTGGATATTCTTCTGGATGATCCATAGCATCTAATAAAGTTTCTCTGTTAAATACATTTACGTTTAAGTGATGAGCATCTTGACCAAAGTATCCATCCATCATAGCACTTAAGTTAGTGATTCTATCTTCAGGAGTTTTTCCTAAAGCATCTGGTACTATTGAGAATGTATTTGAGATACCATCTTGTGAATGTTCGTATGGTAATTTAGCAACTGAGTTTAATGAAGCTAAAGATCCACTGTTATCTCTTCCGTGCATTGGGTTAGCACCTGGAGCAAATGGTTCACCAGCTTTTCTACCACATGGAGTAGTACCAGTCTTCTTACCGTAAACAACGTTTGAAGTTATAGTTAATACTGATTGAGTGTGGTATGCATTTCTGTATGTCTTGTTTTGTCTGATTTTCTTCATCATGTTTTCAACTAAGTATACAGCAATTTCATCAGCTCTATCATCGTCGTTTCCGTATTTAGGGAAGTCTCCTTCAACTTCGAAATCAACAGCTATTCCTTCTTCGTTTCTTATTGGCTTAACTTTAGCGTATTTGATTGCTGATAATGAATCTGCACAAACAGATAAACCAGCTATACCACAAGCCATAGTTCTGAATACATCTCTATCATGTAAAGCCATTTGTAAGCTTTCATATGAGTATTTATCGTGCATGTAGTGAATTACATTTAAAGTATTAACATAAAGGTTAGCTAACCAGTCTGTCATTATTTCAAATCTGTTCATTACTTCGTCGTAAGTTAAATATTCACCAGTTAATGGAGCTAATTGAGGTCCAACTTGAACACCTGATTTTTCGTCTCTACCACCGTTTATAGCGTATAGTAAAGTCTTAGCTAAGTTAACTCTTGCACCGAAGAATTGCATTTGCTTACCAACTCTCATTGCAGATACACAACAAGCGATAGCATAGTCATCTCCCCAGTATGGAGCCATTAAATCATCATTTTCGTATTGAACTGAACTTGTGTCAATTGATACCTTTGAGCAGAAGTCTTTGAATCCTTGAGGTAATCTAGTTGACCATAAAACTGTTAAGTTTGGTTCAGGTGATGGTCCTAAAGTGTAAAGTGTGTTAAGTACTCTGAATGAGTTCTTAGTTACTAATGTTTTACCGTTTAATCCCATACCACCGATTGATTCAGTAACCCAAGTTGGATCTCCTGAGAATAAGTCGTTGTATTCTGGAGTTCTTAAGAACTTAACTAATCTTAACTTCATTACGAAGTGATCCATTATTTCTTGAGCTTCTTCTTCAGTGATAACACCGTTTTGTAAATCTCTTTCGATGTAGATGTCTAAGAAAGTAGAAGTTCTACCTAATGACATAGCAGCACCGTTTTGTTGTTTTATAGCAGCTAAGAATCCGAAGTATAACCATTGTACAGCTTCTCTAGCGTTTGAAGCTGGTCCTGATATATCTAATCCGTAAGAAGCAGCCATAGCTTTTAATTCTTTTAATGCAACTATTTGATCAGAAATTTCTTCTCTTAATCTAATTACATCTTCATCGATAGTTTTAACTTCTAAAGATTTCTTTTGAACTAATCTATCTTCGATTAATCTGTCAACCCCGTATAGAGCAACTCTTCTGTAGTCACCTATGATTCTTCCTCTACCGTAAGCATCTGGAAGACCAGTGATTATACCAGATTTTCTAGCTAATCTCATTTCATCAGTATAAGCATCGAAAACACCTTGGTTATGAGTTTTTCTGTATTTTGAGAATATTTCAGATATTCTAGCAGATACTTCATATCCGTAAGATTTAGCAGCGCTTTCTGCCATTCTTATACCACCTTGAGGCATAACAGCTCTCTTTAAAGGAGCATCAGTTTGAACACCAACGATTTTTTCTAATGCTTGATCTATATATCCTGGAGCATATTCGTTGATTCCTGAAACTGTTTCAGTATCTACATCTAAAACTCCACCGTTTTCTCTTTCTTTTTTGAATAATTCACTAACTTCAGCCCATAATTTATTTGTAGCTTCAGTAGCACCAGCTAAGAAGCTAGCATCTCCTTCGTATGGAGTGTAGTTAAGTTGAATAAAGTTTCTTACATCGATTTCCTTAGTCCAGTTACCTGGTTTAAAGTTATTCCATTCCTTCATCATGTTTGATCCCCTCTTTTTTATACAAAAATTTAACGATTGTTACACAATCTATTTGGAAAAAATTACTATTAATTAATAATAGTTGTTAAATAAAATATATCACTTTTATTGGAAAAATGCAATAGAAATTTAAACGATTTTAAAAAAAAAGAAAAATCATAAAACCGTTGAAAATACTAGGGTTAGTGGTTATAGAAAATAAATATAAATATTATTTTTAGAAGTTTGAATTTACTGAAAATTCAATAAAATATAAAAATATAATAGACTGTTTAAGGCAAATTAAAATACTAAAATTCCATAAGAAAACAAAAGATATTGTTAATATTGTAACAATATCTTTTTTTATATTATCATATTAAGTTGTATACTAAAAATGTATTAAAGTAAAATTAAATTTTTCATACTTATGTCAAAAGATTTGTATGAATGTGTTAAAGCTCCTACAGATATTAAGTTTACTCCTGTTTCTGCAATAGAACGGATAGTGTCCATATTTACGTTGCCAGAGGCTTCAATAATAGCTTTATTACCAATAATTTCTACAGATTTTTTCATTTCATCTATAGACATATTGTCTAGCATTATTATATCAGCATTGCATGTTAATGCTTCTTTAACCATATCTAAGTTTTCAGTTTCAACTTCAATTTTTCTTACAAAGGAAGAGTTTTTTCTAATTAAATTAATAGCATTAGTAATTGAACCAGCAGCATCAATATGATTATCTTTTATCAATATACCATCAGATAAATTACATCGATGATTTATTCCACCACCAATTTTTACTGAATATTTTTCTAAAATTCTAAGATTAGGAGTAGTTTTGCGAGTATCAGCTAATTTAGCATTGGTTCCTATAAGTTTTTTGCTAAAATTATTTGTTAAAGTTGCTATGCCACACATTCGTTGTAATAAGTTCAAAGCAACTCTTTCTCCTAAAAGTACATTTTTTGTTTTACCTTTGATGATAGCTATTATTTCACCTTTTTTTAATATATCTCCATCTTCTTTATTAAAAGAAACATCAACTTCACCTAGTAGAGCAAATACTCTTGCAAATACCTCAGCACCAGCTAAAATACCATCTTCTTTTGATATTAAGTTTACACTACAAAGGCTATTTTCTGTTATCAGTGGAGTGGTTGTTATATCTTCAGAGGGAATATCTTCTTTAAGTGCATTTTTAATTATTTCATCAACAATTAACCAATTCATTTTTCTTTTCTCCAATCACATCTTTAAATAAATTAATAGCAGTATTAAATAACTCTGTTTCAGCTAGTTTCATAGATGAAGCTTTAAAACTTTCAGTTTCATATGGTACTTGATATTCTGTAAATTTGCTTAGTATATCATTAACAGCACGCTTGGAAAATACTAATCCTTCTAGTAAAGAATTACTAGCAAGCCTATTGGCTCCATGAACTCCAGTACAGCTACATTCTCCAACGGCATAAAGTTTTTCCATGGAAGATTTACTGTTTAAGTCAACTTCTATTCCTCCCATAAAGTAATGTTGTACTGGATGGATAGGAATATATTCTTTAGTAATATCTATACCATGAGATAAACATTCTTTATATATATAAGGAAATCTATTCTTGATATATTTAGGTTCCATAGTGCTTAAATCAAGATAAGCACATTCTTCTTTAGAAGAATTAAGTTCAGCATAAATTGCATTAGCAACCACATCACGAGGAAGTAGTTCATCTATAAAATGTTCACCTTTCTTATTTCTTATTAAAGCACCTTCTCCACGGACGCTCTCAGATATAAGAAGTCTTCTGTCATTTGAATCTTTAATATATAAGGCCGTTGGATGGAATTGCACATAGTTTAAATTTTTCAACTTAATATTATGTTTCTTACAAATACTAAGTCCATCACCAGTTATATGACGTTTATTAGTAGAATTTTTAAATAATCCACCAATTCCGCCTGTAGCCATAATGACAAATTGTGAATGAATACTATATTGAATATTATTATTTAGTGCAATTATTCCATGGCAGCTGTTTTTATTTTCAATTATATCTGCACATAATGTATTTTCTAAAATAAGAGTATTTTTTCTTAACTTTATCTTTTGGCAAAGAGCTTCCATTATATATTTACCAGTTTCATCTTTGACATGAAGAATTCTATTGGTAGAGTGAGCAGCTTCTTTTGTATAACAAAGATTACCATGTTCTTTATCAAAAACAACTCCATACTCAATAAGCTTGTCTATGTTTTCCTTTGACTCTTTAACTAAAGTAGTGACAGCGTCTATATCATTTTCATATTTACCAGCTTTTAAAGTATCTTCAATATATGGTTTAATATCATACTCACCTTTAGAAACACATATTCCACCTTGAGCTAAGGCACTATTACTATCTGATAAAGCTTTTTTTGTGACAATAGTTATGCTGTATTTTTCAGGAATATTTAGTGCAGAATATAGTCCTGCAATTCCCGAACCAACTATTACAATATCTGTATTAATATTAATTATTTTATTCATTGTATATCACCTAGCCAATTCATGCATATTTAATAAACAGTTCAAAGCTTTTAATCTAACCTCTTCTTTAATAGTTATTTCATTACAATTATTTCTTAAGACATTTGCAATATCTTCTAGCCTTGTTTTTTTCATATTAGGACATAGGGTGCTTGTTCCAGGAAAATAAAAATTTTTATGAGGATTTTTTTTACTTAATTCATAATGGATTCCTTCTTCGGTACAAACAAGATAGTTTTTAGCAGAGCAATCAGTAGCATAATTTATCATTTCACCTGTACTCCCTATAAAATCTGCCAAATCCCTAATTTCTTTTTCGCATTCTGGATGAGCTAAAACAACAATATCATTTATTGCATTTTTAGATTTTAATATATTTTCAGCGCTAATCTTCTTATGAGTAATACAAAATCCATTCCATAATATAAAATCTTTTTCTGGCATTTGTTCTGCAATATATCCTCCTAGATTTTTGTCAGGAAGGAAGATGATTTTTTTTTGAGGCAGCTTTTTAATCACTTTTAAGGCATTTGATGAAGTTACTGTAACATCACAAAGAGCTTTTACATCACTAGTTGAGTTGATATAGCATACTACAGCAGCATCAGGGTGTTTTTCTTTAAGTTCTACTAAGCCATCTACGTCAGCCATATCAGCCATTGGGCATCCAGCATCAAGAGCTGGAAGAAGTACAGTTTTTTCTGGGGAAAGTATTTTTGCACTTTCAGCCATGAACTTAACACCACAAAATACTATAAGTTTATTAGGACTATCTTTCGCAATTTTACTTAAATAGTACGAGTCCCCTACATAATCAGCTATTTCTTGAATTTCTGGTCGCTGATAATAATGTGCCAATATTAAAGCGTTTTTTTCTGTTTTCAATAAATTAATTTCTTTTTTTAAGTCCATTTTAAATTACCTCTCTCATACAGTTGTCATATGTATATACACATGTTAATAATATAACATTGCATGTAAAAAATGTAAACTTTAAATAAGAGAAAAGTAAAAAAAGAACTAATTTAAATAATGAGTGTTCAAGTTATTTTGCAATGAACAATCATATTAAATAGTTCTTTTTTTATTATATATAGTTATATTTTAAATAATATTCCTGCTAGTGCTCCTAAGAAGATATAGAAAATAGGGTGTTTTTTAAAATATTTCATTATTACAAATATACCTATTAATAGTAGTGTAGCTTTATAGTTAATGATATCTAAAAGTTTATTTGTAATATTAAATTTTGACATATTAAGAATGGTGATTTTAAATACTGCAAAACCAGCAGCAGTTATAAGGCCTGTAACAGCAGGTCTTAAGCCATAAAATACAGATTCCACATAAGGACTTTCTTTGAACTTGTTTAAAATATGAGCAATTATAATAATTATAATTATTGATGGTGTAATAAGTCCAATGGTAGCAATAATTCCACCTAAAAGACCACCACCTTGATATCCTGCATATGTAGCCATATTTATTCCAAGTGGACCTGGTGTAGATTGGGAGATGGCAACCATATCAGCAATACTATCTGTAGTTATCCAAGGGTATCTTTCAGAGAGATCATATAAGAAAGGAAGTGTAGAGAGACCTCCACCTATGGCAAATAATCCTATTTTAAAAAATTCATAAAATAAAGTTATATAAATCATTATTTTCTACCCCTTATTAATTTTGATATTAATCCAACACATGCAGCTGCAACTACTATATAGATTGGTGATAAGTTTACAAATGCTACTGAGATAAATGCCAAAATAGCAATTATTAATGTTATAGAACTTTTAATAGATGTTTTGGCAAGTTTTAATATGGCACTAATAATTAAGGCAATAACGACTACACGTATACCAGAGAAAGCATGCTGTATAATGGCATAGCTTGCAAAGTTTTTTAATAAGGCCGCAATAATAGTTATTATTATTAAGGAAGGAAAAACAACTCCTAATGTTGCAACTATTGCACCAATTATTCCTTGAACTTTATAGCCAATGAAAGTTGCTGTGTTTACAGCGATTATGCCTGGTGTACATTGCCCTACAGCATAATAATCTAGAACTTCTTCTTCAGTAGCCCATTTTTTTTCTTCAACAATTTCTTTTTGAATCATTGGAAGCATGGCATAGCCGCCACCAAAAGTTAATCCTCCAATTCGGCAGAAAGTGAAAAATAAATCAATTAATGTCTTCATAATTTATATCTCTCCTGTGTTAATGTAATAATATTCTATGAATAGTATACCATAATATGAAAGTGTAAAAGATGTAACAATATAACACTCTTACATCTTTTATTGAAAGACATGTCTATATTAAGTAGGATATAATATAAAAATAAGAAAAAAACTAATAATAATACCGTATTTTAATCTTTATTTAAGTACATTTATGCTTTTTGATATAAAAAATTAAACTTGAATATAAGGATAAAGTTGTAAAAAGGTAGCATTTTAATCATTACCAAGAGTGATGATTTAGCGTATTATACTTGTATAGAGTAAAACTTGAATAGAGGTGAAGATAATGAAACTAGAAAATAAAATTTTAAAAATATCAATGGTAGGTGCGTTATTCTTTGCACTATTTGGTATAGCATGGGGATGAACTGTACAATCTGAAATGATTATATTTGATGGATTATATTCATTTATCAGTTTAGCGCTAACAATGTTGTCTTTATATATAAATAATTTTATGGCTAAGAAGGAATTGGATAAATATCCTTTTGGCAAATATATATTGGAACCTTTAGTTATATCCTTAAAATCACTTATCATAGGAGGAATGTGTTTATATTCTTTGATAGGAGCTATACAGGATATAGTGAATGGAGGAAATAGTGTAGAATATGGTTCAGCATTAATATATTCTATTGTATCAGTTGTAGGGTGCGGTGGTGTATATATTTTTATGAAGAAAAAAGGTGAAAAAATTTCTTCAGAAATGGTTAAAGTTGAAGCAAGTCAATGGCTTATGGATACTTTATTAAGTATTGGTGTATTGGTAGGCTTTGTAATAGCTATGATTCTTAGAAATACAAGGTTTTCTTGGCTCAATGTATATATAGATCCAATGATGGTAATTATGGTATCAGTTGTATTCATAAAGATGCCTATACAATCTTTTATAAATTCCTTTAAGGAAATATTATGTGTAAAAGCAAATGATGAAATCAATGATGATATATATTTTATTGTAAAAGAAATTGAGAAAGAATATAAATTTGAAGATTCAATATCAAGAGTATCAAAAATTGGTGGAGAGTTAAGAATTGAAATAGATTTTATATATAATGAAGAAAGTAAATTAAAAGATTTAGATCAAATGGATTGTGTTAGAGAAAAAGTTTATGATGCGATAAAACATATAGATTATAATAAATGGCTAAATGTTTCTTTTACTGGGGACAAAAAATGGGCCATATAAAAAAGCGAAGGAGAAATCCTTCGTTTTTTTATATATTTTTTATACAAGTATATAAAAAATAAGGAAAGATTTCTTACAAAATTCGTATTATTTTTAATGGCAAATTTATGGAATTATTTATAGAATTATAATAATATTAGAATAGAGGATAATTGGAGGGAATTTAGAAATGAAAGTAAAGGATAAAATAACAAGATTTTATACCATAGAAGATTTGGAAGAAATGTTAGATAAATTACCTTATCAAATATGGTTAAAAGATGATGAAAAAAAATATATATACATAAATAAATTAGGTGCAGAAAAGTTAGGGATTAGTAAAGAAGAAATAATAGGAAAAACTGATTATGAATTTAGAGAGTATGATATTGCTAAGGAATGTGATAAAACAGATATAGAAGTTATAGAGAAAAAAGCTGATATTTATAATGAAGAGTATAGTAAAATAGATGATAATGAAATATGGCATAAGGTATATAAATTTATTTTACATAAAGAGAATAAAAAAGAAATTATAGGAGGAGTAGCACGAGAGATATCATTAGATAAGAATGTACAATTAGAAATTGAATCAAACTTAATGAGTTATTTAAATATAGATGAAGAAAAAAGATATGATACTAAAAAAACTATTCATTTATTGTTAAAAGAAATAAAAAATATTGTTGAATATAAGAATATATCTATATTTTTATATGATAAAGATAGTGAGAAATTTAAATTTTATTTAAGCGAAAATGAAGAAGAAAATAGTTTTAATGTAGATATACATATAAATAAAGAAATAGAAAATAAGTTATGTAGTAAAGAAATTATTAAAGATAAATATGAAGAAATATATAATAAATTAGAAATGTTTAAAGGAAAAAAAGAAAGTTTAAAAATGAGGCATATAGAACTAGCGAATAATTTATTTGGGTTAGTAGTAATAACTTATGATGAAAGTAAAAATTGTTTTACTAAAGAGGAATCTTATTTAAATGAAACTTTAAGTAAAATAGGATATATAGTTAAACAGATGGAAAATAAAAGTGAAATTAAATATATAACCGATAAGAAAAGGGAATTAGAAGAGTTTATTAAATTAGAAGCCATGAAGGTGGAATTTTTATCTAATATGTCTCATGAATTTAGAACTCCTATTAATATAATACTTGCTATTGTGCAATTATTGAATTTACATAATAAGCCATTAGGTGATGAAAAATATAAAGAATATTTAAACATATTAAAGCAAAATTCATATAGATTATTGAGATTGGTGAACAATGTTATGGATATAACGAAAGTAAATAGTGATTCAGATAAATTGAATTTAGTAAATTGTAATATTGTTAGTGTTTTAGAAGAAATAGTTATGTCTACTGTGTTATATGCAAGTGAAAAGAAAAGAAATATAATTTTTGATACAGATAGTGAGGAAATAATTTTAGCTTGTGATGAAGATAAAATTGAAAGAATTATGCTTAATTTAATATCTAATGCCATTAAATTTTCTCAGCTCCATACAGATATTGAAATAAAAATAAAGAGAAATGTAGATTTAAATAGAGTATATATATCTGTTAAAAATTATGGTTCAAATATAGAATTTAACGATAGAGAAAAAATATTTGAAAGATTTCATAGAGTAGATAATTCGTTAAATAGGAAAAATGAAGGTTGTGGTATAGGATTATTTTTATGTAGAAAGTTTATAGAAATGCATGGAGGAGAAATATTTTTAGATAATATAGATAATGGTACTCAGTTTTCATTTTATTTACCGATAAATATAACAAGTGAAAAAATATATAATCCTTTAATGCAGAAAGATAGTCTTATAGAGAAATGTAATATTGAATTTTCTGATATATATATATAACTATATTTATTAAAAGATATTAATAGTGTATTATAGGAATTATATTAAAGAATTATATTAGGGGGGTAACTAATGAAAAAATTATCGTTAAATAAAGGTGAGAAGATAATTAAATATGCTCTTAGAAAATACTCTTTTGGAGTAGTTTCAGTGGCAGTTTCAGTATGTTTTTTTACAGAAATAGCTTCAGCATCTATTTTAATCAATGAAAATACTTCTATACAAGAAACATACTCTACAAATGAAGATTTAAGTGAAAATATTACACAAAAAGAGGATTATGTAAGTGATGAATTAGATAAAAATTTTGTAGAAGAAGAAACATCTATAACTGAAAGCATTATTCAAGATGAAGTTATTGATGAAAAAGAAGATGAAGCTATTGAAGAATATGCTTTTAATGAAACTGTAGAAGAAAAAATTCAAAAAGTAAAACAAAGCTTTAAAGAAGTTAAATATGATGATTTATATACTATTTTAAATCCATATGTTTCATTATGGGATAAACAAGATGTTAAAAATCAATTAAAAAAAGAATTAGGAGTAGAACCAACTCAAGATCAAATAAATGAACGTCTTAAAAGTTTTTGTATGGATAAACTTGATTTAAGAAAAAGCTTTGAATATGTGCAAAATAATTTAGATACAATATTAAAGAAGTTATTTGATAATGACCCATATTTTTCATCTCAATATATTATTAGTAAAAGAAATGAAATATTAATAGCATTATCTTATTTAGAGAGAAATTATAGTTTTGATTTTAAAGGTGAAGTTGCAAAGGATTTAATTTTATATAATTATCCACAAAGTTTAAGTGGATTTTCAGCATTAATGGATATAGGTGAAGTGAGTTTTTCAGATTTAGAGCTTAAAAATACTGCAAAGACTTATGAAAAGAAAATTGCACCAATTACTAAAGATAATACTATTTTTGATTTTATAGAAAATTCTTTAAATAAATATTATCCAGCTATGAGTGCTAGTGAGTGGTTTAAAGATAGAAGTAATGCTTATATTGTTGAAGCTAAAAGTAGTAATCAAAATGTAGATACTTCTTTTTACAATAAAATGAAAAATGATCCTAAATTAAGTGATCATTTAATTCCATTATTATCTCTTAGTCAAGATAATATTTATGTTATTAGCACAATGAGCACAGTGAGTTATGGGTTGGTAGATACATATGTTGATAGAAAAGAAAGTAATTATAATGAGTCAAAAAGAAAATTTGAAGCTGATTTACAAGAAACAGCTAATAAGCAAGAAGAATTTTTAGATTTTTGGTATCGTATTAGTAATAAGAGAGATACACTTTTAAATGGAAATAATATTATTATAATTGATACTATGAGAAAATATGGTGAAGGAAGTACAAGAGATTTATGGGCTCCTAAGTATGGTGAAACATTAAGTGGGGTTCGTGAGTTTATTACTCCTCTTGATTTTTATTCTAATTATATGTTTGTAGATGGAGAAGCATCAGGAGATAATTTAGTTAAATTATATTTATCAAAAACATTAACTGATAGAGGACAATCTACTTATACACATGAATTAACACATTTATTAGATAAAAAAGTTTGGCTTAACGGATATGGTAGGAGAACTGGTAAAGGTGCAGAAACTTTTGCTACAGGAATGTTTGAAAGTTTAAATAATACAGTTGGATTATCTGAATATGAGCCAATATTTAATTTAAATTTAGCATATAAGTTAGGAGAAGGAAGAGTACAAAATGCTTCACCTAATAGATTTATGCAAGAATCTGACTTAAAAGATTATATGCAAGGATTAATGGATGTTATATATACATTAGATTATGCTGAAGCAATATCATCATTAAGAAGAACTAATTCAGAAAAAGCAATATTATTTAATCAATTGGAATTAACACCAGAAAAAGCTCCTAATACTGAAAATAAAAGCAATGATACATTTAAGCATATAGATGAAAGTATTGCAAGTACTTTAAACACAATTGATGATTTAATTGAAAAAAATATTGTATCAGGAAGACTAAAATTTAAAGGTAATGCAACTGTAGGAACAACTGAGCAAAATGGATATTATGTTGCACCATTATTAGAGCCAATATATGCAGGTATTCAAAATGATGAAGGTTCAACAGGGGAGATAACATTTAAAAGATATGCATATGAATTATTAGCTGAATATGGATATAGTGAAGGTATGGTTTCATATGTTTCTGATAAATATTCAAATGATAAGGAAGCATTAAATGCTATTTTAGATTCTAAATATAATGGAAGCTTAACTGAATTTAAAAAGGATATGTTTAAACGTAGAATTGATAAGCTATCAGATTTAAAAGAAACAGACTACTTCAAAAATTATGAAGAATTACAACAGTTAATGAATGAAGCAGTAGAAAAAGATTTAAAGATGATGGAAAGTAATAAAACTAATTCACAACCAATGGCTCAGAATGTAAAAGAAGTACAAAAATTAAAAACAAAGATTTTACAATGGTATTTAGTAAATACTAATGATTTTACAACATCTATATATAATTCTAAAGTTATTGTATCAGAAGATAAAGAAGTAACAGAAACAGAGATTCCTATAGAAGTTATTAATAGAGAAGACTCAAATTTATGGGAAGATGAAACACGTACAGAACCTGGAATATCAGGAAGTATTAGAACAACTAAGATATGGAGAACAGAAAATGGTGTTCGTGTAGGAGAACCAATAATAAATCAAGAAATTATTAGAGAAATGGTTCCAACTATTATTTATAAAGGAACTAAAAAGATTTATGATGAAATTGTTACTGTGGATGACAATGTAGAAATTCCAATTATAGAAAAAGTAATAGAAGATCCTAATTTATATATTGGAGAAGAAAAAAGAGTAGAAGGAAAAGCTGGTATTAAAAAGGTAACAACAATTCAAAAAACAAATAAAGGACAACCAGTAGGAGAACCAATAATAAATCAAGAAATTATTAGAGAAATGGTTCCAACTGTTATTTACAAAGGAACTAAAAAGATTTATGATGAAATTGTTACTGTGGATGACAATGTAGAAATTCCAATTATAGAAAAAGTAATAGAAGATCCTAATTTATATATTGGAGAAGAAAAAAGAGTAGAAGGAAAAGCTGGTATTAAAAAGGTAACAACAATTCAAAAAACAAATAAAGGACAACCAGTAGGAGAACCAATAATAAATCAAGAAATTATTAGAGAAATGGTTCCAACTATTATTTATAAAGGAACTAAAGCTTTACCAACACAAAATGAAATATATCCAGCAGAAGTGATTAATGGTAACTTAGAATGCTACGATGATGAAATTGATTTAGCGTCAGTTATTTTAAATAATATTGCAATAAATGATAATTCAGTTAATGTAAGAAAAGAAATAATAGGAGATATTCCAACTACTGTGGGAGAGCATACTGTTATTGTTAGAGTAACTTATGAAGATAATAGTTACAAAGATGTTAATGTATCTGTTAGAATAAGAAGTAAACAAGATAGACCAAATACAGATAATAAACCAGGTGATGATAGTAATAAACCAAATGAAGATAACAAGCCAAATGTAGATAACAATAAACCAAATTCAAATAATTCTACCAATGGCTCAAGTAATAATAAAAAAGATGATGTAAGTAGTGATAATAATAAACCAAATGAAAATGATTCAGAAACTGTGGATAAAGATAATTCAAATAATTATGTAGAGGTTAAGCCTAATACTGGAAACTCAAATATAGGTAATTCTGAAGATAAAAAATCACAAACAAAATTACCACAAACAGGTGTTGAAGGTTCTTTAACAATGTTAGGATTATTATCATTATCTATTGGTAGTGCTCTATCTTTCAGAAAAAAGAAGAAATAATTTTAAATAATTAAGATATATTATAAAGAGGTTGTATTAAAAGAATATTTAATACTAGCTAAAAAAGGGAATTCGTATTTGAATTCCCTTTTTGTATATAATGTAATTATAAAGTAGTTAAAATATGGTACAACTAAGCAATTTTTTCTAACTGCATTTTATCAAGTTGTTTAAATTCTTTTTTAAGTAATATTAACGTTATAATAACTGAAAGTGAGTCAGCACAAGCGCCCGCTGCCCAAACACCATCTAATCCAATAAACTTAGGTAAGATTATTGTAAATGGAATTAATAATATTACTTGCCTTAAAAGACTTACAAACATAGATATTTTAGCTTTACCAATTGATTGATAGTAACTTGTGGCAACAATATTTATTCCTACTACAGGCATCATTAATAAATATATTCTAATTCCTTTTATTGCTAATGTAGTTAATTCATGATCATTATTAAATAAACTGATGATTTGTGTAGGGAAGCATTGAATTGATATAAAACCAATAATACATATTACACAGGCTGCAATAGTAGCGTATTTAAATGCTTCTTTAGCTCTTTCATACTTTTTAGCACCATAATTAAATCCGATAATAGGCTGGCACCCTTGATTTATACCAAATATAGGCATCATAAATATTATATTTAATGAACTTATTACTGTCATAGCACCAATTGCTAAATCACTACCATAAGTTTTTAAGGCGTTATTAGCAATAACTTGAACTAAACTATTAGCTATTTGTGTAGCAAATGGAGCTATTCCAATGGCAAAAGTCATAGTTACTAGGTGTTTTTTTAATTTAAAGTTTTCAATTTTTAACTTTAAGTTTGAATTACCAGCTGTGTAGTAATATAAAATTATAAAGAAAGTAATAGCTTGTGAAATAATAGTTGCTAAAGCAGCACCTTTAACTCCTAGGTTAAGTACAAAGATAAATATATAATCTAGTATAATGTTAGCACCACAGCCAATTACCATGGTTATGGAAGACATTTTAGGATTTCCATCAGCTCTTACTGTACTGTTTAAAGCAAATGAAAGAATATTAAATGTACATCCAAGCAAAATTATACCTATATATTCTTTTGCATAAAATAGTGTATTTTCACTGGCACCAAAAAGATTTAGAATAGGGTTAGCGAAGATAGTTCCAGTTATTGCAATAGCTAGTCCTACTATTATACTTAAAGTAAAAGCATTTCCCAAAAGCTTTTCAGCTGTAGTTCTATTTCCTTTTCCTAAATTAAGGGAGATATTAGCAGTAGTACCAATACCAATAAGCATACCAAAGGCTAGCACTATTGTCATAATTGGCATAGTAATACCTACACCAGTTATTGCTAGTGAACCTATATCAGGTATATTTCCGATGAACATTCTATCAACAATGTTATATAGGGCATTTACTACCATACCAATGATGGCTGGAATAGAATATTGTAATAACAACTTTCCAATAGGTGCATCGCCAAGATGTTTTTGATTACTCATAAGTTGTCCTCCTATTTATGTATTATATTGTTTGTAATCTTTTGTAAAAATATTAATTATTCAACATCAATATTAAATTTATTAAACTCTTTTGATAAAAAAGATTCCATTCAATAAAGATACTTGTACATTATAGAGAAAAATATTTGCAAATACAACCTCTTTTTATTATGAGTTACGGGTTATAAATTAAGAATAATAAAAATAGCCTAGCATAGGATATTATAGCTAAGGCTATTTTACATTAAAGGTTATAATTATAAGCGGTTAAGCATTCCATGAAGCATACTTGCATGTCTTGCTTCATCTCTTGCAGCATGATCAATAAATGTATAAAGTTCCTCAAGTCCGGCAGCTTTTGCTTTTTGAGCTAATTCAGCTTTTAATTTGTTGGCACCAATTTCACCATTCATCATATTTGTAAGATTAGTTTTAGTACAGTCAGATACTCTACCAGTAAGTTCTGCATATTGAGCTGCATGTTCAGCTTCTTCCCAAGCAATAACTTTAAGTACTTCTGCAATTTCAGGATAACCTGAACGTTGAGCAACTCTAGCCATTGCTAAGTAAAGTCCTACTTCAGCAGTTTCTCCATTAAATTGACCATTAAGGCTATTTTTTAATTCTTCATTATCCTTAGCAACACCAAGTTGGTTTTCAATTACAAAACTTAATTTTTCCATAATATCATTCTCCTTTTATACTTAATAGATAGATTGTTGAATAAATAAAATTTGCAAAAAATAGTTATTCAACAATCTATTAATAATAAATAGTATTACCAAAATAGTTATTTTTAAATTAGCAAGTTATAGATATTTCCAGAACTGTGGTAAATACATTACAAAATAATTGTTGTGAAAGGTATTGGAGTAATACTGGAGCTATGGATGAAGTAGCTTGCAGTTTTTTTTATTTAGAATTTCTTTAGAAATATTAATCTTTTTTCTTAAGTTTTATCCTTTATTATATAATTATACTAAGAAAAGGAGAGTGAACCAATGGAAGGTAATACTATAATTCAATACTTAGCACAATATGGAACATTATTTATATTCATTTATAATAGAGTTAGTTAATAATGTTTTAATGAAAGAAGGAGTTTTATGAATTCATATAGTATTTTAATAGTTGAAGACGAAATTGATATAGCCAGAGCCATAGAAGCTTATTTAAATAACCAAGAATATAAGACGTTTATTGCAGGTAATGGTATAGAGGGGTTAGAGGTTTTAAGCAACGAAGAAATACATTTAGCTATAGTGGATGTAATGATGCCCAAGATGGATGGTATAACCTTTGTTATGAAGCTTAGAGAAAAATATGATTTTCCAGTGATAATGTTATCAGCAAAATCAGAAGAAGTTGATAAAATAATGGGCCTTAATATAGGAGCAGATGATTATGTTACTAAGCCATTTAGACCATTAGAGCTTTTAGCAAGGGTAAATTCACATTTAAGAAGATACTCAAGATTTTTAAATATGGTAAAGCATGAAGAGGAAAATACCAATGTATTTGAAGTTGGTGGTTTAGAACTTAATACTGATACTAAGGAAGTAATTCTTGATGGTAAAAGTATAAGGATGACACCTAGTGAGTTTAAAATTCTTGAATTACTTATAAGAAATCCAGGTAGGGTCTTTTCAGCTGAGGAAATATATGAAAGAGTATGGAATGAACAGGCTATTAATACAGATACAATAATGGTTCATGTGAGAAATATAAGAGAAAAAATAGAAATTAATCCGAAAAAACCAAAATATTTAAAGGTGGTGTGGGGAGTTGGATATAAACTTGAAAAGCAATGATAAAAAAGAAAATAAGATTTTAACTAGTTTAATAATATTATTAACATTATTTATAGCAGCCATAGGAATGTTTAAAACATATCCTTTTATAAGTAAATTAGCAAAGGATACATCATATAATTATTTAGAAAACTATGATTTTGCTAAGATATTAATAGAATCTAGTTATGCATTAGATTATAAAATTAAAAACCAAAATAGTGAGGAAATAAAAGAACCTAAAGATATATTTATAGATAAAAATAGTATGAACTATTTATATGAAGGCAATGAAGAATCATATAATGATGAGGTATATTACAGATTTAATGAGAACTTTAACCGATGGATTACAAATTTAAAAGGGAGTTTAAGTAATCTTCAATATTTTGCCTTGGATAAGGAAAGTGGATTAACTACCACAAATATCAGTGATAGTATTACCGTTAAAGAGGATAAAAATATAGATTTATCTGAAATAGATATGAATAAATATAGATTTACTGTAGTACTTAATTTTGATGAAAATGGGAATATTTCTTTAAGTGATGTTAAGGGAGTTAATGCGAATACTATATCATCAACTATGTATGATTATAAAGATATTATTGATGGAGAAGCATCACAAATTATTACTCCTATTAAGAATATGACTTATGTATTTGCTGTGCCAACTGAACTAGTTTATTCAGATCATCTTTCATGGAATATAGACAATGCTTCATATTATGGATATGAAAGTTATGGAACTTTAATCAGTGCAAGTATTATAGCTATAATATTATTAACAGCTTTAATATTCCCATATAAGAAGGTTAAAGATTTTAATATTTTAAAAATACCATTTGAAATTTGGTTCATTATTATAAGTTGTGATATAGCATTATGGATTGCAGCAGCTGAAAGTATGATAAGGGTATCGTATTTAAAGGAGTTACCTATAATAAAGAATCAGATAGTATCTGAGGGCATGGTAAGTACATTTAATATAGCTGTATGGTTTGGAATTTTTGCCATAGCTTTCTTTGGAATGACAGTAATAAAATCAATGTTTAAAATTGGATTTAAAGAGTATTTTAAGAGCAGAAGTATCATAGGTAGAATATTAGTTTGGATATTTATATATCTTAAGAAGACTATAAATTATGTAACAGAAATAAATTTAGAGGAAAATAACAATAAGTATATTTTAAAGCTTGTATTAATAAATGCAGCTATATTATTAATTTTATCTTTTATTTGGTTCTTTGAAATTCCGTTTATAATTATCTACTCAATAATACTATTTATTGTTATTACAAAATATGTAGATGATATAAGTGATAAATATAAAAGATTAACTACGGCTACAAATGAAATAGCGGCAGGAAACTTAGATGTTAAAATAGAAGAAGATTTAGGTGTATTTAATCCATTTAAGGATAATTTAGAAAAAATACAAGGGGGATTTAAGAAAGCAGTACAAGAAGAAGTTAAAAGTCAAAGAATGAAAACTGATTTAATTTCTAATGTTTCTCATGATTTAAAGACTCCTCTTACAGCAATAATAACTTATGTTGATCTTTTAAAAGATGAAAATTTAAGCCAGGAAAAGCGTAAGCAATATATAGAAATAGTGGATAGAAAGTCACAAAGATTACAGAATCTTATTGAAGATTTATTTGAAATGAGTAAAGCAAGTAGTGGAAATATAACATTAAATATAGAGGAGATAGATATTGTTTCACTAATGAAGCAAACACTACTTGAATTAGATGATAAAATTAAAGCTTCATCATTAACATTTAAAAATAATTTTCCAGAAGAAAAGGTAGCGCTTCAATTAGATAGCCAATGTACTTTTAGAATCTTTGAAAATATTATTATAAATGCAACAAAATATGCTATGGCAAATAGTAGGGTATATTTAGATATAATAGAAAGAGAAGATAATGTAGAAGTTATAATGAAAAATATGGCGGCAGAAGAAATAGATTTTAATACTAATGAAATAGTGGAAAGGTTTGTTCGTGGTGATGAATCTAGAAATACTGAAGGTTCAGGATTAGGTCTTGCCATTGCAAAAAGTTTTGTAGAATTACAAGGTGGAAGCTTTAAAATTGAAGTTGATGGCGATTTATTTAAGGTAATAATGAATTTTAAAAAGAATTAAGAGATGGATATAGCAAAATGTAAATAAAATATCATTGACTTACAATTGGTTGTATTAGATAATTAATATATAGATAAAATCATAATAAAGATAGTGATGAGGAAGAGTATTTAAAGATATTATTTTTAGAGAGCTAAGGTTTGGTGAGACTTAGTAATGATTCTTTTTAGAAGCAGCCTTTGAATTGCTTAACTGAGAACTAAGTTTAGAGCTTAATGTAGGTTGAGACGTTACCTTTACGTTATAAAAGGAGAAATAATTATTATTTCTACTGAGTGAACAATTTATGTTGTTTATGAGGGTGGTACCGCGGAATTACAGCTTCGTCCCTTTTTAAGGGATGAGGCTTTTTTGTATAGAAAAAGAAATAAGTTTTTATGGCTTTAAAAAGTTTAGGTATAAGATAATTCTGGAAGAGGCTTAGCTATTATAGAATAAAATAAACATTTATTTAATTTGGAGGTATAAAATTGGAAGAAATTTTAGAGATATTGGAGAAGAATTTTAGGTATACCGATGAGCAGATTGCAGTTATGGTTGGCAAGACTGTTGAAGAGGTAAGAGAAGCAATACAAGATTATGAAGAAAAAAGTATTATTGCAGGATATACAACACTGATAAATTGGGAAAATACAGGGAAGGAAGTTGTTACAGCATTAATACAGGTGAAGGTTACTCCTCAAAGGGGAGAAGGGTTTGATAAGGTTGCAGAGAGAATATATAGATATGATCAGGTACAAGCGTGCTATCTAATGTCTTCTGGTGGTTTTGATTTAACTGTTATAGTGGAAGGAAAGACCATGAAAGAGGTGGCTACTTTTGTAGCGCAAAAGTTAGCAGTACTTGATAATGTAGATGGAACAGCAACGCATTTTGTATTAAAGAAGTATAAGGACCATGGAACAATATTTAAGGAAAAGAAGAATACTGATAATAGGGAGGCTATATTTATATGATACTAGAAAATATGATTAGGAAAGAAGTAAAGGAGATGCCTCCTTCAGGAATAAGAAAATTTTTTGATATAGTAAATGAAATGGAAGATGTTATTTCATTAGGTGTTGGAGAGCCAGATTTTGTTACACCATGGAATATAAGAGAAGCGGGTATATACTCGTTGGAGCAAGGAGATACGCACTACTCTTCTAATGCCGGATTTATTGAGTTAAGAGAAGAAATAGCTAAATATTTAAAAAGAAGATTTGATTTGTCATATAACCCATCAGATGAAATACTTGTTACAGTGGGAGGAAGTGAAGGAATAGATATTGCTTTAAGGGCATTGGTTGGTCCAGGTGATGAAGTTCTTATTCCAGAGCCAAGTTTTGTGGCATATAAGGGTTGTACTACATTTACAGGTGCTAAAGCAAATGTATTAGAGTTAAAAGTAGAAAATGATTTTAAGCTAACAGCTGATGAACTTGAAGAAGCTATTACAGAAAAGACAAAGGTAGTTATCATACCTTTTCCTAACAATCCAACAGGAGCAATAATGACTAGAGAAGAATTGGAGCCTATTGTGGAAGTTTTAAAGAAAAAAGATGTAATAGTTATATCAGATGAAATATATGCAGAACTTACTTATAATAAGGAACATGTATCTATTGCCAGCTTCCCAGAGATAAAAGATAAAACTCTTGTGATTAATGGTTTCTCAAAGGCTTATGCTATGACAGGATGGAGACTGGGATATGCTTGTGGAAACAAGGTATTAATAGATGCAATGAAAAAAATACATCAATATGCAATAATGTGTTCACCAACGACAGCACAATTTGCAGCTATTGAAGCATTGAGAAATGGTGATGAAAGCGTTAGTGAAATGGTAAAGGAATATAATAGAAGAAGAAGAGTGCTTGTAGATGGATTTAGAAAGTTAGGATTTGAATGCTTTGAACCTTTAGGGGCATTTTATGTATTTCCATGTATAAAATCTACAGGGCTTTCATCAGAAAAATTTTGTGAGAAGCTTCTTTTAAAAGAAAAAGTACTTGCTGTGCCAGGTAATGCTTTTGGTGATTGTGGAGAAGGATTTATTAGAGCTTGCTACGCATCATCAATGGAAAATATTTATGAAGCACTTAGAAGAATAGAGCGCTTCGTTAAAGAAGGCTTTTAATTAAAAAATGATTGGAGGTGAAAGAAATGTGGATTTTATACGCCTTTGGGTCGGCACTTTTTGCAGGTGCAACATCAATACTTGCCAAAATAGGTATTGAATATGTGGATTCTCACGTAGCAACAGCATTAAGAACCATTGTAGTTCTTATTTTTTCATGGCTGATGGTATTTATTGTAGGATCTCAAAACCAACTTGTAGATATAAGTATTAAGAGCTATATATTTTTAATATTATCTGGTATGGCCACAGGAGCATCGTGGCTATGCTATTTTAAAGCACTTCAGCTTGGTGATGTTAATAAGGTGGTACCAATAGATAAATCCAGCACCATTTTAACAATGGTACTAGCGTTTATCTTCTTAAAGGAAGATATAACCGTACCAATGGTAATTGGAATGATAGCAATAGGTCTAGGAACATATTTAATGATTCAAAAGAAGGAAGAAGAGCAAAAGGAAGTTAAAAATAAGGCATGGCTTATATATGCAGTGCTATCAGCAGTATGTGCTTCACTTACTTCTATATTAGCGAAAATTGGTATTGAAAATGTAGAATCAAATTTAGGAACAGCTATTAGAACTATAGTAGTACTTATGATGGCATGGCTTATTGTATTTTTACAAAAAAAACATGGACAAGTAAAGAAAATAAGTAAAAAAAGCTTACTGTTTATTGGATTGTCAGGAATTGCCACAGGAGCATCTTGGCTTTGCTATTATAAAGCTCTTCATGATGGTTTAGCATCTATTGTTGTACCTATAGATAAGTTGAGTATTTTAGTGACAGTAGCTTTTGCATATATATTTTTAAAGGAAAAACTTTCTAAAAAGTCAGCAGCAGGACTTATTTTAATAACAGTAGGAACATTAAGTTTGTTAATAAAGATATAGAAATAATTAGGATATTATAAATAAGGTATAAATGATAGAATTTATGAAGATTAAAAGAATATATTAAGGAGCAAAACTTTACTATATGCGTTGACGGTTTTAATGGCTTCAAGGAAACTATCGGAGCCACTTTCCCATTTGCTAAAATACAAAGGCGTATAAAGAATCTAACTTTTTTATAGTATGTTTAATTATAAATTTTAAAATTATTTAATTTTTTATCCTATGATATATGATGGGAATCATAGTTGAAGATATAACATAACAAGTAATTATTTTTTTGCCAAATTCAATATTAAAATTATTTTTAAAAACAGATGGAGAAATAATAATACTAATTCCAATTAAAATCCAAATAAAGTATATAAAAGTTGAAATTTTTATCTTTTTTTTCATTCTTTAAAAACCTCCTTAATTATTATTATCTGACTTATGGACAGGTTAAGCTCATTTCTACCTTAAAGAATTCTACTCTATTTCTTTAAGTAAATAATCAATTCAAAGTTCTACTATTCATTTTTCTTAATTAATTATATAATAAAACATTTAAAAAAAATGCTAAATATTGTCTAAGGGAGTTAATGGTAAAGTCACTATTAATAATTAGTGTGAAAGTTATTGGATTAACTAAAAGAATTTGTTAAAAAAGTATTTGACTTAGAGTTAACTTCAACTGGTATACTAAACTTAAGTTATTTAAATAGATATAGGTATTGGGAAAATACTAAAGTTTATTTAGGTATAAATAAAGATATATTGAAAATATAGGAGGAAGATTATGTTATTTGATTTTATTTATTATAACCCAACAAGAATACATTTTGGGAAGGATTCTTTAAATCAGTTAAAAGGGGAGCTTGAAAGTTATGGAGAAACAATACTTTTAATATATGGAAAGAACTCTATAAAGAAAATAGGTTTATATGATGAAATAGTTAAGATTTTAAATGAGGGAGGAAAAAAGGTTATAGAGCTTTCTGGGGTTATGTCAAACCCTACTTATAGTAAAGTTTTAGAAGGGGGAAAGCTTGTTCGTGAGAATAATGTAGATCTTATATTAGCAGTTGGTGGCGGATCTGTAATAGATTGCGCAAAAGCAATTTCAGTATCTGCTTATTGTGAAGGAGATGCCTTTACAAGATATTGGATTAATTTTGAACCAGTTAATAATAAAATTGTACCAGTAGGATCTGTTTTAACAATGGTTGGTACTGGTTCAGAAATGAATGGGGGATCAGTTATTACTAATGAAGAATTAAAACTTAAAAATGGTAGAGTATATCCATCAGAAGTATATCCAAAGTTCTCAATCTTAAATCCTGAGTATACTTTTTCAGTTCCACAATATCAAATGGTAAGTGGTATATTTGATATTATGTCACATCTTATGGAGCAATATTTCTCAGGAAATGATAATAATACTACTGATTATGTAATTGAAGGGCTTCTTCGTTCAGTGATAGATAATGCAAGAGTGGCTATTAAAAATCCAAATGATTATGAAGCTAGAAGCAATATTATGTGGAGTGCTACCCTTGCTCTTAATACTATGGCTGGTCTTGCAAAAGAGCAAGATTGGGAAGTGCATATGATTGAACATCAATTAGGTGCTTATACTGATTGTGCACATGGTATGGGATTAGCAGCAATTTCTATTCCATATTATAATTATATTTATACTTATGGTTTAGATAAATTTGTTAGATTTGCTAAGGAAGTATGGCATGTATCACCAGAAGGTAAAACTAAGGATGAGATTGCTAAAGAAGGTCTTGTAGCCTTAGAATCATTTATTAAAGAATGTGGTATGGTTACTTCTCTTAGGGACCTTGGAGCAACAAAAGAAATGTTACCACTTATAGCAAACTCTACAGTGTTGGGTGGAGGATATAAAAAACTTACGGCAGAAGATATTTTAACAATTTTAGAAGCTTGTTATTAATTATAGAGATTAGAAAGAAATTTTTGATGAAAAAAGAATTTATTAATATCATTTAATAATGTTTACATAGGATGATATACTAAAAATAAGTTAAGAGATAGTCTATTTATGGATTGTTACTGGTAAGCAGGCAAAACCTAAATTGATAGTAATATTATGGTTAGCTATAAAACTAACTTTGGTTGCTATTGATTTAGGTTTTTTAGTGATGAATATATTATTATTGCTATTATTTTAGTACAACATCAATATAGAAAGAAAAAATTATAATTATATTGTTAAAAAGGATAATAAAGGTTATGAAAATATATAAAGTTTTAAATAATAATAATTTAAATGACAAGTTTCTTTGATAGAATTAAATTTTACGAAGAAAATAAAGATTTAGATATTAAAGCTATAAAATATCCTACACCAGCTCAATACAAGAAAGAATATGAGTGGTTAAAAGAAGTTGACAGTTTAGCTTTAGCTAATGCTCAAATGAACTTAGATAAAGCCTACAAAAACTTCTTTAGAGATAAGTCAGTAGGATTTCCTAAATTTAAGTCTAAGAAAACTAATAGATTTAGTTATACAACCAATAATCAAAATGGGACTATATACATTGATAATGGTTATATAAAAATTCCAAAATTAAAATCTAAAATAAAAATAGTTTTGCATAGACAATTCAAAGGATTAATTAAATCTGCAACAATTTCTAAAACGACAAGTAATCAATACTATATTTCTATCTTAGTAGATACTGAAAATATTAAACTGCCAAAGAGTAATAATAAAATAGGTGTTGACCTTGGGTTAAAGGAGTTTGCTATATGCTCCAATGGAGATAGGTTTGATAATCCGAAAAGTCTTAGAAAATCTGAAAAGAAATTAGCTAAATTACAAAAAGGGTTGAGTAGAAAAGTTAAAGGGAGTAATAACAGATATAAAGCAAGATTAAAGGTGGCGAAGCTTCATCAAAGAATAGCTAATCAAAGAAAAGATTTTTTGCATAAATTATCAACTAAAATTATTAGCGAAAACCAAACAATAGTTTTAGAAGATTTGAGAGTAAAAAACATGATGCAAAATCATAAATTAGCTAAGGCGATTAGTGAAGTAAGTTGGTCAGAATTTAGGACAATGTTAGAATATAAAGCTAATTGGTATGGTAAAGAGATAATAATAGCTCCATCTAATTACGCAAGTTCTCAACTATGTTCTAAGTGTGGCTATAAAAATAAAGAAGTAAAGAATTTAGCATTAAGAAATTGGACTTGTCCGAGTTGTGGTGCTAACCACGATAGAGATATAAATGCTAGTATAAATCTACTGAAATTAGCAATGTAATTTTGGTATTATATTGAGGTAGGAACTACCTTGTTAGCTTGGGTAAACTTGTACTGTTGGGTATATTGACCAAGAAGCTCCCACTTCTATAAGTGGCGAGTAGTTCACGAGAACAGGTAAAAGCTATGAAAGAAGCTATTGCTGATGGTGTAAATCTTATAGGATATACTTCATGGGGATGCATAGATTTAGTATCAGCATCAACAGGGGAAATGAGCAAAAGATATGGATTCATTTATGTAGATAAAGATAATGAAGGTAATGGAACATTGGAAAGAAGAAAGAAAAAAAGCTTTTATTGGTACAAAAAAGTAATTGAATCTAATGGAGAAAAACTTGAATAATAATGAATGATGAACTAATGAGTGTTATGTAATATATTAATAAATAAGTTTTTCTTGTATTAGTATTATAGATATGTTATATTAAATGAGCAGTTGGTACGTAAAGTGCTGATAAATGATAGAGACTGGTTTGTCCTCGCCGGGTTACCAGTCTCTATTTTTTTATATTAGTATTATACTAAATAATTATTATAAATCAAAAGTGAAAAAATTATTAAGAAAAAATTAAATAATATTTGTGTTGCAGCACTTTTCATAAAATTCAATAGGACCTGCGTTTTTTATAATTACTATTGAATCACCTCTTAGCTTCATATCCCATAGACATTTGTTCAAAAGGATTTTACCAATAGAGTGTTTTCTAAAATCTTTCAGTACACCAATAGGACCAAATATGCTAGTACCTAGAATATCATATGAACTAAAACCAATTATGTGGTCATTAATTAGTACAAGATAAATTGGTATATTATTTGAAGGAAAGATAGATACCAATGAATCAGCCCATATAGAATTAAAATTTTCTTTTACAAAATCATATATTATATATTTATCTTTATTCAGTGCCTTTCTTATAACAAAATTCTTATTTTGTTTATTATTAAATGAATAAATATTTCTTAAGTCAACTAGTAAGTCTTTGGAGGTGTTACAAAACTTTTGTAGATAATGAAGCTCTTCTTTGGTAAGGGCAGCAGTTACTTCACTAGGTATTTTTATTAATGCTTTTAGAACATAAATTTCAGTGAGATACGTTTGTTTTCGTTTATTCATAATTTGCAAGGATTCAGTTAGAATTTCTAAAGTACTGTCACTTATTGGTGTGATGAAAAATTGATTTTTATTCCCTTCAATATTTCTAGGGAGATTTAGAGCCATTTCTTTATACTTATGGAGCTTATGAAGAAAATGGTTATTTAAATCCTTTATGATGCCGGTATTTTCTAAGATCAGAGCTATAAATATATCTATGGGAAATATGACTTTTCGCTCATTTAATGAATTTTCTGTAATATTAAATATTTTAAGAAGCTTATCGGTAATATTAAAATTATTCATAAATTACACCTCTTTTATAATTGATAATGGACTTTTATTCAAAATTATCACAATTTTGTGTCTTGATTATCTATAAAATCAAAGTATTGATAATGGACTTTTATTCAAAATTATCCATTATCAACTATCAATTACAAAAGTATATGGCTTATTGGCATAATGGAAATGCCAAGGAAAATAGATAACAATGATAGTTTTATGTGACCGTATGAGCGTGATGATGGAATAAGTTCTGCCAGTGATATATAAATCATAATGCCACAGACTACAGCAAAAATTATGCCAAGAATAAGTTCATTAATAAATGGTTTTAAGAATAAAAATGATAAAAATGCTCCTAGTGGTTCAGTCATTCCAGACCAAAAGGAATATTTAATTGCTTTATATCGACTACCAGTTGAAAAATATATAGGCATAGCAATGGCAATACCTTCAGGAATATTATGCAAAGCTATAGCAAAAGCAACAGATATTCCTAGACCAATATCTTGGTATCCAGAAACAAAGGTAGCAATTCCTTCAGGGAAGTTATGTAGCATTAAAGCAATTGTAGATACTAAACCAACCCTGAATAGACCATAGTTTTTATTGGTCTCTTTGAGAGAGTTTTTTTCATCATCAGGTAAGAAATTATCAATTAAAAAAGCAATCAATCCACCAATAAGTAAAAAGAGAATAGACCAAATCACTCCTTGAAATTCCCCATGATATTTAGAGATAGATTCTTCAGCAGTGGGAAATAAATCTGTAAATGATACGGTAATCATAACTCCTGCCGAAAATCCCAAGGAGAATGTTAAAAATTTTTCATTTTTTGTTTTATTAAAGAACACTATGATAGCTCCAATAACTGTAGATAATCCTGCTAAAGTAGATAAAAGTAAAGGAATAAAAGAATATTTATCAATCATTTTAATGTACCCCATTGTAATTTATTACATAAGTATATTATGATTAATATATAAAAAAAAGAAGTTAATAATAAATATTTCGTAAAGATAAAGGAGAGCAGTTTATGATAAAGCTTATTGCATCTGATATGGATGGAACATTAATTAATAGTAGTCACCAAATATCATCAGGAAATTTAAGTGCTATAAGAAGAGCACAAGAATCAGGAATAGAATTTGCTATAGCTACAGGTAGAGATTATTCTATGGTTAAACCATTTTTAGATAAGTATGAGTTGAAATGCGAAGCTATAGTTATGAATGGGGCTGAATATAGAGATTGTAATGGAGAAGTTATAGAATCTATAGGAATTGAAAAAAGTAAAGTAAAAGCAGTTATAGAAGAAATATTAAAGGAAAGCAGTATAGTTGATATATATACTAGTGAAGGTATTTTTACTACAAAATATTCAAAGGAAGATTTTGATAATGCTGTAAATAGAATTAAAGAATTTAATAAAGAAATGACAAAAGATAATATAATCAAATTATTAACTGAGATAAGAGAAAAAATGATAGAGTTTCATATAGAAGATATTGATAAAATGATAAGTTCAGAAATTGTATTTTATAAGATAATAACTTCTCATAAAGATAAATATATTATAAGAAATTTGAAGAAGAAAATAAATGAAATAGGTGGTTTAGCAGTTGCTTCAACTTCAGAATATGATATAGAAGTAAATGATATACAAGCACAAAAGGGATTAATATTAGCAAAAGTAGCAGAGATGAAGGGCATTGAAAAAGATGAGGTTATGGTCTTAGGAGATAGCTTTAATGATTATTCAATGTTTACTGAATTTAAAAATTCATATGCAATGAAAAATGCAATAGATGAGATAAAGAAAATAGCTACATATGTAACAGAGACAAATAATAATGATGGGGTTGGCAAGGCTATAGAAAAAGTATTAAATATGCAGTAATTTTTATGAGACATTTATAAGGATATATATTAGTAAGACATGGATAAACCATATAGAATATAGATGATGAGCCAAAGGTAGAAAAACTTTAACTTAACAGAAAAGGCAATGGATAATTAAAAAATGGATGATTATAAAGCTTTTACAAGCTTTTAATAATTATCCATTATCATAGTGTATGCTAAAGCCGTTATTGTTTTAGCATCAATTATTTCACCGCTTTTAATCATATTCTTAACTTCTTCAAGAGTAAAAATTTCTACTTCTGTAAACTCATCAAAATCTTCATGTTTTTTTGATAGAGAAAGATTTGTTGCTTTATAAATATAGAGTAATTCATCACAATATCCAGGAACAATAGCAACAGTTCCAAGATGAAATAATGAAGAAGCTTGATAACCTGTTTCTTCTTCTAGCTCTCTATAAGCACAATTTTCAGGAGATTCATCAGAAGATAATTTTCCAGCAGGAATTTCATAAATGACCTTATCAATAGATTTTCTAAATTGTCTTATTAAGATTATGTGATTTTCATCTACAAAAGGAATTATTCCACAAGCACCAGGGTGTTTAATAATATCTCTGTTAGCTTCATTGCCATCAGGCAGTTGAACTTTTACCTTAGTAAATGTTAGATAATCACCTGTATAGACTATTTCTTCACTTAACGTTTTTTCATAAAGATTCATGTAAAAAGACCTCCATAAAATTATATAAAGATTATATCATGTTAGAAAAAATAAGGATATAGAAAATACTCCAAAAGTAAATGTAAAATATGTTGCTATATTTGGGGAAATAGATATAAAATAAATCATAAATATAAAAACGAAGGATGGTGCATATGAAAGTTATAATTATTGGTGGAATTGCGGCTGGAATGAGTGCTGCTGCAAAATTAAAAAGAATGTCACCTAATGATGAGGTAATAGTATATGAAAAAGGAGATATAGTTTCATTTGGAGCTTGTGGACTGCCATATTATGCAGGTGGATTTTTTGATGACTCTAATGAAATGATAGCAAGAACTGCTGAAGAATTTAGAAAAACAGGAATAAACTTATTTACTAATCATGAGGTTTTAGAAGTAGATTTTGATAATAAAAAATTAAGAGTAAAAGATTTAATTCAAAATATGATTATTGAAGAGAGCTATGATAAGCTGATGATTGCTAGTGGTGCTTCAAGTATAATTCCACCTATTAAAGGAATAGATTCAGAAAATGTTTTAACACTTAAATCAATGGATGATGGTAATAAATTAAGAGCATTAATGGAAAATGAAAACTTAAAAAGAGTTACAGTAATAGGTGCAGGATTTATTGGTGTTGAAGCCGTAGAAGCAGCTAAAAAGAGAGGAAAAGAAGTAACAGTTGTTCAACTACAAGATAGAATTTTAGCAGAGGTTTTCGATGAAGAAATAACTAATTTATTAGAAGAAGAAATCAGAAAGCATGATGTTAATTTATTATTAGATGAAACTGTTATGGAAATAACTACAGCTGGTAAAGTAACTAATATTAAGACTAATAAAAGAGAGTTTGAAACAGATATAGTTATTGTGGCTACAGGATTTAGGCCAAATACTGCTTTTGTGAAAAATGAAAAATTAGAAATGCTTAAAAATGGTGCAATAGTTGTTGATAAGTATGGAAGAACTTCAATAGAAGATGTATATGCAGCTGGAGATTGTGCAACAATCAATAGTGTAATAACTAATAAGCCTGTGTATGTGCCATTGGCAACTGGTGCTAATAAACTTGGAAGAATTGTTGGAGAAAACTTAGCTGGTGCCAATAATGAATTCCAAGGTTCTCTTGCATCAAGCTGTATAAAGGTTATGGATATGGAAGCAGCTAGAACAGGACTTTCTGAAAAAGAAGTTAAAGCTTTAGGATTTGATTATAAGACTAAGTTTATTACTGATATGAATCATACTAGCTATTATCCAGGACAAACAAAGATATATGTTAAACTAATTTATGATGCTCATACAAAAGTTATTTATGGAGGGCAAGTTGCAGGATACAAAGATGCAGTTCAAAGATGTAATGTAATAGCTACATGTATATTTGCTAAGATGACAACTGCACAATTAGGAATGCTTGACTTAAGTTATGCACCTCCATTCTCAAGAACATGGGATGTATTAAACGTAGCAGGTAATGTAAGTAAATAAAAAGTAGTAGTTAGTATTAATTAATTATTTTAGTATCTGTTATATGTACAGTTGTTTTCTTTCATTGAATATTCATAAAATTAAATATAAAGAATTAAATAATTAATAAAAACAAATAATAAATATAAAGTAAGAATGTTTAGTTATATTAGTTCGAAAGGTGATTATATGATGAAAGAAGGTACAATTAGAATAATTCCACTTGGTGGATTAGGTGAAATAGGGAAAAATATCACAGCCATAGAATATGAAGATGAAATAATAGTAATAGATTGCGGAATAGCTTTTCCAGATGAAGATATGTATGGAGTGGATTTAATAATTCCAGATATAACTTATTTAGTCAATAATAGAAAAAAAGTTAAAGGATTCTTTTTAACCCATGGACATGAGGATCATATAGGAGCTCTGCCATATATACTTAAACAGTTAAATGTTCCAGTATACGGGACAAAACTCACATTAGGTTTAGTAAAATCAAAATTAGAAGAGCATAATATTTTAAATGAAAGCACTCTTATAAATGTTGAAGCAGGAGATATGGTAGCCTTTGATAAGATAAAGATAGAATTTATTAGAGTTACTCATAGTATTGCTGATTCATGTGCATTAGCAATATATACAGAAGTAGGTACAATTCTACATACAGGAGATTTTAAAATTGATTATACTCCTATTGATGGTAAGGTAATAGATCTCCAGAGAATTTCTAATTTAGGTAATGAAGGGGTTTTGTTATTGATGGCAGATAGCACAAATGTTGAAATTCCTGGATATTCGCCATCAGAAAAATCAATAGAAAAGACTTTAAATACTCTTTTTGCCAATAGTAAAGGAAGAATTATAGTTG
The DNA here is from genome assembly GCF_014287815.1 of Clostridium lentum. Lineage (GTDB taxonomy): Bacteria > Bacillota > Clostridia > Clostridiales > Clostridiaceae > Clostridium > Clostridium lentum. The sequence continues at coordinate 80,615 of NZ_JACOOQ010000003.1, forward strand.
CTACATTTGCATCTAATATTCATAGAATGCAGCAAATAATACATTTATCTCTTAAGTATAAGAGAAAGGTATCTTTTAGTGGTAGAAGTATGGAAAATATATCAAATGTAGCAAGAGAGTTAGGATACTTACATATACCAGATACAGATATAATAAATTTGGATGATATATCTAAATACTCCAATGAACAAATAACAATAATAACCACAGGAAGCCAAGGAGAGCCTATGGCAGCACTGGCAAGAATAGCTTTTTCAAGCCATAGAAAAATTAGCATAGAGCCCAAAGATACATTTATTATTTCTGCATCCCCCATACCAGGAAACGATAAATTGATATCTAAAGTTATCAATGAATTATTTAGAAGAGGAGCAGAAGTTATTTATGATGATCTAGAGGAAGTACATGTGTCTGGTCATGCTTATAAAGAAGAATTAAAGATGATTCATACCATAGTGAAACCTAAATACTTTATGCCAGTACATGGTGAATATAGGCATTTAAAGCATCATGGAGATTTGGCTGTAGATATGGGAATGCCTAGAAAGAATGTCTTTATTTTAGAAACAGGTCAAGTTTTAGAATTAACTAAAGATAGTTGTAAAAAAGATGGTAAGGTAAGAGCAGGGGCAGTATATGTAGATGGACTAGGAGTAGGTGATGTTGGCAATATAGTACTTAAAGATAGGAGAAATCTAGCACAAGATGGTATGGTTATAATAGTAGTTACCATAGAAAAAGAGACGTTAAGTATTGTTTCAGGACCTGATATTGTTACTAGAGGATTTGTATATGTTAAGGAATCAGAAGAGCTGATAAAAGTTGTAAAATCATTAGCAACAGAAGAGTTAACAAAGTGTTTAGATAAGGAAATAATTGAATGGTATGTATTAAAGGGCAATGTAAAGAGAACTGTAGAAAATTATATTTATGATAGAACTAAAAGAAGACCTACCATTATACCTATAATAATGGAAGTATAATCAATGATAAGGAGTGAAATATTTAAGAAAGATATCTCACTTCTTTTATTTTTAGGTTATACTAGATAGATGAAAATATATTTAATGAAGAGGTAAAGATAGTGGAAAATGGATTTGAAAAATATAAAATAAGTGAAGAAATTAAGAAATCTATAGATGCTATGGGGTATAAGAATCCTTCTGATGTGCAGAAAAGAGTTATTCCTGAAGCATTAGAGGGTAAGGATATAGTGGTGAAATCACAAACAGGTAGTGGAAAGACAGCAGCTTTTGCCATACCAGTATGTGAAAAGGTAATATGGGATAATACTAAGCCGCAAGCCTTGGTATTAACGCCTACAAGAGAACTTGCCATACAAGTTAAAGAAGAAATTCAGAGCTTAGGTAGATTAAAAAGAATAAGAGTGGCAGCTATATTTGGTAAACAGCCTTTTTCAGAGCAGATAAGAGAGTTAAAGCAAAGAACTCATATAGTGGTAGGTACTCCAGGTAGGGTGATTGACCATATTGAAAGAGGGACATTTGACATAACAGGTATAAACATCTTAGTAATAGATGAAGCAGATGAAATGCTAAATATGGGCTTTGTTGATCAGGTAAAATCTATTGTTTCAAAACTTAATGATAAAAGACAGACAATGTTATTTTCAGCAACAATGCCAGAGGAAATTCTAGATTTAAGTAATAGTTATATGAATAATCCTGAAAATATTGAAATTAAGGCTCAAAAGCTGATAACTGATAAAATTACCCATGAGTTATATAAAATAAATGAAGAAGATAAATTAAATGAACTGCGTAAGGTATTGATAAAAGAAATACCAGAAGGGGTAGTTGTGTTTTGTAAAACAAAGGAAAATGTAGATAAAGTAGCAGAAAATCTTAAGAGAAAAGGATATTCAGTTGATAAGATACATGGTGGAATGATGCAAAAGGATAGAATGGCTACCATGGAAAGATTTAAAAAAGGATTCTTCAGAATACTTGTGGCTACAGATATTGCAGCAAGAGGAATCGATGTTGAAGGTCTTACTCATGTAATTAATTATGATCTTCCAGTGGAAAAAGAAGCATATGTACATAGAATAGGGAGAACAGGAAGAGCAGGATCTAAAGGAAAGGCCATAAGTTTAGTAAATCAGTATGAAGGTAGACTTTTAGGGCAAATCCAAGAGTACATAGGCTTTGAAATTAATGAGATTGAGCCAATATCAAATAATGAAATAAGAGAAAAAGAAGCAAGTGCCAACAAGCTAAAAACAAATCCTAAGGCTAAAAAAAATAAGACTAAAGAAGTAGAAAAAGCAATCACTAAGATATATTTAAATGGTGGTAAGAAAAAGAAAATAAGAGCAGGAGACATAGTTGGAGCTATTTCGAGAATTGATGGTGTTAATTCAGAAGATATAGGAATTATTGATGTACAAGATATTGCTTCCTATGTGGATATATTAAACGGCAAAGGTAATAAAGTTCTAAATGCTTTAAAGGATATGACCATAAAAGGAAAGAAGCTTAGGGTAGAAAGAGCCAAGAAATAATTATGAATTAGTTAGAGAAAAATAAAGAAGCTAAAAATTTTCAGCTTCTTTATTTTTAGGTTATATGAAAAATTTATTGACAGTTTATTGGAATAAGTATAGAATTTAAGTAAGTAAACAATTTCATGAATATTTTTTTATATACTTTATTAAAATAATTAACAAAGGTTTATGAGGTGGAGATATTGATAAAGGGTAGCTTTGAATTAATGAAACAATTAAATATTTCCGTTGTTTTAAAAGCTGTAATGGGTAATGGAGCTTTATCAAGGGCAGATATTGCAAAGATTACAGGACTGACTCCCGCCACCATAACCAATATTACGAAAGAGCTAATGGAAAGAGGATATCTAGTTCAAAGTAGGATTGGTGAATCAAGTGGAGGAAGGCCACCTATAATCTTAGAATTAGATCCAAATGCTCGCTATATAATAGGTGTTAGCATTGGAGTTGGAAAAATAGAAGTAGTAATAAGTAATATTATAGCTGAGATACTAATTAAAAAATCAGTGGATTTAGAAAATCAAGATAGAAATAAAGATAATGTATTATCAATAATAGTAAATTTAGTAAATGAGATAATAGATGAAAGTGGTATCCATAAAGAAAAGATTATAGGTGTGGGGATTGCTATGCATGGTATAGTAAATTCTTATACAGGTATATCAGAATATTCTCCTTACTATGGTTGGAGAAATATAGATATAAAAAAGGAGTTATCAGAAAAAATAGAGTATCCTATTTTCCTTGATAATGATGTGAGGGCCATGGCTTTAGGAGAAAGTTGGTTTGGCATAGCAAAAAGCAAGGAAAATTTCATAGTGATTAATGTTTCCAATGGTATTGGAGCAGGAATAATTATAGATAATAAACCTTATTATGGAGTTAATTTTAGTGCTGGTGAAATTGGACATATTTCCGTAAGAAATGATGGAAGAAGATGTAATTGTGGAAATTATGGTTGTTTAGAAACAATTTCTTCTAATAATAGTATAGTAGAAAAAGTAGTAGAGTTATTAAAAAATGATTTTCAAAGTATCTTATTAAAAAAAGGTAGTATTGAAAGGATAACAATTAAGGATATATGTGATGCAGCCAAAGAAAAGGATTCTTTGGCAGTGAATGCAATTGCTGAAGCAGCTATGTATATAGGAATGGTAATTTCTAATTTGATTAACATATTAAACCCAGAATATATAATAATGGTTGGTGAAATATTTAAAGATAATTCTCATGCAATAGAGATTATTGAAGAGGAAGTAAGCAAAAGAGCATTAAAGCTTTCGGCTGAAACTGTGAGGATTACAAAATCTTCATTGGGAGAAGATGCAGCAACCATAGGTGCTGTAACTTTAGTTATTAAAGAATTGTTTGAAGGTGAAAAAATAGTTTTTAATTAAATAATATATGGTATTTAGAACATGGAGGAACAAAAATGGTGAATGTGGCATATGAAATTGAAAGATTAATTAAATTTGCAGTTAGGAAGAAAATGATAACAGTATGGGATATAATTCCTGTAAGAAATTCATTAATGGCTGTTTTAAACGTTGAAGAACCTTTTCAGGGAGAAGTAAAGGATGATGCTCGTGAAACTCCTGTAGAAATATTAGAAAATATTTTAGATTATGCTTATGAAAAAGGAATAATTGAAGAAAATACAACAACTTATAGAGATTTATTAGATGCTAAAATAATGGGATTAGTTATGCCTACAGAAGGACAAGTTGTTAAGAAGTTCTATGAAAAGGCGGAAAAGAATAGTATAGAAAAAGCAACAGATTGGTATTATGATTTAAGTAAATCATCAAATTATATAATGACTGAAAGAGTAAATAAAAACTTATGGTGGCTTGCACCAACAGAATATGGTGATTTAGAGATAACTGTAAATTTATCTAAGCCAGAAAAAGATCCAAAGGAGATAGCTAAGGCTAAGCTGATGAAAGCAGCTACATATCCTAAATGCCTTCTTTGTGTAGAAAATGTAGGGTATCAAGGACGTTTAAATCATCCAGCTAGACAAAATCATAGAGTAATACCTTTAGAGCTTCAAAATAAACAATGGTATATGCAATATTCACCATATGTTTATTATAATGAACATTGTATAGTTTTTAGTGGAAAACATGAACCAATGAAGCTTACAAAAGATTCCTTAACTAGGCTTGTTGAGTTTATTGATAAATTCCCACATTATTTTATAGGATCTAATGCAGATCTTCCAATAGTAGGTGGCTCAATACTTACTCATGATCATTATCAAGGTGGAAGACATAAGTTCCCAATGGAAATGGCAGCTATTGAAAAGACTTATACAAATCATAAATTTGAAGATGTTGAGATTGGAACTGTAAAATGGCCAATGACGGTAGTGAGATTAAGTTCTAATAATAAGGATAGAGTAATAAATGCTGCAATGGAGATATACAATAGTTGGAAGGGATATTCTGATGAAGAAAATGATATTTTAGCATATTCAGGAGATGTTCCTCACAATACAGTTACGCCTATTGCTAGGAGAAATGGTGATGCTTATGAAATGGATATAGTCTTAAGAAATAATAGAACTACTGAAGAATATCCAGATGGAATATTCCATCCTCATGGGGAACTTCATCATATTAAGAAAGAAAATATTGGGTTAATTGAGGTTATGGGATTAGCAGTATTGCCAGGAAGATTACAAAATGAATTAGAATTAATAGCAGATTTATTATGTGACAACACTAAATATAATAAAGAAGAAGCATTAAATAACCCAGCATTAGATAAGCACGTTCCATGGATAGAAGAGCTTATAGAGCAAAATAGAAATGTCTCGTTAGAAGAAGCTAGAAGAATAGTGAAAGAGAGTGTTGGACAAATATTTAGTAGAGTTCTTGAAGATGCAGGTGTATTTAAGAGAACTGAAAAAGGACAAAGGGGACTTGAAAAGTTTATAACTGAAAGTATATATTAATGATAAGTGCAGCAAAAAGCTGCACTTTTTTTCAGTGGTAATTGAAAATGGATAATTTAGTTTAAAAATAAGCATACTAAAGATAATACTAAAGATTTAGGGGGTATGCGTAAGATGAAGTTAACTGATGATTTAAAGAAAAATATAGAAATCATTGAGAAAAATCTAAATGTAGGAAATACATTTGATATGCTAGCAAGGATAGTAGATGTTCATAATACCAAATTTTATTTATATTATTTAGATGGTTTTATAAAGGACACTAATTTAGAATACGTACGAAGAGATATGTATAATTTAAAAAAAGAACATTTCAACAGTATAAAAAGTGCCAATGAATTAATTGAAAAGGCTTTGAGCTCCATAGAAGCAAGTACTGATGATGATGTAGATAGCCTTGTTAAAGCAGTATTAAGCGGTCAGACCATAATGCTTGGACCATGGAAAGAGGCTATAGTTCTAGATTTTAGAACATATCCTGCAAGAGGTATTGATGAACCAAATAAGGAAAAGGTATTAAGAGGGGCACATGATGGATTTGTAGAAACAATTGTATTTAATACAGCATTAATTAGAAGAAGGATAAGAGATCCTCATTTAGTTTTTGAAATGCATAGTATTGGTAGTATATCAAAGACAGATGTAGCTGTGGGATATATTTCTGACAAGATTAAGCCAGACGAATTAAAAAAGATAAATGATATGATTGAAAACCTAAATATTAAGTCACTGACTTTAGGTGATCAAAGCTTTGTTGAATCAATAAATAGTAAAAGTTGGGTTACACCATTCCCAAAGATAAGGTATACTGAAAGGCCAGATGTTGCAGCAGCACAGCTAGTAGAAGGAAGTATAATCATAATAATAGATAATACCCCATCCATATTGATTTTACCAACTACAGTATTTAGCTTTTTACAATCAGTAGATGATTACTATCTTCCTGTACTTACTGGTAATTACTTAAAGCTCATTAGAATAGTGGTGCTTATTGCAAATTTATTTTTAACGCCTGTATATGTATTATTAACAGATAATCCAAGCTGGCTAATGAATTTTGCAGGAGGTTTTTTTAGTTTTCTATTACCAAAGGACTCATATAATATACCTATATTTTTTCAATTTATTATTGGTGAATTTGCTATTGATGGATTGAAATTGGCATCGCTTAATACACCAGATTCATTAGGTACTTCATTATCGATAATTGGTGGACTTATATTAGGAGATTATGCTGTCCAGACTGGATGGTTCACACCACAAACTATTCTTTATATGGCAATAGTAGCACTTACTAGCTTTGTTCAACCAAGTGTGGAGTTAAGTTATGCATTTAAATTTACTAGGTTAATACTTCTTTTATTAACAGGAATTTTTGGTACATTAGGTTTTATTGCAGGAATAATAATAAATACAATAATAATAGCTACAACTAAGACAATTACAGGTGATTCATATCTTTATCCATTAATACCTTTTGATAGAGCAAAATTATTAAAGCTTATCTTTAGATGGAAGAAGGAAGTAGATAATAAATAATTTTGTTAAATAATATAGAATTTTGTTGAATGACATATAATCTTGACGAATGGGCATTAATAATATATTCTAAGATGTATATGATTATTAGAAGGGGGTAAAGATTGTGAGTGAAAGTAAATTATCTATAAATACTATCGTAGCTATAGGTATAGGAGCAGCGGTATTTATAATTTTAAGCCGTTTTGGTTCTATTCCAACATTTATACCAAATACCAATGTTGAAACAGTATATGCATTCTTAGCATTAATGGCTGTAATTTATGGACCAGTTGCTGGATTATCAATTGGACTTGTTGGACATTTATTAAAGGATTTAATTCTTTATGGTTCACCTTGGATAAGTTGGATTATTGCTTCAGGAATAGTTGGATTAGTAATAGGATTATCCAAAAAAAGACTTAATCTTGAAGATGGTGAGTTTGGAAGAAACAAAATAATAGTATTTAATATATATCAAATAATAGCAAATGCTATTGCATGGTTATTAGTAGCACCGGGATTAGATGTGCTTATTTATGCAGAGCCTGTCAAGAAAGTATTTGTTCAAGGGGCTGTATCTTTTGGATTTAATATATTGATGGTTGGAATACTTGGAAGTATACTTATTGCAACATATACAAAGACGAGAGTTAAAAAGGGAAGCTTACATAAAGAATAGAAATAAAAGGCAAAGAAATATGTTTTTCTGACATAATTCTTTGTCTTTTTACTTTTATCATAATTAAGTTAATGACATATAGCTTAAAATATAGTATATTTGTTAGTGGTAATAAAATAAAATGGAGAAGGAATTTTGTATGAAAAAACCAGCAATTGAATTTAAGGATTTTAGTTTTCAATACAGAGCTCAAGCAAAACCTACATTAAATAATATAAATTTAACTATTTATAAAGGTGAGAAGGTTCTTATTGTAGGGCCGTCAGGTTCTGGTAAAAGTACATTATCGAATTGTATAAATGGACTGGTACCATTTTCTTATAAAGGTGAAATTAAAGGTAGTTTAAAGATAAATGGAAAAGAAACAAAGGAACTTAGCATATCTAAGATTTCAAATATGGTTGGAACAGTTCTTCAAGATCCAGATAGTCAATTTATAGGGCTGACAGTGGCAGAAGATATAGCTTTTAAATTAGAAAATGACTGTGTAGAGCAAGAAGAAATGAAAAGAAGAGTTCAAATGGTATCAAAGATAGTAGAAATAGATACTCATTTAAATAGTGCTCCACATAGATTATCTGGAGGACAAAAACAAAGAGTAACATTAGCAGGAGCTATGGTAGGAGAAGCTGAGATACTTTTATTTGATGAACCATTAGCAAGCTTAGATCCAGCTACAGGAAAAAGTGCTATTGAGCTTATAGATAAGATTCAAAAGGAAAATAAAAAAACTATAATAATAATTGAGCATAGATTAGAAGATGTATTACATTGCAATGTTGATAGGATAATTGTGGTTAATAATGGGGAAATCGTTAGTGATATAAAACCAAAAGAATTATTAAGTTGCAATTTACTAACTGAATCTGGAATTAGAGAACCTCTATATATTTCTGCATTAAAATATGCTGGTTGTGAGATAAATCCTCAGTGTAGTCCAGAGCATATAGATAAACTAAATGTTGATGTTTTCAAGGAAAAACTTGCTGATTGGTATAAATCACTAAGCAGTGAAGAAACGTCATATGATAATGAGAGTATTTTAAGATTAGAGGACATCAGCTTTGGTTACTCTAAAGAAAAGGAAATACTACATGGTGTATCTTTTGATATAAAGAAAGGTGAAATGGTTAGTATAGTTGGAAAAAATGGTGCTGGAAAATCAACTATATCAAAGCTTATTTGTGGATTCTACAAACCAACCTCTGGAAGAATTTTATTTAAAAATGAAGATATTGCAGGGCAAAGTATAAAAGAAAGAGCAGATAAAATAGGTATAGTAATGCAAAACCCTAATCAAATGATTTCAAAAGCCATGATTTTTGATGAAGTTGCCTTAGGATTAAAAGTGCGAGGTATTCCAGAAGATGAAATTAAAGAAAGAGTATATAATACATTAAAGATATGTGGATTATATGAATTTAGGAATTGGCCAATTTCTGCTTTAAGTTTTGGGCAAAAGAAGCGTGTTACTATAGCTTCTATATTAGTACTTAACCCAGAAGTGATAATATTAGATGAGCCTACAGCAGGGCAAGATTTTAAACACTATACAGAAATTATGGAGTTCTTAAGGGAATTAAATAAAAGTGGAGTTACTATTGTGATGATAACACATGATATGCACTTAATGCTTGAATATACCAATAGAGCAATTGTATTATCCAATGGAAAGAAGCTTGCAGAAGATACGGCAGCCAATATTTTAACTAATGAGAATATCATAAAAGAAGCTAATTTAAAAGAAACTTCATTATATGCATTAGCAGTAAAGAGTGGTATAGAAGACCCAAGGGAATTTGTAAGAAGGTTTATAAATTATGATAGGAGGATAAGGGGAATATGAGCGCAATGCTAGAGTATTCAGAGATAAACTCACCTATACATAAATTAACTGGAGCAACTAAGCTTATATGTCTAGTTATTTGGGCATTAGCATCGATGGTGACTTATGACACAAGAATCCTTGTTGTGATGGTTATTTGTAGCGTAGCCATATTTAAGATATCAAAGGTTGAATTTAAAACTGTATCATTTGTATTTTATTTAATTTTAGTATTTTTACTAATTAATAATATTGCTATATTTTTATTTTCACCTTTAGAGGGAACGTATATTTATGGAAGCAGGACTGATTTGTTCCATATTGCAGGTCAGTATACTATAACTACGCAGCAGTTATTTTATCAATTAAACATAACGTTAAAATATTTTGCAATAATACCTATGGCATTATTATTTATAGTTGCTACAAATCCAAGTGAATTTGCTGCATCTTTAAATAAGATAGGTGTAAATTATAAAATAGCTTATTCAGTGGCTATAGCTTTAAGATATATTCCAGATGTACAAAGAGATTATCAGGAAATATCATTTGCTCAACAAGCAAGAGGAATTGAAATGTCAAATAAAGAAAGCTTATTTAATCGTATAAAGAGTTCAGCGGCTATAATAATGCCACTTGTTTTTTCAAGTTTAGAAAGAATTGAAACCATTAGCTCAGCAATGGAACTAAGAGCTTTTGGTAATGGTAAAAGCCGTACTTGGTATAGTGGAAGAAAGTTTGAAAAACGTGACTATATATCTATATTTTTAGTAAGCATAATATTTATCGTAGCTATAATAATGACAATTAAAAATGGTAGTAGATTTTATAACCCATTTATTTAATGATGAATGATTAGAAAACTCAGCTTCTGCTGGGTTTTCTTATTGTATATTACATGAAAATTATGCAAAGGAGAAAATAAATGAAAAGATTTAAAAAAGTTTATATAGAAATAACTAATGTTTGCAATTTAAGTTGTAACTTTTGCCCTAAGACAGGAAGAAAGCTTCAATTTAGTGATGAAGAAAAGTTTAAAGAAATAATAGAAAAAGTAAAGCCTTATACTGATCATGTATATTTTCACTTAATGGGAGAGCCTCTACTAAATAAAAATTTAGCAAGATTTTTAGAGATTTGTTATGAAAATGGTTTAAAAGTAAATATAACTACCAATGGAACTTTATTAGAAAAAGAAAAAGATAGTCTTATAAATGCCAAGGCATTAAGACAAGTAAATATATCACTTCATAGTTTTGAAGCAAATAAAGTAACTAAAGAACTAGAGGAATATGTATCTGAAGTATTAAATTTTATTAATGAAGCAAAAGAAAATATTATATGTTCTATAAGGTTATGGAATATGGATAACGGAGTTTTAAATTTAAAGGGAAAGAATACTTTAAATGATGATATATTAAAAATGTTGCAAGATGGCTTGAATTCTGAAGTAAATATTAAAGAAGCTTTAAGTAATAAGCCAGGAATAAAGGTAAGTAAGAATGTTTATGTAAATAGTGCGGAAAAATTTGAATGGCCTAATATTAATAGAGAAGTTATTAGTGAAAGTGCATTTTGCTATGGGCTAAGAGATCAGATAGGTATCTTAGTGGATGGAACTGTAGTGCCATGTTGTCTTGATAGTGAAGGAAATATCCCTCTAGGAAATATATTTGAGAGCTCCTTAAAAGATATTATTAACTCTCAGAGAGCAAAAGAATTATATGATGGATTTTCTAATAGAAAGGCTATAGAAGAGTTATGTAAGAGATGTGGATATGTAACAAGATATTCAAAATAGAAGATAAATAATACAGTTTTATGGAGAATAATTTCAGCAGTACCTACTAATAATAATCTTGTTAGGAGGTGAGTATTTTGAATATTAATCCAGGAATTAAATGTAGTGTAGATAGTTGTAAGTATAATAATACAAATAAACAATACTGTACATTAGATGTCATTCAAGTAGGAACACATGAAGCAAATCCAAAACAAGTGGAATGTACAGATTGTCAGTCATTTGAACTTAAGTAATAGTATTTGTATTAAATAAAGAAGGAGTGCTGTTTAGCATTCCTTCTGAAGTAAATATTGTAAAATTATGATTAATTTAGTGAAAAAACGTTGTAAAAGCTTTATAAGATGGTATAATTAAACAGTAATAATTAATAAAAAAGATTCTGATGATAATAAATTTCTCCAAGAGTTAGAGAGACATTATTATTTAATTAATCTTTTGAAGTGGAGGAATTAATAATGGATAAGACATTAGTATGTCAAGATTGTGGAAAAGAGTTTATATTTACAGAAGGTGAACAAGCTTTCTACAAAGAAAAAGGTTTTGATAATGAACCAAAGAGATGCGTAGAATGCAGAAGAGCAAGAAAAGCAAACAACAATAATAGATAATTATTGTTTAATTAAGGAAGGCTATAATGATTATTCATTACAGCCTTTTTATTTGCAAATAAAAATATGTAATTATGATCTATTTTAGCTCTTTAAAATAACATTTTAATTTTTCTTCTTCTTCTTTTGTTAATTTATCGCCACATTTTTTCTTTTCAATTAGTTTTTTAAATTCTTCATATTTTTTATCGCCAAGTTTACATTTAAATACTGCATCTCTTAATTCAAATAAAGCTTTTTTATCACTTTCATCAAGGGCAGTTCCTTTTTTTATTTTTTCTTGAATTTCACATAATTTATTCTTTTGATCTGAGTTTAATAATTTAATATTATCTTCAGTCCAAAATTGCATATCAGGACAAACTTCTTTTTTTTGCTCCTTTTCTCCAGAATTTTTATTATCTTTGCAATCTTTTTCAGTTTCTTTCTTTTCTTTTTCACAATCTTTTTTATATTTTTCAGTTTTTTTCTTTTCTTTTTCACAATTATCTTTATGACGCTCATCATCACAAGAACATGGTAGGATATCAGCAGTATCTACTGAAGCAAAAGCTTGAGCTGTAGGCATAATTAATGTTTCGGTAGATACTAATAAAGAAATTAGCATTAAAGATAAAGATTTTTTTTTCATATAAATACCTCCTTGAAAACTTGATGTAAAACAAAAATTATATTTTCTTGTTCCACACTATAGATATAGTATGTGAACTTTAAGTGAATTTTAATATAAAAAATAAAATATTTTTTATATTAAGAATTACATTGTCTTTTTTAGATAAATTATAAATTTAACAAATGAAGCAGTAAAAAAATATAATGTATGATATAATAAAAAAATAAATGGTAAAAAAAGTAAAAATAAAATGTAGACTATAGAAACGATACTTAAAGGCATATTAGGATAAAAGAGTATGAGAGGAATAAATATTATGGAAAGTAATTATTTTGAATCAAAAGAATTTAATGAAAAGTATAATTATGATGGAGAGTTAGGGGTAATATATTCTAAGAATAGTAGCGAATTTAAATTATGGGCACCATTATCAGAAGAAGTTCAGTTAATTTTATATGGGAAAGAGTATAATAACCTAGATGCTAATAAGACTATCATAAAAATGAATAAAGAAGATAGAGGCGTATGGAGAGTTATAATAGATGAAGATTTAAATGGTGAATATTATAATTATTTAGTTAGAAATAATGGCAAAACATATGAATCAGTGGATCCATATGCAAAAGCTGTTTCCATAAATGGTGAAAAATCAATGGTAATAGATATGGAAATTACTAATCCCACGGGATGGAGTAATGATAAAAGACCTTTACTAAAAGCTGCAACTGATTCAATAATATATGAAGCTCATATAAGAGATTTGACTAAAAATGAAGCTTCAGGAGTGTTGCCAGCATTAAGAGGCAAGTATATAGGTGCTGTTTTAGAAAATAGTAAAATTAAAAATACAAGCATAACTACAGGATTTGACCATTTAAAAGAATTAGGAGTAACTCATATTCATCTAATGCCAGTATTTGATTACGGATCTATTGATGAAAGGTATGATAGTCCTGATAATTATAATTGGGGATATGATCCTCAAAATTATAATGTTCCAGAAGGGTCATACTCTACAAATCCATATGAAGGTTCAGTAAGAATTAGTGAATTTAAAGAAATGGTATATAAATTTCATCAAGCTGGCATTAGAGTAGTTATGGATATGGTTTATAATCATACCTATAATCTAGAATCTCCTTTAAACATCACTGTTCCAGGTTACTATTATAGGCAGGATCAATATGGAAATTATAGCAATGGTTCAGGCTGTGGCAATGAGACTGCATCTGAAAGGTATATGTATAGAAAATATATGATTGATTCTGTCTTATATTGGGTTAAGGAATATCATATTGATGGTTTTAGGTTTGATTTAATGGGTCTTCATGATTTAGAAACTATGAGGATAATTAGGAATGAGTTAAATAAGGTTGATGAATCAATTATTATGTATGGTGAAGGATGGACTTGTTATAATACGCCATTAAATAGTAATGAATCAGCAGTTAAAAATAATATAATAAAATTTGATGATTTACAAATTGCTGCCTTTAGTGATGATGCAAGAGATTCTATAAAAGGTTCAGTTTTTTTAAAAGAATCTTTGGGCTTTGTTAATGGAGGAGATAATTTTGAAGAGTCTATAAAATATGCAATATGTGCTTCTACAAAGCATGATGAAATAGATTTATCAAAAGTAATTTACTCAAAAGTATTTTGGGCTAATGAGCCATATCAAACAATTACTTATGATTCAGCTCATGATAATAATACTTTGTTTGATAAGCTTAGAATGTCTTGTAAGGATGAAAATGAAGAAGAAATCTTAAAAATGAATAAGTTGGCAGCAGCTATAGTGTTAACATCTCAAGGTATAAGTTTTTTGCATGAAGGTGAAGAGTTTGCAAGAGTTAAGGAAAATTTAGAAGGAGAAATTATAGAAAATAGCTATAATTCTTCAGACTATATAAATGAACTTAAATGGCTTAGAAAACAGAGATATATTGATTTGTTTAATTATTATAAAGGACTCATTAAGTTAAGAAAGGAATATAAAGCCTTTAGGATGAATAGTAATAAAGAGATACAAAAGAATATATCCTTTATGACTAAAGGTAATGAATTTAATGAAGATCATATAGTAGGTTATATGATTAATACAGAAGATTATGAGGAAAGTTATAGTAAAATAGCTGTAATATTTAATTCTAATAAGTATGATGTGGAAGTTTACTTGAATGAAGGTGGGTGGAGTGTGCTTGTAGATAATGAAAAAGCTGATAGCAAAGCTCAATATAAAATAGAAGATTCTATGGTTAAAGTTTCAGCAAGAAGTACCTACATCTTAATAAAGTAATTTCCAATTAAACAGGTTAATGATGAATAGTTAGATTTTAATACCTATTCATTATTAACTTGAATATAATAAAAGCAGGAGTGAGTTTTATGGGAATGAACATGGTGGTATATCAGCTTGTAAATGAGTATAAAAGAATTCCGGAAGTTAAGGCAATTACTTTAGCAGGTTCAGGAGCTAACGGTAGAAAAGACAATTATTCGGATATAGATATAGATATTATAGTATCAAAAGAAATTGATAATGATAGAAGAACACAGATTATTAAGAAAGTTTCAGATTATATGGAAGTAGGCAATGATTATTGGGGAGATGGTGATGAATTTCTTTTAAGAAATTCAGATATACAAGTAGATATAACATATTTTCAAATAAATTGGATAAAGGATCAAATTTCAAACATATTAGATAGAAATATTGCATGTATAGGATATACAACCTGCTTTTGGCATAACGTAAAAAATGCCGTTATTGTTTATGATAGAGATGGGGTATTTACAGAATTACAAAATAAATGTAAAATAGCCTATCCAGAAAAGTTAAAAAATAATATAGTGAAAAAAAATTATCCTATTTTAAGAAGAGGCTTTTCTTCATATTATAATCAAATAACTAAAGCTCTGAGGAGAAATGATTTAGTTAGTATAAATCATAGGCTATCAGCATTTATAGCAAGCTATTTCGATATATTATTTGCCATCAATGAAATTCCTCATCCTGGAGAAAAAAAGTTAATAGATATAATTGAAAATCAATGTAACATAAAGCCAGAAAATTTTAAAGAAAATTTAGAGAAAGTCTTTATTGAAGGTAATGATAAAATCTTAAAGAATTTAGATATAATTGTGGATAATCTAGAGGTGGTATTGAGAAAAGAAAATATTGATATATAATGATAGGCAGTATTAAGCTGCCTATCTATTTAATAGTATAATAATTAATGAAAATATTTACATTAAAAATATGCAGTGATATAATTAAAAAGTGAAAGTGAGATAAAAGGGGGGAGCAAAACTTTGAGTATAAAAGTAGAAAAAATTAATAAAATTATTGATAATAAAGAAATATACATATATTCATTAAGCAATGAAAACGGATTGACTGCAAGAATAATGAATTATGGTGGAGTTATTTTATCATTAGACATTCCAGATAAAAATGGAGATAAAAGAGATGTAGTTTTAGGCTTTGATTATTTAGATGATTATACAACAAGTACTGTATATTTTGGAGCGTTAGTAGGACGTTGTGCTAACAGAATACAAGAAGCTGTAATAAAAATTGATGGAAAGGAATACAACCTAGTAAAGAATGATGGAAATAATCATCTTCATGGTGGAAAGAAGGGCTTTGATAAACAGGTTTGGAACTCTACAATTAAAGAAGATAAACAAGGTGAATATCTTGAGCTAACTTATTTAAGCAAAGATAAAGAAGAAAATTACCCAGGAAATTTAAATGTTACAGTAAATTACAGATTAAATAATAAAAATGAGCTTGTAATAGAATATAAAGCTAAAAGTGACAAGGATACAGTGGTGAACCTAACTAATCACTCATATTTTAACTTGGCTGGACAAGAGTCAGGAGACATATTAAATCATAAGTTAAAGATATATGGTAGTTATATAACTACAGCTGATGAAGAAAGTATTCCTAGGGGAGAAATTAGAAATATAAAAAATACTCCAATGGACTTTACAGAATTTAGAGTAGTTGGACAAAACATAGATGATGATTATGATCAATTAAACAATGGTCATGGATATGATCATAACTGGATTATAGATGGAGAAGAAGGAAATCTAAATATTGTAGCAGAAGTGATAGAAGATACTTCAGGTATAAAAATGGATGTTTATAGTACAATGCCAGGAGTACAATTTTATACTGGAAACTTTTTAGAAGGACAAAAAGGAAAGAATGGAGTTGTGTATAGAAGAAGAGCTGGTTTATGCTTAGAAACTCAGTATTATCCAAATGCATTAGCAAATCCGGAATTTCCAAGTACTATACTTAAGGCTGGTGAAGAATATAACCACACTACTATTTATAAATTTACTACTAAGTAGTAGATTTATAAATAATAATTGAAAATAAAAAAATGGATTATTATCCCTTATCAATTAAAAAAAGCCATTACGATGTTAATCGTAATGGCTTTTTTTATGCTTTCTACACTCTTTACATATGCCATATATTTCTAGCTTATGTCCTGTTATTTCAAAATCTAAATTATCTTCTAATTCACTTTCATATTTTGAAAGTGGACAATTTTCTAAAGGAAATATTTTTTTGCAGGATGTACAAACTAAATGGTGTTTATGCTTTAATGTATTTATTTCATAAAAAGTTTTGTTAGTATCACCAAGTACATATTTAATTATTAAATTATTATCTGCTAAAGTATCAAGTATTCTATATACAGATGATAAATTTATGGATATGCCTTGTTCTTTTAGCTTTAAAAAGATATCTTCTGCTGTTAAAGGCTGATTTTCAATTTCTAAAACTTCTAAAAGTGAGTTTCTATGCTTTGTAACTTTTAAGCCTTTTTTCTTTAGCGCTGTAGTAAAATCAGTTTTTGTTTGCAAACTTAAATCCTCCAAATTTTTATATAATTATTGCTAATTACTTATATTATATAAACTTTTTCTTTAAAATTAAAGTTATGAAAAATACCACAGAAGAAACTAAAACTATAGTTGCTCCAGTAACTGTATTTAAGTAATAAGATAATATAAGGCCTGTTATACCTGAAAATAATGCAATAATCATAGAAAATAAATTATATTGTCTTACATTTTTAGCAATATTTCTAGCAGAAGCTCCTGGAAGTACTAATAAGGAGTTAATAATAAGAAGTCCTACCCAGCTTACAGTAAGTGTTACAACTACAGCAATAGTACATGTAAATAGGATTTCTATTAATAATGTATTGATACCACGACTATTTGCTAGAGAAGTATTTAAACTAGTTATAAGTAGCTTATTAAAAATAAAATACCATAAAATAATTACTGCTACAAATACAATGATAAGCAGTATTATTTCAGAGCTAGTAATGCTAAGTAAGTCACCAACTAGATATGAAGAAAATTTACTAAGGCTACTAGAATAACTCATAAGTACTAATCCTAAAGCAATGGCTGTAGATGAAAATACTCCAATGATAGTATCGGTGGATGAAGCCCCTTTATTTTTAATTACAGTAATTGTTATGGCAAAGCAAATTGAAAATAATGTTGCACCCCACATTGGATTTAAACCACCAAAAAGAATACCAAGAGCAATTCCAGTAAAAGCACCATGCCCTAAGGAATCAGCAAAGAAGGACATTTTGTTATTAACAACCATAGTACTAAGAAACCCAAAAAGTGGAGTTACTATTAATACTGCCAGTAAGGCATTTTTCATAAAAGTATATGATAGCCATTGAAATGGTAAAAGTGTATCCATCAAGTTATAAATAAAATCAAACATTGTTATAGTCCTCCTGATGTAGATGATTTATCATTGTAATTTAAACTAAAGAGCTTTTTAGTGGCTGGATTATTAAATACTTGAGCAGGAGTGCCTGAACATACTACTGTACCATTAATAAGAGCTACTCTGTCAGAGTACTTATAAACCAAATCAAGATCGTGAGAAACTAAGATAATAGATAAATCATAATTTTTTTTTATTTCCATCAGTATATGATAAAAAAGTTCAGTTCCATTTTGATCTACACCTGAAATAGGTTCGTCCAGTAATAAGATATTAGGTATTGGATCTAAAGCTAAAGCAAGCAAAACCCTCTGCATTTCTCCACCAGATAAAGCTCCCAGTCTTCTGTCAATTAAATGTGAAGCTTTTACTTTACATAGGCTTTCGTAGACTTCATTTCTAATTTTCTTTTTAGGGTTAAAGATAGATGGTCTAGGAGATTTACAAGAAGTAAATAAATCTAAAACACTTATTGGTGAATTAGCATCAAAAGTAAGATATTGAGGTACATAACCAATTATAGGTTGATGAAATGCCACATCATTTGTACCAAGAAATTTTAAGCTTCCTTGATGTTTAATTTCACCTAATAATGCTTTTAAAAGTGTGCTTTTTCCAGCTCCGTTTGGACCAATAAGAGAAGTTAATTCTCCACAATGAATATGGAGATTAACGTTATCTAAAATCTTGTTACTACCAAGGGTTACAGAAAAGTTTTCAATTTTAGTACAGCAAAAGTTCTTACAGCTTTCATTAATGTTAGAAAAGTTATTTTTATTTATCATTTTAAGGCCTCTTTCAAAGTATTTAAATTTTCTTGCATTTTGATAATATAGTCGTTATAGGCTTTTTCATTGGAATCGCCAGTTACAATTGGATCAAGAGTATATATAGAAGCGCCAGTTTCTTTAGCAATTGTGTCAGCAATTTTTGAAGAATATTGAGGTTCTGTAAATAGAGCTTTAATATTTTTTTCATTAATTATTGAAATAATATTTTCTACTTCTTTAGCAGATGGTTCAGAGTCTGGTTCGATTTCTATTACGCCTACAATATTAAGACCAAATTCCTCAGCAAAATAAGGAAAGGCTTCATGAAAAGTTATAATATCTTTATGAGCTATATTGTCTAAAGTTGAGTGCATTTCAGTTTTTAAGTTTTCAAGTTTTGCAATATATTCATTGGCATTATCTTGATATTCATTAGCATGATTTGGATCTAAAGAAGAAAGTTCTTCAGCTATATTAGAAACTTCTTCAATATTCTTAGAGATACTTACCCAAACGTGAGGATTAACATCGTGATCATGATCTTCATGGTCATGGTCTTCTGTGTGATCATCATGCTCTGTATCTTCAATTAAATCAATTCCTTTACTGGCTTCAATTATTTTTAAATCAGAATATTCATCTATAACATCATCTAAAAATGATTCCATTCCTGCACCATTAATTATTAATATATCGGCATTGCTTAAAGTTTTTAAATCTTTTGTAGAAAGACTGTAATCATGAAGGCAACCAGTTTGAGAAGTTGTCATATTTAGAACTTCTACATTTGGAATATCTTTAACTATGTTTAAAGTAGATATATACATTGGATAAAAAGAAGTAACAATGGTTAATTTATTATTAGATTCTGTAGAATTATTAGATTTTGCTGAATTATTGCAGCCTGTAAGAAACAGAGATACTAGAATAATTATGGTTAAAATTTTTGTTAATGTAGTTTTCATTAATATCCTCCTAAATTCAAATAAGAATAGTTTGCATTTGCATATATAATATTATAAACTAAAAAGAGGAATTTTAGAACAAAAAAGTAAAAAATAATAAATAATATAATGATTTTACGAATGATAAACATTAACTATAAATGAATATTCGATAAAACTATTGAAAAAATATAAAAATATGATATTATAATTTAGTATTCAGCGAAATAAAAGAAAAGGAAGATAAAAAATGGAAAGATTTTTTAAACTTAAAGAAAATAATACGAATGTTAGACAAGAAGTTGTAGCAGGGATTACTACATTTATGACAATGGCATACATACTAATAGTAAATCCTACAATTTTATCAGCAGCAGGAATGGATTCAGGGGCTGTTTTTACAGCAACAGCATTATCATCTATAGTGGCAACATTAATTATGGGTATATATGCAAAGTTACCATTTGCTCAAGCTCCAGGTATGGGATTAAATGCTTTTTTTGCATATACAGTAGTATTACAAATGGGATATTCATTTGAGTTTGCACTAACAGCAGTTTTATTAGAAGGTTTAATTTTTATATTGTTAACATTATTTAATGTACGTGAAGCAATAGTTGATTCTATTCCAGTTAATATAAAGAAAGCTATTTCAATAGGAATTGGTTTATTTATAGCTCTATTAGGGCTTGAAGCAGCTGGAGTAGTAATTGGTGATGGAGCTACAATACTAGCATTAGGTGATGTAAGAAATAACACGATTCTTCTATCATTAATTGGTATACTAATCACTGGTATATTAGTAGCAAGAAAAGTTAAAGGTGCATTATTCTTAGGAATGATTATTACAACAATCATTGGTATTCCTATGGGAGTAATTGAGTTACCTAACTCTATAGTAAGTATTCCACCATCAATTAGTTCTACATTTATGAAATTTGAATGGCATAATATTTTTTCATTTGATATGGTAATAGTATTATTCACATTATTATTTATGGATATGTTTGATACAATTGGAACATTGGTAGGAGTGGCTACAAAAGCAAATATGCTTGATGAGAATGGTAGAGTTAAGAACATTAAAAAAGCTTTATTTGCTGATGCAATTGGTACAACAGTAGGAGCTTGTTTAGGAACAAGTACTGTAAGTACTTTTGTTGAAAGTGCATCTGGAGTTGCTGAAGGAGGAAGAACTGGTCTTACAGCAGTATCTACAGCAGGAATGTTCTGTTTAGCATTATTCTTTGCACCATTATTTGGAATGGTTACACCAGCAGTTACAGCGTCAGCTTTAGTTATAGTTGGATTATTTATGATTGAAAATATCAAGGACATAAATTTAGAAGATTATACAGAAGCTATTCCAGCTTTCCTTACAATAATAATGATGCCTTTTGCATATTCTATAGCAGATGGGATTGCCTTTGGAGTGCTATCATATATAGGAATAAAAGCATTTTCTGGAAAAATAAAAGAAATAACAATACCTACATGGATAATTGGAGTAGTGTTCATACTAAAATTTATTTTGATACATTAAAATATATAGAATTAAAAATAGACACATTAGTTGATATAAAACCAACTAATGTGTCTATTTTTATTACTTTAATTTAAATGAAAAAATAATATTTATATATTGCTATATTATTTCAATGAAAGCATATACCTAAAATTATGTTATTTTAGGTATTAAATTTAAAATGTTATCAATTGATTCAGAAAGAAGATTTAATTCAGCTTCATCTAAAACTTTTATTTTATTATAGATGTTATTTTTAACTTGAGCTTCTAAAGATTTAAATAAATTGCATGCTGATTTTGTGTGTTTAATTAATATAACTCTTCTATCATTATCATCACAATATCTTTCAACATAGCCATCGTTTACTAATTTATCAATAATTGGAGTCATATTAGGTTTAGATATTGATAAATCTTTAGCTACTTTTGAAATAGGATTTGCTCCGTTATGTATTAAATAAAATAAAACTTTAGCATGAGATGAAGGAAGATTTAATGATTTTAAAGCATCATTTGGATTAAAAACTCGTCTATTTAGAGATAATAAAAGTATGTATAAATTATTAGGTATATGGTCTATAGAATTCATAAGTTACCTCCTGAGTTTCTTAATATTATCATTATAATCTAATGTATAAAAATTTACAATAAAATAGTGATAAAAATATAATTATTATATAAATATAATAAAATCTATTGACGGAAAAAGGTTATAAAAATATAATAGTTATTAAATAATAAGTTTAATGCATAAGGAGAATAAAGCAATGAAAAAATTACTAAAATATTTAAGGCCTTTTGCAGGAGCTATAATAGTTGCAATAATGCTATTATTTGTTCAAGCAATAAGTGATTTATCACTGCCAAGCTATATGTCTAATATAGTTAATATTGGAATACAGCAAAAGGGTATCGAAGATGCAGTACCAAAAGCAATAAAATCTTCTGAACTAAATAAGTTATTATTATTTACTAATAGTGACGATAAAAAAGTGGTTGAAGATAATTATAAGCTCATAAGGAAAAAAGAATTATCTAATGATGATTATGAAAAATATATAAAACAATATCCAGAGTTAGCCAATGAGGATATATACGTATTAGATACTAAGAGTAAAGATGTAAAAAGGAAATTGAATGAGATTCTAGGTAGACCTATGCTAATAACATCTCTATTTGAAAGTGGAGATGCTACTAAAGTTATGGGGGATTCTGGTAATGTTATGGCTGCACCTGAAGGTGTTGATATGGCAAATATGGATCCTTTCATGATGTTATCTAATATGCCAGAAGAGCAAGTTTTAGAAATTATTAAGGGAATTAATGAAAAATTAGATGAAATGCCTGAAAGTATGGTTACTCAATCAGCAGTTACATATGTTAGGGAACAATATAAAGAGTTAGGTATAGATATTGATAAAGTACAGACAAATTATTTATTTATGGCAGGTGCTAAGATGCTAGGAGTTGCTTTAATAGGAACTATTGCAGCAGTAATAGTTACATTTATAGCAGCAAGAATAGCAGCAGCATTAGGAAGAAATTTAAGAAAAGATGTATTTAATAAGGTTGTAGGTTTCTCCAATGCTGAATTTGATAGATTCTCAACAGCATCACTTATTACAAGAACTACTAACGATATTCAGCAAATTATGATGTTGATAGTTATGGGACTTAGAATAGTATTTTATGCACCTATATTAGGAATAGGTGGTATAGTAAAAGTAGTTAAGAGTGGAGCTGGAATGGGATGGGTTATAGTAGTGGCTGTAGTATCTATCTTATCTTTAGTGGCAGTGTTATTTGTATTTGCAATTCCTAAATTTAAAATGGTACAAAAGCTAGTGGATAAATTAAACCTAGTAACAAGAGAAAGTTTAACAGGAATGCTTGTAATAAGAGCTTTTAGCACAGAAAAGTATGAAGAAGAAAAATTTGAAAGAGCTAACATGAATTTAACAAAGACAAATCTTTTTGTTAATAGAGCAATGTCTATGATGATGCCTTTAATGATGTTCATTATGAATGGAGTAACGCTTTTAATAGTATGGGTAGGTTCTCATAGAGTTGATTCCGGTGTAATGCAAGTTGGAGATATGATGGCATTTATGCAATACGTTATGCAAATAATTATGGCATTTTTGATGATTTCAATGGTATCAGTTATTTTACCAAGAGCATTAGTTTCAGCAGGACGTGTATCAGAAGTTTTAAATACTGATATTGCCATAAAGAATATTGAAAATCCAGTTAGCTTTAAAGTAGAAGAAAAAGGTGAAATTGAATTTAAAAATGTTTCATTCAAATATCCAGGGGCAGATGAATATATATTAAAAGATATTAATTTCAAAACTAAATCTGGAGAAACTACAGCTTTTATAGGAAGCACAGGTAGCGGTAAATCAACACTTATTAATTTAATTCCACGTTTTTATGATGTTACTAGTGGTGAAATTTTAATTGATGGAGAAAATATTAAAAATGTTTCATTACATGACTTAAGAGAAAAAATAGGTTTTGTTCCACAAAAAGGGATGCTTTTTTCAGGGACTATTGAATCTAACTTAAAGTATGGTGGAGAACATATAAGTGATGAATATATGCATAAAGCAGCTGAAATAGCTCAAGCAACAGAATTTATTTCTAGCAAAGAAAGTGGATTTAACACAGAGATTTCTCAAGGTGGTACTAATGTATCAGGAGGGCAAAAACAAAGATTAGCTATTGCTAGAGCACTGGCTAAGAATTCAGAGATATTTATATTTGATGATAGTTTTTCAGCTTTAGACTTTAAGACAGATGCTAAATTAAGAAAAGCTATAAATGAAGAATTAAGTGATAGTACGCTATTAATAGTAGCTCAAAGAATCAGTACAATAATGAATGCTGATCAGATATTAGTGCTAGATGAGGGGAAAGTTGTAGGGAAAGGAACTCACAAAGAGCTTATGGAAAATTGTGAAGTTTATAGACAGATAGCTTTATCACAACTTTCAAAGGAGGAGCTTCAAGATGAGTAATGATCAAAGAAAAATGAGAGGTCCCATGGGAGGACCTATGGGCGGTATAAGAGCTGGTGGTGAAAAAGCCAAAGATTTTAAGAAGACTATGAAATCTTTAATGTCTTATTTAAAGCCTTATAGATTGATGATAACAATAGTAATAATATTTGCCATAGGTTCAGCAGCATTTTCAATTGTAGGACCTAAGATATTAGGAAGGGCAACAACAGCTTTATTTGAAGGTTTAGTTAGCAAAGTTACAGGTCAGGCTGGAGCAGGAATTGATTTTGGATATATAGGACAAATAGTAATAGTATTATTGGTTCTATATGTGATAAGTACTGTTTTTTCATTGATACAAGGTTTTGCAATGTCAGGAATAGCACAAAAGGTTTCTTATAAGATGAGAAAAGAAATATCAGAAAAAATTAATAGAATGCCTTTAAAGTATTTCGATACTAAAACTCATGGAGAAGTGTTATCAAGAGTTACTAATGATGTTGATACAGTAAGCCAGACGCTAAATCAAAGTATGTCACAAATAATAACTTCAGCAACAACTTTAATTGGTGTACTTATTATGATGTTTTCAATCAATTGGGTAATGACATTGGTAGCATTATTAATAATACCAGTATCCTTAGGGCTTATATCAGTAGTTGTTAAGAAATCACAAAGATACTTTAAAAGTCAACAAGAATATTTAGGACATGTAAATGGTCAAGTTGAAGAAGTGTACTCAGGACACAATATAGTAAAGGCCTTTAATTCAGAAGAAAGAGAAATTAATACATTTAATGATTTAAATGATACTCTTTATAAGAGTGCTTGGAAATCTCAATTTTTATCAGGGCTTATGCAACCAATAATGATGTTTGTTGGGAATTTAGGATATGTTTTAGTATCAATTATTGGGGGATTTTTAGCCATCAAAGGATCTATAGAAGTGGGTGATATTCAAGCTTTTATTCAATATGTGAGATCTTTTACACAACCTATAGCACAAACAGCACAAATTGCTAATGTTCTTCAATCTACAGCAGCTGCCGCTGAAAGAGTTTTTGAATTCTTAGATGAAGAGGAAGAAGTTAAAGATGTGGAAAATCCTATAAGTACTAAAGAAATTATTGGTGAAGTGGAATTTAACCATGTACATTTTGGATATAATCCAGAAAAAACAATAATTAATGATTTTACAGCAAAGGTTAAACCTGGGCAAAGAGTGGCTATAGTAGGACCTACAGGAGCTGGTAAGACTACTATGGTTAAGCTGTTAATGAGATTCTATGAAGTTAATGAAGGAAATATAACTATAGATGGACATAATATAAAGGACTTCAGTAGAAGCGATTTAAGAAAGATGTTTGGTATGGTATTACAAGATACTTGGTTATTTAATGGCAGTATAATGGATAACTTGAGATATGGAAGATTGGATGCCAGTGATGAAGAAGTTAAGAGAGCTGCTAAAGCAGCCCATGTAGACTCATTTATCAAAACACTTCCAGATGGATATAATATGGAATTAAATGAAGAAGCAAGTAACGTATCACAAGGGCAAAAACAACTTTTAACTATAGCAAGAGCAATACTTGCAGATCCTAAAATACTTATTCTAGATGAGGCTACAAGTTCTGTTGATACAAGGACAGAATTGCTTATACAAAAAGCTATGGATAAATTAATGGAAGGAAGAACAAGCTTTATTATAGCTCATAGATTATCAACTATAAGAGATGCAGATTTAATATTAGTGATGAAAGATGGAGATATTATTGAACAAGGAAATCACCATGAGTTATTAGAAAAAGGCGGGTTCTATGCATCACTATATAATAGTCAGTTTGAAAATGCATAATATATATAAAATACCTAAAGTTTATTCTTTAGGTATTTTTTTCATAAAATATGGTATAATGTAAAAAGCAGTCGAAATGAAAGGGAAATTTGTTGGAATGAATTTAAAAAGTAAATATTTAATTATAATTTTAGCAGTAATTATTATTAAAATTAATTTCAGTATTAATGTTAAAGCTGAAGAATATAGCAGATTTAACAATATATCCATTGAAGATGGTTTGAGTCAAGCTACTGTTGAAACCATGATGCAGGATAGCAAAGGCTATATATGGCTAGGAACGAATGATGGGTTAGATAGATATAATGGATATACATTTAAAAAATATACATATGAAAAAGGGAAGAAAAATAGTTTAGTAAATGGTTATATTTTAGATATTAAAGAGGATGATGAAGGAAACATATGGGTTGCCACGGCAATAGGTATAAGTAAGATATATAATGATGGAGAAACGGTACAGAATTATACCAGTGATAGCGAATCAGGTAATTTATCTGATGATAATACTTGTATCATTTTAATATCGAGTTCTAATAAAATTTATGTTGGAACAGCTGAAGGAATAAATTTATATGATAAAAAAACAGATAAATTTAATTTAATATATCCAGAATTAAAAGAAGAATATATCAATTCTTTAACAGAAGATAAGTATGGCAATATATGGGCTGGTACTGAAAATGGGTTATATAAGATAAATGTTGATACCAATGTTATTGAGAGATTTGAAAGTACTGATGATGTAAATACCATAAGTGAAAATTATATTTATAAGGTTTATTATGATGGAGATAAGCACATATGGATAGGAACTTATGATAATGGATTTTGTAAATTAAATATTGAAAATAATAAAGTAACTAGATATTCACTAACAAGAGAGGATGGCACAATAAGAGGAGCCTTTGTTAAAAACTTTTTGAAAGATAGTAAAGGAAATATGTGGATATGTACCGATGAAGGTGTAGTATTATTTGAGGTAGATAAAAATATATTTACATGGTATGAAAACAAAGTTCATGATCCTCACAGTTTAATAGATAATAACACATTTTCTATTTTAGAAGATTATAGTGGATTAATTTGGATTGGTACATATTCAGGAGTAAGTATTTTTGACCCATATAGCACCATAGGCCATTACAAGAATGATCCGTTTAATAGCAAAAGTATAAATGAAAAGGCTGTATTAGGAATTTATGAAGATGATGATGGACTGCTTTGGATAGGGACATCTTCCAGTGGAGTAAATATTTTAAATAAAGATAGAGACGTTATAGAATGCTTAACCACTGCTAATGGTTTAAGCAATAATAGAATAACAGATATAACTGGAGCTGGAGATTATATATTTATAGGTACTTATAATGGCTTAAATGTTGTAAATAGAATAACTGGTGAAATAGAGATTTATGATGAGGAAAATGGATTATACAGTAATATAGTGAAAAAGTTATTTTATGATGATTTAGGATACTTATATATAGGTAGTGCTTCAGGATTAGATGCTTTAAACTTAAATGATAGGTCAGTAATAAATTTAAATTATATATTAGAAGAAATTGGAATAAGCAGTAAAAATATTAGTGCAATATATAGGGACTCAAAGAGAAATTTTTGGCTTGGAACATTTGTAGATAACGGACTTATCAAGATTGATGCAGATACAGGGATTATAAATGTATTTAAAAACAAGGAGAATGATAGTTTAAGTTTATCCGATAATACCATAAGGTGTATAGGAGAAAATTCAAAAGGTGAGATTTGGATTGGGACAAACTTTGGATTAAATAGGTATAATGAAAAAGATGATACATTTACTTCATATACTACTAAAGATGGCTTAGCCAATAATACAATTTATGGTATATTATTTGATGATAAAGATAATCCATGGGTAAGTACAAATTTAGGTATAGCTAAAATTAATATAGATACTAATGTCATAAATAATTTAAATATAACAGATGGTTTGCAAAGTAATGAGTTTAATGGCAATTCATATTTTAAAACAAAGAAAGGTGAATTTATTTTTGGAGGAATTAATGGTTTTAATTTATTTATTCCTGATGAAGTTGTAATTAAAGGCCCAAACTTAAATATTGTTTTTGATGATTTTGAAGTTAATGGAAGTAGTAGAAAGAGTATAAATAATCAAGTCTTTAAGTTTTCAGAAAATAATATAAGAGTGAGTTTTTTCCTTCCAGATTATAAAAGTATGAGAAATATACAGTATTATTATACTTTAAATGAGGAAGAAGATGGTTGGATACCTCTTAGAAATAATTATGTTAATTTAGCTAATTTAGCACCAGGAAATTATGAATTAAAGGTAACAGCAAGGTCAGCAGATGGAAGTTACAGTGATACTCAGATAGCTCGATTCAAAATTAACCCACAAGTTTGGAAGAGTAAGGAAGCAATTTTAGTTTATATTATTATTATTATATTTTTTATTATAAATAATAGAGTTAAAATAAAAAAATTAGATAAGATGGTTATGGAGAGAACTAAGCAATTACGTAATGAAATGGAAAAGAATACTGGATTACTTAACAAAGTTATAGATTTAGAAAGAAAAAAGAATAGTTATTTTGTAAATCTATCACATGAATTAAGAACTCCTTTAAATGTAATATATTCAACACAACAGCTTATTATAGAATTGAATAAGAAAGGTATATTAAAGGAAAGACTTGATAACTATATGGATATTATAGGACGTAATAGCAAGCGATTATTGAAGATGATTAATGATATAATAGATACCTCAAAGATGGAAAGCGGATGTTATCATTTAAATATTACAGAAACGAATATTGTTTATTTAGTGGAAGAAAGTGTATTAACACTAAAAGACTATATAGAAGGAAGAGGGGTTAATCTTATAGTAGATCCTGAAATGGAGGAAAAAACTATTAATTGTGACAATGATGCAATAGAGCGATGTATAATTAATCTTGTAAGTAATGCAGCAAAATTTACCGAAGCAGGAGATAGTATAACTGTAAGGATAATAGAAGAAAAATCTCAAGTTAAAATTGAGGTTATTGATACAGGTATTGGTATTGCAGAGGAATATCATGAGACAATATTTAATAGATTTAATCAAATTATAGATGGTAATTCAGAAAAAAATGGCGGAAGTGGATTAGGACTAACTATAACAAGACAAATAATTGAGTATCATAAGGGTAAAATATATGTAGAGAGTAAAATAGGAGAAGGTAGCAAGTTTACTATAATATTGCCTGATAATTTTTAACAATTATATTTTTAGACTGATTAGTATAAAAATATAAAAAAGGCATATTTTTAGAACATAATTAAATATAATGGTCATAAAAGAAGAAATTTGCCCTAATATGAGGTTTGAAGAGTTTGGCTAAAAATTATACTATATATAAATAAAAAGGATTGGATAAATATTATTATATGACTTAAGATGAGAAAGGGGCAAACAAGGTGAATAATATTTTTAAAATTTACAAAGATGATATTAAAAAAATATTTACTAATTATGCAGCACTAATAGTATTTATAGCACTTTCTATATTACCTTCTTTATATGCCTGGTTTAATATTAAGGCAAGTTGGGATCCATATGGTAAAGAAGCAACTAGTCAAATAAAAATAGGTGTAGTAAATAAGGATAAAGGTGCAGAGCTTAAAGGTGAATTTAAAAACATAGGAAATCAGATTATAGATCAGCTAAAAGAAAATGATGTCATGGGATGGCAATTTGTAAGTGAAAAAGAAGCTGTAAAAGCCGTTGAGGAAGGTAGTTATTATGCAATGATTACTATTCCAGAAGAATTTTCTGAAAATATATTATCATTAATAACTGATGATATTAAAAAAGGAAAAATTATTTATACTGTTAATGAAAAGGTAAATGCAATAGCGCCGAAGATTACTGTTAAAGGTGCAACAGCAGTACAAGAAAATGTTAATAAAACAGTTATAGAAACGGTAAGTGATATAGTTCTTTCAACAGCGAAAGATTTAGGAATAGAAGTTGAAGGACAGCTACCTAAGTTAGATAATTTATATGATAAACTTGTGGAAATTCAATCTAAATTTAAAGATTTATATGAAACAACAGATTTAGCTTATGATGGAGTAAATAAAGTAGCTGATTTAGTAACAAATCTTCAAAATGATATTCCATTAATTACTGATACTTTAAATAGTACAAAAGGATTAGCAACAAATTTAATTGATTTTATAACTACATCTCAAGGAGAGATAAATAATATAGCACCAACAATTAAAACAGATATTGGTTTGGTAAAAGATTTAGCAGATGAAGTATCATCTTATGTAGATGTTGTTATTAATGCTATAAACACTGGTAGTGAAAATGCAAATGTATTGTTAGGAAACTTAAATACTAAAGTAAGTGGACTTAGAGATTATCTTACATCTATAAGAGTATTAGTAGAAAAAATAAATGGTCACTCACAAAATGGAGCATTATCAGATGTGCTTAATAATTTAATAACAGCTGAAAATACTTTAAATCAGCTATATAATGAAATTGAAAGTATAAAAAATTCACTAGCTAATGGAAACTTAATAGATACATCAAAACTTGAAAATGCAAAAACTGTATTAAATGATGTAAGTAATATTGCAGGAAATTTATATGAAAAATTTGATACAGAAATATTAGGAAATATAAATACAATATTAAATACAGCTAATGATAGTGCAAAAAGTGCATTAGAAATATTACAAAGAGCACAAGATAAGCTACCAAAAGTAGAAGAAATATTGACAACTGTATCTGCTTTATGTAATAAAGGTAATGAAGGAATTAAATATGCAAAAGATAATCTTCCAAGAGCAGAAGAGATTGTAAATGAGGTAACTTCTAATGTAGCTAAAATAAAAGATAGTAGCGATTTAAAAGATTTATTAAAACTAATAGCGAATAATGTTGAAGAGCGTTCTAATTATCTGACTTCACCAGTAGAGTTAGAAGAAAATTCTTTATATCCTATGAGAAATTATGGTACTGCTATGACTCCATTTTATTCAGTATTATCTCTTTGGGTAGGTATGACTTTATTAGTGTCTATGTTTAGTGTTGAGGCACATGGTGAATATAATCATATGGAAGTGTACTTTGGAAAACTATTATTATTCCTTACAATAGGAATGACACAAGCTTTAATAGTAGCATTAGGTGATTTATATTTATTAAAGATATATTGTGTAAATCCAGCATTATTTGTAACAGGAATTTTATTTACTAGTATAACATTTGTAGCTATAGTTTATTCATTAGTATCTGTATTTGGTAATGTTGGTAAGGTAACTGCAATAATATTACTTGTTTTACAAGTTGCAGGTTCAGGAGGAACATTCCCTATACAACTTACACCTAAGTTCTTCCAGATAATAAATCCATTTTTACCATTTACTTATGCTATTTCATTTGCTAGAGAATCGATAGGAGGAGTAGTTCAATCAGTACTTGTAAAAGATATAGTTATAATGTTAATTTATATAGTAGTAGCAATACTTATTTCAATATTCTTAAAGAAGCCAATAAATAATCTTCTAAGTGGATTCACTAAAAAGTTCCATGAAAGTGGATTAGGAGAGTAGTAATAAATAGTAGTAAAAATAAAAGTGCTAGATACAAAATTGTGTATCTAGTGCTTTTTTTATAAAATTAAGAATTAAATAATAAATTCCATGAAATGATAAAAGATATGGACAGGAATATGTTAAAATAAATTATAAGTATACTTTTGGAAGGGAGCTTTAATTCATGAAAAAAAATGCTGCTCAAAGAGAGTTTAAAAAATTAAAGGGACAAATAGCTAATATTGAGGATATAATAAAGCATTCTAAAGCAGGGGCTTTAGTAGAGCAGGAAACTGCACTTAGAAAGAAACTTAAAGCTTTAAAGGAAATGGAAAATCAAGGTTTTAGGGAATATAAAGAAGTAGTAATGAAATATGAAGAAGCTTTAGAAGAAGCATCTAAGAAACTCTTAGAAGATTATAATAGAAAAAATAAAACATCATTTGATTTTTATGATGTAATTGCGGGAAATTATAATTCCTTTCTTAACTCTGGATTTATGACGGTACTTACTAAGCTTCATATTCCTAAAATAGTAGGTGAAGAATTTGAAAAGAATTTCCCAGAAAATCCAAAGGATGAGTATAAACTAGCAAGAGCAATAAAGAGAAAGGTTATAATTCATTTAGGTGATACCAATACCGGAAAGACTTATAATGCCATTGAGCGCTTAAAAAGTGCAAAGAAAGGAATATATCTATCACCACTTAGAATTCTTGCTCTAGAAAATTATGAAAAGCTTAATAATGAAGGTGTTCCTTGTGATTTAATCACTGGAGAGGAAGAAATAATAAATGAAAATTCTACTCATGTTTCATGCACTATTGAAAAAGCAAATTTAAATGAAGAATATGATATAGCTGTTATTGATGAAATACAGATGATTGGTGATAGTAGAAGAGGAATGGCTTGGAGTAGAGCTTTATTAGGGTTAAGATGTAAAGAGATACATGTATGTGGAGCTTTAAATACCAAAGAGTTATTAGAAAAAATCTTAACTGATTGTAATGATGATTATGAAATAAATGAATATACAAGAAATACTCCATTGGAAGTTGAATATAAGAACTTTAGCTACAATGATACTAAAGAAGGAGATGCTATTGTGGTATTTTCTAAGAAGAGAGTTTTAGAAATAGCACAAAGCTATTCAGAGAAGGGTATTAAAGCAAGTATTATCTATGGAGATTTACCACCAGAAGTTAGAAAAATGCAGTATGCAGAATTCTTAAATAAAGAAACTAAAGTATTAATAACTACTGATGCCATAGGAATGGGGGTAAATTTACCAATAAGAAGAATTATTTTTATGTCAGTTTCTAAATATGATGGAGAGGAAGTTAGAGAACTTACATCACAGGAAGTAAAACAAGTGGCAGGAAGAGCTGGAAGAAAGGGAATATATGATGTAGGTTATGTAGCAGCTGTAGGTGGAACACAAGATTTACTTAAAGAAAAGTTAGAGATGAAGGATAAGCCTATAGAAAAGGCTGTTATAGGCCCATCAGATGCCATATTAAAGATAAAGAACTTACCATTAAATCAAAAATTGGCATTATGGAAGGATAGAGAAGAAAGCTTAGATTATTATACAAAGATGGATATAAGTGAATATTTATTAATACTTGAGAGAATTAAAAAGTATAAGTTAAAGGAAGTAGATCAGTGGAATTTAATAAAAGTTCCTTTTGATGTGTCTAGAGATGATTTAATGGAATTATTCTTATTTTATGTAGATGAACTATTTGTATTAAAATACAAAGAATTAACAAAACCTCAATGTTTTGTAGGAAATTTAGATGATTTAGAAATATATTATCAGAAGATTAATATGTATTATTCATTTTCTAAGGTATTTAATTTGGATTTTGATGTGGAATGGGTCTATAATGAAAGAAGGAGAGTAAGTGAAGACATAAATGATATTCTAGTAAG
This sequence comes from Clostridium lentum, assembly GCF_014287815.1. Lineage (GTDB taxonomy): Bacteria > Bacillota > Clostridia > Clostridiales > Clostridiaceae > Clostridium > Clostridium lentum. The sequence goes on from NZ_JACOOQ010000003.1 coordinate 114,576, forward strand.
AATTTAAATTAATTAAAAGTAAATGCATTAAGATACAATGATTTATCTTAATGCATTTTATTTTTAAAATTACATTTTATATGTAAAATATTAAGTTTAGAATAATTATTAGATTCTTTTTATATAATCTAATAGTTCTTCTTCAGTTGAAGTTTCAATTAATTCGTCATTAATATAAGCAACAAATTTTTGTCCGCATTGACCGATGCATCCAACTTCAACATTTTCATCACCAACAATTGTTTTAATGGCATCGATATCAACATTAGAACAATATCTGCATATTCTTATCATAGAAAGCACCCCCTAAATATTATTTTTCTTTAGTAATAATTTTTGCTTACTATATGCCTTAAGCAAGATTATATTATAACTAAATAAAAAAAAATTCAAGTGTTTTTTATGTGATAAATAAAAAAATGCTGAAATTTATTCAGCAAGTTTTTCCCATTCTTCATAAAGAGATTCCAGCTTACTTTCAGCTGAGCGTATTTCTTTATTAACCCTATTGCTTTCTTCAGGGTTAGAATAGACGCTTTCTAGGCATAGTTGATTTTGAAGTTCTTCTAAAGTTTCTTCTAATTCGCTAATACTTTTTTCTATATTTTTAATTTGAAGTTTTAATGCCTTTGCTTCTTTATCAGCTTCTCTTTTTTTCTTTTTTTCTTCTTTTATTTGTGTTTTTGTTTTACCAGCAGCTAATTCCTCGTATTTATGGAAGCGGTTGGGGTTTTCCTTCTTTTCTTGATAATAGCTATAATTACCAAGGTATTCAGTAATTCCACCTTCCGTAAGTTCTAAAATACGATTTATAACCTTATTTAAGAAATATCTATCATGAGATATGATCATTAATGTGCCATCATATTGAAGGATGGCATCTTCTAGTGCTTCTCTAGATAGTATATCTAAGTGATTTGTAGGTTCATCAAGTAAAAGCAAGTTTGACTTAGAAAGCATAAGTTTTAATAAGTTAATTCTACATTTTTCTCCACCACTTAATTTACTTATTTCTTTAAAAACATCATCACCAGTGAATAAGAATGAGGCAAGTACACTTCTAAGCTTAGCTGTAGTCATATTAGGGAATTCATCCCAAACTTCATCTAAAATAGTTTTTGACATGTCAAGACTAGACTGCTCTTGATCGTAATAACCTACATTTACATTGGTACCTAATACTTTTAATCCGCAATCAGGTTCAATTTTATCCATTATTATTTTAAATAATGTTGTTTTTCCTCTACCATTTTCACCTATTAAAGCTACTTTTTCTCCACGTTTTAAATCTAATGAAAGATTTGTAAAAAGCATCTTATCACTATAGGATTTCTTCAAGTTTTCAATATGTAAAACATCATATCCGCTTTTAACTTGAGCTTCAAATTTTATCTTAGAGCTTTCTTTATCAGTAGGAGGAGCATCAATCTTATCCATTTTTTCTAGGGCTTTTTCTCTACTTTCTGCAGCTCTAATGCTTTTTTCACGATTGAAAGAACGGAATTTTTCAATTATAGCTTCCTGTCTTTTAATTTCTGCTTGTTGAAGATCATATGCTTTTTGTAAAGCTTCATATTTTTTCTTTCTTTGTTCAAGATATTTAGTATATGGAACATTATAAGTTTCAACGCTTCCACCGATTACTTCAAAAGTTTTATTTGTTACAGAATCAAGAAAGAATCTATCGTGGGAGATAACTAGCACAGTTCCTTTATAGCTTTTTAAGTATTCCTCTAACCAAGTTATTGCTTCTAAATCAAGATGGTTGGTAGGCTCATCAAGAAGTAGTATATCTGGTTTTCTTAAAAGAAGCTTACATAAAGCTACTCTTGTTTTTTGGCCACCACTTAGAGTAGATATTTCTTTATCAAAAAGTTCTTCTACAAAACCAAGTCCATTTAACACTCTAGATATTTCACCTTTATAAATATAACCACCTTTATGTGAATAGATGTCTTGAAGAGTAGTATAATCTTTTATTAATTTATCATGATAAGCTGCATTGCTAGCATCATAAGGCTCGTTCATTTTAACTTCTAAAGTAGCTAATCTATTTTCAATATTTAATAATTCTTCAAAGACAGATAAGGTTTCTTCATATATTGTTTTTGAAGAATCAAGAGATAAATTTTGTGATAAGTATCCAAGATTACTGGTTTTATCTATAAATACTTCACCAGAATCTTGGGAAAGCTCTTTAGTTATTATTTTAAAAAGAGTTGATTTACCTTCGCCGTTTGGGCCTATTACACCAACTTTATCTCCTTCATTTATAGAGAATGTAATGTTTTTTAATATATCTCTAATACCATAACTTTTACATATATCTTTACAACTTAAAACTATCATTATATTTAACCTCCATATTAAGTAGAGTCGTAATTATTATACTATAATAAGAAATTTAAAGCTATTGTAAAAGTAAAGTAATAATCTAAGGTGGAAAAATAATTAATGAATATTTATGAAAAATAAAATTTAGGAACTGTGTTATTTGAATATTTAATTCAATTACAACAGTTCCTAAGTTTTATTGGTAGTCTACAGTAAGAAGATATCCCAGTTTTGGAGTATCATTAAATAGACCAATTATATAAATGGTATAGAAGTTGCCATTATCAAAAGAAATATTATTTATATATTTTTTAACGCTTTCATCTGAAGCAATGGTAACTTGTAAATTATAAATTCCAGAAGAAATCATATAGTAGCCTGTAGTTTCCAAATATTCCACACTATTAAAAAGCTCCGTATTGTTAGGCAACGAAAGGCTAAGCAATGGAGAATTAGGAGAAAGATTCATAAACCTAAGGAAAGTAGATATTTTGGTGGAAGGAACATTATCATCTTTAAGTCTAAAAAGATATAAGTTATCTTGTAATGTAACCACTGATATTGTGTAATTTGCACCATGAGTGATTGCTATATCTTGAGAAAGTAATGGTTTATCATAAGTACATGCAGCATATAATTGGAATTGGTAGCTACCAGCTGGTAGAGCAGAATATTTAGTCAGTTGGCTAAAGGATACATTTCTAGCAATGAGATTACCATTGGCATATATATCAATAGCAGTAGCAGTTGGAACAGCATGAAGTATTCTAATATTAGAATCAATAACAGGTGCATTTCTATTAAATAAACTCATTTAATCACCTACTTATTTATGTTCTAAAGTTATTTTAATAATTTTTTTAATTATTAAGGATGCAATAGGAAGTGGTATTCTGTAGGCTTTTAAGGTAGAAAGAATAGAAGAATTATCAGTTTTTATGCATTCAAATATATCATCAATTTCCTTATTAGAAACAGAATCCCTAGAGTCATCACCAGAGAATGATAAGTCAAAATTTCTTAAAATATCTAATGGATTTATAGAAGGAAGATAGTAACTTATATTGCGAGAATCGTTGGTATTATATGAATATAAATTATCAGAAGATGTTTCAGATGGAAATTCATTATTTAAGATATTTTCATTAGGTGACGTAATAGGTATAGTATTGCTGGTATCCATTGAAGGAATATTATTAGGATAAGGCATTGGTGGATAATATCCTGTGGTGTTATTGGAATTTAAAGTAGAATTAAGCAATGATGAATTAGTCATTAATGGACTATATTTAGATGAAGTTAATCCTAGAGGAGGGAAGCCTATATAAATATTATTACAATCACTATTTATGGAAATCCCATCTAAAGTATTTGGTGGAGTAATTGAATTTAGCTTCTCGTTGCCTATATTCAAGGAAGGATTAATATCTAAAGGTGTAAATTTTAAATCATTATTATTATTATTATTTTTTACTTTTTTCTTCTCCATTTTCATTTTTATCCTCCAGAAATAATTTATTAATAATGTATGAAAAAAATAATTTATCTGTTACTTAAGTTTATGAATGGGGCTTTATCCTTAGAAGTTTATAATAAAAATATAATAAAAAGAGGTAGTAGCAATGTCAAATTAGAATGAATAGTATGTAAGGGAGGGGAGAATGTCATGCGTAGAGATAATATAGATGAAATTAGAAAATTATTTATAGGTTTAGACAATAAGATTGTAATTAATGGAAAAAAACAAATTATTCCTATAAATTTCGATAATGCCGCTACTACTCCAGTTTTAAAAAAAGTTATGAGAGCTGTATTAAAAGCTAGTGAAAATTATGGATCTATTGCTCGTGGCGATGGACAAAAATCACAGTATAGTAGCGATTTATATGAGGAATGTAGAAGATACGTTATAGATTATTTTAATGCACCTCTAAATAAATATACAGCTATATTTGTAAGTAATACCACTGAAGGAATTAATAAATTGTCTAATATTTTAATTGAAAATAAAGATGATATAGTAATAACCAGCAGAATGGAGCATCATTCTAATGACCTTCCCTGGAGAGATAAGTGTGATTTGAAATATATAGAAGTTGATGAAAAAGGTCGCATAATCATGGAAGAGTTAGAAGAAATGTTTAATATTTATAAAGAAAGAATAAAGTATGTAACTATTACAGGTGCTTCTAATGTTTCTGGATATATTACTGATATAAGAAAGGTAGCTAAATTAGCCCATAAATATGGAGCAAAGGTTATAATTGATGGAGCTCAATTAGTACCACATAGGGAAGTAAATATGTGTGGAGAAGAAGATGATGATTATATAGACTTTTTAATATTTTCAGCACATAAAGTATATGCACCATTTGGTAGTGGTGCAATAATAGGTTTGCGGGATGAAATAGAGAAGTATCCACCGGATACCAAAGGTGGAGGAACTGTAGAGAGAGTTTTAGATGATCATTTAATATGGCTATCTACACCTGAGAAAAATGAAGCAGGAAGTCCAAATTTTTTCGGGGCAGTTGCATTAATGCAGGCCTTAAAAGAAATGAATAAAATTGGACTTGGGTTAATTGAAAATAATGAAAAGAAATTACTGAAAATGTTGATTGATGGAATGAAAAATTTTCCAAGAGTAATTATGTATGGTGACAATGAAAATATCGAAGATAGATTAGGAATAATGGTGTTTAATATAGATAGATTAGGATATGAGATGGTTGGAGAATATTTAGCTAGTATTAGAGGTATTGCAGTAAGACAGGGAGGATTTTGTGCACACCCGTATACACGAAGGCTACTTGGTATAAAGAGTGATGAAATAGAAGAATATATTGCAAGAAATGGTATGCCAGGAATGGTAAGGGTTAGCTTAGGAGCATATAATTCAGAAAAAGAAGTAAATATATTTTTAGAAACTATAGAATATATATGTAAAAAATGTTTGTAAATAATAATATATTTATTGCATTAAATTCACCCTTTTTGTAAATTTATCATACTTTATAGTATAACAACTTAGGAGGGAAATGTTATGAGCGGAAGAATAGGTAGTTGTACTTTTTCAACTGGGTGCAATCAGCAAATAAATGCTATAGCAAGAATAGAAAATGAAGATAGATCTGCAATATTAGGTACTGTAGTTAATAATTCTGGAAGAGCAATAGCAGATGCTGTAGTTGTATTATTAAAAGTTACTGATAGATGTTCAATTCCAACACCAATAACTCATACTTTTACAGATAGATATGGCCAGTTTGTATTTGGACCTTTATGCCCTAATACAACTTATATGCTAAAGATATATAAAGATGATATTAATGTAGATAATATCAATCTAATTTGTAATTGCCAAGTTGGTTCATGTTTAGGAAACAACAATTGCTGTTCTAATAGAAGCAGAGAGGGCTATAGAAAATCTGAAGATACTATTTTATAGAAATAAGTAAATAAAAGGCTCCAGTAATTAAACTAGAGCCTTTTGTTTATATTATTTATTAAATACCTTGAACTCTGGAAGAGGAGAAATTAGTGGTAGTAAATATTTAAGAGCTTGTGGTTCTATATGATTTCCCTTATCATTAATCCAGTCAGTTGGAAAGTATTTAATATTATTAGCAACTTTATCAGCTTCAATAAGTGAATAAGAAGTTTCATAGGGTTCATTAGAAGTTCTTTCAATTGTAACCATGTATCCACACTTTCCAGTAAGTGAATATTTTAATGCTTCATATCCAGCCTCATAAGCTTCCTTTAAATCTATTTCTGAAGAACAATGCATTGCACATCTTTGCAGTACGCCAAGCTCTAAAGACTTTACTCTTTTTGTTATGCCTGCATTTATAATAAGCTTCTTTAAGTAATTACCTACGCCACCTAATTGAGCATGCCCAAATTTATCATTGGCATCTGCTTGAATTTCAGAAATGAATTTTCCTTTTTTATCTTTGATACCTTCAGAAACAACTATGTATACTTGGTTTTGTTCTTTAAATTTATCTGTAACATCTTTTAAAAATATTTCAATATCAAAAGCTCTTTCTGGAAGATAAATAAAATCTGCAACTGACTTGCCATTCATTTGTGCTAATGCTCCAGCAGCAGCTAACCAGCCAGTATCTCTTCCCATGGTTTCTAATATGAATATACCATTGTTAGTATATACAGAAGAATCTAAATATGTTTCTAAAACTGAATTTGCAATAAATTGTGCAGCACTTCCAAAACCAGGAGTGTGATCTGTATACATTAAATCATTATCTATAGTTTTAGGAATACCTATAAATGTAATATCTATGCCAGTTTCTTTTGCATATCTACTAAGTTTGGCAGTGGTATCCATAGAGTCATTGCCACCTACATAGAAAAACGCTTTTATATCATTAGCCTTTAGTATGTCCAATAACTTGTCATATTCTTCAGTTGATTCATCTAAATCTTTCATTTTATATCTACATGAACCTAAGCCAGAAGATGGAGTAAATCTAAATTTATTAATTTCTTCATCACTATAAGAAGTTAAGTCAATTATATTACCGTTTAAAATACCTTCAATTCCATTTAAGCCTGCAAAAACCTTATTGTATGCTTTTAACTCTTTGTTTGCATTATAAAGTCCTACTACGCTTGAGTTTATTACAGAAGTCGGACCACCTGATTGTGCTATGATACAATTTGTCATTAAAATACACTCCTTTTCTATATATGCTATACTATTTAAAGTTAATTCGTAATACAATATATACTATACAACAAAAAATAGATAAATAAAAGTATTATTTTTATAATAAAATACAATATAATGTAAAAAAGTAAAAGTAAAATGAAAATATGTATCCAAGTAACATATGTAAAAATATTAGATAATACAATGTTATATAAGTATAATTTAGGAGTGTGCATATGAATATTAAAGATATTCTTATAGTTGGAGTAGCTTTGGCTATGGATGCATTTGGTATAACTATAAGTATTGGATTAAATAAACATGTAAATAGAAGCAAAAAAATAGGTTTCATTATATCTTTTGCATTATTTCAATTTTTATTTTTCTTTAGTGGCGCTATTATGGGCTTTTTATTTGAAAAATATATTACTGCAATTCCCAATATTATTGGAGGAATAGCCATAGGTATAGTAGGGGTAATGATGATAAGAGAGGGCTTTGAAAAAAATGAAAATGAAGATTTGGTTTTAAAAAATATTATGTATTTAATTTTAGGTGTCTCAGTAAGTATAGATGCCTTGGTAGTAGGATTTACTACAATAGGAACTACAATATCTTACGAAATAATTTTTCTTGATTCTATTTTTGTAGGAATCATAACTCTTATTATATGCACTGCAGGATTTTATTTTTGTCGTTTTATAAGAAGGATAAGTTTTGTTACTAAATATGCAGATTTTTTTGGAGGAATAATACTTATTTTATTTGCAATAAAAATGATATTCTTTTAAATAAAGAAATAATAAAATTTTTCTTTTATTGACACAAAATTGTAACAAAAACACTATAGGACTATTAACAATAGGAGCATTAATTATGTTAATGGATTATAGAAAAATATTACTGGAAAATAACACTTCCAGTAATATTTTTTATAATTTTATCTGTAGTTTATTTAATTTTAGATATAATTAAATGTAGTATATATTTTTTTTGGAGGTGTTTTTGTGGCACTAAATAGAGAGCAACTTACAGTTATTAATGAATTAAATGAAAATATTATGCTTTTAGCTTCTGCAGGAACAGGTAAGACTGAAACTTTAGCAAGAAGAGTTGCTAATATAATAGAAACTAAGAAGGCGCCTGGTGATGAAATATTATGTATTACCTTCACAAATAAGGCTTGTAAGGAAATGAAGGAAAGAGTGGAGCAGATTGTTGGTGCTGAAGGAAATAAGGTTAAGGTAAGCACTTTCCATAGTTTTTGTTTTGATATTATTAAGCAACAAGCTAAAAAGAGGACAGATATATTTACTGATTTTGTGGTTTTTGATGAAGATGATTGTATAGAAATAATAAAGACATGTAATTATTTTAACTTTCCTATTCCATTAATTCAAAGATTTTTAGATTTTATAAAGTTAGAAAGAGCAAGAAGAGATATTTATTCAGAAGATGAAAAAAAAGATTATGAAGAAGTAGTAAAGTTATCTTTTAAAGAAAATGAAGAGAAAATAAATAGTTTATGTTCAGATAGAGGTAATATAAATTTAAATTTAAAAAAATTTCTTAAGGAAAAAGGTCATATACTTATTAATAGTTATAATGGGACTTTACGTAATAATCATGCTGTTGATTTTGCCGATATAATTGTTAGTGTAAAAGAGCTATTTAAAGATGAACAGTTGATAGAGGCATTAAAAATCAAATATAAATATATAAATATCGATGAAGTACAAGATACTAGTTTATTGGAATATTCAATAATAGAAAAGATATTTGCCAATAACAATATTTTAATTTGTGGAGATATTTTTCAAACCATATATAAATGGAGAGGGTCAGAACCTGATAAGATATTTGACAAGTTTAAAAACAAATATAAACCAAAGGAAATTATCTTTGTAAAAAATTATAGGGCAACTAAGAATCTTACAGAGGCATCTTTATCATATTTAAAAAATGCCTTTGAAAATGAAGTAAATGAAATATATAAAGAAGAAATAAAGGCTTTTACGGAAGCTGAAGGTGAAAAGATTAAATATAAAGCTTTAAATAGCTCCATGGAAGAAGCAAGATTCATTGTGGATGAAATAAGAAGACTACAAGCTAAAGGTGAAGATTTAAATAAGATAGCAGTACTAACAAGAAATAATAGATATAATGTTGAGCTTAGCGGAAACATTGAGAATATATTATCTAGAGAAGGAGCAGATTTTTCTTTTGCCTTAGTGGATCAGTTTAGATTCTTTAGAAGGCAGGAAATAAAAGATATTATTGCTTTTTTAAAGCTTATTGGCAATAAAAATGATGCAATTAGTTTAAAAAGAATTGTAAAAAGACTACCTACTGGTGTAGGAGATAAGGCTTTTGAGGCTATAGAATCTGATGAGTATAAATCAATAGGCATAAGCCTTTGTGATTATATTGATGAAAATACTGTTTTATTTGGTGAGAAATACGGGCTTTTAATCAATGAATTTGAAAATAATAATATTATTGTCTTTGATGTGGAAAGCACTGGTGTTGATGTTACTGAAGATGAAATAATTCAAATAGCAGCCATAAAGATAAATAAATATGGTGAGGTTACAGAAAAATTTGAAAAGTTCTTAAAGAATAAGAAGTCAGTAAAATCATCGGAGCATGTTCATGGATTTAGTGATGAGTTCTTAAGGGAAAATGGAGAAGATAAAGAAGTTGTATTAAAAGAGTTTATAGAATTTTCAAAAGATGCAATAATTGTAGGGCATAATGTACAATTTGATATAAATATATTAACTAGTGAATTAAGTAGATTAAATTTAGGAAAAGTAAAATTTAAAGGCTTTTTTGATACCTTAGATATTTATAAGAGATTTTATTCCAATTTACCTAATCATAAATTAGATACATTAAGCAGGATTTTTGAAACTGTTAACAAACCAAGCCATGATGCTATGGATGATATTTTAGCCACAAAAGAACTTTTAGTGATGGCAATAGAAAATAAGATAATACCTACATCACTAGAGAGAATTGCTTATATGTCAAGACATATGAAGGCTTTTACAGCCATAAGAAATAAATTAAATGCTTTATTTATTAAGGCTGAATCTTTAAGACCATGTGATATTGTGGCTGAAGTTATTAATGGGTTTAGTATAAAGACCTTATATCCAGGAGAAGAGGGACGTGAAAAAATAGAGCGTCTGAGGGATTTTTATATGCTTTTAAAGGAGTTAGATGAAGAAGAAAAGAGCAATAGGGATGCTCTTATGGAAATAATTAAGATCACTGCATTATCTAATGGTGATTTAGAAGCACTTATTATAAATAGAAGCAAATTTCCTAAGATACCTATAATTACAGTGCATCAGTCAAAGGGACTAGAATATGATACGGTATTTTTAGCAGGACTAAAGGAAAATACTTTCCCTTCATATATGTCAGTGAAAGCAAATAATATTGATGAAGAAAAAAGGACTTTTTATGTTGCTATGACAAGAGCAAAGAAAAGACTTTACATGACATGTAGCCTTGAAGATGCTTATGGAAAAATAGGAGAAGAAAGTAGGTTTATAAAGCTAATAGATTATAAATACTTAGGTTAATTAAGAGTTATGGAATAAATTCATGGAGTTTAAAAAAATTAGAAATTAAATATAAGTAGCTAAGAGGTAAAAATGAGGAAGATAAGTAAGGCAATAGATTTGTTAAAGACAAAATATAAAATGGTAAGGAAACAGAAAATCTATCAAGGCAAAAAATATAAGGTTAAATATATATTAGAAGAAAATAAAAATTCAGAAGTTTTATTAGTTCTTTTTACTTCATGCACAGCTAAAGGTCAAAAGGCTAGATATAACTATATGAGAACAGTTGAAAATTATGATGTTAATAAGCTTTTTATCTTAGATGATTTTGGCTTTGATGGACGAGGAGCATATTATTTAGGAAAAGATAAGGATTTTAAGATTGCAGAAGATGTACAAGGTTTGATAAACAGCATTTGCAATAAGATAAAGCCTAAAAAAGAAGTTTATATAGGTTCAAGCAAAGGTGCTTATGGAGCATTATATTTTGCTTTAGATAGAAAGAACACTTATGTTATTGCAGGGGCGCCTCAATATATGTTAGGTAATTATTTAAATTTACCAGGCCATAAAGAAATTTTAGAATATATTATGGGAAATACATGTGAAGAATCCATAAAGTATTTAAATGTGCTTATGGAGAAAAAATTAGAAGAAAGCACTAAGAATAATACTAAGATATTCTTACATTATTCCAGTGAAGAGGAAACTTATGAAAGTGATTTAAAGCCCTTGGTTAATGAGCTTAATAAATTAAATTATGATTGTGAGTTTGATGTGATGAAATATAATAGTCATGCCGAACTTACAAATTATTTTCCTAAATATATTCGAAATTGTATAGAAGAAATAATATTATGATAGGGAGGTTAGTAAGATGTCAGATGATTTTAAAGCTAGAGATGTTCAGTTTTTTACTAATTTTAAAAAAGTAAAATTTAAAAGTTATAATGTGAAAAATTGTAGGCTTTCGCAAGATGAAATGATTAAGATTATAGAAACATACAGATATAGGCCATTTAATGATAGAATTGCATATTTAGAGGTATATACATCTAATAAAATAGAAGGTAATACCTTAACAAAGGGTCAAACAAAAGCTGTACTTGAAGGAATTGCTCAAGATGCTGATTTAAGATCACAAACTGAAGTAATACAATTAAATAGGGCTATAAGAGATAATTTTTCTATAAATAATGATTTAAGTTTAGAACTTATCTGTAGAATTCATAAAGATATAACATTTAATACATTAGAAAATAGTGAATGGGAAGGAAAAATTAGAAGTAGTCAGGTATATATTTCAAATAGCCTAATTAATCCACCGCTAGCAGAAAAGGTTAAAGAGCAGTTAAATGAAGCTATAGATAGATTTAATAATAGTGATAAAGAGTTAATAGATATTTTTAAATTTAAGTTAGATTTTGTAAGAGTACATCCATTTATGGATGGTAATGGTAGGTTATCAAGGCTTATTATGAATGGTCTTTTAACTGCTAAGAGTTATCCAAGAATAATTATTAGAAACCAAGATAAAGGCTTTTACTATGATGCAATAGAAGATTCATTAAAAGTTGGTAAATATGATGCATGGCTTAAGTTTATGTTAACATATATGAAATTTATGTGTGAGTTAGAGGATACGTTTTTATTAGATATAGAATAAGGATTTTAAAGAATAAAGTGAATTTTAAAAGATATAATAAGCGATATATCACATCAATTAAAGACACCTCTTGCGGCACTTATATCTTATAATGATATTTTAAAAAATCATGAAAGTATGTCTGTAGAAGATAAAAATATGTTTATAGAATTTACTTCAAAGCAATTAGATAGAATGGAATGGCTTATAACAACCTTATTAAAATATGCCAGAATAGAAAGTAATGTTGTGAAATATAATAAAGATACAATACCATTAAATAATAGAGGCACATAACGGCACTATTACAGTGGAAAGCCAGCTTAATAAAGGTACTACATTTTATATAACATTTTTAAAAGGAATAATATAAGGAGAGATTAACAAATGAGAAGCGATAAAATAGAAGAGTTAATGGACATTTATGAAACACTAGTGGATGCAGGAGTAACTTTTTATTATGAAGATGAAGAAATTGCTCATGGAGAAGTAACAAGTCTTACTTTTAATGAAGATGATACTATAGATATAGAATTAGATGAATCAGAAAACTTTACTGTAGAAGTAAAAGATTTTATTAATAATCACTCAAAAGAAGGAATGAATTATCATTGCTTTGAAACAGTAAGAAGATTTGATAAACTTTTAAGCTAATATTATAATAAAAATATATGAAAATTTTACAAGAGAGAAATAGGAGAAATGCAATGGATTATTCAAGTTTAATATTAATGGAAAGAGATAATGAAACAGGATTTGTATCGAAGGAAGTTGGAAGTTTTCAAGTTTCAGAAGGTGCTGAATTTGTAAAAAACTTTTATGTAAAAGGTGATACAGTTTACTTCATATTTGATACAAAAGAGGATGTAGAAGAATGGCAATATTCTGCTATTTATGATTTATTTGATTATGAATTATTTAAAGGTGAAGGGTTAGATATAGAGGATATAGAAGATGAATATAATCCAACATTTTTAGTAAAGTTTGAATATAAGGATGATTATGATTATTTAAAAGAAAAATTAGATCTTTGTATAGAATTAGTTGAAGAATCAATGGAAAAGGTATTTAAGAATATTGAGGGAAAAGAAGAAGAGTATAAATAAGAAAGGAGTGCTACAGTATAGATTGTAGCGATATGGCTATGGACGATAAGGTTTTAAAGAAAAGAGAGGAAATAAGAGAAGAAGATAAATGGCTTGTAAATGAAATATACAGCAATGATGAAGTATGGGAAAAGGAATTTGAAGAGCTTAAAACAGAAGCACCTAAATTAAAAGAATTTCAAGGAAAGCTTGGTTCTGGAGAAAAGCTATTAGAATACTTTGAAGTAAATGAAAAAATATCTAGAAAAGCAGAAAAGATTTATGTATATGCACATTTAAGAAGTGATGAAGATACGGCCAATACTAAGTATCAAAGCATGATGAATAGAATAGATGCCTATATGGCAGAGTATGCTACATATTCAGCTTACTTTGTACCAGAAATTCTTTCATTGGAAGATGGATTTGTTGAAAAAGAAATAGAAAGATTAGATGGCTTAAAAGAATATAAATTCTTATTGGAAAATATTTTAAAAGAAAAACCACATGTTTTAAGTGAAAAGGAAGAAGAACTGTTAGCAGCAGCATCAGATTGTCTTGATTCAGCATCTTCTATTCATAATATAATGACCAATGCAGATATGAAATTTGGTGATATTAAAGATGAAGAAGGGCACACTGTGGAATTAACAGAAGGAAACTATTCTTCATTTATAAGATCAAAGGATAGAGCTGTTAGAAAAGCTGCATTTGAAGGACTATTTAAAGAATATAAGGCATTTGAAAATACTTTAGCAACCACTTTATCAAGTTCTATCAAGACTTTCAATTTTGGAGCTAAAATAAGAAATTATAATAGCGCTTTAGAGGCATCATTAAAACCAAATGATATACCAGTTGAAGTATATACTAATGCTATTAAGACAATAGATGAGAATTTATCAAGTCTTCATAGATATGTTTCATTAAAGAAGAGATTATTAGGTTTAGATGAAATGCATATGTATGATTTATATGTTTCTGTGATTGAGCTTGATAAGGAACATATAGAGTTTGATAAAGGTGTAGAAATGATTGTTGAAGGGCTTGCACCTTTAGGAAAAGAATATTTAGATATATTTACTCAAGGAATTAAGGATGGTTGGGTAGATAAATATATGAATAAGGGTAAAAGAGGTGGAGCATATTCATGGGGTGGATATGATACTAAACCATATGTACTTTTAAATTATAATTATCAATTAGGTGATGTATCAACATTAGCTCATGAAATGGGTCATTCAATACATTCATATTACTCAAGAAAAGAGCAAAGCTATTATTATGCAGGATATACTTTATTCTGTGCAGAAGTAGCATCAACTACCAATGAAGCTCTTTTAATCCATCATTTAATAAATACTGAAAAGGATAAAAAGAGAAGATTATATTTAATTAATCAAGAGTTAGAGCAAATCAGAACTACTGTATTTAGACAAATGATGTTTGCTGAATTTGAACTTTGGACTCATGAAAGCTTTGAGCAAGGAATGGCTTTAACAGCTAAAGATTATAATGAAAAATGGCATGAGTTAAATGTTAAATATTTTGGTGAAGATATGATAGTTGATGAAGATATAGATGTTGAATGGTCAAGGATTCCTCACTTTTTCAGCGATTTTTATGTATATCAATATGCAACAGGATATGCAGCAGCATCAGCTTTTGCTAAGAATATCTTAGATGGAAAAGAAAATGCTGTAGAAAAGTATGTAGGATTTTTAAAGAGTGGTGGAAGTGATTATCCAATAGAGATATTAAAGAAAGCTGGTGTGGATATGACTACATCTATGCCACTACAAGCAACTATTGATAGATTTAATGAATTATTAGAGATGTTAGAGAAAGAAATATAGTAATGGATAAATTTGAAAAAAAGTTTTTTAATACTTTAGTAAGCAAATCAGGTTTTTATATTAGAAATTTTTATAGTGAAAGCCTTAAAAAAGAACAGTGGATAGCAATTTTAGAAAATGAAAAGGTACTTTACGCTATAGTGATAGTAGAAAATTCATATAATGTTTCACTTTATGATGAGGCATATAGATATCTTAAATCTTTTAGCAATAAAAATTTTGTCATAAATGAAATTGTAACCACAGATGGTTCTTATAATTATTATGAACATGATAATATGCTTATTTATTCATTAAGAGATAAGAAAGTAGTTTACAGCAGTAGTAGTTGTAAACTACTTATTCCTATCATTAATGAAATGAATATTACAAAAAACAGAAATAATAAAAGAAATAAACATATGATGTTGACTAACATATTAATAGCGATTAATTTGTTAGTATTTTTAATATCTGCCTGGATTTCAAAAAATATATTTAATATAGATATAGATACTTTAATAATCATGGGAGCAAAAGTAAATTCACTTATTGATAAAGGGCAGGTTTGGAGATTAATAACTTGTGCATTTCTTCATGGAGGATTAGTTCATATATTTTTTAATATGTATGCTTTAAAAATATTAGGACCAGAAATTCAGTATGTTTATGGAAAAATAAAGTATTTAACAATATATTTATTATCAGCTATTGCAGCAAGTATATTTAGTTATATTTTTGGACCACAATCAGTTTCAGTAGGAGCTTCAGGAGCTATATTTGGATTGCTTGGTGCAATACTTATATTTGGTATAAAGCATAGAAAACAAATAGGAAAAGCATATATGATGAATATTTTACAAGTTATATTTGTAAATGTAGTAATAGGTATAAGTACTAGCAACATTGATAATGCAGCTCACTTTGGTGGGCTTATTGTTGGAGCATTAATAGCATTATTATTAGGTGAAGGAGAGAATTTTAAATGACCATTAAAAAAAATAAACCATTTTTAGTTAATCTTATTTATATGGTGGTATTAATTATAACATTTGTATATAAGTATGCGATTAAAGATTATGATGAGTTGTTTAGAATAGGTTTATCTGCAGTTACAGCATGGATGGTTTATTTTGCATGTAAAATAACATTTTTAAAGAAATCTGAAATAAGTTTTTATGTAATACTATTATTTACTATTTGTGCCATATATTTAGGTAATGTATGGGATTTATATAGAATAGTGCCTATTTATGATAAATTATTACACTTATTATCAGGTATAATAATTGCTATCATAGGGTTTATATTATTTTTACATTTAAATAATGGAAAAATTAAAGGTGATTTTAATACTTATTTTGCAGTTATATTTTCAATTTTATTTTCAATTGCAGCTGCAGGAGTATGGGAGATATGGGAATTTTCCACTGATATACTTTTTGGATTTCATTCACAAAATAATAGCCTTATAGATACAATGATGGATATTATATGTGGAAGCATTATGGGCATAATAACTAATATACCTATATATCTATACATTAAAGGAAAAAATATATCTTTTATAGAAAATATTATTAAGGAAATGAATAGATAGAGTAAGAAACTATAGAAATAGTTATGGAGGAATAAAATGAATGTGCTCATACTGACTGCATCTACCGGTGGTGGCCACATAAGGGCTTCAAATGCTTTGAAAAGTTATTTTAAGGAAAAAGATAATGCCATCAACGTAAATGTAGTGGATACTTTTAAGTATATTAATCCGTTACTTGATAAGACGGTAACAAATGGATATTTATATCTAGCAAAGAAAACTCCTAAATTATATGGAAAGCTATATAAATTAAGCAATGATAAACCTATGATGAATAATTATGTTAATAGGATGAATAGTATATTTGCCAAAAAGTTAATTCCTCTTATTGAGGAATTTAAACCACAAATAATACTTACGACTCATCCTTTTTCTACGGAAATGATTGCATATTTAAAAGATAAAAAAAAGATAAATGTACCTTTGATATGTATTATGACAGATTATGGTCCACATAATGCTTGGATAAGAGATAATGTAAATGAATATATAGTATCTAATGATGATATGATGAAGGAAATGATAAAATCCGGTGTAGGTAAAGATAAGATACATTCTTTTGGTATCCCTATAGAAAATGATTTCTATGATGATAAAAAGAATAGCATTTATATGAATGATGTAAATTTAAATCATCATAAGAAAGTTGTTCTTATGATGGCAGGAAGTTTTGGTGTAAAAAATATACTTGGAATTTATGAAGATATTATAGATATTGACTATGATTTTGAATTAATTATAGTTACAGGTAGAAATAAAAAGCTTTATGAAAAGTTTCAAGAAAAGGTTGCTTTAAGTGAAAAGGATGTAAAGCTTATATACTTTACAGAGCAAATTGTTAAGTATATGAAGTGTGCCGATATGATAATCACTAAACCTGGAGGTCTTACAGTAACTGAAGCACTAGCTTGTAATATACCTTTGGTAATCTTTGATGCAATACCAGGCCAAGAGGAAGACAATGCAGATTTTCTTATTAAGAATAATATGGCTATAAGATTAAGCAGTGACGATAAAAGTATAAGAAACACCATTGAAGTTTTATTAACTAATGATGAAAAATTAAAAACAATGAAAAAAGCATGTATTGCTTTTGATAAAAGTAAATCTTGCGAAAATATATTTAGTTTAATAAAAGAAATAAAATAATAAAAAAGTAAAGAGAGATTTTATAAAATATTAAAAAATTTACAAAACATTACTTTTTTGCTTTGAAAAGGGGTATAATATAAAGTGAAAAAATTTTAAGGGGGCTTATAAAGGTGAGAGGAATTGAATATGTAAATGACGTACTTTTACAAGTAGAGAGAAGAAATAGCGGTGAAAAGGAATTTAACGATGCTGTTAAGGAAGTATTAACTTCCATTGCACCAGTATTAGATGCACATCCAGAATATATTGAAGCTGGTATTCTAGAAAGGGTAGTTGAACCAGAGAGACAAATATTTTTTAGAGTTCCATGGGTAGATGATCAAGGGAAAGTACAAGTAAATAGAGGATATAGAGTGCAATTTAATAGTGCTATTGGACCATATAAAGGTGGCTTAAGATTACATCCAACTGTTAATGCAAGTATTATTAAATTTTTAGGTTTTGAACAGATATTTAAAAACTCCTTAACAGGACTTCCAATAGGTGGAGGAAAAGGTGGATCGGATTTTGATCCTAAAGGTAAATCAAATGGCGAAGTTATGAGATTTTGTCAAAGTTTTATGGCAGAGCTTTATAAACATATAGGACCTGATACTGATATTCCAGCTGGTGATATTGGAGTTGGTGGAAGAGAAATTGGTTATCTTTATGGATATTATAAAAAGCTAAGAAATGCAAGTCATATGGGCGTTTTGACAGGTAAGGGCTTAAATTATGGTGGTAGCCTTACTAGAACAGAAGCTACAGGATATGGATTAGTGTATTTTACAGAAGAAATGATGAATGCTAACAATATTTCTTTTTCAGGTAAGAAAGTTGTAATTTCTGGCTCAGGAAATGTAGCTATATATGCCACTGAAAAAGCTACAGAACTAGGAGCTAAAGTTGTTGCCATTAGTGATTCTAATGGATATATCTATGATGAAAATGGAGTTAATTTAGATGCTGTAAAGGAAATAAAGGAAGTTAAGAGAGGAAGAATAAAGGAATATTTAGATTATGTACCTACTGCTGAGTATCATGAAGGATGTAGAGGTATATGGCATATTAAATGTGATGTTGCTCTTCCATGTGCTACACAAGGTGAAATAGATTTAGAATCAGCTAAGGTATTAATTACTAATGGGACAAAAGTTGTTTCAGAAGGTGCTAATATGCCTACAACATTAGATGCTATAGAGGAATTACAAAATGCAGGTGTACTGTTTGGACCAGCTAAGGCTGCTAATGCTGGTGGAGTTGCTTGTTCTGCTCTTGAAATGTCACAAAACAGCATGAGATTATCATGGACATTTGAAGAAGTAGATGCAAAATTAAAAGATATAATGACCAATATTTATAAAAACTCCGCAGAAGCAGCTAAAGAATATGGCTGTGAAGGAAATATATTAGCTGGTGCCAATATAGCAGGTTTTATAAAGGTTGCAGATGCGATGATGGCACAAGGAATTGTTTAGAAGTTAATAAATTAAAAATTAATAAATACGAATTAAGAAGGAGTTCTCAAAGATTTTGGGAACTTTTTTCTTTTTAGATAATATATAAAGAGCAACTAAAATATTATAATTTAAAGTTTTTAATGAAAGATATAATAAAATGTGAAAGGAAAAAATAAATATATGTAATCGAAAGTATGTTTTGTTAAAATATAAAAATGTGATAGAATATTATAGTTAAAAATTAAAGAATGGTTTTTGGAGGATTGAAGAGACATGGAAAATAGAGTTAAGTATGATGTAACTGACTTAACGTCACTTGAAAAACTTGAACCAGTAAGAGTTAGACCAGGGATGTATATTGGGTCTACTGGAACAAAGGGATTACATCACTGCATATGGGAAATACTAGATAACTCCATTGACGAAATTTCAAATGGTTATGGAAATAAGGCAAGTATTATCTTAAATAAAGATAAAAGTGTAACAATCATAGATAATGGTAGAGGAGTTCCTACGGGAGTACATCCAATTAAGAAAAAGACAGGTGTGGAAATGGTTTATACGGAACTTCACACTGGTGGTAAGTTTGATAATAAGAATTATAAAACATCAGGTGGACTTCATGGTGTTGGTGCAGCTGTAGTAAATGCACTATCAGAATGGTTAGAGGTAGAAGTTCATCAAAATGGCAATATATATAGACAGAGATTTGAATATGCTTTTGATAAAGAATTAGGCAAAGATATGCCAGGTACAGCAGTTACTACTTTGGAAATAGTAGGAAAATCAAAGGATACTGGTACAAGAGTAACTTTTAAACCATCAAAGGAAGTATTTAGTACCACAGATTTTAAATTCGATGTTATAGATGAGAGATTAAAAGAATTATCATTTCAAAATAAAGGAATATACTTAGAACTTATAGATAGAAGAAAAGATGAAGAAGTAAAAAGGGAATATTATTCAGAAAATGGTCTTTTAGACTTTATAAAATACTTAAATGAAAGTAAAACACCAATTCATCAAAATCCTATAATTTTTGAAGGTGAAAGAAATCTTGGAAACACTCAGATGTTTGGTGAAGTATGCATTCAATTTACAGATTCAACTACAGAGTATATAGCAAGTTATGTAAATAATATTCCAACAACAGAAGCTGGAACTCATGAAAGTGGATTTAAAACAGGAATGACTAGAGCATTTAAAGAGTGGGCTAAGAAATTAGGATTAGTTAAGGAAAAAGATAAAGAATTTGAGGGTGATGATTTAAGAGAAGGTATGACGGCCATCGTAAGAATCAAGATAACCAATCCTGTTTTTGAAGGACAGACTAAAACTAAGCTAGGAAGTTCAGAAGCTTATACAATGATGAATGATTTATCCTATACTAAGTTTTGTGAATGGATAGAAGATAATAAAGAAGTAGCTACAAGTCTTATAAACAATGCTTTAGCAGCAGCACAAAGAAGAGAAAAGATAAAAAAAATCAATGAAGCAGAAAAGAAAAAGGTAGGAAAAGGAACAGCACCTCTTGCAGGAAAGATAGCTGTATGTACTTTAAAAGATAAAAGTGTAAATGAATTTATCGTAGTGGAGGGAGATTCTGCCGGAGGTTCTGCAAAACAAGCTAGAGATAGAAGATTCCAAAGCATAATGCCTTCAAAAGGTAAAATTATGAATACTGAAAAGCAAAAACTTGAAAATGTCTTAGCATCAGAGGAACTTAAGATATTTAATACTGCTATAGGTACAGGAACTTTAGATAATTATAGAGAAGAAGATTTAAAATATGACAAAATAATAATCATGAGTGATGCAGATGTTGATGGATATCATATCAGAACATTATGGATGACTTACATTTATAGATATATGAAACCATTAATAACTAATGGACACTTATATTTAGCACAGCCACCTTTATATAAAGTTTATAAAACTGTAAAAGGTAAAGAAGTGTTTAAATATGCTTTTAGTGATGATGAACTAGAAGAAGTTAAAAAAGAAATTGGAAAGGGATTCTTAATACAGAGATATAAAGGACTTGGAGAAATGAATCCAGAGCAGCTTTGGGATACAACATTAAATCCAGAAACAAGAACCCTTTATAAAGTTACCATAGAAGATGCTGCCAAAGCAGAAAAAATGGTATCACTTCTTATGGGTGATGTAGTAGAACCAAGAAAGAATTATATGTATAAATATGCAGAGTTTTAAAATAGAGAAGAGGTAGAATTAAATATGGCAAAGAAAGAGATAAATATTCCTAGAGATAGGAACATAATGACGGTTCCAATAGAAGAAGCTATGCCAGATAATTATCTTCCATATGCAGTTGAAGTTGCAAAAGAAAGAGCACTTCCAGATGTTAGAGATGGGTTAAAGCCAGTTCATAGAAGGATTCTTTATGGATCATATCTGTTAAAGGCTTTTCCAGATAGACCATATTATAAATCAGCAAGAATAGTTGGAGATGTATTAGGTAAGTTCCATCCTCATGGAGATTCATCAGTTTATGAAGCAATGGTTATTATGGCACAGGATTTCTCAACAAGAGAACCATTATTTGATGGACATGGGAATTTTGGATCAATGGATGGAGATAGTGCAGCAGCGATGCGTTATACTGAAGCAAGACTTTCCAATATAGCTATGGAAATGCTTAAAGATATTGATAAGGATACAGTGGATATGGTTCCTAACTATTCAGATAGTGATTTTGAACCTAAGGTACTTCCTTCAAGATATCCTAATCTTTTAGTAAATGGTACATTTGGTATTGCAGTAGGATTGGCAACAAATATACCTCCTCATAATTTAGGAGAAGTAACAGATGCAGTGCTAGCAACTATAGATAATCCAGAAATAACTACAGAGCAATTAATGGAATATATAAAAGCTCCTGACTTACCAACAGGAGGAATATTAATAGGTAAGAAATCATTACTTTCTGCTTATGAAACAGGAGAAGGAAAGGTTACTTTAAGAGCTAAAACATCTATAGAGACATTGGAAAATGGTAGATTGGGAATTGTTATTACAGAATTCCCATATAGAAGATGTAAAGCGAAATTATTACAGACAATATCTGAAATGACTGGTGATAAGAAACATCAAAAAGTTCTTGAAAGTATAGTTGATATTAGAGATGAATCAGATAGAAGTGGAGTAAGAGCTGTAATAGAATTTAAGAAGTCTACTACAAGAGAATCAGTAGATAAGGTTCTTAAATATTTATTTAAGAAAACTGATTTACAATGTAATTTAAGTTTTAATATGGTTGCTTTAGCCAATGGAAAGCCACAAACAATGG
Source organism: Clostridium lentum (assembly GCF_014287815.1). GTDB lineage: Bacteria > Bacillota > Clostridia > Clostridiales > Clostridiaceae > Clostridium > Clostridium lentum. Next base: position 137,229 of record NZ_JACOOQ010000003.1, read on the forward strand.
GGCTTAAGACTATATTAATGCATTATATTGAACATCAAAAAGAAATTATTACTAGAAGAACTATAAAAGAGTTATCAATAGCAGAAAAGAGATTCCATATAGTTGAAGGTTTTATTAAGGCAATAAATATATTAGATGAAGTTATTACTACCATAAGATCTTCTAAGTCTAAAAAGGATGCTGGAATAAATCTTGTTACTAAATTTGGCTTTACAGAAGAGCAGGCTGAAGCAATTTTAGAGCTTATGCTTTATAGATTAACTGGCCTTGAAATAACAGTATTTCAAAAAGAATATGCTGAATTAGAAAAGAAAATAAGTAAGTTAAAGAAGATTTTAGCTAGCGAAAAAGAGCTTTTAAAAGTTGTTAAAACTGAATTAAAAGAAATCACTGACAAATATAGAAAACCAAGAAGAACTATGGTGGTGGAAAATGATAGTGAAGCTAGGATAGATGTGGAAGAGCTTATTGTTGTTGAGGATGTAATGATTACTTTATCAAAAGATGGATTTATTAAGAGATTACCAGTAAGAAGTTACACTAGATCTAATTCTAATGCTGATGATATAGATTATAGAGATGGTGATGAACTTAAATACTTATTTAAATCTAATACAGCAGAGAACGTCATAGTGTTTACAGATAAGGGAAATATGTATCAAACTAAAGGTATAAATATTCCCGAATGCAAATGGAAAGAAAAAGGTGAAAGAATTGATTCCATTATTAAAGCTTTAGATTTAGATGAAGAGACTATTATATCTGCAATGTCCATAAATATATTTGATGCAGAAAGAAGTTTTCTATTCATTACTAATAAGGGTACTATAAAGAAAAGTACATTAGACAAGTTTGTAACAAATTATAGCAAGCTACAAGCTTTAAAGCTTAGAGAAAATGAATTTGTTGTAAATTGTGTTCTTGTAGATAGTGAATTTGACGGGCAATTCTTAGAAGTAAAATCTAAACTAGGTTTAGAATTCAAGTTACAGGTACCAGTGATTGAAGATATGCAAAGAAATGTTTTAGGACAACAGCTATTTAATTTAACAGCAGATGATGAAGTTGTTGAAGTAGCTTATACTAATGAGTTTGAATACTATGAATTCTCTGTAGGACTTACTGCCAAGAATAATTTCAAAGTTTTTGCCAAAGCTAAGAAAAATGATAGATTAAAGGTAAATACTGATAATTTAAGTGATTTAATATTATTTAGTAATAAAGGTAATGTATATAAGGTTAAGGGATTCTTACTTACAAAGATCAATGAAAAAGAAATACCATTAACAAGTTTAGTAGATGGCTTCAGTAAAGGTGAAATAATTATAGATATTTACTCTATAAAAGATTTCACTATGGAAAAGATGCTGTACTTCTTCACTAAGAAGGGGATGGTTAAAAAGACTGCCTTAAGTGAGTATGGTGGAGAATATTTAGTTCAGCAAGGTTATAAATTCAAGTATGAAAATGATGAGATAATTGCTGTGAGAATGGCTGATGATGTTTTAAGTGATGTTATTATAGTAACTAAAGGTGGAATGGCAATTAAATTCTCCAGTGAAAATGTAAATTCAATGGGAAGAATAGCATCAGGTGTTACAGGAATTAGTTTAAGAGATGGTGATGAAGTAATTTCTGCAGATGTTAAGGAAAATCATGAAGATTTAGAAGTAATAAATAATGATATAATAACATTAATATCTAAAAATAAGGAAAAGAAAGAAATTAAGATGACAGACATTAAGTTACAAAATAGGGCTGGAAGAGGAAGTATAATTATGGTAACAGAACTTAATGATGAAATAGTAGAAGTAAACTTTTAATTGATAAATACAGTAGATATATTGGTGAAAAATACAATATTCTACTGTGTTTATTTTTTAAAAACGCCAAATGAATAAAATACTACGCAAAAACACAGAAAATGATAAGTTTAATAATTGAGAAAATATTATTAAAATGTTAATATAAAAAATGAGCTCTTTAAAATTAAATATTATTAAAATATATAAAAAAAGAGGTGATTATATAGTCGAAAAAAGATAATAATTAGAGAGGAGTGAAGAACAAATGAATAAAAAGTTAGTTTCTATTATTTGTGCAGCAACATTATTTTCTCAAACATTACCTGTTGATACAATTGCAAAAACAATTAAAGAAAGTGTTATAAATAGCGATAAATCGCAGGTTGATGCTGAAGAAAATAATAAGGAAGAAGATGATTCAAGTACTGATGAAGTAAACAAAAATGAAAAAACTGAATCAAAAGAAGAATTAGGACTTGATAAAGTTACTTTTAATGCATATATAGATAAAACTAATGAACTATTGTTTTCTATTGGATTTGATGAAAAGGAAAAGAAGTTCGTTGTTAGTGAACAATCTGAAAAGAATATATCAGAAGAATCTCCAGAAGAAACAATGTATAGGATAAAGATATTTGATAAAGAGCAAAAAGAAAAGTTTTCAGTAGAACTTAAAGGTAAGGATACGGGAAATTCTGAAAAGTTAGAGCCATTAAAAAGCTTAAACTATGAAGTAGGAGATTTTATACAAATAACACCTACTGATAGTAAGGATGTATTAAAGATTACTGGTAATATTCAAGGTGATGTGGACAAGCAAAAGGAAGATTATTCTGATGGAATTGATAATTATGATTATATTGGAAATGTAAGATTCCAAGTAGAAGAAGATCATCTTAAAACTGTATATAATGAAGCACCAGTTATAAGTGGACTTACAGATATTGAAGAATCAGAAAATCCTACGAATGATATTTTTACAGGAATATCAATAAAGGATGATTATGATGGAGATATTGATAATTCTAAGATTGTACCTTTAATAACAGAACTTGAAGATGGAGTTTTAGATGTAAGTTATACTGTTGAAGATAGCTGGGGTAGAAAAGCAACTGGTAAGAGAAAGATTTCACCTAAGAAAGTTGAACAAGAAGAAGTAAAGCAAGAAGAAGTAAAGCAAGAAGAAGTAAAGCAAGAAGAACCCCAAATTATTAGGGAAGAAATAAATTTACGTACTGCAAGTACAAATAATAGTACAAGCCAAGCTACTACTGGATTAGCTGCCAATGAAATAACAGTGGAAGGTACACCTTATTTTAATGGACAAAAAACAAGATTTTTAATAAGGTTTGATACTACAGCAAAGCAAATTCAAATTGCTGATCAAGATGGTAGAAAATTAAGTAATACTGGAGATAGTGAGTATTTTAAATTTGTATTATATGATAAGGATATGAATGAAAAAGCTTCGGTATCTTTATTAGGAAATGATAAAAGTGATTCTGATAAGTTGGATAAAATTGCCAATCAACTTTATGAAGAAGGAGATTACATAGGGATATGGCATGCAGAAACTGAACAAGGAACAAGTGATACTTCACAAGATTCTAATATAGTTAAACCTAAGCTTAAAATAGGAGGAAATATAAGTGTTTATCAAAAGACCAATAATAGTACACAAAATAGAACTAGCAGTACAACTAAGGATTATTCTAATGGTATGGATAATCAAGATATTTCATCTAGAAGATTTAAAATTACAGCAACTGGATTACAGGAAGTTACAAATGATGCACCAACAATTAAAAACTTAGAAGAAAAGTCGATTTCAAGAGGGGAGTCATTTGATCCCTTAGACGGAATAAAGGAGAAAATCACTGATGATTTTGATAAATTTGATGCTGATAATTTAGATACCAAGGCTGTTTCTATAACGTATACTTCTTATGATGTAAAAAAAGTAGGAGAACAAACTATAACTTACACTGCTACAGATAAGTGGGGAAAATCAAGTACTACAACAAGAAAATTAACAGTTACATCAACTAACCCAATGGATGCTAAGTATATAGAATTTAAAAATGGAAATCAAAGTTTATTTAAAATAAAATTTGATTCAGTAGAACACAAACTATTGATAGATAATTTAGAAAATATACAAGATACGAAAATAGATCCAACTGTATCATCATCTATATTTAAGTTAAAAGTTTATACTAAAGGTGGAGTATTACAAAAAACATTAAATATTAAAGGTACTGATAATTTAAAAACTGTATTAAAGAAGTTTGATGGGTATAAATATAATGTAGAAGATTATATAGAAGTATGGTCAAATAATCCTAAAAATATAGTAATTCATGGTGTAGATAGAGAGACAAAACCAAATGGAACAGTACAACCACCTTCAATTAGTACACCGGGGCAAGATTCAACTGAAACGCCACAACAACCATCAACTGAAGGAGAGGGTTCAGGAGGAAATCAAGAACAAGCTTCAGGAGGAACTCAAAATGGAAGTGGAAGCTCAGGAAATAATGGACAAGAATCTTCAGAACAAAATACTAGAGAAGGTAATTTAACTCAAAGTGGTAACTCAGAAGAATCAAGTAGTACAAGTGAAAAACAAGACTCTAATGATTATGAAAACTATGAAAATGGAATTGATAATACAGATTTTATGAAAAATGTAAGATTTGAATTGAAAGATACTAAATTAGTTTATGTATATAATAGTGCACCTAAAATTAAAATAGATGATAAAGTTAATTTAGAGTTTGATAGAAATCAAAATATAAGTGAAGAAGATTTAAAGAAAAAATTAATGGAAGGCATAACTGTTAGTGATGATCATGATAAAGGTGAAGAGCTAAAAGAAAAAGTTATAGTAGGAAACCTTGATTTAACTACTATAGGTGAAAAAGAAGTTGAATATAGAGTTGTAGATAGCTGGGGAAGAAGTTCATTAGTAAAAAGAAAAGTAACTGTATATCCTTTAAATTCATTGGAGTATAATTATATTACTCTTAGAAATAATGAAACATTTGACCCTATTTTAACTATTAAATTAAATGATGAAACTAAAAAGTTTGTAGTTGATAAAATTGACAGAAGTAAAATACCAAGTAGTTTAAAAGATAATGATAAAGTATTTGAACTTAAACTTATAAGAAAAAAGAATGAAAATTCAAGTACTAAAGCAAGTGAAGAAAATTCAGTTGGTAAAGGTGAAGAAGTAGTTAAAACTATAACTTTAACTAAGGCAGATTTGATGAAGGATGATAAAGTTAATGAAATTAATAATTTATCATATAAATATTCTGATTATATTTCTTTATGGGTTTATGATTCTGAAGATGGTATATTTATTTCTGGTAAATCAGATGTAATATTAAATGGTTTTGAAGCTTCTAGAAGTCAAGAAGCTATGAAGAACACTAGATTTGAAATTAAAGAAACTGGTTTAGAATCAATATATAATGAAGCACCCAAAATTATAGGATTAAATGAAAAATTATATGTATATAAAAATGATGATATAACTCAAGCTGTTGCAACAAGAAATCTTGAAGTAAAAGATGATAGTGGTGATATTAATATTGATAGTATAGAAGTTACTGATGTTGATGGAAATATAGTTAAACCTGAAAAGAGTGAAAGTAACTCAAAAAGTAAGTTTAAATTTAAATTAAAATCTGAAGATAGTAGTGAAGATAAATATATAAAAACTAATGAAATTGAAGAGTTTAAATTAAATTATAAAGTTACTGATGCTTGGGGAAGAAGTACTACATATCAAAGAACTGTATCTGTAATATCAAGATCTGTATCAAATGATATTGAATTTTACAATGAGAATGGAAGTGAAAATTTATTTTCACTTAAGTATAATCCTATATCAAATATATTTGATGTAAGTAAAAAAGAAAATAGTCAACCTTCACAAGGAGAACAAGAGCCTAGTGAATCAGAAGATCCATCTGAACAACCACCACAAGGAACAGATAGTTCAAATGGTGAGCAGGTACAAGCTAAAACTGGTGATGCTGATAATAGAAATGATATAGTACAAACGTCACCTTCAATTAATGGTGAAGAAGGAAGTTCTTCAGGTACAAGTAGACCAGAAGAAGGAGCTACTCCTCCAGAGCAAGATTCAACTATACAAAATCCTGATAATTCACAGGGGGTAGAACAACCGGGGGGAACTGGAGAAAGTAATAATCAACAAACAAAAAATGAAATTGTATTTAAATTAACTGTATTTGATGTTGATGAACAAGAAGTTGGAAAAATTGAGTTAACAGAAGAAAAAGCAAAAAATATAGAAGAATTAAAAAAAGAATTAGAAAAAATAACAATTTATGATGATTATTATGTTGCATTATGGAGTAATACACCAAAAAGAATAAGAATTCAAGGTGAAGTTAAAGATAATGATAAATTAGGTGAGGAAGAAAACAAAAGTATTAATTATTCACAAGGAACAGATGAAAGTGATTATATTGATAATGTAAGATTTCTTTTTACTGTAGATGGAGTTAGTGCTATTTATAATAAAGCACCTAAAATAAAAATTTTAAATACTGAAACACTTGCGGCATATGCTGGTGATATTATTGATTATACAAAAAATATAGAAGTAAAAGATGACAGAGATAATCCAACAGGTAATCATGTTATTGATAATTCAAAGATAAAAATTACTATTGTTCCAAAAGAAACTAATAGTGGAGGAACACAACCTGATGGAAATCCAGGTTCAAGTACTGAAATAGAAAGTAGTCCAGATTCAGGAAGTGGGGGTGATTCTAGCTCAGAAAATACAGAGCAAACTACAGAAAATGAAGAAGAAGCTCTTATAAATGATGAGCCTTCAAGTGGAAGTGGTGATTCAGGTGAGGATAATGACCAAAATGAAAATGATAGCTCAAGTGAAGAAGATGATTTAAACAAAACAGAAGAAGAAAAGTTCTTAGAAGAACAAAAGAAGCATTTAAAAATAGGTAATAATAAAGTTAGATTAACAGTTGCAGATAGTTGGGGAAGAACAACAACAATTGAAAGAGATTTATTGATAAAAAATGGTATTGATAAAAATGAAATTATATTTAAGTCTGGGAGTGGTCAAGAGCCAATAAGAATTAAATTTAATCATGAGACTAAAAAATTAAATATTACTACTAAAGATGAAAAGTTTAGTAATAGTTCAAATCCGGATTATGTAAAAATTTCAGTGCATAGACCAAATGAAAATGGTGTTGGGGAAACTGTTATTGTTCAAGAAATAAGAATTAATGCATCACAAACAGTTACAGCTAGTATTTTGCAAAATTTGAAGGATTATACATTTGAATATGGAGATTATTTTGAAATTTATCATGGACATCCACAGTTGCTTTATATAACAGGTGGTATAAATGATCAAAGAGAAGATTATACTGATGGAGTTCAAAATCCTGAAAACTTATTAAATGTAAAATTTGTAATTACTGAAAGTGGATTAAAATCAATATATACTAATCCAGATAAAAATAATATAAATAATAATAAAGTTGTATTTGGACCAGTTGCTCAAGAGAAATTTCCTTTCAAAATTCAAATTGATTTTGAAAATAAAAAATTTAAAGTAGTAGAGGCAACGGGAACAGAGTTAAAATATGGTGATAGTAATATTGTTTATAAAATAGCTCTTATACGAAAAGAGAGTAATGGAAGTACTAGAATAGTGAGACAAAATGAGTTTCGAGGTAATGATTTTGGTAAACAAATTATGGATACTAGCAACGAAGATTCGAATTTTAACGGTAAAAACAAAAATTGGAATGGTCAAACATTTGAATATGATGATTGCTTATATTTATGGCATGATGAACCAAATAGATCCATTATAAAAGGTGATATAAAAAATGCAAGAGAAGATTATAGTAATGGTGTTGATGATCCAGATAATATGAATCATGTTGTATTTAGGTTAACTAGTGAAGGAGTAGAGTCTATATATAATAAGGCACCTGAAATAAAAGGTGTAGAAGATATAGATGTATATCAAAATGAAGTATTTAATGTCGGTAATGGAGTAACATATACTGATGATCATGATCCTAATAATTTAACAAAATCAGTTGCTCTTAAACAAAATGGCACAACTACGGTGACAACTAATACTAATTCTAATAGCAATAATAATATAAATTGGCAACTTAACACAAGTCAGCTAGGTGAAAAAATACTAGTTTATACAGCAACTGACCGTTGGGGAAAAACTACAAGAGTAGAAAGAAAAGTTACAGTAAGACCTAATTTATATAAAAATGTATTTAAAGTATATCCTCAAATTGGTAATGAACAAGCAGGCACTAAACCTGGAGAAAATGGAGATAGTAATAGTTCAATTGAAAGTGCTAATCCCGGAGTAACTACTCCAGCAAATTCAAATTTAAAAAGTGGTAATACAGATGATTCTAATTTAAATTCAGGAAGTGAAAGTTCTGGAAACACAGGTTCAAGTAGTTCAAGCTCAGGAAGTAATTCTTCAACACAAAATAAACCTTGGCAATATGAAGAAAATAAAAATAGAACACCTGCATTTGAAATAGGTTTTGATACTATTACTAATAAATATAAGGTATATAATCAAACAAATGAAAGATTATCTAATGATAAATTAGATGAAACTGCATTTGCAATCCAAATTAAAAGTAAAAATGGTACTGAAAAAAAGAAAATTATTTTAACTGGAAATGATAGAGGTACATCTCCTAAATTATCAGAACTTAATGATTTAGAATATGTTGCTGGTGATATTATAAGAGTATATAGAAGTGATTTAAAAGGAATTGAAATCACAGGAACTGTAACTGGAGATATTCCAACTAATGATCAAATGAATAATGATAATAATAAATTTGATTATATGAAAAACACTGGATTCAAAGTTAGTAATGATGGGTTAAGTGCTAAATACAATAAAGCACCTGTTATAACTGGAGTTAAAAAGATTAGAACTATTAGTAAAGGTACTGTAGATTTATTAGATGGAATAAATGTAAGTGATGAAATTGATACAGATATATCTATAAATTATCTGTACATATATGTAAATGATGAACTTATAGGAACTGTAAATCAAAATCGTAATAGTAATGAAAATTCTTATAGAGAGTATGACTTTAATAAAGTTGGTACTTATAAAGTAAAATATTTACTTTATGATAAATGGGCAAGAACAACCATGATAGAAACTACTGTAAAAGTAGAATCTAAAACAAGAGAAAATGAAATAAAAGTTTATGGGCCTAATGATTTAGATTCAACAAATAATCCAGCATTTAGAATTACTTTTGATACTAAAAATAATAAAATTTTATTAAAAGGACCTAATGAAAATAGTATTGTAGATAAAGAAGATAGTGATGATGCTACTGAATCTGCAAATCAAGAAAATAATAATACTAATAGTAATCAAAATAGTGAAAATCAAGATTCAAGTTTAGCTAGAACAAGTACAGAAAATTACTTTGAAATTGTTGTAAGAAATTCAAAAGGGGAAGAAAAAGTTAATATATCATTAAATGGTAATACTGAACATGATAAAGAACAATTAAAGAATCTTCATGAGTTACAATTTGATAAATATGATACTATAAGTTTAAAAGCACAAAATCCTAATGCAGTTAAAATTACAGGAAATATTATTTCAGAAAATTCTAATGGAAATTCAACAGTTGCTAATTCTTATGAAAATGGTTTTGGAACAACTGATAAGTATTCGCAAGTTAGATTTAAAATAACTGATGATGGGCTTAAAGAAATAACACAAAAGAACTTAGTTATAAATGGAGCAACTAATACAACTATAAAAAGAGGAGATACTTTAGATCTTTTAGAAGGTGTATCAGTAAATGTTAATGATCAAAATAATGATGATTATAAATTAACAGTAGAAGAAATAACCTCTAATACTAAAACAGTAACTACTGAAGAGGATGAAAATGATACTGATGATTCAAGTCAAAATGGAACAACAACTGAAGATAAAAATAAGTTTACTAAATTAAAAGAAGGAACTTATACTGTAAGATATACTGCAACAAATAGTTGGGGTGCTACTACTACAGTTGATAGAGTAATAACTGTTGAACCTAGAACAGATTTAGAAAAAGTAAAGTTAACTGTAAAAGATAGAGATAATAATAATGTTCTTGTAATAGGATTTGATTCTATAGAAAGAAAACTTAGAGTATTGGAATATAAAAATAAAAGTATTGATTATTTAGATAACTCTCAGGTTTTTGAAATAAATGCATTTGATAGTTTAGGAAAAACTTTAGGAACTATTGCTTTAAGAGGAGATCAACAAATTGATGAAACTATAATAAATAGAATAAATGCATTCCCTTATGAAGAGGGTTATTCATTAAGTGTTTGGTCAAAAGTAATAGACAATAAAATAGATATAACAGGCAGTATTACTACTGAAAAAGAAAATTCTAAAGAAGAATCTAAAAAATATAGATATAAGAGAACACTTACTTCAGATGAGAAAAGAGATAAATTAGAAAATGGTAGATTTGAAATTTTAAGTGATGGATTAAAATATATCTATAATAATGCACCTGAAATTAAAGGAAACACTGATGTAGCAATTCCATATTACAAGGGTAACTTATTAAAGGCTCCAGATACTTTAACAATAATTGATGACCATGATGGTATAATAAGTCCAACTGAAGTAACGGTAAATGATGATAATGTTGATTATGATACATTAGGAATTCAAAATATAACTTATGTTGTTGAAGACAGTTGGGGAAGACGTGCAGAAAAGCCAGGTAAAATTGAAATTAGATCTGCTATGGATAGTAATAGTATAAATATTTATCCAAAAGAAAATTCAACAACTAGTGGAAGTACTTCAGAAAGCATACAACAACCTAATCAATCATCAGAAAATACTACTGAAGGAGAAACATCTCAAACTAGAACTACTGAAGCTGAAGGCGATAGTGAAAATACTAATCATACTCCAGGAGCTGGAGGTTCAGTAACAGAGGGAACTCAAACTCCAGCAGGAAGTACAGATGGTAGCACTGAAACTGCACCAGGAGAAAACGGTGGTAATAGCAATCAAGAGAGTAGTGGAGAAGGAGATACTACAACTCCAGGAGATGGAAATAATATTGATAATGCAGTTGTTAAAAATAGTTCGTTTTCTATAAAATTTATTAGAGATAATGAGCATAATAAAAATAGAATTCAAGTTATTACTGGAAGCAATGATGAAAAGGAATTTGATTCTAATAATCCTACTGGAACATTTTTAACAGTAAAGATTTATGATGCAAATGGAAAGGTATTAAAATCTGTAGATATTTTAGGAAGTGATACTGGAAAAAAAGCAAAAGAAAAAATAGAAAATGAATTAAATAAAGTTAATTCAGATTCAGAGTCTAAAGATGAAACAAAAGGCGAAGAAACAGAACAACCACAAACTAAAACCGCTTCAGATATTGAGGATAGTACAGAAAGTTCAACAAACTCAGCAAATGGAAGTTCTCAAGGTGGAGGTAATTCATCAAATAAAAATGACAAACAATTTGAATATTTTAATGGACAATATATTGCTATAGAAGGTGTAACTGAAGCAACAATGAAGTCTGTAAAAATCCAAGGAACTGTTGTTAATAAAGGTAATGATGTAACTTATGAAAATGGAGTTAGTGATATTGATAAAATTCAAAATGTTAGATTTAAGTTTACAGATTTAGGGTTAGAAGCAGTTTATAATAATGCACCAACAATAAAAATAGATAAAGACATTAAGCTAGATGGTACTAAAAGAAAAACTAATTCTAATGTAGAAGAAAATTCATCACAACCTACAAGAACTGCTAATACAGATGATTTTGATGGTACTAAAGGGGATGATTTTAATTACTTAAGAGGTGTTACAATTTCAGATGACCATGATACTTTAACTAAAGATAATGTAGAAGTTAAATGGAATGAAAAGTTTGTAGGTGATAATACTAATTATGAAAATGCTGAAGAAACTGTTTTAGAAAAAAGCTCAGATGGAGAACATACTTTAGCAGGAAATGGTATAAAAGTATATGGTGAGCAAAAAGTTGGTGAAAATACACTATATTATAAAGTAACAGATTCTTGGGGAAGAATTACTTTTGGAGAAAGAAAAAATATAATGTTAAAAAATGGTATAGTTCAAAATGTAGTTAAATTTGATTCTGATGGAAAAATAATAATGAAATTCGAAAAAGTAGAAGCTAATGAACAAGAAGTGGGAAAAATTAAAATAAAGTTTGAAGTTTCAGAATTTGATAGGCTTACAACTTCTACTCATGATAAGTATTATGAAATAAAAGTGACTAAACCACAAGGAGAACAAATAACTGTAACTTTAGATGGTATTTTTGATAAAAGAAGAGTATGTGAGGCTTTAAAAACAATTAATGAAAAAGAATTTCCTTATGGAACAAAAATTGAAATTTATGCAGGACATCCACAAATCTTTTCTATTGATGGACCAGTTAGAAATGCAGCAGAAGATTATTCAGATAAAGTTCAAAATCCAGAAAATCTTATAAATACTAAATTTGAAATTACAGATGCAGGATTAAAGGCAACGTATGTTCCTCCAACAACTGATCAAATAAATGAAAATGAAAATTTAATATCATTAGTAGCACCAGAAAAAATACCACTTAAGATTAAAATTTCTCCAAGAACCAATAATACTAGAACATCTAATGGTGGAACAATATCTATTATAGATAGTAATGGTACACAAATTGATTATGGAGTAAATAAAACTGTATTTACAATGGTGTTAAAGGGGGAAAATGGAGTTGTTAAAAAGACTATTACTATTAATGGTAATGTAAATGGTAATGCTCAGTCAATTAGAGATCAATTTAGGGATTTTAATTATCAATATGGAGATACATTAACTATTTCTCATACAACACCTAAAAAAGTTATTATAAAAGGTAATATAAAAGGTGCTAGAGAGGATTATTCTGATGGTGTAGATAATAGTTTAAATTTAACAGAAGCTGTATTTACATTAACGAAAGATGGTTTAGTAGCAACTTATAAATCTGCTCCTCAAATAATGGGAATGATTGATATTGAAGTAGAAAAAGGAGGAAGTATAGATTATCAAACATTAAAGGATAGTGTATCAGCTAAAGATAACATTGATGGAAAAATTGAAAATATACAGTATGGTAATGAAGATATAGATACATCTAAAGTTGGTATGTATGAATTTACATATACAGTTACTAATAGTAATCAACGTACTACTACAAAATCAAGTACAATAACTGTTTATGATAGACCAACAATTGCAACAAATAAAAATGCAATCATAGAACTTAATTCGGTAGAAAGTGATAAAAAATCTATTGAAAAGTATTTAAAAACAGCTGTAGATGTAAGTGATGATGATGATAAGCTTTATAATAAAACTACTAAGGTAGAAGTTAAAAGTAATGATGTTAATCCTAATAAAGCTGCTACTTATCATGCAACATATGTTGCTACTGATTTATATGGAAAGACAACAGAGAAAGAAGTTGATATACAAGTTGTTAGAACTATAAATGTAACAGTACCAACTAAGCTTCCATTCCAAGTTGTAACAAACTTAATGCCAAGTGAAAATCAAGATGAAATTACAGAAAATGATGGCTTTGTATCTGGAGTATTAAAATTAAAAAATAATAATACAAGTCCAGTAAAAGTTAGCGTTGCATCATTTGCTAAGAAAGCTAATTCAGGAGAACTTGAAATTGTAGACCCAGACTCTTGTAATTGGGAAGATCTTGGAATTGAGGAATCAATGAAAAAGATGGCATTAGGTATTTATGTAAAAGAAGGAACTTTAACAGAATCAAATTATAATACAGAAAGTAATCCTTTATGGTTATCAACAGATAAACAATCTAATGATACATCTAATATGGGTTCTCCAGGAGATTCAGAAGAGCCAAGTTCAAGAACTGGAGCAAATGAAGATTTTAATGAAAATCAAGTTAATGTAATAAATACCTCAATAGGAGTATTACCAAGAAGAGAAACAATGAGTTCTGAACCAAAAGAAGCTAGTATAGGATTTATAAGTAAACATGGTAAAAACTTTAAAGGTGGAAGTGTTACAGGAAAATTCCAGTTAGTATTTAAATTTGAATAATTAAAGAAAAAATAAAGGGAGCAGTTTAGATTAATTACTGCTTCCTTTTTAGTTTAATTTTTAGTGAATTAAATATTGCTATGATATAATTAAAGTTATATTATGATAGATAAAAGTTATTTTATATAACAAGAATATATTAAATTAAAAAGGAGAAATATATGAAAGTAGCTGTATTATTAGCAGAAGGATTTGAAACTATAGAAGCATTAACAACAGTGGATATATTAAGAAGAGCAGGTATAGAATGTCATACATTTGCTACAAAGAATCAAAAAGTAACAACATCACATCATATAACATTAAAGGCAGATAAAGTTTTTAATGAAGAAATTAAGGATTATGATGTGGTGGTATTACCAGGTGGAATGCCAGGAGCAGTAAATTTGAGAGATGATGAAAGAGTTATTAATTTATTAAAAGAGTTTAATAGTAAGAACAAAATAATTGCTGCTATTTGTGCAGGACCAATATCATTAGGTAAAGCTGGTATAAGTGAAGGTAAGAATGTAACATGTTATCCAGGATTTGAAGAGCAATTAGGAAACTGCAATTATCAAAAGGAATTAGTAGTTATTGATAGAAATATAATTACAGGAAGAGGGCCAGCAGCAGCAATTCCATTTGCTTTTGAAATATTAAAACAAATAGCACCAGAAAAAGTAGATGAGATAAAAAAAGCAATGCTTTTTTAAAAGGATAATTATGATGGAAAGATGGACTGTTAGAAATGTAAAGTTTAATACTATAGGTTTTGCAAAAGCATTAGGTGTTAGCCCTGTTGTTGCAAAACTTATGGTTAATAGAAGTATATATGAATTAAATGAAGCAAAATCTTTTTTAAATTCAACTATAGATAATTTGCATGATGGAAAGAGTATGAAAGATTTATCTAAAGCAGTAGCTTTAATAAAAGAGAGTATAGAAAACAATAAGAAAGTACTTATAGTGGGAGATTATGATGTGGACGGCATTATAAGTACTTATATTTTAAATAAGGCATTGAGTAGATGCAATGCCAATGTAAGTTTTCATATACCAGATAGAATAAAAGAAGGTTATGGAATAAATGAAAGTATAATAAGAAAAGCAGCAGAAGATAATATTGATGTCATTATTACTTGTGACAATGGAATATCTGCCATAGATCAAATTAAATTAGCTAAAGAATTAGGGTTAAAGGTTATAGTAACAGATCATCATGATATTCCATTTATAGAAAAAGAGGATGGAAGTAGGGAATATATAATTCCAGAGGGAAATTGTGTTGTAAATCCTAAGAGAAAAGATTGCAACTATCCATTTAAAAGTTTATGTGGAGCTGGAGTTGCTTTTAAGTTTATTGAAGAACTTTATAGGCAATTTAATATCCCTAAAAGTGAAGCTATTGAACTGCTACAATATGTTGCTATAGCTATTGTTTGTGATGTAGTGGATTTGGTAGATGAAAATAGAATAATGCTTAAAAAAGGATTGGAACTTATTAATAATACAAATAATATTGGTTTAAGGGCGTTATTTAAGGCAACTGGTTTAGAAGGAAAAATTATTAATGTTTACTCTTTAGGTTTTGTTATAGGGCCTAGCATTAACGCTTCTGGAAGATTAGAGCAAGCCATATGGGCATTGAAATTATTAATGGAAGAAAATAAAGAGTTGGCAGAAGAGTTAGCTGATAAGCTTCATGAATTAAATAAGGATAGGCAAGAATTAACAAAGGAAGGTTTGGAAAAAGCCATTGAAGTAATTGAAAAAAATAATATGAATAAAGATAAAGTTTTGGTGGTATATCTAGAAGATGTTCATGAAAGTATAGCAGGGATAATTGCAGGAAGAATTAGAGAAAAGTATAATCTACCAGCTATTGTGCTTACAAAGACCCATGATGGAGCTAAGGGGTCAGGACGTTCTATAGAAGAATATAATATGTATGAAGAATTAATAAAATGTAAAGATATTTTAGGAAAGTTTGGTGGACATCCAATGGCTGCTGGAATGTCAATTCCCAAAGAAAATATTGAAGAGTTTAGAAAAAGACTTAATGAACTTACAGTTTTAACTGATGAAGATGTAATTCCTAAGGTATCTATTGATATGCCACTTCAATTAAGTGAGATAAATTATGGACTTATTGATGAAATAGCTAAATTAGAACCTTATGGAAAAGGTAATTCTAAGCCAAGTTTTGCAGTGAAAAATTTAACTGTAAGAGGAGCTAGAGTGTTAGGTAAAGATAAAAACGTTTTAAAATTAAACTTAACAGATGGAAATTTGTTTATTGATGGTATATTTTTTGGTGATGTTGATGCTTTTGAGGAAGAAGTTAAAAATAGCTATGGTGAAATGGAATATATGAAACTTTTAGATGGTAATGCAAGAGGTATTAAAATGGATTTTGTTTATTATCCAGAAATTAACGAATATATGGGGAATAAAAAGGTACAAATAGTAATAAATAATTTTAGAATAGCACAATAATTGTAAAAAATAAAAAAAATATAAATTAGATTAATATAAAAGTATAGACATAATGATAAAAAATAAGTAAAATAGTATTTGATTAAAAAAGGGATATGTCAGTATAGTGGGCATATCCCTTTTGTAATTATATTACAAAAGAAAATTTAGGGGATGAATTATGAATAATAAGAGGATAATTTCGTTTTTATTAGCTGTAGGAGTAGTGGTATCTTCTATTTCAAGTGTTACTTTTGCCGATGTTGAAGAAGATGTTATTAATGCACAAGCTAAATATGAAGAATATCAAAAAAATGTAGATAAAATGACTGAAGAAATAGTAAAATTTAACAGTGAAATAGAACAATGTTTAGGAAATATTGAAGATGCAGAAAGTGAATTATCTACGTTAAATTTACAAATTCAAAATAATGAATTAAAAATTAAAGGTTTAGAAGAGCAAATAAAAGAAAGAGAAAAAATTAAAGACAAGCGTCTAAGAGAATATCAAAAAAATGGTGGAAATATTAATTATGCTACGCTAATTTTTCAAGCTGAAAATATTATGGATTTACTAGATAAGATGTATGTAACTACAAAGCTTATTAGAATGGATAGAGAAATAGCTGATAGTATTAATGAAGATAAGAAAGAATTAAGCAATATACTTGAGCAACAAGAAT
Source organism: Clostridium lentum (assembly GCF_014287815.1). Classification (GTDB taxonomy): domain Bacteria; phylum Bacillota; class Clostridia; order Clostridiales; family Clostridiaceae; genus Clostridium; species Clostridium lentum. Next base: position 154,391 of record NZ_JACOOQ010000003.1, read on the forward strand.
TAAATAAGCAGACAATTCAAGAGTTATTAGTAACCCTTGAAGAAGATAAAATACTATTAGAAGAAAAGAAAAAAGAGCAAGAAGAGTTATTAACAGAATTGAAAGAGGAACAGAAAAAATTCGGTGTAGAAGTTTTAGAAGTGGCAGAAATGGCATTATTAAAAGTTCAGGAGGATGTAATAAATGATTCAGGAAGCTCTATTAGTAGCTTAAAAGGTGCAATTAGTCAATTGCAGGCTCTAAAGGAAAATCAATTAACTATGGAAGGACCTAAAAATAAAGTAGATTCACTAATAAATGCTGCAAATGAAAGAATTAGTTATTTAGAAGAGCAAGCAAGATTAGAAGCAGAGCGTATTGCTCAGGAAGAGTCATCTAAAAATCAAACCCCAGATTATTGGTTTGAAATAAAAGGTGAAATTGCAACGGGACAAGATATTGTTAATTATGCTTATAATTTTTTAGGTCGTCCATATGTTTGGGGAGCAGTAGGACCAGATACATTTGATTGTTCAGGATTTACAAGCTATGTGTATAGACATTGTGCAGGTATAGAAATAACAAGAACTACATACACTCAAATTAATGTAGGAGTTCCTGTTTCATATAATAATATGCAACCAGGTGATTTGGTATTTACTTATAACAATGAACATGTTGGAATTTATGTGGGAGGTGGAATGTACATTAATGCTACATATCCAGGTTCAACTGTAAGAGTTACACCTGTTACTAACTTCTATGCAGCTAGAAGAGTATTATAAAAGTAGAGGAGCTATTATTTAAAATAGCTCCTCTACTTTTATAAATCAAAGGATTTGTGAAATTTTATTTTAAGCCTTGTTCGTATTGTTCTACCATACGTTTAACCATTTCTCCGCCAACGCTACCACATTGCTTAGAAGTTAAATCGCCATTGTAATCACTAAATGGTACTCCCATTTCGCTAGATACTTGGTTTTTAAATTTTTCTAATCCGCCTCTTGCTTCAGGTACTAATGTTTGTGACTTTGAATTTGAGTTTGACATTAATTATTCATCTCCTTTTCCTTTGACAGTAATATCTTGCCCCAATATTAAAACTCTATTTTATTTAATTCAAGGAAATGGTGGAAAAAAAATATTGAAGTGGTAAAATGATAATGAAATAAATAATTATAGGGGTGTAACACAATGAGTAAATATAAGATAATAATGACTGGTGGAGGTACAGCAGGACATGTCACTCCAAACTTAGCTTTAGCTCCAAAGCTTAAAGAAAAGGACTTTGAGATAAAATACATAGGTAGCTACAATGGTATAGAAAAAGAAATAATTACTGATGCAGCTATAGAATATTATCCTATTTCTTCAGGGAAATTAAGAAGATATTTTGATGTTAAAAATTTTACAGATCCTTTTAAAGTTATGAAAGGTATTTGCCAGGCATTAAGTATATTATCTAAGGAAAAACCAGATGTAGTATTTTCAAAAGGTGGTTTTGTGGCTGTACCAGTAGTTATAGCAGCTTCAATTAAGAAAATACCAGTAATAGCTCATGAATCAGATTTAACACCAGGTCTTGCTAATAAGTTAGCAGCACCATTTTGTAATAAATTATGTGTAACATTTAGAGAAAGCTTAAAATATATAAATGAAGGTAAGGGAGTACTTACAGGAACACCTATTAGAGAAGAGATATTAAAAGGAAGCAGAATTAAAGGTAAGGAAATCTGTGGATTTAAAGATGAAAAGGAAATATTATTAGTGATAGGTGGAAGCTTAGGTGCCAAAAGCATAAATGATGAAGTAAGAAAAAATTTAACAAATATATTAAAAGAGTTTAATGTTATTCATATATGTGGAAAAGGAAACTTAGATGCTAGTTTAGAAGGAATTGTAGGCTATAAGCAATATGAATATGTTAAGGAAGAATTGCCACATATGCTTAAAGCTTGTGATTATGTTATTTCTAGGGCAGGAGCTAATGGAATATTTGAACTTTTAGCACTTAAAAAGCCTACATTATTAATTCCTCTATCAAAAAAGGTAAGTAGGGGAGATCAAATTTTAAATGCTGCTTCCTTTGAAAAAGAAGGTTATTCTTTAGTGTTAGATGAAGATGAAATGATGGAAAAAGATTTATTAATGAGTAAATTAGAAGAATTAAAAAGTAAGAAAAATGAATTAATAATGAATATGGAAAAAAGTACTGCAAAAAATGGAGTGGATGCAATAATAGATATAATAATGAAAAGTATTTAGTAATAAATGGTAAATAAGGAAAAGATATCTTGAAAAATATTTGCAGTGATATATAATAAATATAGAGCGATAAATAATAAACAATCTTTGATGAGGTGCTATTATTCGGATCTTGTGGGTGGAGAGATGATAAATTTATACACAAATGGTCCTCAATTATGAAGGAATCAGGATTTGATGTAATTGGTAAATTGGCTATAAAAGAATCGCTTACAAAAGAGGAAATTAAGTTTGCTGAAGACCTAGGTAGCACTTTGGCTAATAAGGTTAATCAGTCTTGCTAAAAAGCAAGGGTATTAATATATACTTAAGGAGGAAGATATTCGTTAAAGAATATCTTCTGTCTGTTTTATAGAAAAGTTAATAAATTTAAAGGGGGAGAAGAGAATATTATGAGAAAGATGAAGACTATGGATGGTAATACTGCTGCTGCACATATTTCATATATGTTTACAGAAGTAACTGCAATCTATCCAATAACACCATCATCACCAATGGCAGAACATGTTGATGAATGGGTTGCACAAGGGAGAAAAAATATTTTTGGAAGACCAGTTAAAGTAATGGAAATGCAATCAGAAGCAGGTGCAGCTGGAGCAGTTCATGGTTCATTACAAGCAGGTGCCTATACTACAACTTATACTGCATCTCAAGGTTTATTATTAATGATACCAAATATGTATAAAATAGCAGGTGAAAGATTACCAGGAGTTTTCCATGTATCTGCTAGAGCATTAGCTACATCATCATTAAATATATTTGGAGATCATCAAGATGTTATGGCTACAAGACAAACAGGTTTTGCTATGCTTGCTGAAGGATCAGTACAAGAAGTTATGGATTTAGCAGCTGTTGCACATTTAACTGCTATAAAAACAAGAATGCCTTTTTTAAATTTCTTTGATGGATTTAGAACATCACATGAAATTCAAAAAATTGAAGTTTTAGATCAAGAAGAATTAGCACCATTAGTTGATATGAAAGCTATAGAAAATTTTAGAAAGACAGCAATGAATCCAGATCATCCAGTTACAAGAGGTACAGCACAAAACCCTGATATTTACTTCCAAACTAGAGAAGCAGTAAATAAATATTATGATGATATTCCAACAGTGGTAGAAGACTATATGGCTGAAATCACTAAATTAACAGGAAGAGAATATCATTGTTTCGATTACTATGGAGCAGAAGATGCTGATAGAGTAATTATTGCAATGGGTTCAGTAATAGATGCCATTGAAGAAACTGTTGATTACTTAAATGCTAAAGGAGAAAAAGTTGGTTTAGTAAAAGTAAGACTTTACAGACCATTCTCAATTGAAAGATTATTAAGGGCTATTCCAGATACAGTTAAGAAAATTGCTGTATTAGATAAGACTAAGGAACCAGGATCAATTGGAGAACCTTTATATTTAGATGTTATAAGAGCATTCTATGGAAAAGAAAATGCTCCAATGATAGTAGGAGGAAGATTTGGCTTAGGTTCAAAAGATCCAAATCCATCTCATATAGCAGCAGTTTATGCAAACTTAAATGCTGATGAGCCTAAAAATGGATTTACTATAGGAATAGTAGATGATGTTACCAATACATCTTTAGTAGTTACAGATGATATTGATGCTACACCAGAAGGAACAAAAGCATGTAAGTTCTGGGGATTAGGATCTGATGGTACTGTAGGTGCTAATAAGAGTGCTATTAAGATAATAGGTGACCATACAGACATGTATGCTCAAGGTTATTTTTCATATGACTCTAAAAAATCAGGTGGTATTACAGTATCTCACTTAAGATTCGGTAAGAAACCAATTAAATCTCCATATTTAATCAATAAAGCTGATTTTGTAGCATGTCATAACCAATCTTATGTATATAAATATGATGTATTAGAGGGATTAAAGAAAAATGGAAGTTTTTTATTAAACACTATTTGGACTCCAGAAGAAGTGGAAGAAAAATTACCAGCTTTTATGAAGAAATTCATTGCTGAAAATAATATTTCCTTCTACACTTTAAATGCAGTTAAGATTGCACAAGAAATTGGTCTTGGTGGAAGAATTAACATGATAATGCAAGCTGCTTTCTTTAAGATAGCAGATATAATTCCTGTAGAAGATGCAATTAAATACTTAAAACAAGCAGTTGTAACTTCTTATGGTAATAAAGGTGAAAAAGTTGTAAACATGAATAATGCTGCTATAGATGCAGGGGTAAAAGCTATAGTTAAGATAGATGTACCAGCTTCATGGGCTACAGCTACTTCTAATGAGGAAGCAGTAGCTACAATTAACATTCCAGAATTCGTTAAAGAAATAGTTGAACCAATGAATAGACAACAAGGTGATACTATTCCAGTTTCAATATTCATTAAAAATGGAATGGAAGATGGTACTTTCATGGCAGGTACTGCTGCATATGAAAAGAGAGGAATAGCTATTAATGTGCCAAAATGGCAGGAAGATAAATGTATTCAATGTAATCAATGTGCATTTGTTTGTCCTCATGCTGCCATTAGACCTTTCTTATTAACTGAAGAAGAAAAGGACAATGCACCAGCAAGTATGAAGATAGTTGCAGCTAAAGGGTTAAAGAATGAAACACCATATTATTATTCATTAGGGGTATCTCCACTTGATTGTACAGGATGTGGAAATTGTGCTGAAGTATGTCCGGCTCCAGGAAAAGCATTGGTAATGAAGCCACAAGATACTGAACATGATCAAATAGAAGCTTGGGATTATGCAGTAGCAAAGGTTAAAAATAAGAAGAACCCAATGAACAAAAATACAGTTAAAGGAAGCCAATTTGAGAGGCCTTTACTTGAGTTTTCAGGTTCATGTGCAGGATGTGGAGAAACTCCATATGCTAAGCTAATTACTCAATTATTTGGTGATAGAATGATGGTAGCTAATGCTACAGGATGTTCATCAATTTGGGGTGGTTCTGCTCCAGCAACACCATACACTGTAAATCAAGAAGGACATGGACCAGCATGGGCTAACTCTTTATTTGAAGATAATGCTGAATATGGTTTGGGTATGTTTTTAGGTGTTGAAGCAATAAGAAATAGAATTGCTGAAAATGTTAAAAATGCTTTAGAAGAAGAAATATCTGAAGATGTAAAGGAAGTATTAAGAGCATGGCTTGAAGATATGAATAATTCTGAGGGAACTAGAGAAAGAGCAAAGGATATGGTTGCTGCCTTAGAAGGATGCGATGCTCCAATAGCACAAGAAATATTAAAAGACAAGGAATACTTGGTTAAGAGATCTCAATGGATATTTGGAGGAGACGGTTGGGCTTATGATATAGGATACGGCGGAGTTGACCATGTACTAGCTTCAGGAGAAAATGTAAATATATTTGTATTCGATACAGAAGTTTATTCAAATACTGGTGGACAATCTTCGAAAGCTACTCCAACTGCTGCAATAGCTAAGTTTGCTGCATCAGGAAAGAGAACTAAGAAGAAAGACTTAGGTATGATGGCAATGAGCTATGGTTATGTATATGTAGCTCAAATCTGTATGGGTGCTGATAAGAATCAAACACTTAAAGCTATTGCAGAAGCTGAAAGTTATGATGGACCATCATTAATAATAGCTTATGCTCCATGCATTAACCATGGTATTAAAGCTGGTATGACAAATTCACAAGCAGAAGCTAAGAAGGCTGTTGATTGCGGATATTGGTCATTATATAGATATAACCCTAGCTTAAAAGCTGAAGGAAAAAATCCATTTAGTTTAGACTCTAAAGAACCTAAGGGCGATTTTAAAGAATTCTTAATGGGTGAAGTAAGATATGCATCTCTTGCTAAATCTTTCCCAGAAGTGGCTGATCAATTATTTGAAAAGACACATGCTGATGCAATTGAAAGACTAAACAACTACAAGAGGCTTGCAAATCAAGAGTAGAAAAAAGAGGCTTTTTTAAGTCTCTTTTTTGTTAAGGGAATTATGAACTAAAGTTATAATTCGATTAAGTTATTGCAAGCAATAGTGAAAATTTTATTTGTTAAGAGTTTATAAAAGAGAATATATGTCAATGCTTTTAATGAGGTGATAAAGTGAATAAAAGCATTATATATGTAAAATGTGAAAATTTTTCAGTGTTAATTATAGAAATTTATAAATTGTTAATAGAAAAGAAAGAATTCGTTATGTCAAAACAATTACTAAAAAGTTCTACATCTATAGGTGCTAATGTTGCTGAAAGTAGATTTGCACAAAGTAAGAAAGACTTTATTTCAAAAATGCATATTGCTTTAAAGGAAGCTAATGAAAGTGAATATTGGATTAAGTTACTTTGGAAAGGTGAATACATAGATAAGGAGATATATATCAAACTTAATAAATATATTACAGAAATAATAGTAATGCTAGTAAAAATAATTAAAACTTCAAAGGAAAATGAATAGTAAAAATGTTTATAGGATTTTAAAAATGACTTAACTAAGTTGTTTGCGATAGCTATAACAACTGACTTAATTAAAGATGAAATCTTACTTAACCTAATATACTGAGTTTTTTTCTTAATAGAAAATTTTTCTTAAATATAATCAGATTTTACTTTTATTTTTTAGTGATTGGGGGTACAATGATAAAGATTAATAATATTAGGAGGAAAAACAATGAGCGAAAAAGAATTAGATAAATGTGGATGTGGAGATAGCTGTGGATGTGGAGACAACCACGGACATGATGGATGTGGATGTGGTTGTGGAGAACACGAACATGAACACTTTGTAATAGATTTAGAAGACGATAACGGAAATATAATTTCATGTCCAATAGTAGATGCTTTTGAATATGAAGAAGCTGAATATGTTTTAGCTCAAAATCCAGAAGATGACTCAGTATACTTATTTAAATCATTGGAAAATGGTGAGTTAACAGTACCAGAAGAAGCTGAATTTGATAAAGTTTCTAAGTACTACGAAGAAGTGTTAGCAGATCAATAATTTACAGTGCCCCTTAGTGGGCACTTTTTTTAGTATTAATACATTTACTTTTTTATACCAAAATGATATATTTTAACTATAATTAATTAAAAATATAGGTTGACTTATAAGGTATTAAAGCTAACTTTAACGAAAGAAAAAAGGTGTATAAAATGAAGTATGCAGATTTACATATTCATTCAAGTTATTCTGATGGTGCATATACTCCTGAAGAAATAATAGATATTGCCAGAAAAAATGAAGTTAAATATATATCTATAACTGATCATGATTCTATTGGTGGCCAGTATATTAATAGCAAAGGGATAGAAGATATTAAAATTATTTCTGGAATTGAGTTCAGTGCGGAGTATAATGAAATGGAACTACATATTTTGGGGTATTGTATTGATGTAAATAATGAACGGTTAAGAGAAAGTGTTAAGATGCTTAATGATAAAAGGTTAGAGAGAGTGCAGAAAATAATAACTAACTTAAAAGAATATGATATACAGTTAGAAATTGATGAGTTGTATAAAAATAACAACGAAACTTTGGGCCGGAGTCATATAGCCAATGCTATGGTAGAAAAGGGGTATTTTGCTAATTACAAACAAGCGTTTCAAAAATTTTTAATTAAAGGAAAACCAGGTTATGAAAGAGGTTTTAAATTGTCATATAAAGAAGCAATTGATATAATAAAAAGTGCTGGTGGAGTGGCTGTACTTGCTCATCCAGGACAGATTTATAAACGTATGGAAGTGGAAAAGATCATAAAAGAATTAAAGTGCTTTGGGCTTAGTGGAGTTGAGGTTTATCATCCTAGTCATGATAAGCGGGATAGTAATGAGTTTTACAATTTAGCAAAGAAATATAAACTTACCATTACTGGAGGAAGTGATTTTCATGGTGGAAGCACATATAAAGAAAATAACATAGGTAGTTACGGTCTAGATGAAATAATGCTAGATAAGTTTATGAAAAGTTTTAAGTAGTATGATATGGAGGATTGAGAATGAATTTATCGAAAAAAGCAAAAAGTATTTCACCATCAATAACTTTAGAGATTACAGGGAAAGCAAATGAACTTAAAGATCAAGGCGTTAATGTAATGAGTTTTGCTGCAGGAGAACCAGATTTTAATACTCCTAAAAATATAATAGAAGCAGCAGTTAAAGCAATGAAAGCTGGACACACAAAGTATACAAAAACAGCAGGAATAGTTGAACTTAGAAAAGCTATATGTAAAAAATTGAATCAGGAAAATAATCTTAATTATGGTGAAGAGCAAATTGTTGTTTCTACAGGTGCAAAGCAAAGTTTAGCTAATATTTTTTTAGCTATTTTAAATGCAGGAGATGAAGTTATTTTACAAAATCCTTGCTGGGTAAGCTATACTGAATTAATCAAATTAGCAGATGGAGTGCCAGTAATAGTTGATTGTGACGAAAATAGTGGATATAAGCTTTCTGCAAAGAATATTAAAAAAGTGTTGACAAGTAAGACAAAAGCAATATTATTAAATTCACCACATAATCCAACAGGAATTGTTTATGATAAAAAGGAACTTGAAGAAATAGCAGAATTAGCTAAAAAGCATAATCTCATAATAATATCAGATGAAATTTATGAAAAACTTATATACGATGGAAAAGAACATGTTAGTATAGCAAGTTTATCAGAAGACTCATATGAAAGAACTATTGTCGTTAATGGTTTATCAAAAACTTATGCTATGACAGGATGGAGAGTAGGTTATACAGCATCGTCTGCTAAGTTAGCTAAGGTAATGAGCAATATTCAAAGTCATATGACGTCTAATGTATGTTCAATATCTCAATATGCAGCTCTAGAGGCATTGACTGGACCACAAGATAGTATTAAGATGATGAAGAGTGCTTTTGAAGAGAGAAGAAATTTTATGATGAAAAAGTTACAAGGAATCAATGGAGTAAGATTCATTAAACCTCAAGGTGCCTTTTATATTATGGTTAATATAGAGTGCTTTATTGGTAAGAGCATAAATGGAATTACCATAAATAATTCTATTGACTTTGCAAAAATATTATTAGAAGAACAAAAGGTAGCTGTAATTCCAGGAGCGGCTTTTGGTTTAGAAAATTATATAAGATTATCTTATGCTACCTCTATGGAAGTTATAGAGGAAGGGTTGGAAAGAATTAAATTTTTTATAGGTAAGCTTAAATAAATTTTATATGATAATAAATTTATAAAGTTAAAAATAAATAACTTAATTAGAATAAAAAACTGCGAATTTTTAACCGTGGTTTTTTCTAATGTATACTAGTGAAAGGTAGAATGGCATGGAGAAATTAGCTTTATTCGATATAGACTACACTATAACAAGAAAAGAAACATTAATGGAATTTTATAAATATGTAGTAAGTAGGGATATAAAAAATATTAAATTTTTACCTAGAGCCTTATATTCTGGTGCCATGTATGGTATTGGAATATATGATGAAAAAAGAGTTAAAGAGTCATTTTTGAAGTTTATTGAAAATATAGAAGAAAAGGATTTAGCTATTTTAACAAAGGAATTTTACCATGATAGATTAAGTACTATTCTTTATAAAGATGCAGTGGAAATGATAAAAAAATTAAAAAACGAAGGATATATGGTGATTTTAATATCAGCATCTCCAGAGTTTTATATTAAGGAATTCTATGCAATAGATGAAGTGGATTTAATTATTGGAACAAGATTTAAATTTGAAAATGGTAAATTTATAAGAAGTATGGATGGCAATAATTGCAAGGGACAGGAAAAAGTTCGTAGACTTAAGGATGTACTTAAGGAAAAAAATATACGAGCTGACTTTAAAAATTCTTATATGTTTTCTGATTCGTTATCAGATAAACCGTTGTTGGATCTTGTAGGTAATCCATATTTAATAAATTATAAAAAACAACATGAAATAGATATATTAAAATGGAAATAACTCAATAAGTTTAAGTGATGAATATAAAGGTATATCAATGAAAAAGATGATATACCTTATTTTTTATATCTAAAAGGCGATATTTTAAATAAAATTAAAAAAGTAATTAAAAATATATAAATATAATTTTAATTTAATTTGTATTATGATATAATTTAGATAATAATGCGGTAATGGTTGTAATATTTTATACGATAATATAATTGCAGAAATTTAGTTGACAAGTATCTTATAAGGAGGTTTATATGAACGAGATAAGAATATTAGTATTTAAATTAAATGGTGAATATTTTGCAACAGATATAATGGAGGTTGAAAGAATATTAGGCAATGTTGGAACTACTAAACTTCCAGATTCACCTAGCTTCTTAGAAGGTATTATAAAGCATGAAGAAGAAGTAATACCAGTTATTAATTTATATAAAAAATTTGGTTTTAATAGCTGTAGTGTTGATTCAACAAATAAAGTTATTGTTGTAAAAAAAGAGTTAGGAAAATTTGGGGTTATAGTAGATGATGTTAATGAAGTAACTACAGTAAATGAAGAAGTAATAGATTATTCTTCATCTGTAGCAACTATAATTTCAAAAAAATATATTAAAGGTATTATAAAAGAAAAGCAAAATCTTATTATTTTATTAGATTTAAATAAGGTTTTATTAGAAAAAGAAGAGGAGCTTGTGTTTGAAAGGGTGGAGTAAGGCACATGGAAGCAGTAAGAAAAAATGAGGTCAGAGTTGGAATTGCTGATGCTAAAATAATATCAGCGCCTAACAGTATTATGACCATAGGGCTAGGTTCTTGTGTTGGAATTGCATTATATGATACAGTGAAAAAAATTGCAGCACTTATACATATAATGCTTCCTGATAGTCATGCCTTTAAAAGTGTAACTAATCCGTATAAATTTGCAGATTTGGCCATTCCTTTAATATTAGAGGAAATGACAAAGCGAGGATGTATTAAAAAGAATGTGGTAGCAAAGATAGCAGGAGGAGCTTCTATGTTTAAGTTTTCTGAGAAATCTATTAATAGTGATATAGGAAATAGAAATATTGAAGCTGTAAGAGAAGCTATTAGTAGAGAAGGAATAATTATAGCAGCAGAAGATGTTGGAGGCAGCAAAGGAAGAACAATGTTTGTTGAATCTGAAAGTGGAAAAGTATTAATTAGAATAGTGGGACAAGGAATTAAGGAAATTTAAATGGTTTACTGATTGATAGGAGGAATAATGGAATTTACAGAATTTCATAATTGGGTATATAAAGAAATTGGATTAAGCTTAAATTCATATAAGCCTACTCAGCTAAATAGAAGAATAGGAAGCCTTATGGAGAGAGTAGGTGTAAAAACTCTGGAGGAATATACTAAACTGCTAAAAGAAGATGCAGTTGAAAGAGAAAAGTTTATGGATCACATAACAATAAATGTAACAGAATTTTTTAGAAATCCAGAGTTTTTTGAAGCGTTAAGAAAAAATTTACTATCAGAAATAATTCCCAATAGAAATAATATTAAAATTTGGAGTGCAGGATCATCCATGGGGTGTGAGGCTTATAGTCTTGCAATGATGTTTGATGATATGAATGATAAAGTTAGTTACTCTATTCTTGCTACAGATATAGACAAAAATATTTTGGCAAAAGCAAGGAAAGGAGTTTATTCCGCAGCTGATGTTAAAACTTTGGATAAAAAATATTTAGATAAATATTTTAATAAATATGACGATAAATATATAGTAGATTCAAAAATAAAGTCAAAAGTAAATTTTAAGAGACATGATTTGATTTTAGATAGTTATGAAAAAGACTTTGATTTAATTCTTTGTAGAAATGTGATAATTTACTTTAAAGATGAAGTAAAACAAAAGATAATAGAAGATTTTATTAAATCTTTAAAGGTAGGAGGACTACTTTTTGTTGGAGCAACAGAAAGTATAAACACATATAAGACAAGTGGATTAGAAAAATTATCACCATTTATTTATAAGAAAATATAAGGAGGGTAAAAATTGGATACATCACAATATTTAAGTATGTTTTTGGATGAGTCAATGGATAATCTTCAAACACTTAATGAAGCGTTACTTAATTTAGAACAAAATCCAAATGACATAGAAATGTTAAATCAAATTTTTAGAGTGGCACATACTATTAAAGGTATGGCAGCAACTATGGGGTTCACAGCAATGGCTGAATTAACTCATAAAATGGAAGATGTTTTATCTAATTTTAGAGAAGGTAAATTAGAGGTAAGTGAAAATGTTGTTACAGTGCTATTTAATTGTCTTGATACCTTAGAAACTATGGTTAATAATATAGAAGCAGGGGTAGATGATGAAGTTGATGTAACAGATATAGTACAATCCTTGGGAAATATAGTAAATGGTAATGGGAAAGAATTAGAAGTTGTTGTTGAACATGGTGAAGAAGGCGGAAAAGAAGATAAGAAAATAAAGGTTGAGTTAAATCAATATGATATATCAATTGTAAGGCAAGCTATTAAAGGTGGATTTAACACTTTAAATGTTCAGATAAGATTAAGTGAAGAAACATTATTAAAATCTGCAAGAGCTTTCTTAATATTTCAAGAGTTAGAATCACAAGGTGAAATAATAAAATCAAAACCAACAATTGAAGATATAGAAACTGAAAACTTTGACTTTGATATTTATTTCCTTCTTGTAACTAAAAAATCTGCACAAGAAATCAGTGATATTGTTGAAAATATTTCAGAAGTTGTAAGTGTAACAGTTGAAGATGTAGATATAGATATTGAAGATTTAGAACAAGAAGAAGCGCAAGTTCAAAAATCTGAAGTGGTAGCAACTCCTGTTAAACCTAAAGATATTGCAACTAAAAAAGCTCCAGAAGTTAAGAGAGAACCTAGAGCTAACAACAAGAAGGCTCATCAGTCAGTAAGAGTAGATTTACAAAGAATAGATACACTTATGAATATGGTATCAGAACTTGTAATATATAGAACAAGACTTGAACAGATAGTTGTAAATAACAAATCACCAGAATTGGTGGAGACGTTAGAACAAGTTGAGAGAACTACTTCTGATTTACAAGATTTGGTAATGAAGATTAGAATGCTTCCGTTAGATGTTGTATTTAATAGATTCCCTAGAATGATGAGAGATTTAGCTGTTGATTTAGGTAAAGAAATAGATTTTATCATTGAAGGAGCAGATACAGAACTAGATAGAACTGTAATTGATGAAATTGGTGAACCACTTATTCACTTATTAAGAAATTCTGCTGATCATGGAATTGAAAAGAAGGAAGATAGAATAGCAGCTGGAAAGCCAGTGCAAGGTACAGTTAAGCTAATGGCTTACCAAGAAGGTACAAAAGCTATCATAAAGGTTACTGATGATGGTGCAGGAATCAATGTTGATAAGATAAAAGCTAAAGCTGAAAAGGTTGGTATTTCTACATCAGGGCTTACTGAACAAGAAATAAAGAATTTAATATTCCATCAAGGATTCTCAACTAATGAAGTTGTTACAGATGTTTCAGGAAGAGGAGTTGGAATGGACGTTGTAAAGACTAAGATAGAAGCTTTAGGTGGAACAGTAGAATTACATAGTGAACTAGGAAAAGGTACATCATTTATAGTTACTCTTCCATTAACATTACAAATAATTCAAGCTCTATTAGTTAAAGTTGGAGAAGAAACTTTTGCAATTTCTTTAGGATTTATCGATAGAGTTATAGAGTTTAAAGATGAATATGTGAAACAAACTAATGGAGAAGAAGTGATTGTATATAGAGATAAAATTATTCCGTTAGTAAGATTAAATAAAATATTAGGCATTGAATCAGGTTCAAGAGGAAAAGAGTATGTAATAATCGTTAAAATAGGCAATAAATTAAGCGGGTTATTAGTAGATTCTTTACTTGGACAACAAGAAATAGTTATAAAACCATTAGGAAAGATATTTAAAGATACTAGGGCTTATATAGGAGCAACTATATTAGGTGATGGTTTAGTAACGTTAATATTAGATGTTGGTTCATTGGTATAGTGATGAGGTGAGAACGATGGATTATAGAAACTTGAGTTCTATGCAGTTAGATGCATTGAGAGAAGTATTTAATATAGGTTCAGGAAATGCAGCTACATCATTGTCATTTCTTTTGAATAGAAAGATAGATATGGGGATACCCAATATAAAAATAGTAAGGCTAGAAGAGATTTTAGAAAATGACTTAAATAATGAGGTCATTGCAGTATTGGTAAAAGTCATAGGAGAAGCTCCAGGAAATATATTATATGCCTTTGATAAGCATGTTGCTAAAGAAATAATAGAAGCGTTGATTTCTCATAGTGATGTATTTAGCGATATAGGAATGTCTGCTATAGCTGAAATAGGTAATATAATAGCATCATCTTATATGAATTCCATTGTATCATTTACAGGGATTAAAATGATTGCTTCTGTTCCAGCAGTGACTCATGATATGTTTAATGCAATTCTGACCTCGACATTTATTGAGTCAGGTCAATATGATGATTATATTTTAGATATAGAAACATTATTTAAAGGGCACAATGGCCAAGATGTATTAGGACATTTTTACTACATACCGCAGCCAGGGTCTTTAGAAAATATATTGAAGCAATTAGGAATGGTTTAAATTTAGGAGGAATAGAAAAATGGCAAAAATATTAATAGTTGACGACGCAGCGTTTATGAGAATGATGATAAAGGATATTTTAACAAAGAATGGATATGAAGTAGTAGCTGAAGCAGCAAATGGAGTAGAGGCAGTAGAATTATATAAATCACATCAACCAGACTTAGTAACAATGGATATAACAATGCCTGAAATGGATGGAATAGAAGCAGTGAAACAAATTAAAGCAGTTAATCCAGCTGCAAAAGTTATAATGTGTTCAGCAATGGGGCAACAATCAATGGTTATGGATGCTATAAAGGCAGGAGCAAATGACTTTATAGTTAAGCCGTTCCAAGCAGATAGAGTTTTAGAAGCAGTTAAGAAAATAGTAGGATAATATTTTATAGCGGAGGAGTAGCTATGCAATTTATAATCTTTAGATTAGGTAGCGAATATTTTGCTACAGAAACTGAAAAAATACAAAATATAAGTGATATTATGCAAATAACTAAAGTTCCTACAGCACCGTCTTATATAAAAGGTCTTATTAATTTAAGAGGTAGCATCAAACCTTTAGTTGATATTGGTATGCTTTTAAATATTAAAAATCAAAGTGAAAATCAAAATATAATAATATTAAAACTTGATGAAGAAGAAGTGGGAATAGCTGTTGATGAAGTGATAGAAGTGGCAGATATAGACTTAAATATGTTGCAAAACACATCAATAGACAGCAAAGAATATATTAAAGGTGTAATAGAATTTAATAAATATTTATTAACTGTTATTGATATAAATAAAATTGTTAATATATAGATTTAGTAAAAAATAAGGAGGAATATTTATGGCGGAAGTACTATCTCAGGAAGAGATAGATGCACTTTTATCAGCTTTGTCATCAGGAGATGTAGAGCCAGAAACTATAGATTCTGTGGAAGAAGACATACATAAAGTGAAGCAATATGATTTTAAAACCCCACAAAAATTCTCCAAAGATCATATTAGAACATTAGAAAAGGTTCATACTAAATTTGCGAGATTAATAAGCAATTATTTAACTATGCAAACTCGTAAGAGTGTTAAAGTAAATGTAGAAAATGTTGAACAGGTTCCTTATGAAGAGTTCATAAGATCTATTCCAAATCCTACTATAATCTCATATTTTAAGTTACATCCAATGCAAGGAAATATAGTAATGGAATTAAATCCGGAATTTGGTTTTCAAATATTGGATTTACTTTTGGGTGGTTTTGGAGTTAAACGAGGAATAGATAAAGATTTAACTGAAATTGAAAAAAATATACTATCTAAAGTGTGCAGAGAAATTATTGAACAATTAGAATCTGGGTGGTCTGAAATAATGGAAGTAACTCCGGAGTTTGAATCATTAGATACAAATCCTACTGCAAACCAGACATTAGCACCAAATGAGCCTGTGGCGTTAATAAGCTTTTTAGTGGAATTTGGAGAGGATAGTACATATATTAATTTATGTATTCCTTATTTAAGTATAGAAAAGCTTCTAGATAAGTTAGTAGTAGAATATTGGTTAAGAAGTTCTGATGATGAAGATGAAGAAGATTTAGTGGAAATTATTAAGGGAACAATCCAACCTGTAGAGTTAAAAATAAAAGCTGAACTTGGTAAGACTCAAATAAATGTTGAAGAATTTTTGGATTTAGTAGTTGGAGATGTACTAAAGCTAGATACTAAAACAATAGAGCCTATAAAGGTATATGTAGAAGATGAGTTATGCTATAGTGGAAAACCAGGAATTATTGGGAAAATGGCAGGAGTAGAACTTTTAGATACTATAAATAAGGATGTGAAAACAGATGAGTAATGGTTTTTTATCTCAAGATGAAATTAACTCATTATTAAATGGTGAGTTAAATAATGATAATGAAGTTGAAAATAATGAAGAATTATTAAGTGATTTAGAAAAAGATTTGCTAGGGGAAGTTGGAAATATATCTATGGGATCTGCTTCCACAGCATTATATCAATTACTTAATCAAAAAGTTAACATAACAACACCAGTAGTAACGGTGACAACAATAAAACAAATTAAAGAGAATTTTGATGTTCCTAATATAATACTAGATGTAGAATATGTTGAAGGTATTTCTGGAAGAAATATGCTGATGATGAAAATATCAGATGCAGCTGTCATCGCCAATTGCATGATGGGTGGAGATGGAAAAATAGAAAGTGATGAATTATCAGAAATAGAAATAAGTGCAGTGCAAGAAGCTATGAATCAAATGATAGGTTCTGCAGCAACTTCAATGGCTACTATGTTTGGCAGAAGAGTTGATATATCACCTCCTCAATCAACATTATGGGAAAGTAAAGAACAAAGTCTTTCAAACGATATTGAAGAAGAAGAAAAGGTAGTTAGGATTTCTTTTGATTTAGAAGTAGGAGATGTATTAAAGTCTAATATAATGCAAATATTACCTTTAAATACAGCAAAGAAAATTGTTTCTATTATGATGGGAGAAGAGCAAGTACAAGCTCCGGTAGATGCACCTGTAAGTGAGCCAGCACCAACACCGGCATCAGCATCTACTATGCCAAGTTCACCACAACCAACATATGAAGCACCGGTACATGGGCAGCCAGCATATCAACAGCCTGCATATGAAGTACCTGCAAATTATGCACCACCTATGAGTCATACACAACCAATGATGCAACCATCAGTGGAAGTACAAAAAGCAAACTTTGCACCATTAGGGACAGAACACGTAAGAAAGTCTCATGATAATATTGATTTAATATTAGATGTTGCATTAGATATATCTGTTGTTTTAGGAAGAACTAAAAAGAGTATAAGAGATATTTTAAATCTAGGAAATGGATCTCTTATAGAATTAAATAGATTAGCAGATGAGCCAGTGGAAGTGCTTGTAAATGGCAAGGTTATAGCTGAAGGAGAAGTTGTTGTTATAGATGAAAACTTCGGAGTAAGAATTAATAACATTGTTAGTGGAGCAGACAGAATAAAGAGTTTAAGATAAGTAAAAATAAGAAAGACAGTATATAAATCTTATGATTATATGCTGTCTTATTTGTATTATATAAAAATATTAAGGTATGTTATAATATTTATAATTTAATAATGAAGTTAATATTATTTAGATGTGAGGTGATATAAATGTCAAACTATTTAAACACTAATGTACTTTTAGAAAACTATAAAAATTTATATAGAAGTAAATATTTTATAGATAAATCTTTAATTATAGATAGTTTAAATCAATTATTAAATACCTCTGATAAGTATGTATGTATAACAAGACCAAGAAGGTTTGGAAAATCTTCAATAGCAAGTATGATTGGAGCTTATTATTCAAAAGCCGTAAAGTCAAAAGAAATTTTTGATAATCTTAAAATAAGTAGTAGTGAAAGTTATATGGAAAATCTTAATAAATACAATGTTATAAGTATATCATTTAATGAAATACCTGATAACATGAAAAGTTATGATGACTATATAAATATGATTAGAACACAACTTATTAGAGATATAACAGAAAAATATACTCATATTAAAGCAGATAAATATTTTAATATAAGTTCTATGCTTATGGATACACAAGAAAAATTTATTTTTATCTTTGATGAATGGGATTATATTTTTAATAATAATATGTTTGTAGAAAATCAAAATGACTTTTTAGAGTTTTTGAGAAATTTATTAAAGGATCAGCCCTATGTATCTCTTTGTTATATGACAGGAGTATTACCAATAAAAAAATATTCAAGTGGCTCAGCACTTAATATGTTTGATGAATATACATTTTTGAAGGACAGAAGCTTTGGTGAGTATTTTGGTTTTACAGAATATGAGACACTAGAACTTTGCAATAAAAATGGAAAGCTAAGATTTGAAGAAGTTGAAGCTTGGTATAATGGTTATTTAACAGCTACAGGCATAAGAATTTACAATCCACGTTCTGTAGTAAAAGCACTTAAAAATAATTATTGTGAAAGTTATTGGACTAATACTGGAGCTATGGATGAAGTGGTAGAATATCTTAAATATAATACTTTAGATATTTGTGATGATGTTATAGAAATGGTTTCAGGAGAGGAAATTGATATAACAATAAATGAAGAATTTAGAGCTGGACAAAGAGCACCTAGAACAAAAAAAGAAATTTATTCAGCAATGATAGTATTAGGATTTTTATCGTATTATGATGGTTATTTAAAAATTCCCAACAAAGAGCTTATGCAAGAATTTGAGAAAGCTTTAGAAGATAAATCCTTTGGATATGTATCAGTAAAATTGAAGAATTAAGATAAAATATACTTTTATGCAAAAGAAATGCAAAATACTGACTTGAGATTTAAATAAGTCAGTATTTTTTATGCAAATAAACATAATAAATACTATAAATTTTTATAAGTGTATTACGATAATTAGTTAAAGGGAATATTCATAAGGGAGGTAAGAGACATGAATATTAACGGAGTAAGAACACAAGGAGTTACAAATATATATGCTTCTAATGGAGCAAGAAAAATAAAAGAAACTAATACAGATATAGGAAAAGATAAAATTGAAATATCTGAATTAGGAAGAAACTTAAGTATGTATGATAATGTAGATTTTAATATAGATAATAGTGCTAAAATAGAAGAGCTTAAAGCAAAAATCCAAAATGGCACTTATAATGTAGATGCTAGATTAACAGCACAAAGTATTTTAAATAATATAAAAGAAGGAAGATGAATAAATGATAAATAATCTTATAGGTATTATTCAAAAAGAAACAGAAGCATTAAAAGGGCTATTGGTAATTTTAGAAAAACAATATAAGAGTATCATAAATAAAGAAACCTTTGAACTAGATGCAATAGTAGATGAAATAAAACTAGCTAATAGAGAAGTAGCTAAGCAGGAAGTTGAAAGAAGAAAGCTTCTTAATGGAAAAAAAGTACAAGATATAATTAATGAAAGCGGAAATAAAGAGTTAGACAGAGTTTATAGAGAAATAAAAATGGTTTTAGAAAGTATTAAACATCAAAATGAAACCAACGACTTATTAATAAAACAACAATTGGTTTTTACAAATAGAATGTTAAATATAATAAATCCTAAAAGAGAAAAAGGAACTTATAATTCCTATGGAAGATTATAAAATAAAAGGAGAATTTTAATATGGCAAGTATATTTTCTACGTTTAACACAGCAAAAAGTGGACTGACGGTGCATCAAAGTGGAATCAATGTTACATCTCATAACATTGCCAATTCATCTACAGTAGGGTATTCAAGACAAAGAGCAAAAATACAGACATCAAGACCTATTACATTAGGAGCAGAAGCAGGGCAAGTAGGTACAGGAGCTCAAATTTCAGCCATTGAAAGAGTAAGAGATTCTTTTTTAGACTATCAAGTGAGAGTTGAAACAGCAGAACTTGGCAAGTATTCAACAAAGTTAGATTACTTATCACAAGTGGAAGGGATTTTTAATGAACCTTCAGATACAGGAATTTCTACAGCACTATCAGATTTCTTTGATGCTTTTCAAGAATTATCAAAGCAAAGTACAAGTTCCAGTACAAGAGTTGTTGTTACTCAAAAGACAAAAACTTTATGTGATTTATTAAATAACACATATTCAAAACTTGAAAAATTACAAGAAAATTCAGTGGAATCTGTTAAAAATAGTGTAAAAGAAGTTAATAGTATATTAGAGCAATTAACAACAGTAAATAATCAAATAAGAATTGCCAGCATAACAGGTGATCAACCAAATGACTTAATGGATAGCAGAGATAATCTGTTAGATGAATTAAGCAGTAAATTTGGTATAGATGTTGATAAAACTCAATTTAATGGTAATGATATTACTGCTACCGGAATTGGAGCAAATTTAAACCCATTAGTTAATTCAGAACCTAATGGTGAAGTAACAAGATTATCATTTATTTCAGAAATTAAAGATAATGGAAATGGTAGTCATACAATAAGCTACTTTGTTAATGGTGATACTGAAAAACCTAAAACTATAACTGTATCAGGATTAGCAGCTACTGAAGTAGATACTTTAAAGAAAACAAGAATATTACTTACAGATGGCAATGGAGAAATGCTTGATGGTCAAGGAAATATAGTGAAAGATGGAGGAAATATAGCAAATCCTATTGAAAAGTTCATACCAAAATCAGGAGAAATAGCTGGAGCTATAGAAGTTCAAGATAGTATTGGAAGTTATATGAATCAATTAGATAAAATGGCTAAAGGGTTAGCATTGTCAGTAAATGCTATTCACAGTGGTTCAATGGATTCTAATATAAAGGATACAACTAAAACTTTAGACTTTTTTGTAGCTTCTGATGGAAAAGATGAAGCAGGTATAAGTGCTAAAAATATTTCAATAAATACTTTAATTTTAGAAAATCCTTCACTTATTAACACTAAAGAAAATGCTGATGCAGGAGAAGGAGATGGAAGTAGAGCCTTAGCCATAGCACAATTACAAAGCACATTAATATCTATAAGCAAAATAGATAGCACTACAACAAGGACTCAATTATGCAAGTTTACCAATGGTAGCACTATGTCATTAGTTAATGATGTTGCCAGTGGAACAAAGGTTGAGTCATACTTTCAAGACGTAGTTGATAAATTAGGAGTTGAAGCACAACATGCCAAGAGAGTTGTTTCCAATGAAGAAGATTTATTAAATTCATTAGATATAAGTAGGCTTTCAGTTTCAGGTGTTTCACTGGATGAAGAAATGACTAACTTAATTCAATATCAAAAGGCATATAGTGCCAATGCAAAAACAATAACTACTGTTAGTGATATGCTAGATATTATTTTAGGATTAATTTAAGGAGAAAAATTATGAGAGTTACAAATCAAATGATGAGCACAACGTATTTAAAAGACTTAAATAAAAATTTAAATAATTTAAATACTTTAAATAAACAATTAACTACAGGAAAAGAAATTAGTAAGCCTTCTGATAATCCTTTTAAAACAGCAAGAATAATGCAAATGTACTCAGATATATCTGCCAATAAACAATATAATGAAAACATTAAAGACACTATTAACTGGCTAGATACCACTGATGTAGCTTTAGAACAAATAGGAAATTCAGCACAAAGAATAAGAGAGCTGATGGTTTCAGCAGGAAATGCTTCTTATGGTAGTGATGAAAAAAATGCTCTTAAAGAAGAAATCAATGAAAAAATTAATGAAATAGCACAAGTTTTAAACACTAATTATGATGGTAAATACATCTTTGGAGGAACTAAAAGTTTATCTAAACCTGTTGGAGTAGAAAAAGATAGCAATGGTAACAATATATTAGTATTTAAAGATGATAATGGAAATTCCTTTAATGAAGAAGGAAAAGCCTATATAAAAAATGCCGATGGCACTATTACAAGAGATGCCAATGGAAATTTAGCAGTGGAAGCAAATCCAAAGCCAGAATATGAAAAATTATTAAATCAAATGAATGCTAATTTAAGTGTTGAAGTATCTAATGGTGTAAACATGAATTATAACGTAGGAACTCCAAGTATATTAACTTTAAAAAATGGAAATAACGTTATGAAGTTATTAAATGATGTTGTTAACAACTTAGATAAAGTAGATAGTAGTGATGTTATAAAAGGCAATTTAGAAGAAATGGATTTATTTGTATCTAATGTAAGTAGTATAAGAGGTGAAGTTGGAGCAAAGCAAAACAGAATGGATTCAGCTAAAACTCAAAATGAAGAGCAAAACTTAACTATGAAAGATGTACTTTCAAAAACTGAAGATATTGATATAGCAGAAAAGACTATAGATTTAGCAACTCTTCAAGCTATATATCAAGCATCACTTCAAGTAAGTGCATCTATAATTCAAAAATCACTGGTAGATTATATTTAGGAGGGAAAATTTATGGAGGTTATATCACCTGTTCATGGAAAAATAACTTATGATGAAAATGAAATAATTAAATTTGAAAAAACTATATTGGGCTTTGATGAATTGCATAATTTCATATTAAGAAAAGTGGAAAATAGTAACTTTACAATACTTCAATCCATTGAAGATGAAAAAATCTCTTTTGTACTTGTATCTCCTTTTGATGTAGAAAGTGATTATGAAATTAAATTAAGCAATGAAACTATAGAAAGAATAAAAGCCAAATTTGCTAGCGATGTCAGTGTATTTTCTTTAGTAACTTTAAGTAGTGATATCAAAAAAATTACTGCTAATTTAAAAGCACCAGTGGTTATTAATGTTAATGAAAACTTAGGTGAACAAGTAATTATAGATAAAGAAAAATATAAAATAAAACATCCTTTAGTTAAGGAGTGATATAAATGCTAGTTGTTAGAAGAAAAAAAGGTGAAAGTATTTTAATTGGAGACAATATTGAAATAAGTATTGCAGCCATAGAAAATGGTACTGTAAAACTAGCAATAAATGCTCCAAAAGAAGTTCAAATATTAAGAAAAGAACTATACATAGAAGTAGAAAAAGAAAATAAAGAAGCTGTAAGCTTAAATATAGATATTTTAAAAAATTTAAAATTAAAATAATTAACATACGGAGGCGAATAATTATGCATCCAAATGCATATGGAGTATATAAAAATAATAGTGTGAATTTTGCATCTAAGGAACAGATGCTTTTAATGCTTTTAGATGGAGCCGTTAAGTTTGCTAAGAGAGGAAAGCTTGCAATACAAGAAAAAGATATAAAAATGGCTCATAATAGTATAACAAGAACACAAGATATATTTACAGAATTAAAAGTAACTCTTGACCCAAATGCAGGAGATTGGGCAAAACAAATGTTTAATGTATATTCATTTATAAATGATAGATTACTTCAAGCTAATATAAAGAAGGACGAAGCTATTATGGATGAAGTAATACCTTTAATAGAAGAAGTAAGAAATATATGGAATGAAGCTTATAAGTTAAGTGTAGGTCAAAGATAAGGAGTGTTAACAAATGACAAGAATAACAGGGTTAGCCACAGGTCTTGATGTAGATTCAGTAGTACAAGAAACTATGCAAGCATATCAAACAAAGATAGATACAGTAGATCAGCAAAAAATGGTGCTAGAATTACAACAAGAAATGTATAGAGAAGTAATAAAGGATTGTAGAGACTTTTATGATAAATATTTTAATGTAGGTAAAAGTGATAGTATTTTACTTCAAAGAAATTGGGGTACTACAACTTTTGAGTCAGCTAGTTCAGCAGTTACTGTAACTTCCAGTGGAGGAGCAGAAGCAGCTAATTACTCTGTGGAAGTTACAAGTTTAGCAAAGGCTGCCTCATATACAATGCCTGTTAATGATGCTAAAGGAACTTTTTATATAAATAATATAAAAGTTGAAATAGATGAAACTAAAAGCACTAGTGAAAAAGTAGTTGCTATAAATGAAGCTTTAAAAAATAGTGGTGTTACTGCTAAATATAGTGAATTTTCTAAGGGGATAGTATTTACTACTGATAAATTAGGTGCAGATCAAAGTATAAGTATAAGTGAAGCAAAAACAGAAACTAAAAAGGGTGAATTTTTTAAAGAGTTAGAAAGTAAGTTTAATGCTATAACAAGTGATGAAGATAAAAAGAAATTTGAAATTGAAGTTGCAGGTAAGAATATAACAGTAGATCTTTCAGAAGGTTTTTCACAAGGGAAAATAGAAGAAGCTATGAAAAAAGAAGGTGTATATGTTAAACAAGGTGAAAATGGAGAGTATACTGTAAGCGAACGTGGAAATGAAAAGAATAAAGTAAATGGAACTAATTGTGAAGCAATTATCTATAAAGATGGTGAAAAGTATGAAGTTTCAGGAAGTAATTCCAATAGTATTACTTTAGATGGTGTTACTTTTAAGTTTAATAATGTAACTTCTGAAAAAGTTAATATTACAAGTAAAACTGATGTTACAAAAGCAAAAGATAATATAGTTAAATTTGTTAATGATTATAATACTTTAATGGAAAAATTAAATACATTAATTAGTGAAAAAAGAGATAGTAGTTATATGCCATTAACAAATGCTCAAAAAGAAGAAATGAGTGAAAAAGAAATTGAACTTTGGGAAAAGAAAGTAAAAGTAGGGCAGTTAAGTAGAGATAGTGATTTAACAAGAATAAGAAATGCAATGAAAACAGCTATGAGTTCATTGGTAGGAAGTTCTGGACAATCTTTAAAATCTTTTGGAATTACTGCGGTAACTGATTATAGTGGAACTAAAAATGGAACTTTTTCTATTGATGAAGATAAATTAACGAAAGCATTGGAAAATAATCCAGAAGATGTTATGAAAGTATTTATAAATAATAGTGATGATGCTTCTGAAAAAGGTGTATTACAACAATTAAAATCTATATTTGATAAAGAAACTCAAAACTCAACTGGATCATTACTTAAGAAAGCTGGTATTGAAGGTTCTGCCACAGCATCAAACAATACTTTAAGTAGAAGGATTGCTCAATATGAAACTAAAATTTCTAGAATGCAAACTTTATTTGCTACTAAGCAACAAGCGTTATATAGTAAATATGCAAGATTAGAAACATTAATGAATAATTTAAATAATCAATCTAGTTCATTAACTTCAATGTTCTCTAGCTAGGAGTGTTTATTATGGAAGAACTTTTAAAAGAATATAAAAGAATTTCAGATAAAATATTATATGAAATTATGAAAGATGATTTGGAAAGTGCTGAAAATTCCATGAAAGTAAGACAGGATATATTAAATAAATTATCAGAACTATCAATAA
The DNA here is from genome assembly GCF_014287815.1 of Clostridium lentum. Lineage (GTDB taxonomy): Bacteria > Bacillota > Clostridia > Clostridiales > Clostridiaceae > Clostridium > Clostridium lentum. Next base: position 179,943 of record NZ_JACOOQ010000003.1, read on the forward strand.
ATAAAAATATAGATATTGAAAAAAATTTTGGTATATTAACTGTTGATAAAAAAATAGAAGAAGAATTACAAAAAAGTAAACTAAATTTAAAAGAGCAACTTGATGAAATTAAGAGACAAAAAGCTGCTCAAAATGTTTATGGAAAACAATTTGAAGATATATATTTTTTAAATAAACAAATTTAATTATCCATTTATTACATAAATAAAAATAATAAAAAACTATAAAGTAAAATAAATATAAGACGAATATATAAAGGTAAGGTTATTAAACATTACAAAAATAAACAAAAAATAAAAGACAAGGACGTCAAGGAAAATCAAGGAGGAAAATAAAAATGATTATTAATCATAATATGAATGCGTTAAATGCGCACAGAAACATGGGAATTAACAATACAGCTGCTGGGAAATCAATGGAGAAATTATCTTCAGGTTTAAGAATAAACAGAGCTGGAGATGATGCTGCAGGTCTAGCAATATCAGAAAAAATGAGAGGGCAAATAAGAGGTTTAACTCAAGCTTCAAGAAACTCAGCAGATGGTATATCAATGATCCAAACAGCAGAAGGAGCATTAAACGAAACTACTAATATTCTTCAAAGAATGAGAGAATTAGCAGTACAAGCATCAAATGATACAAATACAACTAGTGATAGAGAAGAAATTCAAAAAGAAATCAATGCATTAACTGAAGAAGTTGATAGAATTGCTAATAACACAGAGTTCAACACTCAAAAATTATTAAATGGAAGTAAGAGTGGAGAAGAAGGTGATTTAGTAAGAGATGAAGTTAAAGAAGTAAAAGGTGAATTTACAATTGATTTAGCTAAAGATTTAATAGCTAAAGATAAATTGGTTATTGATGGAAAAGTAGTTGAATTTGAAGCAGCAGATGTAGCTAATAATGATAAAATTAAAGAGAAATTAGCAAAAGTTTTTGATGGATATGATATTACAGTTAATAGTGCAAAAAGTATATCGTTAAAACAAAAAGTTGGAAATGATAAAGACGAATTTAAGGTAACTTTAAATGGTTCAGATGCAGGAGTTGATGCTAAAGTAAAAACTGATGGTGTAACTCAAAGAGATACAGAATTTAGTGAAGGAAAAGTAAGTGTTCAAGTTGGAGCTAATGCAGAGCAATCAATGAGTATTGAAATAGGAGATATGAGAGCACAAGCTTTAAAAATAGTAAATGATAAAGGTAGAGGATTAAGTGTAGAAACAGCACAAAGTGCTAATGAAGCTATAACTGCATTTGATGCAGCTTTAAATGCAGTATCATCTCAAAGAGCTAATTTAGGGGCAGTACAAAATAGACTTGAATACACAATATCTAACTTAGATAACACTGCAGAAAACTTAACATCAGCAGAATCTACATTAAGAGATGTTGATATGGCTAAAGAAATGATGGAATATTCTAAGAATAATATTTTAAATCAAGCTGCACAAGCAATGATTTCTCAAGCTAATCAACAACCACAAAATGTATTACAATTATTAAGATAATATAGTACTAATTTAAGAGTGAATATTAATTATTCTTTTTTGAAAAAGATATAGTTATTGAGTTAAACAAGATAATATATAGAATTTAAAAAACTATAAAGTAAAATAAATTAAGACGAATATATAGATGTAAGGTCATTAGACATTATGAACTATAAATAAAACTAAAAGACAAGGATGTCAAGGAAAATCAAGGAGGAAAATAAAAATGATTATTAATCATAATATGAATGCATTAAATGCGCACAGAAACATGGGAATAAACAATACAGCTGCTGGGAAATCAATGGAGAAATTATCTTCAGGTTTAAGAATTAATAGAGCTGGAGACGATGCAGCAGGGCTAGCAATATCAGAAAAAATGAGAGGACAAATAAGAGGATTAACTCAAGCTTCTAGAAACTCAGCTGATGGTATATCAATGATTCAAACAGCAGAAGGAGCTTTAAATGAAACTACTAATATTCTTCAAAGAATGAGAGAATTAGCAGTACAAGCATCAAATGATACAAATACAACAAGTGATAGAGAAGAAATCCAAAAGGAAATCAATGCATTAACAGAAGAAGTTGATAGAATTGCTAATAATACAGAATTTAACACTCAAAAACTATTAAATGGAAGCAAGAGTGGGGAAGCTGGAGATTTAGTAAGAGACGAGGTTAAAGAAGTAAAAGGTGAATTTACAATAGAATTAGATAGAGATTTAACAGATAAAGATAAATTGATTATTGATGGAAAAGTTATAGAGTTTGATACAGCTAGTACAGCAGGTGAAACAGAAATAAAAACAAAATTAGAAGGTGTTCTTGATAGTTATGATATTACTGTAACAGGTAAAACAAAAATAAAATTAGTTCAAAAAGTAGGAATAGATAAAGATGAATTTAAAGTTTCATTTAATGGTTCTCAAGCTGGTGTTACAACTAAGAAAACTGATGGTGTAGCACAAAGAGATAAAGAATTTAGTGAAGGAAAAGTATCTGTTCAAGTTGGGGCAAATGCTGATCAATCTATGAGTATTGAAATTGGAGATATGAGAGCACAAGCTTTAAAAATAGTAAATGATAAAGGTAGAGGATTAAGTGTTGAAACAGCACAAAGTGCTAATGAAGCAATAACTGCATTTGATGCGGCTTTAAATGCAGTATCATCTCAAAGAGCAAATTTAGGGGCAGTGCAAAATAGATTAGAATATACAATATCTAACTTAGATAATACTGCAGAAAACTTAACATCAGCAGAATCTACATTAAGAGATGTTGATATGGCTAAGGAAATGATGGAATATTCTAAGAATAATATCTTAAATCAAGCTGCTCAAGCTATGATTTCTCAAGCTAACCAACAACCACAAAACGTATTACAATTATTAAGATAGTTGATTAATAATTTAAGGGGCTTTATCAAAATAATATTTGATACTAGCCGATAAAAAAAGGGAATTCGTATTTGAATTCCCTTTTTTGCATATAATATCGTTATGAAAAACTTCAAAAAGAATGTGATACCTATGCAACAAATAGGTTTTCCAATACAGGTCCCTTTTATACCTAAAGAAGATGATCCTGTAAGACTGCTATTTGAAGTTACGGAGGGATTAGATTATACAAATTTATATAAAACATACTCTACATTAGATAGAAATCCAGCAGTCGATCCAGTCACTTTATTTAGGATATTAATATATGGAGATATGAACAAAATATATTCCAGTAGAGAATTAGAAAAAGCTTGCAAACGTGATATAAACTTTATTTGGCTTTTGCAAGGGCAAAAGGCTCCGGATCATAATACAATTGCTAGATTTAGAAGTCAACGTTTAGCAAAGTGCCTTCGTGATTTATTTAATCAACTTATTATTTATTTAGGAGAAAATAATGAAATTCAATATGAAAATTTATTTGTAGATGGTGCAAAAATCGAAGCGAATGCTAATAAGTATACTTTTATATGGAAAAAAGTAACTGATAAATTTGAAAATAAACTACAAGAAAAAATTAAAGATACTTTAAAACATTTAAAAGATGAGTTAGATATAAAAATCAATATTAATAATGATAAAATAACAGTTGATTTCGTATCTAAAATATTACACAAGTTAGATACTATTAAAGTTGAAAATAAAATTGAATTTGTTCATGGAAAAGGTAAAAGAAAAAGCAAATTGCAAAAATACTTTGAATCACTTGAAGAATTTATAGAAAAACAAAATAAATATGATGAATATAATAGCATCTTTGATGGTCGAAATAGCTTTTCAAAAACTGATAAAGATGCGACTTTCATGCATATGAAAGAAGACCATATGAAAAATGGTCAACTTAAACCAGGGTATAATATTCAAATTGGTGTTGAAGGAGAATACATAGTCGGTGTTGATGTTTCAAGTGAAAGAGCGGATCAATTAACATTCATACCATTTCTTAATAAACTTGAAAATGATTTACCTGAAAAATTTAAAAATGATATTAGTAAGAGAGAAAATATGACTTATAATGCTGATGATGATTATTACATATGTGCCTATGGAAAAAGATTAGTTCCTGTTTAAAGCAAAATTAAAGTATCTAAATCTAACTATAAATCAGTAGTGACCATTTACGAAAGTGAAAACTGTAATGGCTGTCCATATAAAGATAAATGTACTAAAGCTAAAGGGAATAAGAGAC
>NZ_JACOOQ010000004.1 GCF_014287815.1 Clostridium lentum
GCAATGTAATTTTGGTATTATATTGAGGTAGGAACTACCTTGTTAGCTTGGGTAAACTTGTACTGTTGGGTATATTGACCAAGAAGCTCCCACTTCTATAAGTGGCGAGTAGTTCACGAAAGATCTTTGTAAAGAATAACCTAGAAGGTATTCAAGAGATATTTGGAGTAGATAATATAGATCATAATATAAACACTATAGAATCTTTAGAAAAGGATATATCTTATGTATTTACTTCTGATATAGAGAATGCAAATTCAATGAAATTAAGTATAGCAATAGAAATGATACAGGATATTCAGTAATGAATGAAGGTATTAATAACTTATAAATAGTTTTAGTAAGGAATACTAAAAAGTTATATAAGATATAGATTAGGGGTTAAAAAAGCCCCTTTTTGTATATGAAAAATAGGCTTAAAGCATTGATATTACTAAGAAAGAAAGAAGGGGTATACTCCCTATGAGTACTAAAAAGAAGAAAATAAGTTTTAGATTAAGCAGTCCAAAGGATATAAGAAGGACTTTAGCAAAGGTTACTAATATGATTGCTAATGATGAAATAGATGTTAAAAAGGCTAATGCAATAATTTACTCATGTAATTCTATTTTAAACAGTATTAGAACTGATGAATTAGAAAAGCAAGTTCAAGAGTTGGAGGAATTGGTTAATGATAAGTAGGAATAGGTTAAATAAGATTAAAAAGGCTCTAATAAAGGATTTAGATAAGTTAGTAATTATAAAATTTTCAGATGGTAGCGAGTTAAAAGTTACTGGAGCTACTATCAATGAAGCATTTGCTAATTATGATAAAGGAACAGAATTTACAAGAGCAATAAAAGATAAAGAAATAGTTAGTTGTTCAGATCATGGAAAGTTAATTCATGTTATACAACAGTTAATAGAAGGTTAGTTAAAGAGGTCACAGAATGAGTAATGAGGAATTAGTACAACTATATCAAAATGGAGATAAAAAGGCATTAGAAAAGCTTATGCAAGCAAATACAGGTATAATACATAAAATAGCAAATAAATATAATGGCATAAATAGAGAGTTAGAATTTGACGATTTATTTCAAAGTGGAGTTTTAGGACTTATTGCAGCTGCTAAGAAATATAAATTTGATATAGAGAATAAAGCTAAATTTATTACTTATGCAGTTCACTATATAAATAGATATATTAATAGTTGTGTAAATGGAAAGACAAGTAAGGATATAGAAAATAATAAATTTTATCATCAATGTACTAGCTTAAATAAACCAACTGGAGAAGATGAAGAAATAGAGGTTGGTGATAGTGTAGCATATGTAGATTATGGATTTGAGAATATAGAAGAAAAGCTATTTTTAAATAAGTTAAGAGAAGATCTTGAGGAAGTAATGCAGCAGAAAAATACTTTAATGCAAAGAGAAATATTAAAGTTTAAATATGGTTGGAACACTACACCAATGAAATTAGATGATATAGCAGATATATTTGGCATTACTAGGGATAAGGTGAGAAATATAGAGAGTAATGCATTAAGGAAGTTAAGAAATAGCTCATGGGCTATGAGTCGTATAAAGGAGTTTGCAGAACTTGGATATATAGATAAGTTTCATTTGGGTATATTTAGAAATTGGGGGGATAGATGTATAGATATAATGCACTTGCAAAAATGTAAGCGTATTTTTTATATTGAAAAGGAAAAGTTGTGTGGATAGAGAATATTATGAATATAATTTATGCTTAGTTTGAATAATTTTAATCATAATTTATAATATTAAATAATAAAACATTTGCATAGTTAGTACAAGATAAGATATTATAAAATAGAGAACAAATTAATGGGATATTTTTCCTAGAAAGTATATAATATAATTAAAGATTAATTTATGAGAGATCTTTTTAGAAGGGAGAAAAAATGAAAAACTGGAACTTGAAAGTTAAAGAATTTGGTAAGATAAAAGAGGCTGATATTGAGATATCACCTTTTACATTGTTTGTTGGTGATAATAATAGCGGTAAAAGTTATCTTATGTCATTGATTTATGGAATAATGAAAATTAAATTAAATCCATTTGAATATAATATTAATAAGGAAAGTGAAGCATATAAAGGAATAATTAATTGGATTCAAAGTTTAGAAATGGAAAAAGACTTTGAAATAAAAGTTGAAGAAAATCAATTTAAATTATTTATCAATATTTTAAATGAAACATTAATGAATAATAAAAAAAGATTTATTAAATCAATTTTTAATACGGAAATAGAATTAGGAGAAATAGAATTAACATTTAAGTATAATGATAGATTATATATGAAAAAAACTGTTAGAGAAACTTTTATTGAAGCTGTTGGTGAAAATGATAATGAAGTTTTTAGTGATATATTAGAAAGAGAAAAAGAGATTGAAATATTATTCATTGAAAAGGATGAGCATGGAAGGTTAAAGGGTGGGCTTAGAATTCCAAGTGAGGTTTTTAATAAATATGATTTGGTGATATTTGGTATAATACAACAAATAATAAAACTTAATTGTTTTGATTGTTCAACTAAAGGGGTTTGTTATTTACCAACATCAAGAACTGGATTTCTTTTAACTTATAAAACATTAGTTGAAGGATCAATAAAGGATAAGTTTAATGCTGGAGAAACAGAAAAAAATTTATTAACTAGACCATGCAGTGAGTTTCTTACAGACCTTTCATCAATTTCAAAAGATGATCTTAGAGAGACATATAATCATATAGTAAAATTTATTGAGGAATATATAATTGATGGTAAAGTTGAAATTGATGAAACTCCAATTAGTGATTTAAAATATATACCTAATGGAAGCAATGAGCAGTTACCTATGTTTATTTCATCAGGTGTAATAACTGAAATGACACCATTATTATTAATGTTAAAATATAAAAAAGATTTATGTGCATTAATGATGGAAGAACCAGAAATGTGTTTACATCCTAAATTACAATGGTTAATATCAAGAGCTTTAATTCAAATAGCTAATACTGATACTCAAGTAATTATTACAACTCATAGTGATATTATATTACAAAATATAAATAATATCATAAAGCTTTCAGCAAATAGTAATAAAGAGAAATTGATGAATGAGTATAGATATACAGAAAAAGATTTAATTACGTCTGATAAAATAAAAATGTATCAATTGGATGTTATAGATCATAAAACAACTATAACAAAATTAGAATGTGGAGAGTTTGGATTTGAGGTTCCTACATTCAATAAAATGTTAGAAGATTTATTAGAACAATCTAGAGCTTTTGAGGAGTAATAGAAAATGTTTAATAAAGAAATAGATAAAATGATAAGCTACTTAAAAAAAGAAAAAGATTGTATTGAAATATCAGAAGAAAATATATATTTAGAAGAGAAATCTAAAGACGGAGAAGCTGAACTGAAGTTAATGGTCAATAATCCATGTATTGTTTTTAAACAAGTAGATAAGAATTTGAACTCCTATCTACACTATAAGAGATGTGCAGATAGTATAATTTTTGAAAAAGTTAATGATACATGGATTTTACATATATTGGAGTTTAAGAAAACTGTTAAAAGTAAAGAGTGGAATGGTATAAAAGAGCAATTCCTGGGAGGTTTTTTAAATGCAAGAAGTCTAGCAGGATATTTAGGAATTAATATAGATTATAATAATATAAAATTATATACTTGTTTTAGAAATGATAAGATAAGAGCCCAAAGAGCTGCAACACTAATAGAATTAAGAAGCCAAGTTGGAAAGTCTTTAAAAAATACTGAGGTAGATGATTGGGAAAGTGGACAAGTAGAATTATATGCTTTTAATAAATTAAAATGTGAACATAGTAGAATTATATTAGATAAAGATACAGGGGGGGGGAGCTATTCTCTTTTCTAATTTATGAAGAGTATAAATTATTAATGTATAAATAATCTTAATAATTGTACAAGCATTGTATACATATATGTTTATAAAGAATAAAATTTAATTAATAAAGTAAGTATATAATTGAAAAAGGGGTAAAATTTAATTTGCCCCCTTTATTGCCCCTTATAGAATAAAAGAGTATAATTTTTTATAATGAAAAATAATTTATAAATTAAGTATTTAAGCCATTTTATGATTATGATAATATATAATAAATTTACATTACCCCTCCCAGAAGGATGGGACGAGTAAAAATTATGAATTATGAGTGATGAATGATGAATTTATTGCTGATTCATAATGTTGTGCATTAATAGAAATGTAAAATTAAAAATGAAAATATAAGTTCATAGCAATATGAATTAATTTAAGTTTTTAATTAGTAATAACAAAGAGAGTTAAAGCAGTTTTATTTAGAGATAATTTAGATGAAACTGCTTTTTTATATTAAAAATTTATAACGCTTTTATACAAAGACAAATAAATTTTCTTAACGTATGTTCCACTTCAGGAATAAAGAGTTTCTAAGACTCATTCAGATATTTCCTCCAACATTATATTATTCTGATAGCTAAAGGAAACAATTCTTCATTTCATTGGGAATTGTGAAAATAGTTGATATAGGCACTTTCTATGAGGGTAAAACTTTATAGTAGGTGTTTTTTATTTTGCATTGAAACACTACGATTCCTTAAGAAGAATATGCTAAAAATTTATAACTGGCTGTCGCTCAGACAAATAAATTTTCTTAACGCATGTTCTTCTTCATTAACAATGAAATTCCAGCAACTTATTTAGATATTTCCTCCGAGTTTATAATATCCTTTATAGCTAAAGGAAACAACTCTTTGCTACACTCAGAGTTGTGAAATTATTGATATATACACTTTCTATGAGGTGAAAACTTTATGGAAAGTGTTTTTATTTTATCTAGAAACTTTAATGTTTCACTTCAGGAATAAAAAGTTTCTAAGACTTATTCAGATATTTCCTTCAACATTATATTATTCTGATAGCTAAGTGATTAGGAGTTAAAGAGGAAGAAGTATTATATAAAAAAATATAGTTCTAATGAGAAAGGTGAATCGTTAAAATGATAAAATATATATTTTAAAAATTAGAAAAGTACTAAAAATAATTTCTGATGGTTACCAAAATAGTAACAAATTATTAAAAAGCCTGTACTATAAGGTGTCTAAACAAAGTAATACAGCCATTATCTTAAATAAATGGTGCCGTTAGCGGGAATCGAAACAATAAATTATAATAACCCAATAATGTAATATAAATACTCTAATAAGAGGTAATATATTTTTGGGTAATGTAATAAATATTACTAAGATAAAAATATGTAACGGAGGATTACTGAATGGGGAATAATGAAGATTATTATACAAATAAAATTAACTGCAATCCTTATAATAAAGACTTTTATATTGAAAGAGCTGATTATTATAGATAAGTAGGAAATAAAAAAGGAGCATTAGATGATTATACTAAAGCAATAGAGTTGGATAAAAATAATTATGTTGCTTATTATAAACGAGGAGATGCATATTCAGACATAGGTAAACTTAAAGAAGCGTTAGAAGATTATGATACATCAATAAATTTAAATGAAAAGTATACAAAAAACAATGATGCTTATGTATATTCTCAAAAAGGTAATATATATAAAATGAGTAAAAAATATGAAAATGTGTTGGAGTGTTATAATATAGCAATAAGCAAAGATAATACTATGCCGTATGCTTATTGCCAAAGAGCTGATTATTATAAAGAAAGGGGAGAAAAGGAGTTAGCAATAAATGATTATAGTAAGGCTATAAAGTATGAAAATACTAATGAGTATGCATATTGTAATAGAGGTAATCTATATGAAGAATCCGGTAATAAAGAAAATGCACTAAAAGATTATACTAAAGCAATTGAAATAAATAACAACGTTTATGCATATTGCTAAAGAGGAAGATTACTCAAAGAATATGGACAATATGATGAAGCATTAAAAGATTTTAATGAAGCTATTAAAAGGGAGAATAATAATGTATATGCATATTGTCAAATAGGTCATTTAAAGATTCTAAGAAATGAAAAAGAAGAGGCATGGGAAGCATATAACAAAGCGATTGAAATAAAACCTCTTATGATTATATTAATGAAGGATAAGAGTTTTTGTAAATATGTACAAGAAAATGTGAAAAATAATGAAGAAAAAAATTAATAGCTAATCTTTTCATAGCAGTTATGAGTTTGAAAGAAAGTTTTTTATATAATAAAACAGATGAAAAATATTGTTTTAAACAAGTTGCACATTATACCAAATTGAATTCTTTAAAATATCTATTTAAACTTAATAGACATAGTAGTGAAGAATCAATAAATAATAAAAATAAAGATAAATCATATCTACGAATAAATAATGCAGCATATATGAATGATCCAACTGAATGTGTATTATTTATTAATTTATTAAAAGCGAGTAAGAAAGAACTAGTAAAAGAGTTAATCGATGATTTATACGAAGATACAAAATCAAATGAGAGGGTTAATGTATTGAAGGGTAAAAACCATGTTTTCTTGTTAAGCTTTTCAGAGGCTATAGATACATCACTACCAATGTGGGTACAATATTCGGATAATGGGAAAGGATGTTGTTTAGTATATGATATATCAAGATTTGATAAAGAAGAAAAAAATTCCATTGGATATCCTAAAAAAGAAAGTTATGAAGAAGAAAATATTACTGATGATGAAATCGATAAAGAAGTCAGCGAAAATAATGATACTTATTGTTTATATAAAGTAAAATATTTGGATGAATTATCAAGTGATAAAATTGATGATGATATTAGAGATTATATAGAGTTAATTGGTAGTAAACTTATAGATTTAATAAATTATATTAATAAAAATGAAGAAAGAAGTACTATAATTAAAAATATTATAATAAATATTTTAGATCAAGTTAGATTTTTATTTAAGGATAAAAATTATGAGCATGAAAAAGAAGTTCGAATAGTAAAAAGAGTTAATGCCTTTCATAGTAGCTTAAAAAGATGGATAAGGAAGTTTAATGGTGTTTCAACCAAGTTCCTAACTAACTACTTTTTTTGATATAAATGGACTCAATTATTTAAAAGAAAAATGGAAAGAAATAAGCTTAAGAAATTTTTTATTCATGCTAATTCAACACATTCTATATCTTTAATAAAGGATTTTAAGATTAAAGGGCTAATTTATGCATAAGAGGTAAAATTTGTTTTAACTTTGCTGTTTCTAGTGTACAATAAATATAATGATTTATGAACAATTGTAATTTTATACGAATTAGTTGATTATTAAAATTCTTATTGTATAAATCAATTATAGTATATTGGAGGAGGTAATGTGAAAAAAAGAAAGATAGGAATAGGTACAACTTCTTTAGTGTTATTTATTATAGGTTCTTTATTTGCCTTTACATTTAATAAGGTTTGTATAGGAGATAATATTTTAAATTATATTGGGTTAAAATCATGGTCTAATGGAAATCAAGGAACACATTATACAATATTCTACTCTCTATTATTTTATATTCCATCATTAATTATTGGTTATAAGTTTAATGATAATTTTGGTTCTAAAGTTGGTAATATACTATCAACTATTATGGTAACAATTATAATAGTAACTTCGTTACTTTTTACAGCCATTATCTAAATTTAAATTTTGATATTAGTAAAACAATCTGAATATATTGCGATTTAAAATAAAAGTAGACAAGATTACTATTTGTACACAAATTTAAGAAGAGTAATTATTGGAACATTAAGAATTCAAAATTGCTTTATATAATATATTGAACTAATAATCTTATAATTTATGAGGAGATTTAAATGAATAAAAGGATATTTTTTAAATTAGGATTAGTGTTATTATCTCTGTCACTTGTGTCATGTGGACAGAAGAATAATTCAGAAGATAATAACCATGAAGATATGCACCAAGATATTCAATCAAATATAGAACAATATACTCAAGAGGAATCAACTGAAGATGAATACTATACAATAATAAAAGATGCTTGGCAGAAACAAAAGGATTATATTAAATCTATTGAGGACTCTAAAGTAAAACAATCAGTACAAACCTCAAGGTCTGCTGCTATTATGGAAGCAAATAGATTGCTTATAGAACATCCAGAAGATTCAGATGCAATAAATTCAAGTTTAAAGAGGGTTCTTAATGATGAATAATTTTAACATATTACGAACTAGAGACCAGTGAGTTAGAAATCACTGGTTTTTTAAATTCTGTATATATTATCAACATTATTTTAAAACAGAGCCTTATATTAATAAGATTTGTTTTGATAAACTGTTGATATTTCATTAATTATACTAAGTGGTTATAATATACAATATAACTATTATTTAGATGGTAGGTAATTTGAGAGTTTATTAAAAATGTTACTGGATTTTTAAGAGTAATAATTTATGTTTGTGAGAGGTTAGAGGATGAATTTTAGAATTGCTAAGATGGATGATTTACCACAGCTTAAAGTGGTATATGAAAATATAATTGAAGAAATGAATTGCAACAATATTAAGATTTGGAATGAAATAATTGATGATAATCTTACATTACACGAATATGGCTTTGAAAGACAAGTATTAACTTGTAAGTATGATTTAGGGGTTGAGGAAAAGTGTTAGATGATTATAAGTGTCAGTATGTTAGTAGAATACATAAGGTTCAAGATTATATTGAAAATAACTATTGGAGGAATATGTCTACCAAAGAGTTGTCTGATGTAGCTGGTTTTTCAAAATATCATTTTAACCGTATTTTTAAAAGTGTATTACATGAGTCTTTATCTCATTATGTAAATAGAATTCGTATGGAGTATGCTTTGTTTATGCTGGCCCATAGAGAAGATAGAAATATTACTGATATTGCATATGATTTACTGATTCAGCTATTTTTTCAAGAGCTTTTAAAAATTATTATGGAATAAGTCCCTTTGAGTATAGAAAAAAATATAGCACGAAATGCAAAGAAAATATTTTTATATCCATGTACAATAAATCTGAGAAAAAGAAAGAATGGGTAACAAATCCGTTTTCTATAACTGGACAAATTCAACTTAAAAAAGTGGAAGAATTTCAGGTGGTATATATTAGACACACTGGTAACTACACTTCGTTAGCTAAGGAATATGCAAGATTAATGGAAAATCTTTTTAGAGCTGCAGCAAAACAGAAACTTTTGAAAGCTGATGAAAATCAAGTTCTTGCCATGTATCATGATAATCCTGAATTCGGAAAGGAAGAACAGTTTCGAACTAGTTTATGTATAACTGTTCCTAAGTCTTGTACAGCAAAGGAAGACGGAATGCTTGGCGTAATGACTATAGAAGGTGGATTATATGCAGTGGGACATTTTGAAATCACCCAGGAGAAATTTGAAGATGCATGGGATTATGTGTATCAACAATGGCTTATGACAAGTGGATATGTTCCAAGAAATGCTTGTCCTTTTGAGGTGTACTTAAATAATCCTCAGCAAGAAAAAGATCATATAATTAAGGTTGACATCTATTTGCCAATTGAACCCATTTGAAGAAATGGAGGAATTTTAAATGGATACAATAAAATTAGAACAAATCATTAGAGAAAAGTATGGGAATACTGGTGCTATTATAGTGCAAAAGAATGGAGTATCTGTGTATGAGTATTATGAAAATGAATGTACTTTAAATAAAGGAAAATGGAATGGACAGCAAATTGTATCATCAGAGTGGATTTATGAGAGTACAGAAGAAAAAAGCAATTGGAATGATTTAAAATATGGTTTGTTATGGTGGATTATTGATAAAGAAGAGCATTCATTTGCTGCTTTAGGGGATGGTGGCAATGTTATATACATTAATCCTAAGGAGAATATGGTAATTATTATTGCTTCATATTTTAAACCAAGGGTTAAGGACAGAATGAAATTGATAAAGGAATATATAGAGCCTATGTGGAAGGAATAGAAGGATTCATATTAATAATGGAAAATAGATAAGCTTATGCCATGTTCAGCATAAAAATGAGAGCACCTTTTCTTTGGTGCTCTTATTTTTATAAGTATATTTTTAATTAGATTCATAAAGGTTCTCAGAACATAGAGTTATTTATATTTTTTTACAAATTACAGAAATATGATATTATATTATTAATAGGAAATATTTTGTATTTATATGAATAGAATATTATAAATGGTAAAAAGGAAGGGAAGCTAAATGTATAAGTCGTGTGAAAATGATGAACAAACGGCTAAGTTATATATGATAAACATGGAAATTATAATATAGGACATAGTCTGCATTTTTATTTAAAATGGAGGTTATGTCTTTTTGCATTTATATTTTTTGAAAGGATTAATGAACAAATTTAAATAAATGGTATTCATATAGAAAATGAAGAGTTAAATTAAAGATAAGGGGAAATATGTATGGAAGATAGTATATCGAGTATCTTAATTTTAGTTTTATTAATTACAATGTCTGCTTATTTTTCAGCAACAGAGACTGCGTATTCTTCGTTAAATAAGATTAAGCTAAAAAGTATAGCTAATAAGGGAAATAAAAAAGCAAAGCTTGCTTTAGAGCTTTCTGAAAAGTATGACTCAGTGATATCAACAATTTTAATTGGTAATAATATTGTTAATATTGCCACTGCATCTTTAGCAGCAGTTTTATTTACAAAGTTACTAGGTAGTTCAGGTGTTACAGTATCAACTATTGTTATGACTATTCTAATACTTATTTTTGGTGAAATTTCACCAAAGAGTATAGCAAAAGATATTCCAGAAAGTTTTGCCATAGTTTCAGCACCATTGCTTAATGTTTTTTGCATTATTTTAAAGCCTGTAAATCATATATTTTGTCTTTGGAAAAAGCTCATAAGCAAGGTATTAAAAATACAAAAGCATTCAGGTATAACTGAAGATGAAATATTAACAATAGCTGAAGAAGCAGAAAATGAAGGTGGAATAAATCCACAGCAATTAGAAATAATTAAAAGTGCCATAGAGCTTAATGAACAAGAGGTTATAGAAGCTTTCACACCACGTGTTGATATGATTGCCGTAAAAGATAGTTGTAGCAAGGAAGAACTGCTGAACCTATTTATTGAAAGTGGATTTTCAAGGATTCCAGTTTATCATGATAATATAGATAATGTCATTGGTATAATCAATGAAAAGGATCTTATTAATATTGTAGTAAATAATAACAATGAAGAAATAAGTAGCATAATTAAACCGCTTAATGTTATACAACCTCATATGAAGTTATCGCACTTACTAAAAGTTTTACAAAATAATAAATCTCATATGGCTCTTATAGCAGATGAGTATGGTGGAACCATGGGGATTATAACTTTAGAGGATATTTTAGAGGAATTGGTAGGAGAAATTTGGGATGAACATGATAAGGTAGTAAATGATATTGAAAAGATAGGTGAAGATGAATATATTGTTAGAGGTAACGCTAATATAGAAAAGGTATTAGAAGAGGTTGATTTGGAAGATGAATTTGAAGTGAATTCAGTTAATGGCTGGGTTATTCAACAGTTTGGAAAGATACCAAAGGTAGGAGAAAGTTTTGAATATAAAAATCTTAAGATAGTAATCCAAAAGGCCACTAAGCGATGTGTTCTAGAAATAAGAATCACAGTAGATGAGCCAATGGAAATATCAAGTTAATTTAGAAGTAAAAAAGTAATAGGATGCAAAAATACATCCTATTACTTTTTAGATTATATATTTTTGATTAATAATTATAAATTTAATAAAAGTTGATGTTTATTTTACAATGGTAGATACTTCACTTAGGGGTTGACGTTTCTTAGGAGTGGCAGGCTTAGCACGGTAACCAAAAGCACAACCAAGGGTTACTTGGAACTTTTTAGTGTCTAGCAAACCTTCCTCCACAAGAATTTTAGTAACAGCTTTCTTATCCATTCCTCCAATAGGGCAAGAATCAATTTCTAGCATAGCAGCAGTAAGCATCATGCTTGATAAAGCAATATATGTTTGTTCAGTTGCATAGGCTTGGAAGGCTTTATCATTATCAAACATATTATCTACATTTTTTAAAAAGCCTTTCATCATATTATAATGTTCATCAGTAAGGTTTTGCACATCTTTTAGTAAATATTCGATGTAATGAGAATCAGATTTGATTTCATCAGCAGTTCTAGTTAATAATACAATAAAGTCACTGCAAGTTTGAATTTGTTTTGCTCCACCAAAGCATACTTCACTTAATTTATCTTTTAGATTTTTATTTTCTACAACAATAAAGTGCCAAGGTTCAATACCTACAGAGCTAGGAGCTAAGCGACCTCCTTCTAGGATAACATCTAAATCTTCTTTACTTATACTTTTTTGGTTATTAAATTCTTTACAGGCATGTCTAAAGTTTAATATATTAATTACTTCATTTTTATTCATAAAAAGCATACTCCTTTATTTATAATTTATATTAAATTAATTTTTATGTATATCAGCATATATTATTATTGTCTTATTTTAACATATATATAAGGAGAGTTTCAATACTGTGAACAGGAATAATCTTTTTAAATCAATGGAAAAATTTTATATAAAGTGGTAGTATAGATTCATATAAAAATATTAAAGTGGGAGCTATATATATGAGTGAAGTAGAAAAAAAATTAAAAGAATTTGCTGAATATTTAAAAAAAATAAATCACTATACTACAGCAGGAAACCTTATGTATTGGGATATGACTACAGGAATGCCAGAAGCTATGGCAGAATCAAGGGCAGAAACATTATCATTCTTTCAAACAGAAGTGCATAGCTTGAATGTATCACCAAAAATTGCAGAATTTATAGAATTTTTTGAAAGTCATATGGGTGAATTTGATTATATTCATAAGAGAATGACCGAACAGCTAAAGAAAAAGTATGAAAATCAAAAGAGATATCCAGAAGAATTTATCAAGGAATTTTCACTAGCAGCATCAAGAGGAGAAGTGGCATGGGAAAAAGCAAAAAATGCTAGTGATTTTGATGTGTTTAAACCAGCCTTAGAAAAAATAGTGGATCTTACTAAAAAGTCTATAGAATACAAAGGCTATGAAGATAATAAATATGATGCCCTTCTTGATGATTATGAAGCAGGCCTTACAGTAAATAAGCTTGATAAAGTTTTTGGAGAATTAAGGGATGGTATAGTAGAAATATTAAATAAAATAAAGGTCACAGGAAAGACAATAGATGATTCCTTCTTCCATAATCATTTTCCTAAATCAGAACAAGAAAGCTTATCTTTAAAGATTTTAGATCTTATGGGTTTTGATTTTAAGAGAGGAAGAATGGATGAAACAGAGCATCCTTATACACTTGATATGACTAATAAGGATGTTAGAATAACTAATCATTACTATGAAAATGATTTTACTTCAGCATTATTTTCAGCTATTCATGAAGGTGGTCACGCACTTTATGAGCAAGATATACCAGATTTATTGGAAGGTACTGGTTTAAATGTTGCTTCTTCTATGGCAGTTCATGAATCACAATCAAGATTTTATGAAAATATCATTGGAAAGAGTAGAGAATTTAGCAATTACTTATATAAGGAAGCAATTAAGCAATTTAATGAACAATTTGATGGAGTTTCAGAAGAAGAGTTTTATAAGGCATTAAATAAAGTTACACCATCGCTTATTAGAACAGAAGCAGATGAGCTAACTTATAGTCTTCACATAATAATAAGGTATGAAATAGAAAAACTTTTAATTAATGATATTATAGAGGTTAAAGACCTTCCAAAAGTATGGAATAAGAAATATAAGGAATATTTAGGGGTAGAGCCTACAAGTGATAAGGAAGGTGTATTACAAGATGTACATTGGTCAGATGGATCATTTGGTTACTTTCCAAGCTATGCTTTAGGAAATCTATATGGTGCACAAATGCTTCATAAGATGACTAAGGATGTACCAGGAATTTATGAGGAAATTGGTAAAGGAAATCTTCAGCCAGTGCATAAATGGTTAAAGGAAAATGTTCATGAATATGCAAATCTTTATGATCCAAGTAATTTAATAAAGAAAATTACTGGGGAAGAGCTTCAAGCAAAGTACTTCCTTCAATACTTAGATAATAAATATAAAGCTATTTATAACTATTAATATCAATTAAAGAGGTAGCCCATTAGGGCTGCCTCTATTTTGATAAAGAAAATATGGTTAATCTAAACTATAATTCTGCCATAAATCCTGAAAAATCATTTCAGCACCTTTTTTATAGTCATAAGTACTGGTATTGTCTTTAGACTTCAGTAATGACCAACAGGCATTCCAAAACTTAACAACATAAAGATAATAAGCAAGCTTCTTATAGTGATAATTGGTAGGTTTATGAAAATAGAACTTTAATAGATTTTTTTTACCCTCATCATTCATCATCCAAGATAAAGTGGCAAGGTCGTAGAATATATCACCTATGGCTGAAAACTCATAATCTATAAAGTATAAATCATTGCCTGTAATAAGTATATTTGATGGATTGAGATCATTATGACAAAGTCCTATATCCATATTCTCTAAGCAAAAATATTCAATAGTTTTTAGTTTATCAATTAGTATATTGATAAAGGTAGGTAATTGAAGTTGATTTTTTTCGCATAATAATAAGCTTTCCTTAATTTCATTAAAAGGATTAAAGTGCTTACAGTATTTCAAGCTATGAAGAGTTTTTAATTTTGTAGTTAAATCAGCAATGAAACCTATGGAAGAAAATTCTCTTTCATTTGGCATGTGTCCATTTATCCATTCAGTAACCATATTGCCAGAAGCGGCTGAATAATATAAAAGCCTTGGAGCTATGTTGTTTTGTGCGCATATTTTTATTATATTTTTTTCTTCCATGTCTTTAGATTTATTACATATTCTAATAAAATAAGGAGTATTTAAATATTCAATTTTATAGCATTCATTATTAAGTCCGGATAGTTTTGTCTTAATAGAAACATCATTAATATTGAAATTAAGCTCCTTTAAAATAAAGTCATTTAATTTTAAATTCATAATATCACCTTAAGATTTTAAATGAAAAATTTTAACTGAAAATTATTGTATCATATTTCAACTTACGGTAATACAGAAATAAATTAAGTAATTTAAGAAGTAAAATTAAATATGTAAGTTATATTGAGCTAAGGAAAAATCCTAGCTCTTTTGTTTTTGCTCATGGTTTGGCCACAACATTTAGGTACATCCTCTTCCATAACATTTACGAATACTTCTTTGCCACAGTTTTTACAGACATATGTGCCATTATGATTATAAGACATAAATAACGACTCCTTTTTCATTTAAACTTATATATACCAATATAAGTAAAATATGATATAATTATAAATATTGTAAATTAATTTAAGGAGGTAGGGAAATGGAGTTTGAACTAATGATACCTTTTGGTGTTGTGATAATTATATTTGCTACCATTATATGTAGAAAATATATTTTTAAGAAGAGTGATGAGGATATTATTACATGTGATGAAGGTGAAGATAATTTTAAAATAAATAAGAATTATTCTGAAGATATAGCAAGGATAAATATAGTTGATTATAAAGAAAATAATAGTGAAGATACTATGGAAGATTTAGTTAGAGAAAGAGATTATGATGATTATTCTAGGAGTATGGAAGAAAGTATAATAAAAACAAGTGCTAGATATTACGAGGAAAAGAAAGAAAAAGAAGAGGAAGAAAGAAAATTAAAAGAGAAAGAACATGAAAAAGAAGTTTTACAGCAAAGTGAAAAGGGAAATATGAGGCTAGTTGACGAAGTGCGTAGACGTAGTTTAAATGAGGTTATAGCAGAAGCAGAATTGAAAGCGAAGAGAAGAAAGAAGATGGATGAGATAAAAAAGACAAGAAAAATGACAGAACATCATATGGAAAGATAAAAGTTAAGCATAATATATGCTAAACGAACAGATATAAAAGATATAATAACTAAAGCAAGTATTATGAAAAATATACCTAAGCAAAATCACATAGAAATATTAAAAGATTATGATTAAGTAGCCGTTTTTGGCTGTTTTTTTATACAATCAAATAGAGATAAGTGTTTATGAATATGATATAATTTATCAAAAGGTTGCTGTTAATTATGGCTATAAATGTAAAAAATATCATTGCCAGTGCCTTACTTGAGCTGTGTGAGACAAAATCATTAGAAGCATTAACAGTAAAGCAGATTTTAGAAAAAAGTGGTGTCAGTAGACAAACATTTTATAATCATTTTATTGATAAGAATGATTTAATCCAATATGTCTATAAGGAAAAGATTATTCCAGATTTTCATGATAATAATATGAACATAAGCTTTTATGATTCGCTAGTAATAGCTTTTGAAAATATGAAAAAATATCATTATTTTATGAAGCAAGCATGCCTTATGGAAGGGCAAAATTGTTTAAAGGACTATATATTTAATCATTGTAAAGAATTTGATTTGAAGTGGCATCAAGAACTATATGGAGACGAGCCTATGCCTGAATCATTAAGATTTGCCACAGAATATCATGCAACTGCATCAAGTAGCATGACTCTTTCATGGATATTATCTGATATGCCTGTATCTTGTGAAGAAATTTCTAAGATGATTACTGAAATGCGTGGCATAGGCATGGAACAGCTTTTTAAGAATGGAAAGACCAAAGGTAATCCATATAAGAGAAATTGACAAATCACGTGAAATGTCAACTTTTAGACAACTGAATTTTTATGTAAATTGAATTCCCCTTTTCCGTATATTAAGATAAATGAAAAGAGGCAAGTGGTTGCTCCAAAATTAAACAAGCAGGAGGATATAAAAATGAAATATGTTCAATTAGGAAATTCAGATTTAAAGGTTTCAAGGGTATGCGTAGGTTGTATGGGATTTGGTGAAGCAGAAAAAGGAATGCACTCATGGACTTTACCAGAAGAAGAATCAAAAGAAATCATAAAATATGCTTTAGATAATGGTATTAATTTCTTTGATACAGCAATGGGATATCAAGGTGGAACAAGTGAGGAATTTCTAGGAAAGGCAATGAGAGAATATGCTAAAAGACAAGATGTGGTAATTGCCACTAAATTTATACCTCGTACTATGGAGCAAATAAAGGAAGGCATAACCGCAAGACAACACATTGAAACATGTCTAAATAGTAGTTTAAAGAGATTAGAGATGGATTATGTTGACTTATATATATTACATATGTGGGACTATAATACTCCTGTAGAATAAACTATGGAAATCCTTCATGAGATGATTCAAGCTGGCAAGGTAAAATATATAGGAATATCTAATTGTTATGTTTGGCAGATTGCTAAAGCCAATGAAATTGCAAAAGCTAATGGATGGGAAACATTTATATCAGTTCAAAATCATTATAATTTAATATTTAGAGAAGAAGAAAGAGAAATGGTATCATACTGTCAGGAAGAAAATATTGCAATGACACCGTATAGTTCACTGGCATCAGGTAGACTTGCTAAGCATCCAGGAGAACAATCAAAACGTTTAAGTGAAGATAAATATGCTAAAGGTAAATATGATGCTTCTTATAATGATGATTTAAGGATTATTGAAAGGGTAGAAGAGATAGCAGATAAAAAAAATATTTCCATGACAGAAATTTCCCTTGCTTGGTTGATGACAAAAGTTACTGCACCAGTGGTAGGTGCTACTAAGAAACATCATATTGATGCTGCAGTAAAGGCAGCTGATATCATTTTAAGTGATGAAGAAATTAAGTATTTAGAAGAATTATATAAACCACATCCATTAGTAGGGGTTATGAGTAGTAATAAATAAACTCTTTGTGCAATGATTTAATTTTTATAAAATTAATGAAGTAAAGAGGTAAGTTTTATAGAAATATGCTTTATCTCCATGTATAATAAACAACAGCATCATTTATATGATAAATAATAACCGTTAAAATTGGAGATGAGCATTTATGAAACAGTATAATAAAGAAGAGTTAATAGAGAGTTTAAATGTTATAGATTCAACAATCAGAAACTGTGAAAAAATACATCCAAAGTTTTCAGAAGGGACATCCCAGCATACACTTTTAAAAAATAGAATCAAAGCTTTGTATGTTTCAAAAGCCTTGATGAATAATGAAAATACTATAGAGCAGTATACAAAAGAGGATATGCTAGCAGCATTGCCACCAGTAGTTTCAATAATCAGTAAATCAGAAAAAGCACAGTTGAAATTTGCTCAGGGAACTGGAGCCTGTAAATAATTTTGTGTATTCTAAATTTCCTCTTGGAAATAATGAGTGATTTTGAAAATCTAAATTTTATTTAGTTTTGTCTAAATATAGGTTTTATTGACATTTTAAATATTACCCTATATGTATATTATCCCCACTTCTTGGGAATAATATACGTTAGGGAAAATATCAAAAGAACTTTATTTTAGGTTTATCCTAATTTGAGGTTCTTTTTTCATATAAAATATCACTAAAAATAATATTCAATTGATTAATAACTAAATCCCAATCTGAATAAGCTCTGGTCCATTTCCTTGCTACACGTTCAACGGCTAGATATAGCATTTTCATTAAACTATCATCATTAGGGAATATTAATTTTGTTTTAGTTATTTTTCTAAATTGACTATTTAAACTTTCTATAACATTAGTTGTATAGATTATTTTTCTTATATTACCAGGGAAAGCAAAGAATGTACTTAAGTTATCCCAGTTATCTTCCCAACTCTTTATTGCATTAGGGTATTTATTACCCCATCTATCTTTCATAGCAAGTAAATTATCCATAGCAATCTCTTCGTTAACGGCAGTGTAAACACCTTTTAAATCAGCTACAAAAGCTTTTCTATCTTTATAAGGTATATACTTCATACTAGAACGTATTTGATGTATTATGCACCTTTGTATTTTAGCAAATGGGAAAGTAGCTCCGATAGCTTCCTTGAAGCCATTAAGACCATCAACGCAGAATATAAGCACATTTTGAACACCTCTATTCTTTAAATCGTTTAATACAGATAGCCAGAATTTACTTGATTCATTAGCTCCAATCCATATTCCTAAAACTTCTTTTTCTCCATCTAAATTGACGCCAATAACAACATACGCAGCTTTAATCACTACTTGTTTATCTTCTCTAACTTTATAATGAATTGCATCCATAAATACAAATGAGTATGTTTTTTCTAGAGGTCTACTTTGCCATTCGGCTACCAGCGGTAAGATTCTATTTGTAATATTAGATACAGTTTCAGCACTAACATCTACTCCATAAAGTTCTTTTACTTGTTCAGAAATATCACGAGTTGTCATTCCAGTTGCATATAAACCTAATATTTTTTCCTCTATTCCATTAACTGATCTTTGATGTTTAGGAATAATTTTAGGTTCAAATTCACCATTTCTGTCTCTTGGTATATTTATTTCAACTGGTCCTAATTCTGTTTTTACTGTTTTCTTTGAATAACCATTTCTACTATTATCAACAGATTTACTACTAGAATCATACTTTCCGTAGCCTAATGCTTCATCCATTTCAGCTTCTAATGATTCTTGAAGCACATCTCTAAACATATCTTTTAGAGCATTTAAAATTTCATTTGGACTAGTAAAGTTTTGCTCCTTAATATATTCTCTTAATAATTCTTTCGACATATTTGACATATAAAAAACTCCTTCTTGTAATAATTTTTTATCTCAATTATTGCCAAAAAGGAGTTGATTTTATTCAGTTTACACAAAGTTTTTTACAGAACCAGATGAATAGGATGTTAAAGAATTTTAAGCGTATAAATCCAAGCACTTTTTTGTTTTTCTAAAAAAGAAAGGTATTAAATGGTTACTTCATTTAATACCTTTTATTGTAAATTTAATTTTATAGTTATATACAATATTTATGTTTAAAGTTATTTTCAATTTCTTTAAGTATTTCACTTATATCATCATTAAAATCTAGCAATTCCTTAGAATTATTATTTATCTTAGTAAGTACTATATCTACTTCATCTGGCGATATTTCTTTATAATGGCTTTTAATTACTAGCTTACTAAGCTTGTCTGAAAGGCGAGTAAAAAGTAACAAAAGTTTAATATCATCACTAAGATTACGTATTTCATTAATATATTCTAAATCCTTGCCTTTTTTATCAGCACTATGATAATTAACTATACAGAAAACAAGTTGCAAATCATAAAGTGATGAAGTTAATAATCCCTGGTTTTCTAAGAAGAATCTTGCTCCTGCTAAATTATGTTTCTTATTAAGCTTTCTTACATCGTGGATAAGGCAAGCAAAATATAATGAAGGGCTATAAGCTGGATCAGCAGTGCCCAAAAGCTTTAAAAAATACTTGTCAAACATATTGACAGCTAAGTCAGCTACTATTTTGCTATGTAATTGCCTATAGTCCATGATATCTTTAAAGGAATCTTCATTTTCATAAATTTCGCCATAAAGTTCTCTGGATTTATCCCATAATATATTACTTAATCTTAAAAGATTTTCTTTATTCAATGATAGTACCTCCTAGTTTGTTTTATTGTGAAATTTATAATGAAACAATTATAAAACTTGTTATAAATATTATACATAATAAAAATAACTAATTCAGTATTTTTGAGGACTTATTTAACAAAAATGCAATTATTTTAAATTACATGGAAATATATGATATAATAATTATTGTTAATAAGTATAAATGGTGGTGAGTAAAGGGTGAGGGCAAAAAATAAATATGGTTTTATTAATGAGAGAGGAAGCTATAATTTTGACTTTAATGATGAAAATGAATCAAAAACTTTTATGGTCAGTTGTATTGTGGTAAATGAAAATCAATTAGAGCAATTAAATACAGAATCATCATTTATAGTTAAGGATTTTCTTAAGGCAGATAATTTAATTGATGAGGACTTAAAGTGGACAATGAAGAAAGTAGCCCTTAAAGATTTAAGCCATTTAGATATAGAAATATTTATTTTTTTAGTGAAGAAAGAAAGACTTAAGGAAGAGTACGGAATAAAAGATAAAGAAAGCTTCTTGGAATTTTTAAATGGTATTTTATATACAGATATTATAGCAGCTTATCCTCATATAAAGCTTATAAGTAATGAATTAATAGAAAAAGAGTTCTTGAAGGAATTTGATAAATATTTGATTGAAAAGCATTCACCAGATCTTTTAGGAGAATATGATGTTGTTTTTGTAGATGAAGAGAAGGAATATTCATTTTTAGATATAGGTTCTTTTATTAGTGATATTTTATTTAATAAATATGAAGGAAAAAGTGATTTAGCAGAATATGAACAGTGCTATGAAATAATTAGGGAGAAAGTTTTACCATTAGCTTCTTGGCCAAGGACTCCAGAAGAGTATATGGAGAATTTGCAAAAGTATATTAGAGAAGAATTTGATGAAGATATAGCATATAATTCCATTAGAATAGCTTTTGATTTTATAAGTAATAATGGTGGCACTAAAAATGAAGCCAAATATGCTCAAGTTTTATGCCTTAAATACTTACTAAGTATATTATTAAATTATGGTGAAAATAGATATGTATTTTCAGAGGAAATACGCAAAAACTTAAGCTGTGTTACTGGTAGAGAATTTACACCACATTATTTTCAAACTAGGATAATTGCTCCTTTAAGAGATAGTGGAATATTAATTGCCACCAGTAAGAAGGGGTATAAGATACCTATAAGGGAAAGTGAAATATTATCATTTATAAATCAGTCAAGTTCGGTAATAAAGCCAATGGTTGAAAGAATAAAGATATGTAGGGATAGTGTTTTAAAGGTTACCCATAATAAAGTTGATGTATTAAATAATGATGAATATAAATATCTCAAAGAAATAATAAATATAGAAGGCCATAAAGTATTAAAGTAGACTAAATAAGGTTTAATAGATAATATATTGCACAATTTATAGTATAATATGGCAATATCTATACAGGGTGGTGAGATTTTGAAGGTACTTGTTTATGGGGCTGGTGTCATAGCGGCCTATCTAGCATATGAATTAAAAAAGAAAAATGAAGATGTTACAATATTGGCTAGAGGGGAAAGATATAAGGAACTAAAAGAAAATGGTCTTATAATAAAGCATTATCTCCAAAAAAGAAAAACAATTACTGATATAAAGGTGATAGATTCATTCAAATCAGATGATTATTATGATGTTGTATTTATAGTTATGCAAAGTTATCAAGTTAAAGAAATATTACAAATTATTTATGCAAATAAGATATGTAAAGCTTATGTATTTATAGGAAATAATTTTGAGGCTGGAAAAATTTATAAAGAAATTGAGGAAAAATCCTTTAGTAAGCCAAAAGTATTATTTGGTTTTTTAGGAGTTGGCGGAAGGCGGGAAAATGGAACTGTAATCAGCATCCATAAAGGAAAATCAACTTTAGCTATGGGCAGTGTAAATAATGAATATTCCATTGAAAAAGTAAATCGTATCTTTAAAGATAGTAATATTAAGCTTGAACATTATGATAATATAGACAGCTATTTAAAATACCATATAGCATATATTTTACCTATTGTATATTTATGTCATCATGTAAATGGAAATTTAAAAGAAGCAGCACATAATAAGCCTTTAATCAAAGATACCATAGAGGCCATAATTGAAGGATATAGAGTTTTGCAATCATTAAATATTACAAGTGAACCTATAGATTATTTAGAAGATATGGAGTCATCTAGAAAGAAGTATTATTATCTTTATAAACTTATGCTGATGACACCCATAGGAAAGCTAGCCTTTGGTAATCATGCTATGAATGCTATAAAGGAAATGAACTTTTTAGCAGAAGCTTTTGATGAGCTTAAAGCAAGCTCTCCAATAGATACGCCGTATTATAATAAGTTAAGAAAAGATTTAAAGAAATGCAACTATTAGTTGAGATTAAAGAAAGCACTGGGAAGAAATTAATTCTCAGTACTCTTATTAGGATACAATGAAGTATTCTCCTTTAAATTCTTATACATGTGGCTATTAAAAGTTTCTAAGGAAGAACAAATTTTATCGGATAAATTGACCAAAATACTTTCACGATGATGAGGTGGCACTAAGGTTAAAGGAAACATATGATTTTTGATTATATCTATTTCCCTTTTGTTTAAAGAATAATGTTTTAAAGCATTGTTAAGTGCTGTTTTGGGATGCTTGAATCCATGAAACCTATGGGATTTGTCATGAATATGCCAATCATATAAGAAGTAATCATGAAGCAACGCACCATATATAAGGCTTTTTTCATCACATTTAATATTAAAAAACTGTGAAAAACAATATGCATAGTATGCTACTGCAATGCTATGCCAAAGGCAAGTAGTATTTCCATGTTGTATGAAGTTATCAAGCATTAGAAGATTAGTTTCTTCACATATATTTTTTAAACAGTCATTAAAAAATGACATTTGCTTTTCATTTAGCTTAAATGTTTTTGATTTAATCTTTGAAATATTTAAGTAGAGAGTATTAACAAAAAACATTATTATCACTTCTTTTTTTGTATTATTTGAAATTAAGTTTCATAAGATTATTTTAACATAAATGTAAACAAATTATTAATTAAAATTAAAGATATTTTATGAAGATTTTATTAAAAGTGTATAGAAAATTAGTGAAAAATATTATTTATTTGAAAAAACACAAAAAATTTACAAAAGCATAATATATTTATAAAACAATCATTTAATAAGAGGATACAATGGCAAAAGAAATAACTGATATTATAGAAGAAATACATGAATATTTTGGTGGATATAATGAATTTGTAAGTGCTGAAATGGGAGTTATGGCTGAAGAGATTAAAGAAGCAGTTTATGCAATTAACAATAGAAACTTTAGAATTGGACTTGAAAAATGTGATTTTATAACTGAAAAAGCTGTAGAAGGTGGGCAGTGTTTAGCTAAAATCATCTTGCCAGAGATACAAGTTCCAGAATTAAAGCTAAGCTTATGTAAAAAGACTATGACATTAGAAAATAGCAAAATTAATGAAATTTGTGAAAAATTTAAATCTATGATAAAATTACGATATTTTATTGATGATGAAGAAATAAGATATTACAGTATGGAAGATGAAGGTTGGAATAGGATTGATTTAAGAGAATCTACTACTAAGAAAAAAATTGGAGAAGTTGGAGAAAAGATTAAGACTGCCACCAATACAGCAGTTGAAAAAGTAAGTAAGCAGAAGAAAATAGTTACTGATTTACAAGATAATATGACAGATGCATTAAAAAAAGTAGTGAGTACATTAGAATTACCAATGCCAT
Organism: Clostridium lentum; assembly: GCF_014287815.1. Classification (GTDB taxonomy): domain Bacteria; phylum Bacillota; class Clostridia; order Clostridiales; family Clostridiaceae; genus Clostridium; species Clostridium lentum. The sequence goes on from NZ_JACOOQ010000004.1 coordinate 24,287, forward strand.
GTATGCTTATTAGAAAGAATAAAATTAATATAGGAATAGAAGTAAAATATCCATGTAGCTATGATGTTGTTATTAGTAAGGGCCTGTTACTTGCTCAAAAAGTATCAATGTCAGAAGTACTTAAGGTTATTTTAGGAGAAATGCTTCAAGTAGTTACAGATGTTAAAACTAATATTGAAGATATATTAAAAGAAGCGGTTAAAGTTGGAGTTGCTACTTTTAAGGAAACTTTAATTTCAATCTTAAAGATTTTAAGTATATCAGATATTAATTGTGATTATATACTTTGCAAAGGAATAAATGAAACTAGTTTAGGAAAATGGGTTGAGTTAAAATCAGATTTATCTAAATCCATTGCAACTAATTAAAAATGCGCATCATTTTGATGCGTATTTTTAATGGAGGAGAATAAATTATTATTATAACTATATTTATCTATATTGACAATAAAAGTAAAAATAAATAAGATATAAATTATATAAGAGGTTGTAATTTAAAGAGGATTATGTGAGGTAAAAATGGATATAAAGCATATAATTAATAAGTTATATTATGAAAATAATGCAACAAAAGAGGAACTTATATATGTACTAGATAAGATAAATGAAGATGAAAAAGATTATTTGATAAAGAAAAGTGATAAGTTAAGAACAAGGTATTATGACAATAAGGTTTATATGAGAGGGCTTATTGAGTTCACTAATTATTGTGTAAGAAATTGTAAATATTGTGGAATAAGAAGCGATAATAGCAAAGCAGATAGATATAGATTATCTTTAGAGGAAATATTAGAATGTGCAGCCATAGGTAATAGATTTGGATACAAAACTTTTGTCCTTCAAGGAGGCGAAGATCCTTATTTTACTGATGAGAGAATGGTGAAAATTATACAAGCTATAAAGGAAAAATATCCAGAAAATGCAATAACATTATCTATAGGTGAAAGAAGTTATGAGTCTTATAAAAGAATGTTTGAAGCTGGAGCAGACAGATATCTTTTAAGACATGAAACTGCAACAAAGAAATTATATGAAAGCTTGCATCCTAATGCCAGTTATGAAAATAGGGTACAGTGCTTATATAATCTAAAGGAAATAGGTTATGAAGTAGGTGCAGGGTTTATGATTGGTTTACCTAATCAGAGTAATGAAGATTTGGTAAATGATCTTTTATTTATAAAGAAGCTAAATCCACATATGTGTGGTATAGGGCCTTTTATTCCACAAAAGGATACACCATTAAGAAATGAAGTAGGTGGTACTGTAGAAAAAACTATGATAATGTTGGCTTTACTACGACTTATGGTACCTAAAGCTATGTTACCAGCAACTACTGCCTTAGGAAGTATAGATCCATTAGGAAGAGAAAAGGGATTGAAAGCTGGAGCAAATGTAGTAATGCCAAACTTATCACCAAAGCAGGTGAGAGATAAATATGCTTTATATGATGGAAAGATATGCACTGGTGATGAAGCAGCCGAATGTAGAAATTGCATTGAAAGAAGAATAAATTTATCAGGTTATAAAGTGGAAATTGGTAGGGGAGATAGTGTGATAAAGAAAGAGCAAATGAAGGTAGGTGATAATGATGAATAGCACACCGAATTCAAATAGAAAACACATTTCAATATATGGTAAAACCAATGCAGGAAAATCATCACTTATAAATGGGATTTTAGGACAAGACTTATGTCTTGTATCAAAGGTACCAGGAACAACAACTGATCCTGTGTTAAAAGCCATGGAATTAATCCCTGTAGGACCGGTGCTATTTATTGATACAGCTGGTCTTGATGATCAGACGGAGCTTGGATCAATTAGAATGAAGAAATCCATTGAAATGCTAAAAAGAACTGATTTTGCATTGTATGTAATGGATGTAAATGATATTGATGAAGACAACTATTATCATATGAAAATAGAATTTAAAAAGTATAATATTTCAAGCATTTTAGTAATTAATAAAATTGATGTAATCTCAACAGAAAGTCTTCAGTACTTAAGAAAAAAATATACAGGAGCCTTTTTTGTTTCAGCAGAAACCGGTGAAGGTATTGAGGAATTAAAAAAAGGAATTGCTATAAGATTGGAAGAAGAAGAAGAGGAAATGCCTATAATAGGTGATCTTGTACCTTATGATGGAAAAGTAGTTCTTGTAATACCAGTAGATTCAGAAGCACCAAAGGGAAGGATAATACTGCCGCAGGTGCAATGTTTGAGAGATTGTTTAGATCATGGGATAAAGGCGTATGTAGTAAGGGATACTGAGTTATCATCAGCTCTTGAAGATATTCAGAATGTAGAGTTGGTAGTTACCGACTCACAGGCTTTCAAAAAAGTATCAAGAATTGTACCAGGAGATATTAATCTTACAGGTTTTTCTATATTATTTGCAAGACATAAAGGTGATTTAAAAAGTTTTGTAGATGGAACTGAGAAGATAAAAGAATTAAATGAAAACTCTAAAATACTTATTTGTGAAAGTTGTACACATAATGTTTCCCATGAAGATATAGGAAGAGTGAAGATTCCTAAATTATTAAATAAAGCAGTGGGAGTAGATTTAGAATATCATTATAAGATTGGCCATGACTTTCCAGAGGATTTATCAAAGTATGATTTAGTTATTCATTGTGGTGCATGTATGATAAATAGAAAGACTGTTACATTAAGAGTGAAGAGATGCAAGGAGCAAAATGTAGCTATAACCAATTATGGTGTTATACTTGCTTATTTAAATGGAATCTTAGATAGAAGTATAGAAATCTTTGATTTATAAAAAATACTCAAATCCAGGATAGGATTTGAGTATTTTTTTAGTTTTTGTTATAAGATATTGAAGAATCAAAATATGGAGCATACCAACCATTTTCATCAGCACTTGGAGCTGCTGTATATTGAAGATTATTAAAGTAAAGAGAAACTTTATTCACCTTATAATTATAGGCATAAGTATTAATTAAAGTATATATAAGTTCATAGGAAGAAGCAGGGTCAAGATTCATATATTTTTCAAATGAATCATTGAATTTAACTGTAAGTGCATTGTTAGCAGCATCTACTGTGGCACTGCTGACACCAATTTGATTAGATAATAATATAAAGTCAGAGCTGTATTTATTATCTTGTAATGCAGAAGTTAAAGCAGATACTAGGGCATTTTCTTCAACATGAATGTTTTCATCTACATAATATCTTCTTCCGTCAACGGAATTATAAAAGAATAATCTACATGTTTGTGATGAGTAACTAGAGTCTTCAGTAGAAGATAAGTTTTCAACAGTAGTATTTTTTTCAATAGCTGAGGAAGTGTTAGTATTTTCTTTCGGATTTTCAGAGATAGTTGATGTAGAAACATTAGTAGTGGATTCGCTATCTTGCAAAGTGGATTCATCAACAGATAATGCATCGTTTATTAAAGTTTCATCTTGGGAAGAGATACTAGTATTATCACTAGCTGAAGTGATAATACTAGTATCATTACCATCTAGAGAACTCTTTACTTGGCTACAGCATATAAGTGATAGAGAAAGGAAAAAGCAACAGCTTATACTTAAAAATTTTCTTTTCATAATCATACTCCTTACTTAAAAAATATCATACCTATATTATATTACCAAAATATGTAAAAAAGAATAGTTATTTTAATAAAAATTTATATTTAGTATTAGCTGGCTTAACTTTAATAAAGGATAAAGAAGAAATATCATAAGAGTTTAGAGAAAGTACTAGCTTTCTCTATAATTTTTTTGTAATAAATAGTATAGGAAAATACTATAAATAAAAAGGAAAGTAAAATTATAGGGGGATCTTATGAATTATTTAGAAGGTGAAAAGTCAGAAGTATTTGAAAGTCATAAGGCAAAGGTCATAGAAAATATAAATAAAAGTAAATCAATGGGAATGAATAAGATTACAGCAATTTTAGCTATAGATGATGAAGATGAAATAATACAAGGAGCATTAATTAACTGGCTGATAAAAGAAGGATATAGAATATCTTTAATAAAGGAAGATTATAATATTTTAGTTATTGAATGGTGAAGATATTAAATTTTATTTAAGGCTATAATTTTTTGATAAATGATAATGATTTTATTTAACCAAATTGGTATAAAGGAGTTATTAAATGGGCATTAAAATTGTACTGGCAGACGATGATAGTCTTATAAGGGAAAGTTTTAAAATTAATGTACAAAAGCATAGATTGGTCAGATAAAGATGTATTTATTGAGAAAATTTTTAAAAATAAAGAAGAGTTATTAAATTTTACACGAAAAGAGAAGGAAATAGTAAAAGAAATTGCAAGTGGACTTACCAATAAGGAAATTGCAAAGAAGCTGTTTATTTCTGAAGGGGCAGTAAAAAGATATATAAGTTCAATATTAAACAAAACAGGATTTGCAAGAAGAATACAAATTGCTATGTTTTATTTAAATGGTACTGTTGTATAAACTTATAAGGTAAGGATGTATCTTGATGAATATTATTTTAGATAGAAAATCTTTTGAAAATTAAAAAATGTTGAATAACAAAGAAAAAAATGGAAATAATTATTCATAAAAGGAGTGATTGATTATGAATAATAATTTCCAAGATTATAATGAAGAAGAATATAATAACGAAGATAAGAAGGAAAATAAAAAAAGAATAAGAAATAGAGTGAACTTATTTATAGTTTTACTTATAGTATGCTTTTTCTCAACTTATTTTATTGTAGATAGATTAACTAATAGTAAATATAAAGATGTCAGTGATAATCAATCTAAAACCTCAGTATATAATAATACCAACTTATTAAGTGATGATATGAAGATAATACTAAAGGTAGATGGAGTAGTAGAAAAATCAGAAACTTTAAAAGACTTTAAACTTGATAATGAAATTGACAGTGTAAATGAACAATTTTTAGTAGATTACTATGCTTCTAAAGGCTATAGTGTGGAAAGTTTAAGTGAAAAGAAAGTAGTGCTAAATAAGGATGAGAAAGAAGTAACAGTTGAACCTAATAAATACTATTTAGGTGAAAAAGATGGATATTTTGCAATATATAAGAGTGATGAAAATGGCAAGGTATTTATAGAAGATGAAAGTGATATATACAGAAGTAGTGGAATGGTGAATACAATTCCAGAAAATGATCAAGAAGATATTAAAAATTTTAAGCTTGGTTATGATACTAAGAATGAAGCAAAAGAAATACTAAGTGGATATATTAGTTAATGAAAGTAAGATCCCATTTTTATGCTATTCTCCCTTTATCATATGTCCTAGCGTTTGTATAACAAAAATGATAAAGGGGGACAATAAAAATGTAAAAGAAATAAAAAACAAAACTAATAAATATCAAAAGTATTTAGTAGCAAAGATGAAATGGAGGGAAGTATATGAATATAGTTCCAAGCAATGAGTATTTGCTAGTTATGCCTAGTGGTAATGTAAAAGGTTTTGATGATTATGCAATGGCAAAAGCATATATAAATAATTATTATTACTATAAAACTAGACGAGTTGAAGAAGTAGAAGCATATGATGATTTAACCAATAATTTTGATGATATAGTAGATACAGTTTGTTATAAAATTGGTATAGAAGAAGGAGAATGTCAACTATATTATACATCTAATATAATTGAAAAATTGCAAGATGAATTAGTATTTAATGAAGAAAAAGAAGAGGTTATTTCAAAACTAATGGCTCATAAAATAGAGTTTAATACATACGATTACGCTATTGATAATATTTTTCAAGATGTTCAATCAATTGATGTTATGGAACAATATGGTAGTTCTATTACAGGACAATAGTTTCATTGATTAAAATTATATAAAAGTAAATAAGCTGACAAACAATATTATTTGTTTTGTCAGCTTTTTTCATTGAAAAATAGATATTAAAATGTTAAAGTAGAATGTAGGCGAAATAGTGGGGCAGGAGGATAAATATAGTGTACGAATATATTAAAGGAAAATACATGGGAATAAATAAAGACTATATAATTATTGAAAATAATAATATAGGATATAAGATATTTACTTCCGGTGCAACAATGGCAGAAATGCCAGGAATAAATGATGAAGTTATGCTTTATTTAGAACAAATAGTGAGAGAAGATTTTATTGGGCTTTATGGCTTTAAAGATAGAGAAGAACTTGAAATGTTTAAACTTTTATTATCAATTAGTGGTGTAGGAGCTAAAGCAGCTTTATCTTTATTATCTATCAGCAGAATAAATAATCTAAAATATGCTATTATTATGGAAGATGATAAACATTTATGTAGAGCCCCGGGAATTGGTAAGAAAACTGCTGGAAGAATTATATTAGAGCTTAAGGACAAAATTAAGAAAGAAGATATAATGAGCGGTGTTGATATTCAAGAAGGATTTGAGGACTTACAGCCAACGGTAAATACAAATACAGTTGGAGAAGCTTTAGGTGCATTATTAGCTTTAGGATATTCAGAAAAAGAAGCAGAAACAGCACTTAAACAAGTAGATAAAACTGCATCATTGGAGGATATCATTAAAGATTGTTTAAAAGTTTTAATGGGATAGAGGTGAAATAGTGGAGAGAATTATTACACCAGTTGAATTGAAGGAAGATGGCAACAGTGAATTAAGTTTAAGACCACAGAAAATCAATGAATATATAGGTCAGGATAAAGTTAAAGAGAAACTTAATGTATTTATTAAGGCAGCACAATCTAGAGGTGAAGCTTTGGACCATGTCTTGCTTTATGGACCTCCAGGTTTAGGAAAGACCACATTAGCTAATATAATTGCTAAAGAGATGGGAGGAGATCTTAAGATTACATCAGGTCCAGCTATTGAAAGAGCAGGAGATTTGGCAGCTATACTTACAACATTAAAAGATAATGATGTTTTATTTATAGATGAAATACATAGGTTAAATAGAAATGTTGAAGAAATACTATATCCTGCTATGGAAGATTATGCCCTTGATATAGTTATAGGAAAAGGAGCAGCAGCAAAGTCTATTAGACTTGATTTACCACATTTTACACTAATAGGAGCAACTACTAGAGTGGGAATGCTTACAGCTCCGTTAAGAGATAGATTTGGTGTAATGTGTAATATGGTTTATTATACAGATGAGCAGCTTAAGGAGATAATAGTAAGGTCTGCTTTTGTTTTAAGTTGTGATATTACAGAAAAAGGTGCCATGGAAATAGCTAGGAGATCAAGAGGAACTCCAAGAATAGCTAATAGGTTATTAAAGAGAGTAAGAGATTATGCCCAAGTATATTCAGATTCCTTAATAAGCTATAAGGAGGCAAGGGCAGCACTGGAATTATTGGAAGTGGATAATAAAGGCTTTGATAATGTTGATAATAAGATATTAGAAGCTATTATAGATAACTTTAAAGGTGGTCCAGTAGGAATAGAAACCTTATCCTATTATATAGGTGAAGAATTGGGGACTATTGAAGATGTATATGAGCCGTATTTATTGCAAAAAGGCTTCATTGTAAGGACGCCTAGAGGAAGAATGGCTACAGATAAAGCTTATGAACATCTTGGACGCACAAGAGTAAATAAGAAGAATAAACAGCAAGCAAGTTTTTTTGAGGATTAAGGAGTAAAAGATGAAAACAAGTGATTTTAACTTTCATTTACCAGAAGAGCTAATAGCTCAGCACCCTTTAGAGAAGAGAGATAATTCAAGATTAATGGTGTTAGATAAGGCTACAGGTGAAATAGAGCATAAACATTTTTATGATGTTTTAAACTATTTAAATCCAGGAGATACTCTAGTATTAAATAATACTAGAGTGTTACCTGCTAGGTTAATAGGTGAAAAAGAGAATACTGGTGGGAAAATAGAATTTCTTCTTTTAAAAAGAATAGAAGGAGATAAATGGGAATGTCTAGCTAAGCCAGGTAAAAGAGCAAAGATAGGAACAATATTCACTTTTGGAGAAGGAAAACTTAAATGTAAAGTGGTTGATATAGTAGAGGAAGGAAATAGAGTAATTGAATTCATCTATGATGGAATATTTGAACAAGTTTTAGATGAACTTGGAGAAATGCCTCTTCCACCTTATATCACTGAAAGATTAGAAGATAGGGAAAGATATCAAACTGTATATTCTAAAGAAAAGGGATCAGCAGCAGCACCAACGGCAGGTTTACATTTTACAGAAGAACTTTTACAAAAGGTAAAAGAAAAAGGTGTCAATATTGCATATGTAACTTTACACGTAGGACTTGGAACTTTTAGACCTGTAAAGGTTGATGATGTAAATGAACACGTAATGCATTCAGAATTCTATCATTTAGAAGATGATGATGCTAAAATTATCAATGATACAAAGAAAAATGGTGGAAAGATTATTTCTGTTGGAACTACTTCTACAAGAACTTTAGAAACTATTGGTGATGAAAATGGAATGGTTAGAGCACAAAGTGGATGGACTAACATATTCATTTATCCAGGATATGAGTTTAAGGTAGTAGATAAGCTGATTACTAATTTCCACTTACCAGAATCAACACTAATAATGCTTGTATCTGCTTTAGCAGGAAAAGAAAAAGTTATGAATGCATATAATGAAGCTGTAAAAGAAAAATATAGATTCTTCTCATTTGGAGATTCGATGATTATAAAGTAACATAATTTAAAGGACGTGAAATTTTGAGTAAAAAATATACTTTATTAAAAAAAGAAGGTAAGGCAAGAAGAGGTAGATTTGAAACTCCTCATGGAACAATAGAAACACCAGTTTTTATGAATGTTGGTACTTTAGCAGCTATTAAAGGTGCAGTATCATCAATGGATTTAAAGGAAATAGGATGTCAAGTTGAGTTATCAAATACATATCACTTACATTTAAGACCATCTGATAAAGTTGTAGCTGAAATGGGTGGATTACATAAATTTATGAAGTGGGATAGACCAATACTTACAGATTCAGGTGGATTCCAAGTATTTTCATTATCTGGTATGAGAAAGATAAAAGAAGAAGGGGTGTACTTTAGTTCTCATATAGATGGTAAGAAGATATTCATGGGGCCTGAAGAATCAATGCAAATTCAAAGCAATTTAGCATCTACAATAGCAATGGCTTTTGATGAATGTATACCAAATCCTTCTACAAGGGAGTATGTTCTTCAATCAGTAGCAAGAACAAATAGATGGCTTGATAGATGTATAGCAGAAATGGATAGATTAAATTCACTACCTGATACAATCAATAAAGAGCAAATGCTATTTGGTATTAACCAAGGTGGATGTTATGAAGATATAAGAATTGAACATGCTAAGCATCTTGCTAGTTTAGATATGGATGGATACGCAATAGGTGGATTAGCTGTTGGTGAAACACATGAGGAAATGTATAGAGTAATTGATGCAGTAGTTCCTCATTTACCAGAAGATAAGCCAATTTACTTAATGGGCGTTGGTACACCTGAAAATATTCTAGAGGCTGTGGAAAGAGGAGTTGATTTCTTTGACTGTGTTCTTCCAGCAAGAAATGGTAGACATGGACATTTATTTACTGCCAATGGTAAGATAAATATCATGAATAAAAAGTTTGAAACAGATGAAAGACCAATAGATGAAGGATGTAAGTGTCCAGCTTGTAAACACTATACAAGAGCATATATAAGACACTTATTTAAGGCAAAAGAAATGCTAGCAATGAGACTTGCAGTATTACATAATCTTTATTTCTATAATAATATGATGCAAGAGATAAGAGATAATCTTGATAATGGTACTTTTGCAGAATACAAGGCAGCTAAGCTTGAATCATGGGGATGTAAAAAAGATAAATAAAAATACTTTGCCTATATCTAAATTAATGATATAGGCAATATTTTGATAAATATTAAAAAAATGTTAAGTTTATATTTTAAATTTGACAGTATATTTAAAATGAAGTATGATTTATAGTGATACAAAAGTTATGTAGATTAAATACGGAAGGGTGAACTTAATTATGGCACAAGCTTTAATTCAAATAGTAATACCTTTTGCAGCAATGTTTGCAATAATGTATTTCTTATTAATATTACCAGAAAAGAAAAGAAGTAAAAAATATAATAACATGTTAGCTGAATTACAAGTTAATGATGAGGTTTTAACAAGAGGTGGAATCGTTGGAAAAATCATCACAATAGATGAAGATCAATTAGTAATTCAAAGTGGTCCAGATAGAGTTAGAATAAGAGTAACAAAGAATTCTGTTGCTCAAAAAATAACTAAAGACGCATAAGATGTAAGGAATAATACCTTCTACTGCTTCATATTATGAAGCATAGGAGGTGTTTTTTTATGGACTGGAAGAATTATTTTTCTTGTGTCTTAAAGGGATTAATAGGTTCTATCGCAGTAACAGTAATTTTAACAGCAATATTATCTCTATTTATGACATTTGTTGAAATAAGTGAATCTATGTTTAGTGGCCTTTATGTTGTTATTACTTCGCTTGGTTTGGTATTTGGAACAATTTTAGCAGCAAAGCTTCATGGTAAAAACGGATGGTTAGTTGGACTAGCAGTGGGAGTATTCTTTTACATAGCACTATATATAACAGGAGTATTATTAGGTGCCAGCTCAAAGTTTGGACTTTATGAACTTATACGATTTGCATTATGTGTTATAGTAGGTTTTTTATCAGGAATGCTAGGAATAAATATAGGAGAAAGTTAGATATTTAATTATCTAGTATCCATTATCAATTTTAAAAAAATAAAATATCCTGAAAAATTTTATGGAAAAGATTAAATAAAAAGGCAGCTTGCATTAGCTGTCTTTTAGTATTAAAAGAAAAATTCAAATATACCCATGGCTATTATGATAATTGCAGAAAATAGCGGCGAGTATTCACCAAAAATTTTTGATAAGTACCTTGATCCAAGTTTTAATCCTATGCTCATTGTAATGATGCTAAAAACAAAGGTTAAAATTGTGGTGAGAAATATGCTTATACCTGAAATACTAGCACCAATTCCTAAAGCAAGATTATTGATGCTTAAGGATAATGCTAAAGTTATTGCTTCACTTATTTCAATGTTTCCAGAGCCATTTATGTCGGCAGTTTTATTAAGCTCAACTATCTCGTCATAATCTAAAGAGTTAATAAATTCTACCAAGTTTTCTTCCATATGCTTATGCTTTTTTTCATAATAATCCCAAAGAATATATAAGCCTACTATTATTAATAAACTTGAACCTATATAGTTGCAAATGCCAGTGGGAATATAATCACAAATAAGGTGTCCTAAACACATAGCAAGAAATGTTGTTAACGTTACAATTATGGAAATTACTAAATTAATGATGAGTTTTATTCTAATTTGTTTTACTCCATAGGCAATGCCTATTATCAGACTGTCAATGCTTGAGGAAAATGCAAGTAAAATAGAAGAAAAAATATGCATTTTTATACTCCTTTAATTGATATAATATCTAATATATTCGAAAAAACTAAAATTAGTTACTTTAATCTTTTAAATTAATATTGTTATGAGATATATAGGTGATGAAAGAAATAAAAGATTTATCAATATGAATTTAAGCCCAGCACAATTTGCTGGGCTTAAATAATATTAGTAGTTAATTCCAGCAGCTTTGATGTTGTTAACATCTCCTTGGCTACATGGTGTAACTCCATATGTCATATTACAATGAGGGCATCTATCAACTAATATTTCCATAGTAAAAGTTTGTCCACAAGAACAATTTATCTCATAAGCATTTCTTAATTTAAGATCAGCTTTTCCTTTACTTCTTACTAAATCTACTACAGCTTTTCCGTCATTTCCTAAGTTTGAACATCCACAACTCATTTTAGTACCTCCAAATTTAAATGTATATTTATTTTGCACATTTAGTATAACCTATGAAGGTATATTAAGGCAATATTAAAATTTATATATTATCCCTAAACTCTCTTGGAGTAAGATGATATTTTCTTTTAAATAACTTATTGAAATACGATAAATTGTTAAAGCCACATTCTAAAGAAATATCTGTAATAGAATAGGCAGTGGATTTTAATAATTCAGCAGCTTTTTCTAATCTATAGTTATTAATATATTTTAAACAAGAAGTACCAGAATATTTTTTAAAAAATCTCATAAAATAATATTCACTGAAATTACATAACTTAGAAATTTCTTTAATAGAAATATCTCTATTGTAATTTTCCTGTACATAATTAAGGATGGTTTTCATTTTATTTTGAATATCATTAGTAAGTTCACTATAGTTATTTTCTTTATGGACATAGTTATATTTATAGAAATTTGCAAAGAGGTTAAATAGCATGGATTTTAGTTCTAATTCATAAGCAATATCTTTTTTATCATATGTAGAAGGGATTTCCTTAATAATTGAATAAATTTTTTTATAACCAGAGCTTTCAGAATTGATTATTACAGGTAGCTTATAACTTTTATTCAGCAAAGGGGAAATATAATTTAGTGAGCATCCATCAGTAAGATGACTTTTAAGCAAATCAAGACTAAATATTATAGTTGTCCATTCCATATCATAACTGTTAATTTTATTGATGGCGTGAAGACTTTCAGGAGAAATAATAACAATATCTCCTTCATTCACTGTAAATGTAGCAAAATCTATTTTATATTCAGCTTTTCCCTTTAAGATTAAGGTCATTTCTATTTCCTTATGCCAATGCAATACCACATGAGGAAAGGCTTCTGTTATTTCACCTTTATAAGTGCTAAGCAAAATATTAAAATCTCCATGATTTTTATTTTCTTTTAAATTAAGTAAATCTGAATTCATAAATCCTCCTAGAGCAGTTTTGTTATATAAAAATGTAATTTTTAATGAAGTATTAAGGTGAAAGTTAATATATAATTACAGTATTATATTAATAATAACATAAATTGTTTATTAAAGAGGAGCTAATTATGAGAAGTGAGAAAGAAAAAATGACTAATGGGGAAATGTATTTATCTGGAGATGAAACTTTAGTAAATGAAAGAATAAATGCTAGAAGACTTACGAGAATTTATAATAATACAATTGAAACTGAAATGGAGAAGAGAAAAGAAATATTAGAAGAACTTTTAGGAGAAGTAGGAGAAAATATATTTATTGAACCAACATTTAAGTGTGATTATGGATATAACATCAAAGTAGGTGATAATTTCTATGCCAATTTTGATTGCGTAATATTAGATGTATGTCCAGTTACTATAGGAAAAAATGTATTTTTAGCACCAGGTGTTCATATTTATACAGCCACTCATCCGCTAGATGCAGTAAAAAGATGTAGTGGTGCTGAATATGGTAAGGCAGTTACCATTGGTAATAATGTGTGGTTAGGTGGAAGAAGTATAATTACACCAGGTGTGACCATTGGAAATAATGTAGTTGTAGCAGCTGGAGCTGTTGTTGTTAAAGATGTGCCAGACAATGTAGTGGTAGGTGGGAACCCTGCTAAAATAATAAAAGAAAATATATAAGAATAAGAGGGTATTATGGTGGAAAAATTTGGAGAATTATTAAGTTATACTATTGATGAAAATACAGTAAGCGTTAATTATGAGAAAAGTACTGCATATATAAAGATTATTACGAAAGATATAATAAATTTCTTTGTACCAAAGATTTCCAAGGAAAGAAAATCTAAAGCTATAGAATATTTAGATAATAATATATGTAATTTTACAGTGGAGAAAAGAACAGGTGTTATCGACATTATCACAGAAGCTCTTATAATAAAAGTTTATGATGAATTTATGATAGATATATATACCATAGAAAATGAGCTTATATGTTCAGATCATCGAGGAAAAAGAAGTCCCTTTATAAGACGTAGTGGTGATTACACTTTACTAGAGGATGAAGGACATGAATATGCTAAAGAAGAAGAATTTAAAGTATTTGTCAAAAAAACTATGAATGAGGATACTTTATTTTATGGGTTAGGAGAGAGAACAGGCTCCTTAAATAAGCGAGGATATCATTATAAGAATTGGAATACAGATAATCCAGCGCCACATGGAGAAACCTTTGAAGCCTTATATAAATCTATTCCATTTCTAATAGCATTAGAAAAAGGAAATGCCTATGGAATATTCTTTGATAATCATTTTGAAACTCATTTTGATATGGGTAAGGAAAATAGTAATTATTATTACTTTTCAGCAGTAGATGGTAATATTGATTATTATTTTATTAATGGACCACAAATTAATAAAGTGGTAGAGCGATATACTTATCTTACAGGAAGAACACCTCTTCCAGCACTTTGGACATTAGGTTATGCTCAAAGTAGATGGTCATATGGCAATGAAGAAAGATTGATAGAAATTGCCGATAGCTTTAGGGAAAAAGATATTCCTTGCGATATCTTATATTTAGATATTGATTACATGGATAGATATAAAGTCTTTACTTGGAATAATAACAGGTTTAGTAACCCAGAGGAAATAATGAAAAAATTAAGGGAAAAGGGATTTAAGGTAGTGACAATTGTTGATCCAGGAGTTAAGAAGGAAAAAGGCTATAGTATATATGATGAAGGACTTAAAAAGGGATATTTTGCCACTGATAAAGATGGAGTGGTTTATGTTAATAAAGTATGGCCAGGCGATGCAGTATATCCTGATTTTATGAACAGTGCTGTGAGAAATTGGTGGGGGAATAATCAAAAAATAATGTTAGATTCAGGTGTATCAGGTATCTGGAATGATATGAATGAACCAGCAAGCTTTAATGGACCATTGCCAGATGATGTAATGTTTAATGATGATGGAGTTCCTATGGCCCACAAAGAAGCTCATAATATTTATGGTCATATGATGGCGAAAGCCACTTATGAAGGTTTAAAGAAAGCTACAGGAAAAAGGCCATTTATCGTAACTCGTGCATGTTATTCTGGTACACAAAAGTATTCAACTATATGGACAGGAGATAACCAAAGTACTTGGGAACATCTTAGAATGTCACTACCAATGCTTATGAATTTAGGATTAAGTGGATTAGCATATTGCGGTACTGATGTAGGTGGATTTGGATTTGATTGTACTGGAGAGTTATTAAGTAGATGGGTGCAAGTTGGTACATTTACACCATTTTTTAGAAACCATTCTTCACTGGCAACTAGGGATCAGGAACCTTGGGCTTTTGATAGGGAAACAGAAGAAATAAATAGAAAATATATTAAATTAAGATATAAGTTTATTCCATATTTATATGATGCTTATAGAAAATGCGAGCTTGATGGTACACCAATATTTAAGCCATTATTATACAACTATCAATATGATAAAAACACTTATGAAATAAATGATGAGTTTTTATTTGGTGATAATATATTAGTAGCACCTGTAGTAGAGGCTGGTGCTAGGAAGAGGCTTGTATATTTACCTCAAGGTGATAATTGGATAGATTATTGGACTAAGGATGAATTTACTGGTGGTCAGTATATCATAAAAGATGCACCGCTAGATACATGTCCTATTTATATAAAGTCTGGATCTATAATTCCTATTATGGAGGAAATGAACTATATAGGTGAAAAGGAAAATAATGTGCTTCATTTAGAAATCTATGGATCAAATAATGGGGTAGAGCATATGGCATATACTCATTATTGCGATGATGGTGAAAGCTTTAATTATAGAAATGGAGAGTATAATGAATATAGGATAGAAGTTTCAATGGAAGAGGAAATGAAGGTAAAACTAAATCTTATTCATGATGGATACAATAGAAAATATGAAAGCTATGACTATATGATTTTTTAATACTCTAAAAGGGAGCCTAGAGAGTAAGGCTCCCTTTTAATATTGAAAATTATTATGTTTTTGATAAAGCTTCTAAAGCATAAGCTAAGTATAATTGTGTGCCAATAATCACTGATTTTTCATCTATATTAAACTTTTCACTATGGTTAGGGTGATCACAGCCAATTTCATCATTGCCACTACCTACAAAGGCAAAAGCACCAGGAATCTTTTTCTGATATATGGAAAAATCTTCTCCTAGCATTATAGGAGGCGTTTTAATGAAAGTATTGTCAGTAAAGATTTTTTTTGCACCATTAAGAGCGGTATTTACCACATTTATATCATTAATTACTGCTGGATGGGCAGAAGATTCATAGTCAATATTTACAGTAGCTCCGTAACTTAGGGCAGTAGCATAGCTAATACGCTCAATGGATGCTTTTATATGTTTAGCAGTGGAAACGGAAAAAGTACGTACTGTACCCTCAATAACGGCTTTGCTGGAAATAATATTATGAGTTGAGCCAGATTCAATATGGCCAACGGTTACTACGGCATTATCAAGAGGATCTATCTCACGGCTGATAATTGATTGGAGGTTCATGAGTATGGCAGCGCAAACTAAGGAAGCGTCAATGCATTGATGAGGAGTGCCAGCATGTCCAGCTTTACCGTTTATATGAATGATGAATTTATCTGAGGCAGCCATTCTAGCACCAGATTCTATAGAGAGTTTTCCACAGTCTATGTCAGTAAATACATGTAGGCCAAATATTTCATCCACATTATCTAAATAACCATGTTCACATATTAGTTTTGCGCCTTTGGCATTTTCTTCAGAAGGTTGGAATATAAGAAGTACTTTTCCTGGAAGAAGATCTTCATATTTTTTTAATACGATAGCAGCACCTATAAGTGAAGCCATATGGGCATCATGACCACAAGCGTGCATAATTCCTTTATTAATTGAAGCATAAGGTACACCAGTATTTTCAGTTATTTTTAAACCATCCATATCACAGCGTAAGGCAATGGTTCTACCTTGATTATTACCGATGGAAGCAATTACTTCCGTTTTTACTTCATTTAAATATGGAACATTTATCTTCTTAAGTTCTTCTTGAATTTTTTTACTTGTTTTAAATTCTTGCATACTTAGTTCAGGATACATATGAAAATATTTCCTTAAGTTTTTAATATAGTTAGCAATAAGTTTTGTTTCAACTACAATATCAATCATTTTAAATTCCTCAAAAAATAATATACCTAATATATATATGCAATACCCATAAAAAAATCTTTTATAAGAAATAAGATAGGGTATATTGATAAAATATAATGGAAGAAAATGTATTTATTATGGAATCCAATAAAGAATAAGATAGATTATTAGTAGATGCAGTTATTTTTATTGTGCTATAATTGTGTATAAAATATAGAGGAATCGGGGTGAAATTTATGGATTTGAATGAAATGCTTGACCTTATATTACTATCAGGATCAAAGATAAGTAGAATTGAAGGAAAAAGGCTTTATCAAAATAAATTGGTAAGTGATATTAAAGGTAAGAAGATAGAAAGTATATATCATATATATGGAAAAGTTAAAGATGAAAAAATTGAGAAGTATTATAATGTTCACATAAAAGTTGACTTACCAAATAAAAAAATTTCAGGTGAAAATTGTAGTTGTGAGGATTTCTTAGATAATAAATATGTACATAGAGATTTTAAATGTAAGCATATGATGGCTGTGGCCTATAAATTTTATATGATAGCAAAAAAGAATGAAAAGAAAAAAGGTAGTAAGGAGCCTATAAAGATTGAAAAAGTTTCCCTTAAAATAGAGCCAAGGCTTAAAGCTATTAAGGAAAATGGTCATGAAAAGTATATTGCTCAGTTGTGGATTGGTGATAGTTCATTAGCACTTATGAAATCTATTAATGAGTTTATTTACTGCATGGAAAATAAGAGATTTTTAAGTCTTAATGATAATTTTGTGTATAATCCTCATAAACATATACTTAATGAAGAGGCAGAAAGAATCATCAGTTATATCAATAAAAATATAATCAGCAAAGATTCCAAGGGAAAAAGGATAATAGGAAGATACTTTGAAATTAAAGCAGAGGAGTTGAAAGAATTTTTAATGCTTTTAGAGGATAATAAAAGTATCATCTTTAATTATGATTATGTTAATTATAAGGCAGAAGTTATTAAGAAAGTGCTGCCAATACATTTTAATATAAAGATTAAAGAAGGAAAAATATCAGTAACAACTACCAATAAGATGCCAATTCCTTTAAATGATTCTTTAGATGTATTTTTATATGACAGAAAAATATATGTTCCTACTAAAGAGCAAATCAAATTTTTAAAAGTAATCTATAAGCCGTTGATGGATAAAGGACAGGTTATGATTGCTAATAATGAGGAAAGTTTAGTGAAAATTTTAACAATTCTTTCTAATATAACAGAGGACATATCCTTAGGAGAAGGAGTTAAAAGATTAGTTAAAGGTTTAATAAAACCAGAATTTTATTTCATTAAGGCTAATGATGAAATTTATTGCAAGGTAGATATAAATTATCCCGTAGGAAAAATAACATTGCTTGAAGACGTAAGTAAATTGAGTTTTATCCGTGACAAGATATATGAAGAAAAAATTGTTATGGAAATGGAAAAACTTAAATTTATTAAAGAGGCTAACAAATTTAAATTTATTGGGCAAGATGAAGATATATATGATTTGCTTTCAGTTAGATTTAAAGAACTTTTAAAAGAAGGTAAGGTATACCTGAACAATGCCTTTAAAGATATAAGACTTATTAAAGGAAAAGACTTAGAATATTCATTTATTGAAGAGGAGGATGGATATTATTTTAAGGTAAAGGACTTCACCATTAAAGAGTTAAATTTTGTTTTAAACCAGATGAAAAACAAAAAGGGATTTTATAAGACAAAAAATAATAACTATCTTGATTTGAAAGATAAGACAGTAATTAGAATATTAAATATCTTAGATAGTTTAGATATATCTGATGATAATATAACGATAGATAAAAATAAGATGCTTTATATAAATGAAAGTTTAAAAAATCAAGGAACAGCTTTTGATAAAGGTGAAGAAACCATAAAGGAACTTGATAAAGGCTTAAGTAATAGGCAACAGAGGGAAGTACCTGATGATTTAAATGCCAAACTTAGAAACTATCAAGTAGAAGGATTTAATTGGCTTAATGAAATTGCCAACTTGAAGGTTGGAGGAATATTAGCTGATGAAATGGGATTAGGAAAGACAATTCAAATAATAGCTTTTCTATTAAGTCAAAAAGGTAAAAAATCAATTGTTATTACACCTACATCTCTTATATATAACTGGCGAGATGAGTTTAATAAATTTGCACCAAGTCTTAAGGTGGGAATAATTCATGGAGATAAAAAAAGCAGGTCTGTAATGATGGAAAAAGAGTTTGATGTAATTGTAACTACCTATGGTCTTATAAAAAATGACTATGAATATTATAAGGAAAAGGAATTTGATTTCTGTATTATAGATGAGGCTCAAAATATTAAAAATTCAAAGGCACAAAACACCAAGTATGTTAAAGCAATAAAAGCTAGTTGCCGTATAGCATTAAGTGGAACACCTATGGAAAATAATTTAATGGAATTATGGTCAATTTTTGATTATATCATGCCAGGATATTTGTTAAGTGAGGCAAAATTTAAAGAAAAATATCTTAAAGAAGATATGTATGATGAGCTTAAAGAGCTTATTAAGCCATTTATATTAAGAAGGCTAAAAAAGGATGTAATTGATGAATTGCCAAATAAGATTGAAAAGAAATTCATGGTAGAGATGAAGGAAAATCAAAAGGCCGTTTATCAGTCTTATATAAAAGAAGTGAGGCAAAAGTTATATAGCGGAGAAGATAATAAGATTACCGTATTTTCTTATCTAACTAAGCTAAGGCAATTATGCTTAGATCCATCACTTATTTTAGATGATTATGTAGGGAGAAGTGCTAAAATAGAAGCAGCTCTAAATATTGTAAATATGGCAATTGTAGAAAATAGAAAGGTACTTATTTTTTCACAATTTACATCTGTGCTACAGAAATTAGGTAGTGAATTATCAGAAAAAAATATAGGATATTTATATTTAGATGGTAGTACAAAAGCTAATAAAAGAGTGGAGATGGTGAAGGAGTTTAATGAAAGTGAAGATTTAAAGATATTCTTAATTTCTTTAAAAGCAGGAGGTACTGGCCTTAACCTTACATCTTCAGATTTAGTGCTACATTTTGATCCTTGGTGGAATCCAGCCATTGAAGATCAAGCTACCGATAGAGCTCATAGAATTGGCCAGCAGAATATTGTTGAAGTAATCAAGCTTATAGCTAAAGATTCTGTGGAAGAAAATATCATAAGACTGCAAGAGGATAAGAGAGAACTAATTAATAAAGTCATAAGTGGTGAGGAAATAGGAAGTAATGTCATAGGAAAGCTTTCCAGAGATGAAATAATAGATTTATTTAGTTAATTCTAAATAATATATAGATGTAATTTATATTTATTGACCAAAGAAGGAAAATAGTTTTAAATAGATTATGTAAAGAAGAGTTGGGAGGAAATGGTTATGAAATATAATGTGAATAGAGAGTTTCTATTAAATACGTCAAAGGAAATATTAAGTTTTAATAGTCCAACAGGATTTTGTTTTGAAATAATAGATAAAATTGAAGAAATGTTAAAGCCTTATGGATATAATTTTCAAAGAACTAATAAAGGTTGTGCAGTTATAACAATACCAGGAGAAAGTAATGAGAGAGTTGTAGGGCTTTCTGCTCATGTGGATACTTTAGGAGCTATGGTTCGTTCAATAACAGGTAGCGGAACATTAAGATTCACTCTTTTAGGTGGACCTATAGTACCTACTTTAGATGGAGAATATTGTACTATAAGAACAAGAGAAGGTAAGCTTTATACTGGTACTTTCTTAAGTACAAGTCCTGCTGCCCATGTTTTTAAAGATGCCAGCACTAAAAAAAGAGATGATGAAAACATGGAAGTTAGAATTGATGAAGTGGTAAAGTCAAAAGAAGATGTAGAAAAGCTAGGTATAGCACCAGGCGATTTTATTTTTATAGATCCAAAGACTACCATAACAGAATCAGGCTTTATTAAATCAAGATTCATTGATGATAAGGGAAGCGTATCAGCACTTATAGCTATGATTGAAATGTTTAAAAGAGAAGATATAACTCCAAAGTATACTACCAAGATACTTATTTCTACTTATGAAGAAGTAGGACATGGAGCAGCATATATACCAGCAGATATAACTGAAATGATTTCAGTGGATATGGGATGCATAGGAGAAGATTTAAGCTGTAGTGAATATGATGTTTCAATTTGTGCTAAAGATTCAAGTGGCCCATATGACTATAATATGGTAACGGAGCTAGTAAACTTAGCTAAGAAAAATGAATTAAGCTATGCAGTGGATATATATCCAATGTATGGTTCTGATGTTAGTGCTGCTTTAAGAGGTGGAAATGATATTAGAGGGGCATTGATAGGGCCAGGAGTACATGCTTCCCATGGTATGGAAAGGACCCATGTTTCAGCTCTTGAGAATACAATTAAGTTATTAACAGCATATTTAGTTTAACAACAGAAAATTTAAAGCCATAGTATTAACTATGTCTTTTAGTTTAAGTAATAGATAAGTGGTTAAAAGAGGAAATGAGGGGTATTTATGAATGAAACAATTTGTACCATAATGAAAAGAGGCTCTTTAAGGAGATATAAGGAAGAAAATATATCAGATGAGCATTTAGATATTATCTTAAATGCTGCCATGAGGGCACCAACAGCTGGTAATATGATGACATATTCAATAATTACTGTAAGAAAAGAGGAAACAAAGAAAAAATTAGCTATAAGCTGTGATAATCAGCCTTTTATAGCAAAGGCACCTTTAATATTGATTTTCTTAGCTGATTATAGCAAATGGTATAAATATTATGAAGTAAATGGTGTAAGAGAATTTCAAAAGGATAGAGGAGAAACCTTTGCTGGGCCTTCTGCTGGAAGCTTTGTTCTGGCAGTACAAGATGCAGTAATAGCAGCAGAAAATGCAGTAATAGCAGCAGAAAGTCTTGGGATTGGTTCTTGCTATATTGGAGACATAATGGAACAAAAGGAATATCATAAGACATTGTTTAATTTGCCAGAATATGTGTTTCCAGTGGCAATGCTTACTTTAGGATATTATCCAGAAGATTACATGGTGCCATTAAAAGAGAGGTTTGCGGAAAAATATGTAGTCTTTGAAGAAAGATATAATGAGCTTTCCAAGGAAGATATTGATGATATGTTTAGAAAAAGGGATCAATTATTTACTGCAAAGAATAAATATAATGCTAAAAACTATGCGCAAATGCATTATAATTTTAAGGTAAAAGCACCATTTTCTAAAGAAATGCAAAGGTCTGTAGAAGAAGCATTAAAGGAATGGGATAAAAAGGAATAAGGAAAAAATTTTAATACCATAAGATAAAATTAAGCAGCGGAAGTAATCTCAAACCGCTGCTTTAGTGTTTTAGGGAATTAATCATAGGAAAAATTGACAATGAGGGCAAATATGATTATGATGGATGTAAAAAGTATATGGAAATTCAATACATGTATTGAAAAATGTGTATAGAATTTTATTAGGAAAAAGTTGACAAAGTGTTATTTATAATGTAATATGAGTTATACAATACTACATAAAAGGGAGGAGAAAACTTTGAGTGCGTTAAAATTAGAGGTAAAAGGTTTAAAGAAGGTTTTTGGCGAAACTGAAGTTCTACATGGAATATCTTTTACAGTAGAAAGTGGAAAAGCCTTAGGGTTATTAGGAAGAAATGGTGCAGGTAAAACAACAACAATTCGTATATTGATGGATGTTTTCAGAGCAAATAGTGGGGAAATATTAATAAATGGGAAAAAATTCAAACCGTTGGATTATAAGATAGGATATCTGCCAGAAGAAAGAGGTTTATATCCTAAAAGAAAGGTTGCAGAACAAATAATTTATCTTGCTACTTTAAGAGGATTATCTAAAAAGGAAGCAAAAGAAAATACTTATAAGTGGCTTAAAAAATTAGGTGTAGAAGAGTATGCAGATAGAAAATTAGATACATTATCAAAAGGTAATCAACAAAAAGTGCAATTGGCTCAGACACTGGTAGCTAATCCAGAAATAGTAATACTTGATGAACCTTTCAGTGGACTAGATCCTGTTAATTCACAAATATTGAAAGATTGTATCAATGAACTTATTGCAGATAATAAGTTAGTAATTTTCTCAAGCCATCAAATGAGCTATGTAGAAGAGTTTTGTGAAGACATTGCCATAGTTAATAAGGGAGAAATTATTCTAAGTGGTAACCTAAAGGACATAAAAAAGAAATTTGGTGAAAATAGGCTTGTATTAAGTGCTTGCAACTATTCATTAGAGAAATTAAAGGAAGTTTGTGAAAATAACTTTTCAGAGCTTGTTGACGTAAATGAAGTTAAAAAGGAATTCATTGTATTGGAATTGAAGAAAGATATAAGTAAGAAACAGCTACTTTTAGCACTTATAAATAGTGGAGTAGATATAGAAAAGTTTGGTGAATATGAGCCTACCCTTACTGATATATTTGTTTTGAAAGCAGGTGATAATAATGAATAATTTTTTTAAGGTAGTAGGATTTGAATTAAACAATTATTTTAAAAGTAAGGCATATATACTGACAACAGTTTTAATTACAGCTTTTTTGATAGTAGGAATATGTCTACCATCAATGGTAGATTTATCAGGTATTATTCCACAGCTAGCTACAGAAGAAAAAGCTGAAGAAGATGAAAAAGCAAAGTCAGAGGAAGATAAAAGTAAATATGCCATTTATGATGAAAATAATATAATAGATATGGAGTATTTAAAGAGTTTTTATCCAAATTCAGAATGGCAAACAGCAAGTAGTAATGATGAATTGGAAAAATTAGTGAAAGATGGACAAGTTGAAGGTGGATTTGAAGTTGAAAGCCTTACAAAGTATACATACTTTGTAAAAAATAAAGGATTACATGATTCAGAACAAGCTGTTTTTGATCAAGCTTTAGGGTATATGTATAAGCAACAAGCTATAAGTGAAAAAGGTCTTGATTTTAATGAAATAGATGCAATATATAATATGCCAATAGAATCAAATGTTAATGTTCTTGGAAAAGATAGTTCAGAAAACTATTTTTACGCTTATATATTAGTGTTTATTTTATACTTTATGATAATCATGTATGGACAGCTTATAGCAACATCAGTTGCTTCAGAAAAAAGCAGTCGTGCTATGGAAGTACTAGTAACAAGTACATCAACAAATAGTTTAATTTTTGGCAAGGTAATTGCAGGTACTATAGCAAGTGTTATTCAAGTAGGGGTAATGCTTGGTGGTGGAGTTATTACTTATAAAATTACTGGAGCAGCTTGGAATGGAATGTTGGATAATTTCTTAGCTATACCAGCTAATATATTATTAACTTTTTCAGTATTTGGATTTGTAGGATATATATTCTATTCGTTTATCTATGCAGCATTAGGTGCTCTTGTATCAAAAACAGAGGATATAGGTAAGAGTATTGGAAGTATCAACTTTATATTTATGATTGGATTCTTTATTGCTATCTTTGGTTTAATGAATCCAGATAATACAATTGTTAAGGTTGCATCTTATGTTCCATTTACTTCATGTATGACTATAGTTACTCGTGTAGCTTTAGGATCTATTTCAATAGTAGAAATGGTAATTTCAGCAATAATTTTAATAGTATCAACTTTATTAGTTGGAGTATTAGCATCAAAAATATATAGAATGGGTACTTTAAGATATGGTAATCCTATAAAATTAACTCATGCAATAAAATCTTTAAGAAAAAAAGAGGATTAATATAATATATAGGATAGCCTTTTAGGCTATCTTGTATTTTGTAAATAAAATTAGATAAATATATTTACAAAATGTAAAATATGTATTATTATGGAATGGTAATAAGTTATGTTTTTTTATTAGGTATATAGGGGCATCGTTCAACGGTAGGACAACGGATTCTGACTCCGTCAATGTTGGTTCGATTCCGACTGCCCCCGCCAAGAGCTTATATAAAAAAGATGGGAAAGCTTTTTATTAAAGTTTTTCCATCTTTTTTATTTATATATTAAGTAAAAGGGAGGTTATCAAGTTATTATAAATCTGACAATCTACCTTTAGATTTAAGGTGCGCTATTAATTTTTCAGGATCATTCATTACTAGTTCCTCTGGCATTTGTATTTCCTTTAAAAGCTCAATTCCTTTATTAAATACCCCTATGCATGTGTTAATATGAGCATCAGAAGTTAAAATTACCTTTGTGCCTATTTCTTTGCAAAGAAGGGCAACTTTTTTGCAGTTTACATCACTACCAATTCTTGATGAACCAAGTAATGAACTATTATTTATTTCAATCATAATGTCTTTTTCTTTAGCTTTTTTTATTATGGCTTCATAATTCAGCTGATAGTTAGGATTTCCTAGATGTCCTAGGATTTCTACTTTATCATATTTATCCATAACATTTAATATGGCTAATGTATTTTCTTCCCTTGATCTAGGTTTGAATACAGGTTCATGGAATGAAGCAATCATATAATCAAGATTTTTTGATGCTTCATCTGACATATCTAATGAACCTTCAATGTCTAATATATTGGCTTCACAACCTTTTAAGATGGTAACTCCGTTTATAACTCTAGGAACAACCTTTAAGTTACCAAAGTACCAATAGTGTGGAGCACCAGGCATAGAAGGTGCATGTTCAGAAGTACCTAAAACTTTTATACCTTTTTCTGCACAATAATTTATATTTTCTAATAATGTTGTATATGCATGCCCACTAACTATACTATGGGTATGTAAATCAGATAAATATTTCATATAATTCTCCTTAAAATATTAAATATATTAATATACTTATATAACTTAGTATAGTTGGAAAAAGAAGTTTAATCAACTATTGTTAAGAATATCTTAAAATATTTAGAGAAAGTTTAACAAAAAATATAAATTATACACTCAAAGCTGGTAGAAATATAGTTTCTCCTAAAGGAAGCACATTATTTGGAAGCTCATTTAAATCAATGATAAAGTTCATAAAATTATCTATATCATAATTTTTATAATAAGTATCTCTTATCTTATACCAGGAATCCCCTTCCTTAATTTTATATAAAGTACCACTTACAAAAGTACTTTCAGGTATTTTTAATGTATTTCCAATGGTTAGCTCTTCAGGGTTGGTAATATTATTAATAAGAGTAACCAAATTTATGCTGGTGTTTAAATTGCAGTAAGTATTATATTTGCTACATATAGAAGTTAGTGTATCGCCTTCTTTAATTGTATAGTTTACACAACTAAGTGATGAGGCAAAATCATTTAGTGAAAGGTAAGTCATATTAGCTGTTACTGTTGAAGCTGAAGAACCAGTGGTACTTGCTTCAGAATCAGTGGTAGTGGGTTCAGTATTCTTATTGCTGCTATTATTTTTAGAACCATTAGAATTTGAACTATTATTGGAAACATTAGTATCAGTATCATTACTTCCACTAGTACTGGTAGATGAAGTGTTTTTTATAAGCGATTTATCACTATAATTAAAGTAAAGAAAAGCTGGTATACTTATTATTAAGACTATGACAATTCCAATAATTATTTTAGTATGTTTCATTTTTCTCCCTCCTTCAATAAATTTATCTACAAGTATATCCAAAAGTATTTTAAAATATTCAAGTAAAATATTTACTCTTGACATAAAATATATTTAGTTAAAGAGAAGAAAATAAAGAATTTATTGTAAAAAATATACAAAAATGATAATATAATATTATAAAATAATTATAAAAATTAATTTTTTGAGAATAATAAATAAAAGAGTAAGTTAATAGTAAATTGCGATGAAAAGGAAGAGTATTATAAAAATACAGTTTACAGAGAGGAAATGACTTGGCTGAAATCATTTCTAAATATGATTTATAAGAAGACTATCCTTGAGCTATGGTTTAGTATCATATGAGAAATGCCATCGGCAACGCCGTTATAAAAATAAGATGAATTAAATTTTAATTTAATTTGGGTGGAACCACGGATATAAGCATTCGTCCCATTTGTTTGGGATGGATGTTTTTTATATTTATTAAACAAAAGAAAGTAATAAAAGTTATAACAATATAAAAGAAAATAAAGGTAAAGAGAATTTTGTAAAAAGAAAGGAAGTGAAAAATAATAGTTATCATTATTTTCGGTAGCTATTATATAGATTATGATAAAAGTAAAATTAATTGATGGATGTATGAAAGAAATAGAGGAAGGTAGCAATGGTTATTCTCTAGCAGCATCAATAAGTAAAAAACTTGCTAAGGAAGCAATAGCTGCAAAAATTAACGGTAAGTTAGTAGATTTAAATCATGGCCTTAAAAATGATGATAAAGTGGAAATAATTACAGCAGATAGTGAAGATGGTATAGAAATAATTAGGCACTCTACTGCTCATGTAATGGCTCAGGCGGTAAAAAGAATTTATGGTAATGTAAAACTTGCTATAGGACCTACTATTAAAAATGGGTTTTATTATGATTTTGATTTAGATATATCACTTACTCAGGATGATCTTAAAAAGATAGAAGATGAAATGAATAAAATAATAAATGAGGATTTAAAGTTTAAGAGAGATGATGTTTCAAAGGAAGAAGCTTTAAAGATTATGAGTGAAAAAGGCGAGTATTATAAAGTTGAGCTTATTAATGCTCTTGATGAAAGTGAAAAGATTTCTTTATATGAGCAGGGAGATTTTACAGATCTTTGTAGAGGACCACATATTCCATCTACAAAGTTTATTAAAGCCTTTAAGCTTACTTCTGTTGCAGGAGCATATTGGAGAGGCAGTGAAAAAAATAAGATGCTGCAAAGAATTTATGGAGTGGCATTTTCATCTAAAAAGGAATTAGAGAAATATTTAAATATGATAGAAGAGGCTAAGAAAAGGGATCATAGAAAGCTTGGCAGAGAGTTAAAGCTTTTTGAAATAATGGATGAAGGGCCTGGATTCCCATTTTTCTTACCAAAGGGAGTTATATTAAAGAACATCTTAATTGATTATTGGAGAAAACTTCATAATGAAGCAGGATACGTTGAAATAGAAACTCCTATAATGCTTAACAAAGAGCTTTGGATTAGATCAGGACATTGGGATCATTATAAAGAAAACATGTATACTTCCATGATTGATAACAAAGAATTTGCTTTAAAACCAATGAATTGTCCAGGAGGAATGCTTGTTTATAAGAGTGAAGGGCATTCATATAGAGATTTACCACTTAGAGTAGGAGAACTTGGAAGGGTTCATAGACATGAGATTTCAGGAGCATTGCATGGGCTTATGAGAGTAAGAGCTTTTACTCAGGATGATGCACATATATTTATGTTACCTGAACAAATAAAATCTGAAATTCTCGGAGTAATAAAGCTTATTGATGAAGTGTATGACACATTAGGATTTAAATACAATGTAGAGCTTTCAACTAGGCCGGAAGACTCCATGGGAAGTGATGAAGAATGGAATATGGCAGAACGATCATTAAAAGAAGCACTAGATGAAGGTGGACTAGATTATAAGATTAATGAAGGAGATGGAGCTTTTTATGGACCTAAGATAGACTTTCATATTGAAGATAGCTTAGGCAGAAGCTGGCAATGTGGAACTATCCAGCTTGATTTTCAATTACCACAAAGATTTGAACTGGAATATATAGGCAGCGATGGAGAAAAGCATAGACCAATAGTTATTCATAGAGTAATCTTTGGAAGTATTGAAAGATTTATTGGTATCCTAATTGAACATTTTGCAGGAAAATTTCCAGTATGGATTTCACCTATACAGGTAAAGGTTCTACCAATTTCCGATAGTTTTATGGAATATGGCCATGAAGTTATTGATAAATTAAGAAAATATGGTATAAGATGTGAAATAGATAATAGAAGTGAAAAGATAGGTTATAAGATTAGGGAAGCAAGAAATGAAAGAGTACCTTATATGATTATTGTAGGTGAAAAAGAGAAAAATCATGGAAATATTTCTTTAAGAAGTAGGGATATGGGAGAGGAGGGAAGCACATCACTAGAAGAATTTATTACAAGAGTGTTAAAAGAAGACCAGGAAAAGAAATAATATTAAATTAATTTAAGATAATGAAAAATAGGGGGATTTTATGAAGGTTGTTGATATGCACTGTGATACTATAGGTGCAATATTTGAAAAAAGGAGTAAGGGAATAGTCTGTAATTTAAGGAAGAATGATTTACACCTTGATATAAATAAGATGGAACAAGGAAATTATCTTATGCAGAATTTTGCCATGTTTATCGATTTTAGAAGATATAAAAATACTTATAAGACATTATTGGAGATGATAGAGTGCTATGATAAGGAAATATCAGATAATGGAGATAAGATTGCTAAAGTTTTAAAATATGAAGATATTGTAGTAAATGAAGCAAATGGAAAAATATCAAGCCTTTTGACATTAGAAGAAGGTGGAGCAATAGAAGGAAGTCTAGAAAATTTGCAGCATATATATAAAAGAGGTATTAGAATGATTACTCTTAATTGGAATTATCCCAATGGAATAGGATATCCCAACGTGAAAATTAATGTTGATAAAAAGGGAGAGATAATTGGTAAGCCAGACTTCACTAAGCCAGATAAGAATAATGGCCTTACATCATGGGGATTTGAATTATTAGAAGCTATGGAGTATTTAGGAATAATACCAGATGTATCACATTTATCAGATGCAGGTTTTTATGATGTTTTAAAGCATAGCAAAAAGCCTTTCGTAGCAAGTCATAGTAATGCAAGAAGCATTTGTAACCATGTGAGGAATATGGATGATGAGATGATTAAGCAATTGGCTCATAAAGGTGGAGTTATGGGAATAAATTTTTGTGCTGACTTTATATCCTCAGAAAAGAATGGTTATACTTTTGGAACTATAAGTGATACCATCGAGCATATAAAATACATAAGAAATATTGCTGGAATTGACTGTATTGGTTTAGGTTCTGATTATGATGGAATACCAGGAAACATTGAAATGAAAGACTGTTCATATATACCAATGTTGGCAGATGAACTATTAAAGCATAAATTTACTTATGATGAAGTGGAAAAGATATTTTTTAAAAATGTCTTAAGACTTTATAAAGAATTATTATAATTAGCATGACTTTATGAAATATTATATGAAAAATTATTTAAAATCAAAGAGGATTTTCTTGTAGATAAGAAAATATAATGAGACATGGGAGGCTTTCATCACTTTAAAATAGAAAGGGGAGTACGAAAGCAGCACATGTCTCATATTTTTCATTTGCTTAGTGTTATTTATTTTGTTTTCTCCAATGACGAGGAGAGATACCTAAAATCGTTTTAAAGGCACGAGAAAAATGTAGTTGATTTTCATAACTAACGGCTTTTCCTATATCTGCTATAGATAAGTCTGTTAACTTTAATAATTCAGTGGCCTTTACCATTCTATAATTCATTAAAAATTCTTGGGGGCTTTTACCTACGTTCTTTTTAAAAATTTTTCCTAAATAACTACGGTTAATTCCACATACTTCAGCAATTTCTTCAATTGAAATATCATTTTGAAAGTTTTGTTCTATAAAATTAATCGCTTCTTTAATATAGTAGTCACTCATCTTGCTTGTTTCAAAGAGACGTTTAGATTTTGAAGAACGAGTAAAATAGTCCCAAAATAGAAATAAGTGTCCAATGAGATGAAAAGGAGTTTCCTTTGGATGTTGTACAATATATAGCATTTCATTGAACATTGATTCTCTTAAATATGTTGATTTATCATTATAAATAGGATTATCTAAGGACAAGTCAGTTAAATTAAGAGCCTCTTTAACTCTTAAACCATCAAACTCAAGCCATGTATACTCCCAAGGATCTTCATTATCAGCAATATAAGTTGTAATTTGTTTAGGAAAAATTAAAAAGCCTTGTCCGCTTTTAATTTGATAAGTTTGAGTAACTCCTTTGGAATCATTTGCCATAAGTGTTCCACTGCCTGAAATTACATAATGAAATAAATAATGATTTCGTGAACTTGGACCGAAAGAGTGAGCAGGAGAACAATGTTCCCAGCCGTATTGATATAATCCTAAGTCAATAAAATTTTTATTTGGAAATATGGAAAATAAAATATCCTCCATGTTATTGCCTCCTTAAATGGGTAATAATTAAATATATACCAAAATGATACATTAATTTAAAGTATAACATAAAATAACTCATTTTGGTATAAATTATCTAAAATGTAGATATTCATAAGTCACATAGTGGTATGTTAAAATAAAATCATAAAGAAAAAATGTATAAAAGAGGTAAAAATATAATGGAAGGAGAGTAAATATGGCAAGAAAGAAAATAGCAATTTTAGGAATGTTATTGGGAACTACTGCATTTATAGGATGTGGACAAGAAATTAGCAATAATGTAATTGAAGTAGAAATGGTATCATATAAACCAGAAGCTGTAGCTGCTTTTGAAGAAATTCAAAACAAATTTAATGAATCACATGATAATATTCATTTAACAATTAATTCACCTAATGAGGCTATGACAATTTTAAAGACAAGATTTATCAAAGAAGATTATCCAGATATTGTTGCAATTGGAGGTGATGTAAACTATTCCAATTTTTTAGATGCTGATTTATTTATGGATGTATCAGATTTTGAAGGAGTTAAGAATATAAAACAGTCTTATCTTGATATGGAAAAAGAACTAGAATTTACCCCGCATGAAGGTATATATGGCTTACCTTATGCAGCTAATGCAGCAGGAATTTTATATAATGAGGATATGTTTGTAGAACATGGATGGGAAATACCAGAAACATGGGATGAATTTATAGCTTTATGTGACACAATAGAAGAGGAAGGTATAGTACCAATCTATTTAGGTTTTAAAGATACATGGACATGCCTTGCACCATGGAATGCTTTGGCAGTTGGATTAACAGATTCAGATGTATATAATCAGGTAAATAAGGGAAACACCACTTTTGAAAAAGAATATAAAGAAGTTGCTGAAAAAATGAAGATGCTGCTAAATTATGCTGAACCAAATCCATATGCTTATAGTTATAATGATGCATGTACAGCATTTGCAAGAGGTGAGGCAGCAATGTATACCATTGGAAGTTATGCAGTACCACAAATTAAATCAGTAAATCCGGATATGAATATTAATTCATTTACATTTCCAGCCAATGAATCAAAGGAAGACAATGTACTTAATTCAGGTATTGATCTTAACTTTGCTGTTATGAAAGAAAGCAGTGAGAAAAAAGAGGCAATTTATGAAGTATTAAGTTTTTTATATGAAGATGAAACTATTCAGATTTATTTAGATGATCAAGGAGGAATCACTTGTAAGGAAGGAAATTTCAAGGTTCCTAATGAGATTGGGGGCATGAGAGAGTATATAGAAGCTGGAAAAGTAGCAGATTTTCATGATCATCATTATCCAAGTGAGATGAGTGTAGATGCATTAATTCAGACTTTCTTAATGGATGAAAGCGATGAAGCAGTGGAAACTTTCTTAAAACGTTTTGATTCTGAATGGGAAAGATATAATAGAGATTTAATAAGAAAAGTAAAAGAGTATTATAAGGAGGAGCATAATGAAGAATAAAATGACAAATAAAGAAAAAACATTCTTAGCAATTATTATACCTGTTGTAATCCTTTTCTTTATATTTAATACATTACCGATGATTAAGGGATTTATATATAGTTTGACAAATTATAAGGGATATGGTTCTTACCAGTTTGTAGGATTTAGAAATTATATAGATTTATTTTCAGATGTCAGAGTAGGAAAAAGTTATTTATTTACTTTTAAGTATGCCTTAGTAGGAACAGTTCTTGTAAATGTTTTAAGTATTATTATGGCCTTAGCATTAAATGCACAAATTCGTTTTAAAAGTGCGTTAAGAGGAATATATTTTGTACCTAATATTTTAGGAGGACTTGTAGTTGGATATATATTTAGTTTCTTTTTTACTTATATATTGCCTGCAGTAGGAGATACATTTAATATTTCATGGCTACAGAATAGTATTTTAGCAAGTGAAAAATATGCATGGATTGCAGTAATAGTTGTAGGAGTATGGCAGGCTGTAGCAATGAATACAATAATTTATATTTCAGGTTTACAAACAGTACCTGAGGAGGTATATGAAGCATCTATGTTAGATGGAGTAAACAAATGGCAACAATTTTGGAAGGTTACTTTTCCTTTAATAATGCCTTTTGTAACAATAAATTTAGTGCTTAGCACAAAAAATATGCTGATGGTCTTTGATCAAATTATGTCTTTAACAAAAGGTGGACCAGCACAGAGCACCGAATCTATATCTTATTTGATTTATCAAAATGGTATGTCAGGTGGGCAATTTGGATTCCAAAGTGCCAATGCTGTGATATTCTTTTTAATTATTGTGGGTATATCACTATTTCAAATGACTGTATTAAATAAAAAGGAGGAGCAACTATAATGAAAAAGATAGGAAAGACAAACTGGCTATTAACCGGTGTACTTATTTTAGGAACTATAACAGTATTCTTCCCTTTATATATGGCATTGATTATTGCTTTTAAGAAACCTAGTGAAATGACTAATGATGTGGCAGGTTCGCTAACACTTCCTGAAAAATTTAGTTTTAGTAACTTTAGTAAGGCCATGGAAGTAACAGATTTTTGGCACTCTTTATCCAACAGTCTTCTGATTACAGTTGTAACTATTATCTTGGCAATATTAATTCACAGTATTGCTGGATATGTTATAGGAAGAAGTATGAATAAGAAAAAGGGGTATAAATTAACATATTTTTATATAGTAAGTGGTATGTTTGTTCCTTTTTCAATCTTAATGATGCCTCTCGTAAAACAAACAGCTCAAATGCATTTAGGAAATCGTGCTGGCGTTATTATTCTTTATTTAGTATTTTATATGCCAATGAATATATTGCTTTATTCAGGATATATGAAGAATATTCCTACAGCTCTTGAAGAAGCAGCGGAAATAGATGGAGCTACTACTTGGAAAACTTATTGGAAAGTTATTTTTCCAATGATGATGCCTATGCATGCAACAGTAGCAATATTAACAGCTCTTGGAACATGGAATGATGTGATGACTCCATTAGTTATTATGTCAGGGACAGGCGAAAATACTCTTCCATTAGCACAATTAAATTTCCAAACACAATTTGGTACAAATTATAATTTAGCATTTGCATCATATATATTAGCCTTAATTCCAATTTTAATTTTCTATATAATTTGTCAAAAACAAATTTTAAATGGAGTTGCTAATGGTGCAGTAAAAGGATAAAGGAGAAGTAATATATGAAACTTAAAAATGAAATTATGTTGATAACTTATGCTGATAGCTTAGGAAAAAATTTAAAGGATTTGCACACGGTATTAGATAAGTATTATAAAGAAGCAGTGGGAGGAGTACACATTCTTCCTTTCTTTCCTTCTTCGGCAGATAGAGGTTTTGCACCAATGTGTTATGATAAAGTTGATGAAGCATTTGGAAATTATAATGATATTGAAAAAATTGGAAAAGACTATTATTTTTTTTTGCACCAGGGATTCCACAAATATATTATGTGGGAATGTTAGCTGGTGAAAATGATTTAGAGCTTATGGAAAGAACAAAAAATGGACGTGATATTAATAGACATTATTATTCGTTAGAAGAAATAGAAGTTGAGCAAGAGAGACCTGTTGTAAGAAAGTTAAAAGAATTAATGGAATTAAGAAACAATCATCCAGCCTTTAATTTAGATTGAGATATTAAGATTCAGTGTGAAGGCTCAAAAATGAGAATTACTAGATCTTATAATGCTGATAAAATTGTACTTGTAGCAGATTTAATGAACTATGAATTTGAAATTCAATAAGTAGTAAGGGAGAAAGATATATGGCTATTAAAATAGAGAATAGATTATTTCAAATTGAAACAGAGCATACGTCATATCAAATGAAGGTAGATAAGTATGGCGTATTAACCCATCTTTGGTATGGTGCAAAAACTGAATGTTCTATGGATTATTTATTAGATTATCCAGATGTGGGTTTCTCTGGCAATATATATGAAGCAGAAAATCAAAGAACTTATTCACTAAATACATTACCACAGGAATATTCAACTAGCGGTGTTGGGGATTTTCGTATACCAGCTATTACTGTGACCCATGATGATGGTAGTAGGGCGTTAGATTTAAGATACAGTGGGCATAAAATAAGTAGAGGAAAATATAATATTGATGGTTTACCAGCTGTATATGCAACGGAAGAAGAGGCCGAAACTTTAGAAATAGTGATGGAAGATACAGCTACTAATATTGAAGTAATATTAATGTATGGAGTTCTACCAAAGAAGGATATTATTACAAGAAGTACGGTAATAATCAATAATGGAACTACACCAATTACCATAAATAAGGCTCATAGTTTATGCCTTGATTTACCAGAGGGAAACTGGCAAAGCATTCATTTCCATGGAAGACATGCTATGGAACGTCAAATGGAAAGATGTGAGCTAATTCATGGCATTGAAGAATTCAGTAGTAGCAGGGGAACATCAAGCCATCAGCAAAATCCAACTATTCTTTTATGTGAAAAAGAATGTACAGAAACAAGTGGATTTTGTGTAGGAGCAGCCTTAATGTATAGTGGTGGTTTCCAAACACAAATTGAAAAAGATCAATTAAAGCAAGTTCGTGTTGTAATGGGGATAAATCCTGAAACATTTTCTTGGAAGTTAAATGCCAGTGAAAGATTTAATACACCAGAAGTGATATTATCTTGTTCAATGGAAGGAACAGCTAAATTATCACAGCAATTCCATAAGATAATTAGACATAATGTATGCAGAGGAAAATATCAGTTATCTCAAAGACCAATCTTAATTAATAACTGGGAAGCAACTTATTTTGATTTTGATGAAAAGAAAATATTAGATATTGCTAAAGAAGCTTCAAAAATTGGTATTGATATGTTTGTTTTAGATGACGGATGGTTTGGTAAACGAGATTCAGACAATTCAGGCCTAGGTGATTGGTATGTCAATGAAAACAAGATTAAAGGTGGTTTAGCTACTTTAATTTCTAAAATTAATGATTTAGGAATGAAATTTGGTATTTGGTTTGAGCCAGAAATGGTTTCAGAAGATAGTAATTTATATAGAGAACATCCGGAATGGGCCATTAAGATACCAGGAAGAAATCCTATGAGAAGTAGATATCAATTGGTTCTTGATATGTCAAATCCAGAGGTAATTGAATATTTATATAATTCTATTAGTGATATATTAAAAAACAATAATATTGAATATGTAAAATGGGATATGAATAGAAGTATTAGTGATTGGTATAGTACTTGTTTACCAAGCAGTAGACAAGGTGAGCAGCCTCACAGATATATACTTGGCTTATATGAACTGTTGGAAAGATTAATAACTGACTTCCCACATATTCTTTTTGAAGGATGCAGTGGTGGTGGGGGAAGATTTGATGCCGGAATGCTATATTATTCTCCACAGATATGGTGTAGTGATAATACCGATGCTCATGAAAGAACTTTTATCCAGTATGGAACAAGTTTCTTTTATCCAATTTCTACAGTGGGATCGCATGTGTCAGCAGTACCAAATCATCAAACTGGCAGAATAACTTCCCTTGATACAAGAGGAATAGTTGCTATGGCAGGTAGTTTTGGTTATGAGTTAGACTTAAGCACTTTAACTGAAGAAGAAAAAGAGACTATGAAAGAGCAAGTTAAAAAGTATCGTCAGTATCAATTATTAATTCACAATGGAGATTATTATCGTTTGACTAATCCTCATAATAGTAGAATAGCAGCATGGCAGTGGAATGATAATACTAATGGCAATGTTTTAGTGCAAGGAGTTGTTTTTAGAGCTGTAGCTAATATGGTGAGAGATAAAATTAAGCTTATGGGCGTAGATGCTTTAGCAAAATATAAACTTAAAGGTACCGGTGAAATATATTCAGGCATGGCACTGATGACTGGTGGAATTCTTATACCACGTACTACAGGTGATGATGCTGCTTTTGAACTTTTCTTTGAAAAACTAGCCAATGATGAAGAAAAATAATTGGAATAAGAATAGTAAATAAAAAATAATATATTCATAGTAATAAAAAAGAGATGAGGATATGAAAAAGAAAACAATTTTATCTTTAATACTATGTGCAGCAATGATGATTACATGTACGTGTGGTAATTCAAAGGATAAAGAGAGATTTACTCCAGAAGTAAATGAGACAACTGGAGGTGAAGTTGAAGATGTAAGTGGGGTTGCAGCATATATAACAGCTAATGCACCTATAGCAGATAATTGGCAGGAAATGCTTGAGAAAGAAATCAATAGTACTTATGGAGAAAAAATAAGTAAAGTAGAATATTTAGAAGGTGACTTGTACACTGCATATGTTATAAAGGATGGAAAAGAAGTACCTTATGTTACAGTAAATGCAAGAACAGGGTATTTTCATGGATAAATAAGAAGCAGCAGTAGAAATACTGCTGTCTTTTATATAGTTTATAACAGAACATAATTTATAATATATAATAAGGTTAAATGATAAAGGATGTGATATGGAGATGGGTTCAAATAAATGTACTTTAAGAAAAGAAATTAAAAATGAAATAGCAAAATACATAGACAATGAATTTATGAATGAAACCATGAAGGAAATTGTTAATTACATAAATACTACTAGTAAAGTTCTAATTGATGATTCTAATTGATAAAATATGATATAATAAATAAAAACTGTAACGAAGAGGTAAATATATGAGTAAAATATTAGTTTTAGCTGAAAAACCTTCAGTAGGAAGAGATTTAGCAAGAGTTTTAAAATGTAATCAAAATAAAGGTTCATATATAGAAGGAAACAAGTATATAATTACTTGGGCAATGGGACACTTAGTTGGACTTATGGATCCAGAAGGATATGATAATAAATATAAAGAATGGAAGATGGAAACACTGCCAATGCTACCAAAGCATATGAAGCTTACCGTACTTAAAAAAACTGCTAAGCAGTATAATGAAGTTAAAAAGCTTATGAATAGAAGCGATGTTAGTGAAATAGTTATTGCCACAGATGCAGGAAGAGAAGGAGAGCTTGTAGCTAGATGGATTATTGAAAAGGTAGCAGTTAATAAGCCACTTAAAAGATTATGGATTTCATCACAAACTGACAAAGCTATCTTAGATGGTTTTAAAAACTTAAGGCCTGGTAGAGACTATGACAATCTATATAAAGCAGCTGTTTGTAGAGCAGAGGCAGATTGGTTAGTAGGTTTAAATGTGACTAGGGCTTTAACTTGTAAGCATAATGCTCAATTATCAGCAGGTAGAGTTCAATCTCCAACACTTGCCATGATAGTAAATAGAGAAGAGGAAATTAGAAGTTTTAAGCCTAAAACATATTATACTTTAGGGGCTAATGCCAATGGATATAAATTATCATGGGTTAATAAGGATAATAACTCAAGAATATTTGATGAAGAATTTGCCAAGAAAATTGAAAGTAAGCTAAGAAGTGCTGAAGGGAAAATTGTAAATATAGCAGAAGCTAATAAAAAGAAATACGCGCCAGCTTTATATGATTTAACTGAGCTACAAAGAGATGCTAATAAGATTTGGGGATACTCAGCAAAGCAAACCTTAAGCATAATGCAAAGGCTTTATGAAAATTACAAGATATTAACTTATCCAAGAACTGATTCAAGATATATTACTACTGATATAGTTGCCACTATTCCAGATAGATTAAAGGCTATTGCCATTGGAGAA
Organism: Clostridium lentum; assembly: GCF_014287815.1. Taxonomy (GTDB): domain Bacteria; phylum Bacillota; class Clostridia; order Clostridiales; family Clostridiaceae; genus Clostridium; species Clostridium lentum. Next base: position 63,068 of record NZ_JACOOQ010000004.1, read on the forward strand.
TATAGAGCAACAGCTGATACACTACTTAAAACTAAGATAAATGGTCATAAGGGATTTGTAGATAATTCTAAGGTAAGCGATCACCATGCAATTATTCCTACAGAACAAAAACCTAATTTAGCACTACTTTCTTCAGAAGAAAGAAAAATCTATGATTTAGTAGTTAAGAGATTCTTAAGTGTAATGCTGCCACCATTTGAATATGTGCAAACTACCATTGAAGCTAATGTATCAGGTGAAAAGCTAATAGCTAAAGGTAAAGTTGTTAAATCAAAGGGATGGAAAAAGCTATATGATCATTTAGAGGAGGATAATAGCGAAGAGGATATTAAAGAACAGGTACTTCCACAAGTTAATAAAGGTGATAAAGTTAATTTAACTAAGGTAGAATTAAAGACTGGGCAAACTAAACCGCCGGCAAGATTTACGGAGGCTACACTTTTATCAGCTATGGAAAATCCTCATAAATATATAAATGTAGGAAAAGAGGCAGCTAAAACATTAGGTGAAACAGGTGGACTAGGAACAGTTGCCACAAGAGCTGATATTATTGAAAAGTTATTTAACTCTTTTGTTATAGAAAAGAAAGGTAAAGATATAATACCAACGTCAAAAGGAAAACAACTTATAGAGCTTGTACCAGCAGATTTAAAATCACCACTTTTAACAGCTAAATGGGAAAAACAGCTTGATGAAATAGCTAAAGGTAAGAGAAATGATCATGGATTTATTAAAGATATGAAAAATTACTCTGTAGCTTTAGTTGAAGATGTAAAATCAACAAATTCTAAGTTTGTTCACGACAATAAGACTGGTAAAAAATGTCCTAACTGTGGAAAATACCTTTTAGAAGTTAAGGGTAAAAACGGTACAATGAACGTTTGCCAAGATCGAGAATGTGGTTATAGAGAAAGTGTATCTAGAACTACTAATGCAAGATGTCCTGAATGTAAGAAAAAATTAGAAATTAGAGGACAAGGTGAAGGAAAAATATACGTTTGTACGGGAGCTAATTGTAACTTTAGAGAAAAAGCTTCTTCTTTTGAAAAGAGATTTGATAAAAAAGGAAAAGTAGATAAAAGAGAGACTCAAAGAATCATGGCAAAAATGAAAAAAGAAGCAGAAAAGGAAGCAATGGAGGATAATCCATTTGCAGCTTTACTTGGAAATATGAAATTTGATAACAAGTAACAAAAATAAATTATTATATATATTTATTTATTAACTGAAATCGCTAATAGAAATAAATATAATTATAATCTAATAACAAATAAGTCATATCAAAATTTATTTTGATATGACTTATTTGTTTTATTGTTCTTTTTCCACAATTACAGGAATTATCATAGGTTTTCTTTTAGTTTTTGTATATAGGAATTGTCCAAGTGAACTTTTAATCTTAGATTTAATTGAATACCAATCTACAATATCATTAGCTAGACAGTTTTCTACTTCACGTTCTATTAATGTAGTAGCTTCACTCAATAAATCATTAGAGTCTTTTACATAGACAAATCCTCTGGAAATTATGTCAGGTCCTGAAATGATTTCTTTTGATTCCTTATCTATTGCTAGAACAGCAGTAAGGATACCATCTTGAGATAAGACTTTTCTATCTCTTAATACGATATTTCCTACATCTCCAACACCACTGCCATCAACATAAACAGTTCCAGTATGAATAGATTTTGCTTTTACAGCTTTTTTACCTGTAAGTTCAAGAACATCACCATTATCTAAGAGGAAAATATTTTTTTCGTCCATACCTAAAGATTTTGCCAATTCAGCATGTTCTTTAAGATGTCTATATTCACCATGTACAGGAACAAAATATTTTGGTTTTATCAGAGAATGAATAAGTTTTAATTCTTCTCTACATGCATGACCAGATACATGGACTTCTTCCATGGCATCATAGATAACTTCTGCACCTTTGCTTATTAATATATCAATAAGCTTTGTAATGAGTTTTGTATTTCCAGGAATAGGAGAAGCAGAAATAATTATATAATCTCCTTCTTTTAAACCTATATTTTTATGGCTACCTGATGCTATTCTTGATAAGGCAGACATTGGTTCTCCTTGGCTTCCTGTAGTGATAATAGTAACCTTGTTATCAGGATACTTATGTATATCATCAAGTTTTATAATAGTATTTTTAGGAACTTTTAAGTATCCTAAATCCATGGCAATTTGTGAAATCTTCTCCATACTTCTACCACTAAATGCAACTTTTCTTCCGTATGTTATAGAAGAATTAATTACCTGTTGAACTCTATGTACGTTAGATGAGAAAGTAGCAACTATTACTCTTCCTTTAGCATTTCTAAATAATCTTGTAAGATTTTGTCCAATTATAGTTTCAGATATAGTAAAGCCTTCTCTTGTAGCATTTGTACTATCAGCCATTAATAAAAGAACTCGTCTCTTACCTATTTCAGATATACGTTGTAAGTCGATAACTTCTCCATCTACAGGTGTATAATCTATTTTGAAATCACCAGTATGGAAGATTACGCCTTGAGGAGTTGTTATTGCTAGTGAACATGAATCAGCTATACTGTGACATGTTCTGATGAATTCACAGGCAAAGTGCTCTGTCTTTATAGGTTCCTTTAAGGTAATTTCGTTTAATGAGCAGCTTGATACCATATTAAATTCAATTAGCTTGCTTTCGATAAGGCTTAAAGTGAATTTACTTGCATAAACTGGAACATTAATTTCCTTTAATATATATGGAAGAGCACCTATATGGTCTTCATGACCATGTGTTATAAAGATACCTTTAACCTTTTCTCTATTTTCTAAAAGATAAGATATATCTGGAATTACTAAGTCTATTCCGTACATCTCATTGTCCGGGAAAGAAAGACCGCAATCAATTACAATTATTTCATCTTCATATTCAATTGCAGTGATATTTTTCCCGATTTCGCCTAATCCGCCTAACGGAATTAATTTTACTTTGCTTTTTTTAGTTCTCATATAATCTCCAATTCTTAACGCAATTTATAATAATTATTATTAAAATCTATAATTTTTCCATATTATATTAGTAGTTTAATTATATATAATGGTTTCTAATTAATCAATAAAATTTTATTAACTTAAAATAATATAAACTTAATTATATTCTTTTTTTTATTCTATGGAAAAAATTTTTGATAAATGAGGTTGATTTTAAGTATAACATAAAATTAACTATGAAATAAATAAATTTTAATATATAATAGTCATAATTACTTTTATGAAGGTAATCATTGTTTAGGTTTTACAATATACTGATAAGGAGAAATAAGGATGAAGAAAATAATTATGGTTATTATTGTTATATTAGCATTGCTTTGTGCTTTAATTTTAGGAATAGGTGGCAACTATTTATATAATCTTGCTGTGAACCCTAGTGTTTCGAAAGATATGGTTTTTAATTCATCAAAAAATGATGTGGCACAAGAAGAAACTAGTGGTGATGTTACTGAAGAAACAAAAAATTGGCTGGAGGATGAGAGTGGATATAGTGATGTATATATCACGTCAGATGATGGACTAAAGCTTCATAATTATAAGATTATTAATGAATATACCAGTAATAAGTGGGTTATACCAGTACACGGATATACATCTAATGGAGTTGGGATGGCTTTTTATGCAGAGAAATTTTATAATATGGGATATAATGTAATGATTCCAGACTTAAGAGGACATGGAGAAAGTGAAGGAGATTATATAGGTATGGGGTGGGATGATAGAAAGGATATCATGAATCTTATAGATTATATAATTGCTGAAGATAGCAAAGCAGAAATAGTACTGTTTGGTGTTTCAATGGGAGCAGCAACAGTGATGATGGTTTCAGGAGAAGAGCTTCCTTCAAATGTAAAAGCGGTTATAGAAGATTGTGGATATACGTCAGCTTGGGATCAATTTGCCTATCAGTTAAAAGTATTGTTTAATTTACCAGAATTTCCAATGATGAATATTGCAGATATTATATGTAAGATAAGAGCAGGGTATTTTATTAGCGATGCTTCAGCAATTAAGCAAGTAAAGAAATCAGTGACTCCAACACTATTTATTCATGGAGATAGTGATAGCTTTGTACCTTTTGAAATGCAGGAAGAATTATATGAGGCGTGTAATGCTGAAAAGGAAAAGGTTGTAATAGAAGGTGCAGCACATGCAAAAGCTTCTTCTACTAATCCAGAATTGTATTGGACAAGTGTAGTTGATTTCTTAGAAAAATATGTAGAATAGTTAAAGTTAAGTTGTTATAATTAAGATGTAAAAATAATTGTGTATACTTTTATGAAAAAATTATTTTTATAATAAAAAAATTATAATATACATTGACATTAATAAAATAAAGATATATTATATTAGTATAATATAAATGAATAGAATTTTAGAAGACAACGGCGTTTTCAAATGTTTAGGTATCTTGTTTTGAGATAGATATCTAAAATATTTGAGGACGCCTTTTTTGTTTGATGGAGGTACTGTAATGAGTAGATTAAATGAAATATTTGGTTCAAATGTATTTAATGATTCTGTAATGAAGGAATGTTTACCAAAGGCTACTTATAAAGCGCTAAAAAAGACTATTGAAGAAGGCAAAGAATTAGAGCTATCAGTGGCAGAGGTTGTAGCTTCAGCAATGAAAGATTGGGCAATTGAAAAGGGAGCAACACATTTTACTCATTGGTTTCAACCAATGACTGGAATTACAGCAGAAAAGCATGATGCATTTATTAATCCAACAGGTAATGGAGAAGTTATTTTAGAGTTTTCAGGTAAAGAACTGATTAAAGGCGAGCCTGATGCATCTTCATTTCCTTCTGGTGGTTTGAGAGCTACATTTGAAGCAAGGGGATATACTGCATGGGATTGTACATCTCCTGCTTTTGTAAAAGATGATACACTTTGTATTCCAACAGCTTTCTGTTCTTATAACGGTGAAGCATTAGATAAGAAAACTCCGCTTTTAAGGTCTATGGAAGCTATTTCAAAGCAAGCGGTAAGAGTGCTTAGAGCGTTAGGCAATACAAACACCAAAAGAGTTATTACTACAGTGGGACCAGAACAAGAGTATTTCTTAATAGATAAAAAATTATATGATCAAAGAAAAGATTTAATTTTAACCGGGAGAACTTTATTTGGTGCTAAAGCTCCCAAAGGTCAAGAACTAGAAGATCATTATTTTGGAACTATTAAAGAAAGAGTTTCAAACTATATGAAAGAAGTTGATGAAGAACTTTGGAAGCTTGGGATATATGCTAAGACTAAGCATAATGAGGTTGCACCAGCACAACATGAATTGGCTCCTGTATTTACTACTACTAATATAGCAACAGATCATAACCAACTTACAATGGAAGTAATGAAGAAGGTAGCATTAAGACATGGTCTTGTATGTCTTTTACATGAAAAACCTTTTGCAGGGGTTAATGGTTCAGGAAAGCATAATAACTGGTCTATGGCTACAGATGATGGAATAAATCTTTTAGAGCCAGGAAAGTCACCGGAAGCAAATGAACAATTCTTGTTATTTTTAGTGGCTGTAATTAAGGCAGTTGATGAATATGCTCCACTTTTAAGAGCTTCAGCAGCTAATGCAGGTAATGATCATAGACTTGGAGCTAATGAAGCACCACCAGCAATAGTGTCTATGTTCTTAGGGGAGCAACTTACTAATATACTAGAGCAAATTGAAAATGGGGACGAGCTTGCAGTAACAACAAATAAAAAGTTAAGAATAGGGGTAGCAACTTTACCAGTTCTTCCTAAAGATGCAACAGATAGAAATAGGACTTCTCCTTTTGCCTTTACAGGAAATAAATTTGAATTTAGAATGTGCCCATCATCAGGTTCAATAGCTGGTCCAAACTTTATTCTTAATACTATAGTGGCGGAAGTACTTTCAGAATTTGCTGATAGGCTTGAAAGAGCACATGATATAGAATCTGAAGTTAATGACATAATTATTGAAACTGTTAAGAAGCATAAAAGAATTATCTTTAATGGCAATGGATATTCTGAGGACTGGATTGAAGAAGCGGCAAAAAGAGGACTTCCTAATATAGCAACAACAGTTGAAGCAATAAAGTCATTGTTAGATAAAAAAAATATTGAAGTATTAGAAAAACACAAGGTGCTTACAAGGGAAGAGGTTCATTCAAGATATGAAATAATCTTAGAAAACTATAGTAAGACAATTAATATTGAAGCATTGACTATGCTTCAAATGATTAAGAGAGAGATATTACCAGCAGTAATAAATTTTGCAGGAAAACTAGCTAAAGGAATTAATGAAATGAAATCTACTGGATTATCACTTAGATTAAATTGTCAAGATGAACTTTTAGAAAAAATATGTATTTTGACAAATAGTGTCGATGAAAAGGTAAAAGTTCTTGAAAATGTTCTTATTAAGGTTGAAGGTATTGAAGAAAGTTATGAACAAGCATATGCTTATAAGTCTGAAGTTGTTGTAGCAATGGATGATTTAAGAGAGGATATTGATGCTCTTGAAACAGTAGTAGGAAAAGAGTATTGGCCTTTACCAACTTATACAGATTTATTATTCAGCATTTAGTTAAAACGTAGATAGAATTTATCTGAAATTTTTATGAATTCCATCATTGGTATAGATATATTTGATATAACTACAGATGATGGAATTTTATATTCTGTAATAAAATTTAAAAAAATTAAAATATTACAGAATAGAATGTCTAAAAATGCCATAAGATATTAATGTTGCTTGATATTATAAGATATACATAATATAATGAATAATGATATGAAACCAACAGAGGGGGAAGAACATGAAAACAAAAGGCAGAAGTACAATACTGTTTATACTATCCTTTATTGTTATAATCTTTTTAGCATTTGCAGGTTTTAAAGGTTTTGAAATAGGTGGATGGGAAGTTAAAAATTTTGAAAAAAGTATCACTAAAGGACTAGACTTACAAGGTGGAGTATCTGTCCTAATGGAAATAAAAAATGAAAATGTTAGTGCTGAAGATTTAGAAAAAACTCGTGAATTAATTGACTTAAGGGTTAATAAATTGGGTGTTGCCGAAACTACAGTTATCACAGAAGGAAGCAACAGAATAAGAGTAGAAATTCCAGGACAATATGATTCTAAACAATTAGTTGACAGTTTATCTGCTACTGGCGAATTAACATTTAAAGATTCAGATGGAAATGTTGTTATAAGCGGTTCAGATATTGAAAGTGCAAGTGTAGTTATGGATAACCAAACTAATAAACCAGTAGTATCATTAAAGCTTAATGCAGAAGGAAAAAATAAATTTGCACAAGCAACAGCTGCAAATATTGGTAAAACAATAAGTATTTATATGGATGATGAATTAATATCAAAACCAAAAGTTCAAAGTGCAATAACAGATGGTGAAGCTATAATATCTGGTAGTTCAAATGTTGAAGAAGCTAAAACATTAGCAAGTTTAATCAATGCTGGAGCATTACCAGTAAGTATAGAAGTGGCATCAATTAGTAATGTTGGAGCTCAATTGGGGGAAGAAGCTTTACCTAATGCTATTAAAGCAGGGGTTATTGGTATAGCAATTATCTTTATATTCATGATTGTATACTATAGAGTTCCAGGAATTATTGCTTCAATGGCATTAACTTTGTATACAACATTAGTGCTTTTAATATTTGCAGAAAATGGTGTTGCACTTACATTACCAGGAATTGCAGCATTCTTGCTTACAGTTGGTATGGCAGTAGACGCTAATGTACTTATATTTGAAAGAATAAGAGAAGAATTAAAGAAGGGATTATCAGTAAAAACAGCAGTTGATAAAGGATTCCATAATGCATTATCTTCAATTTTGGATTCAAATATCACTACTATAATAGCTGGTTTAGTTCTTTACTATATGGGAACTGGAACTGTAAAAGGATTTGCAGTTACATTAATGATTGGTATAGTGGTAAGTATGTTTACAGCGTTAGTTGTAACAAAGACATTAATGAAATTAGGAGTTAACATGGGATTGTTAAAAACTCCAGCTCACTTTAGAGTAAAGAGGGGGTAAGAAAATGATAAAAATTGTAGAAAAGAAGAAAATATGGTTTTCAATATCCCTTACAGTAATATTATTAGGATTAGTTTTATTATTCACTAGAGGGTTAAATTTTGGAATAGATTTTAAAGGAGGAACTAAGCTACAGATAGAGCTTGGGGAAAAGCTTGATACAGCAGCACTGGATGAAATCATAAAAAAATATGATTCATCCGCATCTTGTAAAATTGTTAATAATACTCAGTATGAAATAAAATCAACAGCATTAGATGAAACAACAACTTCGGAACTTTTAAAAGAAATTAAAGAAACTTTTGGACTTGATGATACAGCATTGGTAGAGCAAAATCAAATAGGGGGTGCTGTTGGTAAGGAACTTACTAGAAAATCATTAATTGCAGTTGGAATATCATGTATAGCAATGCTTATTTATATAGCTATAAGATTCCAACTTGCTTTTGGTGTTGCAGCAATCATCGCTTTATTACATGACGTTCTTGTAACACTAACTGTATATTTAGTTTTCGATATAAATGTAAATACTCCATTTATTGCAGCGATGCTTACAATTGTAGGTTATTCAATCAATGATACAATTGTTGTATTTGATAGAATAAGAGAAAACTCAAAAGGTATGAGAAGATCAAACTACACTGAAATAGCTGATAAGAGTATTAATCAAACTTTATCTAGATCAATTAATACATCTTTAACAACATTAGTAATAATTGGTGCTGTAAATGTATTTGTGCCAAGTGTAAGAGAATTTGCTTTCCCATTATTTATTGGTATTGCAGTAGGAGCATATTCATCAATATTTATAGCATCACCATTATGGGTATTAATTAAGGAAAAAAAGAATAAGCATAATGCAGCAAAAGTAACTTAAGGTAATTTACAAAAAGCAGTCGTTCAAATGAATGGCTGCTTTTATTGCGAAAATAGTAGATAAATAGTATATAAGTAAGAAAGTTGGGAAAAAATTATTTTTTTATATAAAACATTTGTAAAGTTCATTAATATACATTATAATATAACTGTTTTCTTAAATATTGTGGAGGAGTTTGTCATGCGTAAGTTTTGGGAAAGTATATATAGTCCAAATTACATAAGTGGATATAATCCCTTTTTACTTAAAGATATGAATAGAGCAATTGAGCGAATGGTATCAGCAATAAATACTAGAGAAAAAATTGTTTTATATGGGATACCGAATGTAGATGGATTATGTGCTATTTCATCCCTTATACTGGTTTTGAAATATTTAAATGCAGATATTGAATATGTAGTCCATGATGATTCTTCGGGAAATTCAAAAATCAATTGTCAAGATATAGTGAATAATGTTCATTTTTTAGGTGGAGAGTTACTTATAAATTTAGGAATAGATTTAAATTCAAAAGAAGAAGAAGAATTATGCAAAAATCTTGGAATTGATATTATTTCAATTGAGAATAAAAATATAAATACTGATAAAGAATACATATATATAAATCCATGTCAAAAAGGATGTCAATATAGATATAAAAATTTATCTATAAGTGGACTAACATTCAAATTAATGCAGGCTATTGCAATTTATTATAATATAAAAAGTATAAATAAGTATTTAGATTTGATTTTGATTGGAGAAAAATGGGCTAATGTACCATTGAAGGGTGAAAATGGTGTAATATTAAAAGAAGGAAAGAAATTTTTAATAAATACCAATAACTATGGGTTAAGAGCAATAATGGATGCATATGATACTGTTGAAATAGATGATGAATTTATTTGTAAGATAACGGATGTAATTACACCAACAATAAATGTAGTTACAATGATGGATAATGCTCGTATTATAATTGAATTATTAATAACAAATAAAAAGGAACGAGCACAACAAATTACAAAGTATTTAAATAAATCCAGAGAGAATATATAATTATGTATATATAAATATTAGTGATATTGGAGGAAGATTATATGGATCTTAAAGAAAAGATAAGAGTCATTGAAGGGTTTCCTAAAGAAGGAATAAGTTTTAAGGATATTACTACTTTAGTAGCTGATGGAGAAGCATTTAAAGAATCAATAGATAGAATAGCAGAACATTTAAGAGATAAAAATGTAGATGTAATATTAGGACCAGAAGCTAGAGGGTTTATCTTTGGAGTGCCTGTAGCATATGCTTTAGGTGTAGGATTTGTTCCTGTAAGAAAGAAAGGAAAATTACCAGCAGAAACAGTTTCTGTGGATTATTCATTAGAATATGGTGTTGACGTCTTAGAAATTCATAAAGATGCTATAAAAAAAGGGCAAAGGGTAGCTATAGTTGATGATTTATTAGCTACAGGAGGAACTGTTGATGCAGTTGCTAAGCTTGTTGAAAAAGTAGGGGCTGAAGTTGTAGCACTAGATTTTGCTATTGAACTTACTGAATTAAGAGGTAGAGATAAATTAGAAGGTTATGAAATTATGTCATTAGTACAATATGATGTGTAATTTTATTGAAAATAAATGAATTATAATATATAATATTAATAAAAAAATGGCTGGTTAGTTAACCAGCCATTGACTTTAGAGTAATAAATTTATCTTAAGGAGATAAATCTTAATGTTAGAGATGTTAGTAAAAAAAATTAAAGAAAACTGTGTAAATATTAATATGGATATGGTAAATAAAGCTTTTAATTTAGCTTTTGAAGCCCATAAGGAACAAAAGAGAGATTCTGGTGAGCCATACATAATACATCCAATAGAAGTTGCTACTATTTTGGCAGAATTAGGAATGGATACAAGTACTATTGTAGCAGGGCTTTTACATGATGTTATCGAAGACACTGAATATACTTATGATGATATAAAAAAAATATTTGGTGAAGAAGTAGCTAATTTAGTTAGTGGAGTAACTAAAATAACTAAGATGGAATATAAGTCTAAAGAAGAACAGCAAGCAGATAATTTTAGAAAGATGCTTCTTGCTATGGCTGATGATATTAGAGTAATAATAATCAAATTGGCTGATAGACTACATAATATGCGAACACTTAAGTATAGGAAAAAAGAAAAACAAAAGAAAACTGCTATGGAAACGTTAGATATTTATGCACCACTTGCACACAGACTAGGAATTTCTAAGATTAAGTGGGAACTAGAAGATTTATCTTTTAGATACATTCATGAAGAAGAATATTATGACTTAGTTAAGCAAGTTGCAGAAAAAAGAGCAGAAAGAGAAATATACATTAAAAATATTATTGAAGAGATGTATAATAAGCTTGAAGAAGCTGGAATTGACTCAGATATTGATGGTAGACCAAAGCACTTTTTCAGTATATATAAGAAAATGGTCAATAAAAATAAGAGCATAGAGCAAATATTTGATTTGACAGCCATAAGAGTTCTTGTAAACACTGTGAAAGATTGTTATGAAGTCTTAGGTATAGTTCATACAATTTATAAACCTATTCCAGGAAGATTTAAGGATTATATAGCAATGCCTAAACCTAATATGTATCAATCACTTCATACAACAGTAATTGGTCCACAAGGAAAGACATTTGAAATTCAAATAAGAACTTTTGAAATGCATAGAACAGCAGAATATGGTATTGCTGCACACTGGAAATATAAAGAAGGCGATAACAATAGTGAAACTAAGGAAAAGAACTTTGAGAGCAAGCTAGTATGGCTTAGAGATATGCTTGAATTCCAAAAAGAAACAGCAGATGCAGAGGAATTTATTGAAGGGTTTAAAATAGATTTATTTACTGATGAAATCTTTTTATTTACTCCAAAAGGTGTAGTTATTGATTTGCCAAATGGAGCAACACCAATTGATTTTGCTTATAGAATACATACTGATATAGGTAATAAATGTGTAGGGGCAAAAGTTAATGGTAAAATAGTACCTTTAGATTATAAGCTTAAAACTGGAGAAATTGTTGAAGTATTAACGTCAAATAATGCAAAAGGCCCTAATATAGATTGGCTTAATATTGCTAAAAGTAATCAGGCTAAAAGTAAGATAAGATCTTGGTTTAAAAAGTCTAAGAAGGAAGAAAACATCAGTAAAGGAAAAGAAGTATTTGAAAAAGAACTTAAGAAACAAGGTGTTCATTTTGTAGATATTGCAAAAGGGGAAACTTATGAAAAGTTTGTTAAGAGAAATAATATTAATTGTATGGATGACTTATATGCTTTGATAGGTCTTGGAGCAATTTCAGCATCGTCTTTTATATGGAAGCTAAAAGATGAAAATAAAAGTAAAGATGAAAAGGTTATTGAGGAAAATACAAACAAAATTATTGAGGAAAATATTTTTAAGGCAAAAAGAAAAACTGTTGATAATACAGTAGGAATTACCGTAAAAGGTGTTGACAATATAATGATAAGATTTGCGAAATGCTGTAATCCAGTTCCAGGTGATGATATAATGGGGTATATTACCAAGGGAAGAGGGGTTTCTGTACATAGAGCAGATTGTGGAAATTTAAAAAGCTTGATCATGGAAGATGGAGCTAAAGTAGTCGATGTTTCTTGGGGCAGTTCAAATGGAAGAGCTTATATTGCTGAAATACAAGTTAAGGCTGAGGATATAGGTGAATTACTTACTGATATAATGGGAGTAATATCAGAGCTTAATCTTCAACTTAATGCTGTAAATGCAAAATCAGCTAAAGGTAGAATAGCATATGTTAATATAAAAGTTAAAATAGATTCAGTGGATATTTTAAAGAATCTTATGAGAAAGATAAGGCATCTTAAAGGCGTTATTGATGTATATAGAGTAAATAATTAAAGGAAGAAAAATATGAGAGCAGTAGTACAAAGAGTTACAAGTTCTAAAGTAGTGGTGGACGGAAAAATTGTAGGATCTATTAATAAGGGAATCAATGTGCTTATTGGAATAAGCTGTGATGACAATGAAGTAGATTTAAAATATATCAAAGATAAAATAATAAATTTAAGGATTTTTGAAGATGAAAACTTTAAGATGAATAAATCTTTAATGGATATTGGTGGAGAAATGCTTGTGATTTCACAATTTACCTTATATGGAGACTGTAGAAAAGGTAGAAGACCTAATTTTATGGCTGCTTTAGGTGGAGAAGAATCAAAAAAATTATATGATAAATTTATTTTAATGCTTAAAGAATATGGTATAAAAGTTGAAACAGGAATTTTTGGAGCTGATATGAAAGTTGACATTCAAAATGATGGACCTGTTACTATACTATTAGATAGCAAAAAGAACTTTTAGTAAAAGGGATGGTGTTTTGTATGATAATTAAGACTTTTCCTGTAGGGATGCTTCAGGAGAATTGCTATATAATAATAAATGAAGAAGTAAACGAAGCTGTTACTGTTGATCCAGGTGATGAAGGAGAGAGACTTATTGCCAATATAGAAAGACTAGGTTGTAGCTTAAAAGCGATTTTATTAACTCATGGTCATGCAGACCACGTAGGGGCAGTTGTTGATTTAAAAAATAAATTCAATGTGCCTGTTTATATAAATGAAAAGGAAATCCTTTGTATGCAAAATGATAATACTGTGTTTGGTAAATTACCAGAGTGTTATGATTTTATAAAAGATGGAGATGAATTGGCAATTGCAGGATTGAAAATCAAATGTATCCACACTCCAGGACACACTTTAGGAGGAATGTGCTTCCTAATAGATAATGAACTATTTACTGGTGATACATTGTTCCAAGGAGCTGTTGGAAGAAGTGATTTTTATGGAGGAAACCATGTTGAGCTTATTAACAGTATAAATGAAAAGCTTATGATACTTGATAAAAAAATAAATATATATCCAGGACATGGACCAAGTTCAACTTTAATGTATGAAGCAATGAGAAACCCTTTTTTACAAGATGATTTGTTTTAAACAAAGGAGAAGAAATGGAAATTAAAATAGCGTTAAATGACCATAAATATAGATATGATGTTTATCAAATGTTTAATATATATTTTGCCTTAGATGAGCTGAAATTTGTGGAAGATGGTGAATATATAATTAATATTGAAGAAGATAAAATAGTCTTTGCTTTTAAGGAATACTGTAAGGAAAGATTAATTGGTGAAAATATAAAAGAAGATATTAAAAAGGTAGTATTTGAATCTTTAAAGGATATTACAGGCGAAGAATATCCTTGGGGAATACTTGTAGGAATTAGGCCATCTAAAATTGCTTTAAAATACTTAAATGAAGGAAAAAGCAATGAAGAAATAATAGATATTTTCAAGGAAAAACATTTAGCAGCAAGAGAAAAAGCAGAGCTATGTATTGAAGTGGCTAAAGCGGAGGAAAGTTTCGTAAATAAAGATGAAAAGAAAATAGCTATTTATGTTGGGATGGCATTTTGCCCTACAAGATGCTTCTATTGTTCATTTGCAGCTAACCCAATAATGGGCAACAAAAAGATGGTAAATCCATATCTAGAAGCGATTACAAAAGAAATAAGAGCAATGAAAGAATATGTTAATCTTAAAGGGTTAGCAATTGAATCAGTATACTTTGGTGGAGGTACTCCTACTGCAGTAAATAATGATGAGTTTGAAGAAATAATGTCAGAAGTTTATGATGCTTTTGTGAAAGATAAGAAACTTGTGGAATTTACTGTGGAATGTGGAAGACCTGATAGTATAACAAGAGAAAAACTTTTAACAATGAAAAAATTTAATGTTACAAGAATAAGCATTAATCCTCAAACAATGAATGACGATACATTAAAGATGATTGGAAGGGGACATGACTCTGCTAGTGTTATTGAGAAGTTCAATATGGCTAGAGAAATGGGCTTTGATGATATAAATATGGATATGATTATAGGACTTCCAGGAGAAGGTATCAAAGAAGTTAAGCATACTAAGGATGAAATACTTAAGCTTCATCCAGATAGTCTTACAGTACATGGACTATCATTAAAAAGAGCATCAATTCTTTATGAAAACTTCATACTTAAAAAGGGTATCCAAGTGAAAAAGCAAAAGGAACTGGCAGATATGTATGAAGAAAGTAGAATTTTAGCTTCAGAGCTAGGATTAAAGCCATATTATATGTATAGACAAAAAAATATGATAGGTAACATGGAGAATTTAGGGTATTCTAAAAAGGGAAAGGAATGTATTTATAATATTCAAATGATTGAAGATAAACAAACAATCATAGCACTAGGAGCAGATGCTGTTACTAAAGCTGTATTTTTAAAAGAAGATAGAATTGAAAGGTTTGGTAATGCAAAGGATCTTAGAGAATATATTAGTAGAATTGATGAAATGATTGAAGGTAAAATTAAGTTATTAGATAGCCTATATAAATAATAAGAGGATTTTTTATGGACAAAAACATATACACAGTGTGTAGATATGATAAAAGGAGGAATAGTGTAAATGGAAGTTCAAGCACCAAAAGGTACCAAGGATATGTTACCACAAGATGCGTATAAATGGCATTTTGTTGAAAATAAATTTAGAGAAATAGCAAAGTTTTATGGGATGAGAGAAATCAGAACGCCAATGTTTGAGCATACTGATTTATTTTTAAGAGGTGTAGGAGATACAACTGATATAGTACAAAAGGAAATGTATACTTTCAATGATAAAGGAAATAGAAGTATTACTTTAAAACCAGAAGGTACTTCGCCAGTAGTAAGAGCATTTATTGAAAATAGACTATTTAATGAGGCACAGCCTACAAAGCTTTATTATGCAATACCATGCTTCAGATATGAAAATGTGCAAAAGGGAAGACTAAGACAGTTCCACCAATTTGGAACAGAAGTTTTTGGTTCTAAAGAGCCATCAATGGATGCTGAAGTAATAGCTTTTGCCATGGAATTTTTAAAGAGCCTTGGTTTAAAAAGCCTAAGCTTAAACATAAATAACTTAGGATGTCCTAACTGTAGACCTAAGTATAATGAAGCATTAAAGAAATTCTTAGAAGAAAACTATGATGATTTATGTGGATTATGTCAAAGTAGATTTGACAAAAATCCAATGAGAATTTTAGACTGTAAGAACAAAAATTGTGGTGAAATTACAAAAAATGCACCGATAATATTAGATTATATGTGTGAAGAATGTGATAGTCACTTTGCTGAAGTTAAGAAATATTTAGATATATTAAATATACCGTATACAGTAGATCCAGGAATAGTTAGAGGATTAGATTACTATACAAAGACTATTTTTGAAATATTAAATGATGATTTTACTGTTTGTGGTGGAGGAAGATATGATAGACTTATAGAGCAACTTGGTGGTCCAGAAATGCCGGCAGTAGGCTTTGGTCTTGGAATAGAGAGACTTCTACTTACACTTAAAAATGAAGGTATTGAAATTCCAAGTGAAGGATTATATGATTTATATGTAGGAGCTAGAGGAGAAGAAGGAAAGCTTGCATCATTTAAGCTGGCAAATACTTTAAGAACTAGAGGTATAAAAACTGAAATAAATCATATGGGAAGAAGCTTAAAGGCAGAAATGAAGTACGCTAATAAAATTGGAGCTAAGTTTACTGTAGTTTTAGGTGATGATGAGCTTCAAACTGGAAATGCAAAGCTTAAGAGAATGAGTGATGGTGAGCAGTTTGAAGTGAATTTAAACAATATAGAAGAAATAGTAGCAATACTAAATAGTTAGGAGGAGTTTATAATGGGTGAGGCACTAGGTGGCTTAAAAAGAACTATGATGTGTGGTGAACCTAGAGAAGCAAACATAGGAAGTAAGATTACTCTTATGGGATGGGTTCAAAGAAATAGAAAGCTTGGAGGTCTTGAATTTATAGACCTTAGAGATAGAACTGGAATAATGCAAATTGTTTTTGGTGAGGAAATAAATGTTGAAAGCTTTGAAAAAGCTAAAAGCGTTAGACCAGAATACTGTATAGCTGTTACTGGAGAAGTTGTTAAGAGACAATCTCCTAATGAAAATATGCCAACAGGAATGGTTGAGTTATTATGTGAAGAAATAAAAATTCTTTCAGAATCAGATACTCCACCTATATATATAAAAGAAGATTTAGATGCAGCAGAGAATATAAGATTGAAATATAGATATTTAGATCTTAGAAGGCCTGATATGCATAAAATATTTGCTATAAGAAGCAAAACTACTAAGGTAATAAGAGATTATTTAGAAGAAAATAATTTCTTAGATGTTGAAACTCCAGTTTTAGGAAAATCAACACCAGAAGGTGCAAGAGATTATTTAGTACCATCAAGAAACTATCAAGGAAAATTTTATGCACTTCCACAATCACCACAATTGTATAAGCAATTATTGATGATGTCTGGCTTTGATAGATATTATCAAATAGCTAAATGCTTTAGAGATGAAGATTTAAGAGCTAACAGACAACCAGAATTTACTCAAGTAGATATGGAATTAAGCTTTGTAGAGCAAGATGATGTAATGGCATTAAATGAAGGTTTAATTGCTAGAGTATTTAAGGAAGTAGTAGGAGTAGATGTACAATTACCAATAAAGAGAATGACATTTAATGAAGCTATGGAGAAATACGGTAGTGATAAACCAGATTTAAGATTTGGTATGGAAATTACAAATATTACTGAAGCTGTTAAAGATATGGACTTTGTAGTGTTTAAATCAGCTATAGAAAATGGTGGTTCTATTAGAGCATTATGCTTAAAAGGTGGAGCATCACTTGGAAGAAAACCAATTGATAAATTAGGAGAATTTGTTAAGACTTATAGAGCAAAAGGTCTTGCATGGATTCAATTAAAAGAAGAGGGAGTTAAATCTTCTTTAGCTAAATTCTTAACAGATGAGGTAACAGAAAACATAGTTAAAACTATAGGAGCTGAAACTGGTGATGCAATATTCATCGTTGCAGATAAAGATTCTGTTGTATTACAAAGTTTAGGTGCATTAAGATTAGAACTTGCTAAGCAATTTGATTTAATAAAAGATAAAAATGAATTTAACTTTACTTGGGTTACTGAATTCCCATTCTTTGAATACAGTGAAGAAGAAGAAAGATTTAAAGCTTGTCACCATCCATTTACATCACCAATGGATGAAGATTTAGAATTTGTTGAATCTGATCCAGCTAGAGTTAGAGCTAAAGCTTATGATTTAGTATTAAATGGTGAAGAACTAGGTGGAGGGTCTATCAGAATTCATGATTCTGCCATCCAAGAAAGAATGCTTAAAGCATTAGGATTCACTGAAGAAAGAGCTTGGGAATCATTTGGATTCTTATTACAAGCACTTAAATTTGGAGCACCACCACACGGTGGATTAGCATTTGGTTTAGATAGAATGATAATGTTCTTAGCTGGAACTGAAAATATTAAGGATGTTATTGCTTTCCCTAAAAACCAAAATGCCTTCTGTTATTTAAGTGAGGCACCAAACGTAGTTGATGAAAAGCAAATTGAAGAATTAGGATTAGTAATTGATAAAAAAGAAGAAGAATAATTTTAAACGGAGCTATTGCTTTAAAGGCATAGCTTCTTTATTTTATCCTTAAGCATAAAAATAATATATTTGCAAAAAATATTAATAAGCTTTTTTATGCTAAAACTTAGGAGGGATTATAATGAAGAACAATTCTATGAATAAGATGAAGAAAGCCATGAAAAAGAACATGAAAAAAAGTAATGTATTAGTTGAAATGGCAGAAGACTTTAAAGATTTAATTACCGATGCTAAAATATATAAGAAATTAACTAAAAAAAAATAATATGTTTTTTTGACCATGGCCCTAGAAAATCTAGGGCTATATTTATTAATTGATTTTTTATTGATTTGTAAATTTAATAAAAAATGATACAATATAACCTATATAGTTAAGTGTAGGAGTGAAAGAAAATGGATAATGATAAATATAGAAAAGATATTTCCAACAGACTTAAGAGAATTGAGGGGCAGGTTAAGGGAATACAAGGTATGGTAGAAAAGGATGCTTGTTGTGATGATATACTTATTCAGATTTCAGCTATAAGATCTGCTATTAATAAAGTTGGTAGTATGATGATAGAGCATTATGCAAATAATTGTATGGGTGTTGAAAAAGATAGTATTGAAGAAGCGAGAATAAAAAAGCTCGTTAAAACTATAAATACATTTATAAAATAATGATGAATTATATAAATATAGTTCATCATTATTTTATATTATTAAATCATTAATGCTTATTGCTGATTAAAGCGCTTACTGGAATGATTTCTTTTAACTCTGAAAATAAGTGAAGTAATGGTGGATATAAAAATTACACCTAAAGCAAGAGTACCAGCATTAGCTAAGGTATTTATTCCTAAATGAACAGCATTTTGTAGGTCACCATTAATGGTAGCAAGCATTGTATAGTACATGCCGCTTCCAGGAACTAACGGAAATAACGCACAAATTACAAAAGAAGTAACCGGAGTTTTAAAGATTCTAGCTAAAACTTCGCTATATGTACTAAATACTAAAGCTGAAATGAATAATGAGGAAACTTCGCTTAGGCCTAGTGATAGCGGTAAGGAATAGCAATACCAGCTTAGTCCTCCTCCTAAGGCGGCAAAAAGAAGCTTTTTACCTTTTATATTAAAAAGTATTCCAAAACCAAAGGTTATTATAAATGAAACAAAAGACATACGTAATAACATATTAAATACCTCCTAGAACTCTCATACAAATACTTAAACCTGCACCTGTACCTACTGCAATAGAAATAGCAATGAAAAATGCTTCAGCTGCTCGTGTAAGGCCAGAAACCAAATCACCTGCTATAGTATCCCTTATGGCATTAGTAATGGCAAGACCAGGTACTAGAAGCATTATAGAGCCAATGATAGTTTGATGTATACCACTAGCAAGACCAAGCTTTTGTAGAATTACTGCTAAAATGGCAGTAAGGGCACCTGAAATTACATTAATAAAGAAAAAGTTTATTCTAAGTTCGTTGCCTTTTAGAGTAATAAGCCTAATTAATAGCCCTATAATAAAGGCTGAAAACATATCTTTTATTGTGCCACCAAAAAGGATTGCACATGAGCCAGCACCAAAAGCCGAAAAGAATAATGTCACCATAGATGAATATCTTTCCCCTTCATTTATTTTTATGAGCTCTTCTTTAAATTGATCAACAGTTAGATTTCTACTTAGAATATTTCTAGACAAGTCATTTACCTTATCTATTTTGTTCAAATCAACTGTTCTGCTGACCACTCTTTTAGTTAAGGAGTATATTTCTCCTTTATGTAATATAGAGGTCATTATTCCAGTAGGAGTAACAAAGCTTTCTGCTTGTTCCGCTCCAAAGGTTTTGCAAATTCTCAAAATAGTATCTTCTACACGATAAGTTTCTCCGCCACTTTCCAAAATAATTTGACCTGCAAATGTTGCAACTTGTAAAATTTCGTTCATGGTTTTATCTCCTATTGTTTTTTTATAACTATATGTATTATAACATATAAAATAAATAGGTAATATATATAAAAATATAGTTGAATATATTATTGATTATATTTATAATTTTAATAAAATATAAAAAATGGGGTGAAAATATGGATTTTAAAAATTTAGTAAAAGTTGATGAAGAGATTTATAGTTTAGTTGAAAAAGAACTAGAAAGAGAGCAAGATGGTATTGAGCTTATTGCATCAGAAAATTTTGCATCAGAGGCAGTAATGGAAGCAATGGGATCATATTTAACAAACAAATATGCAGAAGGGTATCCAAGTAAACGTTATTATGGCGGTTGTCAAGTAGTTGATGAAGTTGAGGAACTAGCGAGAGAAAGAGCTAAAAAGCTTTTTGGAGCAGAACATGCAAATGTACAACCACATTCAGGGTCACAAGCAAATATGGCAGTATACTTTACAATATTGCAGCCAGGGGATACTGTATTAGGAATGAACTTAAGCCATGGTGGACACCTTACTCATGGTTCAGCTGTTAACTTCTCAGGGAGATTATATAACTTTGTTTCTTATGGAGTTAATAAGGAAACTGAAAGGATAGATTATGAGGAAGTAAGGAGGCTAGCATTAGAATATAAACCTAAACTTATAGTAGCAGGAGCCAGCGCATATTCTAGGATAATAGATTTTAAAAAGTTAAAGGAAATCTGTGATGAAGTAGCAGCATATTTTATGGTTGATATGGCCCATATAGCAGGACTTGTAGCAACAGGAGCACATCCTTCACCAGTACCATATGCAGATTTTGTTACTTCAACAACTCATAAGACACTGAGAGGACCTAGAGGTGGACTTATATTATGTAAGGAAAAGTATGCAAAAGCATTAGATAAAAATATTTTCCCAGGTATTCAAGGGGGACCGTTAATGCATACTATAGCTGCAAAAGCGGTATGCTTCAAAGAAGCACTTCAGCCAGAATTTAAGGAATATATAGATAGAGTAGTGAAAAACTGTAAGGTATTAGCAGAAGAATTAGTAAAATATGATTTTAAATTAGTATCTAATGGAAGTGATAACCACTTAATTCTTATTGATTTAAACAATAAGGATATAACAGGAAAAGATGCAGAAAAGCGTTTAGATAGTATTGGAATAACAGTGAATAAGAATACTGTGCCAAATGAAACAAAGAGTCCATTTGTTACTTCAGGTATAAGAATAGGAACAGCAGCTGTAACAACTAGAGGCTTTGATGAAGAGGATATGAAAGAAGTGGCAGCTTTAATAAATGATGCAATAGAAAATAAGGATGAAGACTTATCATCATTAAAAAATAGAGTAAAAGCATTATGCAGTAAGCACCCTTTATATTAATAATGATATAAGCATAGGAGGAAACAATGAAATTAATTTCTTGGAATGTAAATGGATTAAGAGCATGTGTACAAAAGGGATTTTTAGAATATTTTAATAGTGTTAATGCAGATGTGTTCTGTATTCAAGAAAGTAAGCTTCAGGAAGGTCAAATAGAACTAGATCTTCCAGGTTATGAGCAATATTGGAATTATGCAGAGAAAAAAGGATATTCAGGAACAGCAATATTTACAAAGAAAAAACCTTTAAGTGTAAAATATGGTCTTGGAATTGAAGAACATGATCATGAAGGTAGGGTAATTACCTTAGAGTTTGAAGATGAATATGTTATAACTGTTTATACTCCTAATTCACAAAATGAACTGGCTAGACTTGATTATAGAATGAAGTGGGAAGATGATTTTAAAGAGTATTTAAAAGAACTTTCAAAAAAGAAGTCAGTAATCGTATGTGGAGATTTAAATGTAGCACATAAGGAAATAGACTTAAAGAATCCTAAGACTAACCGAAAAAATGCAGGATTTACAGATGAAGAAAGAGAAAAGCTTACTGATTTATTAAAGGCAGGCTTTATTGATACATTCAGATATTTTAAGCCAGATGTTACAGGGATTTATTCTTGGTGGTCATATAGGTTTAATTCAAGAAAGAATAATGCTGGATGGAGAATTGATTATTTCCTAGTATCAGAAGATATGAAGGATAGATTGGTTTCAGCAGATATACACACAGAAGTTCTTGGCTCAGATCATTGTCCAGTAGAACTAGTAATAGAATAATTTACTCAAAATAGACATAAGCTAAAATTTAGTTTATGTCTATTTTTATGGAAAATGTCAATGGAACGAAAGAAAAAAGTATAAAAAAACATATTTTGTTGAAACTATGTAATAAGTAGAGGATTTTGAAAAAATTAAGGAGGTATAAGTGATGTATTGGATAATTAGGGGAGAAGGAAATGGAGTATGCATAAAAAATCTTATGAAACTCATAATAGTTTTGGCTTTGGTTATAGTAAGTACTAGCTCTCTTTTTACATATGCCTATGAGCCTGCAGAAGCTTCTAATGAAAATGTTAATAATAATTTTAAAGTATGTATTGATCCAGGTCATCAAGCTAAATATGATTCTAGGGGGGAGCCAGTGGCACCTGGAAGCAGTACAAAGAAAGCTAGAGTGTCAGCAGGTACAAAAGGAGTTGCCACTAAGAAGAATGAGTATGAAGTAAATTTGGAAGCAGCATTATTATTAAGAGAAATGCTTAATAATAAAAGTTATAATGTAATAATGACAAGGGATAATAACGATGTAAATATTAGCAATATAGAACGTGCAGAGATAGCTAATGAAAATAATTCAGATATTGCCATCAGGATACATTGTGATAGTTTACTAGATAGCAGTAAGACTGGAGCTACAATTCTTGTGCCTAATAAAGAATGTGAATGGACAAAAGAGATATATGAAAATAGTTATACATTTGCTACAATACTACAGGAAAAATTAAAAGAAGGAAATATTAAGGTGAATGGAGTATTTGAAAGAAAGGATATAACAGGATTCAATTGGTCTAAGGTACCAGTTATAATTTTAGAGATGGGGTTTATGAGTAATTATAATGAAGATACTATGCTATCTAATCCTAATTATCAAAAAAAGATTATGAATTGTGTATCTGAAGCAATAGATGAATATCAAAATGTTATGATAAAAAGATAAATTTATTTCATAAAGCATAAAAATAGGAATAAAAATATAAAAAGAGGATAAAATATAAGATAAATATTATTTTCCAAAATAATAATGTATAGGAGGTATTTGGTGAAAAGGTATAATTTAATTTATTATTGGCAAAACTTCTTGGCTAATCAAGATGATGTCTCACTTAAACCTAATGCATACGTTATAAAGTTTTGTATAGTAAATAAATATAGTTATGATTATTATTGTAATTGGTATTCGTTTGCAAAAGTGGAAAAATTAATAAGTTTCTTAAAATGTGTAGTAATACCTTCAACATATATAACAAAGGCATTTGGCAAAGATGAAAATACAATATTTCTAGATGCTTTAGATAAATATGAGTGTATGGAGTATTTGGAAAGAGCCAGTGTTTTTGATAAAAGAGAATTATTAAGAAGAGTAAATAGGGAATATGATTTTTTAAGTAGAGTTGAAAAATGTAATTTAGGAATTGAAGGAGTTAAAAAGTATTTAGAATTAATTAATAAATACAATGATAAAAACAGCAAAATATTTCTTGAATTAGAATTTTATAAAAATGTAAATATGATTGGTAAAGGGTTAATAGATGAATATGAAAAGGAAAATATGCTCGATGACTTGGAAGAAAATATGGCTTTAAACAAAAATGAAATATTATCAATGTTTGAAAATATAGATAAGAATATGTTTATGTTAAAAAAACTCAATACTTATTTAAATAATACGCTTACATTCTAGTAAAAAACAAGAGATTAATAAATATCTCTTGTTTTTTTATATGAATAATGAAGGTAAATAGATATTGCATATTAACAAGAACAAAATAAAATGGTATATTAATATAAGTTATATAAAGTATTAGAGATACTTTTATTAAAAATTAGAAATGAGAGATGTGATTAAATGGATAAAAATAGATTTTTACCTATTTCTAAAGAAGATATGAATGAAAGAGGTTGGGAGCAGTGTGATTTTATTATTGTAACTGGTGATGCATATGTAGACCATCATAGCTTTGGTACTGCTATCATTTCAAGAGTTTTAGAAAATGAAGGTTATAAAGTAGGGATAATAGCACAGCCAGATTGGCATAGCACTGATGATTTTATGAAGCTTGGTAAACCAAGACTAGGATTCCTTGTTAATGCAGGAAATATGGATTCAATGGTAAATCATTATACTGTAAGTAAAAGAAGAAGAGAAAAGGATCTTTATTCACCAGGTGGTGAAATGGGATTAAGACCAGATAGAGCTACTATTGTTTATTGTAACAAGATTAGAGAGGCTTATGGCAAAATAAATATATGTATAGGTGGAGTAGAAGCTAGCCTAAGAAGATTTGCTCATTATGATTATTGGTCTGATAAAGTTAGAAAATCAATCTTAATAGATAGTGGTGCAGACCTTTTAATTTATGGAATGAGTGAAAAGCAAATAGTTGAAGTAGCTAGATGCATGAATGAAGGTTTTGATGCTAAGTACATACGACACGTGCCAGGAACGTGTTATTTAGTAGACTCAATGGATGAAGTTTACGAAGAACATATAGTTATTCCATCATATAAAGAAGTGACTGCCGATAAAATAGTTTATGCACAGGCTTTTAAAGTTACATATCAAGAGCAAGATCCTATAAGAGGAAGAACTATTGTTCAAGATCAAGGCGACAAGATACTTGTAGTTAACAAGCCAGAAGTAATTTTAAATAGAGAAGAACTTGATGCAGTATATGCACTTCCATATACTAAAGAATATCATCCATCATATAAGGAAGCAGGTGGAATTCCAGCTTTAGAAGAAGTAAAGTTCAGTATTATGAGTTCAAGAGGATGTTTTGGAAATTGTTCATTTTGTGCCATCACATTCCACCAAGGAAGAGCTGTAGAAAGTAGAAGTGAAGAGTCTATAGTTCAAGAAGCTAAAGAAATGACAGAAATGCCAAACTTTAAGGGATATATCCATGATGTTGGAGGTCCTACAGCTAACTTTAGAAAGCCAGCATGTAAGCATCAATTAACTATAGGTGCATGTAAGGTTAAACAATGTTTAAGTCCAAGTCCTTGTAGAAACTTAGAAGTTGATCATAAAGAATTTTTAAGTGTTCTTAGAAGTGTAAGAAGTTTGCCAAAGGTTAAAAAGGTATTTGTACGTTCAGGTATCAGATATGACTATGTAATGGCAGATAAGGATGATACATTCTTCAAAGAATTAGTAGAACATCATGTTAGTGGCCAGTTAAAAGTAGCTCCAGAACACGTATCTGAAGAAGTATTAAAATATATGGGTAAACCAGCTGGTAGAACATATGAAGATTTTAGACAAAAGTTCTTTAAGATAACAGAAAAGTTGGGAAAGAAACAATATATAATTCCATACTTGATGTCAAGCCATCCAGGTAGCACATTAAAAGAAGCAATAAACCTTGCTGAATACTTAAGAGATATTAAGTATCAACCAGAGCAAGTACAAGATTTCTACCCAACACCAGGAACATTATCAACAACAATGTTTTATACAGGACTTGATCCAATAACTATGAAGCCAGTTTATGTACCTAAAACTAAGGAAGAAAAGGCTATGCAAAGAGCACTTCTTCAATTCAGTAATCCTAAAAATTATAATATAGTTTATGATGCATTAATGAAGGCTGGAAGAGAAGACTTAATTGGTAATGGACCTAAGTGCTTAATAAGATCAAAAGAGCAAAGATATATGGATGTTCATGGCTTAGGGTACAAAGGAAAGAGCAAAGGAAAGTCTAAAGATAATAGTGGTAGAGGAAGTAAAAACTCTAAAAATTATAAAGACTCAAAAAAATCAAAAAATAAAAAATCAAATGATACAAGGGATAATAGAAATCCTAGAGATTCAAGAGATACTAAAGCACCTAAGAAATCAAGAGGAAGCTTTAAGGAAAGACAGGCTGCAAAAAATAGAAGAAGCAGATAACAAAAAGATACTACATATGAATGTCAACTGAAAAATGACTTTCATATATAGTGTCTTTTTTGTTTTGTATTTTATAATTACAACAAAATAATGTAAAATATGGTATAATTAATTAAAAAATAAGAAGAAATATGATGAATAATCTATATGTTATTAGTCTATTGGGAGAATAGTCTAAAATAAATAAATCTATTCTCTTATACTCAAAGAGCAATTAATTATTTGAGAAATGGAGAATAATATGAAGTTGAAAAATTAAAGTGAGGATAGTATAAATGATTATAGCTAAAAAGATTGTTATAAAGGGAATAGTACAAGGAGTTGGCTTTAGGCCATTTATCTATAAGAATGCCTTTAAAAATAATTTAAAGGGCTTTGTAAACAATACTAGTAAAGGTGTTTTTATTGAAGTGGAAGGTTACCATGAAGATATAATTTCTTTTATTAAGGAAATAAGAGAAAAACCACCAGTTTTATCTAAGGTTACAGATATAAAGATAATAGATAAGGAAATAGAGGGATACACGGATTTTAAAATAATTGAAAGTGTGGAAGAGGAAGAAGCAATAACGTTACTTTCACCAGATATAGCTACTTGTGATGATTGTCTTAGAGATATCAGTGATGTAAATAATAGACGCTATAGATATCCTTTTACTAATTGCACCAATTGTGGACCAAGATTTTCAATTACTAAGAAAGTTCCTTATGATAGAGGTAATACTACCATGAGTGTTTTTGAAATGTGTACTGTCTGTAGAGTAGAGTATACTAATCCTATAGATAGGCGTTTTCATGCTCAGCCCAATGGATGCTCTAAGTGTGGTCCAAAAGTCTTTATTTGTGATAAAGAAGGACAGGAAATTATCTCTAAAGATCCCATAAAGGATATTGCAAAAGAAATAAAGAATGGTAAGATTGTAGCTATTAAGGGAATTGGTGGGTTTCATCTAGCTTGTGCTGCAAAAAGTGCTAAAGTTATAAATGAAATTAGGAAGAGAAAGAAAAGACCTGGTAAGCCTTTAGCTGTAATGATGAGAGATATTGAGACAGTTAAAAAATATTGTCACGTAAATGAATTGGAAGAAAGAATACTGCTTGGTAATAAAAAACCTATTTTACTTTTAGATAAAAAAAGAAATTCTCTTTTACCAAGGGAGCTTACTAATTATCAAAATGGAAAATTAGGTGTAATGCTTCCATATACGCCAGTACATCATATTTTATTTAGCGAGGATATTGATGTATTAGTAATGA
Source organism: Clostridium lentum (assembly GCF_014287815.1). Taxonomy (GTDB): domain Bacteria; phylum Bacillota; class Clostridia; order Clostridiales; family Clostridiaceae; genus Clostridium; species Clostridium lentum. The sequence goes on from NZ_JACOOQ010000004.1 coordinate 90,797, forward strand.
CTAGTGCTAATATAAGTGGTGAGCCTATGGTGTATAAAAATCATGAAGCAATAGAAAAACTAAGAGGAATTGCAGACTTTTATTTAATGAATAATCGTGATATCTATATTCCCATAGATGACGCTGTTTCTAGAGTAGTTTTAGGCAAGGAAAGAGTTATGCGTATTGCCCGTGGATATGCACCTAAAGCAATGGAAATAAAAAATATGGCATATACTATTGCCTTAGGATCTAATAGCAATAATACATTTGCTATATCTAATGGAGAAAATGTTTTTTTAAGTAATTATATTGGTGATTTAGTAAATTATAATACTTGGCAGCATTATATAAACTCATTAGAACATATGAAAAAAATTTATAAGATTAATCCTAAAAGCTATTTTTATGATCTTCATCCGAATTTTTATCAAAATGAACTATTAAAAGAAATAGAAATTAGGAAAATTGGAATACAGCATCATCATGCACATATAGTATCATGTATGGCAGAACATTCTTTAGAGGAAGAGGTAATAGGAGTTGCTTTTGATGGTACAGGCTATGGCACTGATGGAAAGCTATGGGGAGGAGAGTTTTTTATTTGTGATAGAGAAAGATTTAAAAGACTTGCCCATATAAATTATATTGCCCTTCCAGGAGGCGAAGGCGCGATTAGAGAGCCATGGAAGATGGCCATAAGTTATTTATATGATACTTTTAAAGAAAATTATACTGTTTATTTGCCTAAGCATTTACAACAAAAGAAACATAAAATTATTACTGAGATAATAAAAAAAGATATCAATTCGCCTAAAGCTAGCAGTATAGGAAGACTCTTTGATGCAGTTGCAGCATTATTAGGATTTGACGATAAAATAACATTTCAAGGAGAAGCAGCTATAGATTTAGAGAATATATCCTGCAAGGACGATGAGTCATTTTATCAATATAATATTTGCTTGGAAGAAGGAAGCTATATAATCGATTGCAAGCCAATAATTAAATCTGTAGTAATTGATATAATAGATGGCATAGATAAAGAACTTATAGCCAGGAGATTTCATAATACTGTTATTGAATTTACCACTGTATTATGTGAAATATTAAGAAAAGAATATCATTTATCTTCAGTTGTATTAAGCGGTGGGGTATTTCAAAATGAAATACTACTAATCAATATATATGAAAAATTAATTAAAAAAGGCTTTAAGGTCTATATAAATGAACAAATTCCTGCCAATGATGAAGGAATAAGTATAGGGCAGATGGTAATAGGTAATGAGATATTAAAAAAGGAGCTTGTTGTTTAGCAAGCCCTTTTTAGTTACTATATAAAAGTTTTGTTATATGCTATTTATCAGTGTTTTTAGTAAAACATAGCTTACATACATTTACCTTGTTGCCAGCACTATCATTAGCTGTCCATGCAAGTTTTACTCTTTTTCTACCACAAAGAGGGCATGTACCTCTCCAGTCAGGAGTAGCTGCTTTAAGATATTTTCCTCTTCTTTGTTTTGCCATAGTATCACCTCCTTAAATTTAATTAATATGGTAAAAGTGTTCTTTAAAGTATATTCATAACTATCTAATAATTGAATAAGAAATATGAAAATTAAGCAAAATAAAATTATTATGATAGCAAGGAGATGATGATGTGAAAAAGATTGACATTGCGTTGCAAAAGACAGTAGCAAAGAGAATGATTGTTGATGGTGAACCCTGGGAAAAGATAATGGATGAAACTCATTTAAGATTGAAGGATTTAAAGAGAATTCAAAGAGATGAAATAAATCCTCATTTTTAATATATAGGAGGGATGAAAAATGCAGAATGATAATAAGAGGACATATAACAAGGAAAATTACTTAAGAAATGGAACTAAGAGACAAAATCAATATGCAAAAAACAGCTTTAATAATAATGTTCAAGAACCAGCTTTAAATGAAAGTGGAGAAGAAGCTAAAAGAAGAGGATTTTAAAATAGCTATTGCTACAGTACTAAATATTTAGTGCTGTAGCTTTTTTGTGATACAAAATAAATGTTAAGTAATATTTTTTACCAACTATGTAATATGAGGAAATATGAAACATATATTTATATTGTAAAAAAGTTTAAATGGGAGGAATCATATGAATTTAATAGTTTTAGCTCCTGTAGGAGCAACGGTGGCATTATTATTTGCAGCATATTTTACTTATACAATTTTTAAAGTAGATGAAGGCACTGACAGTATGAAGCATATTGCAGAAAGTATACGTAAGGGGGCAAATGCTTATTTAAAAAGGCAGTATATTGCTGTAGGTAAATTTTTTGCAGCAATTTTTGTCTTGCTTTTAATTCTTTCTTATTTTGATTATGTATCTATATTTATTCCATATGCCTTTATAACAGGAGGATTTTTCTCTGCACTTAGTGGATATCTTGGAATGAAAATAGCTACTAATTCTAATGCAAGAACTGCTAATGCTTGTACTAAGAGTTTGAACAGTGGTCTAAGAGTAGCCTTTTCTAGTGGAGCAGTAATGGGTTTGGTAGTAGTTGGGCTTGCACTTTTAGATATAAGTGCATGGTACTATATTTTAAATTGGTATTATAATGGTGATGCATCATCTATTGCTTCAACAATGCTTACATTTGGAATGGGTGCCTCTGCCATGGCTCTTTTTGCCAGAGTAGGTGGAGGTATATTTACTAAGGCAGCTGATGTAGGTGCAGACTTGGTAGGAAAGGTAGAAATAGGAATACCAGAAGATGATCCAAGAAATCCAGCTGTTATAGCAGACAATGTTGGTGATAATGTTGGTGATGTTGCTGGAATGGGAGCAGATTTATTTGAATCATATCTAGGTGCAATAGTTTCCTCCTCAGCACTGGCTATTTCAGCAGGACTTAAAGGTAATGGTGTAGCACTTCCTCTTATTATCGCAGCAATTGGAATCATAGCATCAATCATTGGTACTTTTTTTGTTAAGGCAAAAGAAGATGTGTCTCAAAAATCACTTCTTGCAGCTTTAAGACGAGGGACATATTCTTCTGCAATAATTATTGCAATTGTAGCATATTTTTTAGTTTCTAATGTTTTAGGAAGTAAATATATAGGCATATATTTTTCTATACTTTCAGGACTTATAGCAGGTATTTTAATTGGCTTCTTAACTGAATACTATACCAGTGATAATTATAAACCAACTAGAGCTATTGCAGAATCCTCAGAAACAGGTTCAGCTACAGTAATTATTACAGGATTATCTGTAGGAATGAAATCCACAACTTTTCCAGTAATAGTAGTAGGGTTATCAATACTTATAAGTTATGTGGTGGCAGGAGGGCTTGATAGCTATAGTTTAGGGCTTTATGGTATTGGGATTTCCTCAGTGGGAATGCTTTCAACTTTAGGAATAACTTTGGCCACAGATGCTTATGGACCTGTAGCTGATAACGCTGGAGGAATTGCTGAAATGGCAGGATTAGATCCATCTGTAAGAGAAAGGACAGATGCACTAGATTCTTTAGGAAATACTACAGCAGCAACAGGAAAAGGATTTGCCATTGGCTCTGCAGCCTTAACAGCACTTGCTTTTATAGCAGCTTATAAAGATTCAATAGAGCAACTAGTAGAAAGTAACCTTGATTTAAGTTTTCAGTTTGATCTTTCAATTTTAAATCCTAATGTTTTAATAGGTTTGCTTATAGGTACCATGGTTACTTTTGCCTTTTCTTCTTTCACTATGAGTGCAGTGGGTAGGGCTGCTAGTAAGATTGTTATTGAAGTAAGAAGACAGTTTAAGGAAATCAAAGGATTAATGGAAGGTAAAGTAGATCCAGATTATGCATCATGTGTTGATATATGTACTAAATCAGCATTAAGGGAACTTGTAATAATTGCAGCCATTTCACTTATTACACCAATTGCAGTTGGTCTTATCCTAGGGCCTAATGGGGTGGCAGGTTTGCTTGGTGGAGCAACTACCAGTGGTTTTGTTTTAGCAGTTATGATGTCAAACTCAGGTGGAGCATGGGATAATGCTAAGAAATATATTGAAGCAGGTAATTTTGGAGGAAAAGGTTCAGAAAATCATAAGGCAACAGTAGTAGGAGATACAGTAGGAGACCCATTTAAAGATACTTCAGGACCAGCTTTAAATATTTTAATTAAGCTTATGTCAGTAATAGCAATTGTTTTTGGTATGGTAATACTTAAGTTTTCAATTTTTTAATCATTAAGTGAAAAGGGAGCAATTTTTATATTGTTCCCTTTATAATATTAATAATGAACATCTAAAAAATGAAATCTAATGTTGTCATTGCTCCATCCTAAATCATATGGAACCAGTAGTCTATCAGTATTATGACATGTAACTAGAGGATAACCTTTAGAATCTAATCCAGTGACTGTAGAAATATGTGTAATTCTTCCTTTTTTTTCGTAACCTACAAAATCTCCAGGCTTTAAATTAAAGGCTGCTTTATAGATATCATTATAGCTTCCTTTGGCAATATATGATGCTCTATCGCTATTAACCATGTAATTTTTAAATTCCTGAGCATTAACCCAAGCTTTAGTACCAGACTTTCCAGAATAACTCCAAGAAGAGTTTTTCTTAAATTCTCCTCCCTCATATAGTATTTGAGAAGCAAAGTTAGCACAATCACCACCATCAGGATTAAAGTTTTTGTAATTCTTATTATACTTAAATAAATGTTCTTCATCATCGGATACACCACAATAAGTATGGGCGTAATCAATAGCTTTTTTTGTTCTTTCATCAGGTGTATATTTAGGTGCTTTATGTGATAAAATGTAATTTTTAATTTCATTAGATTTTATGTTGTTTAAATCTAGTGAATCAGCTAAAGGGTCTGTATACCATTCTTTTTCAATGATAAATCTGTTATCATCACTTTTTTTTAAATTCAAATAATGGCATGTGCCTAGTTTAAATCTATTTTCTATACATGGCTCATCTTCATATTTGTAGAAAAATTCTGTGGAAACATAACAGATAACTCCATATAAATTTTTCTCTTTTTCAATGGCTTTACTTATATTCACAATAGAATTAATCCTACTAAAATTAGCTCCTTGTTTTTCACACCAGTTGGAAAAGTATTTAATTTTCTTGATTTCATTTTCATAAGCCCACTGACCAGTTTTTTTATCCAAATTATAAAAAGATTTTAAACCTTCACTATCATTAGATAAGATAGATGAATTTCTATTGAGAAATAAGTTATCTAGTAAGGGTTTAAACTGAGACTTTAAATCTTTGTTATCTTCAATGAGATTATTTTCGTCCTCCAGGGTAGTAATATCATCTCTAGGTATATTATAACTGTAGCAAGGAATGGAGCACATATTTAAAAGCAAGTAAAAGAAAGAGATTAATTTAACTAATAAACTAATTTTCAAAGATATCAAACCTTTCTATAGCATTTTAGAATGAAAAATACTAATGAATTCAAATATTTAATTATATTTTATGCAATTATAGAATTTTTATAGGTGTTAAATTAATCTTGTAAATGATGTGGAATATGGAAATGGAAAATCATAAAATAATTAAAGTTAAATATAAAGGAGTAGGATTATGTCAAAGAAGGATTTAAGTAGATTATATGATAATGCCTTTACGATACCTTTTAATGATGAGGATAAAATTGTCTTTATGTCAGATGTGCATCGTGGTGATGGAACATATTACGATGCCTTATTAAATAATAGAAATATATATTTGACAGCACTTAGATATTATCTTAGAAATAATTTCATTTATGTAGAAGTGGGAGATGGTGATGAACTATGGAAAAATAGGGATTTTACTGAAATAGCATATGCATATGAATCAGTATTTAGAGTATTTAATAAATTTAGCAAGAAAGATAGGATTTTTATTATATATGGAAATCATGATATAATAAAGAGTAAAAAAAATTTTAAATTAAAGCAAGAAAAATGTATAAATAAAATTGGCACAAAATATGGCAATGAGTTTATGGAATTTATAGATAATAATATATTTTATGAAGGAATTAATTTTTTATATACTCCACTAAATGAAAAGTTTCTTGTAACCCATGGACATCAAATAGATATTACTAATTCTACCTTTAAAGATATAAGTAAAATATTAGTGAGATATATTTGGAAATTTATGTATGGAATAGCAGGTTTTCGTGATCCAACTAATTCAGCAAAAAGTAAAAATAAAAGAACACTTATTGATAATAAATTACAACAATGGGTTAAAGAAAATGGTAAAATGCTTATATGTGGGCATACTCATAATAGTTATTTTCCAGATATTCATGAACCACCATATTTTAATGATGGATGTTGTGTACTTCCAGATGCAGCAACTGCCATTGAAATTTCAGGAGGAAAGATATCTTTGGTGAAGTGGAGCGTACAGGCTCAGGAGACGGGTATACTTTGGGTGAAGAAAGCAATTATTGGGGGTCCTGTATCCATTGAAAACTATTTGTTATGGGCAAGGAATGAAAGAGATAGGTTAAGAAGAGCAGAAGAGGAAGAAAGAAAAAATAAATAAAATTATGTAAGGAGAATCAGAAGATGAATTTAAGCGGTAAAGTTATTTTGGTTACAGGTGCATCAAGAGGAATTGGCAGAGCTATTGCCATTGAACTTGCATCAAAGGGAGCTGCAATAGCAATAAATTACTCAAAAGATGATGAAGGAGCAAAGGCTACATTGGAAAATGTTATTAAAAATGGAGGTTATGGTAAGCTTTTTAAAAAAGATATTTCTAATTATAAAAATTGCAGAGAGCTTATTGATGAAGTTATAGGGACTTTTGGTAAGTTAGATGTATTAGTAAATAATGCAGGAATATCAAAGTTTGGATTATTGATGGATATGTCTTTAGAAGAAATAGATGATTTAGTAAACACCAACTTGATGGGAGCAATATATCTTTCTAAACTAGCTATTAATAATATGATGAGAAATGGTGGTAATATAATAAATATTTCATCTGTTTGGGGAGAAGTAGGAGCATCATGTGAAGTTATATATTCAGCAACTAAGGGAGGGCTTAATTTATTTACTAAAGCTTTATCAAAAGAAGTAGCTTCATTTAATATAAGGGTAAATTCAGTAGCACCAGGAGTTATTAATACGGAAATGAATAATGTACTTGATAGTGAAGATAAGGAAGTTTTAAAGAATGAAATACCGATGATGAGATTCGGTGAGGCTCATGAAGTAGCAAGAGTGGTTAGCTTTTTATGTGAGGATAAATGTAAATATCTTACTGGACAAATAATAAGAATAGATGGTGGATTTATTTAAATTATAGTAGGAATATATGGTGGAATATTATGATAAAAATAAAGATAGACAAAAATAAAAAAGGTGAGCCTAATTTCAAATTACATTTTAAGAAGATTGATGAAAGAGAAGAAAGGTTTTTAAAGCGAGCATTAATGGAAGGCAGGGAGATAAAGGGAAGTTTTAAATATGAAATTCCTCTTAGGTTTTTTATGCCTATTATCAGGAATATAAAAAAAGAAAATTTAAAGGTTGATAGATATAGTAAAAATACATTTTATGAATTTTCAGATAGGTATGATGAAAAATATTATTATTCATTTGAGATAAATGCAAAGTATATGAAGAAATGGCGTCAGGAAGAGTGTCCAGATATTTTCAAGGTTGAAATAGATAGTGAAACACTAGAGCTAAAAAAAGAAGTTGTATTTAAAAAGATTGATAGAAGAATAAAAGATGCTTAAGATTTTAGCATCTTTTATTTTTAGTTAAGATTATCATTAGCCTTTGATAAGGTAAACTTAAATAACACTCCATTTAAGCTATTGGTCATGGAATAAGCACTATTATGAAGTTCTAAAATTTTCTGAACAATTGCAAGTCCAAGCCCAAAGCTATTGGTAGATCTATCACCAGATTTATCAAGTTTATAAAACTTAATAAATATATTAGAAAGTTCTTCTTCAGGAATATGAGTACCAGTATTTTCAATAGATATTTCAAAGTTATCAGTATTTTCAATGATACTTATATTTATATAATTTCCACAGGGAGTATATTTTATTGAGTTGGTAATTAGGTTTTGAATTACCTGTTCAATTTTAAGAATATCACCTTGTACATAAGCAAAGTCAGGAACAGCTATATAGTTTACTGTAATGTCTTTTTCTTTTAGCTCTAAGTTAAGATTTTTAACTTTAGCACTTATCAGTCTTACTATATTAAAACTTTCTATTTGTAAAAGCATTGAATTTGACTCTAACTTTGAAAGCTCCAGCATACTGGTAACTAGCGTATTCATTTTTCCTGCTTCATCAATAATTGTTTCAAGATATATTTGGGCATTTTCAGGAGAAACAATACCATCTTTTAATCCTTCGGCATAACCACTGATTATGCCAATAGGAGTTTTTAAATCATGGCTTACGCTGGCTACAAAATCTTTACGCATAGTTTCAAGTTCACGTTCTTTTTCTATGTCAGCCTCTAATTTTATATTTTTCTCTTTTAAATCATCAAGAGATTTTTTTAAATTAGCTGATAGAAAGTTCAGTGTCATTGCTAAGCTGCCAATTTCATCATCAGAGGTTATATTACATTTTACACTGAAATCCAAGTTTGACATCTTCCTTGCAATATTATTTAAATTTTTCAATGGTTTAGCTATAAGATTGGCATAAACTATTGAAAGAAATGTTGCAACAATAATAAATCCAATCAGCATATAGAAGTAAAAGGTTTTTATAACTGAACTAGCTTCTTTTATTGGCTGTATTGATGATACAGAAATAAATAATGCATCATTGTTATTTTGTAATGACATAGGTGAAATAATACCAATTTGTTTTGTATTGCTAGAGCGATTAGTAAAAATAGTAGCAAGGGGTGCATTTTCATCTAATACTGTATTAATAAGTTTAGTATTATATAGTAGTTCAGCACAAAAATTTGTAAGTGTAGAAAAAGTATTATCTGAATTTTGATTATTGGATACATAAACAACATCATTTCTATTTAATGGAATAATAGCAACTCTAGAAGAGTTTTTTTCTTCGTAATTTGTTAGTGCAGCAGATAATACCTCATTATTATGTATTTGATAAGAATACATATATCTAAATTCATTAGCTTGATTAAGAAGATAGTCTTTCTTTTTATATAGATAAAATTCTTCAAAAAAAACAAGTTGAAAGAATAAAGTTATAAAAAATACTCCTAATATTAACCCTAAGGTTATGGTAAATAATTTTCTGCTGATACTTTTACTATTGGTTAACATCAAATTTATACCCACTTCCTCTTACAGTTATAATGTAATTTGCTTTTTCTCCAAGTTTTTCTCTTAGCCTTTTAATATTTGTATCTACTGTACGAAGATCTCCATAATAATCTATTCCCCAAACATTATCTAGAATAGTATCTCTAGTTAATGCAATGCCAATATTATCAGATAAATAAACAAGAAGCTCGTACTCTTTTGGTGAAAGAGCAAGTTGAACATTATTAACTTTTATTTCATGAGAAAGCTTATTTATTGTAAGACCATTATAATTTTTTGTAGAAGATTGATTTTCACAAAGATCAGCAGTTCTTTTTAAAAGTGCTTTAACTTTTGCTACAAGAATTTTAGGAGAGAAAGGTTTAGTTACATAGTCATCAGCTCCTATATCATAGCCATAAAGTTTATCTTCTTCCTGACTTTTGGCAGTAAGAAGAATTATTGGAATATCAGATACTGTTCTAATGGTTTCAAGAACAGTTAGCCCATCAATTTTAGGCATCATTATATCTAAAAGGATAAGGTCAACATTATTATTTTTAAAAACCTTAAGACCTTCTTCACCATCACAGGCTTCAATAACAGAAAATCCTTCACTTAATAGATAATCTTTCAGTAAAAAACGTATTCTAATTTCATCTTCAATAATAAGTATTGTTTTATTCATAAATAAGTCCTCCATTATATACTTAATAATAATTATAGTCTAAAAACTTAAAAATAAAAACATGTTAATATATTATTGTAATTAATATTTAAACATATTATTATAAAAAGAAGTGGATTAAAAATGAATTTTAGCTGTCCATAAAGGCATTTAAAACAATTATAGGAGATGGGAAAGGAAATTATCAGATGATAAAATTAAATTTTGATGTTAAAAAACACAAATTAGAAAACGGGTTAGAAGTATTAACAATAAAAAAGGATACACAAATATCTTCTATTAATGTAGGAATAAAGGTTGGCTCATTAAATGAAAGTAAGGATGAAAAAGGGATTTCACATTTTATTGAGCATATGATGTTTAAAGGAACAATTAAAAGAGGTTTTGAAAAGTTAAATGATGATTTAGAATCATTAGGCGGAGAATATAATGCATACACTGATTATTCCATTACTGTTTACTCTATAAGTTGCTTAGAAGAGGAATTGGGAAATGCAATAGAGTTATTGGGAGATATGGTTACTAATTCTGTATTTTTAAAAGAGGAGATAGAAAAAGAAAGAGGAGTAATTCTTGCAGAAATGAAAGCAAGTATGGATAGTGTAGAAGATTTAAGTTTTAAGAGAGTTAATGAAATTGCCTTTGAAAAAAGCTGTTTAAGATATGATGTGGCAGGAACAGAAAAGAATGTAAAGAAATTTACTAGAAAAGATATTATTAGTTATTATGAAAAGTACTATATACCTAATAATACATTAATAACTATGGTTTCATCTTTAGAGCATGAAGAAGCTTTAGAGAAAATAAAAGAAAACTTTGGGCATTGGCAATCAAAAGAATTAGTTGCAGTAGAAATATTTGATGAGCAGAATAAGGCCATTAGGAAAACAACTTATAAGAAAAATATTGAATTAAGTACTATAATGTATCTATTTACTTTTTACGATTTAGAAAAGGATTTAGAATTACCACTTAGAATACTTAATCATAGATTAGGAGAAAGTTCTAATTCACTTTTATTTAGAGAAGTAAGGGAAATTAGAGGGCTTGCCTATGATATATATTCACATCTTGATATGACCAATCATATAAAGTCATTATACATTTATACGGCTGTAGCTGAAGAAGATGTTAATAAAACAATAGAAGCAATAAATGAAATTTTAGAAGGGGTTAAGAAGAAGAAGATAGAAATTGGAGAAAGGGACCTTGATATAATGAAGAAGGTTCATAAAACAGCTGTTATTTCAACTTTAGATGATTCTTCTGAATTATGCAGTTATATTTTAAATCAATCCATAGAAGATGAGGATATTTATGAGTTTTTACATGATATGGAGAGAATTAATAATATTACAAGCGATGAAATTTATGATGTAGCTAATAAAGTTTTAAAAAATCCAACTATTCATATATTAAAATCTTAAAAGGTGGATATAATTATGAATATAATTACAAAAATAGAATGTGGAAATCGTAATAAAAATAGAGTTAATATATATATTGATGAAGAATATGCTTTTTCGGTGGATATGGAAATTGTATATAAAGAAGGATTAAAAGTTAAAGATCCAGTAGACTATGATAAATTAAAGAAGATTATTGAAGAAGATAATTATATTAAATGTAAAAATGCTGCCATAAGAATAATTGAAAGGTCTTATAAAAGTGAAAAGGAAATAAAAGATAAATTATTAAAAAAGGAATTTGATAATAATACTGTTAATAGGACTTTATCATTTTTAAAAGAATATAATTTAATAGATGATGAAAAACTTGTATCTATGTATGTAAAAGATAGATTAAGAAATCAAGGAGAAAAAAAGATAAAGTATAGTTTGATGCAAAAAGGAATAAATGAGGAGCTTATTTATAGAGAGCTAAATAAGATTAATAATGATGATTTGGAAGATATAGCTTATAATTTAGCATTAAAGAAGTACGAAGTTCTAAGTAAAAGAGAAAATGATAAATATAAATTATATCAAAAGCTTACTAGATATTTAATGGGCAGAGGATATGGATATGATTTAGTCTCTAGGGTAGTGAAGAGAATAGTTAATTAAGAATAATTATGAAGGGAGCCTTTATGAGAGAGTTAGTAGCATATATTATTTGTGCTATAATTGTATTATATGGTATAAGGGAAAGTATACTTACAGCATTTGAAGAAAGAACTTTGAAATATTCAATATACAAAGTTTTATATTATTTTTCTATTTTGCTGACATTTTTTCTGGTAATTGTTAATTTAAATTTAGTAATGACTGTAATTATAAGATTTAAATTGCAATACTTGACCTTTATATATAATACAAAGTATACCAATAGCATTATACTAATTATATTTTTCTGTATTAGCCAGAATATTATTTATGTATTGTTAAAGCTATTATCTCAACATGTTATTTCAGCATTTAAAAGCAATGAAAAGAGGGTTATCCCTTTATACATTATTTCAGGATTTTTAGGGTTTATTAAAGGATTAGTAATTATACTAATAGTATTTGTAGGTGTAATTACTTACAATAGAACCATAGGAGCCAATAATAAAATAGATTTATTTAGTGATTTTTCATCCTATAATAAAATAAAGACTATTATATTTACCAATAGTAGTTTCAATCCTGATATGTATCCGGTGAATGACAACACAATTTCTACAGCTAATAATATTATCTATTATAATGGAGTAACCTTAGAAGAAGGTATACAATCTAATGAGGAAATCGATAATAAGGCTAAAGAAATAATAAAATTTTGTGATGATGATAGAAGTAAGGCCAAGAGGATATATACATGGATAGGTACCAATATCCAGTATGATTCAGAAAAGGCATCAAAGGCTTTAAATGAAGAGGAGCTAGATGGTAGTGGCTCAATTACTGCTTGGCATAGTGGTAAAGGAATATGCTTTGATTATGCATGTCTTTATGTATCAATGGCAAGGGCAGCAGGATTAAAGGTAAGGTTAGTTACGGGAGAGGCATTTGATGGTAATAGTTATGGTTCTCATGCTTGGAATCAAGTTTATCTGTCAGATGAAAGAAGATGGATAAATGTTGATACGACCTTTTATATTTCTGGAGATTATTTTGATAGCAATTTATTTGAAGAAGATCATATAGAAGAAGAAATTGCCGGTGAATGGTAAATAAGAAAAGCACTTTAGCTAAAGTGCTTTTTTATTTTTGGAAAGAATAAGTTTTATTGCCTTTTCGCAGTCAAGGTCAGAGCTATCTAAGGCCCAAGCTAAATTGAAATAAATTAGAGCTTTGTTGCTTTCCTGCTTCATAGCATAGCAATATGCTAGGTTAAAATAGTATTTACTTTCTTTTTGAAATTCCAAAGATTTTTTTATCATCTTTATAGCAGAATCAAAATCTCTTAATTTTATATAGCACACACCAATATTATAATAAGAGCATGGAACATTGACATTTGAATCAATTGACAACCTATATGAATTTATTGCTTTTTGAAACTGTTTTTCAGTATAGAATTTATTACCTTCATTGAAGTGATTCATTTTTCCCTCCTATGATTTATAAATATATTTTAATTATGTTCTCCATATGGGAATATTATTCATTAAATTATATTATTTTACAGGGTATATTATGAAAATTATAAAAAAATAGAATGAAAAATTTTCATTAAAATATGTTATAATATAGTAAAAATGGAATATAATATACATAATTGTATATAAATATAAAATAGAAAGAGAGATATATTATGGGGAAGTATAAAGTAGGTATTGATGTAGGCTCAACTACTATTAAAGTATTAGTAATTGATGAAAATAATAATATTAAATATAGCACTTATAAAAGACATTTTTCAGACATAAAAACTACCTTAAAAGAGAGCCTAGAACAATGTTATAAATTTATAGGTAATAGCAATGTTAAAATGATGGTGACTGGTTCAGGTGGACTAGCTGTATCTAAATGGCTAGAGTTATCTTTCGAACAAGAAGTTATTGCTTGTAATAAAGCCATAGAAACCTTTATACCTCAAACAGATGTAGCTATAGAGTTAGGGGGAGAAGATGCAAAGATAACTTATTTTAGCAGTGGGATAGAACAGAGAATGAATGGAAGTTGTGCAGGAGGCACTGGAGCATTTATAGATCAAATGGCAGTACTTTTAAATACTGATGCTATAGGAATTAATGAATTATCTAAAAATGCAGAGATAATTTATCCTATAGCTTCTAGATGTGGGGTATTTGCTAAAACAGACATACAACCATTAATTAATGAAGGTGCAAGAAAAGAAGATATTGCTGATTCAATTTTCCAAGCAGTTGTTAATCAGACTATTAGCGGATTAGCATGTGGTAAACCTATAAGAGGACGAGTAGCATTTTTAGGAGGACCACTTCATTTCTTAGATGGACTTAGAAATAGATTTATTAAGACTTTAAATTTAAAAGAAGGTGAGTACATAGTCCCTAAGGAATCCCACTACTATGTAGCCATAGGAGCGGCGTTATTGGCAAAAAACGAAAAGTATGTACAGCTTGATAATATAATAAGAAAAATCAGTACCATAAAAGTAGAAGATGATGGGAAGGGACATATGGAGCCTTTATTTAATGACAATGATGATTATGAAGAGTTCAAGAAAAGACATGAAGATGATAAGGTTAAGAGAGCTGATTTAAACACTTATAGAGGTAAGGCATTTTTGGGAATTGATGCAGGTTCAACAACTACTAAGGCAGCTCTTATTGGTGAGGAAGGTCAACTGTTATATTCATATTATAATAGTAATGAAGGTAGTCCCTTAAATAAGAGTATAGAAATATTAAAGGATTTATATAAAAAGCTTCCTAAAGAAGTGGAAATAGTAAAAAGTACAGTAACAGGTTATGGTGAAGGACTAATTAAGACAGCCTTAGGAATAGATATTGGAGAAATTGAGACTATATGCCATTTTAAAGGAGCAGAGGCTTTTTTGCCAGGGGTAGACTTTATTTTGGATATTGGTGGACAAGATATGAAAGCCTTGAAGATGAAAGAAGGAAATATTGATAATATTTTGATAAATGAGGCATGTTCTTCAGGGTGTGGGTCATTTATAGAAAGTTTCAGTAAATCATTGAACCTTCCTATTAAAGAGTTTGCGAAACTTTCTATTGAAGCTAAGAAACCAGTAGATTTAGGCTCTAGATGTACTGTATTTATGAATTCAAAAGTTAAACAGGCACAGAAGGAAGGTTATGAAGTTGCAGATATATCAGCAGGTTTATGTTATTCAGTAATAAAAAATGCTTTATATAAGGTTATAAAGATACGCAATTTTGAAGAGTTAGGTAAAAAAGTTATTGTACAAGGTGGAACATTTTATAATGATGGTGTTCTTAGAAGTTTTGAAAAGATAACAGGAATAAATGTAGTACGTCCAGATATTTCAGGTATAATGGGAGCTTTTGGTGCAGCATTAATAAGTAGGGAAAGATATATAGAAGGTAAAGAGACAACATTAGTATCAAAAGAGGAGCTAGGAGATATAAAAATAGCAATCAATACTATGAGATGCGGTGGCTGTGGTAATAATTGTCTTTTAACAATTAATAAGTTTTCCAATGGTAAGAAGTTCATTACAGGAAATAGATGCGAGAAGCCTTTGGGAAATATGAAAGGAAAAAGAGAAATCCCTAACTTATTTAAATATAAGTTAGAAAGAGCTTTTGACTATACTCCTCTAGAAGAAAGTCAAGCGGAAAGAGGGGTAATTGGTATACCAAGAGTACTTAATATGTATGAAAATTATCCATTTTGGTTTACTCTTTTAACAAGTTTAAAATTTAGAGTAGAGATATCACCATTATCCAGTAGGAAGATATATGATAAAGGAATTGAGACAATTCCATCAGAATCAGCATGTTATCCAGCAAAAATATCTCATGGACATATATTGTGGCTTATAGAAAAGGGTATTAAAAATATATTCTATCCATGTGTAGCATATGAATACAAAGAAGACCCTACAGTAGACAACCATTATAACTGTCCAATGGTAACATCATATCCAGAGGTTATTAAGAATAATATTGATGAAATAAAGAAGCAGGAAATAAACTTTATTTCACCTTTCCTTTCATTAAGCAATGAAGAAAAATTAGCAAAAAGAATATATATAGTATTTAAGGAATTTGGTGTATCTATAAAGGAAGCTAAGGAAGCTGTTAAGAAGGCTTTTGAAGAAAGAGAAAAATTTGTAACAGATATAAGGAAAAAAGGTGAAGAGGTTATTAAATATATTGAAGAAAATCATATAAAAGGGATAGTGCTTAGCGGTAGACCTTATCATGTAGATCCAGAAATTAATCATGGATTAACAGATATAATTACTTCTTATGGGATGGCAGTTCTTACAGAAGATAGTGTTGCTCATTTAGATAAGGTTGAAAGACCTCTTAGGGTTGTGGATCAATGGATGTATCATAGTAGATTATATAGGGCAGCATCTTATGTAAAAAATAATCCAAACTTAGAACTTATTCAAATTACTTCCTTTGGCTGCGGACTTGATGCCATAACATCAGACCAAGTTAATGAAATTTTATCATCAGCAGGAAAGATGTATACCCTTATAAAGATTGATGAAGGAAGTAACCTTGGAGCAGTAAGAATTAGAATTAGGTCATTAAAAGCAGCGATTGAAGAAAGAGAAAGAAAAGGTATTAAGCTAAAGCCGGTGACACAAGTGAATAAAAGAAATATTTTTACTAAGGAAATGAGGAAATATTATACAATCCTTTGCCCTCAAATGTCACCAATACACTTCGATTTTGTTGAAGCAGCAGCTAAGAGTATTGGATATAATGTAGAAGTAATGCCATCCATTGATAAGGAAGCAATAGAGTATGGATTGAAATATGTGAATAATGATGCCTGCTATCCGTCAATTATTGTGGTAGGACAAATGATTCGTGCTTTGATGTCAGGAAAATATGATTTAAATAAGACTGCTGTAATAATGAGTCAGACAGGAGGCGGTTGTAGGGCTACAAATTATATAGGATTTATTAAAAAAGCCTTAAGGGAAGCAGGTTTTGATAATATTCCAATAATATCATTAAATGCTTTGGGTATGGAAAAGCAGCCAGGATTTGAAATAACACCAGCTTTTGTTAATAGAGGGCTTATGGCTATATTATATGGAGATTTATTTATGAGAGTCTTATATAGGGTAAGACCGTATGAAAAAGTTAAAGGAGCAGCAAATACTTTATATAAGAAATGGAAAGATGTTGCATGCCAAAATGTGAAAAACGGAAAATGGATAGAATTTAGCAAAAATGTTCAAGATATAGTAAAAGATTTTGATGAGTTAGAATTATTAGATATAAAGAAACCAAAGGTGGGAGTAGTAGGAGAAATTCTTGTTAAATTTCATCCAACAGCAAATAATGACATAGTTTCACAATTAGAAAAGGAAGGTGTTGAAGCTGTTGTACCAGATCTTCTAGATTTTTTCTTATATTCATGTTATGATGCTGAATTTAAATATAAATATCTTTCTGGAAGCTATAAATCCATGCAGTTAAATAAATTAGCAATTAGGATAATAGAGTTATATAGAAAGAAAATTAAAACAGAATTAAGCAAGAGTAAGAGATTTGAATATCCAATGCATATAAAGGATTTAGGGAAGAAAGCATCAAAAGTATTGTCTCTAGGCAACCAAACAGGTGAAGGGTGGCTTCTTACAGGAGAGATGCTAGAACTTATTGATACAGGTGTAAATAATATTGTATGTGTACAGCCTTTTGCATGTTTACCTAATCATGTTACAGGTAAAGGAATGATAAAGAAACTTAAGGAACTTTATCCTTTATCAAATATAGTAGCAGTTGATTATGATCCTGGTGCATCAGAGGTAAATCAGATCAATAGAATTAAACTTATGCTGGCTGTGGCATTTAAAAATATAGATTTAGAAAATAAGTATAGTGAAAAGTATGAAATTAATCAAGAAGCAGTAAGTGAAGTTGCAATAAAATTAAATAATTAACAGTGAAATAAGAGAAAAATAAAAAAGATACGACATTTTTTTATTTTTCTCTTTATTTTTTTCGGACTTTTGACTATAATGTATGTATGTTTTAAAGGGAAAATTAATGGCAGGAGAGATAATATGAACGAAAATAATCCATATATACTAGTACTGGGGGCATCAATAGTAGATATAATTGGTTTTAGTAAGAGAGAATTTAAGGCAAAGGATTCAATTCCAGGATCTATAAAGATTTCGCTTGGGGGAGTTTGCAGAAATATTGCTGAGAATTTAGCTAGGGTAGGTATAAACACAGAATTCATTTCTATATTGGGAGATGATGCTAATGGGAGAAATATCTTAGAACATTCTAAGAGAATAGGTTATAAGATGGACAATTCATTAATATTAAAAGATGAATGTACACCTACATATATGGCAATACTAAATGAGCATGGTGAAATGGAGTCTGCAATAGTAGATATGGATAGCTTAGATAAAATGGAAAGTAGTTTTATAGATTCAAAAGCTGAAATTTTTGAAAATGCTGAGTATACTATTGTAGATTCAGACAACCCTGAATTATTAGAGTATGTTTTAAAGAAATTTCAAGGAAAAACTAAATTTATATTAGATCCAGTTTCAGCAAATAAAGCAACAAAAATAAGCCACTTGATGAAGTATTTCCATACAATAAAACCAAATAGATTAGAGACTGAAGCTTTATGTGGTTTTAAAATCAATGGTTATGAGGATTTGCAAAAAGCAGGAAGATACTTCTTAGAGCAAGGGGTTGAAAATGTATTTATAAGTTTAGATGCAGATGGGATTTACTATCTTACAAAAGGTGAAGAAGGTACTATATGCCAAAATGATAAGATAGACATAAAAAATGTAACAGGTGCTGGAGATTCGTTTGTAGCTGGATTAGGATTAGGATATATGAATGGGTTATCTATAATTGAAACATTAAAGTATGCAATTGCAATGTCAATAATTACTATTACACATGAAGATACTATTAATCCAGCAATAAGTAATGAATACGTTGAAAATTACATGAATAAAATGAGTTGGAAATAATTGTTTTTAAGAGATGCTTAGCGTCTCTTTTTTTTATGCTTAGGAAATAGTTAAAAAGAAAGTATGATTTTACATAATAAAAATAAAGGGATATTTATATAAGAGAGAAGAAATAAAAAAAGTATATAGTCGTAAATAAAATACTCGTAAATGAGTATAATAATTAATAAAACACTGCACAAATAAACTTTCAGTATAAATACTAAATAGATGGACAAAATATTTATGAGGTGATAAGTATGGGAAGTAAATTAAAAATTAATAAGAAAGAAAATAAGAATATAAGTCATAATCCTCGAGCAGAAAGTGTTAAATCATGTTTTGGAGAACCTAAAGCAAAGCCATATGATCCAACAGATTTTAAGATTTAATTTTTTGAGCATTCTAGCAATTTTTAGTCAGTGTTTAAGGCTGTAAAAAATAAATTTAATTATTGGGAATAGTTGAATGAAGATAGATAATAATAAAAAAGTTATAAGATTTATCAGTTGATGAAAAATAAATAAAATATATAAATGAACTAGAACCTATAAGATAGACACTTATAAAATAGATTCTATCTATATAGGTTCTTTTTGTGTACAATAAATGTTGATATACATATTAAGTATTTAATATAATTATATTATAAATAATACATAATGCTTATTATTTGGAGGGGACTATATGGAACATGATGTTGTAACTAAAGAAAAAGGTAAAATAAAAGTAAAGGAGCCTAAAAAATATAGTGTCATTATGGAAAATGATGATTTTACAACAATGGAATTTGTCATTGATGTATTGATGAGCGTGTTTAATAAAGATAGTGTAGAAGCTAATAGAATAATGCTTGATGTACATTCTAAAGGAAGAGGAGTAGTAGGAACTTATCCATATGATATTGCTGTTACAAAAGTATCAATAGCAATGGATATGGCTAAAGAAGAAGGATTTCCCTTTATGATAACTATTGAGGAGGTTTAATGTATGCAGGTGACAAAAGAAGTTAATGAAGTAATAGTTGCTGCAATTGAATATGCTAGAGAAAATAAGCATGAATATGTGACAGCTGAACACATATTATATAAATGTACTTTTATAGAAAAAGTACAAAATGCCATGGAGAAATGTGGTGCAGATATTGAAAATTTAAGAAAAAATCTAAATGAATATTTTAATGAGTATATAAAGACTACAGAAAATACAGGTATTCAAGAAAGCTATAGTTTTCAGCAAGTGATATTAACATCTGGAGAGCAGGCTATGGCTTCTGGTAAAAATGTCATAGAAATTGAACATATTTTATCAGTTATATATATGATGGAAGATAGTTATGCTTTATATTTTTTAAATTTAGAGGGAATAGATAAAAGAAATCTTCTTTTTACTTTATGTCATAAAGAAGGGAATGTAAAGTCAGAAGAAGGTGGAGAAAAATCATCAAAAAATAAAGGTGAGCAAAAAGGCAGTAATAAATCTATAATTGAGAAGTATACTGTAAATTTAAATGAATTTGTTAAAGAGCAAGATAGTAATTTGCTTATAGGGCGTCAAGATATTTTAGATAGAACTATACAGATTCTATGCAGAAGAACTAAAAATAATCCTATTCATGTTGGAGAGCCAGGTGTAGGAAAGACATCTATAGTGTTAGGGCTTGCTAGACTTATTAATGAAGGTAAGGTTCCAGAAAAACTTAAGAACTCAGAAATATATTCTCTTGATATTGGTGGGTTATTGGCAGGAACTAAGTATAGAGGCGATTTTGAAGAGAGAATAAAAAAAGTGCTAGAGCAGATTAAGCATAGAGTTAATCCAATAGTTTATATTGATGAGATACACTCAATAGTAGGAGCAGGAGCTTTAGGTGGTGGTTCTTTAGATGCATCTAATCTTCTTAAGCCATATTTAATGGAAGGAAAGATAAAATTTATTGGTGCAACTACTTTTGATGAATATAAAAAACATTTTGAAAAGGACAAAGCTCTTACAAGAAGATTTCAGACAGTGGAAGTAAAGGAGCCTAGCATTAACGAAACTGTTGAAATTATTAATGGAATTAAAAAGTCGTATGAAGAATATCATAATGTATCTTATACTGATAAGGCTATTGAAAGTGCAGTTATTTTAAGTAATAAGTATATAAATGATAAATTCTTACCGGATAAGGCTATTGATGTTATAGATGAAGCTGGTGCATCTATTTCTATGGAAAATAGTGAAGAAAGAACATTAATTGATGATGTTAAAATTGAAGAAATAATTTCAAAAATGTGTCATATTCCTAAGAAAACAGTTGAAAAGGATGAAATTGAAGCTTTAATGACTTTAGAAAATAAATTAAAGCTTAATATTTTTGGACAAAATGTTGCCATAGATGAAGTTGTAAAATGTATAAAGATGTCAAGAGCTGGACTTAAAGATGAAGGCAAACCTGTTGCTTCAATGCTTTTTGTCGGACCTACAGGTGTAGGGAAAACAGAAATATGCAGAGTGTTATCAAAGGAATTAGGGATAAAACTTATTAGATTTGATATGAGTGAATATGGTGAAAAGCATGCAGCATCTAAGCTTATTGGAGCGCCACCAGGTTATGTAGGGTATGAAGAGGGTGGACTACTTACGGATTCAGTCCGTAAGAATCCATATTCTGTATTACTATTAGATGAAATTGAAAAAGCTCACCCAGATATTTTAAGTGTATTACTTCAGGTAATGGATTATGCTACACTTACAGATAACCAAGGTAGAAAAGCTGATTTTAGAAATGTAATACTAATTATGACTTCCAATGCAGGTGCCAAGGAAATTGGCAAAAATAAGGTAGGCTTTGGTGAAAGAGTAGTACAAGTAGAAGCCATCAAGGATGAAGTAAAACGATTCTTCACTCCAGAATTTAGAAATAGATTAGATAAAATTGTGGTATTTAACCATATAGATAAAGAAATGGCAAGAAATATAACTATAAAAGAAATCGGTTTATTTAAAGAACAATTATTAAGTAAAAATATAATATTAGAATTTGATGAGTCTGTTATAAATCATATAAGCAATGAAGGGGTTTCTAAAGAATATGGAGCAAGAGAAATCAGTAGAATAATAAATTCAGAAATTAAGGCATTGTTAATTGATGAAGTATTGTTTGGTAGATTAAAAGATGGTGGAAAGGCTAAAGTTGTATTTAATGATAGTAAATATGATATAGAGTTTTAGAAAATATAAAATTAACTATTTTTAAAGAAAAATTTTATTGACAAAAAATATTTTATAGAATAATATAAAAACAAATAATATAAATTAAAAACTGTGATAAAGAGGAGTACGGATTAGGAAGTATTAAGAGAGGAAGGTCTTGGCTGAAAGCCTTCTATATAGAATATCCCGAAGGTAGCTTTTGAGTTTCTTTGCTGAAAGTTTAGTAATTAGTAGGCAAAGACGGCGTTCATAGCCGTTATTGAATTAAGAGCCCATAATAATGGCCAATATTTATTTAGTATAGTTTAAAGTTGAAATGCTAAAATAGTATTGTGCCTGTGGGAATAAAGGTGGTACCGCGAGTCTTCGTCCTTTTTTAGGACTTAGGCTCTTTTTTATTTGTACAATTTATTAAACTAAGGAGGTTTCTGTAATGGAAGAAAAAAACAATTTACCTACCACGTATAATCCAAAAGAATTTGAAGAAAGAATTTATAAAATTTGGGAAGAAAAGAAATATTTCACACCAGTAGTTGATAAGAGCAAAAAGCCTTTTTCAATTGTTATGCCACCGCCAAATATAACTGGTAGATTGCACTTAGGGCATGCATTAGACAATACTCTTCAAGATATGCTTATTAGATTTAAAAGAATGCAAGGATACTGTACTTTATGGTTACCAGGACAAGATCATGCATCTATTGCTACAGAAGTTAAAGTTGAAAATGAGTTATTGAAGCAAGGATTAGTAAAAAAAGAAATGGGAAGAGAAGCTTTCCTTGAAAAAGTTTGGGAATGGTCTGATGAATATAGAGGTCATATAAGAGAACAACTTAAGAAGATGGGAGTATCTGCGGATTTCTCAAGAGAAGCGTTTACAATGGATGAAAATTTAAACAAAGCTGTAAGAACTGTCTTTGTTAAGTTATATAATGAAGGACTTATATATCAAGGAAACAGAATAACTAACTGGTGTCCTAAATGTACAACAGCATTGTCAGATGCAGAAATAGAATACGAAGAAAAAGAAGGAAGCTTCTGGCACATAAATTATCCATTATCTGATGGTTCAGGATTCTTAGAAATAGCAACAACAAGACCAGAAACATTATTAGGAGATACAGCAGTTGCTGTTAACCCAAATGATGATAGATTTAAACATTTAATTGGTAAGACATTAAAGTTACCGCTAACTGATAGAGAAATACCAGTAGTTGGTGATGAATATGTTGATATAGAATTTGGAACTGGTGCTGTTAAAATAACTCCTGCACATGATCCAAATGATTTTGAAGTTGGTAAGAGACATAACCTTCCACAAATAAGAGTTATGGATGACCATGGTATAATAAATGAATTAGGTGGAAAATATCAAGGGCTTGATAGATATGAAGCTAGAAAACAAATGGTTGAAGATTTAGACAAATTAGGTCTATTAGTTAAGATAAAACCGCATACTCATAATGTTGGAACACATGATAGATGTGGAACAGTTATTGAACCAATAATATCTAAGCAATGGTATGTTAAGATGGAATCTTTAGCTAAGCCAGCTATTGAAGCTGTAAGAGGGGGAAAAACTAAATTTGTTCCAGAAAGATTTGATAAAATCTACTTCAACTGGATGGAAAATATTCAAGATTGGTGTATATCAAGACAATTATGGTGGGGACATAGAATACCAGTTTACTACTGTAATGATTGTGGACATATGATGGTTGAAGTTGATGCACCATGTAAATGTTCAAAATGCGAAAGCACTAATTTAAGACAAGAAGATGACGTTCTTGATACATGGTTCTCATCTGCACTTTGGCCTTTCTCAACTTTAGGATGGCCTAATAAAACAGAAGATTTAGAATACTTCTATCCAACTAACGTTCTTGTTACAGGATACGATATAATCTTCTTCTGGGTAGCTAGAATGATATTCTCAGGGATTCATAATATGGGAGAAACTCCATTTGATACAGTATTAATCCACGGTATTATAAGAGACTCTCAAGGTAGAAAGATGAGTAAGTCACTTGGTAATGGAGTAGATCCATTAGAAGTTATTGAAGAATATGGTGCTGATGCCTTAAGATTTATGCTTGTAACAGGTAATTCACCAGGAAATGATATAAGATATATTCCTGAAAGAGTTGAAGCAGCAAGAAACTTTGCTAACAAAATGTGGAATGCATCAAGATTCGTTATGATGAACTTAGATAAAGAAGTTATGGCTAAATATGCTGAATGCAAAGAATATAGCTTAGCTGATAAATGGATTTTATCTCAAATGAATACTCTTGTTAAAGAAGTAACTGAAAATATGGAAAAATACGAATTAGGAATAGCACTTCAAAAAGTTTATGACTTTATGTGGACTGAATTCTGTGATTGGTATATAGAACTTGTTAAACCAGTATTCTTCAGCGATGATGAAAAGCAAAAAGGAATAGTATACAACGTATTATATACTGTATTAACTACAGGATTAAAATTATTACATCCAGTAATGCCATTCATTACAGAAGAAATATATACTACTTTAACTGATGGTGAATCAATAACTATCTCAACTTGGCCAAAATTCAACGAAAGATTAGTTGATGCTAAGGCTGAAAAAGATATGGAATACATCATAGAAGCTATTAAATCTTTAAGAAATGTTAGAGCTGAAATGAATGTACCACCATCAAGAAAAGCTAAAGTAATAAGCTATATTAATGATGAAGCTAGAGATGCATTTAATGCAGGTACAGCTTATATTGAAAAATTAGCTTCAGCTTCAGATGTTGAATTTATAAATGATAAAGCATTAGTTCCTGAAAATGCTGTATCAGTAGTAGTTAAAGGTGGAGAATTATTTATGCCACTACTTGACCTAGTTGATAAGGAAAAGGAACTTGAAAGATTAAATAAAGAAAAGAGCAAACTTGAAGGTGAAATAACTAGAATAGAAAAGAAACTTTCTAATGCAGGATTTGTTGCAAAAGCTCCAGAGGCTGTAGTAGAAGGTGAAAAAGCAAAAATGGCTAAATATCAAGAAATGCTTGATGCTGTTTTAGTTAGAATAGATACTTTAAAATAGTTTATAAAAAATGGATATCTACGTTGGTAGATGTCCATTTTTTGTAAGGAAAATTTAAGATGAATCTGTTAAATAGTAGAGCAGTAAATTTTGCATTTTTGTTAATTATACATTATATTTAAATAAAGGTGAAAATAAAAAATAAAATTTTGGGGTGGTTTGATGAAATACCAAGAAGCAATAAAATATATAACAGAAGTAGGGAATTTTGGCTCTAATTATGGCTTAGAAAGAACATATAAATTATTGGAATTTCTTGATAATCCTCATGGGAAACTAAAAATAATCCATGTAGCAGGGACAAATGGTAAGGGGTCTACCACGGCAATGATTACTTCTATGTTAAAGGAAGCTGGATATAAAGTAGGCATGTACACTTCTCCATTCTTAGAAGAATTTGAAGAGAGAATTCAAATTAATGGGAATAATATACCTAAGGAAAAACTTGCACAGCTTATGACAAAGATTAAGTATGCTGTAGATAAGGTGATAGAAGAGGGGTATAATCATCCTACGGAGTTTGAAATAATAACAGCATTGATGTTTTTATATTTTGCTACTGAAAAGGTGGATTTTGCAGTAGTGGAAGTAGGCCTTGGAGGAAGACTTGATTCTACCAATGTAATAACACCTATCTTGTCTGTAATTACTTCTATAAGTTTTGATCATACAAATCTTTTAGGAAATACCTTAGAAGAAATTGCTAGAGAAAAGGCTGGTATAATTAAGGCAGGTATACCCACTTTAATATATCCTCAAGAAGAGATAGTAAAAAAAGTGCTGAGCGAAAAATGTGAGGAGTTAGGTGCAAAGCTTTATAAGATAAATAAAGATGATGCAAAATTAGTTGAGATAATTAAGGAAGATAAGATATATCAGCTAGTAAAGGTGAAGTTAGATGATGAATATGATGTTAAGCTTCCACTATTAGGTGAGCATCAGATTTTAAATTTAGCAGTGGCTTTGAAGGCCTTAGAAATTATTAAAGATAAAGCAGCAAAGTTAAGTAAGGAAAGTATAATAAAAGCCCTGTCAGAAGTTAGATGGAATGGAAGACTAGAAGTAATGAGTAATGAGCCATGTGTTGTAATAGATGGAGCACATAATATTCAGGGAATAACGCAACTTGATAAAAATATTAAAAAATATTTTAAATATGATGATTTATATTTAATATTAGGAATATTAGCAGATAAAGACGTTGATTATATGGTTAAGGTTATTACTCCTCAAGCAAAGAAGGTCTTTACAGTAACACCTAATTCAATAAGAGCTGAAACATCAGAAGAGTTAATGGGAGTGGTAAAGAAATATAATCAGGATTGTCAAGCTTATAGTGATTATAAAAATGCTTTTGAAGATGCTTTAAAGCTTTGCAAGAAGGATGATTTACTGCTTATAAGTGGTTCATTATATATGATAGGTGAAATGAGAGGAATAATAAAAAAACATTTTAGTAAATAATACTTTGTTTACTAAAATTCACTAATATAGTATACTGATATAAAAAAATATATTAAATAAATATGTTCAATTTGAGGAGGCAAAAATATGGCAGCACATTTACATATTATGGCTAAGGAAGGCTCTATAGCAGAAACAGTATTATTACCAGGAGACCCTTTAAGAGCTAAATTTATAGCAGAAAACTTTTTAGAAGATGTAGTTTGTTATAATGAAGTAAGAGGAATGTATGGATATACTGGAACCTATAAAGGAAAGAGAGTTTCAGTGCAAGGAACAGGAATGGGATTACCATCACATTCTATTTATGTAAATGAACTAATTAAATTCTATGGAGCAAAGAGACTAATTAGAATAGGTTCAGCTGGATCTATAAATGACAATGTAAACGTAAGGGATTTAGTTTTAGCTCAAAGTGCATCAACGAATTCAGGAATTAACAAAAGAAGATTCCAAGGACTAGATTATGCACCAACAGCCAACTTTGAGCTATTATATGATGCATATAATATTGCTAAAAATAAAGGTGTTAATGTAAAAGTAGGAAATGTATTATCTAGTGATTTATTCTATGATGATACAAATGGGTTTGGAGCTAAGAATTGGGCAGAGTATGGCTGTCTTGCTATTGAAATGGAAACAGCAGAGCTTTATACATTAGCTGCTAAATATAATGTTGAAGCACTTTCAATATTAACTATATCTGATCATGTATTTAGAGGAGAAGAAACATCTCCAGAAGAAAGACAAAATACATTTACTGATATGATGGAAGTAGCTTTACAATTAATAAAATAAACTTTAATACAAAAAAAGATGATTTTATATATCATCTTTTTTTGTATATTATGATTTTATTTTATTTTTAATATTAATGAACATTGATAGATATTTATTAGATTTAGCATTTTGTGTTTTTGAAATAGTAAAGCAATAAAGAATACAATTAAGAATTGAAACAAAACCACTAATAATAACACCTACTTTTAGAGAAAGATTAATTATAGTTCTTTGAGAAGAGTATAATTTTTTATTTCTTTCGTAATCTTCAATTAGGAAATTATTTACTCCATCAATAAAAGCTCTATAATCATTTTCAGAAATTTCCTCTCTATTCATAAATTCATTGTAATATTTAATATATTTTTCTTCTTCAGTATTTACAACGTCTAATACTGTATCTATATGGCTTATAAATACAGAATTAAGCACCTTATAGCCTACGAATAAAAATGTACAAAATATTAAACATGCAATAATTCTAAATATAATTTTAAAAGTTTTCACATTTATTCTCCCTAAGTTTTAATATTTTCCACTATATTATCGGTTAATATATGAAAAAATTAATATTAAATTTATTAATAATTTTAATTTTTTTAGTTAATATATTTAAGTAAAGGGAGAAGTGAAAATATTAAAAGTGCATTTAAAAATATAAGTGATATTTTTATAATATTTATTTCTTGTATTACTATGTATAATAGGTTATAAATATGGAGTTATTAATGTAAAAAAGTAGTTATAATGATATTTAATAATATATTATATATGTATAATAAATAAAATAAAAAGACAATCTTCTAAAAAGTATTACAAATAGCACCCATTAAAAGGATACAACATATAATGAAATTACAGTGTATCTTTTAAAGGAGGTGTAATATTGAAATCATTAATTCTATGCACAACAGCAAGTGATTCAATTTGTAAACTAGTATTAGATAGCTTAGATATGAAAAAAATAAGGTTAAAACATTGCGATAAACCAGTTGGGCCACATGGTATAAGGTCATATTCAGATACTGTTATTACAGCGAATAGTTATAATGATTCTGTATCTTTTTTTTATGGTGAAAATCTTATTGAGGACAAGGTTATAAGTGTTGGGCCAAAGCCAAATGATTTATTAATGCATGATTATAAAGTTTATGTAATTTGTGGAGAGTCTAATTCAATGGTTATATATGACCTTAAGGAAGATAAAAGTATAGGTGAAGTAGCTACTGAAAGTTGGCCGCATAGTATTGACATGGATTTTAATAATAAATTATTATTTGTGTCAAACTTGGAAAGTGATAGTATTACAGTAATATCCATGGATAATTATGATACTGTTGAAAATATTCAAGTGCCGGAATATCCTACAAAAATAAGGGTATCCAATGATAAAAAGAGGATTTATATCTGTTGCAGTTATTTAGGAAAAGATAAACGAGGATATATAGATGTAATTAATATTGGTAATTTTCAAAAAATAGCAAGGATTATGGTTGGATATTCACCAATAGATATGATTGAAGATGATGATAATATTTATGTTTCTAATTTTACCGATGGAACAATTAGTGTAATAGCCAAAAGAACATATATGGTAGAAAAGGTTATTTATGTAGGTGGAATGCCAAAGGGAATTTTTAAGTATGGATCAGTGTTATATGTAGCTGATTATTTAAAGAGTAAACTTATTTTAATTGAAGATGATAAAGTAATAAAAGTCATAGCAATCGAGTCTGAACCCAATGCCATGACTTTATTTTAATCATTGTCATCAAATAAGCTTTGAATTATTTTTGTATAAATAGTAGAAGGATCATCTTTCCATTTTGAACATAAAGAATTGGCTTGTTTTTTGCTAGGAACAGATACCTTTAAATCAATTAATAAGCTTTCATCTTCAAAGGCTCTTAAATTTACAATATAGGAATCATTATTATCAATGGTATAATCGCTATAAATTGTCAGCTCCTTTTTTATATTTTCAATAGTTGCGGAGATATAATTATTGATTATATCTCTTTTTATTGGAGCAATCCTGTCGGTGAAAAATGATAAAACATTTTCTCCTTTATCAGTTATGGAAATTAATTTTTTCTCATTTTTTTCAATATACTTTACAAAGTTAGAATATTCTAACTCGCTTATGTATTGTTGAAGAGTAAAGTAATTTATAAAGTTATTTTCTAAAATTATTTCTGTTAACTGTGTATTTGAAATGGGTTGTTTTAATGATTTTATAACATATAAAACTAAAAGTTTATTTTCTGCTAGTTCTGCTGAGTTTTCGTACATATTAAACCTCCAATTTGAAAGTATCTATATTATTATAACATAAATTTTAAACACTGTAATATTATTGTCATTAAAATTATACATTAAGAATATAAATTAGTAAAAATTAAGTTAAGAGGTTTTTTATGCTTAAAGGAAAAAAAGTTGTTATAGAAGTAATTTTGCTTGTATTTATAATTATTCTGTCATTTGCTGTAAATAAACGCAATATTAGTGTAAGCACTAATAATCAAGCTAAACTACCTATATTTAGAGTGAATACAGAAGAAAAAGAAATAGCACTTACCTTTGATATTAATTGGGCAGAAGAGGAGCATTTAGATGAAATTCTACAAGTATTAAAAAAATATGATGTAAAAGGTACTTTTTTTATTATGGGTGGTTGGATAAATTATACAGATGATAATAAAGAAAAGCTTAAAAATATATATAATGATGGTCATGAAATAGGTAATCATAGCTATATACATCCTAACTTTGTAAATATTACAGAAGAAAGAATGAATGATGAATTACAAAAGACGGAAGATATTATTTATGAAACAATTGGATGTAATACAAAATTATTTAGATTTCCAAGTGGCTCATATAATGAAAAAGCATTAAATTATGTTTTATCAAAAGGATATAAATGTATTCAGTGGGATGTTGATTCAGTTGATTGGAAACAATCGGGGGCAGATGTGGAATATAACAGAGTAATGAAAAATGTAAAAGCAGGGTCAATATTATTATTTCACAATAATGCTAAATATACTCCAGAGAATTTAGAGAGGATTATTAATAAATTGACAGGTGATGGCTATAAATTTTTAACAGTTAGTGAATTAATTTATGATGATGATTATTATATTGATGAAAATGGAGCACAAAATAAAAAATAAATATTATAAATATATTGAAAAGTACACATGATTTGTATTATAATGGAAATAAATTCTTATATGGTAATAAATTTATAAATAAGCTAAAAAATTACTAATGGAGAGAGGGGTAAAGATGGACAATTTGATGTTAAATAATAAAATTTATCTTGAAGGGAAGATTGTAAGCAAACTTGAATTCAGTCATGAAATGTATGGAGAAGGATTTTATACATTTTTTATGGAAGTTACTAGATTAAGTGATTCTGTTGATTTACTAAATATAACAGTATCAGAAAGATTAATTAGTAATATGGACTTAAGTATTGGAAAAGAAATAATAGTATTAGGACAATTAAGGTCGTATAATAAGTTTGTAGATGGATCTAATAAGCTTATACTAACTGTATTTGCTAGAAACATAGAACCATGCATTGAAAAAAGCAAAAATCCTAATGAAATATTCCTAGATGGATATATATGTAAGGAACCTGTTTATAGAAAAACACCTTTTGGTAGAGAAATTGCAGATGTATTATTAGCTGTAAATAGAGCTTACAATAAATCAGATTATATACCAACAATAGCTTGGGGAAGAAATTCAAGATTTTGCCAAACTTTAGAAGTTGGAGATAATATAAGGGTATGGGGAAGGCTTCAAAGCAGAGAATATCAAAAGAAAATCAGTGAAACAGAAGTAGTTAAGAAGATAGCATACGAAGTTTCTATTTCTAAGATGGAAAGAGTAACTGAAGAAAATGATGAAAACTTCAATAGTGAAGAACATGAAAATACGCATGTAACTGAAAAAGGTGCTATATAATTTTAAAAATATATAGCTTAAATAATAACAAGCTCCGTAGTGGAGCTTGTTATTATTTTCTTAAATCACTAAGTATTTGAGTTTTATTTTTTGTTTTGTCATCTACAGATTTAACAATCTTTGCAGGGCTTCCAGCAACGACAACTCCAGAAGGTACATCACTTATAACTACAGAACCAGCAGCTACTACAGAGCCATTACCAATTTTAACACCTTCTAATATTACTGAATTAGCACCTATCATTACATCATCACCAATTTCACAAGGAGATTTGCTTGGTGGTTCTAATACACCAGCTACGACGGCACCAGCACCTAAGTGAACTCTTTTACCAATCTTTCCTCTAGCTCCAATAACAGCATTCATATCAACCATAGAGCCTTCACCGATTTCTGCACCTATATTAATAACGGCACCCATCATTATGACAGCATTTTTACCAATAACAACTTTATCTCTAATAATTGCACCAGGTTCAATTCTTGCATCGATAGCCAGCAAATCAAGCATAGGAATAGCTGAATTTCTTCTATCATTTTCTACTCTGAAATTTTTAATTCGATCTTTGTTATTCAATATAAGTTCAGATATTTTTTCAGATTCACCATATAGTACATAAAAATTATTAGAACTATATACTTCGATATTTTCAAAATTTACATCATCTAAATTACCATTAATATAAACCTTCACAGGAGTAGATTTCTTAGATTCTTTTATAAATCTTGCAATTTCATATGGATCAGTTAAATTATAATTCATATTATCATCCTTTCTTCTTGTGAATTTGAATTAAATAGATATTATTAATTATAATAGACAAAAAAGGTAATTTAAAGAGTAAATAGAAAAAATATGAAAAAACTTTACGAATCATTGTATGTTAATGTACAATGATTTAAAGGAGATGATTTAATGAAATTAAAGAAAGGATTAGTACAAATTTATACTGGTGACGGAAAAGGAAAGACAACAGCAGCAATAGGGCAAGGGATAAGAAGTGCAGGATATGGATTAAATGTTGTAATGGTCCAATTTTTAAAGGGAGGATATACAGGAGAACTTTCAACAATAGATAAAATTGATAATTTTAATATTTTTAGATTTGAAAAAGAAAGGGATTTCGTATGGAATTTATCAAAAGCTGAAATTGAGGAATTAAAAAAAGAAATTAGAACAGGATATGAATTTATTAAGAAAATAGTTGATGAAGGTTCTTGTGATGTTCTTATTATAGATGAGATAATGGGAGCTCATTATAATAAATTTATAAGTACTGATGAGATAATATATTTAATTAAGAATAAAAAGGAATCAATGGAAATTGTTTTAACAGGGAGAAATGTTCCAATGGAAGTTATTGATTTAGCAGATTTAGTGACTGAAATGAAGATGATTAAACATCCTTTTGAAAAAGGAATAGGTGCCAGAGAAGGTATAGAGTATTAAAAGATGGTATAAACATTGGGGGAGAATTTAATGAATTTAAACTTAAAAAATGTTCAAATTTCTGGGATAAGGAAATTTTATAATGAGGTAAAGAAAATAGATGGTGCTATATCGTTAACTTTAGGGCAACCGGATTTTCCAGTACCAAAGGTAGTAAAAGAGGCATTAATAAATGCTGTAAATGAAGATAAGACAGTGTATACAGAAAATGCTGGAATATTACCACTAAGAAAAGAAATAAGCCAATATTTAATGAAGAGAGGTATTGATTATTCAGCAGATGAGATATGTATTACTGTAGGAGGTAGTGAAGCTATTTTTACTATTTTGACAGCACTTATAAATGAAGGTGATAATGTGCTTATTCCAACTCCAGCATATCCGGCATATGAAAACATTGTTAATATATTAGGTGGAAATGTTGTAAGTTATGGTTTGAATGATGATTTTTCAATTAATATTGAAAATTTAAAAGCGCTTATTAAAGAAAATCAAATAAAGGTTCTAGTCTTATCACTTCCTTCTAATCCTTTAGGAACAATATTAACAAAAGAGGAAAAAGATGAACTTATTAAAATTATTGCTAATAATAATATTTTTGTTGTTACTGATGAAATATATGAATCACTTATATATGAAGAATACTATAGTGTTGCTGAAGAAAAGGAAATATTAGATAAGGTGATATATATAAGTGGATTTTCTAAGATGTTTTCTATGACAGGGCTAAGAGTTGGATATTTTGCAGCTCAAAAGCAATTGATGGATGAAATAATGAAGGTACATCAATATAATGTATCTTGTGCAACATCTATATGTCAATGGGCCGCCTTAGAAGGTCTTAGAAATGGGTTAGATGATGTAGAGAATATGAGAAATGTCCTTAGAGAAAGAAAGGATTATGTAATTTCTGAACTCAGAAATATGGGACTTGAAGTAAATGAGCCTAAAGGTGCATTTTATGTATTCCCGTCTATTAAAAAATTTAATATGTCTTCAGAAGAGTTTTGTTTAAAGCTATTAAATGAAGAAAAGATTGCTTGTGTGCCAGGGAGTTCTTTTGGAATAGGTGGCGAAGGATATATTAGAATATCATATTGTTATTCAATGGAAGAGCTAAAAAAAGCTCTTTTGGGATTAAAAAAGTTCATTAACAAAATATGATAATAAGCGCTGCACAAATTCATTTGCAGCGCTTATTAATTAATTACCAGCAGGATTAAAATTATCGCTTGATACACCTTGTCTCTTTACTGATTTATGCTTTCTATTTGGATTGTGGTTTAAACCTTCTTCAGTTATTGGAGTCTGATAATTACATTTTTCCATACGGGCCTTTTTGTTATCAGGTTGGCTATCTTTTGTCATAATAAAACCTCCTATAAGTCTAATCAATTCCTTCAGAAAATAGTATAACCAATAAAGATACATTAATACTAAACTAGGTATTTATAAATTAAACATATACAATAAGAATATTAAATTAAAATTGTGTATTTTTAATAATATCTATAAGCCTAATACATCATCCATGTTATATAAGCCTGCTTTAGTTACATTAGCCATAAATGAACAAGCTTTTAAAGCACCGACGGCAAATACTTCTCTGGAAATTGCTTTGTGACTTAGTTCTATTACTTCACCAGATCCAGCAAAGATGATTTCATGGTCTCCAACAATTGAACCCCCTCTAACAGCGTGTATTCCTATTTCTGCTTTTTCACGTTTCTTTTCTCCATTTCTTCCATGAACATAGTAGGTATCATCAGAAATAGATTCCTTGATGGTGTCAGCCAGTAGTAGAGCAGTTCCACTTGGTGAGTCCACTTTTTGGTTATGGTGTTTTTCAATTATTTCTATATCATAATTTTGATATAGTAGAGGTGAAATTTTCCTTAGTAAAGAATTTATTAAATTAATACCTAATGACATATTGGCAGATTTAAAAATTGGAAGAGTTTTACTAGAATCTTCAATTAACTTTAAATCTTCATCAGTGTAACCAGTGGAACATAATACTAAAGGCTTTTTTGTACTAGTTGTTAAAGCTAGTAAGTCTTTTAAAGCATCAGCTCTAGAAAAATCAAGAAGAACATCGTAATGAATATTTACGTCTTCAGTATTTTTAAAAATTTTAAACTCAGATTCTTTAGGAAATTTATCAATTCCAGCAACTATTTTTAAAGATGGAAATTCGCTTATAACATTTTGTATTACATTTCCCATTTTTCCGGAACATCCACTTAATAAAATTTTAACCATTTAAAAACTCCATTCTATATTAAGCCGTAATTTTTTAAAGTACTGCATAATATTGTTTTATTTTTTTCGTCCATTTCATAAAGAGGCAATCTTAATTCTCCAACTTCTTTTCCCATCAAGTTAAGAGCAGTTTTTACTGGTATAGGATTTGTCTCCATAAATAAATCATTTGTTAGTTTGAGATATTTTAACTGCAAAGCTAAAGATTTGTTAATATCACCAGTTAAATATGACATTACCATTTCATGAACAGCTTTAGGAACTATATTTGCTAGTACAGATATAACTCCAATACCACCTAGTGCTAGAATTGCAGTAACTTGATCATCATTACCAGAATAAATATCTAATTTATCACCACATAAAGCTTTTATCTTTGCAATTTGGCTTATATTGCCACTGGCTTCTTTTACAGCTGTCATATTGGAAAGTTCAGATAATTCTAGTAAAGCTTCAGGTGTGATATTCATATTCGTTCTTGAAGGAACATTATAAAGGATTATTGGTGTGTTTACAGCATTGTTAATAGCTTCAAAGTGTTTAAATAATCCTTTTTTATTTGTTTTATTATAATAAGGAGTTATAACAAGAAGTCCATCTACACCAACAGATTCTGCAAACTTACTCATTTCAATTGAAGCAGCTGTATTATTTGAACCAGTTCCTGCAATTACAGGTATTCGTCTATTTACAGTATTTATAACAAATTGGATAGCATCTTTTCTTTCAGATTCACTCATTGTTGTAGCTTCACCGGTAGTACCACAAACTATTATTGCATCAGTACCTTCAGCAATCTGCCATTCAATTAGTTCTTTAAACTTAGGAAAGTCTATTCCATTTTCATTGAAAGGTGTTATTATAGCAACACCAGAACCTTTAAAAACTGTCATATTAACCTCCGTATAAAATAATTATTTAATTATTTCTTCTGCAATTTGTATTGCATTAAGAGCAGCACCTTTTCTTATGTTATCCCCTACAACCCATATATTTAATCCGTTATCAATGCTGAAATCTCGTCTTATTCTTCCAACATAAATTTCATCTTTTCCTGAAACTTGAAGTTGTGTAGGGTATTTAAGTTCTTTAGTATCATCATATACCACTATGCCTTTAGTTGATTCTAAAAGTTTAACTACATCGTCAAGTTCATATGGTTTTTCTAATTCTATATTTATGCTTTCGGCATGACAGTTTAGTACTGGAACTCTTACGGCAGTAGCTGTAATCCTTATGGAATCATCATGAAGAATCTTTTTAGTTTCGTTAATCATCTTTATTTCTTCTTTTGTATATCCATTATCTAAAAATACATCAATATGAGGAAGACAATTTTCTGCAATAGGGTAAGGGAATTTTTTAGGTTCTACTCCTTTTAATCCATCTTTTAAATCAGCAATACCTTGCATACCTGCACCAGATACCGCTTGATAAGTTGAATAAACGACTCTTTTAATACCGTAGGCATCTTTTAATGCTTTTAAAGGTAGCATAGCTTGAATAGTAGAACAATTTGGATTGGCAATTATACCATTGTTCCATTTAATGTCTTCCGGATTTACTTCAGGAACTACTAAAGGAACATCTTTAGCCATTCTCCATGCACTGGAATTATCAATTACTGTTGCACCATACCTTACAAAGATTGGTGCAAATTTTAAACTTGCATCTCTGCCAGCTGAAAATAATGCCAAATCTATTTTTTTATCTTTTATATTTTCTTCAGAAGTTTCATTTACTATATATTCTTTATCTCTGAACTTTAGATATTTTCCAGCTGAACGTTTTGAAGCAAAAAGATATAACTCATTTATTGGAAAATTTCTTTGTTCAAGAATTTCTAAAAATTTTCTTCCAACATTACCTGTTGCACCAACAACTGCTACATTATACATGTAAATTCCCCCTTAAATTTAAACGCTTATTAGCGTATTAATAATAAAAAATTAGAAGCTTTGAGCAAAATCACTCAAAGCTTCTAATTTTTTTATATTTTATATAAATATTTATTAGATTTCTTTAAATGATAGCTCTCCACAAAAATGTGACAGGAATACATATATTATATGAACCCCCAGTAAATAGCTGTAAAGCATAGGCTATTTACTTCGGCGATAAATCCTTTCCCATTAAATCATTGTGCTTAGCTCTTTAATAGTACTGATAAGTATCGCGCCTCTATCTTGCAATTATTTATTAGATTAGTTTGATTATATATGTTATTTATAAACAATGCAAGATTAAAATTGAAATAAATATATATAATACAATATATGTATAAAAATGTAATTTAATCTTTGAATATTTTATATTTTTATGGAGAAAATACATATATTACTTTGTAGGGGGAATAGTTATGAGCAAGACACCGCTAAAAAAAATTATAAAATCTAAAATTAAAACTAATAAAGAGCTTACAGCACAAGAACTTTTAAGAGAAAAAATCAAATATGAAATTGCTGACGAATTAGGATTAAAAGAAAAAGTTGATCAATATGGATGGGGAGGACTCACAGCTGAAGAAACAGGAAGAATAGGAGGTATTATGACCCGTAGAAAAAAAGAACTAAAAATTCCAACTAATGATGAGATACTAGGAAGAAAATAATGGATTGACTAATTAGTGGAATACATATATTATAATTCTTAGAAATTATAGATTAATGTAGAAGAAATATTTCTTCTACATTAATTTTTAAGTAGCTGTAAAATTTATAGCAAGGGGGAATAGTATGGCTTATGGAGAATTTGCTAAAATTTATGATGATTTAATCAATGAAGATATTAATTATGACAATATGATTAGCAGAATAATTGAAATATGCAATGAATATAATATTGAATACAAAGATTATCTTGATGTTGCTTGTGGTACTGGAAATGTTACTGTAAGACTAGCAAAGTATTTTAAAGATGTATATGCCGTAGATTTATCTGAAGATATGCTGAGAGAAGCTTTTAATAAATTTAAGGAAAATAGAATTAAAGGTAGGATAATTTGTCAAGATATGACTGAAATGCAGCTAAATAGGAAGTTCGATTTAATTACATCAGTTTTAGATTCTACAAATTATATTACTGACGAAGATGATTTGAAAAAATATTTCAGTTCTGTTAAAGAGCATTTAAAAGATGACGGGATTTTTATTTTTGATGTTAATTCATATTATAAGTTATCAGAAATATTAGGTAACAATATTTATACATATAGTGAAGAAGATGTTTTCTACATATGGGAAAATGTTTTTGAAGATGATATGGTTTCAATGTTTCTTACCTTCTTTGTAAAGCAAGGAGAACTTTATGAAAGATTTGAAGAGGAGCATTTTGAAAGAGCATATAGGGAAGAAGAGCTTGAAAGTGCTCTATCAAATTGTGGATTAGAGATAATAAATAAGTTTGATGGATATAGTAATAATAAGGTTCAAGCAAGTAGTGAAAGAATAGTATATGTAGTTAAAAAAATATAACTATATTAAATTTAGGAGGAAGTATAGATGGAAGATAAGATTATTAATGCGGTAGCTATGGATGGAACTGTTAGAATAATAGCAGGAACAACTACAAATTTAGTAGAAAAAGTAAGAGAAATTCATGAATGTACACCAGTAGCAGCTGCAGCACTTGGAAGAATGATTACTGCAGGAGCATTATTAGGTACTACTTTAAAATCTGATAAAGAAATTATGACATTAAGAATTAATGGTGGTGGAGAAGCAGAAGGAATTACTGTAACAGCTCATGAAAATGCTGTTGTTAAAGGATTTATTGGAAATCCTTATGGAGATAGACCATTAAACGAAAAAGGTAAGCTCGATGTAGGTGGATATGTAGGCAAAAATGGTAACCTTATAATCATAAAAGATTTAGGAATGAAAGATCCATATGTAGGCCAAGTTCCAATATTCTCAGGAGAAATTGCAGAAGATTTAGCATATTATTATACTGTATCAGAACAAACTCCATCAGCAGTATCTTTAGGTGTATTAGTAGATACTGATTATTCAATAAAGGTTGCAGGTGGATTAATAATTCAAATGCTACCAGGTGCTGAAGAACATATTGCAGATATAGTAACATTTAGATTGGAAGAAATTCCTACTTTAACTGAAATGTTAAGTGAAGGAAAGACTATAGAAGATATCTTAAACTATTTATTTGATGATATGGGATTAAAGATATTAAAAGAAACTAAGCCTGAATTTAAATGTAATTGTTCAAGAGAAAGAGTGGAAAAAGCATTAATATCAATTGGTGAAAAAGATTTAAAAGAGATATATGAAGAAGGTAAGGATGAAGAAATCAAATGCCACTTCTGTAATACTAAATATGTATTTACTAAGGAACAAATTGGAGAGTTATTAACTAAGATTAAATAATGAAAAAGGCTGCTATATTGTAGCCTTTTTCATTATTTTTTAAGAAAGATGTTTTAAGTATTTTATGCAACAAATGTTAGGGA
The DNA here is from genome assembly GCF_014287815.1 of Clostridium lentum. GTDB lineage: Bacteria > Bacillota > Clostridia > Clostridiales > Clostridiaceae > Clostridium > Clostridium lentum. The sequence continues at coordinate 130,482 of NZ_JACOOQ010000004.1, forward strand.
TATACGTACTATATTATAGATTATAAAACAAAGAGACTTCCTCTATCAGTAAGCTTTCCGCTTTTTAAGTAAATAGGTGTGATATTGTGATTATTAAGAAAATTTAACACTTCTTTGCCATAAGAATAATGATTTAAGTCTCCAAATAGTGCTAATTTATCGTGAGAAATCATTCCTCCAACACCACCTATAAATCCATATTCAAAACCTTCTAAGATAATATCTCCATAAGGCAATAAAAGAACATGAAAATCATCATTTGAAAGAGTCTTATATATTCCAGGATCATTAGTAATTAAAACTTTTTCTCGCAAGGGAAGAATGGAACACTTTGTATAGCCTTGCTTTACATTAATAATTTTTTTGTGAGTAATATATTTTTTAAAAGCATCATCAGAATACTTTAGGTTATGTATGAAATACTCCTTGCTATTTAGTGCGTTTATAGATATATTTTCAGGGTATTTATGGCCAAGGGTGCTAGAACTTTCAATATATTTTATATTATTTTCTTCCAGTTGTTTTTTAAACTCATCAGGCATATGCTTATTTATTAAGATTAATCTATTTTCTTTATGAAGAATATTTATTTGTATATCTACATGGCCATCAATTGCATTATACAAAGCTTTAGATTGAGGAATTTTAATTATTTTAAGCCCTAGCTTGTTTAAATTATTACATTCTTCATCTGTAGTTTTATAATCAACAAAACAAATCATTAAATTAACTCCTTTTATTTATAATATATATAAAATAAACAAAATTTATCTAAAAATCAATAAATTTAAACAGTTACTATTTATAAATGTTGAATATAGAAAACTTTTTAATACATACTATTATTAAGGAAGGAGTGAAATCCATGCTGGTAATGAAGTTAGTACACAATAATGACTTAGATTTTGTAAAAGAGTTACAAGAGTTACGACAGTTATTAAAAAAGAAGAATATAACAATGGGAATTGTTGAAAGCGGAGAGGGAAGCTCTAATATAATTAAGATAATATGTAATAATGAAAGTTATAATGATAGGATTAGAAACACTATTTATTTATATATAAGTAATATTTTGTATTCGGTAGTGGTTAAGGAATATAGAAAAAAAGAATTGTTTAATTATTTAATGGAAAACTATTTTTTCTTGAAGCAAAATGAGGTTATGGAAGTGGAAGAAAAAATAGTTAGGGTATTACAAAATGAAGAAAAAGTTACCGATGAAAAAATGTTTTATTGCATTAATAAGATAAATTGTATAATTGAAAAGATAAAGGAATGCTTAGAGGAAAATGAAGTTATAAATATTAAAGGTTTTATAACCTTTAGAATGAAAGAGCTTAGGGAAGATATTGAGTGTATCATTGATAAAATAGTTGAAGATTATATGATTGAAAAGGAATACAAAGAGTTTATAAAATTATTAAAATATTTTGTAGATATTCAAGAAAGTAAAATAGAAAAGATTGATATATATATACAAAGTGATGGGGGATATGTATTAAAAGATGGCCTTGATAATGATGTTTTTGAAGAGTTTGTCAAGGAAATATATGAATGTAAGATTGATACGGAAGCTAATGTAGAAGATATAATTATTAGTGGTCTTATTACAAATGCACCAAAAGAAGTAGTAATTCATAATAAAGACAAAGCCTTAAACTTAGAGTTTATTGATACTATTAAAAATGTATTCGGTGAGAGGGTAACTTTTTGTAATGGCTGTAGTAAGTGCTTGGCAAGTAAGTTGAAAATTTAAAAAAATTAATAATTGACAACTAAAAGATAGCATGATAGAATTTAAAATGTTAAGAAGGAACTGCCGTTTCTCACCTTACGGCAAAGCTTAGTAAGGTAATACGTATGAAATTTGTATCTAGTAATATATTATTATGTCTAGATTTAGTTTGATAATAATGGATGGCAGTAATGTCATCCATTTATTATATAAAAATGCTTTTTTCATTGGTACATTTTATCGGAGGTGAACGATATCAGTAAAAATTTTACTTGTAACGAAAGTATAAAAGAAAAGGAAGTAAGAGTTATTGATGCAGAAGGTAATCAATTGGGAATACTTCAAACAAAAGAAGCTCAAAGAATGGCAGATGAGAGTGAATTAGATTTAGTTATGATCTCGCCAAATGCAAAACCACCAGTATGTAAAATAATGGATTTAGGTAAATATATTTATGAGCAAGCAAAAAAGGAAAAAGAAGCAAAAAAGAAGCAAAAAGTAACAGTAATTAAAGAAATCAGATGTGGAATCACAATTGAGGAAAATGATATTGCTATTAAAGCTAAAAATGCTAGAAAATTCCTAGTGGATGGGGATAAAGTTAAAATAACTATAAGATTTAAAGGTAGAGAAGCAGCATTATCTCATTTAGGTGTTAAAATACTTGATAATTTTGTTTCTAAACTTGAAGATGTTTGTGTAGTAGAAAAACCTGCTAAACAAGATGGAAGAAACATGACTATGGTTTTAGCCCCAAAAAAAGCATAATCTGAGAGGAGGATATTTATCATGCCAAAAATGAAAACTCACAAAGGTGCAGCAAAAAGATTTAGAAAAACAGGTACAGGAAAGTTAAAGAGAGCAAAGGCTTTCAAGAGCCACATCTTAACTAAGAAAAGCGCTAAGAGAAAGAGAAACTTAAGAAAAGGTGCTTATGTTTCAACTACTCAAGAAAAAGCAATGAAGAAATTATTACCATACCTATAATTTAAGAAGGTTTAGGAGGACTAAAGAATGGCAAGAGTTAAAAGAGCGGTAAATTCACGTAAGAATCATAAAAAAGTATTAAAGCTTGCTAAAGGTTACTACGGTGGAAAGAGCAGATTATTCAAAACTGCTAACGAAACTGTAATAAGAGCTTTAAGAAATGCATATGTAGGAAGAAGATTAAAGAAGAGAGATTTCAGAAGATTATGGATAGCAAGAATAAATGCTGCTTCAAGAATGAATGGACTTTCTTATTCAAAATTCATGAATGGAATAAAATTAGCTGGTGTTGATATCAACAGAAAGATGTTATCTGAAATAGCTATAAATGATCCAAAATCATTTGCTGAATTAGTTGAATTAGCTAAGAAAAACTTAAATGCTTAATTAATACATAATGCGACTTATGTCGCATTTTTATTATATAAAAAAGTAGCATCTTTATTTATTAAGAGAGATGCTGCTTTTTTGTAATTAAAGTTTTCATTAGATAAATTAAAAAAATATACTTATACTTTTAGTAGGATAGTGTATAATAATTTGGTAAAGTATTATTTTGGTATTTAAAATTTTTGTTTAGCAGAGGTGTATATATGCAGTATAGGTTAAATAAAGGTTCTAAACTTAATCCAATGCAGATCCTTTCACTGGGATTTTTAGCAATAATACTGGTAGGTGGAATATTGCTATCATTACCTATTTCATCATCTACTGGAGAATATACTAGCTTTATTGATGCTGTATTTACTTCGACTTCAGCAGTATGTGTAACAGGACTAATAACTGTAGATACAGGAACTCATTGGAATTTGTTTGGTAAAACTGTAATTATGATATTGATTGAAATTGGTGGATTAGGATTTATGTCTTTTACTACTTTAATAGCAATTTTACTTGGTAAGAAGATAACCCTTAGAGAAAGATTGATTTTACAAAATGCAATGAATACATTTAATATTCAAGGAGTAGTAAAAATGGTTAAATATATACTGTTATTCACCACTTCAATTCAATTAATTGGTGCACTTATATTTTGCACACAATTAATACCTGAATATGGATTAAGTAAAGGGTTATTTTATAGTATATTTCATTCTATTTCAGCATTTTGTAATGCAGGCTTTGATATTTTTGGTGGCGGGGTGAGTTTAACGACTCACAATACAAATACTGTGGTAATACTAACAGCAGCAGCACTTATAATTATAGGTGGATTAGGTTTTAGTGTATGGACAGAACTATATAATGTAAGAAGGATAAGAAGGTTTTCAGTACATACAAAAATAGTTCTACTGGTTACTGGATTCTTGGTAATAGGAGGCACTGTTTTAATGCTTTTATTTGAATATAATAATCCTGAAACCTTAGCATATATGGATGGTGGAGAAAAGGTTTTAAATTCTTTCTTTTCAGCTGTAACACCTAGAACAGCAGGATTTAATAGTATATCTACGTCTGGCATGACTGGTGCTGGTAAGTTTTTAACAATGATTTTGATGATAATTGGAGGTTCACCTGGATCAACTGCTGGTGGAATAAAAACAACAACTGTAGGTGTATTAATATTAACAGTAATTTGTGTTATAAAAAGAAGAGAAGATACAGAGGTTTTTTCAAAGAAAATATCAAAAGATCTTGTTTATAAAGCATTTACCTTATTCTTTATAGGTTCAGGTCTTGTTATAGTGGTAAGTTTAATATTATCATTTACTGAAGCGGGGGCATCTTTTACAGCTATTTTATATGAAACTGTTTCTGCTTTTGGTACAGCAGGTTTGACTATTGGTCTTACACCAAATTTAAGCATCATTGGAAAAGTGTTAATTATGATGATGATGTATATTGGAAGAGTAGGACCTTTAACTGTAGTATTATCATTGACTAAAGAAAAAGTTAGAAGTGGAATTAAATATCCAGAAGGAAAAATATTAATAGGTTAGGAGAAAGTAATAATGGCAAGTGGAAAACAATTTGTAGTTATAGGTCTTGGTAGATTTGGTCAATCTGTGGCAAAAACATTATATGATCTAGGCCATGATGTATTAGCTATAGATATAGATGAAGAATCAGTAAGAGAAATTTCAGAAAATGTAACTCATGCTGTGCAGTTAGATGCAACAGATGAAACATCTATAAAAAGCTTAGGACTTAGAAATTTTGATGTTGCAGTAATTACTATTGGTTCAAATATACAAGCGAGCGTAATGATTACACTTTTAGTTAAAGAACTTGGAATTAAATACATTATAGCAAAGGGGCAAAGTGAACTTCATGCTAAGGTATTATACAAAATTGGTGCTGATAGAGTAGTGCTTCCAGAAAAAGATATGGGTATAAGAGTAGCTCATAATTTAGTGTCTTCCAGTATAGTGGATTATATAGAATTATCATCTGATTATAGCATTTTAGAAATTAAGCCACTAAAGGTATGGGACAATAAAACTTTAAATGAACTAAATTTAAGAAGTAAATATGGAATTAATGTTATTGCCATAAAAAAAGGTGAGGAAATTGATATAACACCAAGTGCAAATGCTGTTATAGAAAGTGAAGATGTTCTGGTAGTTATTGGACCAACAAATAACTTAGGTAATTTAGAAGAAATAATTGTTAAACAGAAGTAAGAGGTGCTGCACTTTGATAGTCATTGAAAGTAAAGAAAATTCTTTATTTAAGAATATTAAAAAGCTTAAAGAAAGAAAAAATAGATCTAAAGAAAAGAAATATATTATAGAAGGTTTTAGGTTGGTAGAAGAAGGGTTTAAAGCTGGTGCAGATATTGAATGCTTAGTTATAGAAGAAGGAAATGAGCAGAAAGTAAATGAATTCTTAAAAGAATACTTAACAGTATCTAAAATTTATTTAATGAAAAAAAGTTTGTTTGGTCAGCTTATTGCTACAGAAAAGACTCAAGGTGTATTAGCTGTTGTGAAGATGAATGATAGTACAGAAGAAATAAAAGGAGATTTTTATCTTTTATGTGATAAAGTTCAAGATCCAGGAAATTTGGGAACTATTATTAGAACTGCCCATGCAGCTGGTGCTTCAGGAATAATTTTAACAAAGGGTACAGTTGATATATATAATGATAAGACTATAAGGTCAACAATGGGATCAGTTTTTTATCTGCCAATTATATATGATAATGACCTCAGCTTCTTAAAGAAACTTAAAGAGGATGGTTTTAGCTTAGTTACTACATCACTTCAGGAATCAAAGGATTTCTTTCAAGAGGATTTAAGAGGTAAGGTAATATTAGGTGTTGGTAATGAAGGTAATGGCATCAGTGATGAGATATTTGCTATGGCAGATAAAAAGGTTAAGATACCTATGCCAGGTGGTGCAGAAAGTTTAAATGTGGCAGTGGCTTCATCAATAATACTTTTTGAGAAAGTTAGACAAGGAATGCTATAAAAGTATTTTTTAATAAATACTTGAAAAAAATAATCTTTATTTGTATAATAAGTTGAAAAGAATATGTAAATACTGTGAATGAGAGAGTAATTATAAGGAATATTTCAGGGAGAAAAAGTCTAAGACTGGAAGCTTTTTTAATAAAAATTATAATGAAGTTCGCTCAGGAGTACTAGTTGTGAAGTAATAGTAGTAACTAGCGGTTTAACCGTTATTTTAATTAAGAGGATATTGTACCATTTGTATAATATCAACTAGGGTGGTAACGCGGATATTCCGTCCCTTTTGGGATGAATATCCTTTTTTTTATTTACAAATTATTTTAGTTGCATAGCAATTAAATTAAAAGTATTTAATATTCGTAAGATACTGATTAAAAAAGAAGGGAGTAATATTATGGAAGAAAAATTAACCGCCATTAAAGAAGCAGCACTTAATGAAATAGCTTCAGTAGAAAATAGTGCAGCTTTAGAAGAAATTAGAGTTAAATATTTAGGAAAAAAAGGTGAACTTACTACTATATTAAGAGGAATGGGTTCTTTATCACCAGAAGAAAGACCAGTAGTTGGTAAGTTAGTTAATATAGCTAAAAATGAAGTTGAAACTAAACTTGAAGAAGTAGGAAGCAAAATAAAGGAAAAAGAAAAAAAAGCTAAACTAGCTAGTGAAGTTATCGATATAACTTTACCAGGAAAGAAACAAGTAATAGGAAAGAGACATCCATTAGATCAAACATTAGAAAGTATGAAGAACATCTTCATTTCTATGGGATTTACAATAGAAGAGGGGCCAGAAGTAGAATTAGATCATTACAATTTTGAGGCTTTAAACATTCCTAAAAACCATCCTGCAAGAAGTGAACAAGATACTTTATATATTAATGATAGTTTAGTTTTAAGAACTCAAACTTCACCAGTTCAAGTAAGAACAATGGAAAAGCAAAGCTTACCAATTAAAATGATCTCACCAGGTAAGGTTTATAGATCAGATGATGTTGATGCAACACATTCACCAATATTCTATCAAATGGAAGGATTAGTTGTAGATAAAGGAGTAACTTTTGCAGATCTTAAAGGTACCTTAGAATTATTTGCTAAGAAAATGTTTGGGGATAAAGTTAAGACTAAATTTAGACCTCACCACTTCCCATTCACTGAACCTTCAGCAGAAATGGATGCAACTTGTTTCGTTTGTGAAGGTAAGGGATGTAAAGTCTGTAAAAATAGTGGATGGATTGAAATTTTAGGATGCGGTATGGTTCACCCAGATGTACTTAGAAATTGTGGTATTGATCCAGAAATATATAGCGGATTTGCCTTTGGGTTCGGTGTAGATAGAATGGTTATGCTTAAGTATGGAATAGACGATATTAGATTATTATACGAAAGTGATATGAGATTCTTAAATCAATTCTAATAATTATAGTTATTGTAGGAGGTAAAATGCAATGAAAATACCATATAATTGGTTAAAAGATTATGCAGAAATAAATGTTGATGCATATGAATTAGCAGATAAATTAACTCTTTCTGGTTCTCAAGCAGAAGAGGTTATAATGCAGGGAGATACAATTAAGAATGTTGTAACTGGAAAAATTACAAAAATTGAAAAGCATCCTGATGCAGATAGATTAAATGTTTGTCAAGTAAATATTGGAGCTGAAGAAGAAATTCAAATTGTTACAGCTGCTACAAACATGAAGGAACAAGATATAGTACCTGTAGCTCTTCATAAATCAATATTAGCTGATGGTACCGAAATTAAAAAAGGTAAGATGAGAGGCGTAGTATCTAATGGTATGTTCTGTTCTGAAGAAGAATTGGGAATTGCTGGAGATAAACCGGTTCATGGATTAATGATTCTTCCAGAAGATGCACCATTAGGAATGGATATAAAGGAATATTTAAAATTAAATAAAGCAATAATTGATTTTGAAATAACTTCAAATAGACCGGACTGTTTAAGTATTGTTGGTATGGCAAGAGAAGCAGCAGCAACTCTTGGAACATCTTATAAAATGCCTAGCTTCAAATATGAAGTTAAAAATTCAGATAATATCAATGATGAATTAAAAGTTGAAGTTAGAGATGAATTATGTAATAGATATATGTCTAGAGGGGTTAAGAATGTTAAGATAGCTCCATCACCTTCATGGATGCAAGAAAGATTATTAGAAGCTGGAGTTAAACCAATAAATAATATGGTTGATATAACTAACTTTGTAATGCTTGAACTTGGTCAACCAATGCATGCTTTTGATGCAAGAGAAATTGAATCTGGAAAAATAGTTGTGGAAAGAGCTAAAGGCGGTGAAAAGTTCACAACTTTAGATGAAGTAGAAAGAACTTTAGATTCAGAATGCTTATGTATAAAAGATAAAGATAAGACTATTGCTTTAGCTGGTATCATGGGTGGATTAAATTCTGAAATAAAAGAAGATACAACAGAAGTATATTTTGAATCAGCAAATTTTGATGGTACAAACATTAGAGTAAATTCTAAAAAGGTTGGACTAAGAACTGAAAGTTCTTCTAGATTTGAAAAGGATATAGATCCTAATTTAGCAAAGCTTGCTATAGATAGAGCTTGTAGCTTAGTATGTGAGCTTGGTTGCGGAGAAGTTATGGAAGGAACTATCGATGTATACAACAATGTTAAAGAAGAAGGTCACTTAACTGTTGATACTAATTGGATAAATGCTTTCTTAGGAACTGATATATCAAAAGAAGAAATGAAGAAATCTTTAGATTCTTTAGATATAAAGACTGAAATAAATGGGGATATGTTAGAAATTACTACACCTACATTTAGAATTGATTTAACTATTAGAGAAGATATTGCAGAAGAAGTTGCAAGAATTTATGGATATGATAAAATTCCTACAACTGTATTTAGCGTATCTACTGAGAGAGAGCCTAAGTATAAGAAAAATATTTTAGAAGATAAAGTTATTGAAATAATGATAGGAAACGGATTAAATCAATCAATAAGCTACTCATTTGTTTCTCCTAAGGTATTTGACAAAGTTAATATACCAGCAGATAGCCAATTAAGAAATGTTGTTAAGATTAAGAATCCTTTAGGCGAAGATTTTAGTGTGATGAGAACAACAACAATTCCTTCAATGATGGAATGTTTATCTAGAAATTATTCAAGAAATAATGATTATGTTAGATTATTTGAAATTGGTAAAGTATATATTCCAAATGAAGACGAAAATCAAGTTCCAACTGAAAAAAATATATTAACTATAGGTATTTACGGAGATTGTGATTACTTAGATATGAAGGGAATTATTGAAAATCTAGTAGATGGTCTTGGAGTTGAAAAAGCCAAATATGTAAGGGAAAGTGAAAATGCTAGTTACCATCCAGGTAAGACAGCTGCATTATTAGTAAGAAATAAAAAGACTGCAGTTTTTGGAGAAGTGCATCCAGATGTAACTGAAAATTATGGTATAGATATTGATTGCTATATAGCTGAAATAGATTTAGATCAATTATTTGAAGCAGCTAAAATGACAAAATCATATAAAGCATTACCAAAATTCCCAGCTGTAACAAGAGATATAGCATTACTAGTGGATGATTCTGTATTAGTTGCAGATATAGAGGAAGCTATAAGAAAAGCTGGTGGAAATTTAGTTGAAAAAGTTCAATTATTTGATATTTACAAAGGTGAACAAATTCCAGCTGATAAAAAATCAATAGCTTATGCAATAGCATATAGAGATGAAAATAAAACATTAAATGAAAAAGATATTACGAAAGTTCATGATAAGATATTAAAAGCTTTAGAGCATAAGCTAGGTGCTGTGTTAAGATAATATTTAAACAATTATAAAAATCAAAAGCAGATTTAATTTGCTTTTGATTTTTTATTTTATTAGGTGATAATTTTAATCAGTAATTTTTATAAAACATTTTTTTATATAACCAATAGGGTGATATGATACTTTAGACTTTCGTAGTCCTAAATCACCACAGTCTTCTTGTCTATTTACATATAAAGTATCACTAAAATACATATCTAAAAATGTTCTATTTAAAAAAGAATAAATACCTTTAAAAGAAATATCACAGCGCTCAATGTGGATTATAGCTGTATCACCATATTTTTCTCCAATAGAAAAGCCTGCAAGAGTATCATTAACATAAATTGTTATGGATTTTAAATCTAATTTTTGAAAGTTTATTAATACATCCCTAATGACATCGTATTCTATTTTTAGTTCAGTACAGAGAGAGTTTTTTGATTTTTCCCATTTTTTTATTAAGTCTAAGCAGTCGTTGATTATTTTAGGGCTATTTATTTCAGATATTTTGAAAGAATAGTTTTTATTAAAGAAGTTATATAGATTTTTTTTAGCATGATACCTTTTTCCACTTAAGTTAATTAAATCTTTGGTAAGATATATATATTCATAATCTTCCGGTGTATAAACAATTTCAAATTTATGAGCACAATATTTCTTTAAATCATTAATAAAAAAGTTTTCTACATCTCCAAAAAGATAGAGTTCATGGGCGTTATTAGATAAGAAATTAGATTGCGAATTATTATTATTGTTGTTTTTATATGATAGTAATAATTCGATGATTGAATTTAGTTTATTGGGAGTGTAATTATATGGAATCATAAAAAAATCACCATAATATTCTTCACTTTTCTTAACAATTAAGGTATTATCTATTATAGCAAAAGTGGTTTTTGATAAATTTCTCCATAAATATAATGAAGCAAAAGTGTATTCATATGAAGAAAAGTTACTTTTATAACAATAATCATTAAATGTTTCTTTATCTTGGAGAGTTAAGGTATGGAATATATCCAAGATATCATCTCCTTTGTAAAAAATAAGCCATATATTATATTTTATTAAAAAAAGATAATACGGTTAATTGAAAAGAACTTTTATAGAAAAAATCCTATGTCTAATAAGAATTTATCAAGACATAGGATTACCAAAAGCTAATATTTGAATTTTATTAATACTTCTTTAATTTCACCTTTAGAATTTTTTCTTATGCTAAAGTTTTTAATATCGCTAAATTCATGATTTACCTGATATGTTAATTCATTGATTGTTGCTTTACATTTTTTTGAAAGTTCATTATCTTCAATAATTTCAAATCTTGATTTTTTACAAGTAGTTTCGTTTTGCTCATCATCAATTATTACATAATAATCAGAACTTTCTTCTAATACATAGTATTCTTTATTTAAAGTTAAAGTAGAACACAAATCATTATTTATACATTTTAATAACATTTTACCATACCTCCCTTTATAAATTACATTATACATTTATTTAATAAATGTTAAAATTGTAAGAATATATAAAAATATAATTATTTTCGTATATTTAATTAATTTTTTAATAATTTAATTTTTGCAACACTGAATAAAATCTTGTATAATTTATATGAATTTATTAGAACTAATGAAGTACTTATATAAATAAGGGAGATAAAAATGAGTAAATTTAAAAATAATAAACTGATAGAAAAATGTAATCAATTAAATAAAGCTATAGAGATAGTTGGTGGAAAAGAGTTTTTAAATACGAAAATAACAGATGATATTGATATGGCAGAATACATAATAAGCAGTGTTTTTGAAGGAGAAGAAGTGAAGTTTAATTTTGCTGGTGAGGAGTATAGTATTCCTGCATTATTTAAAGCAAAGCTTGAATATGAAAAAAATTTTCTAAGAAATAAAAGTAAGGCAATTGATTCAATCGCATACAAGATAAAAAAATATGATACAAGCTTAGATTCGGAAATAAGAAAATATAAGAAAAGCAGTGGAATTGAAGAATATAATAAAATATATGATATAGTAGAAAAGAGATATAGAAGAGATATCAATATGTTAGTATTAAATTCTATGGATAGTAACCTAGTAGAGAAGCTTTCAGCAGAAGAAGAGGATAAATACTATGGAGAGTATCTTACTCAAAAGAAAAAACAAATAATATATGGAGTATTTAGCAAAATGGGTATAGTTTAATCTATGCCCATTTTTAATGTTAATTAAACGCCTTCGTTTTTAAAGGATGGTACAAAATCTGTGGTGTTGGCTCCTTCTCCTTGAATAAAGCCATTTTTTACACCAATGGACAATGCATAATCTATGATAGAATCGTAATGCTTAGGATTTAATTTGCTGTTTATCTTTGGATATTTATAAGCATTATGCATAGGTACATATTGATTCATTAATGAGATATAGATATCATCATGAAATGTATTGTATAAAAGGTCAATAACTTTCTTAGAATCAAATAAAAGTCCAGGTAATAATAAGTGACGTACAATTACACCTTTTTGTATTATTCCATTATCATTAAAGGAAGGAGCACCTACTTGACGTACCATTTCCTTAATTACATTTAAAGCATTTTCACGGTAGTTGTTAATTTTTGAATATGCTAAAGCATATTTATCATCAAAATATTTAAAATCTGGTAGATAAACATCCACAAGTCCATCAAGAGATTTAATAGTTTCTAAAGAGTCTATTGAATTAGTATTATATAGTATTGGTAAAGTTAAATTATTATTTCTTGCAATTTTAATGGATTTAATGATTTGAGGTACATAATGAGTAGGAGTAACTAGATTTATATTGTTAGCACCTTGTTTTTCAAGTTCTAGGAATATTGCAGCCAATCTTTCAATGGAAATGGTTTTACCGTTGAATTCCTGTGATATGCAATGGTTTTGGCAAAATACACATTTAAGATTGCAATGAGAAAAGAAAACAGTTCCTGAGCCATTTTTGCCAGAAACACAGGGTTCCTCCCAAAAGTGTAATTGAGCCCTGGCTACTTTTAAATGATTATCTGCTTGGCATACACCAAGATTTATATCTCTGTCAACATTACAATTTCTTATACATAAGTTGCATTTTTTTGTTTCTAAATTTATTATCAATTTTAAACACCTCATAAAAGTATATCTTTTATTAAGATTCTATCAAATTTAAATATATTTTCAATAAATTTAAAATAACTAATATAAAAATAGACAATATATGTGGCAGAATATAGTTATTCAAAGATAAATATGATATAATATCAGTAATTATAATATAATTTAGAGGTGTATTAAATGAATACTGTAACAGTTAAAATAAATGGGATGGAGTATAATTTAAAGGGAAAAGAAGATGATGAATATTTACTAAAGGTTTCAGAATATGTTGATGGTAAATTTAAAGAAGTATCAAGTAATAATAACAAATTAAGCATTAGTTCAGTTGCAGTATTAAGTGCATTAAATATAGCAGATGAACTTTTTAAATGTAATAATGAAGTTGAGGATTTACTTAAGGAAAAAAATTCTTTAGAAGAAAGAAACCTAACTTTAAAGGAAAGAATACGAGAAATAAAGCAGGAAGTTGAAGAAACTATTAAAAATAAAAATCAAGAAATGGCTTCTTTAAAAGAGATGTTGTACTCAATGGAGCAAAAGTCAAGAGAAGCTGAAATTTTAAATGATAAGGTTGCTGATTTAACTGAAGAGTTAGAAGAAAAGAGCAAATTAGAAGAATTAGTAGTGCTATTAAAGGAAAATATGGCAGTTTTAAAAAAGGAAAATGAAAATTTAGTCAAGAAAATTGAAGTACTAGAATCAAATCTTACATCTTCAGATGAAAATAATAAAAAACTAAGCATGAGCCTTCTAAATACACAAGATGAATTTTTAAAGGAAAAGAAGGAAAATAAAAAATTAAATGCGAAAATATTTGAATTAAATGAAGATATAGCTAATAAAGTTTCACTTGAAGAGTATAATAATGTATTGGATAGTTATAATGCTTTAAAGGAAAACGTTGAACAAATATCGATGGAAAAAAGTGGAATTGAAAACATGTTAGAAGAGTTTAAAATAAATATAAATTATATTGAACTTGAAAATAAAAACCTAAAGGATAGCGAAAATGTATTAAAAGAAGTTATTTCATCAAAAGAAGATGAAATTGAGGAATATAAGAGTAAAGCATCTGTAGATGAAGAAGAGGCTAAAATTTTGAAAGATAAGATACTTGAACTTGAAGCTGTAATTGCTAAGGGAAAAGAGCAAAGAAAGGCTTTATTAAATAGGGATAAAGCTATAAAATTCCAATTACAAAACTTTAAATATAAGGTTTTAGATTTAGAGAAAAAGCTTATTGATCTACAAGTTGAATTGGCAGTGGAAAGAAGAAAAGCAAATCCATTATTAAAATAGAGTCTGTTCAGAGTGGAACAGGCTTTTAACATAAGATGAAGAATATACAAAAAAAGGAGACGTAAAAATGGAAAAGGTGGAAATACTTGCACCAGCAGGTACCATGGAAAGTTTGGTTGCAGCAATAAATAAAGGCGCTGATGCAGTATATTTAGGAGGAAATAAATTTTCGGCAAGAGCATATGCATCTAACTTCGATAATGACAATATGTTAAAAGCTGTTGATTATGCTCATAGCTATGATGTGAAAATATACGTAACATTAAACACAATTTTAAAAGAAAATGAAATTGAAGAAGCAGTAAGATATGTAGGATATCTATATGAAATTGGTGTTGATGCCTTAATTATTCAAGATTTAGGTTTATTAAAAAGAATTAAAGAAGAGTTCCCATTGATGGAAGTGCATGCATCTACTCAAATGACTATACATAATGGTGAAGCAGCAGTATATTTTAAAGATAAGGGGTTTCACAGAATAGTATTATCACGTGAGATGACATTAGAGGAAATAAAGTATATATCTAAGGATTTAGCTATTGAAACAGAAATGTTTGTTCATGGAGCTATTTGTGTGGCATATTCAGGACAATGCTTAATGAGTTCTATGATTGGTGGAAGAAGTGGAAATAGAGGAAGATGTGCTCAGCCATGTAGAATGGAATATACTTTAAAAGGGGAACACAGTGGGGAAACAAAAGGACATTTATTAAGTCCTAAAGATATGTGTACTATTGAAGATGTAGAAGACATTGTAGATACAGGAGTATACTCTTTAAAGATAGAAGGTAGAATGAAGAGAGCTGAATATGTTGCTGGAGTGGTAGATAACTATAAAAAGGCCGTAGATAAAGTATTATATAATAATAAATATGATGATCAAGCTGGAAAGAGGCAACTTTTACAATTATTTAATAGAAGTGGATTCACTAATGCATATTTAAAGAAAAATACTGGTAAAGATATGATGAGTTTTAATTCACCCAAAAACTCAGGAATATCACTGGGAGTAGTTGATAAAAATGGTGATATAGTAATAAAAGAAGATTTAAATGTAGGTGATGGTATCAGATATAGAGATAAAGGATTTACATTAAGTAAGATACTATATAAAGGTAATGAAGTAAAGAGTGCTAAAAGAGGTGATAAAGTAAAACTTTATCCAATTGATTATAAAAAAGGTGATGAACTATTTAAGAGTCTTAATAAACAATTATTTGATGAACTTGAAGAATACTTAAAGCCATACACTAAAAAGATTGCTTTAAATGCTATAGTAGATTTTTCTGTAGATAAACCTGTAACTATCAGAATAAATTATAAAGGAAATTTTTATGAAGTACAGGGAGAAGTAGTTCAAAAAGCAGAAAAGAGACCATTAGATCAGGAAAGAATTAAAGAAGCTTTAAAGAAATCAGGGGATGTTGCTTTTAAAATTGAAAATATAGAATTTGAAAACTTTGAAGATGGATTTATGAGAGTTTCTGACTTAAATAATTTAAGAAGAGATATAATTGAGAAAATAACAAAAGAAGTATGTAGAAAACATAGAAGAAAGAGACCAGCTAAAGGAGAGAAGCATAAACCATCTTATGAAAAGACAAAAGTTGACGTTATTTGTAGCTGTATAACAAAAGAGCAAGTTGAAGCATTAGTAGAAATGAAGTGTCAAAATATAGCTGTAGATTTATTTAGCAGGGAAAAAAATTCCATTAAGAAGAAAGATTTAATTGAACTAGCTGAAAAATATAGAGATATTAATTTTTATCTTAAGACTTCTACAATTGTTAAAGGAGAATTTAAGAAGGTGGTTAAGACTATTGAGGAAGTTTCTTCTTATATCAAGGGTATTATAACATCTAATGTTGGTATAATAAGTGAGTTTAAAGATAAATTGTACATCATTGGTGATTATAAATTAAATATAGTTAACTCACAATCTTTAGCTTTCTATCAGGAAGATGTGGATGTTCCTACTTTAAGTTTAGAACTTAATAGAGTAGAAATCAAAAATCTAATGAAGAATGCTAATGGAAACGCTGGAGTGGTTGTGTATGGTAAGCCAGAGCTTATGATTAGTGAATACTGTCCAATTGGAAGTACATTTGGTGGAAGAACTAAGGATAGCGGATGTAATGGAATATGCTCAAAAGATAAGTTCAAATTAATAGATAGAGTAAATGAAGAGCTTAGGGTAATGACAGATTTATATTGTAGAAGTTATATTTTAAATCCAGTACCTTTAAATATAATTGATGAAATTGAAGAGTTAAAAGGATTTGGTATAACTACTTTCAGATTTGATTTTAGAGATGAAACATATAAAGAAGTTAAGAATGTAATATCAATATTAAAAAATGGTGATGATTTTGATAGTAAAGAATATACTAAAGGACATTATAGAAGAGGAGTAGAATAAAATTTATATGGTTATAATAGCAATTGTAGTTTTACTTGCAGTTTTTATTTATGGAATATTAGAAATGAATAAAAGTAGCAAAAAAATAAGTAAAGACAAAATTAGAGAATTAACCACTGCAGAGAAAAATGCTGCAGTGGGCATAGTAAAGAGTTATTGGAGAGTATCAATGATTTTATTAGCAATAATAATTGGATTTATCGTTATTATGATTTCACAGATTATTGGTAAAACAGTTATATATAGTAATGCAGTAAGCGTTATAACAATGGTATATTCTTTGATAGCTTATGTTATTATTACAATTAATAAGAAAAAAATGGAAAATGAATTTAATAAAATTATGAAATAGCAAGAGGGAGAGAGTGATGAAAGAAAGAACTCTAAGAATTTTAGAATTTAATAAAATTAAAGATAAAGTTGAAAAATATGCAATTACCTCAAGCGGAAAAGAAATGGTACATTCTCTAAAACCTTGTAAATCAATTTATGAGGTTGAAAAGAAACTTGAAGAAACAAATGAGGCATTGGAATTATTAATTACTAAAGGTGCACCTCCTTTTGAAGGATTATATGATACGAGAGAGGCCATTGAAAGAGCAGGAAAGGGAGGAGTTCTTACACCTGAGCAATTATTAAAGATTGGTGGTATGCTTAGAGTTTCACGCAGGTTTAAAGAATACATGAATAGGAAAGATGATGAAATTGCATATAAGAACTTAGAGGATTTAGCTTATATATTAACTCCTGTAAAATCTCTTGAAAATGATATTGAAACAGCAATAATATCTGAGGAAGAAATAAGTGATAAGGCAAGTGCCACACTTTATAATATAAGACGAAGCTTAAAAGAGAAAAATTCTTCTGTTAGAGAAAAGATAAATTCTATTGTAAGATCTAATTCTAAGTATTTACAAGATGCAATTTATACTATGAGAGGTGAAAGGTATGTACTTCCAGTTAAGGCTGAATATAAAGGTGCTGTTCAGGGACTTGTACATGACCAAAGTTCTACAGGAGCTACGTTGTTTATAGAACCACTGAGCCTTGTTAATCTAAATAATGAAATAAAAGAGTTAATGTTAAAAGAAAAAGCAGAAATTGAAAGAATTTTAACAGCATTGTCAGCAAAGGTTACAGAACATATAAATGAATGCGTAAATAATTCAAAGATATTAACAGAGCTAGATTTTATTTTTGCAAAAGGTAAATATGCTTCTGCTATAAATGCATTAAAGCCTAATGTTTCAAAGGATAGAAGTTTCGAAATATTTGGTGCTAAGCATCCACTGATCAATCCTAAGGAAGTAGTACCATCAGATGTATTTCTAGGTAGGGATTTTACCACATTAATGATTACAGGGCCTAATACAGGGGGAAAAACAGTAACATTAAAGACGGTAGGGCTTCTGCATTTAATGGCTTTAAGTGGCCTTTTAATTCCTGCAAAAGATGGATCTACCATAGGGTTTTTTAAAGAAATATACGCTGATATTGGTGATGAACAAAGTATAGAGCAATCATTATCAACTTTCTCATCTCATATGACTAATATAGTTTCTATATTAGAAAAGGCTGATAGAGATTCACTGATAATTATTGATGAGTTAGGTTCAGGAACAGATCCGGCTGAAGGAGCTGCTTTAGCAATTTCAATTATTGAAGAGCTAAAGAGTAGAGATTCAAGAGTTATGGTCACAACTCACTATAGTGAGTTAAAAGGATATGCTCTAAATACTGAAGGTGTGGAAAATGCATCAGTAGAATTTGATGTTGAAACATTAAGACCAACTTATAGACTACTTATAGGAATACCAGGAAAGTCTAATGCCTTTGAAATATCAAGACGATTAGGTTTAAATGATGATGTAATATTTAAAGCAAAGGAATATATGTCAAAGGATAATCTTCAATTTGAAGATCTTATAAGAGACTTACAAGAAAAAAGTATTATTGCTAATAATAATGCTCGAGAAGCAAGGATTTTAAAGGAACAGGCAGAAAAGTTAAAGATAGAATATGATCAAAAACTTGCTAAGATAAATAAAGTACGGGAAAAAGCTTATGAGGAAGCTAGGCAAGAAGCTAAAAATATCATAAGTAATGCTAAGGATGAAGCAGATGAAATTGTAAAAGCTATTCGAGAACTAGAAAGAATGGGTATAGCTGAAGGTGGAAGAAATAGACTTGAAGAAGAAAGAAAGAAGCTTAAGGATAGTCTTGAAGCTAAGGAAGCTGCACTAAGAATTGCTAGAGAAGAAAAAGGTGAGGCAATAACAAAGGTTACATTAGGTATGGAAGCTATGTTACCTTCTTTAAATCAAAGGGTAGTCATTATATCTATGCCTGATAATAAAGGTGAAGTTCAAGTTGAAGCAGGGATTATGAAGATAAATGTTAAGCTTAAGGACCTAAGAAAAGTTGATGATGTACCTGTTAAAAAGGAAAAGAAAAAGAGAGAACTTAAATTAAATACTAAATCTATTGAAAGTAGAATTGATTTAAGGGGAATGGATTCAGAAGAAGCTTGTTATAGAACAGACAAATATCTAGATGAAGCCTATATGTGTAATTTAGGTGAAGTTACAGTAGTACATGGAAAAGGTACTGGTGTTTTAAGAAAAGCAATTAACGATATGTTAAAAAGACACCCACATGTTAAATCATATAGACTTGGTGTATATGGCGAAGGTGGAGACGGAGTTACAATTGTTGAATTAAAATAATATAAATTATTTAAAAGGCCTCTCTACTATGCTATAATTATGCATAGTAGGGAGGTCTTAGCTATGTATTTGATAAGTGCATGTTTATGTGGAGTTAACTGTAAATATGATGGTGCAAACAATTATAATGAAAAATGCAATGAATTATTTATCAGTGGGAAAGCAATATTAATATGTCCAGAACAATTAGGGGGACTTACTACGCCAAGAGTGCCAAGTGAACTTCAGGCAAAGGCAAAAGATATTCTGGAAGGCAATGGTAAAATTGTTACCAAAGAAGGAATGGATGTCACAAAGCAATTTATTAAAGGGGCAAAGGAAGTGGTGGAAATTGCAAAAAAGCTTTCTATTTCAACAGCTATATTAAAAGAGAGAAGCCCGTCTTGTGGAGTTAATTTTGTATATGATGGAAGTTTTAATGGAAATAAAGTTAAAGGAAAAGGCATTACTGCCGAAATGCTAAATGAAATAGGAATTAAGACACTAAGTGAAAAAGATTTGGAGGTACAGGGTTTAAATGTTTGATTTTTTTAAGAAAAAAAAGAAAAAAGAAAATGTTAAAATAGATGAGCAATTGAAAGCAAAGGATATTTCTGAAGCAGAGAAATCTAGTGAAAATAGCGAAAAATATATGTATGATTTTAAGGTTGCAAATACAGATTTTTATGAAAGTATTTCAGAGAAGAGTGAACAAAATTCATATATTGAAGTAAAGGAAAAAAGCTATACAGAAGAAGAAATTCATAAAATAATTGTACAGCAAATTTTAAGAGTAATAGATAGTGGCCAAGACTTTAATTCTATGCAAAGCGCTGCAGAAGAGGCTTGTAAAATTATCGGTAAAGAACATATTCAACTGATAAGCACATATATAAAAGATAAAGTATCAAAACCTACATATATGAAAGGAAAATTTGATGAATTAGGTCAATGGCCAATAGCTGTTGAAAATTCAGTATTATCGATTTTATATAGTTTTAAAGAAGATGGTGTAGATGAGTTACTAAAAATTGTTGATAATGGAGGTAACTCTTGTTTAAAAGCAATTAATTTATTATGTAAACTTGCAGGTAAAGGAATAGAAATAGAAAAGATAGTTGATTCATTAATTTATTTAATGAAGTCATTTAATGAAGAAGATAAGTATAAAGTTTTAGGATATTTTTCACAAATTAAGGGTTATGGAAAAATAGAGAGACTATATGAATTATATTATAAAAAGTTTATTTTAGAAGGTAATTTAGATGCTGCTTATGATATAATATTAAACTTAATAAATATTAGAGAAAGATACACAAGAGAACAGCTTATATTTATAAAGGCACTAGCATTATTTGATAGTGAATTAGATATGGAGATGATTTTAAAGGGTGAAAATGGAAGAGTTAGCTTTGAAAATATTGATGAGAAACTAAGAATTAAAGCAGCTATAAGTTTCTATTCACTAAACAAAATGGATAGTGAAATAAATGATAGATTATATTATTTAAAAAATAACTCTTTAGATTCTGAACTTAGAGCTTTTTTAAGTGAAACATTAGAATAATAATAAAGGATTAAGTGAAATGAATCACTTAATCCTTTATTATTTTATTCAACAGTAACTGATTTAGCTAAATTTCTTGGTTTATCAACATCACAACCTTTAAGTTTTGCAATATAGTAGGATAATAATTGAAGAGGTATTACACTTAAGAGAGGAGTTAATAAATCAATAGTCTTTGGAATATATATGACATCATCTGTGATGTTTTTTGCAGATTCATCACCATCATTAACAATGGCAAGAATATTACCACCTCTAGTGGTTACTTCTTTTACATTACTAATCATTTTATCTTTTAATCTTTCTTGAGTTAATAAGGTAATAACAGAAGTACCCTTTTCAATTAAGGCAATTGGTCCATGTTTAAGTTCGCCACCAGCATATGCTTCAGAATTAATATAAGAAATTTCTTTAAGCTTTAAGGAGCCTTCAAGAGCTACAGCGAAATCTAATCCACGTCCTAGGAAAAACAAATCTTTTTGATTAAAATGATAAGATGCATATTTTTGAATATTATCTTTATTTTTTAATAATTCATTAATCTTATTAGGAATAGCTATAAGTTCCTTCTTAATGGATTCTATTTCTGATGAAGCTAAAGTTCCTTTCACTTCTGCAAAGTGTAATGCTAATATATAGAATGCTACTAGCTGAGTTATATAAGCTTTGGTAGAAGCCACAGCAATTTCAGGCCCAGCTAAGGTGTAAAATACATCATCAGCTTCTCTTGCAACAGAAGAACCTACTACATTTGTAATGGCAAGAACTTTGGCTCCTTGTTTTTTAGATACTCTAAGAACGGCTAAAGTATCAGCTGTTTCGCCAGATTGAGATACTACAATTACTAAAGTTTTATCTGTAATTATAGGCTCTCTATATCTAAATTCTGAGGCAATATCAGTTTCAACAGATATATTTGCAAGTTTTTCTATAGCGTATTTACCTACAAGGCCAGCATGATAGGCTGTTCCGCAAGCAACAATATATATTTTATCAAATTTATCTAAGTCATTTTTTGTAAATTTAATGTTATCAAAAGAAATCTCTTTATTTAAGATAATTTTACCAGCTAAAGTATCTCTGACAGCTTTTGGTTGTTCATGAATTTCTTTTAGCATGAAATCTTCATAACCACCTTTTTCAGCAGCATCAACATTCCATGTTACATGGAAAATTTCTTTTTTGATAATTTCTTTGTTTCTAGTACGTATATCGACACCATCTTTTGTTAATATTACAAATTCATTGTCATTTAGTAAATATACATCTTTAGTATGACTTAAAACAGCAGGAATATCTGAGGCTATAAAGTATTCATTCTGTCCAATGCCTACGATTAAAGGACTATCCTTCTTTACAGCTATAAGTTTATCAGGTTCATTCTTACTTATAACTCCAATGGCAAAACTTCCTTCAAGTTTGGCTGTAGCTTTAATAACTGAATCTAATAAATCACCATTATAATAATAATCAATTAAATTTGGAATAACTTCAGTATCAGTTTCGGAATAAAAGTTATATCCTTTTAAAATTAACCATTCTCTTAGCTTTAAGTAGTTTTCGATGATACCATTATG
The DNA here is from genome assembly GCF_014287815.1 of Clostridium lentum. Taxonomy (GTDB): domain Bacteria; phylum Bacillota; class Clostridia; order Clostridiales; family Clostridiaceae; genus Clostridium; species Clostridium lentum. The sequence goes on from NZ_JACOOQ010000004.1 coordinate 153,123, forward strand.
AACTACGCTAAAAGTTATCTTTTCGTTAGAATGAGGATGAGCATTTACATCAGAAGGCTCACCATGAGTAGCCCATCTTGTATGTCCAATTCCAACTGTTCCTTTAATAGGATTAGCATTTAAACTTTGGGCTAAATTAAGTAATCTTCCTTTAAATTTACGAACTTCAATTTTATCATTTAAGATTGCTACTCCAGCAGAGTCGTAGCCTCTATATTCTAATTTATTAAGTCCTTCTAATAGTATATCAGATGCTTGGTTATATCCTATATAGCCAACAATTCCACACATATTATTCTTCCTTTCAAAAATATATTTTAGCTTTGGGAAAATAAGGTGCATTCACTTCTAAATATTGTATAATGAATTATTTTAACATTATCTAAAAAATAAATCTACTTTATTAATATAAGTATATAAATAATATATTGATATTGATACAAGGTAATACAAGATAACCTAAAATATTGATGATATTTTAGGTTATCTATATTCAAATATTTAAAATTTTTATATTTTCTACAGTAGGATCTTCAGTACCTTGAACATAGAGATTTGCTTTCTTTAAATCGTTAACATAATCTATTATGTGGGAGGTAATGATTTCACCAGGGCAAAGTAGCGGAATTCCAGGGGGATATGCAAGTAAGAATTCGCCAGAAATTTTTCCAAGACTTTCGGAAAGTGGTACTGATTTTTTATCAGCATAAAATGCTTCACGAGGGTTAATAATTTTGGTAGGAATAGGGGGAATATCTAAGAAATCAGCAATAGGTTTGTTTACCCCATAGTATTCTTTGGATATTTCTTTTAAAGCTGTAAGTAATCTATCCATACCTTCTTTTGTATCACCAAAAGAACCAACAGCAAGCACATTATAAAAATCAGATAGTTCCATCTGAATAGCATATTTTTCATAAAGTATCATATCTAGTTGAAATCCAGTGATTCCCAAATTCCTACAACAAATAGTTATTTTAGTAGGATCAAAGGCAAATGAACCGGGTTTTCCAAGAATTTCTTTGCCAAAACAATAGAATCCTGGTATTTTATTAATTTCATTTCTAGTATAGTTAGCTAATTCAATGGCTTTATTTAATAAATTTTCACCATGTAATGCTATTTGCCTACGAGCGCAATCTAAAGATGCCATGAGGATATAGCTAGGAGAAGTAGTTTGTAAAAGATTAAGATTTCTTTGTACTCTATTAGGATTTATAAATTTGCTTTTTATATGTATTAATGATGCTTGAGTAAGAGAACCAATAATCTTATGAGTGCTTTGTGAACAAATATCTGCACCAGCTTCTAAGGCTGACATAGGCAATTTTCTTGAAAATGCTAAATGAGGTCCATGGGCTTCATCAACAATTAAAGGGATATGGTAGCTATGAACTATTTCAGCAATTTTTTTAATGTCTGTGGCTACTCCATAATATGTTGGATTAATTAAAAGCAATGCTTTTGCATCTGGATTATCTTTTAAAGTTTTTTCAACAGTTTTTGGTGATACACCATGGGCTATCCCTAATTTTTTATCTAATTCAGGTTGCATGAAGATTGGAATAGCACCACTTAAGATAATGCCACTGGTAACTGATTTATGAACATTTCTTGGAACTATTATTTTGTCACCATCAGATACCACTGACATGATCATAGCTTGTATTGCGCCAGATGTTCCATGAATTGAAAAGAATGAAGCATCAGCACCATAAGCATCAGCTGTAAGTATTTGGGCTTTTTTTATTGGTCCTGTTGGATGATGGAGGCTATCTACTAATTTAAAGACTGTTACATCAATTTTAAATGGATTTTCCCCAATGAAATTTTTAAATTCTTCATCTATACCAACGCCTTTTTTATGTCCAGGTACATGAAAAGGTAATGTATCTCTATTTACATACTCCATCAATGCATTAAATAAGGGAGTTTCATTTTGATCAAAGTTATACAAAAAATACACCTTCTTTCAAGTTATTGACAAATTTTTCTTAGAATGAAAATATAGATACTTTATAAAGATAGTATATGCAGAATTGTAACTTTACTACATGTTATTTTAATCAAATGCTGGTATAAAAAATAATAATGCATAAAAATAATTAAAATTGAGAATAATTACTTAAGAAAGTAATTAAGGAGGTATATATCGTGTCAGTAATCGAATTAAATAAACGAGATGGCAGTGTTGCTAAAAGTGCGAAAAAATGTCGTAAGAGAGGCAAAATACCAGGAATATTATATGGAAAGAATATTAATAACTTTATGTTTGAAATTGGAGAAATGGATTTAGTTGACGAAATTACTGCCAATGGTCAATATGGGGTTATGAATGTCAATTATAATGGCAAAGAACATAAAGCATTAATAAAAGAGATGCAGAGAGATCCTGCAACAAATAAAATAATACACTTAGATTTAGAAGAGGTATCTGCTGGAGAAAAAGTTATATCTACGGTACCAATTCATTATATTGGAGAAGAATATATAAATAAAAAAGGGATTGTTTTACAAAAAGAAAAGGATAGTGTTAAAGTTGAAGGAAATGTAGATTCTTTACCTAAATATTTAAATATCAATATTGGTACTGGTACAGTAGGCGATGTTTATAAATTTGGAGATTTGGAAATAGGATCTGAAATTTCAATAGTGGATGATTTAAATTCAGTTATTGCGTCAGTAATTTATGAAAGAAAGAGAGTGGCTGATGATATGGAAATGGCAGTTGAAGAGAATGAAAGTTAAAATATCTTTTTAAAATATAAATTTTAAAGAATAAAATATTGATTTTTATTAAGCTACAAGTAATAATATACATGTAGCTTTTTTTTTTATATGATTAAAAATATTTTATAGTATAAGATGTAAGTTTAATGACTTAATTTAGGAGGTATGAGTATGATATACAAAGAGAAATTTAATGAGTGGTTAAATTCAGCAGTTGTAGCTGAAGAAGTTAAAGAAGAATTAAGGTCAATCAAGGATGAAAAAGAATTAGAAGACAGATTTTACAAAGATTTAGATTTTGGAACAGGCGGACTTAGAGGAGTTATAGGTTTTGGGTCTAATAGAATGAATGTATATACAGTATCAAAAGCAACTCAAGGTTTTGCTAATTATTTAAATAAAAGTTTTGAAGAGCCATCTGTGGCCATTGCATATGATTCAAGAAATATGTCAAAGGAATTTGCTGAAGCAGCTGCTTTAACTTTATGCAGCAATGGAGTAAAGGTATTCTTATATGAAAGCTTAAGACCTACACCAATGTTATCTTTTGCAGTTAGACATTTAAATTGTAATGGTGGTATTATGGTAACTGCTTCACATAATCCTAAAATATACAATGGTTACAAGGTTTATGATGAATTTGGTGGACAAGTAACAGATGAAAAAGCAACTATAATAATAAATGAAGTAAATAATATAAAATCTTTTGATGAAATCAAGACTATATCAAAAGAAGAAGCTATAAGGGATAATCTTTTAACTTATGTAGGTGAAGAAGTTGATAAAGCTTACTTAGAACAAGTAAAATCTTTAACAATAAGAAGAGAATTAGTAGAAAAAAATGCTAAGGATTTAAAAGTGATTTATACACCGATTCATGGTACTGGAAATATTCCAGTAAGAAGAGTATTAAAGGAATTAGGTTATGAACAAGTTCAAGTTGTTAAAGAACAAGAGTTACCAGATGGAAATTTCCCAACAGCACCATATCCAAATCCAGAAGATCCACAAGTTTTTGAAATAGCATTAGATATGGCAAAAACTTCAAATCCAGATATAATATTTGGTACAGATCCTGACTGTGATAGAATTGGAGTTGTAGTAAAAGATAGCGAAGGAAATTACAGAGTATTAAATGGAAATCAAACTGGATTATTATTAACTGAATATATTTTATCATCATTAAAGGAAGAAAATAAGCTTCCTGAAAATGGTGTTGTAATTAAAACTATAGTTACAACAGAAGGAGCTAGAGCTATAGCTACACATTATGGAATAGAAATAATGGATGTTCTTACTGGATTCAAATATATTGGAGAAAAAATAAGAGAATTCCAAGAAGCTGGAGATAGAAAATACTTGTTTGGCTTTGAAGAAAGCTATGGGTACCTAGCAGGAGAATTTGTAAGAGATAAAGATGCAGTAATAGCTTCAATGCTTATTGCTGAAATGACTTTATTCTATAAACAACAAGGAAAGAGCTTATATGATGGATTAATAGATTTATATAATAAATATGGATTCTTTAAAGAAGGTCTTGTTTCAATAGATTTAAAAGGTAAGGAAGGACAAGAAAAGATTGCTAAATGTATCGATGAATTAAGAAATTCTTCATTACCAGAAGTAAACGGAGTTAAAATTGCTACTAAGCTTGATTATAAATTAAGCAAAGAAGAAAATTTAATTACTGGAACTGAAAGCGTAATTAACTTACCAAAATCAAATGTATTAAAATATATACTTGAAAATGGTTCTTCATTTGTTGTTAGACCTTCAGGTACAGAACCAAAAATGAAAATATACATTGCAGTTAAAGGCTCAAGTTTAGAAGATGCACAGAAGCAATTAGAAGTATTTAAAGGTAAAGTAATGGATATAGTTAACGAAAAATTAGCATAATTAATTTTAATAAAAGCTACTGATTTTTTTCAGTAGTTTTTTTGTTGTATTAATTCATAAATATATCGCTTTTATTTGAAAGTTTTTCTATAATAATGTATTATGTAATGAGATAATTTGCAAAGGAGTGTTAATAATGGATTATAGGTCGCAAATTAAAGAAAAAATGGGGAAATTGCTATTCTTAGAAATGAATATTGAAGGTTTTAAGGAAAGCATAAACATTCCAAAATATGTAAAATTCAAAAACAAGGATTTATATCTTCCAATAAGTACAGAATATATAAGTTCTAATATTGAAAATGAAATAAAGATTAAAAATCTTCCAATATATTATTTTATAGAAGGCATGTTCATAGCTTTTGGTTGTGATGAAAATTTAAGGTTTAATGACGATTATGAACTTATATTAGATTATATAAAAGATACTGAAAATTGTATAAAATCTTTAATATCCAAGAGTGTTAATGAAGAAAAATATTTAGAGGCTTATATTTTACTTAAGGGTTATTATTATTACTCAAAAGATAATGAAGTGCTTAAGAAGCTACTTTTAGTTGGAGAAAATATTAGAGAAAAGGATAAAGAATTTGGTGAAGTATTATTAGATGATATAGAGTATTGTGAAAAAAATAAAATAAAAATAAATGATTATCATTTATATAAAGCACTTATTTTAAAGGATAATGGTGAATTTGAGAAATCTAAAATAGAATTAAACGAGTATATTAACAAAGGCGGTAATATCACTGAGGAAATAAAAGTTTTAACAAAGGATATTGATAATATTACCAAGTATGAGAAAGCTATTGAGATGCTAAATGAAGTCCCTGAAAAAAGCCTTCAGTCATTATTAGAATTGGTAGAAGAATTCGATAGCAATCCACTTATTTATTATTATATAGGTGTTGCTTTTAGGAGATTGCAAAAATTTGAAGAAGCAATTCATTACTTAAGAGAAAGTATAAAGATTGAAAGTGGAATACTGGAAGTGGTAGTAGAGCTAGGATTAAACTATGCTTGCTTAGGAGAATATGAAGAAGCACTTATATACTTTAAAAAGGCTTTTGAAGCTTCAAGAGATGTTGAAATCTGTACAAATATTATTATGTGCTACATAAACTTAAAAGATATGAAGAATGCAAAATTACATCTTGCTATAGCAAAGGAATTAAATTCTGAGGATGAAATTGTAAAAGAAATAGAAAATTTAATAAGTAAATAAAGGATGAGAAATATGAAGAGGAATATGAAGGAAAATTATATTTCTATCTTAAGATATAGGATATATTCATTAAGTAAAAAGGAATGTCTAAATGAGATTTTTAAAAGAAAAAAGGTCCATATCATATCAGGAAATCCAGAAGTATTATATAGAGGGCTAGATGATAAAGTTTTATTTAATAATTTTATTAGTGATGATGCATTAATTATTCCGGATGGAGTAGGCACACAAATTGCTGCCAAGATGCTTAAAACACCTGTTAGCGAAAAAATTGCAGGAATAGAGATTATGAAGGAAATAATAACTAAATGTGAAGAAGCTGGTGATTCTATATATCTTGTAGGTGCAGAAGAAGAAACATTAAAGACATGTGTTGAAAATTTAAAGAAAGATCATCCAAAACTTATTATTGCAGGATATAAAAATGGCTTTTTTGATTTAGACAACTGTGATGAGTTATTGGCAGATATAAAGAGAAAAAAACCTAAAGTGTTATTTGTAGCAATGGGATGCCCAAGGCAAGAAAAATTTATTATTAAATATTTTAACGAGCTTCCTGTGGAAATATTTATGGGTGTTGGAGGAAGTTTTGATGTTATAGCTGATAAAGTAAAAAGGGCTCCAAGATGGATGATTAATGTTGGTTGTGAATGGGCATACAGAGTAGCTAAAGAACCGTGGAGAATAAAAAGATTAGGAAGTATTCCAAAATTCCTTTTGAAAGTAGCTAGTAGCCGAGGTAATCAGGATGAAAAGTAAAAAAATATTTAAAGCAACATTTTTAGTAATGGTAATTACCATTGTCAGTAGATTTTTAGGGCTTATAAGAGATTCGCTAGTAGCGTATTATTTTGGTGCTAGTGCTATAACTGATGCATATAAAGCAGCGGTTATGGTGCCTGAAACATTATTTACCATAATAGGACTCGGTGTTTCAACTGTCTTTATCCCTATGCTTAGTAAAATAAGATATAGGGATAGTAAAAAAAAGATGTTTGAGTTTGCCAATAATGTAATTGGTATTCTCGTAATTTTATCCTTAAGTATATTTATTTTAGGAAATATATTTACAGAAAATATAGTAAATATAATTGCACCGGGATTTTCAAGGGAAAATATGGAGTTGGCAATTAATCTAACAAGGATAAGTCTTATAAATCTTCTTTTTATGTCAATCAATGTTTGTTTTTTATCTATACTGCAAGTATGTGAAGATTTTGTAATACCATCAATCTTAGGAATGTTCTTCAATGCACCAATAATACTATACTTAATAATATTTAAAGATGTGAATATCTTAGGTGTTACTATTGCCAATGTTATTGGAAACATATTAAGAGTGGTAGTACAAATACCATCCCTTTATAGACAAGGATACAATATTAAATTTAGGTTTAAAATTAATGATAATGATATAAAGAGAATGTTTATATTATTAGTTCCAGTAATAATTGGTGCTGGTGCAAACTCTATAAATATGGTGGTGGATACTAATATTGGTTCAACTTTAGGTGTTGGAATAATGTCTAATCTTGAATATGGACAAAAGATTATATCTTTTATTAATACAGCAATTACAACTTCAATTGTATCTGTTATGTATCCATTAATGGCTAATAAATTAAATGAAAAAGATAATAAAGAATTTTTACAATATCTAGTTAAAAGTATTGTTGTTATTGCATTTATTTTAATGCCAGTTACAGCAGGAATAATGATTTTAAATAAAGATGTAGTTACAATTATTTTTGCAAGAAATCAATTTGATGCTACTGCTGTAAGATTGACATCTTTAGCTATATTAGGATATTCATTTTCAATTCCATTTACAGGTATAAGAGATATATTAAATTCATCACTATTTGCCATGGAAAAAACAAAAACTACCGCTTTTAATGGAATAATAGGTGTTGCAACAAATATTATTTTGAATATATATTTATCTAAAAGGTATGGAATAATAGGTGTTGCGTTGGCTTCATCTATTTCATCAGTGATAATAGCGTTGCTTTTATTTAGGGCAATAGTGAAATATACAGGACAAATTGATTTAAAGATTTTATTAGTAAAGTTAGCTAAAATCACATTAACAACAATTATGATGTTTTTAGCTCTTTTAGTATTTAATTATTTAACAGGAATTACAGGAGTAATTAAAATAATTATTGATGCAATAGTTGGAGCAGCATTATATGTGATAATTTCAATTGTGCTAAGGATAGAAGAACTTAATGAAGTACTAAGTATGTTAAAAAACAAAGTGGCAAAAGGGGAGAGATAATATATGAAAATTTTATTTATAGCTTGTTATTCTCCATTAATAAATAATTCTGCATCTATAGAAACACTACAGTATCTTAATAATTTAGTTAATGAAGGTAACGATATACATTTGCTTACAGTAGATTTTCCAAAGAACTCAATATATTATGATGAATATATTTTAAGCATGCTTAATCCGAAGGTTAAGATTCATAAAGTATCTGGTGGAAAGATATTTGAAAAAATAATGCCTAAGAAAGGTAATAATGGAGTAAATTCTAATAATAATTCTAGCAAATCAGCTTTAAAAGAATTATTAAAGAAAGGTAAAAAAATTATTGCCATACCTGATATGTATTTAAATTGGGCTAGAAAAGCTTCTAAAGTAGGTCTTGAATTAATGGATAAGGAAAGGTTTGATGTAATATTTTCAATGCATGAACCTCCTTCAAGTCATATATGCGCAATGTATATAAAAAAGGAAAATAAGGGTGTTCCGTGGATTACATATTGGAGTGACCCTTGGTTAAAGGATTCTACTAGAGAAAATATGGGATATATAAGACGAAAAATAGAAGGAGGATTTGAAAAAGATATTATAAATCTTGCTGATAGACATATTTTTGTTACTAAATCAAATCGTGATGATTATCTTAATAGTTATAATATACCGAAGGAAAAGACTTTCATTTTAACAAGAGGGTATGATGAAAAAGCATATGAAAAGATAAAAAGCACTGTGCCAGCAGAAAAGATAAATAAAGATAAAATAAACTTTATTTATGCTGGAGAAATTTTCTCAAAGCTTAGAAATACAAATCCTTTTGTCGAGGCATTAAAGATACTTGAGAAAAGAGATCCAGAAAGTTTTAAGAAATTAAATGTTTTATTCTTTGGTAATATTGACAATGAAGGTATGAAAAAAAATTTAGTTGATGTAACAGTTGTGGATGTTTCACCAAGGATACCTTACGACAAAGCGATATCTTATATGCTTAATGGTGATGTGCTAATGATTTTTGGTAATAAGAACTCAAGACAAATCCCTGCTAAGATTTATGATTATTTTGGAGCAGATGGAATAATATTTGTTATTTTAGGCGATGAAAATGATCCTATATTAGATGTGGTAAGAGATAAAGAAAAATGCATTGTTGTAAATAATAATCCAGAAGAAATTGTAGGTGGTATATATAAAATTTTTAATCATTTGGATAATGAAGATAAATTCCATCCGCTTAAGGAATATAAGTGGGAAAATATTTCAGGTAAACTTAATGATATATTAAAGGGGTAAAAGAATATGCATATTATGTTCATACCATCATGGTATTCCAATGTTAGAAATAAGGTTCATGGAAGCTTTTTTAAAGAACAAGCTTTAGAGTTACAAAAAGCTGGTGTTAAAGTAACAGTAGCATACAATGAAGTGTGGCCACTTACTATGCTGGGAAAAATTCATGAAGAAAAAGGTCTTAAGTATAATGTTGAAGATGGATTAAAGACATATAGATATAAAAATTATAACTATATTCCTAAGAATCCTTTAATGTTTAAAGTGTTTAACAAAAGGATGGAAAAATTATATAAAGAAATAGTGAAAAAAGAAGGAGTTATAGATATAATTCATGCTCAGTCTTCTCTATGGGGAGGAATAAGTGCTGCTTATATAGCAGAAAAATATAATATACCTTTAGTTATTACTGAACATTCCTCTGTAGAGAGAGGACCATATGTAAAGAAAAGCTATATACCATTTATTTGTGATTCTTATAAGAAAGCTCAAAAAGTGATAACTGTAGGTAATGGCTTAAAAAATGAAATAGAATCTTTAAGTGGAAGACAGGATATAGAAGTCATAGGAAATTTAGTGGATCTATCAAAATTTACTATTAAAAAAAGAATTAAAAATGAAAAGTTTATTTTCTTTTCACTGGCATTTTTAGAAGGTGAAAAAGGATTTGATACATTAATAAAGTCTTTTGCAAAGAAGTTTAAAGATAAAGAAGCAGTATTATATATAGGCGGGGATGGCAGTCAAAGATCTTGGTTAGAAGCTTTGACTGTGGAGAATGGTGTTAAAGATCAAATAATCTTTTTAGGAGCTCTTTCAAGAGATGATGTTTCAAAATGGATGAATAAATGTGACTGTTTTGTATTACCTTCTAGATATGAAACATTTGGTGTAGTGTATATTGAAGCTCTTGCCAGTGGAAGACCGGTTATAGGGGCTTTAAATGGTGGAGCAGAAGATATTATAAATAATCTTAATGGATATCTTATTCCAATAGATGATATAGATATATTGGCAGAAAAAATGATAGAAGTTTATGATAATATTGAAAGTTATGATGAAGAAGAAATAAGGATTGACTGCTTAAAAAGATTTAGTCCTAAGGTTATAGTAAATAAGATAATTTCTGTGTATAAAGAAGTTTTAAAAGATAGTGTAAAGTTTCGTATGAAAAAATAGCATAGGGCTAATTTGGCATAATAATAGAAAAATAACTTTGAAATATCAATTAAAATTCGAAAATTGAATATGACAAAAAGACCTTCGGT
>NZ_JACOOQ010000005.1 GCF_014287815.1 Clostridium lentum
TTTTACCTTTTCCATGAACAAATTCAATTTTATTTTCAACTTTAATAGTATCTAACTTGTGTAATATTTTAGATACGAAATCAACTGTTATTTTATCATTATTAATATTGATTTTTATATCTAACTCATCTTTTAAATGTTTTAAAGTATCTTTAATTTTTTCTTGTAGTTTATTTTCAAATTTATCAGTTGCTTTTTTCCATATAAAAGTATACTTATTAGCATTCGCTTCGATTTTTGTACCATCTACAAATAAATTTTCATATTGAATTTCATTATTTTCTCCTAAATAAATAATAAGTTGATTAAATAAATCACGAAGGCAATTTGCTAAACGTTGACTTCTAAATCTAGCAATTGTATTATGATCCGGAGCCTTTTGCCCCTGCAAAAGCCAAATAAAGTTTATATCACGTTTGCAAGCCTTTTCTAATTCTCTACTGGAGTATATTTTGTTCATATCTCCATATATTAATAGCCTAAATAAAGTGACTGGATCGACTGCTGGATTTCTACCTAATGTAGAGTATGTTTTATATAAATTTGTATAATCTAATCCCTCCGTAACTTCAAATAGCAGTCTTACAGGATCATCTTCTTTAGGTATAAAAGGGACCTGTATTGGAAAACCTATTTGTTGCATAGGTATCACATTCTTTTTGAAGTTTTTCATAACGATATTATATGCAAAAAAGGGAATTCAAATACGAATTCCCTTTTTTCAAATATTATTTTGATACAGCCCCATTTTTTTTATTTAAAAATTATTTATTATTGGGTAAAAATTTTACCATGAACCTGAAGAACCTCCACCATTGGAAGAGCCACCACCGAATCCGCCGTTTCCACCACTGTTTCCACCACCAAATCCGCTGCTGCCACCACCAAATCCGCCACCACCGCCTCTAGGACCACGATGATGACTAGAGATAATTATCATTTGTAAAAAAGTACGGCATACTCTTCCTCTATTTAAAATGATATCTAAAAAGATAAGTAGTATAATAACTCCAGGAATAACCTTATTGGAAGTATTAGATGAAGAGTTATTATTGTTGTAATCTTTAGAAGAAACATTTATATTTTCTAGGGAAGTTAACGAAACTCCATATTCTTCAGCAATTTTATTAGAAAATTCATAATAACAATTCAAGAGACCGTCATTATAATTTCCATCACGGAAATAAGGCTTTCCATAAGAAGTCATAATTTTGTTGCTAAGTACATCTGGTACAGCACCTTCAAGACCTTTACCTACTTCAACTCTCCAATTTCTATCATCCATAGCTAATAATATTAAAAGACCATTATTTTTTTCAGAGGTACCGATACCCCATGAGCGAAATAATTCATTTGCATATTTCTCTATAGGTACATTATTAGTGGAGTTTATTACTACAATAACACATTGTGCAGTTGTTTTTTCTTCAAGTTCCTTACCAATTGATATAATTTTTTCAGTATAATTTTTTGAAATTGTTCCAGTATAATCATTAATATACTTATTGGTTGTAACTGAAGGGAATTTGGTATTTGCCGCAAAGGTAATAGAATAAATACATACTAATAAAAGAGAAGAAATTAATAATACCTTTTTAAAAAGTTTCATTATATATTAACTTGAAAAATCTACAGAAGGAGCAGTTTGAGCACCTTCGCTAGCTTTATATAATGGCTTTTGTTCAAAATTAAAAATAGAAGCAATTATATTGCTTGGAAACCTTCTCCTCTTAGTATTATATTCAGTAACAGCATCATTATAATCCTGACGGGCTATAGTAATTCGATTTTCTGTGCCTTCAAGTTCAATAGCTAAGTCTTGGAAATTTGAACTTGATTTTAAATCAGGATAGTTTTCTACAACCACAAGAAGTCTTGATAAAGCACTAGTTAACTCATGGTCAGCAGCAGCTTCTTCTTGGATGGTAGAAGCACCTGCTAATTTACTTCTTGCATCAGCGATATTTGTATAAATTTCGCTTTCTAAGTTAGCATATCCCTTTACTGTGCTCACTAGATTTGGAATTAAATCTGATCTTCTTTGAAGTTGAGTATCAATATTAGATTGAGCAGTATCAACTTTTTGCTCTAAAGCTACTAAGTTATTGTAGCCACTAACTACTGGTATAGCTATGATTATTATTACTACCAGTATACCTATAAGTACTTTTGATAAATTTTTCATATTTTTACACCTCTTTATATATTATAACAGATGAAATACGGTATAATACAACATATAATAAAAAATTAAGTAGTGAGGAAAAGAAAATGGCAGTATTTAGATTAAATAATGAAATAGTATTTCCAAATCCTGAATTATCAGAAGAAGATGGATTATTAGCTATAGGCGGTGATTTATCTGTAGAAAGATTAATACTAGCATATTGTAATGGAATATTTCCTTGGTATAATCCAGGAGAGGAAATATTATGGTGGTGCCCTAAACCAAGGTTTATTATTTACCCAAGTAAAATTAAAATATCAAATTCCATGAAGAAAATTTTAAAGAAGAATCAGTTTAAAATAACTTTTGATAATGATTTTGCTGCCGTGATTTCAAATTGCAAGGAGATTAGGGAGTGTCAAGAAGGTACATGGATAACAGACCATATGAAAGAAGCATATATAAAATTACATAACTTAGGATTAGCATCTAGTGTTGAAGTATATGAAGATGAGCAGTTAGTAGGTGGTCTTTATGGAGTTAAAATAGGGAAATGTTTCTTTGGAGAAAGTATGTTTTCAAAGGTAAGCAATGCTTCAAAAGCTGCACTGATATCTTTAGCTAAGAAGCTAGAAGAAGAAGGGTTTTTATTTATAGATTGTCAAATGCATACCAATCATCTTGAGAGTATGGGGGGAGAGTTTGTAGAGTGGAACAAATTCAAAGAGATGCTTAAAGAAGGAACGAAATTTAATTAAGAATGAAAAATTGAGGAGGGAACTCCATTGGAGTTCCTAAAGGTTGCATTTTACATCATCTACGTGGCCGGCAACTTTTACTTTTCTATAAATCTTAGTGATTATTCCTTCTTCGTTAATGATAAAAGTACTACGTTCTACACCAATTCCTGTACGACCACACATAGTTTTTTCTTTAAGGACATCATATAATTTACAAACTTCTTCATTTCTATCTGATAAAAGTACAAAAGGTAAATCATATTTAGCTATAAATTTATTATGTGAAGCTATAGTGTCTCTGCTAACTCCAAGTATTACAGTGTTATTCTTATTGAATTCTTCAGCATTATCTCTAAATGCTTCAGCTTCTCTTGAGCAGCCAGGGGTATTGTCTCTTGGGTAGAAATATAGAACAACTTTTTTTCCAAGATAATCACTTAATTTATGGTTTTTTTCATCTGAACCAGGAAGTGTGAAATCAGGTGCTTTCATTCCTTCTTCTAAAATTATATTTTCCATAAGTACCTCCTATATAATATAAAGTTATATAAGAATTATTATTATATAAAAAAATATATTTGTAAAGTATAAAAGAGATGAAAATACAATAATAATTATTATATTAATATGTAGGCAGAAATCTCATATTAAGCATATACATATAATAAGATGAAAATTAAAGTTTTGTATAGATTAAAAAATAATTAATAAGGAGAAAACAGTATGAACATAGACTTCCATGTTCATGGTTTGCTAAGTAAAAGAAAAGATTTTAATGAAAATTTTTTTTTAAATGAAATAAAATATGCCAAGGAAAATAAGATAGATGGAATAATTTTATGTGAGCATTTTAATGCTATATGCTTCAATGTAATATATAAATATTTAGAAGAAAACTATATATATGAAGGAAATAGATATATGGTTGATGGAGTAGCTATATTCCCAGCATTAGAAGTTAATGTGAAAGGAAAGGGCCACGTTATAATAGCAGGAGATAGAGATGACATAATGGATATTCATAAAATCTTAGAACAATACATGGAAAAAGAAAATTTGATTGAATTTGAAGAATTACTAGATATGTCAGATATTTATAACTGTTTGAAAATTGGAGCTCATCCTTGTAGAAAGGGACACAAGCTTTTTAAGCATTCAGAAGAAAGTTTAAAAAGGTTAGATGCCATTGACTTAAATGCTAAAGATATATTTAGAAAAGGGGAAACAAAAGCTAAAAATGAACTTATTGAGCTATCTAAAAAGCTTTCTGTTAATATAGTTACAGGAAGCGATAGCCATACTCCTTTACAGATAGGGGCTATATTTACCACTTTCAATAAAGAATGTAGTACTATAGAAGAAATAAGAAAAGCTATAAAGTCAGAAGAATATTCTATTAATATAAGCGATTTACTTCCTTTTAAAGTTTATTCATCGAAAGTATTAAAAAGATATTTAATGTCTACTGGTCAATATAATGCTAATATGAATTTTAATTTGTAAATATAAATTTGATATTAAATAGGAGCTAAAAATTTAAGCTCCTATTTTAATTTAAAGTATCAAATTTATAACCTTGCTCTTTAAAATATTCAATTATTTTTGGCAATGCTTCAACAGTTGTTGTTTTTGTCATACAATCATGCATAAGGACGATAGCTGGTGATTTTAAATGTCCATCTTTATCTTTTGAATCTTTAACTACATTGTTATAGATGGTTGTAGCGGGAATATTATTTCCTTTGGCATCTCCAGAATCAACATTCCAATCATAACAATTTATACCTTGTTCATTTAGCTTTAATATGATGTTTTCTGTAAAAGAACTTCCATGAGCATTTCTAACTAAAGTGTTATGAGATCCACCAGGAAATCTAAATATTGTACAATCTTTTCCAGTTATTTCTTTAAGGAAGTTTTGATGTTTATTAAAGTTATTCCAAAAAGCTTCTTCTGATAAATATATATATTTAAATTCGTGATTATGAGTATGGTTGCCAATAGCATTACCTTCATCATAAGCACGTTTTATTAGAGCATTATGGGACTCTATGTAAGGACAAATTACGAAAAAAGTTGCATGTACATCATTTATTTTAAGGATATCTAAAATTTTAGAGGTGTTTTTACTAGGACCATCATCAAAGGTTAAATATACAACTTTTTCTGTGTTAATTTTATCATAAGCATTACTGTATACATAATTAAAGCATGAAATTAATAGTGAAAATAAAGCGAAATATACAAAAATTTTAATAAATAAAGTTTTCAAATTTACACCTTCTTCAGATTTAATAAATGATAATTTAATATTAGTTTGTTTTATAAATTATTAAATATTCACAAAGAAAATATATTATTAATAAAAATATGAAGATGATAATTTTATTGAGAGTATTACTAAAGCACTAAAGGATAAAGAAACATTTTTTATTGTTGCCATTGTACATGTGAAGATGCATACAATAAGATTAAGAAGAGACTAAAAGAAAAATTCATATTATTAAAGTTGGGGGCTGTATAAATAAGAGATGTAAGTAGTGTAATTATTTATAAAATATATTATAATAAAGTAAAAAGGCATTATAGGGGGTAAAAGTGGCAACTTTAAAGGAAATAGCTGATAAGGTAGGAGTTTCTTTAGCTACTGTATCGAGAGTTTTAAATAACGATTCTAAGATTGTAGTTTCTGATGAGACAAGGATACAAATATTGAGAGTAGCAGAAGAATTGAAATATAAGACAGCAAAGCAAAGAAAGAATAAAAGTAAGAATATCTATGTAGTTGGAATTGTTGAAATGTTTGATGTTGCACAACAACTGCAAGATCCATATTATCTTTTTTTAAGAAGTATAGTTGAAAAGCAATGTTTTCAAAAAGGTATAAAAGTAGTAAGTGTATTTAAAAATGGGGGAGCTTATCAATTGTTTGAAGACACTAAGCTAAATGGAATCATTTGCATTGGTAAATTTACAGAAGAGGAAGTAAAAGAAGTATCAGCAATTTCTTCTAATTTAGTCTTCCTTGATTCAAGTCCAAATGATGAAATATATGATGGGGTTAAAACTAATTTTAAATTAGGTGTATTCCAAGCGTTAAATTATTTTACTAAAATGGGTCATGAAAAAATAGGGTTTGTTGGTTCAAAAAAAACACTAAATGATTTAAAGATATTTAGTCTTGATGATAGATTGAAATTTTATAATGAATATATGAAAGAAAAATCGCTATATAATGAGCAGTTTATTATAGATAGTAAAATGACATATGATGGTGGATATCGTTCAATAAGTGAGTATTTAAAAAATAATGATAGTCTTCCAACAGCTTTATTCGCATCAAATGATGCAGTGGCAGTAGGGGTTATAAGGGGACTTAAGGAAGCTGGATATGAAGTTCCAAAAGATATCAGTATAATTGCTTTTAATGATACAATAGTGTCTCAATATACTAATCCACCATTGACATCAGTTTCTGTACATACAGAATACTTAGGAGAGGTAGCTGTAGAACTTATGGTAGAAAAACTTTCTAATGATAGGCGCTACGCTAAAAAGGTTATAGTACCATCGGAGTTTGTGATTCGAGAAAGTGTAAAGAGAATAATATAGCCATATATTGAAAAGGAAGTATGATTATTTAAAAAAAGTTCATACTTCTTTATTTTTCGATATTTACAATGAATAGTAGTATAATATATGATTAGGTTGTACATATAAAATTAAAAAGAGGGATAAAAATGAATGAAATAGCAAATATATTTTGTTCAAATTATGGACAAGATGAAGAAATTATTAGATATGTGGAAAGAAAATTAAATACAAAGAAGGAAAGTGGGTATTTTAAAGGTTGTAATAATATAAATATCTATTATGAAAAATTTATTGTTCAAGATGAAAAGGGAATCATTGTTATAAGCCATGGATTTACTGAATGTTTAGAAAAGTATACTGAACTTATTTATTACTTTACAGAAATGGGATATTCGGTATATGGTCTAGAACATAGAGGTCATGGAAGATCATCTAATTTGAATTTTAAGGAAAAGAGTCAAATTCATATAGATAGCTTTGATTACTATATAGAGGATTTAAAGATTTTTATGGATGAAGTAGTGAAAAAGAAAGGTGAATCTGTATTTTTATTTGCTCATTCTATGGGTGGAGGCATTGGAGCTTTATTTTTAGAAAAATATCAAGAATATTTTGAAAAAGCTGTATTAAGTTCACCGATGATGGAAATAAACACAGGAAATTATAGTGAAAATATGGCTTATTTAATCAGTAAATTCTTTATATATGTTGGAAAAGGTAATAATTATATTTTTGGACAAGGTCCTTTCAATGGAGAGTATAATTTAGAAGAATCAGCTACATCAAACCAATATAGATATTCACGACATTTAAATGCATTACGAGCAAATGAAGTGCTTCAGAGAAATGGAGGATCTTTTAAGTGGATTAATGAAGCAATAAAAGCAACAAGAAAATTAAAAAAAGAAGAAAATATAAAGAAAATTCAAATTCCAATTTTATTATTTCAATCAGGAAAAGATACTTTTGTAAATGATGAAGGACATAATACTTTTCGTAAATATGCTAAAAATTGTAAATTTGTTAGATTTGATAATGGCAAACATGAGTTATATTTTGAAAATGATGATATCTTAGAGCCATATTTAAAGGAAATAGTAAAATTTTATAATGAAATTTAGTAAAAATATTGATTTTTTTACTATGAGTATATTATAATCTAATTAAGAAAACGTTATCTTAGTAAAGGGATTGAAAAAGGAGAAATTATGGGAATTAAGATTAATGAAAATCAAAATATATTTAGCATTGAAACTAAAAATACATCTTATATCTTTGGAGTTGATAATTTAGGACTTATAAGGCATTTATATTGGGGAAATAGAATTGATAATATTAATGACTTCCAAATGCCTGTTTTAAATGAAGTATCAACTAATGATCCAGTTCATGAAATAACTCCAGAAGAGTTTCCAGTGCATGGAGGATTAAGATATAAAGAAACTTGTTTAAAAGTTAATTTTAGTGATAAGACAAGAGAAATAGTATTACGATATGAAGGATATGAAATAAATGGACAAGAACTAATCATAAAATTAAAAGATAATCATTATGATTTTGATGTAAATTTACATTATAGATCACATTATGATTATGATCTTATGGAAAGATGGGTTGAAGTTGTAAATAATACTAAAGATCAAGTATTGGTGGAAAAGATACATAGTGCTCAATTCCATATTCCATATGAAGGATTAAATTTTTCTAATACTTGTGGACATTGGGGAGCTGAACAACAAAGATTCACTCAAAAGATGAGCTTTGGAAAAGTAGTTATTGAAAATAGAAGAGGAATATCAACTCATAATCATAATCCTCATTTTATTTTAGATAAAGATGCCACAGAAAGTACAGGGGAAGTTTATTTTGGAGCTTTAAAGCTAAGCGGAAACTTCAAAGGTGTTGTTGAACAGACGCAATATGGTGAAACTTTAGTTCAAATGGGAATTAATGAATTTGATTTTGAATTATCTCTTGAAGCAGGAAAGAGTTTTATAGCGCCAGCAATTATATGTGGATATACAAGCAGAGGTTTTGAAAGAATGAGCCATAATCTGCATAAGTTTGCTAATGATAATATTTTAAGAAGTGGTTTAAGACCAGTATTATATAATTCATGGGAAGCTACTGAATTTAAAGTTACTTGTAATGAACAAATAAAATTAGCTAAAAAAGCAAAGGAAATAGGAGCAGAATTATTTGTTGTTGATGATGGATGGTTTGGTGAAAGAGATTGTATATATAATGGTCTTGGTGATTGGTATGTAAATGAAGAAAAATTTCCTAATGGTTTAAAACCTTTGATTGATGAAGTTAAGGGGTTAGATATGAAATTTGGTATATGGGTTGAGCCTGAGATGGTAAATCCGTTAGCAAGCTTATATAAAGAGCATCCAGATTTGATATATCACTATGAAACTAGAGTTAGTGATACTTCAAGAGGACAATATGTATTAAATATGACTAAAAAAGAAGTTAAAGAGTTTGTTTACCAAATGCTAGACAATTTGTTATCTTCATATGAAATAGATTATATAAAATGGGATGCTAATAGACCTATATCACAAGCTGGTGTTGAAAAAGATATCTGGTATAAGCATATTGAAGCAATTTATGATATTGTAAAAGAATTAAAGAAGAAGCATCCAGATGTATTATTTGAAGCTTGTGCTTCAGGTGGAGGAAGAACTGATTATGGTATACTAGGTATATTTGATGATTTCTGGACAAGTGACAATACTGATGCATATGATAGATTAAAAATTCAAAATAGTTATTCATATATTTATCCAATAAAGGCCATGAGAGCTTGGGTGACAGATTGCCCAAATTTTTTATCACAAAGAGTAATACCTATGAAATTTAGATACCATAGTGCCATGATGGGTACACTAGGCATTGGCTGTAATATATTAAAGTTAAGTGAAGATGAAATAGAGCTTTCTAAAGAGATGATTAATGAATATAAAAATATTCGTCATATAGTTCAAGAAGGAAGTTTCTATAGGCTAGAAAACACATCTGAAAATGATTATGCCCTATTCCAATACGTAAAAGAGGGAGAGGTATTATTATTTGCATTCTTACCTCAAAGTAAGTTAGGACATAGAGCTGCAAGGGTAAAGCTTAGAGGATTAGATGGTGATAAAATTTATAAATTCCAAATAAATGAAGAAGAAATTGAAAAAAGCGGAAGCTATTTAATGAATCAAGGAATTGATATAAAATTAATTGGAGATTATGATAGCAAGATAATAAAATTTATTTGTAAATAGGCTTAAAATAAGACTGTATAAGATGGTTATACAGTCTATTTTTAACTTTTTAGTAAAATGTATATAAAAAAGATAGTAAAAAATAGTAAAAAACTCTTGCAAATTATTGGTGAAAATGTTATCATAAATCTTGTAACAGATGTAAACAGTTTCAAAGATAAATGTGAAATTGAAAATGAAAGGGATGGGAAATATGAATTTATCTTTTAAAACAAAATATTCATTTGGTGTAGGAGCCTTAGGTAAAGATTTAGTTTATGCTATAGTTTCATCATACTTAATGATTTACTTAACAGACTTAGTTGGAATATCACCGCTATTTGTTGGGAACTTATTTTTAGTAGCTAGAGTATGGGATGCTTTTAATGATCCAATGATGGGGATGATAGTTGATAATACAAGAAGTAAATATGGTAAATTTAGACCATGGATTTTACTTGGAACATTGGTTAATGCAGTAGTATTAATTTTCTTATTTAAAAAGCCAAATTTAACAGGGACAAGCCTTTATGCTTATTTCTCAGTTATGTATATTTTATGGGGAATGACATATACATTAATGGATATACCATACTGGTCAATGCTTCCTTCATTATCTAAGACTAAGGAAGAAAGAGATCAAATGTCAGTTATTCCAAGAATTTTTGCTAGTTCAGCATGGCTTATTATAGGAGCATTTGGTTTAGCAATGGTTAATAAGCTAGGTAGTGGAGACCAAACAATAGGATATGGAAAATTAGCAATTATAATTTCGGTAATATTTGTTATATCATCAATAATTACAGTGGTAAATGTTAAAGATAGTAGCTGCAATATGGCTTCATCAGGACAATCAGCTGAAAAGACAACATTAAAACAAGCGTTTAAAGTAATTAAAGAAAATGATCAATTATTAGTATATATTGGTGTAGTATTAGCTTACAACTTAGTTGCTCAATTAGCAGGTGGTATGGCAATCTATTATTTCAAATATGTTACAGGAAATGAAAATATGTATTCAGTATTTACAGCATTTGCTTCACTTGCTGAAATCAGTGCTTTAATATTATTCCCAATAATATCAAAGAAAATGAGTAAGAGAAATGTATTTAGAATGGCATGTTACTTACCAGCAGTTGGTTTAATAATGTTATTATTAGTAGGAATATTTATGCCAACAAATGCAACATTAATAGCAACTTCAGGAATTATCATGAAGATGGGTACAGGATTTATCTTAGGAGCAACAACAGTTATGCTTGCTGACGTTATTGATTATAACGAAGTTAAATTTGGTACTAGAAATGAAAGTATTATAGCTTCATTCCAAACACTTTTAGTTAAAGGTGCATCAGCAGTTTCTGCATGGTTAATCGGTGTAGGTTTAACAATAGTAGGATATAAAGCAAATGTAGTTCAAACAGCTGGTACAATATTTGGTATGAGAGTTTTAATGATTGGTATACCTTCAGTAATAAGTATTATAGCCTTTATAATTTATAAAAAAGGATATAAGATCGAAGGACAATTCCAAGATGAAATTATCAATAAGTTAGAAGAAAAAAGAAATGCTGAAATGGCATAATATACAAAACCCAGTCTTAGGGCTGGGTTTAAATAATATTTTTTAGTAAAATTTAGTAAAAAATAGTTAAAAACATATATAAATGTGGTAAAATTATTATAAAAAAGAGTTAAGGTAATGGAGGTATAAAAATGTACTTAGGTGTTGATTATTATCCAGAGCACTGGAATGAAAATATGTTAAATGAAGATTTAGATAATATAATAGAATTAGGTAGTAATGTAATAAGAATAGGTGAATTTGCATGGCATATGATGGAGAGAATTGAAGGGGAATATGATTTTTCTTATTTCGATCATGTGATAGCAAAAGCTAAGGAAAAGGGATTGAAAGTTATTTTCGGTACTCCTACAGCTACTATGCCAGCATGGCTTGCAAAAAACTATCCTGATGTGTTATCAGAATTTGAAGATAACACAAAGAGAGCTTTTGGAGGAAGAAGACAGTATTGCTTTAACAGCAGAACATATCATAAGTTTAGTGAAAAAATAATAAGAGCTCTTGCAGAGCACTATAAAAATGAAAAAGGAATTGTTGCATGGCAAATAGATAATGAGTTTGGTCATGAAGGAAGCGATATTTGTTTTTGTGATGAATGTAAGAGAGCTTTTAGAGATTATTTAAAAGAGGCTTATAATAATAATATAAATAGACTTAATGAAATTTGGGGAACAGTATTTTGGTCGCAAGAGTACAATGACTTTGACGAAATACCTCTTCCAGCTAAAACTATAACCACTCATAATCCTTCATTACGTATGGAGTGGGAAAGATTTAGAAGTTTAAGTGTTGAAAGATATGCAAAGATGCAAGTGGATTTATTAAAGGAAGTATTAGGTGAAGATTCTGTAGTAATGCATGATTTTTCAGGTGGATATTTTGATAAGAGCTATGATTTTTCAAAAGTTGCACAGCATTTAGATGTTGTAGCTTACAATAATTATCCAGTATGGGGTGGGCAAAGAGAGCCAATTCCAGCTCATGAAATAGCATGTGGTTTAGATTATATGAGAGGTGCTAAAAAGCAAAATTTCTGGATAACTGAAGCCATAATGGGTGCTCAAGGACACGATGTAATTGGATATCTTCCAAGACCAAATCAAGCAAAAATGTGGTCATATCAAGCAATGGCTCATGGATGTAATTCGCTTATGTATTTTAGATATAGAGGAGCTGTTAAAGGTGCAGAGCAATATTGTTATGGAATATTAGATCAAGATAATATAAAGAGAAGAAAATTCTTTGAAGTTCAAGATTTCTTTAAGGATATTAAAGAAAATGAAGAAGTAGTTAATAGTAAAGTAAAAGCTGAAGTAGCAGTTATTTATGATTATGAATCTATGGCTTCATTTAGAATTCAAAAACAAAGTTTCTTAATGGATTATAAGAATGAAGTATATAGACTTTACAGACCATTCTATAATAAGAATATAAATATTGACGTTATTCCATCTTATACTGATTTTAGTGAATATAAAGTATTATTAATACCAACAATGATAGTATTTAAATCAGAGGTTCAAGAAAGAATTAGAGAATTTGTTAAAAATGGTGGAAAAGTTGTATTTAGCTTTAGAACGGCTATTAAAGATTACTATAATAATCTAACTCTTGGAGAGCTTAATCCAACATATTATAATGAGTTAATTGGTGGTTATGTTGAAGAAATAGAATCTCTTCAAGAAGGACAAGAGGTAGATATAAAAGGTATAGATGAATTTGCAGGCATTTCAGGTAGTGGAGTTGTCTTTAGAGATATGTTAAAAACTACTACTGCGAAACCTCTATTTGTGTATAATGATGAATTTTACAATCATTTAAGCGCTGTAACTGTTAATAATTTTGAAGAAGGTCAAGTTTATTATATAGGAACAGGTCTTGATAACTGTACTATGGATGCCATAGCAGCAAAGATAATTACTGATGCAGCTATTGAATGGATAGATACAGAAGAAGGCGTTGAAGTAGTTAAGAGAGAAGTTAATGGAGAAACTTATTACTTTGTTATGAACCACACTGACAAGGTTAAGAACTTCAATAATATAGAATTAAAAGCTTACGAAAGCAAGATAATGAAAAACTAATAAAAATAACCTGGTAATTCTAAATTACTGGGTTATTTTTATTAGTTTTGAAGATTAATCACCTTGCTGATTAACAGTTTCTCTTATCACAAGTTTGTTATTTAAAATTATTTTTTTGCTGAATTCATTATTATAAGTTATCTTTTCTAATAATAGTTCAGCAGCATTTTCTCCTAAAAGAGACATATTTTGATCTATGGTAGTTAATTTAGGTTCTACTATTTTGCTTAACTCAGTATTATCAAAACCAATTACAGAAATATCTTCTGGAACATTTAAGCCTAGTCTTTTGCAGGCATTTATGGCACCAACGGCCATAAGATCATTACAAGCAAAGATAGCTGTTATTTTTCTATTTTTAGTTAAGAAATTAGTTACAGATACAATTGTATTATCTACGGTTTCACTACCATTTCCCTTACCGATATTAATTACATTAGATGGGTGGTAATGATTTGAATTTGTAAGCATGCTTATATATTTTTTTTCTTTGATATCATAAGAAGCACTATTTTCTCCACGAATGAAAAGAATATTCTTATGGTTATTATTGATGAGATATTTTAAAGCAATCTCAGCACCAATGCTTTCATCATTGGAAACAGAAGATATGTTTTCTACGGAAGCATGCCCGTTTATAAATACAATAGGAACTGTTTTAGCAATTGATTTATAAAAATCTGAATTGATATTTGAAGTGTTAGGATCTAGTACAATTACGCCTGCAACATTTCGTGCAAGGAGGTCATTGATACATCTTACCTCTTCTTCTCTATCATTATTAGAGCAGCAAAGAATTAAAGAATAGCCTTTTGCTTTTAAAGCAGTTTCTATGCTTGTAACAACTTCAGGGAAAAACATATTATTAATACTAGGGAGAACAACTCCTATGGCAGTGGATTTTTGTCTAGTAAGTTCTCTAGCTTGTATATTAGGAATAAAATTAAGTTCTTTTATTACTTTTTGAACTTTTTCTTTTGTTTCAGCTTTTACAGGATAGTTGCCATTTAGCACTCTAGATACTGTGGCAACAGAAACTTCAGCCTTTTTAGCAACATCTTGAATAGTAATCTTCATTTAATCACACCTTGCATAGTAATAAATAGGCTATCCTTTTATGGATAGCCTATTTAAATAATTGTATAATATATTATAATAATTTTCTAGCACCATCAGATATAGTTGCCACATAGAAATCAGGAGCATAACCGATGATTTCAGTATATTTTTTAGTGATAGTATCTATGAAGTTTTGAACATTTTCTTCTTTGACTATACTAACTGTACATCCACCGAATCCAGCACCAGTCATACGAGCACCTATTACTCCAGGCATTTCCCATGCTAAAGATACTAAAGTATCTAATTCCTTACCAGTAACTTCATAATCATCTCTTAAAGAAATATGAGATTCAGACATAAGTTTTCCAAATAATAATAAATTGTTATTTTCTAAAGCCTTAACAGCTTTTAAAGTACGTTGGTTTTCATAAACGGCATGTTTCGCTCTTTTTCTTACTATTGGATCTGTTATTACGTTCTTAACTTCTTCAAATTCTTCTTCAGTAAGTTCTCCTAAAGAATTGATATTTTTAACAGTTTGTATTTGAGCTAATGCAGTTTCGCATTCAGAACGTCTTTCATTATATTTAGAATCAGCAAGTCCACGTTTCTTATTAGTATTACCGATTACTATTTTATATCCTTCCATATTGATTTTACTATATCTATATTCTAAAGTGTTACAGTCTAACAGTATAGCACATCCTTCAGTACCCATACCAATAGCAAATTGATCCATGATACCACAGTTAACGCCAATGAATTTATTTTCAGCTTCTTGGCACATTTTCACCATAGATATCATATCTAAATTAAAGTTGTTTAAATCATTAATGATTACAGCCATTAATACTTCTAATGAAGCTGAAGATGAAAGTCCAGCTCCGTTTGGAATATTTCCGTAGAATAATATATCAAAACCGTGTTCAGTTCTATATCCATGATTTTCAAAAGTTTTTATAACTGCTTTTGGATAGTTTGCCCAATCATGTGCTTTATCATAAACCATATAATCTAGACTAAACTCAATAACTCCTAAATCTTCAAAGTTCATTGAATATAATCTTACTTTTCTATCATTTCTTTTAGATATTATTCCATATGTTCCAAAAGAAAGTGCACAAGGGAAAACATGTCCACCATTATAATCTGTATGTTCACCTATTAAATTAACTCTTCCTGGTGAGAAGAATAAGTGTTGATCCTTTACATTAAATACGTTTATAAAATTGTCTTGTAACATTGATACTATATTCTTATGCATATTAATTACCTCCTAAATATACCATTAATATTATAGTAACCGATTACTATAAAAATGTAAATAGTAAAATTATAAAAAATAATAGAGTTTTAAATATAGGAATATACAGATAGTAACCGATTTCTAATATTCTTTTTGAATTACCATAAATAAATGAAAAATACTTCTTGGATAATTAAAAAATAATAAGTAAAAAAGGATGAATTTTTTTGATGTATATAGTGAGTAGAAACTTTAATACATTGAAAATAAACTTTATGTTATGTTATGATTACAAAGTAAAAGTATATATGTAAGAAATTAACATATTAGATATTATTACAAAAAATAATATGTTAATTTGTAACTATTACATATAGATGAAAACAATTTCAAGAAGTACAATATAAATATATTAAGAGTTTAAAAATGAATTTATGGAGGGAATATATATGGCAAGTTTATCATTAAGACATATTTATAAAATTTATCAAGGCGATGTAACAGCAGTTAAAGATTTCAACTTAGAAATAGAAGATAAAGAATTTATAGTTTTCGTTGGACCATCTGGTTGTGGTAAGTCAACTACATTAAGAATGATTGCAGGGTTAGAAGATATTTCAAAAGGTGAATTATATATAGGGGATACATTAGTAAATGATGTTGAACCAAAAGAAAGAGATATAGCAATGGTTTTCCAAAACTATGCTTTATATCCTCATATGTCTGTATATGACAATATGGCTTTTGCATTAAAATTAAGAAAGATGCCAAAGGATGAAATAGAAAAGAAAGTTACAGAAGCAGCTAAAATTCTTGACATCGAACATTTATTAAAGAGAAAACCAAAGGCTTTATCAGGAGGGCAAAGACAAAGAGTTGCATTAGGAAGAGCCATTGTAAGAAATCCTAAGGTATTCTTAATGGACGAGCCATTATCTAACCTTGATGCAAAACTAAGAGTTCAAATGAGAACTGAAATTAGTAAATTATATAGAAAATTACAAACAACATTTATTTATGTTACACATGACCAAGTAGAAGCTATGACAATGGGTACAAGAATTGTTGTTATGAAAGATGGTGTAATTCAACAAGTTGATACTCCACAAAATATTTATAACTATCCAACAAATTTATTCGTTGCTGGATTTATGGGAAGCCCACAAATGAATTTTATAGATGGTGTTATTGAAAAATCAGGAAATGATTTATTTGCATCATTTAATGGAAATAAGATCAAGTTTCCAGCAGATAAATGTGATGCATTAAAATCTTATATAGGAAAAGAGGTTACTTTTGGTATAAGACCACAAAGCTTAAGTGATGACAAAGAACTTATAGCAAATAATCCACATTCAACTATTGTTGGTGATATTGAAGTTGTAGAACATATGGGAGCAGAAAGTTATGTTTATACTAAATGTGGAAATGCTTCAGTAACAATAAGAATAGAAGGGACTACGAATTTAAAAGTAGGAGAAAAAGCTAAGATATACTTAGATGCTAATAGTTTACATGTATTTGATAAGGATACAACTTTAAGGGTAATCTAAGATAAAGTATATGTAAGTGCTTAAGAGGTGATATTGTGGAATGTATTGAGAACATGGTAAAAAATATTTATGAATGTTGTAATATACCTTTCCGATTATCAATTGAAAGCTTAGGAGTTTATGAAACTTTAGAATATGATGATAGTGATCAGATAGTAAGTAAAAGTATTAAATTTAATGGAACCGAATGCTGCTTGAAAACAAAAGCAGCATTTGGTAGTACATTAAATTTATTGGCATATTCTTTAGAAAATAAGCTAAAAGATATTTTGATTCATAAGGAAAGTATAGTTACATCATTACTAGAAGGAAAAAATATAGAAAAAGATATAATTTCGGCAGTATGGCCTGCTCTTTTAGATAAGTTTTATTTAATAGATATATATATAGAAAGTAAATTATACGATGCTTATCTATATATAAAAGAGTTATATCATGATAGTGATATAGAAGTTATTTTAATTAATGATAAGTTACTTTTGATTGCTGAAGTAAAAGAAATTTATGAGCATATTATAGGAATAAAGGATGCTTTACTTAATAATTTTACCAGTAGATATTATATAAGCTATTGCCAGATTGAAAATTATGAAGCCTTAAAAAAATCTTTTGAAGAGTGTGAATATAAACTTATGTTAGCTAATAAATATAAAGTAAGTGAAAGTGTTATTAATGAAAAAAAATTAATTTTAGAAGGAATTATTGATTCAGTATCAGAAGAAAAGAAGGAGAAGATATATCATATATTTAATGAGGGATTTTCTAAGCTTGACAATGAAATGATACGAACTATAGAAGTGTTTTTTAGGTGTGGACTTAATTTAAGTGATGCAGCTAAGGCGTTATATATTCATAGAAATACACTTATATATAGGCTGGATAAGATAGAAAAATACACTGCTTATGATATACGTAACTTTAATACTGCAGTATTATTTAAGGTTGTTTTTTTTATTTGGAAAGAAAAAAATAATATTATATTTGAAAACAGTTTAAAACGATAATATAATGTAAATATAGAAAAAAATGTAAATAATTTTAGTGGTAATAATTGTACAAGCCATTAAAATTATTTTTTAATGATTTTTTGGAATAGTTACCGATGTATTGTTCCAAAAGAAGGGTTAAAAATGAATATAAGAGATATAGCTAAGTTGACAGGAGTTGGAGTAAGCATAATTTCAAGAGCGCTTAATAATCATCCAGATGTTAAAGAAAGTACAATAGAAAAGGTGTTAGAATTTATTAAGGATAGTAATTATATCCCTAATAACAGTGCTAGAATACTAAAGCAAAATAATACAAAAAAATATTGGTGTTTTAGTAAAAGGGGTTTTTAACCCACTCTTTTCTGAAATGATCAGTATAATAGGTAATAAGATAAAGGAATCTAAATATACAATGATATTCTAGCAAAATGATTATACATTAATATTGATATGTTTATATCATTTGTAAAAGAAAAGAGACTACAAGGGATAATATGTTTATGAGGAAACTTTATAGATGGAACAGAAAATAGTTTTGAAAGTTTAGGAATATCTATAGTAATTACTATAGATTATTTATTCTTAAGGGAGGATAATCATGGATAGAAGTGCAGGAGTTATAATGCATATTTCTTCTCTGCCAGGTAAGTTTGGCATAGGGACATTTGGCAAGGAAGCATATAAATTTGTTGATTTTTTAAGTAGGACAGGATTAAGTTATTGGCAGGTACTTCCTCTTGGGCCTACTGGATATGGAGATTCACCATATCAATCATTTTCAGCCTTTGCAGGCAATCCATATTTTATTGATTTTGACATCTTAAATGAAGAAGGTATTTTAGAAAAGTTAGATTATGAAGATGAAGATTATTACAAAGATAAAGAAAGTATTGATTATGGATTATTATTTAAAACTAAATACAAGGTGCTTAAGAAAGCTTATCTAAATTATAAAGAAAGTGGCAATCTTAGAATTAGCAATGAAATAGCAGCATTTAAAAAAGCAAATAAGAAATGGTTAAAAGATTATTCATTATATATGGCTATAAAAGAATACTTTGGCTTAGTATCATGGCTTAAGTGGGATGATGATATTAAAAGAAGAGATATAGAAACTTTAGAAAAATGTGAGTTACTGCTAAAAGATGAAATTGAATATTGGAGCTTTATACAGTATTTATTTTTTAAGCAATGGCACAAGCTTAAAAGCTATGCCAATATGCAAGGCATTAAGATAATAGGGGATATACCTATATATGTGGCTATAGATAGTGCAGATGTATGGAGTAATCCAAAAGATTACTTAGTAGATGAAGATACATTAGAACCTAAAGCTGTAGCAGGATGTCCAGCAGATGCTTTCTCAAAAACAGGACAATTATGGGGAAATCCTATATATAATTGGAAGGCAATGGAGGAAGATGGATTTACTTGGTGGATAAGAAGAGTTGAAGAAAGTTTAAAGTTATATGATGTTCTGAGAATAGATCATTTTAGAGGCTTTGAAAGCTATTGGAGTGTGCCATATGGAGAAAAAACAGCAGTGAATGGCAAATGGGTCAAAGGACCTGCAATGAAGCTTTTTGAAGCCATAAAGAATAAATTAGGTAAAGTAGATATAATAGCAGAAGATTTAGGATATCTCACTGAGGAAGTTATAGAATTCTTAAAAGAATCAGATTTCCCAGGTATGAAAGTTCTTCAATTTGCTTTTGATGCAAGAGAAGAAAGTGATTATTTACCACATAATTATATGAACAAATGCATAGTGTATACAGGTACTCACGATAATGATACCTTCAGAGGATGGTATGAAAAAACAGGAGCTAAGGAAGATGTTAAATATTGTAAGGAATATTTAGCTATGAATAGCAATGAAGGATATAATTGGGGCTTCATAAGAGGTGCATGGTCTAGTGTTGGAAGTTTAGCCATAGCACCTATGCAAGATTTCTTGAATTTAGGAAATGAAGCAAGAATGAATTTACCATCAACCTTAGGTGAAAATTGGAAATGGAGAGTTAGAGAGAATATATTAAACTGTGATTTAGCAGATAAAATATATAAATATACAAAAATGTATGGAAGGTGTGAATAAAAGTGGTAAGAGAAGAAATAAAAAGAGGAATTGAGAGATATTTAAAGATAAAATACGCAAAAAGAATTGAAGATGCAGAGGATTTTGAAATATTTAATGCTCTTTCTCTTACAATAATGGAAGAAATAATTGATAAATGGAATGATACAAAGGAATTATATGAAAATGGAAAGCAAGCATTTTATCTATCTGCTGAGTATTTAATGGGACGAGCATTAGGTAACAATTTGATATCAACTGGATTATATGAAGATGTTAAAGCAGTTTTAGAAGAGCTTAATATTGATATAAATAAAATAGAAGAAATTGAAGAAGATGCAGGACTTGGTAATGGAGGTCTTGGAAGACTTGCTGCTTGCTTTATGGATTCAGCAGCTACAATGGAAGTACCACTTACAGGTTATGGAATAAGATATAGTAATGGATTATTCTCTCAATATATTGAAAATGGAGTACAAAAGGAAACTGGGGATTTTTGGCTTAAATATGGAGATCCATGGAGCATAAGAAAAGACTGTGAGACTGTTATTATCAATTACAAAGATATGAAGGTTAAAGCAGTACCTTATGATACTCCAATCATTGGTTATGGAAATAAAAATATAAATACATTAAGATTATGGAAATGTGAACCTATAGAAGAGTTTAATTTCACATTATTTAATGCTCAAAAATATGATGAAGCCTTAGAAGATAAAAATAGAGCAGAAGATATCTCAAGAGTGTTATATCCAAATGATTCTAATAAAGAAGGTAAGATGCTTAGACTTAGACAACAATATTTCTTCTCAAGTGCATCATTGCAAGATATAATAAGAAGTTATAAAAAGAAATATGGTAAGGTAACAGAAGATATAGGAGATATGATTGCTGTACAATTAAATGATACTCATCCTACTATTGCAATTCCTGAGCTTATAAGAATATTAACACAGGAAGAAGGAGTTGAATTTGATGCAGCTTTAAGAGTTGCAAATAAAGTATTTGCTTATACTAACCATACAATTTTAGCGGAAGCTTTGGAAAAATGGAATGAAGATTTATTTAAGGAACTATTTCCAGAAGTATTAGATATAATAAAAGAAATTGATAAAAGATTTTTAGAAGAATTAAAAGACAAGGGATATGCTGGAGCAGAAATTCAAGAGTTCAGAATAATTAATAACAATACAGTTAGAATGGCCAACTTAGCTATACATGTTGGACATACAGTAAATGGAGTAGCACAACTTCACACTGATATTTTAAAGAAAACAGAATTAAATAATTGGTATAAATTATATCCAGAAAAATTCCAAAATAAAACTAATGGAATCACTCCAAGAAGATGGTTAAGATTGTGTAATAAAGAATTATCAAAATTAATTACAGAACTATTAGGTAATGAAGATTGGGTGAGAGAGTTATCTTTATTAAAAAATCTTGAAAAATATGCAGATGATGAAAAAGTCTTAACAAGGTTTATGGATATAAAACATGCAAAGAAGGAACAATTAGCAAAATATATCAAAGATACTGAAGGGGTAGAAATAGATCCAGATTCAATGTTTGATATTCAAATTAAGAGAATGCATGAATATAAGAGACAACTTCTTAATGCCTTTTATATTCTAGATTTATACTATAGAATTAAAGAAAATCCTCAAATGGATATACCAAAAACAACTTTTATATTTGGAGCTAAGGCTTTCCCAGGATATAGAAGAGCAAAGACAATAGTTAAATTTATTAATGAAATAGCAAGACTTGTTGATGAAGATGAAGAAGTAAGTAAGAAAATCAAAGTTCATTTTGTAGAAAACTATAGAGTTTCATATGCAGAAAAATTATTCCCAGCAGCTGATCTTTCAAAACAAATTTCAACTGCAGGAAAAGAAGCATCAGGAACAGGAAATATGAAGTTTATGCTTAATGGGGCACCTACTTTTGGAACATTAGATGGAGCTAATGTAGAAATAGTAAGAGAAAGTGGAGAAGAAAACAACTTTATCTTTGGATTAAAGGTTGAAGACATTCAAGAAATTCAAGGAAAATATAAATCAAAATCATATTACGAAAGTGATGATTCAATAAGAAGAGTAATGGATACACTGATAGATGGAACTTTAAATGATGGAGGAACAGGAGACTTTGATGATTTATTTGATTCATTAATCAAAGAAGGAGATCAATATTTCTTATTAGCTGATTTTGAAAGTTTTAAAAAGACAGAAGATGAAGTATTTAATGCTTATAAAGATAAAATGGCTTGGGCAAAGAAATGTTTCTTAAATGTATGTAATGCAGGAACATTCTCTAGTGATAGAACAATACTTCAATATGCAGATGAAATATGGGATGTAAAGAGAACAGAAAATAAATAGAAGTAAAAATGTGCTGTAGCTTTTAATACAGCACATTTTTTATGATGAATTATAAGTATAATAAATATTTTTAAAACATAGAAACTATATATAGAATTATAATTATGTAGATTACATATAAATTAATATATTATCTTTTAAAAAGTGAGAAGAGGCATATGAATAAAAAGAGCGTATATGATTATTTTATAGGTTTAGTGGCATTAATGTTAAGCTTAATAATAGTTATAGATATATTTGTAAGTATTCCTAAAGAA
The DNA here is from genome assembly GCF_014287815.1 of Clostridium lentum. GTDB lineage: Bacteria > Bacillota > Clostridia > Clostridiales > Clostridiaceae > Clostridium > Clostridium lentum. Next base: position 22,993 of record NZ_JACOOQ010000005.1, read on the forward strand.
GTACGTCTATCATTTTATTATATAGAAAATATTATTAGGCTTATATTCATTGGTGATTATATTGGCAGATTAGTATTAAGTAAGAATAAGAAGGAGTTTTTTAAGGAAAATATAATTGATCTTTTATCAATTATCTCCATAAGAATATATTTGAAATGTTTTAAAGTAGTGAAGATTACTGAAATTATTCCTGCATATATGGTAATTAGACTATGTAAAGTTTTTATGGTTATAGTAAATATCATTAAATTTAAAGTTAAGGTAAGAGATGAAATAAGAAAAAACAAATTCAACTTTTTGCTGGTTATATCAGTGATAATAATTGTTATTGGTGCAGTAATTATTTCTACTATAGAAGGTATAAGTCTTGAAGATGCTCTTTGGTGGAGTTTTGTTACTTTTACTACCGTTGGCTATGGAGATGTACTTTTAAAAACGCAGTTAGGTAGAATTTTTGCTGTTATACTTATGATAATTGGAATTGGGGTTATTGGAGTAATTACTACTACAATAACATTATATATAGTGAATTCCGGAAGAAATAAGAGTTCAGATAATTACAAAAGTCATATTATTGAAGATATTAAAGAAAAGCTAGATAATTATGAAGAGCTTAGTGATGAAGATATAGATACAATTATAAAAGTATTATCATCTTTAAAAAAGCATGAGAAATAATAGATATAGTGATATAATGTTTAAGTATTTATGAAGTATTTAAATTTAATGTAAAGGAGAAGAAAATGAAGAAGAATATTGTTATATTAGATGGAAAAAGCTTAGGCGATGTATCTTATGATAAATTAAAGAAGTATGGGAATTTTACTTATTATGATACAACTTCTTATGAAGAAGTAAGAACAAGGATTAAGGATGCTCATATAGTATTTACTAATAAGGTTGTGCTTGATAAAGGAAATTTATCAGCAGCAGAAAATTTAGAGTTAATTTGTGAAGTTGCTACTGGTTTTAATAATATAGACATAGAATATGCTAAGGAAAGAAACATAGCTGTAACAAATGTTGCAGGTTATTCTACTAGTACTGTAGTTCAACATACCTTTGCCACAGCTTTAGCTTTAATGGATGAAGTACTTTATTATGATAATTTTGTAAAGAGTGGTGAATATTCTAAGTGTGGATTATTTACATGTTTAAATAAACCTTTTAACGAAATAGAAGGAAAGACATGGGGAATAATAGGTTTGGGAAATATAGGAATAAGAGTGGCTAAGATAGCAGAAGTCTTTGGTGCAAAAGTTATTTATTACTCTACATCAGGAAAAAATTCATCTAAGGACTTTGAAAGAGTTTCATTTGAGGAATTATTAAAAGAAAGCGATATAATATCTATTCATGCACCATTAAATGAAAAGACTGATAGATTAATAAATTATGATGCATTATGTCAAATGAAGAAAAGCTCTATTTTAATAAATATGGGTAGAGGACCTATAGTATGTGAAGAAGATCTTGCTAAAGCCTTAAATGAAGGAAAAATAAAAGGTGCTGCTCTAGATGTATTTGAAATTGAGCCAATAAAAGAAGATAGTCCAATATTAAAAGTTGAAGATAAAGAAAAACTTATTTTATCACCTCATATTGCATGGGCAAGTGTAGAAGCTAGAGGAAGATTATTTGATGAGGTAATAAGTAATATAGAAGCTTTCTATAATGGGGAAGAGAGAAATAGAGTAGAAAACCAAAAGTAAAATATTGACAAAAAAGTATTAATTAGATAATATAATAAAAAAGAATACTTAAAAGTAATAATTGAGAGTATTAGAAGGGTGAAGATTTTTTATATAAACATTTTTAAGGGGGCTATTAAATGTTAAATTATAAAAAATACAAAAGATTTGAAACTATAGAATTGAAGGATAGAAAATGGCCAAATAATACAATTAATAAAGCGCCTATATGGTGTACTGTGGATTTACGAGATGGAAATCAAGCATTAATAAATCCAATGACTGTAGATGAAAAGGTAGAGTTTTTTAAGCTCTTAGTAAAGCTTGGGTTTAAGGAAATTGAAGTAGGGTTTCCTTCTGCATCAAAAATAGAATATGACTTTTTAAGAAGGTTAATTGAAGAGGATATAATTCCAGATGATGTGCTTGTGCAGGTTCTTACTCAGGCTAGGCCACATTTAATAGAAAAGACTTTTGAAGCTTTAAAAGGAGTAAATCAGGCTATAGTTCATATTTATAATTCTACTTCAATACTGCAAAGAGATGTTGTTTTCAATATGAGTAAAAGTGAAGTAAAAGAAATAGCTATAGAGGGAACAAAACTTGTAAAGGAATATGTAAAATCATTTCCAGGGAAAATATATTTAGAGTACTCTCCAGAAAGTTTTACAGGGACAGAAATGGATTATGCTCTTGAAGTATGTAATGCAGTGGTAAAAACTTGGGGAGCAGATAAGAATAATAAGGTCATAATAAACTTGCCATCAACAGTGCAGATGGATACACCAAATATATTTGCAGACCAAATTGAATATATGTGCAGGGGTATAAAATCTAGAGAAAATGTTATTATAAGTGTACATCCACATAATGATAGAGGAACAGGGGTAGCTGATGCTGAAATGGCACTTTTAGCTGGTGCTGATAGAGTTGAAGGAACTTTATTTGGTAATGGTGAAAGGACTGGTAATGTAGATGTACTGACAGTTGCCTATAATATGTTTTCTCATGGAGTAAATCCGGAGCTTAATATTGAAAACATCAATGAAATAATTGAAATATATGAAAGGTGTGTAAAGATTCCAGTGCATGTAAGGCATCCATATGCAGGAAACTTAGTCTTTACAGCATTTTCAGGTTCACATCAAGATGCAATAAATAAGGGAATAAAAAAATATAATGAAAGGCATAAGAACATATGGCAAGTACCGTATTTACCTGTAGATCCAACTGATTTAGGAAGAGAATATGAGCCTTTAGTAAGAATAAATAGCCAATCAGGAAAAGGAGGAGTAGCCTTTATTATGGATCATTGTTTTGGGTATAAGCTTCCAAAATCAATGCAACAAGAGTTTGCAGAAGTAGTTCAGAAAATTTCAGAGTTAAAAGGTGAAGTACAACCGAATGAAATAATGAATGCTTTTACAGAACAATACTTAGATATAAAAGAGCCCATGAAGCTTAATAACCTTAATATTGAAGATATAGTAGAGGTAAATGAAAAGGTAAATACAAAAGTAAAGGCAGAAATAACTTTTAAAAATGAAAAACATATTATTGAGGGAATTGGAAATGGACCTATTGATTCTCTTTTAAATGGATTATCAAAAAGCAAATTGATTAATGTTAAAATATTAGATTATAAAGAACATTCCTTAAGCATGGGTTCAGAAGCGGAAGCAGCTTCCTATGTGTATATGGAGAGACGGGATAGCTTTATAAAAACTTTTGGTGTAGGTGTAGATAGTAATATTACTAAGGCTTCTATTAAGGCTATGATCAGTGCTATAAACAGATTATATAGATAAATATTGAAAAAATTTATCATAAAGTATATAATTAATCTAACAAAATAATATGTTCGGTTGAAGGTAGTGGGAGAGCGATTTAATAATCCACCGAAGAAGTAAATCTTTCAGGTTTGTAGGACCGCTATTGGACGAGCCCTTGGAGAGACTCAAAATTTTTGAGCACCGAAGGAGCAAGACAGAAATGTTGAAACTCTCAGGTAAAAGGACAGGGGATTAAATAAAAATATTATATTTAATTTCTTAAATATTTTAAAAGTTTAAATATAATTATATATAATATTTTTATTAATCTCCTCCTAAAATAATAGGAGGTTTTTTTATGAAATTTTTAGAGATAGTAAAAAATATTTTAAATTTAATGAACAATTTAGTATGGGGACCACCACTATTAATTCTCTTAGTAGGAACAGGAATATATTTTACAGTAAAGTTAGGCTTTTTACAGATAACCAAGCTTCCACTTGCTTTTAAGTATTTATTTTCTAAGGATGAAGACCAAGTTAAAGGAGATGGTGATATATCTAGCTTTGCTGCGCTATGTACAGCTTTATCAGCAACTATAGGAACAGGAAATATTGTAGGGGTTGCAACGGCTGTGGGAACAGGAGGACCAGGAGCAATACTTTGGATGTGGATTGCAGCTTTTGTAGGAATGGCCACAAAATATGCAGAAGGATTTTTAGCTATAAAGTATAGAGAATGTGATGAAAATGGTCAGATGTGTGGAGGCCCTATGTATTATATAGAGAAAGGAACAGGCAATAAACTTTTAGCAAAATTATTTGCTTTCTTTGGATTAGCAGTAGCTCTTTTAGGAATAGGAACATTTGGGCAGGTAAAATCTATATCAGATGCAGTTACTAAAGGTTTTAATATTTCTCCCCAGATTACAGCAACTGTAATTACAGTATTAGTTGCTGCTGTTACATTGGGAGGAATTCAAAGAATATCTAAAGTAGCAGAAAAAATAGTACCATTTATGGCTTCACTTTATATTATAGGAGCCTTACTAATACTTATATGTTATTTTAAGGAGATACCAGAGGCTATTCTGTTGATAGTGAGCAGTGCATTCAATCCCCAGGCTGCACTGGGAGGTGCAGCTGGAATTACTATTAAAACAGTAATTCAAAGAGGTATAGGTAGAGGTATCTTTTCTAATGAAGCAGGTCTTGGAAGTGCACCTATAGCAGCTGCAGCTGCAAAAACAAAATCACCAGTTAAACAAGGACTTATTTCAATGATAGGAACATTTATTGATACTATATTAATATGTACAATGACTGGTCTTGCACTTGTATTGACAGGAGCATTTAATAGTGGACTTGAAGGTGTGGCTATGACAACAGCTGCTTTTGAAACAGCATTTCCTATAGCAGGTATTGGAAAGTTTATTGTAAATATAGGGCTTATATTTTTTGCCTTTACTACAATTATAGGTTGGAATTATTATGGTGAAAAGTGTCTTCAATATCTAGCAGGTATAAAGAGTATAAAATTATATAAGATAGTATTTATATCATTTGTTGCTGTTGGGCCATTTTTATCGTTGGACACGGTTTTTGTGATAGCAGATATAGTTAATGGATTAATGGCTTTACCTAATTTGGTGGGACTTATTGCTCTTAGAAAAGTAGTAATTAGCGAAACTGAAGAATTTTTTTCCAAAGAAGAGTTAAAGATAGAAAAAGTTTAAAAATATAAGTATAAAAGGTATTAACAAATTATGGAGTAGATATGGTATGTTAATACCTTTTATTATTTTTGTTTAATTTTTTTGTAATAGTAATGTAATAAATAATTCAAAGAATATATATATAATTAAAGAGGGAGGTGGAAAGAGTGCAAAATAAGAGTGTTTATAATGGAATTGAAGAATATAAGGTTGAAAAAAATAAAACAACTTCAGTAACGATATTTGTAATATTGTTTATAAGTGTTTTTTTACTTACGTTTTCTATAGTAATAAATATGTTTAATATAGATATTTTAAAGAAGGAAATATTTACAGCAGAACAGATGGAGGATTACATAAATATAGCTGATTCAGTGAGTTATGGAAGAGCTCAAGTTAATTGGCAGGAGGTTATGGCCATTGCCATGGTATTGTATGATGGAAACTCTACTTTAATTCAAGATGATGATTTGACTATGATTGCAGAACGATTCTTAGAAAAGGTAGATGCACTATATAAGATTAAGAATTTTCAAAGTGTATTAGAAGATTTAGGACTTGAAGAAGAACAGATTGTTGAAGCAAATGAGTATTTAGAAAAAATAAAGTACTGCTCACTATATGAAGGATTATATTACGATTATGATAAGATAGAGTTTATTGAATCAATAGAGCAGCAGGCATATATCAATTATAAGAAGTATGGTATATTGCCATCTATAACTATAGGACAGGCTATTTTAGAGTCTGGATGGGGAAAATCACAGTTAGCAATGGAACATAATAATTTATTTGGCATTAAAGCTGATAGTAGATGGAATGGGGATATAGCTACTATGACTACAAATGAAAATTATTCGGATGTAATTGAGGCTAGTTTTAGGAAGTATGATAGCAAAGCAGAATCGATAGAAGATCATGGACTATTTTTATATGAAAATGAAAGATATACCGTTAATGGTGTATTTATTGCAAAAGACTATCGAAGTCAGGCTTTAGCCCTTCAAAGGGCAGGATATAGTACTGCTAAAAATGAAGCTGGAGAGCTTATATATGCTGATAAGCTTATTAATATAATTAAGAATTACAATTTAATGTTATATGATACAAAAGTGGAAAGGGAGGATTGATAATTGAAAAAAGGACTTTTTTTCAGTCCTTTTTTCGTTATCTTATTGAAAACTTTTTTTCGGAAGGATGTAAATCTATTTTCTTCTGGCTTAAGTTATTTACTCTTATGAAGAAATTACCTTTTTTTATGTTATGAATAAATATATTTATTTTTTCTTCAGAGCCTTGAACTTCAATTTCTACCATGCCGTTATTAAGATTATGGGCATAACCAGTTAAATTAAGTTCAGCGGCGTTCATCTGACAGAAATATCTAAATCCAACTCCTTGTACCCTACCCTCACATATTATATAGTATCTTACCATAGTTTAAATTGCCTTAATTTGAAAGTACATCAGTAAATGCTGATTCATATAGTTTTAATGTTTCTGAATTTAAGTTAGTAAATATTGTACATCTTGCTAAAGTTTCTTCAGAAGGGTAAGCAGCAGGATTATTTTTTGTTTCTTCATCTAACATCTCAAAAGCAGCTGTATTTGGTGTTGAGTATTCAATATATTCAACATTTTTTAATGCATTATCAGGATCACATAGGAAGTTTATGAAAGCTTCTGCACCTGATTTATTTGGAGCACCTTTTGGTATTACTAAAGCATCAAACCATTTATTAGAACCTTCTTCTGGGATAGCATATTTTAAATCAGGATTTTCATTCATGATATAAATTGCATCACCAGACCATACTGTAGCTAATGCTTTTTCTCCAGCTATCATGTTATCTTTAACTTCATCAACAACATATACTGGATTAGTTGCATCTCTTTGTGCTATTAAAGCATTTTTAGCAGCTTCAATTTCTGATGCATTAGTTGAGTTGATAGATGAACCAGTTTTAATTAAACCAATAGCCATTGTATCTCTAATTGAATTGAACATATAAACATTATCTTTATATTGTTTATCCCATAGAATATTCCAACTTGTTACAGGTTCAGTAACAACTGAAGGATCATAAATTATACCAATAGTTCCCCACATATATGGTACAGAATATTCATTATTAGGATCGTAAGAAAGGTTCTTATAATCTTCACCAATATATTTATAGTTAGGAATATTTGAAAAATCTATATTTTCTACCATATCTTCTGCAATCATTTTTTCAATCATATAATCAGAAGGAACAACTATATCATATGTTCCAGGATTAGTTTTAACTTTTTGATACATTATTTCATTTGTATCATAAGTATCATAATTTACTTTAATACCTGTTTCTTTTTCGAATTGGTTAATTAATGAAGGATCAATATAATCACCACAGTTAAATACGTTAATAGTTCCATTTTCTCCAGCAGAGCTTCCAGAGCATCCTACAAAAGCAGAAGATGCTAATAATACAGCTGAAACACAAGCAATAGATTTTTTTATTTTCATTTACTTTTCAACACCTTTCGTACTAAAATCTTTTCTATTTACTATTAATAATAGTATAAGCACTATTATAAACATTAATGTAGATAATGCGTTAATTGATGGATTTATTCCTTTTCTAGCCATTGAGTAAATCTCAATAGAAAGGTTAGTAACACCAGGACCTGTGGTGAAGAAGCTTATTACAAAGTCATCAATAGACATTGTAAAGGCCATAAGCATACCAGCAAAAATTCCTGGCTTTATTTGTGGAAGTACTATCTTTCTAAGAGTATACAAAGGAGTTGCACCTAAATCTAAAGCAGCTTCTTCTATGTTAGTTGGCATTTGCTTTAATTTTGGTAGTATTGATAATACAACATAAGGAATATTAAAAGTAATATGAGCTATTAGCATAGTAGTAAAACCAAATTCAATATTTAAATAAGGAGTTACAAATATAAATAAGCTCATAAGTGAAATACCAGTAACAATATCAGGATTTAACACAGGAAGATAATTGATATTAAGCAATGCTTTCTTTTTAAATCCCCTCATTTTATGTATTCCTATAGCAGCAAAAGTTCCAATGATAGTAGCAACAACTGAAGCAATTACGGCAATTATCAATGTTGTTTTAAGGGCAAGAAGAATTCTATCATTTTGCATAAGCTCCTGATACCATCTTAAAGTAAAACCCTTCCATTGCCCCATAGATTTAGAGTCGTTGAAGGAGAAAACCATTAATGTTACTATAGGAGTATATAGAAATATAAAGATTATTAATAGATAAAACCTTTTGATAAAACTAGATATTTTATTTAACATTTATTTTCCTCCTTCCATACTTTCAGTACCTTCAAATTTATTCATTATAGCCATAGAAATCAAAATTATAATCATCATGAAGATAGCTAGTGCTGAACCAAAATTCCAATCTCCCATGGTTGTAAATTGGGTTTCTATTAAGTTTCCTAACAGCATGTACTGTCCACCACCAAGAAGTCTTGAAATAACAAATGTAGAAACAGCAGGCATAAATACCATTGTTATTCCTGTAATAACTCCAGGCATGCTTAATGGAAATATTACTCTAGTAAATATTTGTCTTTTATTTGCACCTAAATCTGCAGCAGCATCAATAAGACTGTTATCCATTTTTATCAGCACTGTATATATAGGCAGTATCATAAAAGGCAAAAAGTTATAAACCATTCCTAAAAGCACAGCTGCATCAGTATAAAGTATATTTATAGTATTTAAGCCAATGGCAGATAAAAAGTTATTTATTACACCGTTTTTTCCTAGTATAGGAAGCCATGCATATGTTCTAAGTAGAAAATTCATCCACATTGGAACAATAAATAACATGATTAATATATTTCTTCTATTAGATTTCATTTTTGAGATTAAATATGCTACAGGGTATCCAAGTATAAGACATAGCACTGTAGATTGAAAAGCTAACACTAGACTTCTTCTAAATACAGAAACATACTGTGAATTTAATACTCTTTTAAAGTTTTCTAAAGTAAAAGAATAGCCAGAAGCTGTTTCTTGTGTGAAGCTGAAGAAAACAATTATAATAAGTGGAATTACAATAAATAATGTGCTCCATACTATATAAGGTGAAGCAGGAAGAGTACTTGAACCATTATTCTTCTTCATTTTACATCATTACCTTTCTCATGATATGAATAGACTCTGGAGAAATATTTAATCCCACCATAGCTCCGATTTCTGCATTTTTTATATTATGTACAATCCACTTATGTTCATTTTCAATTACTTCTATCTCATAATGAACGCCTTTAAATTTAACGGAATTTACTTTACCAGTAATCATTCCTTTTTCAGGTGAGATAATTTCTATATCTTCAGGTCTTATTACAACGTCCACTACTTCATTGGAATTAAATCCTTTATCAACACATGTGAATACATGATTACAGAATTCAACTTTTAAATCTTCAAGCATTATTCCATCAACTATATTACTTTCACCAATAAAATCAGCAACAAAAGCATTGGCAGGTTCGTTATAAATATCTTCTGGAGAGCCCATTTGTTGAATTATTCCCTTATTCATAACAACAATAGTATCTGACATTGTCAGTGCTTCTTCTTGATCATGAGTAACAAAGATAAATGTTATTCCAAGTCTTTGTTGAATTCTTTTAAGCTCACTTTGCATTTCTTTTCTAAGTTTTAAATCTAAAGCACCAAGAGGTTCATCAAGTAGTAGTACCTTAGGTTCATTAACTAAAGCTCTAGCAATAGCAACTCTTTGTTGTTGTCCACCACTTAGAGAATCTATAGATCTTTTCTCAAAACCTTCAAGAGCAACAAGCTTTAGCATTTCACTAACTTTTTTATCTATTTCATTTTTTGATACTTTCTTAATTTTTAATCCAAAAGCTATATTTTCATATACATTCATATGAGGAAATAGGGCATATTTTTGGAATACAGTATTTAATTGTCTCTTATATGGAGGTAAAGCTGAAATGTCTTCATCGTTAAATAAAACTTTACCGATGTCGCTATTTTCGAAGCCTGCTAATATTTTTAGAGTTGTTGTTTTACCACAGCCACTTGGACCTAATAAAGTAAGAAATTCATTTTTCCTTATATTAAGAGATAAGTTATTTAAAACAGTATTATCACCGTATGTTTTAGACACATTTTTTATCTCAATTATATTTTGACTCAATATAAACACCTCTTTCTGTATATTAAAAATTATAATTTATTACTAATATTTATATTAATTAAAATGATGGAGGAGTACTAATCCAAATAACTTTCGCTACAGTTTTTCCATTGTTTGAAATATAGTGGTTGGCCTTAGGTTTAAAATAGAAGCTTTGGCCTTTTTTTATCTTATGCTTAGTATCACCAAGATGTAGCGTTATATTACCAGAAAGTACAAATCCAAATTCTTCTCCTTCATGAGGATCTTCTTCTAGATATTGTCCTCCAGGTTGTAATGTAATCATAATTGGTTCCATCATGTTTTTCTGTGCATTAGGCACAAGCCACATAAGGGAATACTTTAATTCCTCATTTTCTGTTTCAAACATATCTTCATAAGTATATGTAATTTTTTCAGCTCTATCATCGCTAAAAAACTCTTTTAAATTTGTACCAAGTATCTCTAATATATCTATTAAGGTTGCAATAGAAGGAGATGTTAAATCATTTTCAAGCTGTGAAATGAATCCTTTAGATAATTCACATCTATTGGCAAGCTCTTCCTGAGTGAGACCTTTTTCAATACGCATTCTTTTGATTTTATCACCGATTTTCAAACTATTCACCTCCCAGGATAAATTTTAATTTGTAGAACTATTACTAAACTGAGGGTTTAAAATTACTAAACAAACAAAGCATATTATATATATATTAGTAAAAAAAATCAATATTTTTAAGGAAAAAAATGCTTTGAAATGCCAATCCTTTTTATTTTATAACATATATTGTTAAAAATATTAAATAAAGTATTAGAGAAAATAAAAGAACATTTAGTTTTATAAGATTAATAAAAAGATCAACAATTAGAATTTAGTAGCAGAACATTCCATGAATTAATGTAATGTGATATTATATATTTGTGGATTGTAATATCAGATTAATAATAAAGTAATTTATTGTTAGCAGGTTATGGTTTGTTAGCAATATTTATAATTCATATTAGTATGACTTGTGGGAGGATGGCAGATGATTAAAGGAAAAATTCATTCAGTGGAAAGTATGGGGCTAGTAGATGGGCCTGGTATCAGAGTTGTAGTATTTATGCAAGGTTGTACACTAAGGTGTCTTTATTGTCATAACCCAGATACTTGGACTTTAGATGGAAATAAAGATGCGTTAGATTTTACACCTGAAGAATTAGTAAATAAGATATCTAGATTTAGAAGTTACTTCGAGAAATCAGGTGGTGGAGTTACTTTTTCAGGAGGAGATCCATTAAAGCAACCTGAATTCCTTAAGGAAACATTAAAGCTATGTAAGGAAGCAGGAATCCATACTACTTTAGATACTTCAGGAGTAGGATTTGGAGATTATGAAGAAATATTAAAATATACTGATTTAGTTTTATATGATGTGAAGCATTTAACTAGAGAAGGTTATAAGGATATGACTGGAATAGAAATAGATGAAACACAAAAGTTCTTAGAAGCATGTAAGAAGATGGGTACTAAAATGTGGATAAGACAAGTAGTAGTTCCAGGAAAAACTGATAGTGAAGAATACATAAGAGAGCTAGGAAAGTTTATTAAGACACTGGATAATGTTGAAAAGGTTGAATTGCTTCCATATCACTTACTTGGTGTAAATAAGTATGAGACTTTAGGTATTAAGTATAGACTTGAAGGATTAGAAGCGATGGATAAAGAAGCTTGTAAGGCACTTTATAAATTCTTAGAATTATAAAAATAGATTTATTTTTACTATGTTTAAGTATTAATAAAGGATTTAAATATTAGTTAAAGAAATAGCATCCCATTAATATTAGGATGCTATTTCTTTAATTGTTCTGAGAAAAAGCCAGGTTTGATATATTTTTGCTTTATACCTTCTATAACTAATAAATAAGTAGCAGCAGTATCAAATCTTGCATCATGGTAGTTTCCACTTCCTTGGAATAGTTCATTAGCTTTGGTAGCTATTTTATCTTGAGATATGTTTAAGAAATCAATAACTTCTGAAAGTTTAGGATTCTTAATGCCATTCCCTCTTGGAGCAGGAATATTGCAAATGTTTTTATAATATGTCATAGTACAAAATGAGTTTTTAGGTTCCCATGTCTCATCAATCATACCCACTTCATAAAGAGAGTTTAGTTCATGTTTTAAGAATTTAATATCAAATTGAACATTGTGTCCAATAACAAAATCAGCATCAAAGAAGTCTTTCATAAAATCTTGTAGTTGATCTAAAAATTCCATTCCTTCAGAAAGCTCATATAATTTTTCAAGAGAAAATCCGTGAACTTCTTCAGCACCTGGATCCATTTCATCTACAGTAAAAAAGAAGTTTTTGCCAATAGTTCTTTGAGGTTTAGTAGTTGTATCTACTGTAATATAACTTAACTGACATATATGGCCAGGTTTTACGCTTGTGGTTTCAGTATCAAAAAAAAGTAATTTCATTTTTTCCTCCAAATGTATTTAATTATGATTTTATAATATCATAATGTGCTTTAATTAACAAATTACTTATTATTAAAAAAACTCCATAAATATGGAGTTTCAATGAAGTTCTTGAGACATTAAGTTAATAAGCTGTATACAGGTTTCTTTAGTTTTGTTATCTTTATCCAAGGTAGGGTTATATTCAACAAAATCAATACATTTTACATGGCTTGTACCAAATATTCCATGAAGAAGTATTTGGCTTTCTTCAAATGTTAATCCATTATTTACTGGGGTTCCAGTACCAGGAACATAAGAAGGATCTAGGCAGTCAATGTCATAAGAAAGATGTATATTAGTTAAATGGTTGTTATTGATTTTTCTTAGTAATTCTTCAATGGTGGCTTCAGCTCCTTTATTTTTAATATCTTCAATTGTCCACATATTTATTTCTAAATTATTTATTAATTTAATTTCGCCACTATCTAAATCTCTACAGCCTAATAAAAAAATATTTTTTGGATTTACTTTTTTTTTATTAAATAGAATAGATGTTAGAGATTTATATCCAAGGCCTATGGAAGCTGCTAAAGGCATTCCATGAATATTACCACTAGGTGAGGTTTCGTGAGTATTTAAATCGCCATGGGCATCTATCCATATTACAGCCAAATCATCATTAAAGTATTTACTAGTGCCTGCTAAAGAACCTAAAGCAAGTGAATGATCTCCACCTAAGATAAAAGGTATAGTACCATTATTAAGAGCAAGATATACTAGTTCAGCTAAAGAGGTGTTACATTCAATAACTTCATTTAAATATTTCATTTTAGGATTAATCAAAAATTTTTTCTTAGCATCTAGGAAAGGTACGCTTATATCGCCTAAATCAATAACATTATGTTTTTTTGCAAATATATCTATAACATTATTTTCTCTAAGTATTTTTGGTCCTTGCTCAACACCGGGTTTATCACAGCCATAAAAAAGAGGCATACCAATAATGCTTATATTCATAGAAAGACCTCCAATCATAATTACCTTATTAATGATATATTACATTAATAAAGTTAAGTAGATGTAATAATTTATAATAGATTATTAATATTTTGTCCTAAAACAATAAAAAAATGATAGTATATATTAAGGTATAAAGGAATATTATGTTTTAAAAAGTAAAAAATACACAAAATATGATAAATTTAAAAGTGGCAATTTTACAAAATACCATATTATATACAAAGATAATATGAATTTACTTAAAATATATTATATTATTATTGTAATATATTTTAGATTAGTTATATAATATTATAAGAAAAGGAGGCGGAAAAATGAGCAGAAAGAAAAAGAACTGGTCAACGACAAAAAAGGTAGTCTTATCTTTAGTAATGGTTTTAGTTATTTTAATAGGAACTGTATTAGGATTTTATAAGCATATAAAAAATAAAATTTATGTAAAAAAAGAACCATCAATTTCTAACAATGATTCAGAATTCAAAGAAGTTGAAGGAATTACAAATGTTTTATTAATAGGAGTAGATGCAAGAGATTTAGATGAACCTTGTAGATAAGACTCTATGATAATTGCAACATTGGATAATAATAATAAAAAAGTTAAATTAACATCGTTATTTAGAGATACTTTAGTAGATATACCAGGACATGGAGAAGCTAAACTTAATGCAGCATATATGCTTGGTGGGCCAGAGCTTTTAATGAAAACTGTTAAGGAAACATATAATGTAAGTATAGATAAATATATAATAATTAATTTTTGGGGATTTGAAACTATTGTTGATTACATAGGTGGAATAGAGGTTGATGTAAAAGATTATCAATTAGAAGAGCTTAATAAATATATAGGTGAATCAACTGGTGGAAATGATTGTCCTGTTGAAAAGGCTGGTATACAGACTTTAAATGGTAAACAAGCTTTATCGTATGCGAGAATTAGATATAACGTTGGGGATGAATATGAGAGAACTGACCGTCAAAGAGAAGTAATATTTAAAGTGATAGAAAAATTACAAAATACCAAGCCAAGTAAATATTTGGGAATAATGAATACTATGCTTGAATATATCAAGACAAATATTGATCCGTTGGAAGCTTTAAATATGGCATATACAATATATAAGCTCCCAAGTCTTGATGTGGAACAATTACAAATCCCATTAGTTGCTTTATCTGAAACAAGAAACTATAAGGAGTTAGGTTCTGTATTCTTGATGGATAGACTACAAAATGCAAGTATATTATATAACTTTATATATGAAAATAAATATCCAAATGAAGAAGAATTTAATTATGATTCATTAAAAACAGAACTTCAAAAATATGCAAATCAAGAATCAGTTTATAATAAAATGTACGATATAAATCCAAATGATTATATTGAAGCACAAGATGGTGAAGTCAAAAGAGGTAATAATTATATGGAAGCACCGCAAGAACCAAATTATGTACCGAATGAACCAATTTCTGCACCTGAAGAAGAAGCAGGTGATAATAGTGGACAAGTTCCACCAAATGAAGATTCTGGAGAAAATATACCAAGTACACCTGTCCCAGAAGTACCTAAAGAACCATCTGAAGGAACTGGAGATAGTAATTCTGGAACTGAAGAAACTGAAACTCCAAGTGAAGGAGTGCAGCAAGGGATAAATGATAATTTAAATGGAAATTAAATTTAAAAGAACTGCAATGTTGCGGTTCTTTTAAATATGTAAAATTATAAACTTATTATTAAATTTATATTATTTGAAAAAATTATGATATAATAATAAGCAAATTATGCAAAAGAGGTGAAAAGATGAGAAATTTTGATTTATTTAATTTGATTATATCTGTACCAGCAGTATTAATTGCTTTTACAGTACAGGGATATGCTAAAGCTTTTGTAGCTGATAAGTTAGGTGATAAGACACCTAGATTTCAAGGAAGATTGACTTTAAATCCAATAGCCCATATTGACATTGTAGGGTTTATCATGATTTTGTTATTTCGTTTTGGGTGGACAAAGCCTCTAGAAACAAATCCAAGGGCTTACAAAAGAGGATATAAAGATGCAATAAAAGTATCTATTGCTGCACCTATAGGAAATTTAATTGCAGCATTTATTGGAATGTTTATATATGTATTCTTAATAAGATTCATGGGAACGGTGTTAAGTGGTGCAGCTGGAACTGTAATATTAAGCATGGTTTATGCTGTTGTAAGTGTAAATGTAAGTTTATTTGTATTTAATTTACTACCGCTTCCAGGATTGGCTGGATTTGAGATATTTAGAGATTTAGCACCTAAACATTTTTATAAAATGGCAGATAAGATATATGAATATCAATTTTTAATCTTAATGTTTGTAGTTTTTGTGGGATCAAGCATTCTTTACTATCCTGTTAGTTTTATAATTAATTTATTTTATAGTATTGTGAGAATTATACTTTAAAAGAAGTGGCTTTGCCACTTCTTTTGTCTTATAATTAATTTTTAAATATAGATATGTTTAGGGAGAAGTTTATGGATGAGATAAATATTATAGTAGGCATTATTGAAAAAGAATTTGATGTTAATAGAGACATAATAAAAAAATCTATACGAAGAAATACTTCAAAAGAGTATGGAGATTACAGTGTGCTGTGCTATATGTTAAAAAAGAATTTTAAAGAAAGTCCTTTAATTATTGCAAAAAAAATATCATATATTTTAAAGGAAAATGGAATAGAAAGCTTTGAAGTAATAGGGCCTTATGTAAATTTATATATAAAAAAAGATAGGATGTTAGAAAGTTTTTTTTCGCAATTTAAGGTTGAGGATAAAAGTATACATAGCAATGAAAAAATATTGATTATAAATAAAATGAAAAGTTTATCTATAGTAACAGAATTAAATGATCTATATAAATTAATAATAAATAAATTTATTGAAGGGCTATATAGAGAGCAGGGGTATAATTGTGAATTATATAATCCAATCCATAGGGAGAAAAAATTATTTAGTACTAATTATATTTTAGAAAATATTAGAAATAAAGGATTAATAAAGAAATTTAATCATGAAGAAATAGTAGAGCTTAAAGAATTTAATCTTCCACCTTTAATAATTAGAGATAAAGATTATAATTTGACCATAGAAGATTTAGCTTATCCGTTACATAGAGCATATGATAAAAATACTACTAAGATAATAATAATTAGAAATAAATATGAAAATACCAGATACAATCAAATATATTCTATTATGAAAAAGGTAGATTATGAAATAGCAGAAAAGCTAGAAAGTGTATCCTTAGGATTTATTAAATTAAATGAAAATATAAAAAAATATATAAGGAATGAAAATCATATTATAAAATTATTATTAAAGAGGTCTAGAGAAGAAGTGGTTCTTGCTTTGGATAAAAATGAAATAAATATTAAAGAAGTAGATATTGAGAGGATAGTTATTGAAAATTTGATTTTTAAATTTTTTAAAAAAGATATAGGTAGTGATGTTATTTTTGATTACTATGAATCATTTAGCATTAAAGATAATAGCTATTTAAAAATTAAAATTATGGAATGTTATCTTAATGAAAAGTTTAATAATATGCAAGGAAAAGAGTCAGCTATAAATTATGATTATTACCACTTAAAAGATAAATTAGAGTTAATAAATTTAATAGAGGAGTATATACAAGCTATTAAAACTAGTAGAAAGAATTATAGTAGTGCACAAATAATAAAATTAATAGATAGAGTTGCAGAGCAAATATCAATAATACGTGAAGAAAAAATAGATGATGAAAAGATTTATTTATTAATAGCGATTTGTAATGTTACAAAAAAGGCTTTTAAGTTGCTAGGGGTCAGCAATGATATGTTAATAAATAAGATACAAAAGTTAACTGTATCTTAATAAATTTTTTGGTATAATCAAATTATGTAATAAAGGAGTGAAATGATTGTTTTTAAAAGATAATAAATATAAAGATGTAATAATAGCTGCTTTGATAACATTTACATTTTGCATAATTATTTATAAAGCATTTGATATATTAGGTCCAGGAATAACTTATTTTTTTAAGGAGTTTGTATCATTATCAATGCCTTTTGTTTATGGAATTGTAATTGCGTATATTTTAAGTCCTGTTGTTAGGATTTTTGAAAGAAGATTAAAGTTAAGTAATGGAATTTCTATTGCACTAACATATGCAGTATTTTTAGGAATAATATTTGTTTTATGTATTTATGGTATACCATCTTTAATTGATTCCATAAAGGATATAGCTTCTAATGCAGATAGTTATATGGAGTCAGTACGAAGTTTTATTGATAAAATAACAAATAATCCTATGTTAAAGGATTTTGCAAGCACTACTGGAGTTGTAGCAAATTTGGAAACATATATTAGTAAGGTTGGCACAATAGCTGTTAATTTATTAGAAAGCTCATTAAGTGGAATATTTAGTGTATCTTCCCAAATAGTAAAAGTTATTTTAGGATTTATAGTATCCATATATGTTTTAATAGATAAAAATCGTTTAATTGCAGCAAGTAAGAAATTTTTAGAACTTTTTATTAAAAAAGAAAAAACGGAAAAAATTATTGAATTTATGAAAATTTATAATGATATGATAGGAGCCTATATAGGTATAAAGGCTTTAGATTCATTGATAATAGGCATAATGGCATTTATATTACTATCTATCGTTAATTCTGAATATGCTGTACTTTTATCAATTATTGTAGGATGTACTAATATGATTCCTTACTTTGGTCCTTTTGTGGGAGAAATAGTGGGATTTTTAATTAATTTATTTGTTTCACCTATAAAAGCAGTTATAGTGTTTGTGGTGCTATTTTCTTTACAGATGTTTGATGGATGGTATCTAGATCCTAAATTAGTAGGTAATAAAGTTGGTGTAAGACCTTTTTGGATTATATATGCTGTGGTTATTGGTGGAGGATTCTTTGGAGTGGCAGGAATGCTTTTAGGCTCACCTACAGCAGCAGTAATAAATATTTATTATAAAAGAATAGTTGGAAAAAAACTATCTAAGAAAAAAGCAGAAAAATAGAAGGCAGAAATTAATCTGCCTTCTATTTTTCTAATTTAATATTACAACTATCACAAGAACCTTTGCAGTTTTTGCATGAATTATTTTTTGAAGATCTATATAATATAAAGATAGCTGAAATTAATAATAAAGCTGTTATAAATATTTCAATATAAGATTTATTGTAAATAATTAGTGATCCTATATTATATACAGCAAATGATGCTATCCATGCTAATAATACTTGATATATAACAGAAAAAGCACACATTTTATTGCCAAATTCTTTTTTCATAGTTCCAATAACTGAAATACATGGTGTATATAAAAGTACAAAAACCATAAATGAAAATGCTGAAAGTGCCGTAAAGTGTAGCGGAAGCACAGCATATAAATCTCCAGAGAAGATTACTGACATTGACGCTACAACAGATTCTTTAGCTAATAGTCCTGTTAATAATGAAACAGAAGATTGCCAGTTTCCAAAACCAAGAGGTTTGAATATAGGTGCAATAAAGCTACCTATTGAAGCTAATATACTGTCATTTACATCACATAATCCATGGATATTAAAGTTTGATAAAAACCATAATACTATGCTCATAGCAAATATCAGTGTACCTGCTTTAGTTAAAAAGCTTTTAGTTTTTTCTAATAATTGATTAGAAAGATTTTTAAATGATGGTGCTTTATATTCAGGTAATTCTATTAAAAATGGCTCTTCATCATTTTTAAATATAGTCTTATTAAATATAAGACCTATTACAAAGGCCATTATTATACCTAAGAAATATAATGAAGCAACTACTATTCCAATATGTTTTGGGAAAAATACTAAAGCAAAAATACTGTAAACAGGAAGTCTTGCATTACAACTCATTAAAGGAACAAGCAATGCTGTTAACTTTCTATCTTTTTCACTTTCCAATGTTCTTGCATTCATTATAGCTGGTACAGAACAGCCAAATCCCATGATCATAGGAATAAATGCTTTGCCAGATAAACCAATTTTTCTCATAATCTTGTCCATTAAGAAAGCTACTCTAGCCATATATCCACTATCTTCAAGGATTGTTATGCATGTAAAAAGAGAAAGTATTATAGGTAGTAATACTATTATTCCTCCTACACCAGCAATAATACCATCTAGAATTAATGATTGAAACCATGGGTTAAAACTAGAAATAGAATTTGCTACAAAAGGAGTGAAATAATCATCAACTAATACTCCTAATAAATCTGAAAGAGGTTGTCCAATCCAAGAAAATGTTACTTGGAACATCAATGCTAAAATCATAAAGAATATAGGATAAGCAAGCCATGGGTTAAGAAGTAGGCTATCTAGCTTATCATTTCTTTTAGAAGTCTTTGGTTTGATGTTTTTTTGAGACTTTGACAAAATTGTCTCTATGTATTTATAGGTTTCTTTTTCAGATGAAAAACTATTTATTTTATTTGTACATTTTAAAGCCTCTAAATTTTTCAAAGTAGCTTTGATTTCACTA
This sequence comes from Clostridium lentum, assembly GCF_014287815.1. Lineage (GTDB taxonomy): Bacteria > Bacillota > Clostridia > Clostridiales > Clostridiaceae > Clostridium > Clostridium lentum. The sequence goes on from NZ_JACOOQ010000005.1 coordinate 43,338, forward strand.
ATACCTAAGCCCTTAGAAGCTTGAATTGGTACTATAGTAACATCTAATAGAGAAGATAGTATATTGAAATCAATAAAAATACCTTTCTTTTCAGCTACATCAATCATATTTACTGCTAATACTATTGGTTTATTAAATTGTTTTAACTGAGTTGTAAGGTATAGATTTCTATCTATGTTGGATGCATCTACAATATTTAATATTATATCTACATCTTCATTTAGTAAAAAGTTCTTAGATACAATTTCTTCGTTAGAATAAGTATCCATAGCGTATATACCAGGCAAGTCCACAATTTTGATATCATCAAAAAATCCTTCCTTTTTATCAATGGTTACACCAGACCAATTTCCCACTTTTTGATTAGAACCTGTTAACAAGTTAAATAAAGTGGTCTTACCAACATTAGGATTACCAAGTAATGCAACAGTTTTCATATAATTCACCGCCTATTTAATTAAAAAAATATTCTTTGCATCTTTTTTTCTTATGGCTAAATCAAAGCCACGTATATTTATTACCAAGGGGTCACCAAGAGGAGCAACGCGTTTTAGTTCTACTTCCGTACCTTCTACTAATCCTAAAGCAGAAAGTCTTTTTGCTAACTTTAAGTCTCCTTTAATGCTATGAATTTTACCTTTTTCCCCTAATTTCAAATCACATAAACTCATAAAATCACCTCGAATTGAAAATCATTATCGTCTGATTAGTTATGTCAATATAATATCAAAATCTTTATAAAAGGTCAATGAGGTGTACTTGTTATCTAAAAATTACATATATCTATAACAAAATAATTTTGTATGATATAATATATTCTATAAGTGTAGAATTAGTTTATACAGGCGATAAAATTATGTAGAGAAAGAGTGATATTGTGATTATTCGAGAAAATGTCATTGAAGTTGAAGGCTATGATGGGATTGATATGCTAGAAATTGATGGGGAAAAGTGTAAGCCAGAGGAATTGATATTTTTTGATTTAGAACATTATGTATATAAAAAACCTAAATGTATAGGTGTTTTTGGTGCTTGTATATATAATAATATAGACAAAAAGCTTTATGTTACCCAATATATGATTGAAAATAAAAGTGAAGTAGTAGATATATTAGTTTTAGCAAAGAAGTATTTTATAAAAATGAAGGAAATGAGAAAGAAGTCTATTGTGACCTTTTCTGGAAATAATGATTATACTGTTATTAATTATTTATTCAAGAAATACAATATAAATTTTAATATTGAAGGGGAATTTAAATCTATCGATATTCAAAAGGAATATGAGAAAAATAAAAAGACTTCTATAGGGCTTAAGAACTTAGAAAAGATTTTTGAGATATTTAGAGAAGGCGAAGTAATAAGTGGATCAAATTTAGCTAAAACTTTTCATAAAGTTTTAAAAGATGATGAATATATTGAAAGAATGCCTAAAGAAAAAATTGATACTATCTTGCTATATAATGAGCAAGATGTAGTAAACTTATTTAAAATTCTTACTCTATGGGGAAGATATATGAAAGAAGAATTTTTAAGTGATGATGAGCAAAAAGAAGATGAAGAGGAAAGTCAATAAAAAAAATGAAAGATAGATTCTTTTTAAGAATAAATCTTTCATTTTTTTATTGATAAGATATGGAAAAAGATGAACCATCAGATTTTATAATTATGCTTCCTAAGAGGTCTGTTCTGTAAATTTTTATATGATGATTTTTTAAGAGATTTAATGTTGAATAAGCAGGATGACCATACTTATTCTTAGAGCCCACAGATATAATAGCGACTTTAGGATTTACTGAGTTTAAAAAAACTTCAGAGGTAGAGGAACTTGAACCGTGATGACCAATTTTTAGTATATCAGATTTGAGATTTATTTTATTATCAGTTAAAAATTTTTCATTTTCTAATTCTGCATCACCGGTAAATAAAAATGAAATATTTTTATATGTAAATTTTATTATTGGTGAATAAAGATTTAATTCATCATTTATATTTATATTTGGTAAAGTGTAAAATGTAATAGAGGTTCCTGTTCCTAAATTAATAGAGTTAGAACCTGTAGATATAACGGAAATTTTTAAATTTTTATCGTTTAAAGCAGTAACCATATTTTCAAAGGTTATGGTTGAAGCAGTTGCTTTAGGTGCAAGAAATTTACCAATATGGTATTTGCGTATTAGGGCATCCATGTTTCCTATATGATCCTCGTGAGGGTGAGTGGCTATTACGTAGTCAAGCTTAAAAATATCTAGTTTATCTAGATAGTTCAGCAAATCATTTCTAGCGGTAGATGGTCCGGAATCTATTAGTAAATTATAATCATTAACGTTAATAAGGATACAGTCACCTTGCCCTACATCGATAAAATGAACTGAAAGGTAATTGCTATTTGAATTAGTTTTATTATATAATGAGGTGAATTGCTGAGAACACAGTAAGGTAAGAATTAATATTAAAATGGTAGTAAAAGTTTTAAAGTGCGTCTTCTTCATAATTCACCTCCATGGTTAAGAGTTTTGACATGAATATGAAATAATATTCGCTAAAAAATAAAAAAAAGTTAGACTTATAGTTATATATTACAAAGTAAGGAGAATTAAAAGTAATATGTTTTTTAAAGGAATAATGTACATAATATATATGATTGTAGTAAGAATTAAAGGAATTAAATATTCTTATTTAAAAAGATATAAGGGAGATGAAACAGCAGAAAAGTTTGTAGAAGATATAACCATGAAATGGTCTGATTACACAATTAAAACCATAGGAATAGAAATTGAAGTTGAAGGAAAAGAAAATATTCCTACAGAACATTGTGTATTTATAAGTAATCATACAAGTATATTGGATATTCCAATACTTTTTAGAACTATTGGAAAGCCTTTAGGGTTTATAGCGAAAAAAGAAATGTTAAAGGTACCTGTACTGGGATATTGGTTAGAAAAGGCTCATTGTGTTCCATTAGATAGAAGCAATGCCAGAGAGGCTGTTAAATCTATTAGCGAAGGTGTAAAAAATATAAAAGAAGGGTTTTCTATGGTTATCTTCCCAGAGGGTACTAGAGGTAAAATGGGACAGGTAGGTGAATTTAAAAGAGGGAGTCTTAAATTAGCCACAAGAGCTGAGGCATTAATAGTTCCTGTAACTATTGAAGGAGCTAGCAAAGGGTTTGAAGATGAAAGAAGATTTAAACCTTGTAAAGTGAGGGTTGTATTTGGTAAAGCTATAGATACTTCAATGCTATCTAAAGATGAATTAGTTAATTTAGCTGCAAATATTAGGAGTGAAATAGTTTTGAATATAAAAGATTATGGATCAAATTGAAATATTAACTCAATTTGATCCATTGTTTTATCAAAAATTCTTTTTATTATGCAATAATATTAAATTAAAAATTGCAAAAAAAATAGTTAAATATTTCATTACTATATAATATTTAGTTTTACATCACAAAAATACAAAAATTTAGTGAAAATAATAAGTAAAAAATTAAAATAAATTAAAAAAATACATATAAAATATTAAAAATATAAAAAAATATACGTAAAAAATTAAGTGAAAATAAAAGTGGATTAAAATAGTGAATAAAAATATTTTATTTATTGCAAAATAGTGATATAATGTAGGAGAGAGACAAGTATATTTGTGGTACAAATTGGTGTAAAAGTATAAATGGAGGGGACAAAAATGAAAAAAGAATTTTCTATTAGTAATGATAAAGTTTTATTGAATTTTTCAGCAAAATATTGTACTAATTTTGAGTCTGTTTTAGATAGTGAAGGATTTAGAAGGGTTTTAGATGTATATTTAAAAAAATCAGAAAAAAATGTTACGCTTTCATATAGATTTTTAACTGATTCTTTAGGAAGTAAGGATAGACATTTTATAAAAAGAGAACTACTTAAATTATTTAAATGGCTTACCATAATGGATGCAAATGAAATAATAGAAATTGAAAGTAATTACAGAGCTATATTTGAAGATAATCAAGAGTTTATTAAGGTAATAGAAGATTTATATTTATTTTGGAGAAGATTAGAAAGATATACAATTATTCATACAGATAAAGTAAGACAAGGTATTGCAGCAATGAATTTTACTGAAGCTAACTCTGAATTTGCTAAGCTTATTTTAAGATTATATAGAAGAATAGAAGAAAATATTTTAGGAGTCTCTCCTAAAGTATTTAGACAGATACCAGCAGGAGGTAACTGCAGTCTTATGATTAACTCTCTTTTATGGCCAGTACCTAATTGTTATGAAATATTAGAGGATATAAGTTTTATAGATTCTATATTATTAGAAGCTCCATTCATAACATATCCAAAGAAAAATACAAGAAATGGTATATTTAAAGAAATAAAATATAATCCATTAGAATACGCACATATAACTAAAGAGCATTGGTTCTGTTATCCTGCTAAAGTTGGAGAACTTTTGGCTTATGTGTATTTCCATAGAGATTTTATGGAGCACGGAGTTACTCTTTGTAATCTTTTTGAAATGGCAAAAGTAGAAGAATGTAGAGGTAGAAAACCAGATATGATATATGTCTTTGGGGCAACTGATGAGGATGAAGAATTAAAAACAGTATTTTATGATGACAAAGATAATAATATAATGCTTGGTTATGTAAATTATTCAGATGAAATAGATTATTTTGGTTATATGAAAAAGATGCTATTAACACTGCATAATTTAATAATGATAAAAAGAGGATATCTACCAATACATGGTGCCATGGTAAATATTGAAATGAAGAATGGTAAGCATGCTAATGTTGTAATAATGGGAGATAGTGGTGCAGGTAAATCAGAAAGCTTAGAAGCATTAAGAGCACTTGGTGAAAATCAAATAAGTGGTATGATAACTATCTTTGATGACATGGGTATATTTAAGGAGAAAGATGGCAATATTTATGGTTATGGAACAGAAATAGGTGCTTTTGTAAGATTAGATGATTTAGATCAAGGATATGCATTTAAAGAATTAGATAGAAGTATATTTATGAACCCAGATAAAATTAATGCAAGGCTTGTTATGCCAGTAGCTCCATATAGTGAAATAATAAAAGGATATAAAGTAGACTTATTCCTATATGCTAATAATTATACTGAAGTAAAAGAAAATGAAAAGCATATAGATTACTTTGAAAATGTTGAAGCAGCAATTAAGGTGTTTAAATCCGGTGCAAGAATGGCAAAGGGAACAACCACAGAAAAAGGCTTAGTTGAAAGTTATTTTGCTAATCCATTTGGACCAGTGCAAAAACAAAAGGAAACAGATATATTAATTGATAAATACTTTGAGACATTATATAGTGCTGGTGTTAAAGTTGGGCAAATTAAAACTTGTTTAGGAGTAAGGGGACAAGAAAAAAATGGTCCTAAAGATGCAGCATTAGAACTATTTGATATTATTAAATCTATTAAATAAAACATAAGATATTGGCTTTTTCAGCCAATATCTTATGTTCATATTTTATTAAATGAAATTAATAATTGCAAATAAAGATTGTCTTTTATTAGTTCTTTATAAAAATTATATTGATGTATGTTGAGAGAAACTAAACAACTGGAAAACCAATAAATATTCTGCAAAGGTATTCTTACAAATGTTAATTTATATGAGCTCATAATAAGATCACCAATGAAATAAAATAAAATCAAAAAGCAAATGTAACCTAGTTTATTAGATGGTAGCAAAGATATAAGAAAAGAAAGTGCTGGATTTAATATTTTAATAAGTATAAGGGAGCTAATACCCCAAATCAGAGAAAAGTAGAGACATATATATCCTTTTATATTTAAAGGATAAGAAGTGTAATTCCAGTATCGTGTATGAAAGAAAGTATCTAAAGCCCAACCAGTAATAAGCTCTAGTGCAGAAGTGAGTAAAATTGAAAAAATAAAAAGTGAGCAGAGATTATTTTTAAATTTATGAAGTAGTAAGTAAATTATAAGGAAGCCGAATCCATAAATAGTACAAAAAGGACCAGTTAAGAATCCTCTGTTAACAAAGTGATGATGAATTGAATAGGCATATAAGACTTCACATGTCCAACCTAAGAAAGAATAAAGAGTAAATAAAATAATCATCTTGTAAAGATTTGAATTTATGGATTTATAAATTTTCATTAATTATCAATCCTTTTAAATTTATATCAATCATAAAAAACATAAAAAAGTCCTACATATTGGTAAGACTTTTTCATCATTAGTTCTATAATTAATCAATTACCTTACTTTTTGCAAAGAAAGAAATTGCATATAAGCCACTTATTCCAACAAGGGCATATATAATTCTACTGAACATTGTCATTGAGCCAAATAATGCTGCCACTAAATCGAATCTAAAGAAGCCTATTAAGCCCCAGTTTACTGCACCTATTATTACTAAAAGTAAAGCTATAGTATCTAATACTTTCATAAAAACAACTCCTTTATATTTGTTTATATATATTTTTTACATAAAGAAGTGTTTTTATGTATTCTAAATTGTAATGTTTCTATCGATTGGTTGATTTAGTGAAATAATAGTATCAGTTCTTTGTATACCGTGGATTACATTTATTTTATTTAAAAGAATATCTTGTAAATCAGAGATATTTTTACATATAACCTTAGCAAACACAGTATAATCTCCAGTTGTTAAATGAAGCTCAACAACTTCGTTGATTTTAGACATTTCATTAACAACTTCTGTATAAGAAGAAGTCTTATCAATATAAATTCCTACAAAACAACATACATCATAACCAAGTTTAGGAAGATTTAAAAGAATTCTACTTCCTTTAATTATGTTTAATTCCTCCATTTTTTTCATTCTTACATGAATAGTACCACCACTAACATGACACATTCTGGCAATTTCCAAGTATGGAGTTCTACAGTCTTTGATTAATATATCTAAAATTTGAAGATCTAAGTCATCAAGTTGATAGTTTTGATTTAAACCCATTATAACACCCCTTTTAGTAATTTAATAATATCTTTAGTACATTTTATCAAAATATATATAAAAAATGAAGTGAAAAATAAAATCTTTTAATAGTGAGCTGTATATTTAACAATTTATCAAAAAATGGAATATAAAATTATGTTGAAAATATATTCATTTCCTTATAATATATAAGTATATTGTTATGAAGGGAGTATATAATGATGAATTTTTTAAAATGGATATTATATTTTATATTATTATTTGCTTTGACTTTGGGAGTGTCATTTTTAGGGAGAAAATATGTTTTTTCAAAAGTTAGAATCAATAAATTTATTCCATTAGCAATTGCAATTATATTATTAGTTGTACAAATGTTCTTACCAAGCATAGTTAGTTGGGGAAGTAATATTATTGTTGTAGTTACAATGACTATACTAACAGTTACTTTTTTCATGTGGTTCTTAGAGATACAAGCTACTGGAGGACCTAAGAAAAAAGAAAAAGAAATAGTTATTAGACCTAAGGCTAAGCCTAATAGAGTTAAGCATTTAAATAAAGATGCAAAATAATTATATTTAATATTGGACTGCTGATTAATTTTCAGTAGTCCAATTTTTATTTTTAATTAGTGAATCTTCAATAAATATAGGAGAGCTTAAGGCTATTTTATTGTTTTCTTGCATCACTCTAATTACATACCATGTTTCATTTTTTTCATGAATATGCTCGTAAAAATAGCGGATATAGTTTAAGTTAATATTTTCAATACTCTTTATTATAGTACCTTTATTGGAGATGATTTGTATATGCAGTATTCTATATTTTACATCCTCTACAAAAATACTAAACTTTAATTTATTGGAAGTAATAAATAAGGTATCACCCATGAATGTGTTATTTAAAAGGAAGTGGAATTTTAAAAATTTAGATTCTGTTGAATAGGTACGGTGATTTCTAAATGCATCAATCAAGGAGTTTCTGGATAATTCATTACCTATATAGGCAGTTAGGTATTCTGAATCAGCAAAGTTTATGCGGTGGTTGTCTTGACCATTTATAGCACTGAGCTTCCACCCTCTATCTAGTAAAGCAAAGTAATATTTATCATGCCTAGTGTATTTAGAAGCAGGATTTCCGTTACAAACTTCAATGGAAGTTATAAGCTTATTTAAAATAGCATTATACTGAAGATTAAGTATGTTTTTATGAGGATGATTTATTGATATAAATGAGTTGTTATTATTTAGCATCCATAAGGTTAGTAAGCGGATATCAGATACAGTACCTGTAAAAAAAGAATTTGGATTTATTATATTTAAATCACCATAAACACTTTTACATTCAAAACCTAGAATAGGAATAAAGTTGGAGGAGTTTTTATAAGCTTTAGTAGTAATTATGGTACTTAATTCCCATTTGCTCATAAGGTCATCTTTATATTTTGTTTTAGTAATTAAAAAGGCATTATGGTCAGTTAAGAATAAGAAATCCAATCCGCATTTAATAGCTGCAGTATATATCTCAAGAGGATTTCCTTTTCCAGTTGAATAACTGCAATGGCAATGAGGAATACCATAATAGTATTTAATCTTATTTCGATCAAAAGTGATATTATTTCGATGCCTGCTTTTGCTCAAAAACTTTCCTCACAAAAAGTTATTTATTCTATATATAGTATTCTAGTTATTAAAATAATGACAATAATAACAAAGAGTGATAAAATAAAGTGATAATTTTATCCAAGAGGTGACTGGGAGTATGAAATTGCAGTTTAATGGTGTAGCCCCTAGTATAAATGAAAATGCATATGTATCGGAATCAGTAGATATTATAGGTGATGTTAAAGTTGAAGAAAACGTAAGCATTTGGTTTGGTGCCAGGTTAAGAGCTGATATGAACAAGATAGTAATAGGAGCAAATAGTAATATTCAAGAAAATGCTGTAGTGCATGTTGATATAGAAAGTCCTGTAATTATAGGTGAAAATGTTACTATAGGACATAGTGCTATTATTCATGGGTGCAATATAAGTAATAATGTTTTAGTTGGAATGGGTAGTATAATATTAAATAATGCTAAAATCTCAAAAAATTCAATTGTTGGAGCTGGTGCATTAGTAACTCAAGGTAAAGAGTTTGAAGAAGGGGTACTTATATTAGGTAATCCTGCAAAGGCTGTTAGGAAGTTATCAGAAGAAGAAATTAAAAGCATTAAGAGGTCAGCAGACAATTATGTTGCTTTAAGTAAAAAATATAAGTAATTAGGAGGTCTACATGTTAAGAATAGGCGAGTATAATAAAATGAAAGTTGATAGAGAAAAAGACTTTGGATTTTATTTAAGAGAATTAGATGGAAGAGCTGAAGTACTACTTCCAAAATCATTACTAGAAGGAAATAAAGTAAGTGTTGGTGATGAAGTAGAAGTATTTATATATAGAGATTCAAAGGATAGAGCTTTAGCTACATTTAAAAAGCCTTTAGCAAAGGCTTTTGACGTTGCGTATTTAAAAGTTGTACAACAAAGTGAATTTGGTGCATTCATAGATTTCGGTTTAGATAGGGATATTTTTGTTCCTCTAAAAGAGCAAAGATATAAATTACATACTGGTAAGAAATATTTATTCTATATTTATGTAGATAAGACAGATAGATTAGCAGCAACAACTGAAGTTGAAAATTACATAGAAATTGGTGAAGGATATAAAGTAGGTGACGAAGTTACTGCAATGGTATATTCAAAAACACCAGCTGGAACTTTAAATGTTGCCATAGATGGAAAATATAAGGGGTTAGTATTACCAAATGAATACTATTTCGAAGTTCATCCAGGTCAAGAAATGAAATTAAGAGTTAAAAGAGTATATGAAGATGGCGTAATTGGTTTAACACCTAGAAAGACAAGATTAAATGAAAGAGATGCCCTTCAAGAAAAAATTGTTAAATATATGAAAAAAAATGGAGGGTTTATGACTTTCAATGATAAATCAAGCCCTGAAGATATAAAAATAACTTTTGGAACAAGTAAAAATTACTTTAAAATGGCTTTAGGTGGGTTAATGAAAAAAGGATTAATAGCACAAGATGCAGAGGGATGTAGATTATTATAGTTTATGAAAAAATATAGGTAAATCAGAAAAGCTGATTTACCTATATTTTTATATTAATTATAAATTAAATTATTTAGGGTGATTAATGCTATACTTTAAATCATCACCAGAGATAATTTGAATATAGTAATCATTAGGGATAGAAGAAAGAGAATCTTTAATAGTTTTGCTTATTTTACCTGTAGTCACTACAATTCCTTTATGAATATTATCTAAAACCATGGAGCCTAACAAAGAATCAATATCATCTTTAGTAAGACTTTCAGTACTAGATGATTGCTTACAAAGTACATAAAATGTATTTTGATCTTTAGTGCATACTATATCTTGTGAATGACATTGAGAGTTTGAACAAGTAACAATATTGCTAAAGTTGTTATTATATAAAAAATCACAAGTCCAAATTGCAAATTCATCCTTGGTTAATGAGCACATGTAATTTAAGATATCTGTGGATTCAACGTATTCCTTTTTTAGCTTATAAATGATATAGATATTTTTAATAAGCTTACCGATAAAAGGAGAGATAAGTATCAAAAATATATAAATATAATCAAACATATTTAGCCTCCTTAGAAGTAATTCCATTTAAATTTCTAATAAATCTGCTAAGTTCATAGCCATCTATCAACTTAATTTTAAAAGAAGAATTATTATTGAAGTTATTGACAGCTTCAATATAATCAGTATTAAAAACTGAATTAGTAAATAAAAATCCATTTTTACATTGATGCTTTACCATATTAGCAATAAATATATCAAGCCAAGGTTTATTTGTTAAATCAGATTCTTTATTTCTGTAGGAAATAAGAGAAATATAAATATTATCTTCGTTTAAGTAACAGGTTAAAGATGGGGCTGAAATATCAGAATTCTTAATAACTCTGATATCTTTATATCCTTTTTTGGTAAGATAAGTATTTACCAAGGATAATAAATTACAAGAATCAATATCCATTAAGTCTTTAATAGATAAAAATCCTTTACTTTTTTGCATATCATTAATTTCTTTAATTATTGAATGCTGTTTTAATTGAAGCAAATAATTAATAATTTTTATAATAAAGAATAAAGAAAAAAATATTATTAAATAAATTAAAAATTTCATAAATATATCACCTCTTAGTTTGAAGTATATCCGTAAAAATAATCTATTATACATATAATGGATTATTGAATAACTAATTTTTACAAATTTTGTTTATTCAACAACTTAATATATAAAAGAAAAAGATAAAAAAATATTAAAAGTGATAAAAATAAAAAAATATTTGAATATTTTTGTTAGAAAGTTATAATAGATATAAGACTAAAAAAAATATATATAAATTGATTGACAATTTTTTATCAATTAAAGTAGTGGAGGAAAGTATGGGAAAGGTTGTTAAATCTACTATAGTTATTTACGACGATTTTAAAAATATACTTATTGCAGAAAGGGGAAAAGGAAAGAACACTCCAAAGCAATGGGGGTTATTTGGGAAAGAATTAAAGGGAAAAGAAACAGCAGAAAGAGCTATAATAAAAGCTGTAGATAAAGATATAAAATGTACTATCTTTGATTTAGAGAATTTTAAGGAATATAGTGCTAATGAAAATGGTGATGAAACTATTCAAGTTTATACAGGAACAGTAAGAGAGTATATCACTACACATAAAACAATTAACACTGTAAGATGGATAGGAAAAAAAGATATAGAAAAGTATAATTTTTCTCATGAAGATTTAGAAATTATAAAAGAGTATTTTTCAATATAAATAAAAGCTTAAGATAGCATAGTACATATGTATCTTAAGCATTATTTATATAAAAATAAGTAAACAGAGGGTGAATAATATGGAGATTGGAAGAATTCAAAGAGGAAATGCATTAACTCAAGAAGTAAAAGTATCAGGGAACAAGAAAGATTTTCCCCAAAGTTTTAATCAAGCTAGAGACAGACGTTCGCAAGAACAGCTTAAGCAACTTATTGATGATATAAAAAAGAAAGGTAATAGACTTGTTGTAACAAAGACTTATATAGATGTAATAAATTACAAAAAGATGATTAAGGAGTATCTAGAATCTGTATTGAAATATATGTATGAAACTAAAAAAGATATAAGCTTTTGGCAAACTCAATATTTTATTACAGTAAACACAATAGATGGAAAACTTGAGGAATTAACATCTGCATTTTTAAATGGAGAAATGGAAAATATAAATATTGCAGCAACTGTTGATGAGATACAGGGATTAGTGGTAGATATTTATAGATAAATAAAAGACGGGAGAAAATTAATGTTAAAAAGTTTTATAAAATTTTATAAACCATATAAAAAATTATTCTTTTTAGATTTGTTGGTGGCGACCATAGCATCGGTATGTGAATTAATATATCCAATGCTTACAAGAACATTGATTAATGAAACTATACCTAATAGAAATATAAGAACTATAGGTGTATTTGCAGTAGTTTTAATTATATTATATTTAATCAAAGCAGCATGTGCATATTTTATGCAATATTGGGGGCATGTAGTTGGTGTAAGAATGCAGGCGGACATGAGAAAGGAGCTATTTAATCATTTAGAAAGGCTTCCTAATAAGTATTTTGATAATACCAAAACCGGTGAAATAATGAGTAGAATGATTAATGATTTAATGGAGATTTCTGAACTTGCTCATCATGGTCCGGAAAATATATTTATTTCAGCAATAATGTTTATTGGTTCATTTATAATATTAGCAGGAATAAATATAAAGCTTACTCTTATCATATTTACAGTGCTTCCTGTTATAGTTATTTTTACCTTATATCAAAGAAAAAAGATGAAAAAGGCTTTTATGCAAACGAGAATTGAAACAGCGGAAGTAAATTCAACTTTAGAAAATTCCATAGCAGGAATTAGAACATCTAAGGCTTTTTTAGGACAGAAGTATGAAGAAGAAAAGTTTGAAAAGGGAAATGTTAGGTTTAAGGAAGCAAGAGAAAAAGCGTACAAGGTTATGGCAGAATACTCTTCAGGAGTGAATTTTGGACTAGATCTTTTAGATTATGTAGTTTTAATAATTGGTGGACTATTTACTTATTATGATTTAATAAATCTTGGAGATTTCTTAGCATATGTATTATATATAAAATTATTTAAGCAACCAATAAAAACTATAGTGGACTTTATGGAACAATATCAAAATGGTATGACAGGATTTAAGAGATACCTTACCATTATGGAAGAGGAAGAAGAAAAAGAAGGTAATGAAAACTTAAGAGAGGTTAAAGGGAAAATTACCTTTGACAATATTCATTTTAGCTATGAAGATAATAAGGTGTTAAATGGATTAAGTCTTAATATAGAAGCAGGAAAAATGCTTGCGTTAGTTGGACCTTCTGGTGGTGGGAAAAGTACTTTATGTAATCTTATACCAAGGTTTTATGATGTTGATGGAGGTGATATATTAATAGATAATAAGAGTATTTATGATTTATCACTAGAATCATTAAGAAGCAATATTGGTATTGTACAGCAGGAAGTATTCCTATTTACTGGAACCATTAAGGAAAATATTAAATATGGTAAGCAGGATGCAACTGATGATGAAATAATAGAAGCTGCTAAAAGAGCTAATATTCATAAGTTTATTATTAGCCTTCCAGATGGATATGATACTTTCATAGGAGAAAGAGGAGTCAAGCTTTCTGGAGGACAGAAACAAAGGTTATCCATTGCTAGAGTATTTCTTAAGAATCCTCCAATATTAATTTTAGATGAAGCTACTTCTGCTTTAGATAATGTGACAGAATTCTTAATACAAAAATCTTTAGAAGAATTATGCAAGGGAAGAACTACAATTGTAGTTGCTCATAGGTTATCTACTATTAAAAATGCAAATGAAATAATAGTGCTTACAGATAAGGGTATTGAGGAGAGAGGAAACCATGAAGAACTATTAAGAAAAGACGGAATATATGCAGAATTAAATAAATATGCAGAAAAACATAAGAGTATCAGCTAACTTAAAAAATTAGGATAAAAAGGTTGACATATAATATTTAGATGTATATCTATGTGAAAGATAAGTTTTAAATATAGAGGGTGTTTCACTTTTTTTACGGCATTAAGTTTAAAATAAAATTATATTGCATAGAATAATGATGTATAAATAGTGTATTGACTTATTTATAAAGTAGTTGTAGAATTTAAACAAGGAAATACCCCATGGGGGTACAAGGAGGATTTAAAATGGTAGAACATATAAGTGAAAATGATTTTGTATCTAAGGTAGTAGAATTCGATGGGATTTCAGTAGTAGATTTCTGGGCTGAATGGTGTGGTCCATGTAAGATGATAGGACCTATATTTGAAGAAGTTGCAGGAGAATTAACAAATGCTAAGTTTGTTAAAGCTAATGTAGATGAATGCCCTAATTTAGCTGGTAAATATAGAGTTGCAAGTATTCCAACAATAATGGTATTTAAAGATGGTGCTCCAGTTGATACTTTAGTTGGATTTATGCCTAAAGATCAATTAAAGAATGCAATAGCTAAACATCTTTAAGATATAGAGGTGCTAAGTGGAAAGAGTCGATATTGCTATAATTGGAAGTGGGCCAGCAGGATTATCAGCAGCATTAAATGCAAAGATTAGAAATAAAAGTTTTATTGTATTTGGGAATAATAATTTATCAAATAAGATAACTAAAGCATCAAAGATAAATAATTATTTAGGTTTTTATGGTGTTACAGGAAAAGACCTAGCGGAAAAATTTAAAGAACATGTAGCTTCAATGGATATTAAAATTACTGAAGAAAGAGTTAATAATATTTATGCAATGGGTGAATATTTTGCTCTTATGGTAAATGAAAAAATGTATGAAGCTAAAGCTATTATTTTAGCCACTGGAATGGAAGTTGGTAAGACTTTAGAAGGTGAAGAAAGACTGCTAGGAAAAGGTGTAGGATATTGTGCAACTTGTGATGCACCTTTATATAGAGATAAGGTTGTAACTGTCATAGGATATAATAAAGAAGCTGAAGAAGAAGCAAATTATGTTAGTGAATTAGCTTCTAAAGTAAACTATGTTGCTATGTATAAAGATGAATATGATCTTAAAGATGACATAGAAGTAGTAGTTGATAGACCGTTAGAAATACTAGGAGATACAAAAGTAAATGCTGTTAGATTTAAAGATAAAGAAATTGAAAGCGATGGAGTTTTTGTATTAAGAGATAGTATATCACCTGGACAGCTTGTTCCAGGGCTACTGATGGAAAATGGCCACATTAAAGTTGATAGAACTATGGCTACAAATATACCAGGATGTTTTGCAGCTGGAGATTGTGTTGGAGTACCATACCAATATATAAAATCAGCAGGTGAAGGTAATATTGCTGCTTTAAGTGCAGTTAAATATTTAGATGGATTAGCTAAATAATATATTATTTAAAGATAGGTTATCGTTAAAATTATTTAATGATAACCTATTATTTTTGTGAATATATGTTACAATTATACATATATGGTGTAAAAAGGGGGAAGAGATATGGTTGTAAATAAATTATATAAAAATTTAATGGAACATTGGAATAAATATGGATATAGCGTTTATAAAAATCAGGATTTAAGTGAAGCGGGTAAAAATGATTGTGAAGAATTATATCTAAATGACCCTCTAGAAGCAGAAGTGAAAAATCAGTTAGCTACAGAACTTATTGAGATGTTCTTTGAAAATAATGATAGACAATATGTTGATGATGATATAATAAATTATTTAAATAGTAATCCTTTAGTAAGATATTATTTTGCCTTTGAAGAAAAATTAAATGTTTATATTAAAGAAGGATTAATAAGTAAGAATAATATTTTTTCAGCAGCACAAAATTATTTATTAGATAGTGATGATGTTGAAGGAATAAAATTTGCGTTATCACTGTTGAGATATTGTGCCAATGAAGAGGCAGAAGAAATATTAAAGGCTTTTTCAAATCATAATGAATTTATCTTTTACTGTATAGAAGGACTTAAGGAATATGATAAATGCAATAGCATAATTTTTGAAATAGCAAAAGCATCAAGAGGTTATGGCAAGATAATGGCCATAACTAATTTAGAATATATAAATGAAGAAATAAAGAAATGGGTAATTGAAGCAGAAGCAGATAATGAAATGTTGGAGACTGTCCTTGTGGCAATGACTTATAATAATGATTATTATATTGAATACTTCTTTGGTGATGAATATACAGAAGAAAAGTATAATTTATTGACTAAAAAGCTGAAAGAATTGTACACATTAAAAGGATTTTTTATTGAACACATAACTATAGATATAGTATATGGATACTGGAATTATTATAGAAAGTTTGGTAAGAATTTTAATTCTCTATATGTAATGTGTGAATTATTATCATTATTTTTAAAGGAAGATAAAGATGATGTACAGCTGATGGAAGTGATATCAATGTCATCTGATGATAAGATAAAGATAGAGGAAATGAAGAATATTATAATGAGTGACAATAATGATGGTGTTATTAAGAGGGCGCTTTCTGATGAAAGTAGTGATGTGGATGAAATAGTTGATATAGCATTAGCTATAAATGTATGTCTTCAATATGGCGATTTTGAAGAACGATTATGGAAGGATTCGTCACAAGTTAGCATTTACAATTATATTATGACTGAATGTGATAAAGAATCAAAAGAAAAGCTTATTGAGTTTGCAAAAGTATATTTGGATATAGATAGGGTCACAGGAGGAGCGGAACCTTTAGATGAGGAAAATCTAGATTATAGATATATTGTTGATAGCTGTTTATATTTAATTGTGTCATATATGGATGAACTAAAAGATAAATATATTGATATAAACATAAAGGCTTTAAGTGCAAGATATACTCCAACTAGACGAGCAGCACTCAATAATTTAAGGGGCATAAATTATGAATATTTAAACAACTATATTCATATTCTTGAAGGGTGTTATAAAAGAGAAGTAAATAAGGAGCTTAAGCAAAGTATTATAAGATTTTTAGATGGATTTAATAGCAAAAAGAAAAGGCAATATGAAAACATTGGTGATGTAAGGGTATCTCCATATACAAAAGATGCATTTTTAACTATAACCAAGGTGGAAGATATGGATAAATTTGATTTGACCATTGTAGAAAATAAAATAAGATCAGGAGCATTAGTTTATTTAAAGAGGGATAAGGATAATGCTGAAGCTGAAAATGCTATTATGGTGTTAACAGAAAAGGGATATTTACTAGGTTATGTATCAAAAGAAAATAATTATATATTAAAAAATTTAATGGATTGGGGTAAAATCTTATATGGACAGATAAAGAAAGTAGATGAAGATTATAAGTCTATGGAAATAAAGGTATATTTAAGTTATGTTGATGTAATGAGAGAAGTTAAGGATACATTTAATATGGTAACAGATCAATCAATGGGATATTTAAATTAAAAGATATGTAATTAAAAATGACGGATAGCAATCTCCGTCATTTTTAATTATCTAAAGCTTTTAAATGAAGCATCTGAAGGCATTCTCCAGTCTCCTCTTGGGCTAAGAGAGATAGAACCAACCTTTGGACCATCTGGAAGGGCACTTCTCTTAAATTGTTGAGTAAAGAATCTGTAAATAAACTTATCTAGCCATTTGGCAATTTCTTCTGGAGAGTAATCATCCTTAAAGGCCACTTCTGCTAAGAATTGAATTCTTTCTTTTGAAGAACCATGTTTAATAAAATGATATAGGAAGAAATCATGTAATTCATAAGGTCCTACTATATCTTCAGTCTTTTGAACAATGTCTCCATCCTTTCCTTTTGGAAGAAGTTCAGGGCTCACAGGAGTATCTAATATATCTAAAAGAGTTTCTTTAACTTCTTCAGTAGATTCCTTTTCTGCCACATATTTTACAAGATATCTTACTAAAGTCTTAGGAATTGACGGATTTACTGAATACATGCTCATATGATCTCCATTATAAGTACACCATCCAAGGGCAAGTTCAGATAAATCACCAGTACCTATTAATAATCCGCCTTCCTTGTTGGCAAGATCCATAAGTATTTGAGTTCTTTCTCTAGCTTGAACATTTTCATAAGTAACATCATGAATATCTTTATCATGACCAATGTCTTCAAAATGTTGCAGAGCAGCTTTTACTATATTAATTTCTCTTAAATCACAGTTTAATTCTCTGCAAAGAGTTAAGGCATTGTTATAAGTTCTATCTGTAGTACCAAAGCCTGGCATTGTAATGGTAATTATGTTTTCATGGTTTATTCCAAGCATATCAAATGTTTTCACTATTACAAGAAGAGCTAAAGTTGAATCAAGACCTCCTGAAATACCAATGACAGCTTTCTTTAAATTAGTGTGTTCAAGACGTTTTGCTAAAGCTGAACATTGTATATTGAATATTTCCTTACATCTTTCATCTCTTGCAAGAGGATTTGAAGGAACAAAAGGATGTTTATCCACATATCTGTCAAAGTTAGTAATCTTAGTGTTTTTAAAGGAAAAATCTATAGTTTTTATATTAAAAGGTAAAAGCTTGTTCATATCTCTAAAGCTTAGATTTTTTAGCCTTTCAGAATTTAATTTAAATAAATCAATAGATGTTGTAATAACTTCATTATTTCTTTGGAATCTTTCATTTTCTTTTATTATTGAGCCGTTTTCAGCAACTATTAAATGACCACTAAATAGTAAATCAGTAGTAGATTCATGAACTCCAGATGATGAGTATACATAAGCTCCAAGGCATCTAGCACTTTGATTTTCAATAAGTGATAATCTATAATCTTTTTTACTTACCAGTTCATTAGAAGCTGAAGGGTTACCAATAATATTAGCACCAGCTATTGAAAGGTATGAACTAGGTGGAATTGTTACCCATAAATCCTCGCAAACTTCCACACCAAATCTTGCTTCGCCAGCTGTAAATATTAAGTTTGTTCCAAAAGGAATATTATCTTGGAAAGGTAATGATGTGGTTTCATCAATTACGTTAACACCTTCAGTAAACCATCTTTTTTCATAAAATTCACTATAGTTAGGTATATATGATTTTGGAACAATCCCCAATATTTTACCGTTAAATATCATATAAGCACAGTTATATAATATATTATTATGTAAATGAGGTGCTCCTATGGTTATAAGCATATCTTTGTAAAGAGAGTGTTCAACTATATTTTTGATACCGTTTATAGAGGCATTTAATAAAGCAGAGTTTAAAAATAAGTCACCACATGTATAAGAAGTTACAGCAAGTTCAGGGAATACTAAGTACTTAACTTCTTTATCATAAGCTTCATCAATACATAAATTTATATTTTCTACATTAAAATCAACATCTGCAACTTTGGTTACAGGACATGCAGACCCTACTTTTATAAAATTCATAATATCATCTCCGTTATTTTAAATTTTAAATAAATTAAGTGATTCAATTTCTCCATAAGAGTCTGTCTCTTATCTTTAGTATTATATTATATAACTAATAAAATACATAAGCGGAGGTTTGTTTCATATATAATGATAAAAGGAAAACCTTAGAAAATCAATGATTTATATTGTGTAATGTGGTTAAAATACAAGATAAAATGCCAAAGTAAGGAATATAAATAAAAAGTATATAGGAATATTAAAAGAGTTAATAAAAAACTTATTTAATAATAAAAAATATCTTGATAAGTGTTAAATAGTATGATAATATAAGAATATACCAGTTAATGGTAAAGATAATATACTATTTTATACCAATATGATATATAATTTAATATAACAAAAGATAAATATAAGAATGGATTAATGGTTGAAAGGGGGAATAATTAGTGTTTGAAATAATAATTTGGTTATTAATTGCATTTTTAGTTGTAGTAATAGATATAGTAACTAGCAGCTTTATATTTATGTGGTTTTCCATTGGGGCAATTGTAGCAATAATTTTATCATTACTAGGACTAGCAATAAAAATACAAATACTTGCATTTTTGATTATAGGAATTGCTATGGTGTGTGTAGGATACCCATGGGTAAAGAAAAAATTTAAAGTTGAAAAGAATCATATACCATTGATGGAACAAACTTATATTGGAAAAATAATGATAGCAGAAAAAGATATTGATGAAAAAAGTGAGATAAAGGTAAGCGGTATATATTGGACAGTTATCAATAAAGGATCTAAGATCAATAAAGGTGATAAATTTGTAATTACAGGTATTGAAGGGAATAAATTAACTGTAAAATTAAAGGAGGATTAATATGGGATTAATAGTTTTAGTAATAGTACTTGCGATAGTATTGTTTGTAGTATTATCATCAGTAAAAGTAGTAAACACAGGATATTTGTATGTGGTAGAAAGATTAGGGCAGTTCAGTAGGATACTTGAACCAGGTTGGCATTTCATCATTCCAGGTATTGATTTTGTTAGAAAGAAAGTTTCAACTAAACAACAAATTTTAGATGTACCACCACAATCAGTAATTACTAAGGATAATGTTAAGATTTCAGTTGATAATGTTATTTTCTATAAAATGCTTAATGCAAAGGATGCAGTTTATAATATTGAAGACTATAAATCAGGTATTGTTTATTCAGCAACAACTAATATAAGAAATATATTAGGTAACATGACACTAGATGAAATATTAAGTGGAAGAGATTTGATTAATCAAAACTTATTAAGCATAATTGACGAGGTTACAGATGCTTACGGTATTAAGATACTATCAGTGGAAATTAAAAACATAATTCCACCAGAAGAAATACAAGAAGCTATGGAAAAACAAATGAAAGCTGAAAGAGATAAGAGAGCTATGATCCTTCAAGCAGAAGGGTTAAGACAATCTCAAATTGAAAAAGCAGAAGGTGAAAAACAAGCTAAAATATTAGCTGCAGAAGCTGAAAAACAAGCTAATATTAGAAGAGCAGAAGGTTTAAGAGAATCTCAATTACTTGAAGCTGAAGGTAAAGCTAAGGCTATTGAACAAATTGCCAAAGCAGAAGCTGAAGCAATTATGAAAGTTAACCAAGCTATTATTAACTCTGGTACTGATGAAAGAGTTATAGCACTTAAACAAGTTGAAGCTCTTAAAGAAATGGCTAATAATCCAGCTAATAAGCTTATATTACCAAATGAGACTTTATCATCATTAGGTAGTATTGCTGCCATTGGGGAAATGCTTAAAAAAGATAAATAATAAATTATGTTAATTAAGGAACTCTTGTGAGTTCCTTTTTTAGTTACATTATCATTGAAAAGGTATTGAAATATAGATATAATAACAATTAATTGAAAATATGTAATATTTTATAAGGTGATAAAAATGGATATCAGAAAGATTAAAATGGAAGATGCAAATAGTTATTTAGAAATGCTTTTAAATTCAGAACTTGATAAATGGGCTAGAGAAAATAATCTAACAAGGCTTGAACTTACTGTTGTTTCTTCTAATATAGTAGCTAAACATCTTTATGAAAAGAATGGATTTAAAATAGAAGGCACTAGAAAAAATGCAATGATTATAGATGATAAATATGTAGATGAATACTATATGGCCAAGCTATATAAAGATTAATGTTATTTCATAAAAAGCTTATCTTCAGTTTTAGCAGTTTTAATTTATTATATTCTACTGTATAATTATGTATAAAATGTAAAAGTAAAGAGGGGTGGGGATTTAAATGTTAGATAGAATTGTAATGTATTTAGTGCAAGCTAGGTACTATTTAGAAAGTTCCCTTGCTATAGGTTGAAGAAGATAAGATGAAAGATGAATATATCTTACAAGTGCGGAATATGTGTAAGATATTATATCCTCTTAATATTAATATAGATTATTTTCCAACCAATTTTATTGTGAAAGATGAAGTGCTTTGGTATATAGATTATGAGTGCAATGAATATATGGAGCAGTGGAATTTTGAAAACTGGGGAATAGAATACTGGTCTAAAACTAAAGACTTTAGGGAATATGCTCTAAAAGATAAAAAGGAAAAAAATAATATGGAATAAAGGGGAGGAATAAGTGGAGATAGGAATGTGGACAAAGCTTGCAATTATCGCAATGCTTATAGTGTTATTTATTTGTACAGTGTATTTTAGCAGTAGTAAAAGAAAAGAAAAATTGTTTTTAAAATATAATAAGAGTTTTGGTAAAGAACCGCAAAACTATAATAAAGAAGCTAATATAGAGTTTTTAAAAGATTTTTACAAAGCCAGGAAAGAAAATGAAAATGAAAATGAAGAAGAGGTAATTGATGAAATTACCTGGAATGATTTGGATATGAATAATGTATTTCAAAGGATAAATTATACTAATACTACCCTAGGTGAAGCATATTTATATAAAAGTATTAAGGAAATAAAGTATAGTAAAGAAAAATGGGATGAATTAGAAGGGCTTATTAAGGTGTTTTCAGAAAATGAAGACTTAAGAAATGAAATTAGATACAATCTTTCTACCATTGGAAAACTAAATGATCCAAAAGTATTTAATTTTATATATAGACCACAATTTAATAAGGTGCAAGGATATTTTAAATATCCTATTTTAGCAGGAGGATTTATTGCTTCGCTGCTGTTATGTATTATAAATTCTAAAATAGGAATTGGATTATCCATATTTTTCTTTTGTGCCAATATACTATTTTATCAAAGTGGTAAAACTGTCTTAGAAGATAGCTTTAAGATTATGAATTATTTAATAAATAATGTTATTGTTTGTCAGAAGTTATGTAAAATAAATCATAAGGAATTTAGAAAATATAAAAAGAAATTTAGAAAGATATTAGCTAATTGTAGAGAGTTAAATAAGATAAAGAGATATAGCTATTCATTAGTAAGAAAAAATAGTTCAGCATTGCTAGATGCTGATTTAGTTTTAGAGTATTTAAAGATGTTTTTTATGGTAGATATAATAGCATATCATAATATGGCCTCCATATTAGAAAAGAATAAAAAAGAATTCCAAGAAATATATGATTTAATAGCAATGATAGATTTTGCCTTATCTGTAGCTTATTATAGGGCAAGCCTTCAAGAATTCTGTCAGCCTATATTTTTAGAGAAAGATTATATAGAGTTGGAAAACCTTTATCATCCTCTTATTGATGAGCCAGTGAAAAATTCCATTTTCATAAAGGACAACATAATATTTACTGGGTCAAATGCTTCAGGAAAATCTACTTTTATTAAAGCTATAGCTTTAAATTGTATTTTGGCACAAGGATTGAATACAGCTTTATGTTCTAGCTATAAATGTAAGTTTTCTAAGGTTGTGACATCAATGGCCATTAAGGATGATATCTTAGAAGGAGATAGTTACTTTATTGCAGAAATAAAAAGTTTAAAGAGACTATTAAATTCATTAAATGGTGAAATACGTGTTTTAGCTTTTATAGATGAAATCTTAAAGGGGACAAATACCGTTGAAAGAATAGCTGCCTCTGCATCTATCTTAGATTATGGCAAAGAATCAAAGGCTAAGATTTTAGTGGCTACCCATGATATGGAACTTACAGAGATGCTAGGAGAAAAATATGATAATTATCATTTTAGAGAAACAGTGACAGATAAAGAAGTGTTATTTGATTATAAGCTTCATAAGGGGCCTTCTAAAACAAGAAATGCCATTAAATTGTTAAAGGCAATGGATTTTGATAAAGAGGTTGTAAATACAGCCAATGAAATCTATAGTGATTTTATAATTAATAAGAAATGGGACAGGCTATAAAGGGTAGAAAATGATTTATTTAAAGGATATTAGTGAATTTATTTTTTTATGTAATGAACCAAAAAAAGCAGATATTATTTTTTTGCCAGGAGGATCATATCCAGAGATTGCAGAAGAGGGTGCAAGGCTTTGGAAAGAAGGATATGCACCATATGTATTGCCCTCTGGAAGGTATAGCAAGCTTCTAGGGAGTTTTTCTGGCGTAGCTTCCAAGAATCATATATATAATAAAGAATATGAAACAGAATGGGAATTCCTTAAAGATGTATTAATTAAAAACGGCGTCAAGGAAGAGGCAATATTAAAAGAAGATAAAGCAACTTTTACATATGAAAATGCTTTATATTCAAAAATGGTTACCGATAAATTAGATATGGAAATAAAAACTGCAATTATCTGTTGCAAAAGCTTTCATGCAAGACGTTGTCTTATGTACTATGAAACTGTATATGAGAACACTAATTTTATTATTTGCCCTTCAGAAGTTAAAGGGATTAATAAGGAAAATTGGTTTAGTAGTGAAGAAGGTATAATTACTGTTTTGGGAGAGCTTGAAAGGTGTGGAAATCAGTTTAAAGATATATTTAAAGATAAGTATATAAGAAAATAGAGTGGAAAAAACACTCTATTTTACTTTGTTAAACTTTATTTTTAAAAGGTAAATAATATGTTATACTAAATAATAATTAATATTAGGAGTTGAAAAAGTATGAACATAATTATTTCACCAGCAAAAAAGATGAATGTAAATAATGATGATTTAGTTAATGAATATAAACCAGTATTTATGGATAAAACAAATATCCTTTATGATAAATTGAAATCTCTTTCTTATGATGAATTAAAGAAGCTGCTTGTATGTAATGATGATATAGCAGAATTAAATTATGATAGGTATAAATATATGAATTTAGATAAAAATCTATCGCCAGCAATTTTGACATATGAAGGAATTCAATATAAATATATGTCGCCAGATTCTTTTTCTGAAGAAGAATTTAACTATATAAAATCTCATTTAAAGATTTTATCAGGATTTTATGGTGTGCTTAATCCTTTTGATGGAGTAGTACCTTATAGATTAGAAATGCAAGCAAAACTTAAGGTAGATGATAAGAAAAATCTTTATGAATTTTGGGGGGATAGCCTGTACAATGAATTAAGAAAAGAAAGTAATGTGATCTTGAATTTAGCATCAAAGGAATATAGTAAATGTATAGAGAAATATTTAAGTGAAGATGATGTTTTTATAACTTGTGTCTTTGGGGAACTTAATGAAGATGGAAAAATAAAAGTTAAAGCTACAGAGGCTAAAATGGCTAGAGGACTAATGGTAAGATATATGGCTTCTAATAATATTACAGAGATAGATGATATTAAGAAATTCGTTGACTTATCATTTAAGTATTCAGCAGAATATTCTACTGATAAAGAATTTGTTTTTTTAAAACAAATATAAGCTGAGGAGGGTAATATGGGATATTTAATGATTTTAATTATAGTTATTTTTGCAGTATATTATGTAGTAAATGACAAAAAAGGAAAATTAGAAGTTTTTAAAAGATATCATGGAGAGGAAAAGAGGATAGTTACAGCTATAGATGACATAAGATGCTTTTTTGATATGAGAGAGGAAGATGAATATACATTAGATGATCAGACTTGGTATGATTTGAATATGGATGAAGTATTTAGAAAAATAGATAGAAGTTACTCCAGTGTGGGAGAAGCAATTTTGTATAGTATGCTAAGAAATCCTCTTATTAATAAAGAAGAAATAGTTGAAAGAGGAAAGAATATAGAAGCTATAAAAAATGATATAGACTTAAGAGCTAAACTAAAGTTAATTTTCTTTAACTTGGGATATGATAAGAAGAATAGGTTTATTGAAATGATTGAAAGCGAAAGAAAACCTAATAAGAGTAAGTATATAATATACAATATCTTAGGGAAAGTAATGCCCATAACATTTTTACTACTGTCCATATTTCTACAAAGACCAGAATTTTTAGCTGCCTTGGCTTTAAATATGTGGATTAATCTTTTTATTGCAGAAAAGGAACGTAAAAATGTTTCCACTGGAGGCCTTATTTATTTAAATAGGATGCTAGATGCAGCAGAAAAGATAGGTAAACTTAAAGGTGAGAGTATAGTAAATAATGAAGAAATAAAAAAGGTTATGAAAGGGCTTCAGGGAGTTGTAAGTAAGATAAGCATAATACATATTTTTACCATGTATGGAGGGTTTCTTGAAATATTTTCAGTACCATTTTTAACTGTTGAAAGTGCTTACTATGGAGTAATTAATGAATTAAATGATAAAAAGGAAAGTATCTTAAAGCTATACGAACTTTTAGGAGAAATAGAAGCATATATATCTATATGTGGATTCATAGAGGCTAAGGAAGAATATATAACAAAGCCTGTGTTTAAAAATCAGGTTAATATAAATATAGTAAATGGAATACATCCATTACTAGAAGAACCTGTTGCCAATACAATACATTTAAATAAAAAGGGAATGGTGCTTACAGGAAGCAATATGTCTGGTAAATCAACATTCTTAAGGATGGTGGGAGTAAATATTATTCTTGCGCAAGTTTTTGATTTGGTACTAGCAGAAAAATATGAAGGCTCAATATTTAATATAGTTACTTCAATAAGTCCTAAGGATGATGTTAATGCTGGAAAAAGCTATTATATGGCAGAAGTTGAGGGGATTCTTAGAATTATTGAAGCACTTAAAAAAGAAGTACCTGTATTTTGCATGATAGATGAAATATTTAGAGGGACAAATCCTATTGAAAGAGTTGCATCATCGGCTGCAATTTTAGAATATATAAACAGATATAATGCCATAACATTTGTGGCTACTCATGATAGAGAGCTAACGGATATGTTAAATGATAAATATGAATTTAGGTATTTTGCTGAAAATGTTGATAAGAAAAATGGAATGACTTTTGATTATAAGATAAAAAATGGAATATCTAAAACTAGAAATGCCATTAAGGTGTTAGAATATGTAGGATATCCTAAGGAAATAACTGAATATTCTAAAGAATATGCTAAAGAGCTTGATAAAATAATCTGATTTATGTATCTTTAAGAATATAAAGCGTCCAAACTGTACAAAATAATAAGGAGCCGGAGCAGGGTTACGTATTTTTTTGCTGCATGCATAAGCATGTGGCTTTTTTTATATATAAATATATATATTTATATATGAAACTGCCGATAATATTCGTAAAATGTATAAATTAAATTCCTTAATTGGTATAAAAAGAGAAAAATGCATTGACAAAGTAAAAATTCATTGTTAGTATAATAATATAAACGAAAAATAATTACATAAAATAAATTAATATTCGTATTCTCAAAACTGAATGGAGGCATGAAATGATAGGGTGTAAAAGTATATTTGTTGAAAAGAAAAATAGATTTAATGTTGAAGGTAAGAGCCTTTTAGAAGATTTTAAGACAAATCTTAGAGTAGAAAGTTTAGAAAATGTAAGAGTAGTAAATAAATATATTTTAGGAAAGGTCAATGAAGAAGAGTATAAAAAATCATTATATTCAGTTTTTTCAGAGAAAACTGTAGATAATCTTTATGAAGAGAAGATACCTATGGACAATGAAGAAATAGCTTTTGCTGTTGAATATTTACCAGGTCAATACGACCAAAGAGCTGATTCAGCATCAGAATGTTATGCATTATTGACTGCAGGAAAGAGAATAGAAGTGAAAACTGCTAAAGTAATTATTTTAAAGGGAAATTTAAGTGAAGAAGAAGTTCAAAAAATTAAGCATTACTATATTAACCCAGTTGATTCAAGAGAAGTAGATATATATAGTAAAGAGCTTTTAAGTGAGCTTGAAGATCCAAAAGATGTGGAAATAGTAAATGGATTCATACAAAAAAATGACGAAGAAATTGCTTTTTACCATAAAGAATTAGGATTAGCTATGAGTGTTAATGACCTTCTTATGATAAGAGATTATTTCAAGAATGAGGAGAGAAATCCAAGTATCACTGAAATAAAAGTAATTGATACTTATTGGTCAGACCATTGTAGACATACAACATTTTCAACAGCTATAGAAAATGTAGAAATAGAAGAAGGAAAGCTAAATAATCCTCTTATTAAATCTTATAATGCATATTTAAAGTCAAGAGATTTTGTTTATGGCAAGGAAACTACTAGAGATGAAAATCTTATGGATATAGCAGTAATTGTTATGAAGGAAATGCGTAAAAAAGGTTTATTAGAAGATTTAGATGTTTCAGAAGAAATAAATGCTTGTTCTATAAATGTAAACATAGAAACTGATAATGGTAATGAAGAGTACCTTGTAATGTTTAAAAATGAAACTCACAATCACCCAACAGAAATTGAACCTTTTGGTGGTGCAGCAACTTGTCTTGGAGGAGCTATTAGAGATCCATTATCAGGTAGAACATATGTATATCAAGCTATGAGAGTAACAGGAGCAGCTGATCCAACAGTAGAAATTGATGAAACTTTAAATGGAAAGCTTCCACAAAGAACTATCGTTTTAGGGGCAGCTCATGGATATAGCTCATATGGTAATCAAATTGGACTTGCAACAGGACAAGTATCAGAAATATATCATCCAAATTATGTAGCTAAAAGAATGGAAGTAGGAGCTGTTATAGCAGCAGCACCAAAAGAAAATGTTGTAAGAGAAGAACCAAAAGCTTCAGATTTAGTAATCCTTTTAGGAGGAAGAACAGGAAGAGATGGTATAGGTGGAGCAACAGGTTCATCAAAAGAACATACTGAAGAGTCAATAAATACATGTGGAGCAGAAGTTCAAAAAGGTAATCCACCAACAGAAAGAAAAATTCAAAGATTATTTAGAAATGAAAAAGTAGCTAAGATGATCAAGAGATGTAATGACTTTGGTGCTGGTGGAGTTTCAGTTGCAATAGGTGAATTAACAAGAGGATTAGATATAAACTTAGATATGGTTCCTAAGAAGTATGAAGGTTTAGATGGAACTGAGATAGCAATATCTGAATCACAAGAAAGAATGGCAGTAGTAGTAAATAAGGAAGATGCTAAAGAATTTATCAGTCTTTCAGCAGAAGAAAACTTAGAAGCTATTGTTGTGGCAGAAGTAACAGATACTGAACGTCTAAGAATGTTCTGGAGAGGTGAAAAGATAGTAGATTTAAAAAGAGAATTCTTAGATACAAATGGAGCTAGACAAACTACTGATGTAAAAGTAGAACTACCAAAAGAATATCCATTAGCTATAGGTGAAGAAGTTAATGTTAAGGAAAGATGGATGAAAACTCTTACAGAACTTAACGTGGCTTCACAAAAGGGGTTAGTTGAAAGATTTGACTCTACCATTGGATCAGGAACAGTAATGATGCCTTTTGGTGGAAAGTATGCATTAACTCCAGCAGAAGGTATGGTAGCAAAAATACCAGTTTTAAATGGTGAAAGTAAAGATGCTACACTAATGAGTTATGGATTTAATCCTGAACTTGGTATGTGGAGTCCATATCATATGGCTTATTATGCAGTAATAGAATCTGTAACAAAAATAGCTGCTATGGGTGGAGATTATAGAAAAATAAGATTAACATTCCAAGAATACTTTGAGAGATTAGGTAATAATCCATCAAGATGGGGTAAACCATTTGCTGCATTACTAGGTGCATATCAAGCTCAAAGTGATTTAGGACTTCCAGCTATAGGTGGAAAAGATTCAATGTCAGGAAGCTTTGGTCAATTAGATGTACCACCAACACTTGTATCTTTTGCAGTAGCTGTGGAAAAGGCAAGTAAGATAGTTTCTAATGAACTTAAGAAAGTTGGAAGTAAATTAGTATTACTAATGGCTGAGAAAAATGATGATTATACATTAAATGTTGAAACATTTAAAAACAACTTAGAAGCATTATATAAATTAACTTCTAATAAAAAAGTGTTATCAGCTTCAACAGTTAGATTTGGTGGAATAGCAGAAACACTTTCTAAAATATCATTTGGTAATAAGATTGGTATTAAATTCAATAGTTTAAGCAAGGAAGAGTTATTTGGCTTAAATTATGGAAGTGTAATAGTAGAGGTAGCAACTGATGAAGACTTAAATAAAGCCTTTGAGGGATGTAGCTATAAAGTAATTGGTGAAACTATAGAAAAGCCTGTAATTATATCAGAAGAATATGATTTCACTTTCAATATAGATGATTTAATAAATGTATATGAAAAGAAATTATCTACAGTGTTTAAAATTAAAACTGAAAAGTCACAAGAATCAGTTCTAGAAATTAAGGTTGAAGAAAAGAAAATAATATTACAAAGTAGTCCAAGCATCAAGACTGCTAAACCAAGAGTAATTATACCAGTATTTCCAGGAACAAACTGTGAATATGACTGCAATAGAGCATTTACTAAGGCAGGAGCTAAAACTACAGAATTAGTGTTTAAGAATTACTCTAAGAGTGCATTACTTGAATCAATTGAAGCACTGGAAAAACAAATAAGAGAAAGTCAAATAATAATGATTCCAGGAGGATTCTCAGCAGGAGATGAACCAGATGGATCAGGAAAGTTTATTGCTACAATCTTTAGAAATGAAAGAATTAAAGATGCAGTAAATGATTTACTAAAAAATAGAGATGGATTAGTATTAGGTATCTGTAACGGATTCCAAGCATTAATTAAATTAGGTTTAGTACCATATGGTGAAATAGTTGATATAGAAGAGAATATGGCAACATTAACTTACAATAATATCAATAGACATATGAGCTCAATAATAAGAACTAAGATTACATCTAACAAATCACCTTGGTTTAGTGAAGTAAATGTAGGGGATATTCACAATGTAGCAATATCTCATGGGGAAGGTAGATTTATTGCAAATGAAGAGCTATTAAGACAATTAATTGCTAATGATCAAATAGCTACTCAATATGTGGATTTAGAAGGACATGTATCACTGGACATGCCATTTAATCCAAATGGTTCAGTTTTAGGAGTAGAAGGAATAACAAGTCCTGATGGAAGAGTTTTAGGGAAGATGGGACACTCTGAAAGAATTGGAGAAGACCTATATGTAAATGTTCCTGGAAACTTCGATCAAAAGATCTTTGAATCAGGTGTTAAATACTTTAGATAGGAGCGTTTTTTATGAGAGTTGCAATATTTTTTGGATCAAAATCTGATACGGAAATAATGAAGGGAGCTGCTAACTGTTTAAAGGAATTTGGTATTTCATATAAAGCATATGTTTTATCAGCTCATAGAGTTCCTGAAAAGTTAGAAGAAACTTTAAGAGATATAGAAGCTGAAGGCTGTGAAGTAATAATTGCTGGTGCAGGCCTTGCAGCACACCTTCCAGGTGTAATTGCTTCACAAACAGTAATTCCTGTCATAGGAGTTCCTTGTAAAGGAGCAATAGAAGGTCTTGATGCATTATTTTCAATAGTGCAAATGCCAAAATCAATTCCAGTGGCAACTGTAGGTATCAATAATGCTTACAATGCAGGAATGTTGGCTGTACAAATGTTATCAATTGGTGATAAAGAGCTTAAAGCTAAATTAATTAAATATAGAAAAGATATGAAAGAAAAATTTATTGCTGAAAATGGTGAAGGAGTGGATCTATAATGGAAAAATTAGAAATGATGTACGAAGGTAAAGCAAAGAAAATATATGCTACAGATAAAGCTGATGAAGTAATTGTATATTACAAAGATGATGCAACTGCTTTCAATGGAGAAAAGAAAGGTCAAATAGAAGATAAAGGTGTAATGAATAATGCTATAACAGCTACATTATTTGAAATTTTAGCACAAAATGGAGTACCAACTCACTTTATTGAAAAGTTAAATGATAGAGAACAATTATGTAAGAAGGTAGAAATAGTACCTCTAGAAGTAATAGTTAGAAACGTGGCAGCTGGTTCAATGGCTAAGAGATTAGGATTAGAAGAAGGAACAGAGCTTAAGACTACAGTATTTGAATTATCATATAAAGATGATTCTCTAGGAGATCCATTAATAAATGACTATCATGCAGTAGCCATAGGAGCAACTACTTTTGAAGAGTTAAATAAGATATATGAATTAACAGCAAAAGTTAATGATATTTTAAAGGGATTATTTTTAAAAGCTAACATTAATCTTATAGACTTTAAATTAGAATTTGGAAGATATAATGGTGAAATAGTTTTGGCAGATGAAATTTCACCAGATACTTGCAGATTTTGGGATGCGACAACTGGAGAAAAGCTTGATAAAGATAGATTTAGAAGAGACTTAGGAAATGTTAAAGATGCCTATGTTGAAATATTAAGCAGACTTCAAAAATAATTTATAATGAAAAATTAAAAATTGAGGATGAAATTTTCTCCTTAATTTTTAATTCTACATTTTACATTAAGTTTCGGGGGTATTAAGAATGAGTCTTAAGGTAGACAATATTATAATGGATCCAAGTAATGATAAGTTTAAGGATGAATGCGGTGTATTTGGTGTTTATTCAAATAAGGAAATGGATGTTGCTTCAATGACTTATTATGGATTATATGCACTTCAACATAGAGGGCAGGAAAGTGCTGGTATAGCAGTTGCCAATGGAGCTGAAATAAATATGCATAAAGGAATGGGGCTTATTACAGAAGCCTTTTCACAAGAAAGTCTTGCAATATTAAAAGGGAATATAGCTATTGGGCATGTTAGATATTCCACATCTGGTGATACAAGGATAGAAAATGCGCAGCCACTTTTAAGTCAAAGCAAATTAGGATCTATTGCAATGGCTCATAATGGAACGCTTGTTAATGCAGATGTTATAAGAGAGTTATTGGAAGAGGCTGGACATGTGTTCCATACATCAATAGATTCAGAAGTTATAGCAAACCTTATAGCTAGAGGAGCTAAGAAAGGTGTTGAAAAAGCAATTTTAGATGCTATTCAGGCAGTAAGAGGTTCTTTTGCCATGGTTATCTTAACAGAAAATAAGCTTATAGGTGTTAGAGATCCACATGGAATAAGACCTTTATGTTTAGGAAAGATTGATGAAGGATATATCTTATCATCAGAAAGTTGTGCCCTTGATGCTGTTGGTGCAGAACTAGTTAGAGATATAGAACCAGGTGAGATAATTGTCATAGATGAAAAAGGTATTAATTCATACAGATATTCAGAAAATACGCAATGTCAAACTTGTGCATTTGAATATATATACTTTGCTAGACCAGATTCGATAATTGATGGACTTGATGTACATGAATCAAGAATAAGAGCTGGGGAGCAATTGTTTAAAGAACATAACATTGAAGCAGATGTGGTAGTAGCAGTACCAGATTCAGGAATACCAGCAGCTATAGGATATTCTAAAGCTTCAGGAATACCATATGATACAGGTTTTGTAAAAAATAGATATGTAGGTAGAACTTTTATTACTCCTTCTCAAGAAATAAGAGAAAGAGCTGTAGCAGTAAAATTAAATCCATTAAAAGCTAATGTAAAAAATAGAAGAGTAATTTTAATAGATGATTCAATTGTACGAGGAACAACCTCTAAGCATTTAGTTGAATCTTTAAGAAGAGTAGGAGCAAAAGAAGTACATTTCTTAGTGGCATCGCCTGTGGTTAAATATCCATGTTACTTTGGAATAGATACTCCATACAGAAAAGAGCTTATAGGAGCAAATCATTCATTAGAAGAAATCAGAGAAGCAATTGGTTGTGATTCTATTGGATACTTATCAATGAAGGGTATGTATAATTGTTTTAAGGAAGATCAAGGTTATTGTGTAGGATGTTTCAATGGAGTATATCCTGTGGCAACTCCTATAGAAGAAAAAGGTGCATAAGAAAGGTAGGATTTAATAATGATAACATATAAAGAAGCTGGAGTTAATATAGAAGAAGGTTATAGATCAGTAAAGCTAATAAAAGAATATGCCAGTAGAACAATGAGTGAATATGTGTTAAATGGTCTTGGAAGTTTTGCTGGAATGGTGGAATTACCAGAAGGATATAAAAAACCAGTTTTAGTGTCAGGTACAGATGGAGTTGGTACCAAGTTAGAATTAGCTTTCAAAACAAAGAAATATGACACTGTAGGTATTGACTGTGTGGCTATGTGTGTTAATGATATCTTATGTCAT
The DNA here is from genome assembly GCF_014287815.1 of Clostridium lentum. GTDB lineage: Bacteria > Bacillota > Clostridia > Clostridiales > Clostridiaceae > Clostridium > Clostridium lentum. The sequence continues at coordinate 77,283 of NZ_JACOOQ010000005.1, forward strand.
GGTGCAAAACCACTATTTTTCTTAGATTATATAGCTTGCGGAAAACTAGAAGCAGAAGTGGCTGCTGATTTAGTCAAAGGAGTATCAGATGGATGTGTAGAGTCAGGTTGTGCTCTAATTGGTGGAGAAACTGCTGAAATGCCAGGGTTCTATAAAGAAGGAGAATATGATATTGCAGGTTTTGCTGTAGGTATTGTAGATAAGGATAAAATCATCAATGGAAAAGACATTAAGCCAGGTGACAAGCTTATAGGTATAGCTTCATCAGGAGTACATTCTAATGGATTTTCTTTAGTAAGAAAACTATATACTGATTTAAATGAAGAGTTTAATGGTGAAGAGGTATGGAAGACGCTTATTACACCAACTAAATTATATGTAAAGCCAGTATTAAGCTTAATTGAAAAGTTTAATATTAAAGGGATGAGCCATATAACAGGTGGTGGATTTATAGAAAATGTTCCAAGAATGTTTAATGGAGCAGAGCTTACAGCTGAAATAAGAAAAGACAGCTATCCATTGCCAGCAATCTTTGAAGATATGATTAGCAGAGGCGTTGCTAGAGATCATATGTATAATACATTTAACATGGGTATAGGATTTGTTTTATGTGTAAATGAAGCTGATGTACAAGCTATTTTAAATGAATTAGAAGCTATGGGCGAAAAGGCATACGAAATTGGCGTTGTTACAGCTGGAGGTGAAGGAGTTTGCTTAAAATAGCAGTACTTGTATCTGGTGGAGGTTCTAACCTCCAGTCAATTTTAGATTATGAAAACAAAAACTATCAAGTGGAAATGGTTATTGGCAGTAAGGAAGGTATTTATGGCTTGGAAAGAGCAAAAAATGCAGGTGTTGAAACTTTTGTTGTATCTAAAAAAGAATATGGCAGTGAAGTTTCAAATAAAATACTAGAGCTGACTAAAGGTAAAGTAGACTTAATAGTTTTAGCAGGATATCTTTCAATTTTGGATGGGGAAATACTGAGAGAATTTAAAAATAGAATAATCAACATCCATCCATCATTAATTCCAAGCTTTTGCGGTGATAAGATGTATGGAATGCATGTTCATAATGCAGTAAAGAAATCAGGGGTAAGATACACAGGATGTACAGTGCATTTTGTTAATGAAGAAGTAGATGGTGGAGCAATCATCTTACAAGAAACAGTACCGGTGTATTTTGAAGATACTGCAGAAGATATACAAAAAAGAGTATTAGTACAAGAGCATAAATTGTTACCAAAGGCAATAGAGCTTATTGGTGATAAGAAAATTCAAATAATAGACGGAATAGTAAAGATAGATAAATAGGAGGCTTTTTATATGATTAAGAGAGCGTTAATTAGTGTGTTCAATAAGGAAGGTATATTAGATTTTTCTAAATTCTTATCAGAAAATGGTGTTGAAATAATTTCAACAGGAGGAACTTACAAGCACTTAAAGGATAATGGGTTAAAGGTTACTGAAGTTAATGAAGTAACAAATTTCCCAGAAATGTTAGATGGAAGAGTTAAAACATTACATCCTATTATTCATGCTGGTATTCTTGCAATAAGAGATAATGAAGAGCATATGGAAACTATCAAGGAAAGAAATATAGATACTATTGATATGGTAATAGTTAATTTATATCCATTCTTTGAAAAGGTTAGAGAGAACTTATCTTTTGAAGAAAAAGTTGAATTCATTGATATTGGTGGACCAACAATGCTAAGAGCAGCAGCTAAAAACTTTCAAGACGTTGTAGTTATTTCAGATGTAGCTGACTATGAAGCTGTTATGAATGAAATAAAGGAAACTGGTGATGTAAGTTATGCTTTAAGAAAGAAATTAGCAGGAAAAGTATTTAACCTTATGAGTGCATATGATGCAGCTATTTCTAACTTCCTATTAGGAGATGAAGAATATCCAGAATACCTTTCAGTATCATATAAGAAGAAACAATCTTTAAGATATGGAGAAAATCCACATCAAAACGCAGCATATTACACATCAACTGAATTTGATGGAGCTATGGAAGACTTTGAAGTTTTAAATGGTAAAGAGTTATCTTATAACAATATTAAAGATTTAGATATTGCTTGGAAAGTAGCTAATGAATTTGAAGAAATAGCTTGTTGTGCATTAAAACATAATACTCCTTGTGGTGTAGCTATTGGAGAGTCTGTTTTAGAAGTTTATAAAAAAGCTCATGATGTAGATCCAGATTCAATCTTTGGAGGAATTGTAGCAATTAATAGAACTATTGATAAGGCAACTGCAGAAGAGATGTCTAAGATATTCTTAGAAGTTATTGCAGCTCCAGGGTATGATGAAGATGCTTTAGAAGTATTAAGAGCTAAGAAGAATTTAAGAGTAATTAAATGTAATACTAAACCATGTGCTAAAAAATATATGGTAACAGTTGATGGTGGTATTTTAGTACAAGAAGAAGACACTAAGCTTTTAGATGAAATGAAAGTTGTAACTGAAAAAGCTCCAACTGATGAAGAAATGAGAGATATGATCTTTGGTATGAAGGTTGTTAAATACGTTAAATCTAATGCCATAGTAACAGTGAAGGACGGAGTTGCTGTTGGTATTGGTGGTGGACAAGTTAATAGAATTTGGCCAACACAAGATGCACTTAGAAGAGGTGAAGGGGCAACTATATTAGCTTCAGATGCATTCTTCCCATTTAATGATATTGTTGATGAATGTGCTAAGTATGGTATAAAGGCAATAATTCAACCAGGTGGATCAATAAGAGATCAATTATCAATAGATGCCTGCAATAAACATGGAATTGCTATGGTATTTACAGGAGTAAGACACTTTAAACACTAAAAAAATTAAAAATTAAAAATGAAAAATTAAAAGTTAATCCATCATATTGATATAATGTAAGTTAATTTTTCATTTTTAATTCTACATTCAATTATTTATAATGTTCGAATGATGGAGGATTTATAATGAAAGTTTTATTAGTTGGTTCTGGTGGTAGAGAGCATGCATTGGCTTGGAAGATGGCTAAAAGCAATAAGGTTTCTAAGATATTTGTAGCTCCTGGTAATGGTGGAACTGCCATAGAAAATAAATGTGAAAATATAAATATAACAGATATAGATGAATTAGTTGTTTTTGCTAAGAACAATGATATAGCATTAACTGTTGTTGGACCAGAAGACCCATTAACTAAAGGGATTACAGATAAATTTAAGGAAGCTGGCCTAAAATGTTTTGGGCCAGATAAAAATGGTGCACAGCTGGAAGGTAGCAAAAGCTTTTCTAAAGACTTTATGAAAAAGTATGGAGTTAAAACTGCCGAGTATGGTACTTTTACTGACTGTAATGAAGCAAAAGCATATTTAGAAAGCTGTGAATACCCAATAGTTATCAAAGCTGATGGTTTAGCAGCTGGTAAAGGTGTTGTTATAGCAGAAACTAAGGAGATGGCTTTAAATACCATCGATGATTTTATGGTATCTGATATATTTAAAGGTGCTGGACAAAAGGTTGTTATAGAAGAGTTCTTGGAAGGTGTAGAAGCATCAATACTTTCAATTTGTGATGGTAAAACTATAATACCTTTTATTTCAGCTAAAGACCATAAGCAAATTTTTGATGGTAACAATGGTCCAAACACTGGAGGTATGGGAGTTGTGGCTCCAAACCCATACGTTACAGAAGAGGTAATGAAGGATTTTGAAGAAAATATCATGACAAAGACTTTAAATGGTATTAAGGAAGAAGGCTTTGATTTTAAAGGAATAATTTTCTTTGGTCTAATGATTACTAAAAAGGGAACTTACCTTTTAGAGTATAATGTAAGAATGGGAGATCCTGAAACACAATCAGTTTTATCTTTAATGGAAAGTGATTTGGTGGAGATTATTGAAGCTGCACTAGAACAAAGGTTAAATGAAGTGGAAGTTAAATGGATGGATGGAGCTTGTGTTAATGTGGTTTTAGCATCAGGTGGCTATCCAGGAAGTTTTGAAAAAAGCTTTGAAATTACCATTGATGAATCTATAAAAGATAAAGTATTTTTAGCAGGAGCACAGCTACAAGATGAAATTTTAAGAACTAGCGGTGGTAGGGTATTATCTGTTGTTGGTTTAGGAACTACAGTAGAAGAAGCAAGAAAAGATGCATATGAAAAAGTGGAGTTAGTTAACTTCCAAGGGAAATACTATAGAAAAGATATTGGCATAGCAAAATAAAAGTATTTTTTACCCTATAATAGTAATTTTATAAATATGGTCAATAATGAGAAAAAGCGGATTAGTAATAATCCGCTTTTTAATATGGGGATTTAATGAATGAAAATTTATCTTTATGAATAGTATATATTGCAAATAAAAAAGCAATTAGGAGCGTTATGAAGAAGAAAATTGTTAGTGTGATAGTGGCAATTGTTTCGGTAGCTTGTTTTATTGGATGTAGTAGGCCAGCTGATAAAGAAGAGGTAGACATAGAATCAATAAAAGAGCAAGTACGGGCAGAGCTTGAAGAGGAAAATGAGAAAGCTAAGGAAGAAGAAGAGGAAAAACGTCAAGAGGAAGAACGGATAAAAGAACAAGTTAAGGAAGAGGTAGAACGACAAAACGCTAAAAATGATAATAAGGATGTAAATATTAATATAACTGAGGATTCTAAACCAGATTCAGTGGTGATTGTACAAGAAAAGCCACAACCTGTATATTATAGTAGTGATTTTATTTTTCCACAAAGTAGCACCGAATATTTATCTCAAAGTCAAGTAAGTAGTCTTTCTGATTATCAACTTGGCATAGCAAGAAATGAAATTTATGCAAGACACGGATATATATTTAAGTTAGATAGATTTAAAAGTTATTTTGAATCACAAAGCTGGTATGTACCAAGATATTCAGATGCCAGCAGCATAAGTTTAAATGAAATTGAAACTTATAATGTTGCCCTTATTAAGGCTGAGGAAGATAGCAGAGGAATACAGTGGTAAAAAATTTTATATTATCAATATAAAAGGCTTTGTTTTAATAAACTGTTGAAATTTGATTAACCTCTATAAATATGGTTATAATATATAATATAACTACTATTTAGGAGGTTTTTTATGCCAAGAGTTAATAATGTTATTCAGCAAGTTTCACAATTAAATACATATGAGCAAGAGAAGGTATTTGATTTTTTAAAGACTGTATTGATGTCAAATGGAATAACTAACTCTATAGATGAAGAAATCGCTGAAAATAGATTTAACAAGGGGAAGTGCTGTCCTTTTTGCAATCATGATAAAATATCTAAGTATGGAAAATATCATTGTAAGAATGGCGTTAAACAAAGGTATAAATGCCAAAATCCAGAGTGCAAAAAAACTTTCAATGATTTTTCTAAATCCCCAGTTTCAAGTAGTAAAAAGGGATTAGATAAATGGCTACTATATGCTCAATGTATGATAAATGGTAACACTATTAGGCAATGTGCCGAAATTGTTGAGATTAATATTGCAACAGCTTTCTTTTGGAGACATAAAATTATAGACGCTATTAGAAAATTTATTGGCTACGGCTCTCTTGAGGGTGTTATTGAACTCGATGAGACATACTTTGCCCTTAGCTATAAAGGGAATCATAGCAAAAGTTCTAATTTTACTATGCCAAGGGAATCAAGAAAGCGTGGTAAAGAAATAAATACAAGAGGTATATCAAAGGAATTTGCCTGTGTATTATGTGGTGTAGATAGATTAGGAAATATATATACTGGTTTAATATGTGATGGCAGACCTAACTATACTGATATAAATAGGGCTTTATCAGAGGTTGTTGAAGAAAATTCTATTTTATGTACTGATAAACATAGGAGTTATATCCCATTTGCGGCTCAACATAATTTTGAATTACATCAAATTAGGGGCGGGAGAAAAACTGTGGATATTTATAATATTCAAAGAGTCAATGCTTTTCATAGTAGCTTAAAAAGATGGATAAGAAAGTTTAATGGTGTTTCAACCAAGTTCCTAACAAACTACCTATTTTGGTATAAATGGACCCAATTATTTAAAACAGAAATGGAAAGGAATAAACCTAAAAAAGTTCTTTATTCATGCTAATTCAACACATTCTGTATCTTTAATAAAGGATTTTAAGATTAGAAGACCAATATATGTATAAAGGTAAAATTTGTTTTAATTTTACTATTTTTAGTGTACAATAAATATAATGATTGATGAACAATTGTATTATATTGTGAGGAGATTTGAAATGAATAAAAAGCTAATTTTAAAATTATTATTATTAACATTATTATCTTTTTCTCTTATCTCATGCGAACAAAAATATAACATTTCTAAATCTAATAAAGAAACTCAAACATCTATAGAAAAAGAAGAAGGTAATAGAAATCAAGATAGTTTACCTGGAGAAGAAGAAAAGAATAATATAAATCAAGGTAGTGACAATGTTATAGATGAAGAGAATACTGAAAATAAGAATATTAACAATCCTGAATTGTTTGTTGTTGCAGGAGGACGTAATAAAGTTTCTGGAATCTGTGAATATTCTTTAGCTGAAATTAATGCGGGTCGAAAAATTAAGCCTCCAATTAGCAACAAGAACTCTACCACCTATATTGTAGAAAGTGATGAGAATATCTATATAGATGTAATCTTTGAAGTATATAGCTTGATGAATAAAGCTGAAGTAGCTGGAGATATGATAAATACAAGAATAAAAATCAAAAATGTTGAGTATCCTTGTCTTTTCCTTGTAGAAAGTACTGATGGAACTAATTTAGAAAAATATGCTTTAATAAATCCTTTGGAAACAAAAAGAATTCATTATCTATCCCAAGTACCTACAGCAGACGCAACTACTGGTGAATTTGAAATTATTTTAACTATAAACGGAAAAGACTTCAGCAATAAGTTTAGTTTAGACAGTCTTCAATATTCTATAAAGGAAAATATGCAGGAAGATGTAAAACAAAGCTTAACAGAAGAAGAATATTATAAGATAATAAAAGAAGCTAAACAACGTCAACAGGATTATATTGATTCTATTGATGATTCTCATATTAAGCAGTCAGTACAAACCTCATACTCTGCTGCTATTGCAGAATCAACAGCATTGCATATAAAATATCCAGATGATACGGATACTATAGATTCAGCTTTAAAGAGAGTTCTTAATGGAGAATAATATTAATATATTGCGATTCAAATAGGATGTCCAAATGGACATCCTATTATGTTATGCTAATTTCAACACTATTTTAAAACAAAGCCATATAAAATAAAAGCGGATACTTTTAATCCGCTTTTTAATTATAACACAATATACAAATTTTCATATAGGAATATAATATATTATTAATGTTCATTGAGGAAAAGTAATGGGGCATAAATATAAAAAACATCATAAAGCAGAGAAAAAGAATATATCTGAAAATGATAAAAAAATTTTATATTTATTAAATATTCAGTTGCAATCAATAATGATATATTTAACTGCAGATGTATTCTTTTATAATTTTGCACTTATATTACTTGAATCAGCATGTGGCAATAAATCAGACTATAAGCCCAATGAAAATGTATTTTTAGTTAATGGTTGTGTTTTAGCACTTATAGCTAGTATATTAATATCCCATGTAAGTTTTACGGCTTATGAGAATATACACTTTAGAGATTTAAATGGGGAAATTGATTATAGTACCAATCCAGAAGAAAGTATAGCCATTTCTTCATTATATCTAATATTACTTTTTTTTATTAATTTAATTGGTGCTATAGAGTTATACAAAAGAGTGAACATTTGCACAATAAAAGTAACTCCTCAATGGATTATGGTACTAAAGATTCAGCTTCAAGCATATAAAATTAGATTTTTAGGAGATTATTCATTTTTAATTGCTACTTTAGAAAGTTTTGAACTTATAAATAGTAAGTATGATAATAGTAAAAGTAATGGTAAAAGTAATATTCAAAATCCAGATATTCCAGCATTAATTGGAGCATGTTTATACTTAGTTGAAAGAATTATGTTATTGTATGTAAGTTATCAAGTGTATTCACACTTAGTTAATGAGTGTGGTGATGTTATAGATTCTAAATACTTAGAACCTAATAAGCTTGCCATATTAGGAAATATAATAGGAGTTATTGCAAATAGTGTTTCTTTACAATCGTTTATAGAAATTTATAAGAGAAATGTTGATAGACCTATATTTGGAAGATGAAAAATCAAACTTTATTGTTATAGAAGTGTAAAAATAAAGTTTGATTTTTTACTTTTAATAATAAAATAGACATAATAATAATATGATATATTGATATAAGATTTTTAAGGTATATAAAGGAGCGTAGTATGAAAAGAGAAACTGAGCAGCTTATTCAGTAAACATTAGAAAATGTAGTAGGTTATATTGATCAATTACCTAATGGAGAGTTTATTCCTTCATCATGGCAACCACCAAAAGGATTTAAAAATGAAAGATTTAAGGTTAATAAGATCATAATATACCATTACCAAAAGCAGTTATTGCTATTTCACCTTGAAGTAATGCAGCAAATGATTTTCCATCAGTAAAAACAAATATTGAAAAGGATGTGATACTTGGAAGATATGGTCTTAAAATGAGTAATCAGATAGATAATCCTATTTATTTCTAAGGTGCAAATTATAAAGAACCCTATTTAGAAGAAAGCAAGGCTGCTTGGCAAGAAATGAGAGAATTCCTAGAGGAAATTTTCTAAGTTATATATTATTTTATAAGTTAAGTAGCTAAATTGAAAAAATAGAAAAGTGCTGAAAACCGGATTTATCATAAGGTTTTAGCACTTTTTTTACATATCTATATTACCACAAAATTACTAAAAATTCAAGACTGGCACTTATTTATAGTAAGGAGTAAGCTGTATTAGAGGTGATAGTAATGAGTGAAAATATTATTTTAACTATTCTAAATATAAAGAAAAAACAATTAATAATGAATATAAAAAAGTGTAATGAATTGACCATAAAATTTGGTGTTTCATTATCAGATGAGGCCATAGAAAGATTAATTAATAAAAGGTTTGAAGTATTAAAAAATACTGGGAGAATTGAATTTGATGAAGGTATTTTAAAAAAGTTAATTGAAGCATTTTGTGATTCACCATATATTATGCAAAATAATTATGAAGAAACTTTAGAAGAATTGTAGGATATTTTTTATTTTTTTAAAGGAGAAGCCATGGAGCAGATATCTGATGATGAACTTATTGAATTTATGAAAAGAGATTTTGATGGTAAATGTCAAGGCTCAATAGAGTATTTAAGTGGAACCAGTTTAGAAGAACTTTGCCGTGGTACAAGATATGGTCTTAATGGTTTAGAGTAAGGCTTAATAGGAGGGTGCTATGGATCATAATAATTTATATTATGTTAAGAATACTGCTTTAAATCTAGTTCCAAGAATAGAGGCGGCAGTTAGCAATAATGATTTGCAAAATATCTTTTTAAGCTTCAGATCACAGGAAGAAGAAATAATGCTATTAAAATACTATTTAGATAATAATGGAAATGATAATCCTTCAAATACTGGGTGGGAAAATAAGTTTAAAGAGTTATTAGATAAATGATAGCTCCTTTAATTAATGAAGAATAATATGCTTTTTAGTGGTAAATATAAATATTGAGGTGAATTAAATGGCTGTAAAACAAAAAAACACTAAAAAGAAAATGGCACTATTAGGTCTTAAAAAGGATAATGATGGAGATTACAGATATATCGATCCAGATGATACAACTTCAGAATTTGTTCCTGTAAGAAATAGAAATAAGAATAAAGAAAATAAATAACAATATAAATATGAAAAAGGAGGTATGAAAAGTAACCTTCATACATCCTTTATGTATTTTTAATAATTAATATTTGTCAGCAAATTTAATTTTATCTAGAAGCTTTTCTGTAGCCCGCGGCAATTGCTTCCTCTTCACTATTAAAGTTAATAAGGTATACAGAATCAGACATATTTTCATAATCTCTTTGCCCAGGGCAGTGATATATCTTTGATTTAGAATTTCCTCTAATTATAGTTTCTTCAGTAGAAGAACTATCTGCTGTATTTGATGAAGATGAATTATCAGGAGATTTTCCACTAGGTACTTCTTCACCGGCAAGTGCACTAGACCCAGTGGCATAATCTATAGTTATTCCAGGTTGTACATTATAAACAAATACGTTGAATTCAATACCTTCTCCATTATCTTCTACAGATTTTGCTTCCATTTGCACTCCAGTTGCCACAAGGTTGTTTCCTTCAAAAACAGGAGTTACTCTATATAAAACATGGTTGTTTGTTTCTTTTATATAGTCAGCAACCATATTTTCGTAAGGTAGCATTAAATTAGCATTAAAATATCTAGTTCCAGTTATTAAATTACTTTTGTTGGCATTTTCTGCTGTTAACTGAAATCCAATTAAATGTGATCTATTGTAAAGATATTTACCTTCAACTATATCATATTTAATTGATTGCCATCCACTAGGTTTAACTGAACTTATAGACTCTCTTTCTTCTGTAGGCATTAGGTCAGTACCTATATTGGCATAGGCAACACCACATCTACCTAAGCTATCCAGTGGGCTATATTCTTCAAATGAAGTAGTAGTTAAATCAGAATCAGAAAAATTCGGAATATTATTATTTAATACTATATAGTCATTTCCAGAATAAGCAGGTATATTATTAATGTCAATATTGCTTTCATTAGAATTTTCAGTTGGATTGTTTAAAACAATATTATTCTTATTAGAGCTATCTGTAACTTGTTCAATAATATTAAGAGCTTGTCCAACACCGTTAGATACTGAAGTGGATGAGCAACCAATAAGTCCACTTAAACAAAGTAGTGATCCTATTATCATGATTATTGAGTTTTTAAAATTAAGTAGTTTTTTCATTATCAGTTCTCCTATATATTTCTCTTGTAATCTTTTCATGAGATGAACCATTGAATTCTTCAAAATCAATTAATTTCCATGAATCATCATTTACATTAATATCAAAATGTAAATCTGCAGGGTAAATTCTATTCCATTTATAAATAATTAAAATATTGATTTTATCCTCATATAGTTTTAATAACTTATCTTCTACTAAAAAGAAACCATCATTGGATAAATTAAGAAAGTCTTCAGAAACCTTGATGTTTCCAGTGTCAATATCTTTAAAAAGTTTATAGGAATAATTATTCATAAATAAATTTTTATTGTGGATAAATTGCTTTATATTTAATCGAAGTATTTTATCCTGACTTTGCCTTCTTTTATTGAAGAGCATTCCATTTTTATCATCTAGACAGACAATAATATTCATAGTAAACCTCCTGATCTTTTTATTTCTGTTAATATTATAGCAAATATTATTATAGTAAATATAAGAAATTTATTTCCATAGAAATAAATGAAACTAGTACTTATAATAGCATTTATGGTATACTTCTTAATAGACATTAATGTCAATAAATTAAAGAAATAAGTATGAAGTATAGGAGTATTATAAAATTATGAATAAGCACAGGTTATTGGCAATATTACTTACACTAGGATGTATGATAAATTTAACTGGATGCAGTAGAGATATAGTAAAAGCAGCAAGTGGTGCAAATGTCCAAGAAAGGGCTGTTGAAGCTGAAAATGTTAATAAAGGTAAGAAATCAGATGGTGAGAATGATAGAATTTCACAGGAGGAGCTGGCTGATATTATATCTGAAGATGATACTTTGGAAAAAATAGTAGATCCAGCTTATGAAGAGGTGGAAAGATATTTAGATGAAGAAAGTGCATATAAGGGGTTTCAAGGCGTGGCATTGGTAGCGCAAGGCAATGAAATTAAATTTGCTAAAGCTTATGGAAATGCAGATTATGATGATAATATAGTAAATAAAGTAAATACACGTTTTGCTATAGCCTCAAATACAAAACAATTTACAGCAGTAGCTATAATGCAACTGATGGAAGATGGGAAAATAAATCTTGATGATACCATTGATAAGTATTTTCCAAAGTTTAAATATGCAAATCAGATAACAGTAAGAGAGTTATTACAAATGAGATCAGGTCTTGTAGACTATTTAAATGCAGCAGAATTGTATTTTAAAGATGAGGAGAGTTTAAAAATATTAAATGATTATAGAGAAAAGGCATATTTTGATGAATATGTATCAGATTCAAGATGGACAGCAGATATAATCCTAAATAATTTATATTTAAGTGAATTACAATTTGAACCTGGACAAGCATATGATTACTGTAATACAAATTACTATCTACTTGGTTTAATAATTGAACAAGCCTCTGGAGTTTCATATGAAGATTATATAAAAGAAAATATTTTTAAGCCTTGTGGAATGAAAATATCAAGTATGAGTGCAGAGGATACAGATGCAAAAGGTCATGGCAGTGTTGAATCAGGTGAAATTGTTGTAAATCCTAAATTTACGTTTGCAGCTGGTAATATATATACTAATGTATATGATTTACTTAGATGGGAGAGAATGCTACATACAGGAAAATTACTTTCACAAGAGTCTTATAATGAAATGATAACACCTTCAGAAGATAGTGGATATGGATTTGGTTTAATAATTAGTGATGGAATTATAAGACATAGTGGTGTTATTGATGGATTTAATTCTTACACAGAATATGACTCAGCAAAGGATATTACAATAATAATTTTAGAAAACTATGATCCATCAACATCAATTCTTGAAGCTAAATATGACGGTGCCATCATACGAGGATTAATAAAATAGAAATATAAATGCAGTTTAGATTAATAATCTAAACTGCGTTCTTTATAAAAAATTTATTTTATCATAGTTAGTATTTCATCTTCTGACATTGAAGAATCACAACGAGTTTCCAATTCTCCATTTTTGCTGACAATAAATCCAGGAACTGTTACAATGTGATATTTTTCTCTAAATGAACTTATTTCATTATCGGAAAAATTATCACTATTTACATAGTGAATTGTAGTATTTAGCTTGTTATATAAGTTACCTAACTTTTTAGCAAACTTACGGCAATACGGACATGTTTCTCTACCTATATAAACGACAGTAAGTTTTTCTGATGATAATAATTTATCAGCTTCTGTTGAAGGTATTTGCTTAAATGATTTTACGTCTTCTTTATATGTATTTTCTCCAAACATAAATTTTCCTCCTTATTTTTTTAAAATAATTATATCAAAAAAAGATAATCTATCAACTTAAATTTAAGATTAATTAATAAAAATATAAGATTAATTGTAAAATATAGGTATGTTAATAAATATTATAGGTTAATTTATTGATAATAATAAATAGAATTATGGTAATAGTTTTAAAGATGCTAAAAAATTTTGACTAAAGTAAAAAAACATATATAATAAAAGAAGTGATTTTTTTGCGAAAATAGATATGAGGTGACTTAGTTTTTATGAAGGATAAAGATAAATTACAAGAAGAGATTTTAAAGGCTGATATGAAGAACGTTGAGAAGATATGGAAAGAGTCAGATGGAGAACAGACATTAGCAGCATTATTAGAAAAAATGACTAAAGATGAGCTAGTTAAGGTTGCTAAAAAATATGATGTTAAAGGTATTACATCTTTAAAGAAGGCTGAAGTTGTTGAAAGAATAAGAGAAGTTATCATAAAGAATGTAGATTTAATGATTAATTCATTAGAAGAAACTTCAATAAAATTCTTACAAGAATTAATAAATTATGGTGGTGTTAAAAAGTATCAATGTGATTTATTAATAAATTCAAACTTTTTAAGAAATAGAGGTATTGTATTTACAGCATCTATAAATGGAGAATTATATGTTATCTTACCAGAAGAACTAAGAGTATTATTAAAAGAAAAGATAACAAAAGATGTTATGACCGCTGCTAGAGAAAAGAGCGACTTAATCAAGGCTATTGCAGGAAGTACATATTATTATGGGGTAGTTTCATATTCAGCCATAAGAGAAATTCTAGAATCTACATTTAATACTGAAGTTACAGATGAAAAAATAAAAGAGTTAGTATTAATTGGAGAAGAATTAGGATATGACTATGTTATAGAAGAAGATGGATTATGTCATATAGATGTTGAAAATTCAAATAAAATTGTTAAGCTTCAAAAGAAAAACAAGAAGAATATTTGTAAATTTGATAAGAAGACTTTAATAAAAGCGGGTGTTCCAGATTTTATGGAAGAACATAAAAGTGGGAAAAATTTACAAAGAGCTTTAGGTGAAATGTTTATAATAGATAAAGAAATTTTAAAAGATGAGATGGATTCATTTACTATAAGTATTAAAAATGAAATGCCTATGGAAAAATCTATAAATTTATTCTTAGATGCATATGAAATTGATAATGAAGAAGAAAAGAATATTTTTGCCTATGAATTAGAACATTTAGCTAAAAGTATAAAAAGATGGTCATTAAATGGATATTCTGAAAATGAAATAACAAAGCTTGAACAAAGAGTTGTTAATGAAGTGAATATAGGAAGAAATGATCCTTGTTTATGCGGAAGTAAAAAGAAGTATAAAAAATGTTGTGGAAGATAATACATAATATAGTACGAATATAAATTTTTATAATATGGGGATGTCGCATTAAGAATAAATAATACAATATATTGTGTTGATTTTTAATTATCAAAACAATATATTGTATATAAAATTTTTAGTGTGACATCCCCATATTTTTATTTGAAAAAAATTAAAAAAAATAAGGCGTTTTATATATTTTTTATACTATTTAAAAATATATAATATGTATTTTTCTGTAAAAAGCATAAATTACTAAGATTTTATCAAATATTATCTTACTGTACAAGAAATAAAAAGTAGCCTCATATAATATATTGAAGTTTAGAGTAAGGCTAATATTCAGTAAGGAGTGGTTAAGGTGTTGAGAGTATTTGTTTTTGCTATAGGTTTTATTATGGTTGCTTTTGCAATAAGATTTTTTATTGATGAAATTATGCTGTATAAAAATGGCGTAAGAAAGGAAGCAACTTTAATATTGATGAAACCTTATAATCATGTTGATATAAATAAATATAGAAATAAAGTATATGATGTTGGGATAGAACCTATTTTAGAAGTAGACAATGGGAATAAAAAAGTGATAATTGAATATGATGATTATGATGAATTTAAATATTTAAAAGTTGGTGATAAGGTAAAAGTTATATATCCCAAGGAAAACATAGGCGAGATAAAGAGATACTCATTTTTTAAAATATTTAAAACTAGTATAGCATTATCTTTAATAGCAGTTTTTATCATTTTTGTAGGAACAAGTTTATTATAAAGGTGGAACTTATTCCACTTTTTCTTTTATAGGAATATTATTTAATTGATTTCGAAAGGAATTTTTATTATTATTAAATATAGGAGTGACATATTTTTATGGAGAGTGAACTTATGGATAAAAATGAATCAAAATTTGTTTTAAATAGATTGTTAGTACAGTTATATGGAGATATATTGAAAATAGAAGAAAAGTCTTTGCAAGAAGGAGAGTTCTCCGATTTATCAGTTACTGAAATACATATTATAGAGGCCATTGGTATTAAAGGATGTAGGACTATGAGTGAAATTGCTTATGATTTAAGCATTACAGTAGGAACACTGACTACAGCAATTAATAAATTGATTAAGAAAGAATATGTAGAAAGAAAACGTATTGAAGAGGATAGAAGAGTGGTTCTTGTTAATCTTACAGATAGAGGAAAACTTGCTTATGATAATCATGCCAAATTTCATGCTGATATGATAGATAGGCTGATTGAAGGATTTGAAAAAAAAGAGGAACTTGTCTTGATTTCTACTTTAAGCAAATTAACAAACTTCTTTGAAGAAAAATATCATTTAATAAAAAAATAATAATTATATTTAAGGAATTAATTTTAAAAAATAAAATTAATTCCTTTTTTTTAAATAAATAAAAGCTAAGTGAAATATATATATAAATATATATTTTATTAGGGGTGGTGAATAAATGAAGAATAAATTTAAGCTGCTATCTATATTAAGTGAGGTGATATTGTTAAGTATATTATGCGGCTGCTCAGATAATAAAAAAAATACAGGAAAAGATGATGAAATTTATCAAATAGGAATAAATCAAATTGTACAGCATTCTGCCTTGGATTCAGCAAGGGAAGGATTTATTGATGGACTAAGAGAGAAAGGATATGTTGATGGAGATAATATAAAAATTGACTATGAAAATGCTCAAGGTGATGTATCCATTGCTCAAACTATAAGCAAACAATTTGTAAATAATGGTGTTGATATGATTTTTGCAATTTCCACATCTTCAGCTCAATCTGCTTATAATGCAACAAAAGAAATACCTATAGTCTTTACAGCTGTAACTGATCCTGTAGCAGCAGGAATAGCTAATAGCTTTGAAAGTTCTGGTAATAATGTTACAGGGATGTCAGATATGGTTTCTATGACAGAGCAAATTGCTTTATTGCAAGATATTATACCAAGTATAGAAAAAATAGGGGTTATCTATAATACTTCAGAAGCAAATTCAATAGTTCAAGTTGATGAATTAAAAGCTGCCGCTAAAGAAAGAAACTTAGAAGTGAAGGAAATATCAATTACCACTATCAATGAGATAAATCAAAATCTATCAGCAAATATAAAAGATATTGATGCATTGTATATTCCTACTGATAATACTGTGGCATCAGCATATGAATTAGTAGGAAGTATATGTTTAAACAATAATATACCGATGTTATGTGCTGAAGAAGCAGGAGTGAGTAAGGGCGGCTTGTGTTCTATAGGAATAGATTATTATAAGTTAGGAAAAGAAGCAGGATATAAAGCGGTGAAGGTTATTGAAGGTATGGTTCCTTCTGAGATAAAGATTGAAAAATCATCAGATATGACTGTTACTATCAATTCTGATGTAGCAAAAAAAATTAATATAGAAATACCTAAAGAAATTGAAGAAAATGCTCAAATTGTAACTGGAGGAGTGAACTAAATGAATCTTATAATTAATGCCATTGAAGAAGGTCTGCTATTTTCTATTGTTTCAATGGGAGTATATATAACATATAAGATTCTTGATTTTCCGGATCTTTCGGTGGATGGCACCTATCCATTAGGGGCAGCCATAACAGCAGTTCTTCTTGTAAATGGAGTTAATCCTTGGCTGGCAATTATAATTTCATCAGCTGGAGGGGCCATTGCAGGTTGGATAACAGCCTTTTTACATGTAAAACTTAAGATAAGTAATTTGATGTCAGGTATTCTTGTGATGATAGCTCTTTATTCTGTGAATTTAAGGATTATGGGAAAATCTAATATGCCGCTATTTAGCACAAATACCATATTTAAGAATGCTGATTTTCAACCTATCTTTATAATAATAATCATAGTAGTTATCTGTAAGATTATTATAGATACTTTTTTAAAGACTAAAAGAGGTTTCTTACTTATGGCAGTAGGTGATAATGAGCAAGTAGTATCATCTTTAGGAATAAATAAAAATAGTGTTAAGGTACTTGGATTAATGCTTAGTAATGGATTAGTGGGAATGGCTGGAGCCATTCAAGCCCAAAAGTATGGTTATGCAGATGTAAATATGGGGCAAGGAATTGTGGTAATGGGACTAGCAACAGTTGTGATAGGACTAACTATTTTTAGTAAGATTTCATTTATGAAATGCACAACTATATCTATTCTAGGAGCAATTATCTATAAAGTAGCTATTGCTATTGCTTTAAAAATAAATTTTAATCCTAATGATTTAAAATTAATAACAGCAATAATAGTTATAATTGCCTTAGCTTCTAATAATGGAATTTTTAAATTTAAAAATAAGAAAAATAAAGAGAGAAGGCGGAGAAAGTGCTGAAAATTAAAGATGTATATAAGGTTTTTAATGTAAATACCATTAATGAAAATAGAGTATTTGATGGATTTTCTCTTCAAGTAGAAAAAGGGGAGTATGTATCAATAATTGGGTCTAATGGTGCTGGCAAGTCTACATTACTAAATTTAATAACTGGAAATTTACCAGTGGATAGTGGAAGTATAATGATTGATGGCGAAGAAGTTGTAAAGAAAGAGGAGTATTATAGATGTCGTTATATAGGGCGTGTATTTCAAAATCCGTCTGTTGGAGTGGCTCCGAATATGAATATATTAGAAAATATGTCGTTAGCAGATAATAAAGGTAAACCATATGGAATAAAATTTGCTATAGATAAGAAACGTATAAATTATTATAAAGAAGAACTTAAAAGATTGAATTTAGGTTTAGAAGATAAGCTATATAATAAAGTTAACTTATTATCTGGAGGACAAAGACAAGCTTTAACTCTGATTATGGCTGTAATGTCTAATCCTAAAATATTGTTGTTAGATGAACATACAGCAGCATTAGATCCTAAAACATCCATAAAAATAATGGATATAACTAATAAAATTATAGAAGAAAAGAAGATAACAACATTAATGGTTACTCATAATATTAAGCAAGCTATAGAAAGTGGCAATAGATTGATAATGATGCATGAAGGAAAAACAATAATAGATGTTAGTAAAGAAGAGAAGGCAAAGCTAAATAGAGATAGGCTGATTGAAATGTTTGGTAAAGCTAATATGGAAGATGTGCTAAGTGATAGAAGTTTATTAAGCACATTTTAGCAATTGTTATATAAAAGAGTAGAAATAGAAGAATAGGAAAATATTCTAATTCATTTCTACTCTTTTTTGCATTATTTTATAGAAAACTAAAAAATTAAAAATGATTTAATAATAAATTAAATTACTTTTAAAGGAATATATGGTGATAATAAAAATACTAATTTAGTTAAAAAATAATCTATGTAAAAGAAAAAGGTAAAAATAAACAAAGTGTCTGAAGATGTTATCAATAGCAATAAATAAGCATTTTAAGAAAGGAGAGATTTGCATGCAATAAAAAATATGAAAAAAATTAGAAAAAAAGTTTGACAAAAAATAAACGATATAATACAATAAGGATGTGGACATGTTAAAAATATAACAAAGTCCTAAAGAAAATAAGTAATTCAATATAAACTATTAATCATAGATTTAAATTCAGGAGGGATTCAAATGAAAGTTACAAATGCTCAAGAATTAACAAAAAGAATTGAACAATTAAGAGAAGCGCAAAAACAATTTGCTACTTTTTCACAAGAACAAGTAGATGAAATTTTTAGGCAAGCAGCTTTAGCAGCTAATCATAACAGAATCAAACTTGCTAAAATGGCTGTTGAAGAAACAGGAATGGGTATAGTTGAAGATAAAGTTATCAAAAATAACTTTGCTGCTGAATATATATATAATCAATATAAGAACATGAAGACTTGTGGAGTTTTAGAAGAAGATAAAACAAGCGGAATAACAAAGGTTGCAGAACCGATTGGAGTTATATCTGCAATAGTTCCAACAACAAACCCAACTTCTACAGCAATATTCAAATGTTTAATAGCTTTAAAAACTAGAAATGCAATAATCATTTCACCACACCCAAGAGCTAAAAATTCAACTATTGAAGCTGCTAGAGTAGTTTTAGAAGCTGCAGTTAAAGCAGGAGCTCCAGAAGGAATAATTGGATGGATAGATCAACCTTCAGTTGAATTATCACAAAACGTTATGAGAGAATCAGATATAATTCTTGCTACAGGTGGGCCAGCAATGGTTAAAGCTGCTTACTCATCAGGAAGACCAGCTTTAGGAGTTGGAGCAGGAAATACTCCAGCAATCATCGATGAAACAGCTCACATTAAAATGGCTGTTAACTCAATATTACTTTCTAAGACATTTGATAACGGTGTTATTTGTGCATCAGAACAATCAATCGTTGTTTTAGAACAAGTTTATGATGAAGTTAAGAAAGAATTGGCTGAAAGAGGAGCTTATATCTTAAAAGGTGAAGAAATAGATAAGGTTAGAAGCATAATCCTAAATGAAAAAGGTGGATTAAATGCTGATATGGTTGGTCAATCTGCTTATAAAATAGCTAGAATGGCAGGAGTTAACGTTCCAGAAAGTGCTAAAGTTTTAGTTGGTGAAGTAACTTCAGTTGAATTAGAAGAACCATTCTCACACGAAAAATTATCTCCAGTTTTAGCAATGTACAAAGCTACATCATTTGAAGATGCTTTAAATAAAGCTGACAGATTAATTGAATTAGGTGGTATGGGACATACATCAATACTTTACACTGATCAAGTTAAGAATAGAGATAGAGTTTTAACATTTGGTGAAAGAATGAAAACTGCTAGAACATTAATCAATATGCCAGCAGCTCAAGGTGCCATCGGAGACTTATTCAACTTTAAATTAGCTCCATCATTAACTTTAGGATGTGGATCATGGGGTGGAAACTCAGTTTCAGAAAATGTTGGTCCTAAGCACTTAATCAATGTTAAGAGCATTGCTGAAAGGAGAGAAAATATGCTTTGGTTTAGAGTTCCAGAAAAAACTTATTTCAAATACGGATGTTTACCAATAGCTTTACAAGAATTAGCTGATATGGGTAAAAAGAAAGCATTCATTGTAACTGATAGAGTATTATTCGATATGGGGTACACTAATAAAGTTACGGATGTACTAGATGCAAACGGAATCCAATACAAAATATTCTCAGATGTTGAACCAGATCCAACTTTAAGATGTGCAAGAGCTGGTGCTGCTGAAATGACTGCATTCAACCCAGACGTTATAATTTCACTTGGTGGTGGATCAGCTATGGATGCTGCTAAAATCATGTGGGTTATGTATGAGCACCCAGAAGTTAACTTCCACGATTTAGCTATGACATTCATGGATATAAGAAAGAGAATATACAAATTCCCAACTATGGGTGAAAAAGCTATGATGGTTTCAATAGCAACTTCAGCTGGTACTGGTTCAGAAGTTACTCCATTCGCAGTTATCACTGATGAAAAATCAGGAGTTAAATATCCATTAGCTGACTATGAACTAACTCCAGATATGGCTATAGTTGATGCAGAATTAATGATGACTTCTCCAAGGGGATTAACAGCTTGTGCTGGTATAGATGTATTAGTTCACGCAGTTGAAGCGTATGTTTCAATAATGGCATCTGAGTACACTAATGGTTTAGCTTTAGAAGCAATCAGATTAGTATTTAAATACTTACCAGATGCTTACAATGAAGGGACAACTAATATTAAAGCAAGAGAAAAAATGGCTCACGCTTCATGTATGGCTGGTATGGCATTCTCTAATGCATTCTTAGGAATTAATCACTCAATGGCTCATAAGTTAGGTGCATTCCATCACTTACCACATGGTATGGCTAACTCATTAGTTATGACTGAAGTTATCAGATTCAACTCAGTTGATGCGCCAACTAAACAAGCAGCATTTGCTCAATACAAATACCCAAATGCAGCATGGAGATATGCTAGAATAGCTGATCACTTAGGATTAGGTGGAAATACTAACGAAGAAAAAGTTGAATTATTAATCAAGGCCATTGAAGAACTACAATCTAAAGTTAATATGCCAAAAACAATAAAAGAAGCCGGTGTAACTGAAGAGAAATTCTATGCTACATTAGATGAAATGGTAGAACAAGCATTTGATGATCAATGTACAGGTGCTAATCCAAGATACCCATTAATGAAAGAGTTAAAAGAAATGTATATAAATGCATTTGATGTAAAAGCAGATGCTCAAGCAGATGCTCAAGCAGAAGCAGCTGCTACAAGCAAAAAAGCTAATAAAAAGAAGTAATTAAAAATTAAGAATCAACTCAATAATGTTTATAAATTAATGCTTTGTGTAAATACCTCTAAATAGAAAAAGTTATTTAGAGGTATTTTTTTATAAATTTTTTTAATACTTAAATACCTTGTAATATTTTAAATATACTTGGATTCCATGTAATTCAGTACTAATACCTAAAAATACAAATATACCCATAAAAGCCATAAGAAAAATAACTATAAATTGAATAAAATTATTTTTTATATCTTTAAACATTTTTAATAATAATATTACCTTAAATTTATTAAATATAACATAATATAGTATTAAATAAGGAAGAGAAGATCATAAAGCTAGTGCAGATGGTATAGCTGAACCTATTAATTAGAGAAAAATATAATAGTAATTAATGTCAAGTATAAAAATGGTAAAGTGGTTAAAAGCCTATTATATAAGGAAAGTTAGAAATGAATATTATGGATATAAATCTTTATATATAAATTAATAGTATGTTTTGGCACATGTACCTTTTATTATTTAAGGAATACTTATAAAAATATGTTATAACTATATATGAGCAAGGTTGGTAGAAGTAAAAAGTACTTCAACTAATAAAATATTGGACAAGATATTGTCTGAAAAAATAAAAAGGAGTGGTACCAATGAAAAAAACAATAATTGCCATAATGTTATCAACATCGCTAATAGGAGGAATAGGAGCTACTATAGGAAGTAAAACTGTAGAAGCAGCTACCTTAAAAGCAAAAAGAGGATTTATTACAACTATAATAAAGGATAATGTAAAAGATTCAGAAGTATTGAATTTAAGTAGTGATTGTGGAGTATATCAAAGAAGAGTTATATTCAAAAAATATTTTGGATGTATAAATGGACAAACTATAAATATATATAAACCTATTTGTAATGGAGGAATTATAATAGGTAATGGAAGCAATTCTAATAATGAAAATGATTCTAATATAGGAAATGACAATAATAACAATACAGAGAATAAAGATGAAATAAATAATAATAATAACAATAATAATGCTTCAAATGGAGATATAAGTACAATAGTACCTCCTACGCAAACTGAAAAACCATCAACAGATAAAGATACATCAATTGATGAAAAACCATCAATTGAACAAAAACCAAATATAGAACAAAAACCTTCAGTAGATGAAAAGCCATCAGAAGAAATAAAACCATCACCGGAAAATAATAGCAACTTAGGTGAAGTAAATGATAAATTTATGACACAAGTTGAAAATTTAATATATGAAAAAGTAAATGAAGAAAGAACTAAGGCTGGTTTAGAAACTTTATCATATAATACTACAATGGAAAAGTATGCAAGAATTAAATCACAAGATATGGGTGATAATAATTATTTCAGCCATGAGGATTTAAGTGGTAATTTAATAACAACGCAAATGAAAAATGATGGAGTTACATATAGAGCTTGGGGAGAAAATATAGCTTATATAGGTGGAGTATCTGATGCTAATGCATTAGCAGAGCAATTTATGACAAATTGGATGAATTCACAGGGACATAGAGAAAATATATTATCATCTAAATTTTCAAGTATAGGTGTTGGTGTATATAAAATTGGCAATAAAGTATATGCAACACAAGAATTTTATAAATAAGTAAAATTAAAAAATATGTATTAAGTTTAATTTTTAAATTACGACAGTAGTGAAAATAGGGTAATTTTATTACTGTAAATAGGAGTGAAGAGGTTTGAATAAGAATAAAAAAATTAATAAAGAAAAAACTTTAGCTTTAGTTTTGGCTGGAGGATTAGTTACATCAACTTTAAATGTAGTAAATACTTCAGCAGATATGATACAAGATGTTAATTTAGTAGAATCTGTGAGTACATCTAATGAATCAGTTATACCAAATCAAACATTAAATTTTGATAAAAGTAAGCCATCAGACATAACTATAACTGGAGTTAAATTTAATAGCAAAGATTTAAATTCAATATCTATTACAAATGAAAAGGGAGATCCAATTAATTTTAAATTAAATGAAATTAATGTAGATAAAGATAGTGCAACAATTACAATACCTTCAAATGTTATATCAAATTTAAATTTAACTGTAGGTGTACATGCTATTTCTTTACATTTTTCAGATGGTTCAGCTACTATTGGAGCGGTATCGGTGAATGTAATTGATAGCAATTCAGCAGTGAATCCTCCAAAAGATGATAATACGATAGTTGTACCACCAGTTACACCGCCATCAGATGATAAAAATGATAAAGAAGATACTATCACAAA
The DNA here is from genome assembly GCF_014287815.1 of Clostridium lentum. GTDB lineage: Bacteria > Bacillota > Clostridia > Clostridiales > Clostridiaceae > Clostridium > Clostridium lentum. The sequence continues at coordinate 101,320 of NZ_JACOOQ010000005.1, forward strand.
AAAACCAACAATAGAGTATCAAAAATTAACTTTTGATATGAACAATAAACAAGACTTAGTAGTAAGTAATGTTAATTTTGATAATACTAAATTAGAGTACATATATATTAATGGAAAAGAAATATCAGCAACAGAGCTGAAAATTGAAAATGATAAAATAATAATACCATCAAATGTTATATCTAATGTAATTAGTGTAGAAGGAAATTATACTATTTCATTTAAATTTTCTGAAGGAAGTTCATTAATAAATGCAGTAGATATTGAAGTTAAAGATAAAAATGTTATAGTACCACCAGTTACACCGCCATCAGGTGATACGGTAACGCCACCAAGTATTGATAAAGAAAATACAATTGTTATTGATAAAAATAATCTTAAGAGTATAGAAATTCCTAATTTTATTCCTAGTGGAAGCAATGTAAAATTTGTTACTATTAATGGCAAGAAATTACCTGTAAAATATATGAATATAAGAACTGCTTCTAATGAGGAAATAACTCCTGCAGTTTATGTTTATGGAGATAAATTAGTTATTCCTGTTGAAGTTTTAAAGTATGTTGGTATTGATGTTGATAAATATGATATTGAAGCTACTTTAGAAGATGGAACAACAGTTTCTAAATCAATACAATTAGAAGTGATAAATTCATCGAATAAAGAAGATGATAAAGTCACTGAAAAGCCATCAGATAATAATCAAATAACAAATAAACCATCAAATAAACCATCAAACAATGAGATAGCAAATGGTAATGCTAATAAAAATGATTCTATAAAACTAGAGAATAGTTCAAATAACAAACTACCTAACACTGGTGCAGCAGTAAGCAGTGGATTAATTGGTTCATTATCAACTTTAATTGGTGCTGTGTTATTAAGAAAGAAAAAATAATTGAATATAGTTATAATTTTATAATGTTAAAAGGGCTATATTGAAGGAAATTTTGTACTAGTCAACAAAAAAGGGGAATTCAAATTAGAATTCCCCTTTTTTGAAGTTTAAATAAACTAGATGGTGTTTTGAAAGATACCTTCTATGATACCAGTAACACAACCAAGAATAGAACCAGCTTGAAAAGGTGATAAATATATATAATTTTCAAGTAAACTAAATAAAACTACCGATATAAGGAGTATTATGCTGTGTAACATCATTTTAGAGTTTATAGGTCTTTTAGAAATTAATAATTTTTTTTCTTTAAGAAAGAATTTGCTGTATAGATGTAATTTTAATTTGTTGATAAAAATAAAAAAAATAAAAAAAAATACAATAAAACTTAAGAGAATTTTACAGAGAGAAATAAAAATAGTCAATGCATCACCTTAAAAATTGTTCCTATTATAATATATTAAATAAAGTGGAAATGTGTTTGATTTTTATGGTAATATATTATGAATAGATACATAAATGCGAGGTGAAAATATGAAGCCATTAGCAGATTTAGTGAGACCTACAGAATTAGATGAGGTATGTGGGCAAGAACATATATTAGGAAAAAATAAAATACTAGATAGAATTATAAAAAGTGGACATATCTCTAATATGATTTTTTATGGACCTCCTGGAACTGGCAAGACAACAGTTGCTAATATAATAGCTAAAAAGGCTGGTAAAAGATTTTATAAATTAAATGCAACCAATGCATCTTTGAAAGATATACAAGATATAACAAAGGAATTAGATACTTTTTTAGGAATAAACGGTGTTGTTTTATATTTAGATGAGATACAAAATTTCAATAAAAAGCAACAACAATCATTGTTAGAATATATTGAAGACGGAAGGATTACTCTTATAGCTTCAACTACAGAAAATCCTTATTTTTATATATTTAAAGCCATCTTAAGTAGATCAACTATTTTTGAATTTAAACCTGTAGGAGAAAAAGATATAAAGAAGGCTTTAGATAGAGCCATTACTTTAAGAAGTAAGGAATATAATGAGATTTGTATTAAAGTTACCAATGAAGCTAAAGAATATTTGGCTGCTTACTGTAATGGTGATGTAAGAAAGGCTCTTAATGGATTAGAGGTAGCTTTAAATTCCACTAAACCTAATGATGATAAAGAGATACTGATTGATTTAGAAGCTGCTAAAGATTCAACTCAAAGCAAGGTAATAGCTTTTGATATGGATGGAGATTCTCATTATGATATATTAAGTGCATTTCAAAAGTCTATTAGAGGTAGTGATGCTGATGGAGCAATTCATTATTTAGCTAGACTTATAAAAGGTGGAGATTTAATATCTATATGTAGAAGGCTACAGGTTATTGCGTCAGAAGATATAGGACTTGCTTACCCACAAGCTGCGTTTATTGTAAAGTCTTTAGTTGATTCAGCCAGGGAACTGGGGTTTCCAGAAGCTAGAATTCCTCTGGCGGAAGCTACAATACTATTAGCAACTAGTCCAAAATCAAATTCTTCATATGTTGCTATAGATAGAGCTTTAGATGATTTGGAAAATATAACTATAGATGATATTCCAATGCATTTAAAGGATGCACATTATGGAGGTGCTAGTAAACTAGGAAGAGGAATAGAGTATAAGTATCCTCACAAATATGAAAATCATTATGTAAAACAGCAATATTTACCAGATAATATTAAAAATAAAGTGTACTATGAATATGGTGATAATAAAATTGAAAAAACTATGAAAGAATACTGGAGCAGGATTAAAGGGAAATAATATTAAGATGAAGTATATTAAGCTTCATCTTTTATGGATATTTGATGTTATATAAATAGTAACAAGTTAGATGGCTATAAAAGATTCAAAGAGATTAATGGAGTAATAACAGCTATGATGAAATCAAGCTTTTCTTTGAATTCAAAATTGCTGTCGATTTTTTTTATATCTATGTTGACAAAAGCCGAGTACTTTGCTAAGATATAAACATCAAATAAAACATAGTAAAACAGTCAGAAATAAAAAGGGGTGGAGAAATGAAACTTTCAACAAAAGGAAGATATGGAGTAAAGGCAATGGTGGATTTAGCAATTCACTATGGAGATGCACCCGTTTCTATTAAGACGATATCTAGTAGACAAAGTATATCAGAGTATTATTTAGAGCAGCTATTTTCCCCTCTAAGGAAAGCTAAGCTTATTACAAGTATTAGAGGAGCTCAAGGAGGATATGTTTTAGCAAAAGAACCTAAAGATATAAAAGTTTCTGATATTATGAATATTTTAGAAGGTCCTGTGGAGGTTGCAGATTGCATTGATAATGTATCTTGTGATAATATAGATTGTTGTGCCACAAGATTGTTATGGACAAAAATTAAAAATAGTATAGATGAAGTTATGGAATCAATAACTTTACAAGATATAGTAGATGATTATAATGAAATGAAAGATAAAAATTCACTTTTAGAATTAAAGAGGAGAGAAGAATAATGAAAACAACTTATATGGATTATTCAGCTACAACATATGTTAAACCAGAAGTTTTAGATGCAATGATGCCTTTCTTTACAGAAAAGTTTGGTAACCCATCATCATTCTATGGAATATCAAGAGAAACAAAAATGGCAGTAGATAATGCAAGAGCACAAGTGGCTAAAGCAATAAACTGTGATCCAAATGAAGTGTATTTCACAGGTGGTGGATCAGAAGCTGATAACTGGGCAATAAAAGGTATTGCCACAGCTCATATGAAAAAAGGAAATCATATAATAACAACTAAGATAGAGCATCATGCAGTATTACATACTTGTGAATTCTTAGAAAAATTTGGTTTTGAAGTAACTTACTTAGATGTTAATGAAGAAGGATTTATTGATTTAAAACAATTGGAATCAGCGATAACAGATAAAACTATTTTAGTTTCAATAATGTTTGCTAATAACGAAATAGGAACAATCCAACCAATAAAAGAAATTGGAGCAATTTGTAGAGAAAAGAAAGTATTATTCCACACTGATGCTGTTCAAGCAATAGGTTCAGTACCGGTAGATGTTAAAGAAATGAATATTGATTTATTATCCTTAGCTGGACATAAATTATATGGGCCTAAGGGAATAGGTGCTTTATATATAAGAAAAGGTGTAAGAATAGATAACTTAATTCACGGTGGTGGACAAGAAAGAGGAAGAAGAGCAGGTACAGAAAATATTCCAGGAGTAGTTGGTTTAGGAAAAGCTATCGAAATTGCAACTGAAAATATTGAAGAAAATAGAGCAAGATTAACTGTATTAAGAGATAAGTTAATTGACGGAATCCTAGAAAGAATTCCATATGCTAGATTAAATGGACCAAGAGGAGATAAGAGATTACCAGGAAACTCTAATATAAGCTTTGAGTTTATTGAAGGAGAATCAATTCTTTTATCATTAGACTTTGAAGGAATTTGTGCATCTAGTGGTAGTGCTTGTACATCAGGTTCTTTAGATCCTTCACATGTATTATTAGCCATAGGATTACCACATGAAAAAGCACACGGTTCTTTAAGAACAACTTTAGGTGCTGCATCAACAGAAGAAGATGTGGAAAAATTATTAAATGAATTACCACCAATAATAGAAAGATTAAGAAATATGTCACCATTATGGTACGACTTTAAAAGAAAAGGAGAAAGATAATTATGATATATAGTGATAAAGTAATGGATCATTTTAAAAACCCAAGAAATGTAGGAGAAATAGACGACGCTAACGGAGTTGGAGAAGTTGGAAATGCTAAGTGCGGAGATATAATGAAAGTTTATTTAAAAGTTGAAGATAACATAATCAAAGATGTTAAGTTCCAAACTTTTGGATGTGGATCAGCTATAGCATCATCTTCAATGGCTACAGAATTAATTAAAGGAAAGACATTGGAAGAAGCATGGGAATTATCAAATAAAGCAGTTGCAGAGGCTTTAGATGGACTTCCACCAGTAAAAATGCACTGTTCAGTATTAGCAGAAGAAGCTATACATAAGGCAATCAATGACTATAGAAAAAATCAAGGGTTAAGCTTAGAAGGTTGGGAATTTGAAGAAACTGATCACGATGAATTACACGATGCAGTGCATGGACACGAATAAGATTTAAGGTGTGATTAGATGAAAAAGAAGAAAAAGGTAGTTATAGGTATGAGTGGCGGAGTTGATAGCTCCGTTGCTGCTTACCTTTTAAAGGAGCAAGGATATGATGTAATTGGTGTAACAATGCAAATATGGCAAGAAGATAAAGATTACACAGAAAGAGAAGGTGGTTGTTGTTCCCTTTCAGCAGTTGATGATGCAAGAAGAGTTGCTAATAAAATAGGAATACCTTTCTATGTAATGAATTTTAGAGATTCATTTAAAGAAAAGGTAATAGATTATTTTGTGCAAGAATACATAGATGGAAAGACACCTAATCCATGTATAGCATGTAATAAGCATTTAAAATTCGATGAGCTTTTAAGAAAAGCTAGAGGAATTGGGGCTGATTATGTTGCTACAGGTCATTATGCTAAGATAGAAGAAAGAGATGGAAGACATCTTCTGATTCGTTCAGATGATTATAGAAAAGATCAAACATATGCATTGTACAACTTTACTCAAGATCAATTAGCACATACTCTAATGCCATGTGGAGAATACACAAAGGATAGAATTAGAGAAATAGCTAAGGAAATTGGCTTATCTGTATATAATAAAAAAGATAGTGAAGAAATATGTTTTATTCCAGACAATGATCATGGGAGATATATTAAAGAAGCTAGACCATTAGAAGTAGTTAAAGGAAACTTTGTTGATAAGAATGGCAATGTTCTAGGACAACATAAAGGTATAGTATATTACACTATAGGTCAAAGAAAAGGTCTAGGAATAGCTCTTGGAAGACCAGTATTCGTTACAGATATTAATCCAATGACTAATGAAGTAGTTTTAGGACCAGAAACTGATATATTTAAGACAGATTTAGTTGCTAAGGATGTAAACTTTATTCCTTTTGATAAATTAGAAGGAGAAATTACAGTAGAAGCTAAAGTTAGATATTCAGGAAGGCCTGCTGAAGCTGTTATATCTCCAATGGAAGATGGTAAAGTTAAAGTAAGCTTCAAGGAAAAACAAAGAGCAATAACTAAGGGTCAATCAGTTGTATTCTATCAAGGAAACATTGTTGTTGGTGGTGGAATAATTGAAGGACTTGCATAAATTTAAAATTAACCATTAAAAAGAAACTCAAAGATTTGAGTTTCTTTTTCTATATCTATTTGATAGAATTTATTTAGTATGAGAAAAATAACAATAGATTAGAGAGTAATGATGAAAGAATTATTGGATCAATTAAAAGAATTAATTATAAATAAAGAATATAGTAAAATAAAATTGATGTTAGAGATAACAGATAAATATATTAAAGGAAAGCTTTTTGAGGAGTTTTTGGCCATGCTTTTTCAGGGAAATGGTTTTATAGCTACCATAAAAGGTGGAGCTTTTGATGGTGGAGCAGATATACTTTTATCTTATCCTAGCAATCCTAATAAGATAGTTTGGATTGTACAGGCTAAGAACTATCTTAATCCATTGAATAATAGTGATATTATTGCTGAACTTAAAAAGTTTGAGAAAAAAGCTAGCAAAGAATATAACTGTAGACAGTTTATGATAATATCGCTTAATGGATATATAGAAAATATAAGGCTATTTAATAAGACTAATATGTCTTTAGAGGATTTTAAATTCCTACAAGTTTTAATAGATAACTATAGTGAGGAGCAAAATAGGGACATACTTTTGCCAGATTTAAAGCCTCATAATAGATATACATATAAGGAAGTTAAGGCTATATTAGAAAATGAAAAAAGAGTTGCTGTTTCTAATGCAACAGGAACAGGAAAAAGTTTTATTATACTGCAAATGTTATTTGACTATTTAGATAGAAAATCTATTCTCATAGCACCAAGTAAGGAAATTATCATGCAATTAAAAAATATAGCTCCATGGTGTGTTAAAAGTTGCAAGTTTTATACATATAGCAAGTTAGCAGCTATGGATAGAAGTGGTAAGTTAAATGATATTAATGTAGAGTTGATATTATTAGATGAATTGCATAGAGCTGGTGCAGAAACTTGGGGAAAAGCTGTAAAGAAAATAATAGATAAAAATAAAGAAACTTCTATTGTAGGGTTTTCAGCTACACCTATAAGGTTTTTAGATAATAATAGGGATATGATTGAAGAGCTTCTACAGGGTAATTGTGTTACGCCACTTAGTCTTTCAGATGCCATTGTAAGAAAAGTATTGCCTAATCCAGTTTATGTTTCAGCAATTTATAATCTTGATAAAGAGATAAAAAAACGTATGGAACAAATGGAAGAAGAAATCATCACTAAAGAAGATAAAAAAAGATATATAAAAGAGCTTGAAGAGTATAAAAAGATATGGCAAAAGGAAAATAATATTCCAAACATAATAAAAAAGCATTTGCCTTATGGACATAACATTAAGTTTATCGTATTTTGTGAAAATAATTTTCATTTAATAAAAATGATACCAAAGGTAAATGATTGGTTTAAAAAGGCTTTTCCTATTTGTAAAAATATTAAAAGTTATACTATAACATCTCAAAGTAATAATGTAAAAAATACAATAAATGATTTTCAGGAAGATAATAATCAGCATGAAATAAAGCTACTATTTGCTATAAGTAAGTTAAATGAAGGGCTTCATTTAAAGAATATCAGTGGCATAATGATGCTTAGAAATACCAGATCACCAGTTGTGTATTATCAGCAGTTAGGAAGATGCCTCACTTCTGAAAATGTTGATAATCATCCAATAATATTTGATTTTGTAGATAATATTGATAATCTAGAATTGATTAATTTTAAACGTGATTTAATGAAAAGTGCAGAGGAAAATAATAAATACAGAGCTTCATTGGGGTTATGTGAAGAGCGAATTAATTTTGCCTTATATGAAGAACATGAAGATGTCATAAGTAAATTTAGAAATATTGAAAAAAAGATTACTTATAATTGGTATGATAATTTTAATTATCTAGTGAAATTCTATGAAGTAAATGGTCATATAGAAGTACCTAAAGATAAAGTAAATGAGAGACTTTATAAATGGTGCGCTCTACAAAGAAGCTTATATAATAAACAAGTTCTTAATGAGGAATTTGTACAGTGTTTAGAAGCAATAGATTTTAAATGGGATTTAAGGCTTGAGAAATGGAAAGAGAATTTAAAGTCGTATCATAATATATTAGAGAGTAAATACCATAGTAATATATTATATTATGAAATAGTCAATGAGAGTTATTACATACCTATTTATCAATTTGAAGGACTATCTATGGAAGAGGAAAAAATAATCAAATGGTTTTATAGGCAGATAAATATATTTAAGAAGGATGAAATGGAAGAAAGTAAAAAGAATATTTTCATCAGTGAGTTACGGAACATTGAAAAGTATGTAGAGAATAAGTGGCTTAAATCCATATGGAAGATAAAAAGCTTTTATAACTTTATGAAAAATGAATATAAAATTGATTGTAATAAATTTAAAATTGCTCCTGAAAAAGATGAATTAAAAGAGCAAATTTGTTTAGAATTTAATAATAAGAGTATTATTGAAAATACAATTGATAAAAATTTACCTAAATCATCAGTAAGAAGCAAGGTTAATTTAAAAGAAAAGGAAGAAATGCATTTTGTTGCAGCATTTATTAAAGAAAATATGTATTTAGAGAGTATGGAAGGCTATATAGATCATTTAAACTATATTTATTATAAAAAGTTATTGGAAGTTTTAAATAATGTACCATCGTAGTAATTGAGGGTACAATAGCAGCATTTTGTGGCAATAATTCTTCATAATGAAGAAAAGATTAAAAATAGTAAAATATATTAAAGCATACAGGCCATGAGAAAGTAAAGTAAATATTTTTTATTGCAATAACTTGAAATTTAAAGTAAAATCATTATGTTTAATAAATTTTACTTTATGTTTAAGGAGAAAAGCATGAGAGCAGTATATAGAAATCCAAAAGAATTAGCTTCAAAAATAAAAGATTTAGTAGATACTTATTTAGAAGATATGATAACTGAAGAAAAATTTGAAGAAACTATCATGGCTATGATAGAGAGAAATGAGGATAGAGTATATAAAAATGGTTTTATGCCATCTAAGTTAATCAGTGTTATAGGTGAAGAAAGAAAAGCTATAATAGACAAAGTATATGAAAAAATGAATAAATAATATTTTTGAAGAACAGAGCAATATCTGTTCTTTTTTATAAATTTAACTATTAATTAGTATAATCATATAAATTTTAAAAATAGTTACAAAAAATATAAACAAAATTTCTTTCCTGCATAAATATATGTTATAAGGGGGATTTATTATGGGGCAGGAAAAGAAAATAAAAGACTTTAAATTTTTATGTTTAAAAAATGATTATTTTAAAATAGGTATAAGAGAAGAGAGATTGAGAAATGATATTTTGTTAGTAAAGTTTGATGATGATACCACCATCTGTAGAATGTATATGAACAATACCCATGCATATGTTCAGTTCCCTTATAATAAGACAATGTTAAATGAAATAAGGTGCAATACATGGACACTAGATAATATAGGAAGGGGTAGTGGTATCTTTCTTAAAAGCCAAAGAGATGGTAAGAGTTTTAGAGAAGTATTAAAATGGTATGACGTGAATAACAAAGGATATGATTATACAATTCATGATTCAAGAAAAGATATGATATCGAAAGAAGAATATGATAAAAAGAGGAAGCTATATATTCGCAAGCATCCATTATCCAATACAAGTTATGCAGTATAAAATAAAAAAAGCAGCACATAGCTATCTTGGATATATTAATGATACACAAATATTGTCAAACTAGTGTAAAGATGCATAATGATGCTTTTTTACGTAGGAATATTAAAAAATAGAATCCTTAGGGCAGAGTATGTCTAAGGATTTTTTGTTTATTAAAAATGTTAAAAAAATAAATCTATTTAGACATTGACTAATTATGTAAATAATAATAATATGTTAATATAAATAAAAGTTAGCAATATTATCTGCTGATGGAGGTGAATTTTCCTTTTATTATAAGGAAAAAGGATGGAGAGTATGGATTTAAAAAACGAAAGAAATTTAAGTATGTTAGTGGATTTCTACGAACTGACAATGTCTAATGGATATTATGAAAATGGATATGCTGATTCAGTGGTATATTGTGATATGTTCTTTAGAAAAAATCCTGATGGAGCAAGTTTTTCAATTGTAGCAGGTTTACAACAGTTTATAGAGTATATTAAAAACTTAAGCTTTTCAGATTCTGATATTGAATATTTAAGACAAAAGAATATATTTAATGAAGAGTTTTTGAAATACTTAAGAGATTTCAAGTTTAGTGGAGATATTTATGCAATTCCAGAAGGAACTGTAGTATTTCCTAATGAGCCACTTGTTACAGTGAGAGCAAAGGTAATGGAAGCACAATTTATTGAAACAATGCTATTATTATCAATCAATCATCAAAGTCTTATAGCTACTAAAGCCAATAGAGTTGTTACAGCAGCTAATGGCAGAGTGGTAATGGATCTTGGAGCAAGAAGAGGTCAAGGGGCAGATGCAGCTATATTAGGAGCTAGAGCGGCTATAATAGGAGGAGTGAGTGCAACAGCAACTACCATAACAGGAAAAGATTTTGGGGTAGATATAGTGGGTACAATGGCTCACTCATGGATACAGTTCTTTGGTGATGAATATAAAGCATTTGAAGCTTATGCAAAGACTTATCCAGATAACTGTATACTTCTTGTTGATACATACAGCGTTCTTAAGTCAGGAATTCCTAATGCTATAAGGATAGCTAAAGAAATATTAGAACCAATGGGTAAAAGACTAAAAGGTATAAGACTTGATAGTGGAGATTTATCATATTTATCGAAGAAAGCGAGAAAAATGCTTGATGAAAATGGATTAAGAGATTGTAAGATACTAGCTTCTAATAGCTTAGATGAATTTATCATCAGAGATCTTGTAAGCCAAGATGCTAAGATAGATATTTATGGTGTAGGTGAAAGACTGATTACAGCCAAATCAGAACCGGTATTTGGTGGAGTTTATAAGCTGATGGCTGTAGAGGAAAATGGTGAAATAGTACCAAGAATTAAACTTTCAGAAAATGTAGAAAAGGTAACTAATCCTGGTTATAAACAAGTATGGAGATTGTTTGATAAGGAAAGTAATAAGGCAATTGCAGATGTTATTACTTTAGCAGATGAAGTTATAGATGACAGCAGAGAATATGAAATATTTGATCCTGTACATACTTGGAAGAAGAAGCTTGTAGATAATTTCTATGCTAAAAAGCTTCAAGTTCCTGTATTTATAAATGGAGAATGTGTTTATGAAAGCCCAGCAGTGTTAGATATTAAAGCTTATTGTATAGAAAGTGTAAACAGTTTATGGGATGAGCAAAAGAGGTTTACTAATCCACAAGAGTATTATGTAGATTTATCATCAGAACTTTGGAATTTAAAAAATGAAATGATTAACAAATATAGCTAAAAGTAATTAATAATTTTGAACCTGCATGATTTTTTATGCAGGTTCAAATTGTTTTATTATATGGAAAAATTAAATTCAGATAGTTTTTTTATTATAGATAACTAACCTATGATAGTTTTCTATATACTCTGAAATTGCTTTATTTATTACATCATCTTCACTTAAGTCAGGATGCTTTTTTAAAAAAATATTTAAGGTATCGATTATAGAATCTTTTAAAACTATTTTTTTCTGTGATGAGGAAGTAGTTGGTAGTGTAGGGTTATTATTTTGATGATTTTGCTTATGATTTTGCAAATCGCAATTAATGTTTCTAGTTATTGTTTCCAGCTCAAATATTCTCATTTCTAAGGCATATAGCCTATCAGCAGGGGAAGAGGGTTGGGCCATAGAAGTTTTGGGAGATTTCAATACTTCTTTATGCTTTAAAAAGTTTTTTCCATTGAAGGTGTAATCATATTTTCCCATTAGAGATTTAATGGAACTTTTCTTTATGCCTAAAAGAGTGCTTATTTCATTTAAGCTGATTTTTTTATTTAATTCTAAAATATAATTTACTTTTTTAACTTCACTTAAACTATTAAATTTAATTTTATCCATAATTCACCTCGCAAAATAAAATAAAGTATATAAATATTATACCATAAAATGGAAAATGGATAATAATTTTGTGGATAAATTTTCTTTGTAGTATAATATAGTAATTAACAGTAATAAAAGGAGAGAAAAACATTGATAAATCCATTACTTTTAATACTCCAAAGTATTTCAGGAGGAGTGGCAGGATATATTACCAATAAATATGCTGTAAATATGCTTTTTAAGGAATACACTCCATTAAAGCTGGGAGGAGTAGTTAAGAAAAATAAAGAAAAATTTATAGATGAAATAAGTACTCTAGTAGAAAAAGATATTATTAATGGAAAGACATTAAAAGAACATATACATGGTGAAGAGTTTAAGAAACAGTTAGATGTAACTGTAGAAGAGTTTTGGAATAGCGGCCTTAAAGAAGCATTTAATGATGTGAAAATAAAAGATATTTCATATTTTGAAGAAAGTAAAGAAAGCATCATGGAGTTTACAGAAGCTAAAATGAAACTTATATCAGATAAACTATTAAAAAATATAGTAGATAATATAGAAATAACAGAAATTTTATCAGCAAAGCATATAGTTTATATAACAGATATTGTTTATGAAGAAATTTTAAAATACATAAAGTCTGATGATAAAGTTTCTATATTATTAAAGGATATTTATCATCAAAATAATAATTTGATATTAAAAGATATAATTAATGAAGATGTGAAAATAAAGATAGAATCTATCATAGAAGAACTTATTATAAATTCATTAGAAAATATATTTGATGATGAAGAAAAACTTTTAAATATACTGGGAAAGATATATGAAGCCATTGATATAGATGAAATAATCAATAGTTTATTTAAGACAATAGCTTCTAACACATTAAATGATTATTTTTCTCCAGTAGAAAAAAAACAAATATCTTCAGCTTTATTTGCTAAGGGATGCACCTTTATAAATTCAGATAAAGGTACTGATAGCTTAAAGAATATTTTAAATGAAATAATAAAAATAGCAAAAGAATTAGATTTTACATTATACGAATTATTGCCAGAAGAATCAGCTATTAACCTTTCAAGATTTATCGAGGAAATTACCATTAAAGTTATACCAAGCATATCACAGTGGATTAGATTTAATAAGAATGAAGTTAATGAAATTATTGAAGAATCTATAGATGAATCCATTGAAGGAATGGATGGTAGTATTAAAAGGATAATAGTGCAAAAAGTTAGGGAGAGTCTTTTTAGTGATATCTCAGAAAAAGCCAGTGTGGTAGATAAGATTATTTCTTATATAGATAAATATGAAATGAACGAAGAATCAGTAAAGAAGATATCACAAGAGATAATAACTTATTTAAAGAGTAATAAGGTGAAAGATATAATAGGTAAGCTTGAAGAAGCAAATATTATATCTGAAAGTAAAATAATGGCACTAAGTAAGCTTATTATGGAAAAGATTAATATTCATGGTGAAAAAATATTAAGCCTATTAGTTGAAGCAGTATTCTCTAAAAAAATTAGTTCTCTCATTAATGAAGAGAACATTGGTTTATTAAAAATAAAGGTGAAAGAGCAGCTTATTTTATTGATTTGTAATGAACGAAAAGAAATATTAAGTTTCTTACAGCTAAGAGTAGTTAATATTATTAATGATAAAATTAATGAAACAATAAATATGCCTGTGAAAAATCTTTTATCAGAAAAGGAATTTACAAAGTTATCAGAGAAAGCTAATAGGTCATTATTACATCTGCTAAAGGATAGCAAGAGAGAGATACTAGAACCTATAAATAGAATAATAATAAGCAAGGTTAGAGAGATAGATCTGATAAAGATAGCAGAGAACGAAAAGGAATTATTAGGAAGTTCAATGATTAATTTAATATTAACTCTTGAAGAAGAAATGATAACAAGATATTCTGAAAATACTTTAGATGAATTTATAGAGGATATATGTAATAAAGATAAATTAATATTGGTTTCAAAGGAAAAGTTATACAATTATATAGATAATAATATTGAAGAAATTCTTGATGGCAATATAAAGAATATCATTTATGATAATTTGATAAAGTTTAATGAAGATGAAATATGTGAGCTTGCTCAATCATTTATGGGAAATGAACTTAAGCCATTATCAGTATTTGGGGGCATTTTAGGGATTGTTGTTGGAGGAATTTATGGGTTGTTTTATGGAACAACCTCTATAAGTGGATTTTCAGGGAGTGTGGCTTCTACAATAATATCTTGCATTATCATGGCAATGATAGGTGTAGGCACTAATGTTATAGCTTTAAAAATGTTATTTTATCCATATAAAAGAAATAAGTTTTTAGCTAAAATACCATTTTTAAGGAAGTTTTCTTTAGGATATATTCCAGCACATAAGGATATAATGGCAAGAGGAATAGGTCATGTTATTGATGAAGAACTGTTAAACGGTGAGAGAGTAAAAATGCTATTAACCTCTAAAAAAGATATGTTTAAGGGATATCTTATTAGCAGTATATCAGAAAGTAATTACAAAGTAATCATGGATGCTATAAGAGAAAAGAAAGAGATTATAGTAGATTATTTATACGATGGAATGAAAAAAAATATAGAAAATAATAAAAAGAAAATAGCATATAAATCAGTGGAAGGTATAGGAAGTATAAATGTTGGGAAAATTTTAAAGTCAAGGTATATATCTAAAATTGTCCTTGATGCTAGAAAGTTAACAGTAATTTTTTCAGAGAAAACAGCAGATTATTTGGCTAATAAAATGAAATCTGATAAAAAATGCAAAGAATTTATCAAAGAAGAACAACTTATTAAAATAAGAGAAGATATTAATAATAGCTTAAAAAAAGTTTTGTTAAATAATGGTAAAAGTATATTAAATGAAGAAAAGATTCAAAAGATGATATTTAAAGGCGAAGATAAATATCAAACTATAATTAATAACAATTTAAGTGGGCTTATCTCTAGTGAAAAAATTGAGAGTTTAAGAAAATATATTAAAGATAAATCTATGTTATTGATATTCAATGAAAGCAAGAATTATCTTGAAAAGGGAGTTTCAGAATTTTTAGAAAAAGAAATTAATGGTGATAATACCATTGGAAATGTATTTGCTGGAAAGATAGCAGAATATATTGATAGTAATATACCTAAGCTAAGTAGATATATTATTAGCAAAGGTGAAAGTTATTTAAAAGCTAATAAAAGTAAATTTAGTGAAAAGGTAAGGGGGGAAATTACCTCAGGGCTTAATTTCCTTGAAAGAGGAGCTTATGTAATGTTTGGCGGAGATGATATAGTAAATAGGTGTATAGATACAATAATAGATATTAAAGTACCAATATTTTTAGATAATAAATACTTAGAAATTACATCATTAGTTCAAAGTACATTATCATATTCTATTTATCCTACACCAATAAAGAGTTTACAGCTTAAGGCAAAAGAAATAAATTGTAGTAAAATATTAGATAGCATTTATATAAGCCTTAATAAATCTATCTATATAAAAGAAGAGATTGAAGAGGTTATTGATGAGTCTATCAACATAATATTAAGTGAAAATCTTAAAGAGTTTCTATTGATACTAGATTTAGATTCTTTAAAAGATATCTGTTACAAATTTAATAGAGAGTTAAATAATATTATAAAGTTAAGTAATGATAATTTAGTAAAAAATCTAGAGGCTATTGTTAAGTGCTTAGATGAAATAATAGATGAAGGGTTTATACAGTCTATTAAAGAAACATCCATAAATAAAGTAATGCTAGCATTAGAAAGAAAAGATGTAGTAGAGTGTACTGAAGCAATATTGAATATAGTTGTTAATAATGAAGAGTTTGCAACGCTTATTGAAAAAATAGCAAATGAATTTTATGAAGATGTAGTTAAAAGAGTATCCTTTAATGCTATTATTGATGAAGAGTATTCTAAAGAATGTGTAGAAGAATATATTGAAGCTGCTTTTAATAGTAAAAGTTTTAATGAAGTTAATAAGGAAATAATCAATCTAATCTGTGAAGAAATAATTAATGACGGATTCAGCTTTATAAAAGAGGATACAAAAGATGATGTTATCTGTAGAGCTATTGAAGCAGTTTTAAATGTTACATTTAATAACACTAGTAAACTTTTAAAAGCTGTAAATATAAAGCAAATAACTATGGAGCAGATAGCAATAATGGAACCTAAAGAAATACACATTATGTTTAATGGCTTTGCTGGTGATTTCTTTAAAAAATTATATTTATATGGAAGTTTTGGTGCTATCTTTGGCATTAATTTATGGTTTTCAATTGCCTGGGGAATAATAGAAGAAATTAATAATAGAAGAGTAGCGTAGAGTAATATTTGGGAACATTTTCTTTTGGTGAAGATGTTCCTTTTTATTTAAAATTATATTGACAATATTAAAGGTAAAGAGTATATTATAAATGTAAATAATAGTAAAAAGTTTATTTTGTTCGCTATTCTTGGGGAAAACTGTTTTTTTATGGTCCGTAGATTTTAGCAAGGTGTATTGCTTTGTTAGTTTACGGATTTATTTTATTTAACTTTATTATTAATGGCTTTTATAAAATAAATATATAATAGAGAAAAAAATGAAAGTAAATGTAATAACTTTTAATGACAGTGAAAAAATAATTAAAAAGAATTGATAAAAATAATTAATAGATTTATGTAAAGTATGTTATTATATATGCTGGTGAAAAAATAAAAAGGAGATGGGTAAATGACAAATGATATGACAACTGGAAATCCAGTGAAGCTGATATTGCTATTTTCAATTCCACTTTTAATAGGAAATATATTTCAGCAGTTTTATAGTATGGTTGATACTATAATTGTTGGAAGATTTATAGGAGTTGAAGCATTAGCAGCAGTAGGGACAACAAGTTCTATGGTATTTTTGGTAAATGGATTTGTAATGGGGCTTACAAGTGGATTTGCAGTGCTTATTTCGCAAAAGTATGGTGCTAAAGATGAAGTAGGAGTTAAGGAAGCTGTTGCTAGTTCAATTATTTTATCAATAATAGCAACTATACTTGTTACTTTTATAAGCGTACTTTCGGCAAAGCCTCTATTAACTCTTATGAATACACCTTCAAATATAATGAAGGATGCCTCAACATACATAATTATTTTATATGCAGGAAATATAGCTATTATATTCTACAATATGATGGCAGCTATATTAAGAGCTCTAGGTGATAGTAAAACGCCTTTATATTTCCTTATAGTATCTTCAGTACTTAATATAATTTTAGATTTAGTTCTTATTATAAACTTCAAAATGGGAGTTGCAGGAGCTGCTTATGCTACAGTAATATCTCAAGGGGTTTCAGCGATTTTATGTGTAATTTATACATATAAAAGATATAAAATATTAAGGCTTAAAAAAGATGATTTTAAAGTTAAGAAAAAATATTACAGAAAACATTTAAAAGTAGGTATACCTATGGCTCTACAGTTTTCGATAACATCTATAGGAATAATGACAGTACAAAGTGCTATAAATATATTTGGTTCTACAGTAATAGCTTCTTATGCAGCTTCTTCAAAAGTATTACAATTAGTTATGCAACCAGCTACTACTTTAGGTGTAACAATGGCAACTTATTGTGGACAAAATATAGGAGCAAAAAGATATGATCGTATTAAAGAAGGAGTTAAGAAATGTGTACAAATATCTATAATTACAAGCGTGATTTCAGCTATAATACTTATTTTCTTAGGAAAATACTTTGTAATGATGTTTGTTAGCAATCCAGATGCAGAGATATTATCTTATGCACAACAGGTTTTAAATATTTCAGCAATTTTCTTTATTCCATTAGGGTTAATATTTGTTTATAGAAATGCACTGCAAGGAATAGGAGATTCATTTATTCCAATGATGGCTGGAGTTTATGAACTTGTTGCTAGAGCTATTGTAGCCTTTACATTACCTAAGGTTTTAGAATTTATGGGAATATGTTTGGCAGATCCTGTTGCTTGGTTTGCAGCAGTAATTCCACTAGCTTATACTTACTATAAAAGAGAAAAAAGTTTTAAGCATGAAAGTGAAAAAATTTAATAAAATAATATGGGAAATATTTACAATGAGTATTTATAGTAGTATAATGTTAATATAGATAAGAAAAAGGAGTCACAAAAGATGTTTTGCGACTCCTTTTTGTCTATAAACATTTAACCATATATGTGTGAAAAGGGAGGGATGCTTGGCGATGATAATATCGAATGATATAGAGTCTTTTATGAAGACTAAGGGAAAGGAGGAATGCTCAAACATTAATATTGTCCGTAAAGAAACAGGAGTTTCTTGGCACCATAGTTATATAAAGAACTATGAAGCAGCCCAGAGGGAGATGATCCAATTATCTAATCTACTGAAAAGGAGATGGTAATTAAATTTATATAGATATGGTTAAATTTTAATACTTGAAAATAATAAAATGGATAGATAGGGAAAGGAGTAGAAAAAAATCTACTCCTTTTGGTTTATATTATAAATAGCATCTCCATATAATAAGAATATAAAATGAAAAACTTAAGAAAAAAAGGGGGGAAGAAAGATGTTAAAAGAAATCATAGAAAGTGTAAGTATAAAGGTAGTTTTAGAAATTATTTTTAAGACTTTTCTTTGTGTAGTGCTTGTAGGAGCAATTGGATATAATCGAGAAAAGAAAGGTATGGTTGTAGGAATAAGAACCCATGTACTTGTAGGTATGGTTGGGCTTTTAATTCAAATAACCTCCCTTGAATATTATCGTATTAATGGAGGAAATAATGATGTATTTAGATTGGCAGGACAATATATATCAGGCATAGGCTTTCTTGGTGCAGGTACGATACTTAAGGATAAACGAAGTGTAAAGGGTTTAACTACTGCTGCTTCAATATGTCTTGCAGCATGTATAGGGCTAGCGGTAGGATCAGGTGTATACTTAGGAGCGGTTATAATAACTGTAGTATCATACATTTTTTTAACTGATATATTTAGATTAAAAAAAATAATGTCAATAAAGAGAAATTCTTATGTTTTTATTGAAGTTGAATTAACAGGTGATACAGCTGTATCTATGGAAAAAGTAAGAAATGGTTTAAAAATTGCAGGAGTTTGCATTGTTTCAATAGAAACAAGAAAAGTGTCCATAGATAAAGCAAAAATAATCTTAAAGCTCAATGTAGATGATGAAGTAGATATTAATGATATTTTATCTGAAATTACTTATATTGATGAAGTTAGTAAAGTTGAATTTATTGGATAAAATATTTACTGGATGTATCATGCAAATATGTTAGACCTAAGGAAGTAGTAGTAAGAAATTCATTTATTGAAAGTATTTTATATGATATTTGCCAAGAATGTGATATTATATTGATTAATGCTGATCTACTAAATGCAACAAATGAATTTGTATATGGTATGGCAAGATTTAAAATATAAGAAGAAAAGGAGAAATAAAAATGAGTGAAAATAACAATGTAAGATTAGGATTAATTGAATTATATAAGAATAAGGTAAGATTTTTGAATTTTACTGATGTGGAAATTAATGAAAAACATGAAAGTAAATTCTTATCAGATGAAGAGTATGAAATATTAATAAACTTCTATAATGAATATAAAAGTGAAAATAAATAATTAAATTATAAATGAGGAATAAGAAATGAAAATTAGAGTCCCAGAATACTTTAAGGATTTTAAATGTATAGCATCAAAATGTGAAGATACATGCTGTGCAGGATGGGGAATAGTAATAGATGATGTTACATATGACCGTTATAAAAATGTGCAAGGTAAATTTGGAGAAAGACTAAGAAGTGAAATAGTTCATGAAGCAGGAGAAAATATATTTGTACTTAAAGGAAATAATTGTCCATTTTTAAATAAAGAAAAGACTTGTGATATATATATAAATATTGGTGAAGAAAACCTGTGTTATACATGTCAGCAATACCCTAGATATACAGAAGAGTTTGGTTCTCTAAGAGAAATAGGAATATCACTTTCGTGTCCGGAAGCAGCTAGAATAATGCTTAATAATGATAAAAAAGTAACCTTTGAATTAAGTGAAAATGAAGAAGTAGTGAGTTCATATAATGATATAAACGCACAGCTTTTTATAGAATTACTTCAAAGCAGAAATATAGTTATGGATATGCTACAGGACAGGGATATTGATTTAAGAAAAAGAGTTGCTTTGGCACTTTTATTTGTTGATGAAATTCAAGAAAAAATAGATGAAAGTGAAATTAAGGAAATAAAGTATGTAAGAGAAAAGTATTCAGATAAGTTCTTTCTAGAAGAACTGTTAGAAAAATTGGAAGAATACAAAGATAATGAAGGTATAAAATACGATAATATACAGGAGTACTTCAATGTCTTTAGAGATTTAAAGCATATAACACCCAATGATCCCTTAGGTCTTAATGATGCCTTAAGATATTTTTGGCAAGCTGATGAAGATGAGGAATTATACATATTAAAACATAAGCAATTTGTAGAGTATTATGAAGATAAAATATATAAATTTGAAAATATCTTAGTTTACTTTGTCTTTAGATACTTTATGAAAGCTGTCTTTGATTATGATGCATTGGCTAAAATAAAGACTGCCATTATAAGTTATATGATGATAAGGGAATTAGCAGTGGTGAGATATATAGAAAATAATGAGTTCACTGATGAAGACATGGTAGATATAGCTCATACATACTCTAAAGATATTGAACATTTAGAAGAAAATATAGAAGCTTTAGCAGAACTTTTTGAAACGAATGAAGTTTTTGATATAGAAGAAATGGTAATGGCTTTAATGAATTAAAATTTACTTAAGTACTTGCTTTTGGCAAGTACTTATTTTTTGATAAAAACAATATATTTAAATATGTGTATAAAAAAAGAGAAAATTAAGATAAGTATTGACATGTTATAGAAATAGGTATATACTAATAATATAGTAAATGAAAATGATTATCAATGTTAAGGAAGAGGATGATTAAAGATGCCTTTATCAATGGTTAAGAAAGGTGAAGCTAATATAATAAAAAAAATTGGTGGTAAAGAGGACACTAAAAAATTTTTAGGTAATATAGGGTTTGTTGTAGGTGCTGCAGTTACAGTTATATCTGAAATAAAAGGTAACATGATTGTGGAAGTTAAGAATTCAAGAGTAGCAATTGGTAAGGATATGGCTAATAAAATTATAGTATAAATTTAAAGATAGAAGGGATAAATATGACAAGTTTAAGAGATATAGCGTGTGGAAATACTGTAAAAGTTAAAAGAATAGTTGGTGCAGGACCAGTAAAGAGACGTATTATGGATATGGGAATTACAAAAGGTATAGATATATATATAAGAAAGGTAGCACCTTTAGGAGATCCTATTGAAGTTACAGTAAGGGGATATGAACTGTCACTTCGTAAAGCAGATGCAGAAATGATTGAAGTTGAATAATTTTTATAAATAATTAATGATAATTATTTTAGTTGTTAATTGAAATATTTTGAAATAGTTATATATTAGAAAGAAGTGATTGATAAAATGACAATAAAAATTGCATTGGCTGGTAATCCTAATTGTGGTAAAACAACACTCTTTAATAGTTTGACAGGTTCTAATCAATTTGTAGGTAATTGGCCAGGGGTAACTGTAGAAAAAAAAGAAGGAAAATTAAAAGGGGATAAAGATGTTAGTATAATAGATTTACCAGGTATTTATTCATTATCTCCATATACTTTAGAAGAAGTTGTAACAAGAAATTATTTAATTAAAGAACGGCCTAATGTAATTTTAAATATTATAGATGGAACTAATCTTGAGAGAAATTTATATTTAACTACACAACTAATGGAACTTGGTATTCCTGTGGTGGTAACAGTAAATATGATGGATATTATAGAAAAAAACGGAGACAAGCTGAATACGAAGAATTTATCTAAGGAGCTTGGATGTACAGTAGTTGAAATTTCAGCGTTAAAGGGAACAGGTGTTATGGAAGCAGCTAATAAAGCTGTAGAAGTTGCTAAAAGTGGTGTACTTCAAATTCCAAAACATAAATTTGCAGGATGCGTTGAACATGCATTAGCACATATTGAAGAGGCAGTGATTCATAATTTGCCAGAAGAGCAGCAACGTTGGTATGCCATTAAGATATTTGAGCGTGATGAAAAAGTTATTGAACAATTAAAAATAGCAGAAAAAATAGCTACTCATGTGGAAGAAGATATTAAAAGATGTGAAGATGAAATGGATGATGATGCAGAAAGTATAATTACTAATGAAAGATATGTATATATTTCATCTATTATAGAAGATTGTTTTGTAAGAAGGAATAAAGGTGGACATACTGTTTCAGATAAGATTGATGAAATAGTAACTAATAGATGGTTAGCACTTCCTATTTTTGCAGTAGTAATGTTTATAGTTTATTATGTTTCAGTTACAACAGTAGGTTCAATTTTAACAGATTGGACAAATGATACGTTGTTTGGTGAATGGATTATTCCAGCAGTACAAAATGGCTTAGATGCTATAAGTTGTGCACCGTGGCTATCAGGACTTATAGTTGATGGTATTATTAGTGGGGTAGGAGCAGTACTGGGTTTTGTACCGCAAATGCTTGTATTATTTGCTTTCTTAGCTTTCCTTGAGTCTTGTGGATATATGGCGAGAATAGCTTTTATCATGGATAGAATCTTCCGTAAGTTTGGACTTTCTGGAAAATCATTTATTCCAATGCTTATTGGAACAGGATGTGGAGTTCCAGGAATAATGGCTTCTAGAACAATTGAAAATGATAGAGATCGTAAAATGACCATTATAACTACAACATTTATTCCATGTAGTGCTAAGCTACCTATTATTGCTTTAATTGCAGGAGCATTATTTAATGGAGCCTCATGGGTAGCACCAAGTGCTTATTTTATAGGAGTAGTAGCAATTATTTGTTCAGGAATAATATTGAAGAAAACAAAAATCTTTGTTGGAGAACCAGCTCCATTTGTTATTGAATTACCAGCATATCATATGCCAACAGTTTCGAATATATTAAGAAGTATGTGGGAACGTGGTTCATCGTTTATTAAAAAAGCTGGAACAGTAATTTTACTTTCTACAATATTTATTTGGTTTTCTGAAAATTTTGGTTTTGCTGATGGTGGATTTGGTATGGTAGATAATATGAATGATAGTATTTTAGCAGCTATAGGGGGTATTTTAGCACCGCTATTTAAACCTTTAGGTTGGGGAAATTGGAAAGCTACTGTATCAGCAATTACAGGACTTATTGCTAAAGAAAATGTAGTTGGAACTTTTGGTATTCTTTATGGATTTGGTGAAGTTGCAGAAAATGGATCAGAAATTTGGGGTAGCTTGGCAGGTAGTATGACAGCATTGGCAGCATATTCATTCTTAATATTTAATCTTTTATGTGCACCATGTTTTGCAGCTATGGGAGCTATTAAGAGAGAAATGAATAATGCTAAATGGTTTTGGTTTGCCATTGGTTATCAAACATTGTTAGCATATTGTGCATCATTATGTGTTTACCAAATAGGTATGTTATTTACTGATGGAATATTTGGTATAGGTACAGTAGCAGCAATTATTATAATAGCTATATTCTTATATTTGTTCTTTAGACCATATAAAGAAAGTGAAAACTTAACTGTAAATTTAAAGGCATAGTAAATCTTTAAATATAATATGGAGGGATTCATATGGGAACTGTTATAGTAGGAATTGCCTTACTGGTAGTAGTAAGCTTAATTGTTAGAAAAATGATTAAAGATAAAAAACAAGGTAAATCCATTCAATGTGGTTGTGATTGCAAACATTGTGGTGGACATTGTCATTAATTAATAAAGCCTCAGCAAATGCCGAGGCTTTTTCTTATGCACTAAATAATATATAATAAATTAAAACTACAAAGGAGAATTAGATTATGATTGATGTAGTAGCTGCTGTAATAGTGAAGGATAATAAGTTTTTAATAACAAGAAGAGCGCCTAAGTTAAAGCTTGAAGGAATGTGGGAATTTCCAGGTGGAAAAGTAGAGCAAGAGGAAACGCCAGAAGAAGCTCTAAAAAGAGAACTGGTGGAAGAATTAAAAATTGAAACTGAAATAGGTAATTACATAGAGACAAGTATCTATGAATATCCTAATGTAACAGTAAAGCTTATGGCGTATTTTGCCACAGTGATTTCAGGAGAAATAAAGCTAAGTGTCCATGATGAAGCAAAATGGATAAGTATATCTGAAGTAGAAAACTTTAAATTTGCACCGGCAGATATACCTTTTATAGAAAAATTAAAGGAAGTTTTATGATAAAGTAATAAGAAAGAGGTTATTAAAGAAATTAGTAAAGCACCTATAAATAGGTGCTTTTTTTATAGATAAAAAACGTGAACTGAAAAATATATAATTAAAAAATAAAAAAAATATTACCACAAAATACCAAAGAAATATACAAATTTTGACACAATTTCCTGAGATAATTTGTTATAATCTTATAGATAAAGTCATAGGGGGATGAATAAATGAACAATGAAAAAGATAGTAATAAGCTAGTAACTATTAAAGAAAAAATAGTTACAGCAGTTAAGGAAAATAAGAAAAGGACTATTGCAGCTGCTTTATCTTTAATTTTAGGGATAAGTGTTGGTACAACAAAAAATATTTCTAAAGAAGAACATAATAATAATATTAAAACAATTGCAGCAATTTCAGAGCAAGTTAACCAATGTAACAATGAATATAATGAGCTTGAAGAACATATCCATAAGCTTACTGCAACTAAAGATGAATTAACTACCAAGCATACAACATTAACTACTACAGTAAGTTCTTTAAAAACTCAGATAGCCACAGAAGAAAGTAGAATAGCATCTGAAGAAAAAGCTAAGGCTGAAAGAGAAAGACTAGCAGCAGAACAAGCAGCTAAGGAAGAAGCAGCCAGAATAGCAGCTGAACAAGCTGCCAGAGAAGAAGCGGAAAGGCTAGCAGCTAGTCAAAATTATGCAAGTTCATCAAAGGGATATGTGGCAACGGTAAATGAAGATAATATAGGATCTATGGTTTGGATAACAAAAACAGGTTCAAAATACCATAGTCATGGAAATTGTGGGAATTCAAAATATGTTTCACAAGTTACAAGAGAAAGTGCTGAAGCAAGAGGCTTAGACCCATGTTCTAAGTGTTATTAGGGGGAAATACAATGGAAAATAATTTTAAAAAGGAAAATAAAATGAGCTCTTACAGAAATAAGAGTATATTACTTTGTATTATTACTTTTCTTATAGGTTTTATGTTTTTAGACTTTGGAAAAAGGGATAATTCAAAAGAGGTAGAAAATATGAAATTTTCTTTAGAGAGCGTAGAAGCACAAGTATATAAGAAAGAATCAGAGAAATCAAGTTTAGAATCGCAAATAGAAAATTTAAAAAAGAATATTAGTAATTTAGAAAGTGAATCTTCTAATTTACAAAATAGATTGGAAGAATTAAAAAATACAAAAATACAATAATATAAGTATAAAAGAAAAGTTTACATCAAAAGGTGTAGACTTTCTTTTTAATTATTATATAATTTGAAAAGATAATAAAGTAAACTACTTTATTAGTCAATAGTAAAATAAAAGGAGATAGAGTATGAGATATGTTGTTGTGACAGTGGCGGATGGAGAAGCAGGAGTTTTTAATAAAAAACTTAGTGCTGAAGCATTTGAAAAGTTTAAGGTTAAATCATCAAAGTTACCTGCACATATTACCTTAAAAGCACCTTTTGAAACAGAAGAGCCTATAGAAGTATTAGAAGAGGCAATAGAAAAATATATTAAAGACAAAAAAGCAATACCTTATGAAATTAAGGGGTTTGAACATTTTGATAATAGAGTTATTTATATGAATGTTATTGAAAATAAGGGAATGAGAGATTTTCATAAAGGTTTTGTAAAGGCCATAAAAGAAGTAAATTATATAAGCTTTGGAAGCCATGAAGGTGAAAATGCAATATTTCACGTAACAGTTTCATCTAAAAAAGTTTCTTTCGTATTTGATGAAATGTGGCAATGGATCAATCAATTCAATTGTAATTATAATGTTTTATTAAATAATATTTCCATATATAAGTGGCAGGATAACACATGGAAGATTCATAAAAGATTTGAATTAAAAGAATAAATATGACATATCAAATAAGTACCTTTGAAGATAGGTACTTATTTTTTAATTTAAAAAGGTTTGTAGCATAAAGTTTGTGGAAATAATTAAATAAAAAGGTATAATATACAGGTAAAGAGGTGATGGTGTGAAAAATATAATGATAATTGAAGATAACAGAGAAATGAAAGCAGAACTAATAAGTTTTCTTGGAATATATGGATGAAATTATGAGTATAAATTTAGGTGCCGATGATTTTGTAACCAAGCCATATAATACAGCAGTGCTTTTAGCGAGAATTTCATCACTTTTAAGAAGAACATCTAGTTATAATCTTTAATACTTTAGTAATTTCAAAGTATAAGTTAATAGATTTAATAAATTCATCAAGAAAAAGTGAAAAAATCACTGTAAGAAGTGCAGGATTATCCTTTACAATTCTTATAGCATCAATAGTTATCCTGGTAGTAGCATATTATTTAGCATCAGTTACTAATCTTGATTTTAATGATTATAGATTCTTAACTTCAATTTTCTTAGGAATAATAGGCACATTAGGGTTTTTCTTTGGTGCATCATCAGTATTACTTCTAATACTAAAGAAAAGTGATAATTTATATTATAATAATTTAA
Source organism: Clostridium lentum (assembly GCF_014287815.1). Classification (GTDB taxonomy): domain Bacteria; phylum Bacillota; class Clostridia; order Clostridiales; family Clostridiaceae; genus Clostridium; species Clostridium lentum. The sequence goes on from NZ_JACOOQ010000005.1 coordinate 128,241, forward strand.
ATACATTTACCATAAGACAAATAACAAATAAGTTTAACACTAATTTTATATCCATGGCAGTAATTTGTTTAATGTTATTTGTAACCATAGGAATATTAACCACTGGTTTGAGTATGAAAAAATCTTTTGAAGAAATTACTAAGAAGTTTACTCCTTATGATTTATCTTGTTCATTAAATAAAGATAATGAAGAAAGTAATATTCCAATAGAAGAGGCTTTAGCTAAATATCATATTATTTTAGATGAAAATACTGAATATATAACAATGAATACTTATATGATAGATTTTAGTATTAAAGATTTACTAGGTAAGTACACAGACACTGGCTCTGAACTTATTAAATTTAATCCAGTTTTTGAAAAAGCACAAGTTATATCGGTGACAGATTTTAACAAAAATAGAAAGTTTTTAGGTGAAAAAGAACTACAGTTAAATAATGATGAAATTTATCTAGCTTCTAATTTAGAAAGCATGATTCCAACCATTGAAAGATTCTTTAAGGAAAATAATCAAATTATTATTGATGGAAAAGCATATGATATAAAGGAAAAGAAGGTGCTAGATGATTCATTAGGTACAACAGGAGCTAGCAATAATATATTTTCTTTTATTGTGCCAGATGATTTCTGCAACAATTTAACTGCTGATAGTGAATATATTAATATTAATTATGTAGGTGAAGGTAAGGAGCGGAAGAAAGAAGAAGTAGCTAAAATATTAGAAGGATACATGACCATAGAGCCAGGAGTCATAGGTGATGACATTAAGTTGTTAGCTATGAGCAGAGAAATAGCTTATGATTCTAATGTAGGAATGTCAACAATAATACTTTTTGTAGCAATTTATATAGGAATAGTATTTTTACTTTCCAGTGCAGTGGTTTTAGCTATTCAACAGTTGGCTCAATGTAATGATTCCATGGAGCGTTATGAAGTATTAAGAAAAATAGGAGCTTCCAGAAGACAGATTAATCTGGTAAAAATATCACCACAGTATTGATATTAATAATTATAATTATCAATAAATATACAATTGTAAGTGAATTGATGGGAAATATTTGGATATAATTAGTAAATATAAAATAATAATAGTTATGAATAGAAGGTGATATTATATTTACTATAACAAGAATAGAATTTATTTCAGTAATGTCAGCAATTATTTTACTTTTAAATTTAAAAGTGCTAGTTAAATTAATAATATATAGAGAGTTTGACCATAAGATTAAAGAAAAGGTTATGTATTTAATTTTTAGCTTATATATCACTATTTTAGCTGCAGTGGTATATTTTCCAATTCCATTAGCCTTTGGTAAAAACGTCATAAGGAAATTAGCTAAAATTCACTTAATACCTTGGGAAAGTACTATCAGTATTTATAGGATTGGTGGTATAAGTGAAGTAATTACCAATGTAGGTGGTAATTTAATTTTAGTATCTCCATTTATATTTTTTATTTGCTATCATTTTAGGAATATTACGTTTAAAATAAAGCAAATTATAGCAATGGCTTTTACAATATCTTTATTTATTGAATGTAGCCAGGTTGGTTTGTCATATTTAGTTGCCAATTTAAGTAGATCATTTGATACCATGGATTTACTTTGTAATACCATTAGTGGACTTTTAGGTTATTACTTATATAAGGTATATAGCAGAATAAATATAAGCTACTCAATTAGAGAGAAAGTAGTTTAGTATTGATACCATAGAAAATCTTAGGCTAAAATTAAAAAAATCAGTAAATGTGTAAATTGCATTTACTGATTTTTTATTTATTAATATAATTAAAATTGGTAATAAAACGATAGACAAGGGAGTATGTAAATATGGCCACAATGAAAGATGTTGCAAAAGAAGCAGGGGTAGCAGTAGGTACAGTTTCTAAGGTTATTAACAATATACCAGTTAAACCAGAAACAAAGGTTTTAGTAGAAGAGGCTATAAAAAAATTAAAGTATGAGCCTAATGTTTATGCTAGGGGTTTAAAAATTAATAAAACTAATACTGTAGCTGTAATTTTACCAACAATTTGGCATCCTTTTTTCAGCGAATTAGCTTATAATATTGAGAAATGCCTAAGAGAAGTAGGCATGAAGATGATTTTATGTAATTCTGAAAAAAATCAGCAAAGTGAAATAGAATATATATCTATGGCTAAACAAAATAAGATGGATGGCATTATTGCAATAACCTATAGCAATATAGATGAATATGTTTCAGAAAAAATACCATTTGTAAGTATAGATAGATATTTCTCTAAAGATATAACGTATATTTCCAGTGATAACTTTCAAGGTGGAAAATTAGCAGCAGAAAAGCTTATTGAAGCAGGTTGTAAAAATATAGCTTATATAGGTCGTGGATCGAAAATAGATAATGCCACAAGAAAAAGAAAAGAAGGATTTATAAGCTATTGCACAGAAAATAATATTAATTATAGTATATGTGAATTACTAGGAAGTGCCAATGAGTTTGAAATTTTACTAGATGAATTTATTGAGGAAAATTTTAAAGAAAAGATAAAGATAGATGGAGTTTTTGCAGTAACTGATAGACATGCATTGGATTTTATTAAAAGGTTAGAAAATATAAATGTTAATGTACCAAAAGATGTTCAAGTTATTGGTTTTGATGGAAGTAGATCATTTAGCCAAGATGAATTTAAAATATCTACCATTAGGCAACCCGTTGAGCTGATGGCTAAAAAATCAGTGGAAGCATTAATAAATATAATTGAAGACAAACCATTAGAAAAGAAGGTAATTCTTCCAATAAATTTTATAAAAGGATATACAACTAAATAAATATTAAGAAATAGATTTCCTAAGTTAGAATTTTGCTTAGGAAATTTTTCTTAAAAAATACTTGACTATATGATGAAAACGTATTAATATTTAAATGTAGCAAAAATGAAACGTTTCAAGTAAATGAAATTATTACTAAAAAATCTTTTGTCATATAAGGGAGATGGACATGAGTAAAAATTATAATCAAATAAGTAAAGAAATATTAGAGTATGTAGGTGGAAAAGAAAATATCATCAGTGCTGCACATTGTGCCACAAGATTAAGATTAGTTCTTAAAGATGATAAAAAAATTAACATTAAGGCCATTGAAGAAATGCCAGCAGTAAAAGGTAATTTCAATACTTCAGGACAATTCCAAATAATTTTAGGTTCGGGTGTTGTTAATGAAGTTTATAAAGAATTAATTAAAATGGCAGATATATCTGAAGGAAGTAAAGAAGAATTAAAGAAAGAAGCTGATAAAAAGCTAAATCCAGTTCAAAGATTAATTAAATCTTTAGCAGATGTTTTTGTACCGGTACTTCCAATTCTTGTGGCTGCAGGATTATTGATGGGTATAAATAATATTTTAACTTCTCAAGGTTTATTTATAGAAGGACAATCTTTAATTGAGGCTCACCCACAATTTAAAGATTTAGCAGAAATGATTAATACATTTGCCAATACAGGATTTGCATTCTTACCAATATTTTTAGGATTTTCAGCTACTAAGGCGTTTGGTGGTAATCCATATTTAGGAGCATGTATAGGTGCTTTAATGATTCATGGTGATTTATTAAATGGTTACAGTTATCCATCAGCAGTTATTGAAGGAACTGTACCATATTGGAATATATTAGGTTTTTCTATTCTTAAAGTAGGATATCAAGGAACAGTACTACCAGTTTTAGCATCATCTTTTGTATTAGCAAAAGTTGAAAAGACATTACATAAAATAATACCATCAGTTTTAGATAATCTTTTAACACCATTATTTACAGTATTTATTACAGGATTATTAACATTTGTAGCTATAGGACCAGTAATGAGATTAGCTGGTGATGGAATTACAGCAGGATTAATAGGTTTAATTAATACATTAGGACCAATAGGAGGAGCTATATTTGGATTCTTCTATGCACCAATAGTTATAACAGGTATGCATCATAGCTTTACAGCTGTTGAAACTCAATTATTAGCAGATATAGCAACAACAGGTGGATCATTTATTTTCCCAGTTGCAGCAATGTCAAATGTAGCACAAGGTGCAGCAGCTTTATCAGTACTTCTTATTCTTAAAAAGGATAATAAAATGAAAGGTATAGCATCAGCATCAGGTATTTCAGCTTTATTAGGAATCACTGAACCAGCTATATTTGGAGTTAACTTAAAATTACGCTATCCATTCTACGGAGCAATGATAGGTTCAGCAGTTTCAAGTGCATATATAATGTTAACTAAAGTATTAGCATTAGCTCCAGGAGCTGCAGGTTTACCAGGTATAATATCAATAAGACCAGATTCAATGATAAATTATATTATAGGTATGGCTATTTCTATGGGGGTAGCAGTGGTATCTACTATTATTTTAGCTAAGACTACAGCAAAGAAAGAAAATTTAGAAGTAGCATAATGTTATGAAGATATAAATAGGAGGAATTAGAGCATAATCTAATACCTTCTATTTTTGGCTTAATGATTTCAGTTTATTAGATTAATAGTTTATATAATAAGGAGAGAAATTTTAATGAAAGAGTGGACAAGAGAAGAACGTTATAGAACAATATTAGAAGCAAGTGATGAGGAAATGGCAGTATTAAAAGAAAAGGTAGATGGTTGCCCATATAGACAAAAATTTCATATTCAGCCTACAACAGGGTTACTAAATGATCCTAATGGTTTTGCATATTTTAATGGAGAATATCATTTATTTTATCAATGGTTCCCTTTAGGACCTGTACATGGAATTAAACACTGGTATCATGTTTCATCAAAAGATTTAGTACATTGGAATGATTGTGGTGTTGGTATTATTCCTAGTGAATATTTTGAAAGTCATGGAGCATTTTCTGGTAGTGGCTTAGCTGAAAATGATAAATTATATTTATTTTATACAGGAAATACAAGAAATGATAAGTGGGAAAGACATCCGTATCAGTGTTTAGCAATTATGGATGCAGAAGGAAAAATAACTAAGCATCCTAAAGCTATTGTGGAAGAACTGCCAGAAATATATACTGATAACTTTAGAGATCCTAAAGTATTTAAAGAAAATGATAAATATTATTTTGTAATAGGAGCTGAAAGAAAAGAAGGAAATCTTGGGACTATAGCAGTATATGGATCAGGTGATTTGATAAATTGGAATTATAAAGGTGAAATAAAAACAAGCTTCTTTGGGAATGGATTTATGTGGGAATGTCCTGATTACATAAAGATTGATGATAAAGGTGTTCTTATATTTTCACCACAAGGGTTAGAAGCTAATGGTGATAAATACAAAAATATTTTCCAATCAGGGTATTTAATTGGAAATAAAATCGATTTTGAAAACCTAGAGTTTAATCATGGAGAATTTAGAGAATTAGATAGAGGATTTGATTTTTATGCTCCACAAACTACAAAAGTACCAGATGGAAGATATATATTAGTTGGTTGGATGGGATTACCTGAAATAGCATACCCTACAGATGAAAATGGATGGGCACATTGCTTAACTATTCCAAGAGAGTTAAGTTTAAAAGGTGATAAACTACTACAAAAGCCAGTAAGAGAGCTTATATCATTAAGAAGAAATGAAAGAGCCATGACATATACTTTAAATAATGAGGAAACTACCATAGAAGATTTTAAGGGAAATGTATATGAATTGGAATGTAGTTTTGAAAATATCGCAGGTAAGAGAGTTGGTCTTAAATTAAGACAAGGTATAAAAGAAGAAACAGTATTTTACTATGATTTAGAAGAAAAGAAATTAGTTTTAGATAGAAGTCATTCAGGAAAAGATTTTGCAGTGGAGTACGGTAGAGAAAGAAAATGTTCATATGAAGGTAAAGATTTAAAATTACAAGTTTTTGTTGATATATCATCAATAGAGGTATTTGTTAATGATGGAGAAGAAGTATTCACAGCAAGAATCTTTACAGCTAAAGATAGTAGTAACATAAGCATTTTTGCCCATGGTAAGACAGATGTTAATTTAAAAATATGGGATTTATATTTAGATGAAAAATAGTATTTAATTAAAGAGCTATAATAAGTTTACTTTTTAAAAAGGAGCTTATTATGGCTTTTATTATTAATGTAATAAATAAGTTTATTGATTATAATTAAATATTGCTTAGATATAAAAATAAAGTTATAAAAGTGTATAAAAAATATACAAGTATTACGATAATTAATAGGTGTATTATTAAGGCCTGGGGAAAGTTAATAAAATGATTAGCTGAGAAAGCCATAGCTGGGAAAAGAGCTAAAACTATTAATTCACAAGCAGCTTTGAAGGAATTGACGGAAGTATTAAATGAAGTGTTGGTAGGAAGATTAGATGCAATTTATAATGAAAGAGAAAAGATGTTCCAGCAAGGTAATTATGAAGAAGTTCAATTTAGAGACTATGAGATTTTTAAAAATAGATACTACAGTGAAATAAAAGAAAAGTTTTTTGAAGAAGTAAATAATAATGTGAAGAATACCATTGAAGATTCATTTAGCAATATTGAGTTATACATGAAGAATTATTTTAATGAAAAGAAAAATAATGAAATAATGAGAAGAAACATTAAAGCAGTTGAGACTTTTGTTATTCTTAAGGAGATTTTTAAGCGTAATGAAATTCAATGGGCCTTATTAGATATAACTAATAGAATAGAAAAAAGTCAGTCTAATAATTTCACAATAATAATAGAAAAAACTCAATATAAAATGGCTCTAGCTCTATTAAATATAATTGCTTTAAAAATTGATGGCACTACCAAAAGAAAAATATATAAATTAAACAATATTAAATTTAATGTCACTACAGAAGTCAAGGACAATGAAGAGGTATATAATTTAAAGAACTATAAGATTAAATATTACTTAATTGAAAATGAAAGAATTCCAGGATTGATAAAAAGAAATAAATAAGTAAAATAAGCAGGTGTAAATATTAACTGATGGTTTAATTACTTTTAAAAATATTGTGTATGAAAGTAATTAAACAAAGTATGGAGGATTAAAATAATGATAGCAATAGGTGAAAAATATGATGAATTGGAATTTATTAAGTTTGGAGAAATGTTATTAGTAAACCCAAATGAAAAATTAGAACAAGCTCACTTCTTTATTAAAGAAAAAAATGTAAAGATAAATGAGTTAAGTAATAATAAATGTATACAGTATGAAGTGCGGTATTTTACAATAGGAAGAGTTACATTATATTTAATGTTAGTTATATTTGATGACAATTATGAGAGTATTTATGGTCAATGGATTAATATATGTAATCAAACAGACAGAAGAAATTTTCTTGGGCTTAATTTTACAGATAATATTTATTTTGTTTTACTTTCTGAGGGGAATACAGTTAAATATGTACAGAGCGTTGAAAATCCATTTAAGAACAGGATGAAGGAGATGTGTAGAAAAATAGATAAAGATAAAGCTTGGAGTAAAAAGGAATTTGAAATGGCAGTAAGTACTTTTAATGGATACAAAAGTAGAAGAGAATTTTATGAGGAATTATTAGAAAATCAGATATACCCAGAATAAATGATAAATATGGAAAGAATTATGAAAAAATATTTAATTGATCAATATTGAAAAGAGAAACTTTGGAGGTAATTGAATTTATAGCTAAAAGATTTAATATTCGTAAGGATTTAATTAAAATTTATTTTAACTACAGAAAGGAAGGATGCAATGGATATAAAAGAAGTTTTAAATGGTAATATATTTAAAGTTTGGGCAAAATTCATCATAGCATCTGTTGTTGGAGTTGTCTTAAATACAATTTATACAATGGTAGATGGAATATTCATAGGGCAAGGTGTTGGTGAAGTAGGACTTGCCGGGGTAAATATAGCTTGGCCAGCAGTAACGCTTGTTGTAGGTATAGGACTTATGATAGGAATTGGTACAAGCAGTATAATTGCTATTTATATGGGGAAAGGAGAAAATAAAAAGGCTGAAAAAGTATTAGGTACAGGTGTTACTTTAATTGTATGTATTGGTGTAGTAGTAACAATCTTAGGTTTATTATTTAGAATGCCAATAATAAAACTATTAGGGGCAACAAGTGATACTTTAGAAAGTGCATTAGATTATTACACAATAATATTTATAATTGCAGTGCCATACATATTTGCTACAGCATTAAATCCTATAGTTAGAACTGATGGAAGACCTGATTTATCAATGATAATGATAGGTATAGGGGCTATAGCTAACATAGTATTAGACTGGATACTTGTTATGAAGCTAGGTTTTGGTGTTAAAGGAGCTGCTATTGCAACAAGCGCAAGTATACTAATATCAATGAGTGTATCTTTATATCATTTTATAAAAGGTAAAGCTACTATTAAGGTTAAAAAAGAAAACTTAAAAATTCATATGGAAATAGTAAAAAGAATACTTAAGATAGGTTTTGTAAGTTTCGCAATACAGATTTCATATGGAATTATTTTATTAACACAAAATAGAACTATGTTTACTTATGGAAGTACTATTGATGTGGCAATATATACAGTTGCTACATATATAAATTGCTTTTTAGTAAATACATGTATGGGTATAGCACAAGGATTACAACCATTAATAGGTTATCATTATGGAGCTAAGAAATTTGAAAGAATGAAAAAACTTGTTTATATTACAATAGGTATATGTATAGTATCTGGTATATTAATTTATACATCAATACTACTTTTTGGTAGAGAAATGATTGCAATTTTTGGAGTGAGCAGTGAATATATTGAATCTGCTTATGAAATGATAAGAATTTATTGTATAGGTAGTCCAGCCATAGGAACTATCTTTACCATTAGTGGATATTATCAAGCTATAGGCAAAAATACATATGCTAATATAATATCAATAGGAAGAGGATTTGTTTTTCAATTTATATTTACATTAGCTTTACCTCCATTTATAGGTACTATAGGAGTGTTTTTATCATTACCTTTAGCAGAATTAATAACTATGATGATAATTGTAGCAATTATAATTATTGATAGAAAAAATAGCAGTTTAGAATTAATAGAAAATTATTAAGTTAAATGACTGGTTTGAATTAAAATTTCCAACCAGTCATTTATTTATATTTGGCTCTGTTTATGGTGTAGTTGAAGCAGACGAAGTTTTTTTAACACCGACAAAGAAACTGTACGAACTAATAAAAGATTTTAAGATAAGGAAACAAATATGTAAATAAATTTAAATTTATTTACATAATTACTGGAATTATAATCCATAAATTATGTATAATAAGAATATAAAGTTTTGAACAATTGTATTAAGTTACGAGTTGGGTCAGGAGGTGAGTTAGTGCAAAAAGAAGTATTACCAAAAGAAGTAATCTTTAATTTAGTTCCTATTTTATATTTTATTATTCCTATAGTTTTAGGAATAGTTACTGGTTTTGTTATTAAAAAACTTACCTTTCGCAAGAAAATAATTTATTCATTAATAATACCTATTTCTATAAGTATAGTTTATATTACAATTATATATTTTATTTATAATTCAAATAAATCTGAACTTCAATTACTTACAATTTTGTTTATATGGAATTCATTTTTAATTTTCACTTCCAATATTATTTATTTATGTTTCTATAAACTATATCTTTATTTCTATCAAAAAAGAAAAATAAAATTTAAATTATTGTGATTTATAATAGTTATACTACCCATTAGCAACCTTGATTTAAAAATAAAAGAAAATAGAGAAATATAATGACTTATACAACTTTACTAAAAGTAATATGATAAAATTTAGATTATATTTTAAATTATTGGATGGTGAAAGATGATAAAAGAAGGATTATATGAACAAATAATAAATGAAGAAGTATTAGAAAATTTAAATGAATTAGATAAAGAAAAATATATAATTGATAAAGAAAAACTTGATAATGAAGAAGCTAGAGCCATATTGGCTCAATACATAGAATCAGTAATAAGGAAAGCATTAAATTATGTAAGAGATAAAGCTAAGGAAGATAATGAAAAACTTCTTAAGCAAATAGAAGCATGTAATAAAATAGTTTACATATTAAGTGAAGTGTCCAATGAAGATGATATTAAAAAATATAAAATAAGTGAAAATGGAGAAATGCTTACAGCTCTTTATTCTAAAATAAATAATAAAAGAGCAATATCTAAAGAAAAAGCCATAAGGCCAGTTACACCAATATCACAAAGTTCGCTTTTTACAGGTGCAACAATGGAACCTAATATGCTAAGTGAACTTAATAAAGAAATCCTTTCATGTGATTCAATAGACTTACTTGTGTCCTTTGTTAAATGGAGTGGAATAAGATGTTTAATTGAAAGTTTAGAAGAAGCAGCTTTAAATGGCAAAAAGATAAGAATAATAACAACATCATATATGGGAGCTACAGATGAAAAAGCCATATATGAATTAGCAAAATTACCTAATATAGAAATTAAAATTTCTTATGATACAGAAAGAACAAGACTTCATGCTAAGGCGTACATGTTTAAGAGAAATACAGGTTTTACTACAGCTTACATTGGTTCCTCCAATATATCAAATGTTGCTTTAACTTCAGGATTAGAATGGAATATTAAAATTACAGAGCAGGATTCTTTTGATATAGTTAAGAAGTTTGAAGCTACTTTTGAAAGTTATTGGAATGATGGAGAGTTTGTTTTATTTACTGGTACGGATGAAGACAAGCTTAAATTAAGAATGGCATTAAGAAAAGAAAATAAGGAAGTGGAAAGAGAAAATAATTTTCTTTTTGATATTAAGCCATATTCTTATCAAAAGGAAATACTAGAAAGATTAGATGCTGAAAGAAAACTATTTAATAAGAATAAAAATTTAGTGATTGCTGCTACAGGTGTAGGAAAAACAGTAATATCAGCATTTGATTATAAAAATTATTGCAAAGAAAATAAAGGTCAGGTAAATAGACTTTTATTTGTTGTACATCGTGAAGAAATCTTAAAGCAGGCAAGAGATACATTTAGAGCCATTTTAAAGAATAATAATTTTGGTGAACTTATGGTAGGTGGAAGAACTCCAGAAAATATAGATCATTTATTTGTATCAATCCAAAGTTTAAATAGTAAAAAATTATTTGAAGTAACTTCAGAAGATTATTATGATTTTATAATAGTAGATGAGTTCCATCATGCAGCAGCACCTTCATATCAAAAGCTTTTAAGTTATTATAAGCCTAAGATATTATTAGGACTTACGGCTACACCAGAAAGAAATGATGAAAAAGAAATCTTTTCATATTTTGAAGATAGAATAGGTGCTGAAATCAGACTACCAGAAGCAATAGATAGAAAGCTTCTTAGTCCATTTCAATATTTTGCAGTTACAGATAATATTGATTTATCAAAGGTCAAATGGACTAGAAAGGGATATGATATAGCAGAACTTAGTAATGTTTATACTAATGATGATTTAAGAGTTTCTCAAATAGTTAATAGTTTAAATAAATACATTACTGATATAAATGAAATTATAGGATTAGGTTTCTGTGTAAGCATAGAACATGCTATTTTTATGGCTAAAAGATTTAATGAACTTAATATACCATCAATAGCTTTAACATCAAAAAGTACTATAGAGGAAAGAAATAAAGCTAAAGAAAATTTAGTAAATGGTAATATTAAATTTATTTTTGTGGTTGATCTTTATAATGAAGGGGTAGACATACCAGAAGTAAATACTATTCTTTTCTTAAGACCAACAGAAAGTCTTACTGTATTCCTACAACAATTAGGAAGAGGATTAAGATTAAGTGAAGGTAAGGAATGTTTAACTGTTTTAGATTTTGTAGGGCAAGCACATAAAAATTATAATTTTGAAGAAAAATTTAGAGCACTCATTGGTAAGAGCAATAGATCTGTAAAAGATAATATAGAAAATGGATTTTTAACTTTACCTAAAGGGTGTTATATTCAATTAGAAAAGCAGGCCAAGGAATATATTTTAAGAAATATAAAATCCACAGTAAATAATAAAAATAAAATAATAAATCTTTTAAGAAATTTTAAAAATGAAAGCTTTTCAGAACTTACCTTGGAAAATTTCTTAAATCATTATGAATTATCATTAGTAGACTTTTATGGTAAATCAGGAGATAGAAGTTTTGCAAGAATGTGTGTAATGGCAGGAGTTAAAGAAGATTTTAATGAGGAAAATGAAGTTGAAATAACAAAGAAGCTAAGAAACTTATTCCATATAAATTCAAGAAGATTAATAGAATTCTTTAATAAGATTATCGATGAAGAAATTGATATTTATAATGTAAATAATGAAGAAAAGTTAATGATGAATATGATGTATTATACTTTTTATAATAACTGTCCAGAAAAAGAAAACCTAAATTCATTACAGGAAGGTTTAGAAAGACTTTTAAAGAATAAAACTATGATGGCAGAAGTTAAGGAAATATTAAAATATAATTATCATAAATTAGGATTTGTGGACAAAAGAGTTGAACTTGGATTTGATTGTCCTATGGATTTACATTGTAACTATACAAGAGATCAAATAATGGCAGCTTTAGATTATTTTAATGGAGAAAAGAAACCAGCTTTTAGAGAAGGAGTAAAATATTTTGCAGATAAAAAGCTAGATGTATTCTTTATAACCTTAAATAAAAGTGAGAAAGATTTTTCACCATCTACTTTATATGAGGATTATGCTATAAATGAAAAGCTATTCCACTGGCAGAGTCAAAGTACAACTTCTGTAGAAAGTGTTACAGGAAAAAGATATATTAATCATAAAAAAGAAAACTCTAAAATAGTACTATTTGTAAGAGAAAATCAAAAGGATAATGGAATAACCTCTTCATATACTTATTTAGGATTAGCAGAATATAAAAGTCATATGGGAAGTAAACCTATAAGTATTACTTGGCAGTTACAAGAGGAAATCCCTAGCTGGATGATTAATAAGGCAAATAAGAGCATTGTAATATAATTTATATAATAATATATATTATAAAAATATTAGAGTATAAAAAATGATAAATATGTTAAGAAATAAAGAAGATATATTAAAGCGAGATACGAAATGATAGTTGAAATTATAATCTTATTCATTATATCTTTTTTAGTAAAAAAGAAGTATTTAGATAAAGGAAAACTTGGGGAAAGAAGTGTTTCAAAAAGACTAAAAAGATTAGATAAGAATAAATATAAAGTAATTAATGACGTAATATTAAAAACTTCTAGAGGTACAAGTCAAATAGATCATTTAGTAGTATCAAATTATGGAATATTTGTAATTGAGACTAAAAATTATCAAGGGTGGATAGTAGGGGGTGAAAATGCTGATAATTGGCAACAAATAATATATAACAAAAAGAACTTTTTTAGAAATCCTATTAAACAGAATTATGGTCATATTAAAGCAATAGAGGAAAATTTAAAAGTAAATAATAAGATTGAATATATTTCTATTATTGTCTTTATGAATAGATGTGATTTAAAAGTTAACACTACAACACCAGTAGTATATGTTTATGACTTATTAAAGGAAATATATAAATATAAAAAGCATGTTCTTTCAGAAGAAGAAGTTAAAATTACATATAAAATGCTTTTAAAAGCAAATAAGAATTCTATGTATATGAGATGGAAACATTTAATTAATGTAAAGAACAATATGAAGAAGTATTGATTTAGCAAACTAATTAATCTAGAATTAATATATTAATATATTAATATTTAATGCAATAGGAGGTGGAATATGGCGCTATATTTAAATACAAATAAGAATCTTGAAAATTATAAGGAATTGTATAGAAGCAAATATTTTATAGATAAATCATTAATTATAGATAATTTAAACCTAATGTTAAAATTAAGGAAAACTATGCTATATGGGATATACTAAATGAATTAAATGAAAAATTTATATTTATTTTTGATGAGTGGGACTATATATTTAACAGTAATCTTTTTAAGGAAGATCAAAATGAGTTTTTATCATTTTTAATGAAGTTTTTAAAGGATCAGCCATATGTATCTATTTGTTATATGACAGGAGTATTGCCAATAAAAAAATATTCAAGTGGTTCTGCACTTAATATGTTTGATGAATATACATTTTTAAAAGATAGAATATATGATGAATATTTTGGTTTTACAGAGGAAGAAGTATTAGAATTATATAATAAAAATAAACGGATGGATTTTAAAGAATTAGAAAATTGGTACAATGGCTATTTAACAGCTACTGGAATAAAAATTTATAATCCAAGATCAGTGGTAAAAGCACTTGTTAATAACTATTGTGAAAGTTATTGGACTAATACAGGAGCTATGAATGAAGTGGCAGAATATCTTAAATATAACGTTCTAGACATCAGAGATGATGTAATAGCAATGGTTTCAGGAGAAGAAATTGATATTATTATTAATGAAGAATATAGAGCAGGCCAAGGAGCACCAAGAAATAAAGAAGAAATATATTCTGCTATGATAGTGTTAGGATTTTTATCTTATTATGCCTTTATAGTAGAATTGAAAAAGGATGAAGATCCTGAAGTTGCAATAAATCAAATAAAAGAAAAAGAATATGTAGAAAAATTTAAGAAGGAAAATAATCATCGTTTAAGTTTAGCTGTAGCCATATGTTATGATTCTAAAATGAAGGAACATTATTGTAAAATTGAAGAGTTAAGATAAAGGAAAACAGTATAATTAAGAGAATATCTTAAACTTAGAATGTATAGTTATTACGATTAGATATTAATTATACAAGGTATAAATGGTGATGTAGTAAGCAAATATAAATTAATTATTCAAAAAAATAACCTAAATATATTAAAAAAATTAATGTGTTTAGGTTATTTTTATATATTAAATAAAAATAACTGCAGAAATGTAGCTTAAATAAGCCATACAGATATAATTAAATATCTGTAAAAGTGAAATTATTCATGGGGAAAAATTATTAGAAAGGAAGAAATAATTAAATTTGTTTGTAAAATGCGTGAAGTTGAATATTCCATTAGAGGGATTGTTAGAGAATTAAATATGGCAAGGAAAACTATTAGCAAGTATATAAATCTAATATAATAGTTGTCTATAGTTCTTAAGGTACTAAAAAAAGAAAGGATGAGTATTAGTTGAATATACTGATAAATTAATGAATATATCTTTTTAACATTTAAGTTTAATGATATTAATATATTGCAATAAAACAGGGAAGTATAGTTTTCTAAATGTAATACAATATTCAGATGGTTTTAGTGCATTAATTACAAAATTACGCAAAAGGGAGTAGGATGGCCTTGTCCTACTCTTTTAAAAGGTTACAGAATAGGGACTGTTGAAAGAATTGTGTAATATCAATTCTATCAACAGTCCCAAAGAAAAAGCCATAAGACCAGTTACACTAAAAAAATTAAGTAGTATTACCTCTTTTCAAAGACACAGGTAAAATAATTTTTTTCTCAATATAACTATTTTTTTTATTAATAAGATTAATTAATGTTTTTACAGCTTCCTTAGATAAGTCCTTAATAGGTTGTTGTATTGTTGTTAAAGTAGGATAAGTAAGAGCACAAATAGATAAACCATCATATCCCACAACCTTTACATCATTAGGAATATTTTTATTACGTTTAATTAACTCTTTAATTGTAGCTAAAGCAATAGTATCAGTGGCAAATATACCATCAATATCAGGATTATTATCAAGTGCTTCTTGGATAATTGAAGAATAATCTAAAAAAGAGAAGAAATTAATAGGTAATTCTACTGTATTTACTTTAATATTTTTTCTTTCCAATGTGTCATTAAAAGATTTATGACGGTCATTAGATGGAGTAGGTACTTTTAAGCTTCCAGAAAAATGAAGAATATTAGTACAACCACAATTTAATAATTCAAGTGCTGCTAATTTACCACCTTCTATATGATCTGAACATACAATAGGAATATCATCTCCTAAATATCTATCTAAAGCAACAATTGGTAGATTTAGATTTAAATAATCTTCAATTTTTAAAGTATGGCTACCTATTATAATTCCATCTACTTGATTTCTTAAAAGCATATTTATATATTCTTGTTCTCTACTACTACTATTATATGCATTACAAAGCATTAACTTATATCCTAATTTATATAATTCTTCTTCTATATACCTAGTTTCTTCAGCATAGAAAGGAGTACTAATGTCAGGTAGGATTAAACCAATTATATTAGACTTCTTTTTAAATAAACTTTTAGCAATTTCATTTGGTTGATAATTTAAGTCCTTCATAGCATTAAAAACTTTATCTTTGGTGGCTTGTGAAATATAGCCTCGATTATTCATTACTCTGGATACTGTAGAAACAGATACACCCGCTTTAATAGCTACATCCTTTATATTTGTCAAATTACTCACCTCTCCTTATATCTTAATATCCAAAAAGTAGCATTGTCAATTAATAGAAAAAAATAAAAAATATTATATGCAAACCGGTTGACATATTCCAAAATTTGGATTTATAATATAAATGTAAACATTAACAATGTATATAATAATATGCTAACTGATTAGCATATGCAATAAAAATATGAGGTGGTATAAATGTTGAGAAGAGGAAAGATATTGTCTTTAATTTTAACTGTAGGAATGTTATCAGCTAATATTTATGGATGTTCATCATCAAATAATGCTACAGATAGTGTGGCAAAGATAACTGTTTGGACTCAAGAGGGACAAGTTGTTGAGCAAGAATATTACAAAAATGCAATAGAACAATTTAATGAATTATATGCAGGTGAAATAGAAGCTAGTTTACAAATGATACCAAGAGGGAATGGGTATGAATACGAAAATAAAATAAATGCAGCAGCAACTTCAGGTAGCTTACCAGATATTATAGCTATGGATGGTCCATCAGTTGCTAACTATGCAGATTCAGGAATAATAGTTCCAATTGATGAATATTTCACAGAAGACAAGCTAGAAGATTTTGTTCCGTCAATAATAAAACAAGGAACAGTTGATGGACAATTATATGCACTAGGAGCAGCAGAATCTACTGTGGTTTTATTCTACAATAAGGATGTTTTAGATGCAGCAGGAATACAAGCTCCAACTACATTAGAAGATGCTTGGACTTGGAAAGAAGTATATGAAATATCTAAAAAATTAAAAACTAATGATATGTATGGAATTAATTTAGATTGGGATTTAGGTGAAGGTCAAATTTATGCATTTGCTCCAATGATATGGTCAAATGGAGGAGAGTTACTTTCAGAAGATGGTAAAAAAATTGATGGATATTTAAATTCTGATAAATCCATTGAATCATTAGAGTTTTATCAAAAATTTGCAGTAGAAGGATTAATAAATCTTCAACCATTACCAAATGATTTTGAAGAAGGAAAATCAGCTATGTATTTAATGGGATCATGGGAAATTCAGACAATAGAAGAAAGCTATCCAGATTTTAACTATGGTATAACATACTATCCTAAATTCTCTGAAAGTAGTAAAGTAGTTTCACCATCAGGGGATTGGTGTTTTGGTATTACTTCGGGTTCAGAAAACCAAGAAGCAGCAGCTAAGTTACTTGAATTCTTAACATCAGCAGAAGAAGTAGAAGAGTATTGTTCAGCTATAAGCAAACCACCAGCAAGAATATCTGTATTTGATAATATGGAAGAATATCAAGATGAAAATAAAAAGGTTATAAAGGAGCAAGTAATAAATACAGCACATCCAAGACCAATTTCAACATCTTATCCAGTATTATCAAGTGAATTTGCATCAGCATTACAAGATATAAGAACTGGGGTAGACGTTAAAGACGCTTTAGCTAAAGTAGTTACTCGTTTTAATGAGGATATAAAGAGAAATAATTAATATATAAGTAATGAGAATTATGGCTTTTAGTCATAATTCTCTTAGAAAGGTAGGTATTGTATTAATGCTAACAATTAAGAGAAATACAGAAATTAAAACAGATGTAACTTTAAAAAAATCAATGAGTAAAGAAGCAGTAGCAGGAATGCTATTTGTCTTACCAGCAGTTATATTTATTGGTTTATTTTTAGTGTTACCGGCCATACTTGCTTTTGGATATAGTTTTCAACAATATAATATGCTAAAACCAGCACAAAAAGTTTTCATTGGATTAACAAATTATATAGATGTTTTAAAGAATCCAGCTTTTTATAAGAGTTTGTTTAATACAGTATATTTTGCAGCAATTGTAGTACCGCTTCAAACTATAGTTGCATTAGGATTAGCATTATTAGTTAATACAAAGTTAAAAACATCAAAGGTGGCACGTATTTGTTTCTTTAGTCCTGTGGTTACATCCATGGTTGTTGTAGCTATATTATGGACATTCTTATATAACAGAGATAGTGGTCTTATAAATTCACTTTTAAATTCTATAGGAATACAATCACAGCCTTTCTTATTAAGTGAGAAACAAGCTATGAATTCTATTATATTCATGTCTATATGGCAAGCTGCTGGATATCAAATGATGATATTTTTAGCAGGTTTACAAGATGTTCCAGGAGATCTATATGAAGCAGCTAGCTTAGATGGTTGCAATTGGTGGGAAAAATTTAAAAATGTTACATTACCATGTATAAAAAATGTATCAAGTTTTGTAATTTTAATTACTACTATCCAAGCTTTTAAATTATTTACACAGCCTTATATAATGACAGGAGGCGGCCCTAATGAATCAACAAAAACACTTGCATATATGATATATGAACAAGGTTTCCAATATAGGAATGTTGGATACTCATGTGCAATAGCAGTAATTTTCTTCTTAGTAATATTACTAGTATCAGGTGTTGTGAAAAAGGTATGTAATGTAAATGGAGATTAGGGGGGAAGGATTATGAAAAGAAATCAAAAAAGGACTTTAAGTAAAGTTTTAGCATATATATTTCAAATAAGTTTATCATTAATATTTGTATTACCATTAGTATGGATGATTGTATCATCATTAAAGCCAGAGGCAGATTTGTTTAAAGATATGAGTTCTATAGCAACATTTTTTGTATCTAATCCATCATTAGATAATTATAAGGAAATGTTATCTAGATCATTAGTATTAAAAAGTACACTAAACAGTATGATATATATTGTATTAATACTTCTAATAGGTATACCTGTTAATGCCTTATGTGGATATGCGTTAGCAAGATTAAGGTTTCCAGGAAAGAACCTCATACTAAGTGCAATTATTGCATTATATATAGTTCCTTTTGAAACAGTTGTATTACCATTATATTTAGTAAGTAATACATTAAAAATTACAAATACATTCTTTGCATTATTTCTACCTTTTATAGGTAATTGCTTTAATATATTTTTATTTAGGCAGTTTTTCATGTCTCTTCCAAAGGAATTAGAAGAAGCAGCTAGTATTGATGGATGTGGAGTGTTAGGGACTTTTGTAAAAGTAGTATTACCTAATACAAAGCCAGTAATAGCAACAGCAACAGTATTAACAATTGTAACACATTGGAGTGATTTTATGTGGCCTTTAATGGCAGTAACATCACCAGAACATAAAACAATTCAACTTGCTATACAAGGATTCTTTACAGATCCACCAGTAAGATATGCTCCAATTATGGCAGCATTAGTATTCTCAACAATTCCTATATTAATAGTATATTTATTATTACAAAAATACTATGTACAAGGTATTATGTCTAGTGGAATTAAAGGATAAAGAAAAATTTATTTTAGAGAGGTTTTAATATGGCAAATAATCATAAGGAGAAATTAGAACAAGCACAGAAATATGTAGATTCAATAAAAAATCAAGTAGCATTAAGTAAATATAGGCAAGGATATCATTTCATGGCACCAGCATCATGGATTAATGATCCAAATGGATTTATTCAGTATAAAGGTAAGTATCATTTATTTTATCAATATAATCCATATGATTCAAAATGGGGATCAATGTATTGGGGACATGCAGAAAGTGAGGATTTAATTAAGTGGAATCACTTGCCAATAGCTTTAGCTCCTAGTGAATTTTATGATGATGATAAAGATGGAGGATGTTTCTCAGGTAGTGCTGTAGATGATAATGGCGTGTTAACGTTAATGTATACAGGTACCACTACTAGTGAAGAGGGAACAGTTCAAGTTCAATGTATTGCTACAAGTGATGATGGAGTAAATTTTGAAAAGTTTGAAGGAAATCCAGTAATATTACCTAACTTTATTGAAGGAAATAGAGATTTTAGAGATCCTAAGGTTTGGAAAGAAGGAGACCTTTGGTATGTAGTGATAGGAACTACTAAAAATAATGAAGGAAGAGCTTTATTATATAGTTCATGTGATTTAAGACAATGGAATTTTGTAAGTGTTTTAGCAGAATCCAATGGTGAGCTAGGAAGTATGTGGGAATGTCCAGATTTCTTTAAGATTGGAGATAAACATGTTTTAATGCTATCACCAATGGAGCTTGGAAGTACAATTACAATGTATTTAGTTGGAGATATGGATTACTCTACAGGAAAGTTTACATGGACTCAAAAAGGAAAAGTAGACTTTGGATTTGATTTTTATGCTCCACAATCATTAGTAGATGATAAGGGTAGAAGAATAGTAATAGGTTGGGCTAATAGTTGGCCTTGGATGAAATGTTTTACTGATTTTGGCCCTAATATGGAAGATAAGTGGAATGGTGCAATGTCTTTACCTAGAGAGGTTAAACTTGATGAGAGAACTGGTAAGTTAAAGTTTATACCAGTGGAAGAGATTAGAGATTATAGAAAAGAAGAAAATAAAGTTCAGTTAAATACTCTTAATGGAAGTAAGGATATAATAATTAGAAATAAAGATAGATATGAAATGTTATTTAATATTGATTTAAAAGCTACAACTGCTAAGGAACTAATTATTAAATTAAGAGAAAATAAAAAGGGTGTAGCTATTTTAAGGTTAGATATTAAAAATAAAAAGTTAATATTTGATAGAAATAATTGTGATGGTTACAATAAAGGAATCAAGAGTTGTGATTTAGATTTATTTGAAGATACATTATCTGTGAATATATTCTCAGACAATATATCAATTGAAGTATTTACTGATGATAATAAAGTAGCTATGTCAAATAACATTTATCCATTAGAATGTAGCAATAAAGTAAATTTAGAAGCTGTTGATGGAGAAATTGTATTTAATAGCTTTGATATTTGGAGAATTGAAGTGTAATACGTAAGTAGCAGATTTGTTAAATGAAAGGTGATTGTTTATGAAAAAAGTACTTTGTCCAGGAGAAGCATTAATTGATTTTGTTTCAATGAATGCAGGTAAATCCTTAAAAGCAACTAATGGATTTATAAAAAAAGCTGGAGGAGCACCCGCTAATGTTGCTGCAGCTATATCAAAGTTAGGCTGTGAAGCATATTTTTGTGGAAGCGTTGGAAATGATGCTTTTGGAGAGTTTTTAGAAGATACTCTTATAGCAAACAATATAAATACTGAATTAATGTTTAAGTTAAATGATCATAATACTACATTTGCATTTGTTTCATTAATGAAGGATGGAGAGAGAGATTTTGAATTTGCAAGAGATGCAGATGGGTATTTACCATTTGAGTATATTGAAAAAGAATTAGATAGATTTGATCTATTTCATTTTGGAAGTGCAACTGCATTTTTAGATGGTCAGTTAAAAGAAACTTATTATAAAATAAAGGATTATGCTTTAAAAAATAATAAATTAATTTCTTTTGATGCTAATTATAGAGATGCTTTATTTGGAGATAAGCAAGAAGTATTTATTAATTGTTGCAAGGAATTTATTGCAGATAGCGATATAGTAAAGTTAAGTGATGAAGAAGCAATGCTTATTAGTGGCATGGAAAATATAGAAGAGGCAGCTAGAGCTATAGTGAATTTAGGATGCAAGAATTTAATAGTTACTTTAGGGAAATTAGGTGCATTACTAACTACTAAAGAAATGCAAGTTTTAGTACCTACTAAGGAAATTGAAATGAAGGATGCAACAGGAGCAGGTGATGCATTTATAGGTGCAGTTTTAGCTCAGATATTAAATGAACCAGATAAGAGTATTGTAGAAATTGTTAAGTTGGCTAATGTAGTTGGGGGACTAACAACAACTAGAATAGGGGCTTTAGAATCTATACCAACATGGAGTGAAGTTTTTGAATATACGAAATAAAATATGAAAGTTAAAGTAATGTAAAGTGGTTAGTGATAAATCATGGTGTTAGTATAAAGTAGTGGACACATTAAGACGAACTAAGTTAAAATAATATTTAGTTAAGAAAGGATGTGTCCATTATGGGAAAGGGCAGAAGATACGATCAAGAATACAAGGATATGATAGTAGAGTTATTTAAATCAGGAATGAGCTTAGCAGAGCATCGTCTACGAATATGGCATTGCAAAATCAACAATTAACGGCTGGATTAAAGATGTAAAAGAAATTAAAGTAGATGAAAATGAAGTTATGACATTAAAGGAAGTAAAAGCTTTAAGAAAAGAAATGGCAATAATTAAAGAGGAAAATGAAATATTACACCAAAGGCGGGCTTTAGCCAAAAAAGCTATGGCCATATTTGCAACAAAAAATTAGATGAAGTTATAGAATTTATAAATAATAATAAAAGCAAACATGATATTAAGACTATGTGTACCGTTCTAGGTGTAGCCAGAAGCACATATTATAAATCTTTTGATAAAACTAAATCTGCAAGAGAACTAGAAAATGAGGAATTAAAATCAGCTATTAAAAGGATATATAAAGAGAATAAAGGCATATATGGTGCTCTTAGAATTCATTATATACTTGGTATAGAAGGCTTCAATGTATCGTTGAAGCGAGTTCAAATACTAATGACTAAACTTGGCCTTTGTGCAGTAACTGTAAAAAAATACAAGCCACATTCAAGTAAAAAAGGTAGCAGAAGATTTAGAAAACGTTTTAAAAAGAGACTTTACAACTACTTCTATTAACGAAAAATGGGTAGGAGATATTACATATATTCATACTAGTAGGGATGGTTGGTGCTATTTAGCTTCAGTTCTTGACTTACATTCTAAAAAAATAATTGGCTACGCTTTCGGTA
>NZ_JACOOQ010000006.1 GCF_014287815.1 Clostridium lentum
TGTGTTTAAAATTAAATTTATTACCACTAATTACATAATATAAACTGAATAATTTTTCTAAAAAACAAAAAAGAGGTCGTCTACATAAATGATTTAAAAATCATTTATGAGACGTCCCCATTTTTTATATTATTTTCTTAATTATTTGCTTAATTGAGCTTTAGCAACTTCTACTAAATCAGCAAATGCTTTTGGATCGTTTATAGCTATTTCAGATAACATTTTTCTGTTCATGTCGATTCCAGCTAATTTCATTCCGTTCATGAATTTTGAATATGATAATCCATTCATTCTTGAAGCAGCATTGATTCTAGCAATCCATAATCTTCTGAAATCTCTCTTCTTTAATCTTCTTCCTACATATGCATTTCTTAATGCTCTTATTACAGTTTCATTAGCAGTTTTAAATAATCTGCTCTTTCCACCGTAGTAACCCTTAGCAAGTTTTAATACTTTTTTATGATTTTTACGTGAATTAACCGCTCTTTTAACTCTAGCCATTCTTAGTTCCTCCTAGGTAATAATATTATAGGTATGGTAATAATTTCTTCATTGCTTTTTCTTGAGTAGTTGAAACATAAGCACCTTTTCTTAAGTTTCTCTTTCTCTTAGCGCTTTTCTTAGTTAAGATATGGCTCTTAAAAGCTTTAGCTCTTTTAAGTTTACCTGTACCTGTCTTTCTAAATCTCTTTGCTGCACCTTTATGTGTCTTCATTTTTGGCATGATAGTAACTCCCCTCTACTTTTGTTTTTTTGGCTTATCTATATGTGCAAACCTCTTTATGAAAAAAATAGAGGCAGCATGAAGCCGCCTCTACTATTTATAAACACTAGAATATCTCTTTTCTAGATATAATTCAATAGCTCTATACCTTACTAAGCTCTGCCGTAAGGTGAGAAACGGCTTGTTTCTACTTTACAAACACTATTGTATCATCTTTTTTTCACCCTGTCAATTTTTTTTATATTTATTATATATAAATTTTTAGTTAAATAACCCTTTATAGTTTGTTTTTATAATTGTTTAACTTATATATATTTTTAATATACTATATACCTAATTAACTATTTATTCTTTTTATTTAAATAGAAACCTACACCTGCACTTACTACACCTATTGCAGATAAAATTTCTGAACTAACCACACTACCTGTTTTTGGCAGTGATTTACTTGGTTTGATTTCTGGTTTAACTTCTGGCTTGACTTCTGGTTTAACTTCTGGTTTCACCTCAACTTCTGGAGTCCCAGGAACTTCAACATTAGTTGGAATAGCAAATCCTTTTTGAGAAGTTGTTTCATTGCCTTCTAATGTATTCTCATACATTAAATAATAAGCTGATGCAGACCAACTGAAGTTTTTAGTATGTAATCCTTCTCCAGTTAATGGATTGTAATTTTCTCTTATTGGTCCATCTCCCATTAATCCTTCAGCATTATTGAACATCTTTTTAGCAGATGTCACTGCTTGATCATAGTAACCATAGTTCTGAAGAGCTTCAACTCCATATAAGGCTTGGTCTAACCAAACTGGTCCTCTCCAATATTGATTTGCACTGAAACTTGGATTATCTTGAGAAGCTGTTCCAAATGGTACAGTTGTATTGAATTTATTTCCATCTAACATATTTTCTACAACTTTATCTGCTTCTTCTTTAGTAGCCATTTTAGCCCATAATGCTATCCAACCTTCTGGTCCTTTTCCTCTATTAACTAGTAATTTCTTCTCTGAACCATCTTCATTTATTTGTAAATCATAGAAATATCCACTTTCTTTGTCAAACATATTTTTACTTACATATTCTCTTACGAACTCTGCTTCTTCAGTATATTTTTTAACATCTTCAGTTTTTCCTAAAACCTCAGCCATTGATTTTAAGAATCCTTTTTCAGCATAAAGGTATGCATTTAAGTCTACTGATTCTTGATTTATAGAATATCCTAAAACCCTTCCATCTTCAGATTTATTTTCAAATACATCTATACCTGTATCTTCTTCACCATATCCTCCAACATCAAATCTTGGAGCATTATCCATTCCACTTTCCCAAGCTGCTGCTAATATAATTTCTTCTTTTGAATTATTTAATTCATGAACCATTCCACCGTCTCCTCCTCTGGCTTCATCTTTGTTATAGAATATAGCATCAATTATTGTTCCAAAATCTTGTGGTCTTAATTTATCATCTTCTTTAATTTGGTAATCAAATAATGCTCTTATATTATTTTTAGCTAATTCTCCATCAAATTTTGCTGTAGCTACTGCTTGTTTCCCTGAATTCCAAGCTCACATTCCAATAAACCATTTATATGACATTGAAGGAACTACACCATCATGTAATATATCTCCTGCTGCACTTCTCCAGTTAGTAGTTAATGTCTCAATAGATTTTATAGCTGCATTTTTATAACTTTTATCATTATTCCCTTTTATATTAGCAAAAGTCTTATCTAAGTAACCTTGCCAACGAATATTATTTTCTTCAAAATATTTTTCTGAATTCTTAAACATATCTTGAATTTTTGATTGCTCTTTATTTAACTCCTCTGTTGTAAATGATTCATTTGACTTAATAACTACTGGAGCTATAAGGTTTGTTTTATAAGAGTTTCCTTCAACTATAGTTTTAGTCTCACCTTCATAATTAACTACAAATTTAGTTTCTTCTGTTGAGAAGTAGCTCCAAGTTTCTCTAATTTTAGAGAAGTTGACTTGCACTCCATTTTCAGTAGCTTGTAAGCTTTGTCCTAATTTATATACTTGGCCACCTTATTTTTCTTTGAATTGATTAAATATATTTCCTGTCCATTCTAAGTTTAAATTTAAATCTTTATCTGTTTTATTATCAATTTTAGTTCTTATTAATGCAGTTCTGTTAGAAACAAATATTAATTCTAAAGTTAATTTAAAATCTGTTAAATCATAAGTTTGAACTAATTTTCATTTAGATTATTTACATGTCCAATTTTCGGAGATTTTTTTGTATAAAAACAACTCCCAATAATTTCATGTTAAAATTTATTCAAATAAATTTCTCTATACTAACATATTTATTTTTTTTATATAAAATTTTAAACTATTTTTTAAATTTTAATTAAAGCCTCCTAAAAATATAAAATATCACCATAAGTAATCGTTGTCAAATAAATTCTACTTCTAAATATATATTTTGTGATAAGCTTTACACTTCAGCCTTAAGACTATCTATTATTTGAGTAGGAACTTTATTTATTTCTTCTATAAATTTATTTATCTTAATTCTTATTTTTGGTAATATTGGAAATATTGAATACATTTTTTATTAATGTTAGACTTATTTATATACATTTTTTTCTAGGAGGTATATTATATGGGATTTTTAAAACCTAATTTTGAAAAGGAAGGTAAAGGTGTTTCTAAAGATACACCTGAAAAGACTGGTTTCGCTTTATTTGTAGATACATTGATTAGGGAATTTTGGAATTTAATAAAACTTAATTTCTTATTTCTACTATTTTCTATTCCAATAATCACCATTCCAGCTTCTTTTGCTGCTTTAACTAATGTTTCTATGAAAATTGCTCGCCAACAACATATATTTGTATTTTATGATTTTAAGGAATCATTTAAAAAGAATTGGAAGCAATCTTCACTTTTAGGTATAATTTTTCTATTATTATTTTCATTAATAACTATTTCCTTAATTTTTTATTCTAATGCATCATCTAATAATAATCTTTTATACGTACCTTTATTTATTTGTATTTTTATTAATTTGCTATTGGCCTTTTCATTTATATACAGTTTCCCTTTATTAACAACTGTAAAATTATCCTTAAAAGATATTTTTAAAAATTCATTCCTTTTAAGTATAATTTCATTAAAAAACACTTTAATTGCTATTGCCCTAGCTATTATAATCTTTTCAATAAGCATATTTTTATTGCCATTTACAATTTTTATAATTTTCACTTTAAGCTTTAGCTTGATTGCCTTTGCCAATTCATTCTTTAGTTGGCCTGGGATACAGCAGTATGTAATAAAAAACTAAAATTAAGAAAGCAAATGAGACTAACAACGCTCATTTGCTTTCTTAATTTTACTAAATATTATATTTTGTACTTATTGGCTCAATTTTCATTAACATACTTTTATATTCAGGAAATTCTTTAATAATTCTTGCTATAAGCTTTTGGCAAAATTGCCTTCTTAAAATTTCATTAGTATTTAAAGTACTTTTATATCCCCATAAATGAGTATATCTTTTTTGCTTTCCGCTTAATAATCTCTCTATTGTTTCCATTTCATAAATCTTCAAATTCATCTTTTCTGCAACCATAGATATTATCCTCTGCTCAGCAAAAACCATATTAGTTATCCTATTGTCATCAACCTTTGCATTCTCCATAAATACTATGGCTGCCTTTGTATATTCCTTGATAAATTTTTTATCATTAAAATAAGCAAAAGCTGTATTACAAGGCTCTACTTTCCAGTTCCATGCATCATCAAAACTATACCCTTCCTTAAGATTAAAATATTCCTTATCTGGGTATACTAAAGGATCTATTCCTTCTCTATGAATAACAGCTAAACTACTTTCTTTTATTAATTCCTCTAGTGGCTTCCATACGATAAAGTCTGTATCTATCATTGCTATAGGCCCATCTTCCATGGATAAAGCATAAACTTTCCCTGCTGCCCAAAATATCTCCTTGTTTACTAAATCATATATACCATCTAATTTACATTCTATACCTAAATCCCATATAGCTTCTATACCGATTTTTTTATAATACTCTTTTCCAGTCTTATCAGTAACCATCTTTATACTGCCATTTTTTTCTCGCCATTTTAATGCAGATAATATGGTCATCAATATTTCATAATCCTTCATTTCATAAGTGCTACTATTTATTAAATATGGTGCTGTCCAGTTTGAATGAAATGCCTTCATTAATTAAATTAACCCCTCATATCAGCTCTACCCCATAGCAACAGTAAGAAGACCCTACTTTTGAGCCCTCTTTTTTTACTGCACTTGTTGAATAGAGTTTCTTTCTTATGTTTTCTTCTCTCATTATAAATAACTCTTTTTCATCTTTTATTGTGTATATCATCTTACCATCGTCTAATCTTATTGGATACCTTAACTTACTATTCATAAATTATATTCTCCTATAAATATGTTAATGCTATTTTAATAAACTTCTAATTATTCTTGTGGCATCCATATATTTTGCTATTGACTTACCATAATTTAACCTGTTTATTATTCTTGATAAAAATTCAGACATATCAACAGCATTAAACCATTTTGCTTCTCTAAGCTCTGGTGAAATATATGTTAAATTAGTTGAATATACTTTAGCAATTATTCCATCACTATAATATTCATTAAACTTTTCAAGTCCTTCCGTAAAGAAAGCAAATGTTGTTGCAACATAGACATTTTTTGCATTCCTCTTCTTTAATTCTAATGCTATATCAAGCACTGATTCACCAGAAGCTATCATATCATCAACAATTAAAACATCTTTCCCTTCAACTTCTCTTCCCATATATTCATGTTCTACAATTGGGTTCTTTCCATTAACAACTGTTGAGTGATCTCTTCTCTTATAAAATAATCCTACATCTACTCCTAATACGCTAGAATAATATATAGCTCTATCCATAGCCCCTGTATCAGGACTTATAACTAATAGTTTTTCCTTATCTAAAGATAAAGTATCTTCATTAGATATTAATGATTTTACTATATCGTAAGTTGGATATAAATTTTCAAATGATAATAGAGGAATTGCATTTTGCACATTAGGATCATGAACATCAAATGTTAATATTTCATCTACACCTAATCTTTCTAACTCTTGTAATGCTAAAGCACAATCTAAAGATTCTCTTCCTTTTCTTCTATGTTGCCTTGATTGATATAAAAGAGGCATTATAACAGTAATTCTTGCAGCCTTTCCTCTTATTGCTGATACTGTTCTCTTAATATCTTGAAAATGTTCATCTGGACCTTTATGATTAGTAAATCCAAACATCTTATATGTACAGCTATAGTTTCCTACATCGCATAATATATATATATCTTTTCCTCTAACTGTTTCTGGAAGTTTAACCTTACCTTCACCATTTGAAAAACGTATTTCATTTGTTGGTATTAATAAAGATTCTTCAGTATTTCTCTTTTGCTGTATAATTTTATTTACTTGCTCACCTAGTTCTCTACAACTTTCTAAAGCAATTATTCCTAGTTCATGATTTATTTCGCTCATTTTTTACACCCCTTCTTCTATCACTTTATTGCCCTTTAGTAATTATATACTATTTTTATATATTTTAAAACATACTTTATACTAAGCATTTTATGCTTTTTTAACTTTTATTAAATAGTATTCTATTGTATTACTCATTAAATTTCTATTAATTTATCATTTACTCTTTTAATATTCTTATTAATTATGTTAAAGTTATGTATATATTTATTATAATTAGGAGGCTAAAATGAAAATAAATTACGATAAGAAATTACTCACATATTCTATTTATGTCATATTTACTGTTATATCCATATTTATTGCTATTAATTTAATGTCTAATATAGGTTTAATATTTAAAACATCACTCTCATTATTAACAAGTTTTTTCTCACTAATTAAACCATTATTAATTGCCTTAGTTATTTCTTATTTGTTATACCCAATAACTAAGTATTTAGAAAAAGTATTTAAAGATAACAAATTATATAAAATAAAGAAAGAATCAAATAGAAGAATACTTTCTATAGTTTTATCCTATGTATTACTAATTGGACTAATTTTTGCATTAATATGCGGAATATATTTTATGATAGGAGGACAATTATCTAAAAATACAACTATTGCTAATATACTCTCAGATATTAATAGTTATATTAACAGTGCTTCATTTTCTAGCAACACTCTTCCTCAAGCTATTAAATCACTTAATATACCTTTATTAAATACTTTAGAGCCTTACATAGTTGATATAATAACTTCTATGCAAAATTACTTAATTACTAATATAGGAAATATGACTGCTAGTATCATGTCTATTGGTAGTAGTATTGCTTCCTTTTTAATTGCTATTGTTCTAAGTATATACCTTCTTAAAGATTCTGAATACTTCATTGGACTATGGAATAAACTTTATTATTTAGTGTTCAGGAAAACTAAAGCTGGCATATACACCAAGAAAATATTCTTAATAATTCATGATGTATTTTCAAAATTTATCCGTGGACAATTATTAGAAGCAGTATTTGTAGGTGTATTATCATCTATTGCTCTTATTATTGTAGGTATTGACTATGCTGTTGTAATTGGTATAATCGCCGGAATATGTAATATGATTCCATATGTGGGTCCTATTGTTGGTACAATTCTAGCAGCTATTATGGGACTTCTTAGTGGTAATCCTATTAAGATAATATATGCTATTATAGCCATGCTTATAGTACAGCAAATTGATAATAATCTGCTAGCTCCTAAGATTGTTGGTGAAAGCGTAGGTTTACATGCAGTATTTACGATGCTTGCCATAATAATTGGTGGAAATGCTTTTGGTCTTATAGGAATGCTTATAGCTGTTCCTTTAGCTGCTTCTTTTAGAGTTTTATTTAACATCTGGTATGAAAAAAAGGTTAATCAGATTTAAAAAATGAGCATCTGTTATATTTTTATACAGATGCTCATTTTTTAACCTGAATTTATAATATGTTCCTTCCATTGCTATCCTAAATGTTAAAAAGCATCAAGATAAACTAAATTATCTTGATGCTTTAAATTATTGTGCTAATCTTGCAGTATCTCTCGCTATCATTAACTCTTCATTAGTTGGTATAACATATACCTTAACTCTTGAATCGTCAGTTGATATTTCACCAATTTCTCCTGCTATTTCATTTTTCTTAGCATCTAAATTGAATCCTAAGAACTCTAATCCTTTTAAGCTTTCACTTCTAACTAAAGCTGCATTTTCACCAATTCCTGCTGTAAACACTATAACATCAATCCCTCCCATTGCACCTGCATATGCTGCAATTTGAGTTTTAATCTTATAATGGAATATATCTAAAGCAAGTTGTGCTCTTTCATTTCCTTCTTGTGCTGCTGCTCTTACATCTCTAAAATCTGATGAAACTCCTGAAACCCCTAAAACTCCTGATTTCTTATTTAACATTTCATCAACTTGTTCTATTGTATATCCTTTTTCTTCAATTAAGAAAGATATAACAGATGGATCTATACTTCCTGCTCTTGTTCCCATCATTATTCCTGCTAATGGTGTGAATCCCATAGAAGTATCTATTGATTTTCCACCTTTAACTGCTGCTAAAGAACAACCATTTCCTAAATGACATGTAACTATCTTTAAATCTTTAATATCTTTTCCCATGACTTCAGCAACTTTATTTGAAACATATTTATGTGATGTTCCATGGAATCCATATTTTCTTACACCATATTTTTCATATAACTCATATGGTAATGGACAAATATAAGCATTCTTTGGCATTGTTTGATGGAATGCTGTATCAAACACTGCTACCATTGGAATATTTGGCATTAATTCTCTACAAGATTCAATTCCGATTATATTTGGTGGATTGTGTAAAGGTGCTAAAGCAATACAGTCTCTTATTGAATTTAAAACTTCATCAGTAATTAATACTGACTCTGAATATTTTTCACCACCATGTACTACTCTGTGTCCAACTGCTGAAATTTGATCCATTGATTTAATAACACCATATTCTTCATTTACTAATGCTTCTAATACTAATTTTATTGCATCTTTATGATCTTTTATTTCTGTATTAATAACATGCTTACCTTTTCCTGGTGTCTTTTGTGTTAAAGCAGAGCCTTCAATCCCTATTCTTTCTACTAAACCTTGAACCATCGATTCTTCATTACTCATATCTATTAATTGATATTTTAATGAAGAGCTTCCACAATTAATAACTAATGTCTTCAACTCTCTTACTCCTTTTTTATTTCATGATTATATTGTACCTAACTATTATTATACTATAAATTTCAGGAAATTAAAAATAATTCATTATTCTAATCTTTCAGAATTGTCAATCAATTTTACTATTATATGCAGTATTAAATATTATTTAGCCATTCTATATATTCTTTATCACTACTTTCATTAGTTAACTTTTCTTTTAATGCTTTAAGTTCGTTTTCCATACCATATATCTTATAGATTTCTGGTATTAATCTCTTCTTAATTTCTTCATTCTTACTCTTCATCATCACTGCTAAAGTTTGCTTTTTAAACTCTAGATATACATTTGATCCGTATTCTTTACTTTTTTCAATTCCTGAAACAAGCATCATTTTAATAGCTTGATTTTCTGGATAAGCCATAACCATATTTAAATACCAATTAAGTAAATTTCTTTCACCTAAAAGTAACTCTTTATCTAAAAACTTTCCTTGAATTAAAGTTTGAGTTAACGAATGCCCTAATGACGCTAAATAATGTAGTACTTCCTTATCTTCTGGAAGACTATAAAACTCAATATTACTTTTCTCTGCTCCAGCTAGTTCACTTCTTAGTTCTTTTATCATTGCGTTAAATCTATTACCAAAATTATCTTTTTGAATGAACATCTCTATTTTCTTTGATGACTTATCACTCATATTATAAACAATATTTTTTATTAAGTATCCTATTTCTGCATTTATTACACTTCCTGTAATTACTATATCAGCATTTATTTTCTTACCTATATCCTCTAGAGCTGCCTCATTATATTGTTTATTTGTTATAACTGGACCGAAATCTTTAACAAATGGCATTACCACTTTATTATTATAATCTGTATAATAATTTATCATTTCACTTACATATAGAGGAATTCCTCTTGATAACATACTTGTCTCATTATCTTTTTGATAGCCTCTTATCTCTTTTTCTCTTACAGTTTCATCTGCATAAGGAAGAACTGCTATATTTCCTTTTACTTCTTTATTATTTATAAACCATTTACTTGTTTTAAGACCATACTGCCAAACGGGATTATCTAGTACCATCATATTTATTTGTACGTCTTTCTTTGCTGTAGATACTTTTTCTTCCACTTTAAGCTTATCGAACTTATTAGATATTTTAAGTAATACATTTTTTAAATCTGCTCTTTCTAACATCATCAATTTATTTAATAAACTTTCACCTTTTTGTATTTCCTTATTTTGAAGATACGCTTGTAATAAATTTAAACCTACTCTAATATCATTTTTATTAAAATCATATACTGGTTCAATTAACTCTATTAATTCTTTGCTATAACCTTTAGCACCTAATTCACCTGAAATTACAAGTAATGCTTCCTGTGTTAAATGCCCCTCACTTAAAGCAATTTTCAGAAGTTCTTTGGCACCTTCAATATTTTTTTCATTTAACTGTTGTCTTGCTAAAAGCAATTGTGGAAGCCAGCTTCCATTTATTTCACTTGCTCTTCTTAACGCATCAATATATCCTTCCATTCCATCTTTATCTTTACATATAGATGCATACCATGGAAGACCGTTGTTTTGATTTGGATTAATAGTAAGTCCTTCCCATAAAACTTCCATTGCCTTTTCTTTTTCATCTTTTCCATAATAACTCTTAGCTAAATTAGTAAGTATTGTTCCTGTCTTTGGATTACTTTCTAGATATTCTAATAATAATTCATTAGCTTTATTAAACTCTTTATTTTTTAAATAAATTATTGCTAATGTATTATAACCTCTTTCCTTTATTGTATCTATTTCTTTCAAATGCATTGCTGCATCTTCCACATCACTTATAAAATTGTTTTGAATTGCCTTTAGTACATCGTTATATAACAAATTAGCATTATCCCAATGATTTTTTAAGGCAATTGGTAGAACTTTTTCTCTCCACTCATCCATAGTAATCTGTATTCTTTTTCCATTTTGGTCAATAATATTCATCATCTTTACATTTTCTTTAGAAGATTTATCTATTGAAATATTTGTTATCTTACTTTCTCCACTATCAGTGGAGCTATTAATCTTCTTCACATTTAAATCATTTACATCTTTTTTTTTAATTTCTTCATTAGTTTTTGTACCCTGTTCTTTTTTCCCTAATATTTTATTAAATAAACTCATCTAAATACCTCACTAAATTTTATATTATACACATTTATTGTACCATAATATTACAACTTTTTCTTTTATTAATTAATTTTTATTTATTACTATAAAAAACATTAAAGTTAAAGTTTTTTTACGTAAAAAAAGGACCTAAACTAGATCCTTCTTTTAAATATTATTTTCTCTTCTTATAAATTCCTAAACCACCTAATAATGATAGTACCCCAATTGCTTCCACTGGTATTGGTGCACCAGTATTAGGCAATGTTGAAGTTGATGTTCCCTTAGTACTACTTAATGTTGTAGGTGTAGTTGATATCTTATTAGCACTTCCTAAGCTTCCAATTGTTCCACCTGTTGTTCCGCCTATTGTTCCGCCTGTTGGCCAATTAATTGATGGCCAATTACCTGATGGTTTATTTATACTTATATCTATATTAATGTTATTATCATTACCAATATTAATGTCAGTATCAATATTAATATCGTTATCAGTATCTGGTAAATCAACATCTGGAAGTTCATTTTCTCCTAAAACCCTTACAACTGCTTTTCTAGTTCTACAACTATCAGCTGTAGAAACTGTAATATATGCTTTACCAGGTGCTATAGCAACTACATTTCCATTTCCATCAACTGTAGCTACTTCTGGATTACTACTGGTAAATACTACTTCACCAGGTGAATGTAATACATTGATTGTATAGCTTTCTCCTACATGAACAATCCTTAATATATTATCAATTACAAAAGGTTGTATTAATACATCTTCATTTATACTACCTGAATCTTCTGTAATGTCTGGTGTAACAGAAATATCTGGTGCTTCTGAAGTTTCTGGGGACTGTACTGATGTTTCAGGAACAGTTATTTCAGGAAGTTCACTTACAATTTGCTCTACTGCATCTTTATAAACATTACCTGCATTATTTACATAATCGCTCCAATTAAAATCAACTGTATTATTAGTTGTACCTTCTGTTGCACTTTCATCGGCATTATTACTAAATGAGTAATTATTAATATACTCTATCATCTTATTTTGCACATTAGATAAGGCTTCATCATTTACTGCTGCATTGGCTTCTATTGAAAATCCGCTAAAAGCAATTATTGCCATTAAAATTAATTTTCTTTTCATTCTTATTCCTCCCACAAATTAAAATTAAGCCTGCTTTAAATACCTTCATCCCCTTTAAACCAACTTTTATTTTTTAATATAGATTCACTTTCTATAGTTTATATTACCATATTTTATATTATTTTCCAATTATTTTTTTATTCCTTTTTAGAAAAAAGAACTGTAGCACTAAATAATTAGTGCTCAGCTCCTTTAAATTATCTATAGATTTTTAAATTTAGCTAATAATTTACTAAAAAATCCTTCATCATCTGTTTTAACTGTTTTTTTATTCTCTACTTTACTACTCTTTTTATTTTCTGCTTTTATGGCTTCTGTCCTCATAATAAATTTAATATTGCCAGTCATATTTTCATTTATTCCTGAGTATAATCCATAGTCATCTGCCATTTTCACTAACTCATTTTTTACATCTTTCAATTCCTCTATAGAATCTACTGCCTCATTTCCCAAATTACAAATTTGATCTAGCCCCTCTTCTTTTATCTGCTTTGTTCCATCCACAAGCTTACCTGTGGCTTCTAACACCTGTTTTGATTTATCTCTCAATGTGCTAGTACCACCTGCTAATTCACTACTACCTTCAGCAAGCTTTCCTACTGCATCACTTAACACTGATCCTCCATCAGCAAGTTCATTTCCTCCTTTTTCCAAGGCTTCAACGCCTGTACTTAATTCGCTTGAAGCAGACTCTAATGTCTTTCCTCCTTCTGACAAGCTATTGCTTCCTTCTGCCAGCCTACTTACTCCATCTTTCAAAGTACTAGTTCCTTCAACTAACTTACTACTTCCTTCCGCTAACCTATTTACTCCTGATTCCAATTCACCAGAAGCACTTTTTAAACTTGAGCTTCCTTCTGCTAAATTACTTGTTCCTACATATAATTCATTAGCTCCATTTACCAAATCATTACTTCCAGCATATAAATTAGTAACTCCTTCTTTAATTTGCAAAGCACTTGTATTTATATTATCTGCTCCATTAACAAGAGCATCGAAATTTTCCATAAAAGAGTTGGAGCCCTCTGACACTTCACTTAGCCCTCCCTCAAGCTGACCTGCTGCTAATAATGCTTCATTAGATTTACTTATAACTTCATCTATTCCTTCTCTTTGTGCTGTTGATACATAACTTAAA
The DNA here is from genome assembly GCF_014287815.1 of Clostridium lentum. Taxonomy (GTDB): domain Bacteria; phylum Bacillota; class Clostridia; order Clostridiales; family Clostridiaceae; genus Clostridium; species Clostridium lentum. The sequence continues at coordinate 13,409 of NZ_JACOOQ010000006.1, forward strand.
GAATTACTTATATTAAGTAATTGTTCTGCTGCCTCTGGATTTGATTCTTTTATAGCTTCATATACCTGATTTATTTGAAGATTTAAACCATCTATAGTATCAGTAGAATCTCTTAGACGTCCTATATCATTTATTCCTTCACTTAGTCCAATCTTAAGTTGGGAAGTGCCATCTTTTGCTGCCTTAATACCAAAATCTATTTTATTATATCCATCTCTTAAACTCTTTATACTAGATGTAAATCCATTTACCCCTTCTGTAAATATACTTTCTGAATCATTTAAACTTGCTAACCCTTCATTTAATGAAGTAGCGCCAGCAGCTAATGTTTGCATATTATCATTGACAGTATTTATTCCATTATCTACTGCAGTTATTCCTCCTTCAAGTCCTGGAATCTTACTTTGCAATTCATTTAATCCACTATTTAGTTCTGTTGTTCCATTATATAATTCCGGTGCTTTATTATTTATTTGACTAATACCATCATTTAATTCTCTTGCTCCATCACTCATATCCTTAATACCCTGAACTAATTCAGGAGACTTTCCATACAATTGATTTATTCCATCCCTTAATTCTATCATTCCAGCTTTTATTGTAGGAATCTTATCATTTAGCTGTGATAATCCACTATTTAAATCTTCACTGCCTGAAGCAGCCTTGTCTACCCCTTCATCGAATAAAATGTAATTTTCTTGTAACTCTTTTTGTCCATTTAGTAGTTCCTCTCCACCTTCTTCTAATTGATTTAATTTATCTTTTATATCTGAAAAAGATTCTACTTCATCTAATCCATCAAGTTCTTCATTAATAACTGTACCCACTAATGCTATATAAGGTACTTGAAAATCTGTAGTATTTCCTTCTATCTCTATACTATCCTTTAACTGAATATCAAAAATATTTTCCTTTTTCTTAATACCCTTGGTTAATTCATTTAAATTCAAAGACTCCTCTAATCCTGGTATGGAAATTAAAGTTATCATTGAATTGCTTCCATCATCTATAATCTTCCCTGCACTTACCTTAATATTAGAGAAAACATCATTAGGCAATATACATTCTGTGGCTGTCAATATTGGAAGATATATCTTTCTATCTTCTCCTTTAATCCTCTTTGTTTCATATTTATTATTCTTTACATTAATACTTATCTTAAATGATCCTTCTTTGCCTAAAACATCTTTAGGATCCACTTCTTTATTATTAAATTCATATTTTATTTCTATACTTAAAGGAAGCTCTTTTTCACTATTGCCTTCATAATATAATTCATTAGAATTAACATTCCATTTTAAAGTCTCACCATTTATCTTCGCTTTCTCATCACTTTTAACATTTTTTATATTACTCAAAGATGATTTATCTTCAAATTCACCTAATACCTCATCACTACTTATTTTATCTGATACAATATTACTTGTTGGTTTTCCATTTTCATCTAAAATTACATATACAGTTTCATCCTTATGCATTTCCCCTGCATAAGCAGTAAAATTACTCATTGTTGTTGCCATAACAACTAAAAATACTAATTTTTTAGATAATGACTTTCTTTTCATTTACTTTTCCTCCTTCTTACACATTATAAAAGATTTACTTGTTTTTACAATTATACCTTCAAACATTAATAAAACTCCTGGTAATACAAATAGTATAACTAGCATACTTATTATTGCTCCTCTGGCCATCAACACACATAGTGAACTTATCATTTCCAATTCTGAAATAATCCCTACTCCTGCTGTAGCTCCAAAGAATGTCAATGCACTAGTTATTATTGATCTTGATGAACTTTGTAATGCTTTTATCATTGCTTCCTTCTTATCATTAGTGTTTGATAACTCTTCTTTAAATCTTGAAGTAAGAAGTATTGCATAATCTACTGTGGCTCCTAATTGTATTGTTCCTATTACGATTGATGAAATAAATGGAATTGTGGTACCTGTGTAATACGGTATTCCAAGATTTATAAAAATAGCTAGTTCTATGGCTAGCACTAATAGAACTGGTACTGATATAGATTTAAATATGACCATAATTATTAAAAATATTGCTACTATTGAAAATATACTCACCTTTTTAAAATCACTATCGGCTATTGTTACAAGGTCATTGGTAAGTGGTGCTTCCCCTCCAACTAATCCTTCTGGATCATATTTCTTCACAATCTCATTAATTTCATCTAACTGCACTGCCACTTCATTGGTAGCTGATTTATATTTTGAATTGACAATAATTCCTTCATAGCCACCTTTCTTTACCTGTTCTAATAACTCATTAGGCAAAAAGTTTTCTGGTATTCTAGATCCTAATACAGATTCTAATGCTGCCGCCATGGTAACACCATCTACATTATTTAATTCTTTAACCATTTCTTTAACCTTATATCTATCTAAATCATCTCTCACCAAGATAATGTTGGTTGATACCATATTAAACTCATTCTTCAACTTATCATTAGCAACTATTGAAGGTAAATTATCTGGCAGTGACTCATCAAGATTATAATAAACACTAGCCTTTTCCTTACCTATAGCTGCTGGAATTAATATCAATAGAGAAATTAAAACTATTACTTTATGATGTTTAATAATAAAACTACTGCTTTTTTGAAAAGTAGGTAATATATTTTTATGTTTGTACTTATGAATTACTTTATCGAAAGTTAAAACTAAAGCTGGCAATATGGTAATTGTACAAATAACTCCTATAACAACTCCTTTTGCCATTACTAATCCTATATCTTTTCCTAAAGCTAAATCCATAACACATAGTGCTAAAAAACCTGCTACTGTTGTCAAAGCACTCCCCACAACAGATTCTATGGTAGCTTCAATAGCATTAGCCATGGCTTCAACCTTATTCTCTCTACTTTCCCTCTCCTCATCATACCTATGAAGCAAGAATATTGAATAATCCATGGTAACTCCAAGCTGAAGTACTGCTGATAAAGCTTTAGTTACATAAGATATATTTTCAAAGATCACATTTGATCCCATATTATAAATAATTGCTATTCCTATACTTGATAAAAAAACAATTGGTATTACATATGATTCCATGGTAATTGATAGGATTATAATTGATAATATTACTGCTATCAGTACATAAATAGGAGTTTCTTTATTAGCCAGATCTTTTGTATCCTTTATCACCCCTGCTACGCCACTAAGAAAAGCTTGTTTCCCAGCAATCTTACGGACATCACTTAAAGCCTTTTCTGTTTCAGTACTGGCATCTGTGCCAGCAAATTTAATTATCATTAATGTGGAGTTTTCTGAATAGAAAATATCTCTGATATCTTCTGGTAAAATTTCTTTTGGTACAGATAAATCTATTGCATCATCAATCCAGATAACATCATTAACCCCTTCTACCTTCTTAACTTCTTCTTTTAATTTGCTTACATCTTTGTTTTCCATATTTTCCACTATAAGCATTCCTAATGATCCACAATCAAAATCATCTTTTAAAATAGATTGTGCAATCCTCGTATCTAATTCATCTGGTAAATATCCTAAAATATCATAATTAACATCTGTCTTTAAATATCCCAATACTGATGGTATTAATAAAAGAAATGCTATTACTAATATAAGCATCCTACTTTGGGCTATGGCCTTTGATACTTTATTCATCTCTATTCCCCCTCTCGTTGTGATACATTTTAAACTGACTAGTTAGTTTAAGCAAAAGGAATTTTATGGTATTTTTTTACATTTAATCTATCCAACTTTTATTTTGCTTGATTATCACTGTAATTCTTTATTAAACAGCTTATATCTTTGTTTTTAATTAGTAGTACTAATCTTTATTAACTTTTTATTAATTAATTTTAATTTTTTCTGTATCAAGCTAAAAAGAGCCTATTTCTTATAAAATTTATTTTTTATTATATTTACAAATTTGTAAAATTTATTTTTAATTAAGAAATATTTTTTAACTAAAAATAAATGTTTCAGACTATTCTATAAATTATGATATTAAAGATATTTTAATGTATACTATCTTTAGAGGTGATTTTATTATGAATAACAATTTAGATATCATTACTGATTCTGGACATGAAAAAATAGTCTTAGTGCTAAAGTCATTGATAGTTGGTATTATTACATCATTAGTTGTTATATTATACCGATTTGCATTATCATATGCAGAAAAAATAGCCTTTAATATTTATGAATATATTTCTAAAAATAAATGGGCTATTCCTCTATGGTTTTTAATATTATTTTCCATTGCATACATAGTTGGCAAATTAATGGATAAAGAGCCTTATATCAGTGGCAGTGGTATTCCTCAAATAAAAGCTATAATGGGTGGATATATAAAAAATAGACCTGTCAGTACCATAATAAATAAATTTATCGGTGGAACTCTTTCAATTCTAGGAGGACTTTCTTTAGGGCGTGAAGGTCCTTCTGTACAACTCGGTGCTTGTACAGGCGATCTCATAAGCAAGTTTTTTAAAAGTTCAAGGCTACAAAGGCGCCTTTTAATAAGTAGTGGTGCCAGTGCCGGACTATCAGCTGCTTTTAATGCACCATTATCAGGAGTACTTTTTTGCTTAGAAGAAATATATAAATATTTTTCTCCTGTTGTTTTATTATCTACAACAGTAGCTGCTGTATCCGCAGACTTTATTTCAAAACACTTTTTTGGCTTAAATCCAGTATTCAAGTTTACTTCAACTAGTGCATTACCACTTAAAAATTATTGGATTTTACTTTTTCTTGGCATAATGCTAGGAGCTCTTGGTTCCTTTTATAATTGGGCAACATTACTTACTCAAAAGTTATACAACAAAATCAAGTTATCTACTTCTATGAAATTATTAATTCCTTTTGCTTTAGCTGGTATTTTAGGACTCATATTTCCAGTATTACTATGTGGTGGACATGCAGCTCTTGAAGAATTTTCTCTAAGTAATACATTATTGCTTTTATCTTTAGTTTTTATTGGTAAATTATTATTTTCTATAATTAGTTTTGGTTCAGGAGCTCCTGGTGGAATATTCTTTCCTTTACTTATTATTGGTGGATCAATTGGTTCAATATTTGGATATATATGCATAAATTACTTTTTCATCAATGAAACCTACTTTACAAGTTTTATTATATTATCTATGGCAGGTTACTTTACTGCCATTGTCAGAGCTCCTATAACAGGTATAATTTTAATTACTGAAATGACAGGTTCCTTCAATCATTTGCTTCCATTATCAATAGTATCAATTATCGCTTACATTATTGCAGACTTATTGAACAGTGCCCCTATTTATGATTCATTAATGGAAAATTTACTGCTTAAAAATAATATTAATGAATATCATAAACATAGCAAGAAAAAAACTCTAATAACAAATATGGTTCACTATGGCTCATTAATAGAAAAAATGTCTGTTAAAGATATTAATCTTCCAGAAAATACATTAATTGTATCTATAAATCGTGGTGAAATATCTATCACACCAAATGGTAATACAATAATTAAGGCTGGTGATGAAATCATTACCATGACAAATCTTAAAGATGAATGGAAGGTTAGAAAATTTATGGATGAATTAACAGAAAAAGAATATACAGACCCAATGGAGTAATACTTTAAAAAAATAAAAAAGCTATCTTACCATTTAACTTAAGATAGCTTTTATTATCCTCTATTTATCCATACTTTTAATAATTCTTGAAATATAGCTTAAAGTATGAAAATCTCTATCAATGTTTTCCTTTATATATTTCATCCCTTTAATTAAGGTTTCCTCTGAAAATCTTTCCTTTAAAATCATTATTGATAATCCGTTTATTGAACCTTCTTTTGTATCTAATACTCTAGATTTCTTAATATATTCATTTTCCATTGCAGAAAGAATTGCCATTTCTAATTCATTACTAATATCTAAATGTGGCATTTCATCATATACTCTAATCTTAGGACTGTTTATATCAAAATTCTTTGCTGTACTTAAATCACAACCTACAAAAGTTGTATTGATAAATTTAGCGTCTCTAAAATCTACATTTGCAAGACTTGCACCTTCAAAAATTGCATCTTCGAACATAGCTTCTCTAAATTTACATCCCTTTAAGTTTGAGCCTATAAATTCTGCTTCTTTAAAGCTACATCTATAAAAATTACATTTCTTAAAATGCGCTCCTCTTAAGCTGGTAAAATCAAAATTTGATCCTGAGAAATCACAATTATAACATTTACTTCTTTTTAAATTTTTATATACAAAATTTTTATTAATTTTACTTGTATTGTCATAAATAAAGTTTTCTGGTGTACTTCTATTTATTGCCATTATTACCTCCATACATATAACTTTTTATTGGTACTATTTAAATATCAATCCTTCTTATGTATAGTATATGTAGTTTTGGTAAAAGTCAACGAAATAATCTAAAAAGTCCTATTAAAAATCTCTTCTAAGTTGTGATTTTAATTTCTTCATCACTAAGTTCTATTCTTTTTTTCTTGGGCTCCATATATCCTTCTACCCTTGTAAATATATCTGTCTTATTCTCATTAGTATTTTCAATAACACATGTTCCTCCGTACATATTACAACTTTCTGATATATACTGTAACAATTCTACTGCACCTTTGGAATAATTTAATAATTTCACTCTAACTAAAAGCCCTCCAGGATTTAACGAAAACCTATAACTAATGTCTTCATTACCATAAATAAAGTCTAAATCATTAAAAACTTTAATATTATCCGGAAACTTTATATAATGAAACTCTACAATTGAAGCAAACCATCTTTTTATTTCAAAAAACATTTTTATGGTATATTGAATATTAGCAATCACTGCCTCAAACTCATCTTCATGTATTTCAATAACTTTTTGATACCTTTTTTTAGATATCTTTAATATGCTATTTAATTTAAACCACTGTTCTTCTTTTTCAATAGTCAGCACCTTAAGCTTTCTTTGTCTTTTGCTATTACTTTTTAAAATATAATTGAAAGTAATCCTAGGTTTACCTTTAAAATGCTTAACTGATGCTTCAAGTTCTCCAAAATCATTAGATTCTATATAACTAGTTATCTTGTCCATATTTATTTCTCCTTAGAAATTTCTTACTTTATTATCGCCTTATATTAAGTTTTCTTAATTATGTTATCAAAAAACATATTTTTTCCTAATATATTTGATCTATATTTATATTATAACTTTATTTTACACCTTCTTATATCTAAATATATTACAGTTTTATTACATTTTTGTAATTCTATTTTTATAATTAAAAAAGAAAAGCATTAGATATTTCCTAATGCTTTTCATGTTGCGAGATAATCCATAAGCGGAGTTCTGTATTAAGCAATCATCTATCTAGGCTTACTGTTGCCAGCAAGCTCAAGCGACACACCACATGGCGGGACGGGCCGCCCCATAAAGCCATTACTCGGTCTTGCTCCAGGTGGGGTTTACATAGCCGATATGTCTCCATACCGCTGGTGAGCTCTTACCATCACCTTTCCACCCTTACCAATTGCTTTAAGCAAACTCAAATCCTAAGATTTTCTGGCGGTATATCTCTGTTGCACTATCCTTCAAGTCGCCTTGACTGGCCGTTAGCCAGCACCCTGCCCTTTGGAGCTCCGACTTTCCTCTCCTAGCTTAAAGCTAGCAGCGATTGCACGTATCACTCGCAAGATTTATATTATCATAAATTCTATAATAAAACAAATGTTTTTTAGATAAATTGTAAAATTATAAAAAGCATTATTATTATTAACCAACTGTAAAAACTTATGCCAGATAATAAAAGGGTCAATATCATTAAAACCAATACACAAATGCGTGCTCTTGGATTTGGAGTACTTGGTAACTTAGGACTATTTTTAATAGCACAAATTACATCATTAACAGTATCTCTAACCACTTTGCCCCAATCTGTTTTTTTAGACATATGTTCCTCCATAAAAATCTTGCTTATAATTATTTATATGCAAAAATAGAGCGTAAATCGCTCTATTTAAATAAGTATTTATATAAATGTATATGGATCTTTACATTTTTTACTTTCTATAACTTCTACATCCTTAAAATCTTTATATAAACCTTCCATAACCTTTAAGAATATAGTCCACTCTGATCCAAAATGCCCTATATCTATAATGTTTATTCCCATTTCTTTATAATCTGAAGCAAAATGATATGTAGTATCACCTGTTACCACAGTATCTGCTCCCATTGCTACTGCTTTACCTATAAAATCCTGTCCGCTACCATTGATTATTGCAATCTTCTTAGCACTTTCATTACCTTTTACCAATCTTCCATGGTTAATCCCTAATGCTGCCATTACTTTTTTAGCATAATCTTCTATGGAAACTTCCTCTTCTAACAAACCTATTCTTCCTATTCCAGCTTTATTATCTTTAAAATTTACTTCTATAAGCTTACTTTCTTTTAATCCTAATATTTTTGCTATAGTTTCATTCATACCATTTTTAGCACTATCCAAGTTAGTGTGAGCAGAGTATAAGGCTATATCGTGCTTTATAAGCTCCATAATCTTACTTCCCTGTAAAGTATCAGTTGTTATACTACTTGGCTTTCTAAAAATCAATGGATGATGAGTAATAATTAAATCTACGCCATTTATTTTAGCCTCTTCAATAACCTCATTTGTGCAATCAAGAGCAAGTAATATTTTAGAAATACCTCTCTTCTTATCACCTACCATTAATCCTACATTATCAAAATCTTCCTTGATATATTTAGGAGCAAAATCTTCAATTAATTTTATAATATCACTTAATAACATCATAACTATATCACCTTATTTTATAAATAATTCATCATGGAATTTATTATACTAATTTTTTCTTCTACTTCTTTCTTTCTCAAAATAGCACTTTCGCTATCTTCAGATATGAATCCTAATATTTTAGAATAATTTTCTATTTTACTTTCTAGATATTCTTTCATTAAAGGATGTTTTTGTTTTAATAACATTGGACTTACTTCATAATAGATACTGTCTAGTTCAGTTGCATGATCTTCTGCTCTTTTAACCTTAAATAATTCATAATAAACACCTTCATCAAAACATAAATCTTCTTTTATTATTTCATAATTATTTTCATATAAGTATTCTCTTAAAACTTCTGGATTTTGTGCTGGAACTAATATTAATTCTTCTAATGAATTTACCTTTTCTATATCAGCTTCAAGAATATCTCTTATTAAATTTCCACCCATTCCAGCAATAACAACTGAATTAGCTTCTTTAATTTCTAATGGTTTTAGTCCAGAACCTAATCTAAAATCTATTTCATCTCCAACTATACCTTCAAGAATAGCATTTAATTTAGCCTTATCTAAAGGATCCTTATTTATATCACATGCAATTACCTTATCAGCCTTTTCTCTTTCTAAAGCTAAAAGGGGAACATATCCATGATCAGTTCCTATATCTGCTAAACATCCAACTTTATCTAAGCTATCTACTATAAATTCTATTCTTTTACTTACATCCATTTTTCGTACCTCTTTTTCTTCGTATTTTAAAAATATTTATCTACAAAATAAACAATTTAATTTATTAATGTACATTTTAATATTTTTATTTTCTCATTATTTTCCATGAATCACAAAACATAAAAATTAGCACCACAAGGTGCTAATTCTTAATCTAAATAATCTTTTAATTTCTTACTTCTAGATGGGTGTCTTAATTTTCTTAAAGCCTTTGCTTCAATTTGTCTAATTCTTTCTCTAGTTACATTAAATTCTTTTCCTACCTCTTCTAATGTTCTTGCTCTTCCATCATCTAATCCGAATCTTAATCTAAGTACTTTTTCTTCTCTAGGTGTTAATGTATCTAAAACATTGATTAATTGTTCCTTTAACATTGTAAAAGCTGCAGCTTCAGCTGGTGCTGGTGCATCATCATCAGGTATAAAGTCTCCTAAGTGTGAATCTTCTTCCTCACCTATAGGTGTTTCTAATGAAACAGGCTCTTGAGCTATCTTTTGAATTTCTCTTACCTTTTCTACAGGTAAATCCATAACTTTTGATATTTCTTCAGGGAATGGATCTCTTCCTAATTCTTGAAGTAATTGTCTTTGTACTCTTATAAGCTTATTTATAGTTTCTACCATGTGTACAGGTATTCTAATAGTTCTAGCTTGGTCAGCTATAGCTCTTGTTATCGCCTGTCTAATCCACCATGTAGCATAAGTAGAGAATTTATATCCTTTTCTATAATCAAACTTCTCTACAGCTTTAATTAAACCTAAATTTCCTTCTTGAATTAAATCTAAAAATAACATTCCTCTACCAACATATCTTTTCGCAATACTAACAACAAGTCTAAGGTTAGCTTCTGCAAGTTTTTTCTTTGCATATTGGCTTCCTTCTTCTATTTTCTTAGCTAATTCTATTTCTTCTTCTGAAGAAAGTAGTGGCACTTTACCAATTTCCTTAAGATACATTCTTACAGGATCATCAATTGCAACACCTTCTGGTATTGATAAATCTAATTCTAATTCTTCTTCTTCAACACCACTAACTTCGTTCATATCTCCTTGAACTTCAATTCCCATTGATTCAAGAACTTCATAAATCTTTTCAATTTGTTCAGGTTCTAAATCTATATGGTCTATTTCATCCATTATTTCCTTATATGTTAGTATACCACTCTTTTTACCTTTTTCAATTAAACTCTTAACAATAACCATTTTATTAGTTCTATCTTTATTTTCTTTTACCTTAGCTACGTTTGCTTTTGTTTTTCCTTCCACTAATCAATTACCTCCTTCATGACCACTTACCCTCTTTTTCCATTATTTAACCGTTGCATTAATTGTGATAATTTAATAGCTAATTTAATGGACTCTTCTACCTCGCCTTTACCTTCTAATACCTTTTGTTGTCTTTTTAAGTTTTCAATTTCAATTTTTAAATTTTGAGTTTTTATTTCATTAATAAAATCATCAATTTGCTTATTAACATCACCATCTAAGAATATTTTGCATTCTTTAATTTTTACTAGTTCTGCAATTGTTTCTGCAGAATCTAATTTGGACTCTAAGTAAGATATAATATTATTAATATTTTCCCCTCTACCCTCAATAATAACAGTGAAAATTTGTTTATGTTCTTCCAAAATAAAGTCTTTTTCAGATATTCTTTCCATTATATAGAATAAATACTCTGCTTCTATAATCATAAACTTAAGTAATGATCTTTCTGCCTTTATATATCCTGCTTCAGCATGTATTTTTTTTTCACTTTCTCTACTAAATCTGTTTTTGCTATTTTCCATAGCACCATTTAGCTTTTTACCTAAAATATCATATAAAGCTTGCTCTTTAATTCCTGTATTTTCAGATGCCTTTTTTATGTATACATCTTTTTCTAAAGGATTTAGATCTGCAATAATTTCCATAACATTTTGTGAATATTTAATTATTGCTTCAGTATTTCTAAAATTAATACCTTCTTCAGCTTTTCTAAGCCTATAATCTATCAAGGGCTCTGCTGAATTTACTAATTTTAAAAATGCTTCCTTACCATTACTTTTTATGAATTCATCTGGATCTTTACCTTTTGGTATCGATAAAACTCGTACATCAAAGCCTGCATTCCTAAGTATTTCAAGTCCTCTCATAGTTGCCATTTGTCCTGCCATATCAGCATCATATGATATTACTACCTTATCGGCATATCTCTTTAATAACCTAGCCTGATTGATGGTTAGTGCTGTTCCTAAAGAGGCTACTACATTAGTTATTCCACTTTGATATAAAGCAATTAAATCCATATAGCCTTCAACTATAATAAAATATCTTTCTTGCATATTGCTTTTTAAAGCAAAATTCAAACCATATAAATTAGTTCCTTTTTGAAAAACTAAAGTTTCTGGTGAATTCAAGTATTTAGGCTTTGAGTCATCTAAAACTCTTCCTCCAAACCCTATAACCTTTCCTCGATAATCAAACACAGGAAACATTACACGATTTCTGAACCTATCATATTTTCTACCTTTTTCCGCGTTAATAGATATTAATCCTGCTTCAGTCATAAGTTCTTCAGAAAAACCTCTTTTTCTTAAGTGATAAATAAGACTGTTCCAACTATCATTTGAATAGCCTAAACCGAACCTCTTTATAGTTTCAATCTTTACTCCTCTATTTAAGAAATATTCTTTAGATTTTTGATTATTCATTAAATTTGAAAAGAAAAATCTTGCTGCCTCTACATTTATCTTATATAACAAATCTTTTTTTTGTGCAGTCTTATTATTTTCTTTATTACCAAAATCTAAATGTATATTTGCCCTATCTGCAAGATATCTTACAGCTTCTAAAAATTGCATATTTTTTGTCTTCATGACAAATGAAATTACATTACCTGCTTCACCACATCCAAAACATTTATAAATCTGTTTTTCCTGTGATACAGAAAAGGATGGGCTTTTTTCATTATGAAATGGGCATAATCCACTAAAGCTTCTTCCTGTCTTTTTTAACTTAACAGTTTCTGAAATAATATCTACTATATCATTTTGTTCTTTAATTTTTTGAATAATTTCTTCTGAAATCTGCAAGGAGATTCCCCTCCCTACTTTATATTTAAATTAATGCACATTATATAATTCGACATATTTTAATAAATTCCTTCTCAATTTATTTAAAATTTATTATTATGATTTTTTAATCATAAATACTTATAAAACTTTATATTTTATAACATATATTCTACCCTAAAACTCTATTTTAAACTGATTTTTCTAAAAAATTACAAACTTAGGTACATAAATTTTATTAAAGGTTGCTAAGCAATAATCATCACTCATTCCTGCAATATAATCTGCTACAGCTCTTTTAGTTCCTTCACTCTCTTCTATTTTTTTATATACATCTGGCAGTTCATTAGAGTTTTTAACATAGTAATTAACTAACTGCTCTAATACAAATTTAGCTTTATTTCTCTCTTCTTTTAAATGTGCACCTAAATATATATTTTTAAACATAAATTTTCTTAATTCAATCATAGCTTCTTTAACTTCTTTGCTTTGAGCTACACCATATTTACCATCACCAATATTCTTGATTGTCTCTTTAATAATATCATTTACTAAAGTATCTATTCTTTCTGAACGGCTATTTCCTAATACGCGTATTATTTCTTTGGGCAAAGATTCCTCAGTTAAAAGTCCTGCTCTAATAGAGTCATCAATATCATGATTTAAATAGGCTATTTTATCACTATACCTAACTATACGACCTTCTAAAGTCTTTGCTTCTGAGGTACTTTCCCCCAGCCCGCTATGATGAAGTATTCCATCGATAACTTCTTCTGTCAAATTAAGACCTCTTCCATCATTCTCTAATCTCTCCACTACTCTTACACTTTGTTCGTTGTGCCTGAACCCTTCATCTAAAAAAGCATTTAACACTTCTTCTCCATTATGAGCAAATGCTACATGCCCTAAATCATGTCCTAAAGCAATGGCTTCTATCAAGTTTTCATTAAGACCAATACCAACTCCTATAGTTCTTGCAACCTGTGAAACTTCTAGTGTATGCGTAAGCCTAGTTCTATAATGATCTCCAAAGGTCTTTATATATACTTGAGTTTTATGCTTTAACCTTCTAAAAGACTTTGAGTGAATTATTCTATCACGATCGACCATAAAACAAGTTCTAACGTTGTCACTTTCTTCTGTTACCTTTCTTCCAGAACTATTTTTACTGAAAGTTGCTTCTCTTATTAATGTCAAGTCCTCAAACTTTTCTATTTTTTCACGTATTATCATTTAACTCACCTCAAAGTAATTTATTCTATAAGTATCTCAAAATTCCTCTATTATTATATAAATAATATATACATCCTAATGAATGTATATGTATATTTCCAATATAATTCTAATATTATTATAATGAATATTGATGAAGGAGTTTTAATATGATAAATTCAGAAAATTCTTCAATAGATGAACTTTTGACAATTGATACTATTAAAAATAATATTTTACCTAAATATTCTATATATAATGCTGATATAAATACTGTTAAAATCAAAGATACCACTAAGCAACGGGCTGTATTTAAGATAAATTATAATAATAATTGCTATTGTATAAAAAAGGTTTATTATGATGAAGCAAATCTTTTATTTGTGTATTCTGCTATGGAATGGCTATATAGAAACGGTATTAAAGTCCCAAAACTTCTCCCTGCAAATAATGGTAATAGGTTTGTTATATATAATAACATGTTATTTATTTTAACTTATTGGGTAGAAGGAGACAAGTGTGATTTTGATAATATTAATCATCTTTATTTATCATCTAAAACTCTTGGCAAAATACATAAAACAAGTAAGAATTTTACTCCAATTTTTGGCAGTGTCAAAAGACAATCTTTAGATGATTACCACCTTACACTAACTAAACATTTAAATTCAATTTTGAAATGTGCTAATTTAGCTAATAATTATCAGGATAAGTTTTCTAAAATATTTCTGAAAAATTTAGACTACAATTTAGAACTTGCCAAACTTGCCCTTTCTTTTACTTCATCTATGGATAAAGATGATTTATCCACCTCGCTTTGCCATGGTGACTATGTAAATAAAAATATAATAATTAATAAAGATTGTATATGGATAATAGATTTTGATAAATGTTCTTATGATTATTGCTCACATGATATCGCCTATTTCTTAAGAAGATTATTAAAACGTCCATCTTCTAACTGGAGCACTTATCTTACTTTAAAAGTTATTGATTCATACTTAGAAAATAATTCTTTAACTGAATCTGATTTTAAATATATTTTAGCTTATATTGCTTTTCCTCAAAAATTTTGGAAAATCTCAAGAGATTACTATAACAATATCAAGAAATGTAATCCTATTTCCTTTTGCACATTGCTTGAGAAAGGCTTAGAAAGAAGTGAAACTCAATTAGATTTTATCTATAGACTTGTTCGAATTTTAAAAGATAAATATTCCATAAATATTTTATAAAATTAATAAGAGACTATATCATTTCTAATATAGTCTCTTTATTAATTATCTAGGATTTTTAACTTGAGCTTGTGCAGCAGCAAGTCTTGCTAGAGGTACTCTAAATGGTGAGCATGATACATAATCTAAACCAACATTATGACAGAATTCAACTGAAGATGGGTCTCCTCCATGTTCACCACAAATACCTAATTTAATACTTGGTCTTGTAGCTCTTCCTTTTTCTGCTGCCATCTTAACAAGTTGACCTACACCAACCTGATCTAATTTAGCAAATGGATCTTGTTCATAAATCTTTCTTTCATAATAATCATTTAAGAACTTACCTGCATCATCTCTTGAAAAACCAAAAGTCATTTGAGTTAAATCATTAGTACCAAATGAGAAAAACTCAGCTTCTTTAGCAATCTCATCAGCTGTTAATGCAGCTCTAGGTATTTCAATCATTGTACCTACGTGATATTCTAATGTAACACCCTTTTCATTCATTACAGCCTTAGCAGTACTATCAACAATATCTTTAACAAACTTAAACTCTTTAACTTCACCAACTAATGGAATCATTATTTCTGGTACTATATCATACCCTTTTTCATTCTTAACTTCTATAGCAGCTTCTATTACAGCTCTAGTTTGCATTTCAGCTATTTCTGGATAAGTTACAGCTAATCTACATCCTCTATGACCAAGCATAGGATTGAATTCATGTAATCCCTCCACAGTAGCTTTTAATTCATCGAAATCTAATGACATCTGTCCTGCAAGTTCTCTGATTTCTTCATCACTATGAGGAACAAATTCATGTAGTGGTGGATCTAAGAATCTAATAGTTGCTGGTCTTCCTTCCAAAGCTTCATACATGGCCTTAAAATCTCCTTTTTGCATTGGAAGAAGTTTTCCAAGTGCTCTTCTTCTTTCTTCTTCTGTTTTAGCAACAATCATTTCTCTCATTGGCATAATTCTATCTTCATCAAAGAACATATGCTCAGTCCTACATAATCCAATACCTTCTGCACCAAATTCAACAGCTTGCTTTGTATCCCTTGGAGTATCAGCATTAGTCCTAACTTGAAGCTTTCTTATCTCATCTGCCCAAGACATAAATGTTGCAAAATATCCTGATATTTCTGGAGTAACAGTCTTAATTGCTTCTCCATAAATATTACCAGTTGACCCATCAATAGAAATATAATCCTTGTCAGTATATACCTTACCTCCAACTTCTAAAGTTCTCTTTTCTTCATCTACTTTTAATTCTCCACATCCAGCTACACAACAAGTACCCATACCTCTAGCAACAACAGCAGCATGTGATGTCATTCCTCCACGAACTGTTAAAATACCTTCAGCAGCTATCATACCTTCGATATCTTCTGGTGAAGTTTCAAGCCTTACTAAAACTACCTTTTCACCTTTCTCTGCTCTTTCCTTTGCTTCTTCTGCTGTGAAAGCTATCTTTCCACAAGCAGCACCTGGTGAAGCTGGTAATCCCTTAGCTATTTCCTTAGTATTTTTAAGTGCTGAAGCTTCAAAGGTTGGATGTAAAAGTGAATCTAATTGTTTTGGTTCCACCTTTAAAATAGCTTCTTCTTTACTTAACATACCTTCTGAAACTAAGTCAACAGCAATCTTCAAGGCTGCTTGAGCTGTTCTCTTACCATTTCTTGTTTGCAAGAAGAATAACTTTCCTTCTTCAATGGTAAATTCCATATCCTGCATATCTTTATAATGATTTTCAAGTTTATTAACTATATCAATAAACTGTTTATACAAAGCTGGATTTTGCTCATTTAATTTAGTGATTGAAAGTGGTGTTCTAATACCTGCAACAACATCTTCTCCTTGTGCATTCATTAAATATTCACCATATATTCCTTTTTCACCTGTAGCTGGATTTCTTGAAAAAGCAACACCTGTTCCAGAAGTATCTCCCTTGTTACCAAATACCATCTCTTGAACATTAACTGCTGTTCCCCATTCCCCTGGAATATCATTAAGTCTTCTATAAACTATTGCTCTTGGATTATCCCATGATCTAAATACAGCAGTTATAGCTTCAACTAATTGTTCCTTAGGATCTTGTGGGAAATCTTTTTTCATTTCCTTTTTATATAAATCCTTAAATTTAACCACCAATTCCTTCAAATCATCTGCTGTTAATTCAGTATCATAATGAACACCTCTCGCCTCTTTCATTTCATCAATGATATTTTCAAATAGCCTTTTTTCAACACCCATTACAACATCTGAAAACATTTGCACAAAACGCCTATATGAGTCGTAAGCAAACCTTGGGTTATTTGTTTGCTTTGCTACCACTTCCACTGCTTCATCATTCAAGCCAAGATTTAAAATAGTATCCATCATTCCTGGCATAGAAACTCTTGCACCTGACCTTACAGATACTAATAGTGGATTTTCTAAGCTTCCAAATTTTTTACCTGTTATTTCTTCTAATTTTGCAATATGATTTTGAATTTGTTCAAGAACTTCTTCTGAAATTACTTTTCCATCATTATAATATTTATTGCAAGCCTCAGTTGTAACAATGAATCCTTGTGGAACAGGAATTCCTAATATGGTCATTTCTGCTAAGTTTGCTCCTTTACCTCCAAGTAGGTTCCTCATTGTTTCATTTCCCTCTTTGAAAAGGTAAACATACTTTTTATTATTCATCTCAATACTCCTCCGATCATTTTAATCTATAAATGTATATACTATCGAAGCTTAGCTCCGTAGCGCACTTAAGTATAAAAGCTTTCATAAGCCTTTATTTTGAGAGTAATAATAAATACTTATAAATAAACTATTTATAAGTATTTAAATTAGCTAAAAGCCACTATTAAATAGCTCTTATCCTACGTATGATATAAACCCTTTTCTTTTGCAGTTAATTTTATTAACCTTAGTTCTCTTCCCCTAATCCTGCAAATAGTTTTGTAATATTTGTCTTTGACATCTTACCAACTATCTTAATTACTTCCCTAGAACCATCATCACTTTTTACCTTTTCAACAATTGGTATACTGTCTATTTCATGTTCTATTATTTTTTTAGCTAGAATTATTGCACTATCGTCCCTGCTACCACATATTATGTTAGGCATTCTTGTCATTATTACACCTACAGGTACCTTATGAATATCAGTGCCACCAATAGCTATCTTTAAGAAATCCTTTCTAGACACTGCTCCAACTAAAGCATCATTATTTTCTACAAATAAAGTTCCTACATCGTTTAAAAATAAATATACTATCGCATCGTAAACCATAGTATTTTCATTAACGGTTACAGGCTTTGACATTACGTCTCCTGCTCTTATTTTTAGTAGGTTTTCCAAAACATCTCCATTGGTTTTTCGTCCTAAATAAACATATCCTACTTTAGGTCTTGCATCTAAAGTCCCTGTCATTGTTAGTATAGCCAAATCTGCTCTTAAAGCTGCCCTAGTAACACCTAGTTTTTCGGCTAAATTTTCACTAGTTATAGGCTGTCCCTCTTTGACTAACTTTATTATTTCCTCTTGTCTTTGTGAAAATTTCAAATTAATCCCTCTTTCTAAACAAATAGAAATATTCAGATAACTTTTATATTTTCATATTTACAGTATAATTATAACATTTTATCTTTTTTTTTCTATGCTGATTTTTCTGAAAATTCAATCAAATTATCTGAATACATATAGTTTATCATTATTTCAAATGAAATATCTCTATTTTTCTTTTATTTTCTTCGCTATTCTTTTTTATCATCTATATCTTCAAATTTAACAGTGTAAGTAAACGTATTTTCACCTAGGTCTGTATCCTTATTTTTTGAAGTACTACTGCCTATATCTACATTAATATCTTCAAATTTTTCTTTTACTTTTTCTGTTAAGTCTGCTGCTTTTTCTTTTACATCATTAACAGTCTTGGTAATGTATTTGTTTACGACTTCTACATTTCCATCACTCTTTGTTATTTCAATAGTAACTTGCGTTACCACCGCAGCCACTACTACAAAAGCTAAGATTGGTGGAATTATGATACTGATTATACCAGCTGCAATTCCTGCATTTACTGGAACATCAACTAATACCTTTTCATCCTTTGATACTCTTATTCTAGATATATTTCCCTTGTTAATAAGTTCTTTAAGCCATACCTTAAATTCTTCAATAGTTTCTGTAGTATTATTTCCTGCCATTTTATCATTAGAGGAATTTTCATTTTTCATTTCATCTTCTAAAAGAATAATTGCATCTAAAACATCGCCTTTAGTATGCTCTAATGTTTCTTTTGCCTTAGCATAAGATACTCCTGTCCTTTCCCTTACCTGATCAACTTTTTCAAGTGTTATTTCCATACCTATCACTCCTTTATATAACTTAACATTTCCAAGCTCTTTGGTCTTTTAGAGTAATTATTAGCAATTATATTAGTAACCACTCTTTCCATCTGCTTTTTTATTTCATTATTTACGTTTAGCCTATATACTTTATCCATTGGTGTATTCTTTAAAAATCTCAATGCATTATATGCAGGTTTACTGATAAAAAAACCATATTCTTTATTGCATTCATCACAAACTCCACCATAATGTGATAATGATATATAATCAGCTACTGCTATCTTATTTTTACAAATACAACATTTATCTAACTCTAAGTTATATCCTGTTGCTTCTAAGAGCCTTAGTTCAAATGCTCTTACCAGTAGCTCATAATCTAGTACATCTGTATTTAATAAATAAAGACAGACCATAAATTCTTTAAATAGTGTAGCATTTGTTTCATCACTTTCTACACATATATCAATTAGTTCACATAAATAAGATGAATATGTTAACTTTTCCAGATTATTCAATAACCCTTGGAATGAATTTATTATTTTTCCTTCCTGAAGATTATATAAATTCTTGCCTTTAAATAACAGATATTCACCAAAACATAGAGGTAGTGTAACTGATAAAAGCTGGCTTTTACTTCTCTTTGCACCTTTAGCTATACAAGTTACCTTACCTAACTCCTCTGTATACATCCATAGCAGTTTATCATTTTCCTTGTAATCTTGTACTTTTATAATGACTCCCTTAGTTTTTACCAGTGCCAAAACTGTCCATCCCCTATTATTTTAATTTCTTATATCCTAATTCCTTAAGTAGTAAATTATTATCTCTCCATTCTTTTCTAACCTTAACCCATATTTTTAAGTTTACCTTTGCATTTAAAAGTTTTTCTATTTCATATCTTGCAGTTTCACCAATTTTCTTTAGTACTGCTCCATTTTTACCTATTATTATTCCTTTATGTGATGTTTTTTCACATATTAAGTCTACTTCTATATGATATGTTCCTTTTTCATTTTGCTTCATTTGTATTATATCTACAGCTATACCATGTGGTACTTCGTCTCTTAAATTTCTTAATGCTTTTTCTCTTACTATTTCTGAAACTATAAATCTTTCTTGTACATCTGTTATCATATCTTCTGGATAGAATTGTGGACCTTCTGGAAGATTCTGAACCATAAGCTCCACTAAAGTATCAACATTTTTTCCTCTTAAAGCTGATATCGGTATTATTTCTTTAAAATCATATTCTTTTGAATACATATCAAGTGTTTTTGCTACTCTTTCATGAGTATTTTCATCAACCTTATTCACAACTAAAAATACTGGAGCATTTTGTGATTTTAATGCTTCAATGATAAATTTATCACCTTTACCAATTTCATCACATGGATTAATAAGGAATAAAACTAAGTCCACTTCTTTAATGGAATCCTTTGCTGAATTAACCATATACTCACCTAATTTATGTTTAGGTTTATGTATACCTGGAGTATCAACAAATACTATTTGATAATCTTCCCCAGTAAGTATTGTTTGTATATTATTTCTAGTAGTTTGTGGTTTATTAGATACTATAGATAATTTTTCACCCATTATTTTATTTGTTAACGTTGATTTCCCAACATTTGGTCTTCCTACAATTGTTACAAATCCTGATTTAAACATCATTTCCTCCTGTTTACTTAAGTCTCCTCTTGAGACTTTTTACGCTAATACATCTTTTATTGAACTTTATTATATACTATTTCCTCAATTTATTACAGCTTAAATATTGTAAATACTAATAATGTCAGTAAAATACCTAAAAGTCCACCTACTATTACTTCAAAGACAGAGTGAACTTCTGAATCTACCCTACTTTGGGCAGTAATAAAAGCCATAAGATAAGCTAGAATTATGCATATAGGTTTCTCTGTTATAAGGGATATTGCTGTAGATAGTGAAAATGCTAATGCACTATGCCCACTTGGCATTCCTCCCTTAAGCGGCGTTCCTTCACCAAAAATTGCTTTAACTATCACCGTTGTTATTATTACAATCACAAGAGCTATAAATATCATATACGGCTCAGATTTTTTTACTTTATGGACAATCTCATAAGAAAATTGTGATAACTTATCCCAAAAAACTATGTAACCTACCAAAACTGCATTTATTGCAGTAATTAGAACTGCACCTGCTGCTGTATTCTTAGCTACTTTTGACAATGGATGATAGAAATTTGTATTTAAATCAACCACTGCTTCAATAGCTGTATTAATCATTTCAGCAACAATAACCATAGTTATGGTTATTGCTAAAGCTAAAAACTCCCCCTTAGATATATCTAAGAAAAAACATGCACCTAGCACCAATACTGCTGCCACCAAATGAATTTTCATATTTCTCTGTGTTCTAGCAGTATCAACAATCCCATTTATTGCATGATTAAAACTCTCCAGCATTTTCTTCATTCCCATTAATCCTTCAACTCCCTAAAAATTACCTATCTTGAAATATTTAATTCTCCTAGTAACTCTTCTTCTCTTTTTCTCATAATTAATTTGTCATCTTCCTCCATATGATCATATCCTAGAAGATGTAATATTGAATGTACAACTAAATATGATACTTCCCTTTTATATGAATGATTATATTCCTCACTTTGTTCTAACGCTCTTTCTAATGATAAAACTATATCACCTAAAACTAATTCGTCGCCATCTAAAAAAGTTTCATCAAATTTGTAATCCATATAAACATCTTTAAAAAACTTTTTGTTTGGATAATCAAGCATAGGGAATGATAACACATCGGTTGCTCTATCAATATTTCTTGTTTCTCTATTTATTTCTCTAATCCCATCATTATCTACAAATAGTAATGAAATTTGATACCTACAATTTACTTCCTCTTTTTTTAATACAAAATCACATACTTTCTCTAAAGAATTAATAAATTCTTCATCAACATTTAATTTTTCTTGTCTATTATCAGTATAAATCATTTTTAAACTCCTTTTATGTATACTTCTAAAATGATTAATTTTACAAATCATAAATAAATAAGAAGGCTTTCACCTTCTCATCTACTTTTCCTCCTTCGGATACTCTATCCTTTTATGATAAAGTCCGTTTAAAACTTTTAAAAAACATTTCTTTATAGTAGCAATATCTTTTAAAGTTAGTTCACAGTCATCTAATTGATGAGAATTCAACTTATCATTAATGATATTATTAACCATATCTTCTATTTTTTCAATAGTAGGCTCTTTGATTGAACGTACTGATGCTTCAACACTATCTGCCAACATTACTATCCCAGCTTCCCTTGAACTTGGAATTGGTCCTTCATATCTAAAATCCTCTTCCTTAACATCATCTGGATTATCTGCATTTTTCTTTGCTGTAAAATAGAAATATTTCACCATAGTTGTTCCATGATGCTCTAATATTATATCTTTTATAACTTTAGGTAGCTTATATTCATCTGCTAACTCCCCACCATCTTTTACGTGAGAAATAATAAGTGATGCACTTAAATTAGGATTTATTCTATTATGAGGATTATCCTGACCAATTTGATTTTCTCCAAAGAAAAGAGGTCTTACTATCTTTCCAACATCATGATAATATGCTCCAACTCTTACAATTACTGAATTAGCATTTATTTCTTCTGCTGCCACTTCCGCCAGATTAGCTACCATGATACTATGGTGATATGTTCCTGGTGCTTCCATCAAAAGTCTCTTTAATAACGGACTATTAGGGTTTGCCAGTTCTAACAAACTCATATTAGTATTTATATTGAAACTTGATTCTAAAAATGGTAGCATACCTACAGCAAGAATTCCAGAAATAACAGAACTAACAGCTACACAACTTGCATTTTTTAATATTACAGTTATATCACTTGATAAAAGCATTCCTGTAGCAAAAACTACTATAGCTGCTACTATTCCTACATATACCGTTGAGTATAATATGTCATTTCTTTGATTAGCTCTTTTCAATGTACTTACAGCAACAATTATACTTAATAAAGCCATAAGAATAAATTGTGGATTGAATTCAACTATGATACTTACCAAAATTAGATTTATTATATTTATTAAAAGAGAGATTCTATAATCTATCAGCACTGCCATAATCATTGGTACACAAGCAATAGGAATTATAAAAATCGATAAACTCTTTAAACCAAAAGATAATATAAGTGTTATTATATTAAGCAATAAAATTAAAATAGCCATCTTATAATTTTGTGCTATTTCTTTCTTTATTATGAAATACTCCAACACAAAAACAGTCATCACTAAAACTCCTAATATTATATAAGTAACCAGTGAGCCTCTTCCCATATAATCTCCAACTAGACCTAATTCAGTAAGTATTTTTATTTGCCTTTCTGTAATAGGCTCACCTTCCTTAACTACTGTCTGATTCTTTTTAATCATCACCTTTTCTACAGATTTAAGAGCTTCCTTAATTAATTCTTCTCTTTTTTCAGTATCTTCTACATAATTAGGCTTTATCTGGCTATTAATCATTTTAATCATAATAGATTTAATATTTGCATCGATCTCAGTATCTAATATTTTTTCTTCTGCTACTTCTTTAGCAGATTCTAATTCTTTATCATTGTCTTCAGATATGCTATCTGCATATACCGTATCCAGTATATTTAGCATTATTCTTTGAATCTCTGTATCTTTTTCAACTGTCAAACCTAGCAATGCTTTGTATTCTGTATCACTAAGTGTAAAACTTCCAAATTTCTTTAATGCCGTTATTTTTAATGTTTCATCCTCTTCACTACTTTTTAAATTAATTAATTTATTAAAAAAATTTGTTATATTTTGAAAAGCTTCTATTTTTACATCAGTCTTTAAAGAAAACTGTTTAGGAACTAATTCCCGTGCTTCATTTTCTTTCACTTCAGTAGCCTCTTCATCTACAATATCTCTTGTAGCCTTAATATCTTCACTTGCTATATCTCCCTTAACTAAATTGTACTTTTTAGGAGTTACAGCAGTTAATAAAATGAAATAAGTAATAAAGATAAGTGCAGAAAATATATAGAACTTCTTCCAATTTCTTTTACTATTATTTTGTTTTTTCATCATTTAAATCACCTTCTCATCCTTTAGTAACCTCAATACTCTACAACCTCATCACTTACAATATTTTGTTCTACAACAAAAACGACTTTTATATTTAAGTATTCATCATCAATTCTTTCTTTTGTGACTATTTTATCTATAATTTTACTATCTCTTTTTAAATCCTTAGACAATGATTTTTCTAAAGTATCTAAAACCGATTTAACTCCTTCACTTTCAGTAATTTCAATGGTGGATGCTACTCTTTCATAATATATCACTTCATTAAATATTTTGCCACTCTTTTCTATTTTATCATACTTTTCAAAATCTTTTGTAGATTTTTTAAGATATATTTTCTTACCAAAAAGCTCTATATAAATATCTAAATCTTTGTTTCCACTTCTCTTATATTCAACTCCTGATATTTTAATATTCATTTCCTTTTCATAAAATGTATTAGCAATAACCATACCACTTGGTCTTACTACATATTCTCCACCTTCATTACCATCTATCCCTTCAATAACTACTGCACCTTTTTTTACTATATCATCATTTTTTACAACAGCTCTTCCTGAATAAGTATAAATCCTCTTTATCTGACCATCCATATCAGCCACAAGGTTACCATACTTATCTTCATCTTTCACTGGCGGATTTACTTTTTCAGTAATTACAACCTTTAATATTGACCCTTCAACCCTTACCCTTAACCACAAAATTTCAGAATTTAAGCTTTCTAATTTCCTTTCTATTTCTTTTTCATCTAAAGAGCTTTTCCTTACCCCTGGAGATACTCCTATTTCCTTAAGTTGTTCTCTTATTTCAAAGGGTGTAACATTCTTCCCTACAGTTATATCTATAGACCATATATACGTTGATAAAAAATATATAATTGCAAAAAACACTACAACAGCTATTACTATTGAATATCTCTTCTTCATCTTTCCTAGTAAAAATATAAGCCCTTTTCCTTCTAATACTCTTACCTTACCACCAACAGAACGTACTACCTCACATAATCTACCATAATTTATATAATCTACTTCCAACCTTAAGGTAGTTATATTTACTTTTATAACTTTACTTACTGCTATATTTTGAAGCCATAGTATATTAAGTATCTTCTCTATATCTTTTACTAGTATTTCAACTTTTATTTTCCCTTTTTTTATCCCTTCCATATATTAAACATCACTCCCCATACCCTATATAATCAAAATATCCACTTATAATCAAAGTAGAAGTAGCTATATATAATATTTCAAAAGAATTTCCTTTTATCGTTAACGGCTCAAGACTTGTTTTTATTTTTATTTCATTCTTTTCAAAAATAAGTATTCCCTTATGATTTTCAATAGTTATTTCGTTACGCCCAATTACAGTAATCCTAGGTACATCTAAAACAATTTCCTTAGGCATTTCCAATTTATCTACTAAAACCTTTTTTCTCTTTTTTAGCTTATCTTCCATGAGACCTCTCCTAAATAATATTCCTTCAATGTACTTTATGTTTATGTAACTAATAAAATCACAATTTATATAAAAAAGTATCTAGCAAAAATTATTCATATTTTTGCATAAAAAAAGGACTCAATATAATTGAGTCCTTAAATATTTAACATTATTATCTAACTATTTAATTTAAAACATAATCTATATGAACTATAAGTCTCTAATTCACTTATGACAAAAGCTTATCTATGCTTTATGCTATTTTGCCAATTTAAGTAGCTAAGCTTCTTACGACCGTAAAATTTATCTTCTTTAAAATGCTGAGGAAGGCACTTCATAAAATATACATAAATATATTTTATCATTCCTTTTTTGAAGTCTAGCAAATATTTAATCATTGCTTACTTCTCTCTTTCTAATGAATAATCTCATTGTCTTAAGCATAATATATAGACCAAAAAATAGTTTTATAAATCCTACTTGAACTTTCTCTTTCTCGCAGCTTCTGATTTCTTCTTTCTCTTAACGCTTGGTTTTTCATAATGTTCTCTCTTTCTAACTTCTGAAAGAACTCCAGCTCTTGCACATTTTCTCTTAAATCTTCTTAATGCGCTTTCAAGTGTTTCGTTTTCTCCAACTTTGATTTCTGACATCTATTATCCCTCCCTCCGCTAGCTCAATTTAGTCCGACAAACTAAAGCTACAGGCTTAATAACACATACTATATTATACTATAGTTTAACTTAAAATGTCAATAAAATTTATTTTTCTTATTAGCCTGGTGGCCACTTCATATCCCTTGCACCTAACACATGGAAATGCATATGTCCTACAGTCTGACCACCCTGTTCTCCACAGTTATTTACTATTCTATAGCCCGTTTCATTAATTTTTAACTCTCTTGCTATTTTATTAATAACAACAAATATATGTGAAACAACTTCTGCATTTTTTTCTGTTATATCATTAGCACTTACTATATGCTCTTTTGGTATAACTAAAAAATGAACTGGCGCTTCTGGACTAATATCATAAAAAGCTAATACTTTTTCATCTTCATATATTTTTTTTGAAGGTATTTCACTTTTTATAATCTTACAAAAAATACAATCACTCATAAACTTCACCACCCTTCTTTATAATTAAACGTTATAGTAATTAGTTAAGTAGCCTTTGGCTAGTTAAACACTTCCATAGTTAAAATTAATACTTAACTAATTAATAATCGTAGCGTTATTCAGTATTTAACTATAAGAGATCTCCAATAGCATATTCTCCCTCTGCTTTTTCAATCTTTATATCTACTATTTTACCAGTTATATCTGCTGCCATACAATCAATCTCAACTTTTATATAATTTTTCGTATACCCTTCAAATATATTAGGTCTATCTTTTAATTCTTTTTCAACTAAAATATCCATTTCTTTTCCTACAAACTTTTCAATAAAGTCATGTTCATTTTTGTTACTAAGTTCAATTAAAAGCTTACTTCTTTCATCTTTAGTCCTTCCATCAATTTGATTAGGCATATCTGCTGCCTTTGTACCTTTTCTTGGACTATATTTAAATACATGTGTTTTTGTCAACTTAATATCTTGTAAAAATTTATATGTTTCATTAAATTCTTCTTCAGTTTCTCCTGGGAATCCAACAATTACATCTGTAGAAATCGATACATATGGTATCGCTTTTCTTATGTTTTCTACAGCCATTTTATATTCCTCAGCTGAGTATCTTCTATTCATTCTCTTTAACACTGTATTACATCCACTTTGAAGAGATAAGTGGAAGTGAGGGCATAATTTCTTAAAACCTTTGATTTTTTCAATATTTTCTTCACTAAAGAATCCTGGTTCTAATGAACCTATTCTTATTCTTTCTATACCATCAATAGCTTCAATGTCTTCAATTATAGTAAGAAGATTTACTGTACCTTCTAAATCAAGACCATATGATGCTGTGTGTATACCTGATAAAATAACTTCTTTAAATCCATTAGTTGCTAATTCTTTTACTTCTTCTATAACTTTATTTGGGTCTTTTGAACATACAGACCCTCTTGCATATGGTATTGTACAGAAAGTACAGAATCTATTACATCCATCTTGTATTTTTAAGAAAGCTCTTGTTTTATCTTGATATTCTTCTATCTTTAAATCTTCAAACTTCTTATTTTTAAGTACGCCTTCTACATGAACTTGAGGCTCGCCTTCTTCTCTAGCCTTATTTACATAATAAACTACATCTCCTTTATTACGTGTTCCAAGGACTACATCAACACCTTCTATTGCTGACACTTCTTTAGGAGACATTTGTGAGTAACATCCTACAGCAGCTATTATAGCCTCTGGATTGCTTCTTCTAGCTCTACTTATAATTTGTCTTGATTTTTTATCTCCCATATTTGTAACAGTACAAGTGTTTATTACATATACATCAGCAAAAGTATCAAAGTCTACAACTTCATACCCCTCTCTAATAAATTTTTCAGCCATTGCTTCTGACTCATAAAAATTAACTCTGCACCCTAAAGTAGCAAATGCAACTTTCATTAAATAATTCCTCCTAAATCTCCAAGCTCATATTGAATTAATGAAGCTGCCGTAAAACCAGCAGTTTCCGTTCTTAAAATTCTGTTTCCTAAAGTAACTATATGAGCTCCTATTTCTTTCAATTTTAATATCTCATCTTCCTCAATTCCACCTTCAGGTCCAATAAATATTCCTACTTCACTAATTTCATTTAATGTAGCATTTTCTTCTCTTAATTTATTAATCAACGATTTTATGCCAAACCCTTCTGCATTTTCATAAGGAACAATTATTAAATCTAACTCCTTCATACTTTCTAATGCCTCATCAAAACTTATAGGTTCTAATACCTTAGGCACTATACTTCTTTTACTTTGCTTTGCTGCCTCTAATGCTATTCTATTAAGCCTATCTAGTTTTTTAAATTCACCTTTCAGTTTTACATCAACTCTTAAAGTTATTACAGGTATGAAATCACTAATTCCTAGCTCTGTTCCTTTTTGTACTATTAAATCCATCTTTTGAGCCTTTGGAAGCCCTTGATATAGGTGTATTTTAACAGGACTTTCATTGTTTACATCTAGCTTCTCAAGTATTTCAAATTCAACTTCTTGTTTGCTAGTAGAGCTTATCACTGCAAGGTATTCTGTACCTTGACAATCGTTCAAAACAACCTTTTCTCCTGCTTCTATCCTTAAAACCTTAATAATATGCTTAACATCTTCACCTATTATTTTGGCTATATTTTCACTTATTAATTCTTTAGGTGTAAAAAATTTATGCATTTTCCTTAGCTCCTATAAACTATTTTAATTTAGCTACTATACAATTCCATTCTCCATCTCTGTTCTTTTCTATAACTTCAAACCCAGTAGCTTCTAGTTTTTCACATACCATTTCCACTCTATCGTGAATTATTCCTGATGTAATAAATATACCATTATCCTTTAATACTCTCTTAACATCATCTGTTAATATACATATTATTTCTGCTAATATATTAGCAACAACAACATCAGCTTTACCATCTATTACTTCCACTAAGTTTCCTTCTAAGATTTCTATGTTGTTTAATTTATTGTATGTTACATTTTCCTTTGATGATTCAACAGCTACTGGATCTAAATCTACCCCAACTGATAATTTTGCTCCTAATTTAGCCGCTGCAATTGTTAATATTCCTGAACCACATCCTACATCAAACACTGTAGCATCTTCATTTACATATCTTTCTAATGCCTGTATGCACATTCTTGTAGTTTCGTGAGTTCCTGTACCAAATGCCATGCCTGGATCTAATTCAACCACTAATTCATTGCCCTTTGGCTCATACTCTTCCCATATCGGTTTAACCACTATTCTTTCTCCAACTAAAACTGGTTTATAATATTGTTTCCAAGTGTCAGCCCAATCTTTTTCATATTTAACTTCACTTTCAACCTTTCCTTCACCAACGTTTATTCCCAGTTCTTTTATTTCATTAACCTTTTCTTCTATATATGTAACTATCTCTTCAACATTATCTTCTTCTGAGAAATAACCTTTTACTACAGCTGCTTCTCCTCTATGTTCTAAAACATTAATATCAGCAAAATCCCAAGTTAAAGGTCCTTGCTCTCTTCCTAATATATCATTAGGGTCTTCTATTGCAACTCCCTTACAATCTAATCCATAAAATATTCCTGCTATTGGTTCTAAAGCTTCACTTATTGTTATAACTCTAACTTCTACCCAAGTTCCATTCATCTATATCATCCTTTCTTCTTTTTAACATAATGACTAATACTTTATTTTACACGGTATGACAAATAAAGTCCACCCTATTTAATTGAAATTTGATAATGGATAATTATCTATATTTTAAAATCTAATATAAAAGGAACTCATCAGAGTCCCTTCCTTAATTTTTCATTTTCAATTACTAACTTATCAATTATTTTAGTTTGCCACCATATCCTTATTGCAATCTTCAATTTCTCCTTCCTCTATCTTTTCATTTTCCTTTATCCTTCCATTTGCTATATTAAACAGTATTGAATTAGCAGCAATAAACAACATACCTAACTGGGGCGCATAAACACTACAATCTACTAGTCCTTGAATTATAACCATCATATTCAAAGCAGTTAATAAACATACATAATGATCATATCTTATATATATTATCAGCAAATCTTTAAAAATTTTAATTTTAACAAAAATATATATACTAAATGCTAAAATTCCACCAGAAACTAAAAAAGTTAACCAAATATTATGTGAATGAATTACATTGCCATTATTATACATGAAGTCAATTCCATGCTCTAATGTTCCTAGTGCTCCCCATCCTAACAATGGCTTTATTAAAAACATTTCAACTGAACCAAACCAAATATCATAACGGGAACTAAAAGATGTTCTCAATTCATCTATTACAGTTATTGAATTAATGCTTCTTTGAAAAAACACAAATGATACTATAACAAATATAATGGTCATAATCATTATTATACTCTTCTTAGTTTCTCTATTTTTATCCACCAAAAAATAAGCTCCCATAGATGATAATAGAGCAATAAAAGCTCCTGTTGATTCAGTTAGTAGTAACGCTACAGTCATAAGTACCAATAAAAGATTTAGCTTTTTATTTTCAGTTTTATCACTATGACCATCTTTTAAAAACATGGCTATTAGTATCATACTGCCAAACCATGCACCTGTCATATTAGGATTTCCATATGTACTAAATATTCTATGATTTTCTTTCCCATTAAAAATAAATACTATCTTTTCTACAATACCAATTAAAGCTGTTAAGGATGATAGCTTTAATAATAACCTTAAAACATCATTCACCCTCTTTTGAGTTACAAAATATTTCTGACTTAATATGGCTATCCCTATATAGATTAATAGTAAAAAAGAGCCACATACAGATAAAATGCTTGCATTCACCACCCCACTAAGGAAAAAGCATAAAAAAAGTAACATCAAACTTACAGTTAGATAGTTTTTAAGCACCTCTGCTTTTTTCTTATATAAGATATATATCCCATATATTCCAGGTATAACTGCTGTAAAAGGTGATAATACTACCATTAAAACAAATAAATTCATAATAACCACCATTAAGATATTATTTTTGAAATCAGCTAATTAATCCTTCAAATAATATTCTTTAATTCCTTATTGTTTTTGGTATTTACTTTTTACTTGTTAATATTATTAACCTTTAAGTGTAAATCTATAATTATTTTAGAGATAGTTTTTAATTTTTACTAAAAAATAATAAAGGCTTAATTACAATTTTATTTATAATTAAACCTTTTTATTCTTTATTTATTATATTGTAGAATTATGAATTTAGTCTTTATCCCTTGCTCTGTAAACATTCTTTCATGCTCTGTAACTACATTTCCTCCAAATCCACTGTTATGTAAATCCCTTGTGATAAATTTTGTTTCCAAATTACATTCTTTAAAGTATTCTAAAGATTCATCAAACAGCTCATCATCATCTGTCTTAAACCAGATTTCTGAACCATCCTTTAAAAATTTTTTATATTTTTCAATTTGTCTAGGATGAGTAAGTCTTCTTTTTTTATGTCTATCTTTTGGCCATGGATTACAGAAGTTAATGTATATTCTACTTATTTCATCACCGTCACCTAACATGTTATCAATTATAGCAATTTCTTGTGACATTAATGCAACATTATCTATTTCTTGCCCTTTTTTCTCATAAGCTGCTTCAATATTTCTCTTAGCTAACACTAAAACTTCATCTTTTATATCTATAGTAATATAATTCTTATCAGGATTTTCTGAACCATGAACAGCCATGAATGTTCCTTTTCCACATCCTAATTCCATGTATATAGGCTTATCATTGCCGAAAAACTCTTTCCATCTTCCTTTATACTCACTTGGATTTTGTATAAAGAACTTACATGCCTCTAATTCTGGTCTAGCCCAAGGCTTTTTACGCATTCTCATATTTTTTCACTCCAACTTCCATCTATAATCAATAAATTCCTTCTAACTATTCCTTGCTATAAATTAATTATACAGATTTATAGACTTATTTCAACAGCAAAAGAAAGTTAGACTTTATAAAATACTTCTATAAACATAGAAATATTAATCTAACTTTCTTTATACTATATATTCTAACTATTATATTTTTCTACTAGTTCTTTAAAATCATCATTTTTAACGCTTATATATTCTCTGAAACTCTTATTACTTTCTTTTAAAATATTAGATAGTTCTAGCATAAATTTAGGTATATCTCGTTTTAAAATTTCTCCATATTTTTCAGCTAATCTAACTTCATTTGCTTTATGACTTCCATCAACAAATAACTCAAAACATTCTAATAATTCATTATCTACTCTTTTTTTCTTTCCAGCAAAACCTATTGCTCCAATTTCTTGAGCCCCACAAGAATTTCCACATCCTGATATATATACTTTTGGAAGATACTTAGTATCTCCTTTATTTTCTTTTACATAAGTAATCATTTCTCTTAAAGTGTCTTGACTATCACAAATTCCTATTTGGCAAGTTGGTACACCTATACATGAAATACTTTGTTCGAAATCACTTTCTCCACCCATATCTTTAGTAATTTCTAAAAGATCTTTAGCTTCAACTCCATTAAGGTTTCTAAAATATATTCCTTCTGTTTTAGATAATCTTATCTCTGGTGATTCACATGTTTCCAGTATCATTATTATCTCTTTTAAATTTTCTAATGCTATTTGCCCTCCAACTGGATGTAAATATACACTATATAACCCTTCTTGCTTTTGCTCAGTTAATCTATTATCAATAATATCAACTTTTATACCTTTTTTTGTATTTTTAATTTCTTCACACTCTAAACTTAATCCACCTTTAGCTTTAGCTGCTTCCACATGTTTCTTATAACATTCTATAAAACCTTCTTCACCTAATTTTTCAACTATATATCTAATTCTTGCTTTACTCTTATTTTCATAATTACCTTCTGAAATAAAGAAATCTACCATTCCTTGAACGTAGTATAAAACTTCATTTGCATCTATTAATTCTGGATAAACTAACGCTTTTTTAGGATTTCTTCCTAGACCTCCCCCTACATATACTCTAAAGCATTTTTTCCCTTCATTATTTACAGCCATAAATCCTAAATCTTGAACTGTACAACATGCTGTATCCTCTTCTGAGTTAGAAAATGCTACTTTTATTTTTCTTGGTAATTTATATGAAGTTATTCTCTTCATAAAATAATTATCACAAGCTATAGCATATTGAGTTACATCAAATGCTTCATTTTTATCTACTCCAGATAAAGGAGATAGTGCTACATTTCTTGGATAATTTCCTCCAGCACCTCTTGTAAAAATATTATAATTTAATGCCTCTTCCATTAAGCTACATGTATCATCTATAGTCAATCCATGATATTGAATAGATTGGCGTGTTGTAAAATGCAAATATTCTACTTCATATTTATTAGCCCATTCATATATTTTCTTTAATTGATCTAAGGCTATAACTCCAGAAGAGGTCCTAAGTCTAATAACAAAATCTTTTTGATTTCTTTGAGCATATACTCCAAATCCGCATGATATTGATCTAAAATCCATTTTTGACATATTCTTATTTAGAAATTCATACCCATTTTCTTTAAAAGGCTCTATTTCACATAATATCTCTTTTTTTATTTCTTCCATTGCTTCACCTCATACTAATCTTTTCTATCTTTACTATGCCTTCTTATTTAAATAAATATTCAAAATATATTATATATTGTTTTCATATTTCTACAATATTTTTTTTATTTTTTATTATATTAAAGAAGTAAAAATTTTATAAATTCCATTGATTTTTGTAATTTTTTTCTATAAACTTAACTTAAGTAAACATATACATAAATCAGGAGGATAATATGGAAAAAGAAACACAACTTGATTCTGAAATATCAATTAAAGAAAAATTCAAAGCTTTATCTCCCAAAGAAAAATATAGATATATATGGGAATATTATAAAATTCATATAATTATTACATTACTTTCTATAGTAGGACTAGCTTCTTTCATTCATACAATGATGACTAAAAAATCTACTTACTGTACCATAACTTATTATAATTCTTATATAGATGAAAATCAGTTATACTCCCTTAGGGATACACTTAATGATCTACTTATTGAAAATCTTGAAAAGTCAACAATACTTATTAATCCTATCTGGAGTGACTCAAATACTGGATATAGATTAACCCCTACTGAAGAAATCGCTATAAAAATAGCTGCTAAAGAAATTGATCTTGCCATTGTTAATGAAGAATACTTCAATGCGCAAGTATCACAAGATATGTTTGAAGATATCTCCACTATAGATGGTTTTGAAAACTTAAATATTCCAGAAGAACTACTTGTTAAAGCTTCTGACTCAAATGATACTGAAGGTATATATGGTATTAAAATAGATTCTTTAAATTTACTTAAAGAGATTGACTTTCCTTCCAAGGATAATATCCTTACAATCATTGTTAACTCCGAAAGAAAAGAACATGCCATGGATGTTTTAAATGTATTAACGAAATAAACAGCCTGTCGCTTTAAATACAACAGGCTGTTTTTAATTAAAATATATCTATTTTTTAAAGATGTTTTTAAATCCTTTTTTGTGTGGAACTTCAACATTGTCTGGTTCTTCTCCACAAGCTTCCATAAATGCTTTTAATGCTTCCACTTGCTTTTCATTTAAATTCTTAGGAATTTCAACTACAACTTTTACGTACTGATCTCCTCTTCCCGAACCATTTACTCTTGGAACTCCTTTTCCTTTTAATCTGAAAAGTGTACCTGATTGTGTTCCTGCTGGAACAGTATATTTAACATCACCATCTACTGTAGGTACTGTTATTTCACATCCTAGTGCAGCTCTAGACATAGATATATGAGTATCTATATAAATATCATGTCCACGTCTATCAAATTTACTTGATCTAGCAACATTGATTCTTACATATATATCTCCTGGAGGCCCTCCGTTAGCACCGTGCTCACCTTGCCCTCTAAGTGGTAGTACATTTCCTGTATCAACACCTGCTGGTATCTTAACATTTATCTTTCTACTCTTTCTTACTTTACCTTTTCCTGCACATGAATGACATGGTTCTTCAACTACAGTTCCTCTACCTCCACATCTATCACATGTAGATGTAGTTACGAAGTTTCCTAATGGAGTTTGTCTTTGAACCCTTACTTGCCCTGAACCATTACATGTTGGACATGTTTTTGGAGACGTTCCAGGTTTAGCTCCTGATCCATGACACTCTTCACAGTTTTCACTTCTATTAATTGTGATTTCTTTTTCAACACCAAATATAGCTTCTTCAAAGGATAAATTAATAGTGTATTCTAAATCAGCACCCTTAACCGGTCCATTTCTTCTTCTTGATGAACTTCCGCCACCACCAAAGAAACTTTCAAAAATATCTCCAAAACCACCCATATCATTGAAGTCAAAACCACCAAATCCACCTGCTCCAAATCCACTTCCATCAAAGTCAGCTGATCCAAATTGATCATATCTTGCTTTCTTTTCAGGATCAGAAAGTACTTGATAAGCTTCATTTATCTCTTTAAACTTAGCTTCTGCTTCTGTATTTCCTTGATTCTTATCAGGATGGTATTTAATAGCTAGCTTTCTAAAGGCTCTTTTTATTTCATCTTCACTTGCCCCTTTTTGAAGGCCAAGCACTTCATAATAGTCTTTACTTGCCATCTACAAATGTCACCACCTTATTACAAATTTACCTTTATATAATAACATTATAATAATAATTATTAAATACTGTACTTTTAAAAAGGGAAGACGACTTTTGTCTTCCCTCTAAAATTAATTTAATTATTTGTCATCTTTAACTTCAAAATCAGCATCTACTACATTGTCATCGTGAGCTGTACCAGCATCTGCATTTGCTCCACCCATATTGTTTGGATCAAATCCTTCAGCACCTTGTTGTCCTCCAGCTTGTGCATACATCTTAGAAGATATAGCATAGAATTCTTGATTTAATTCATCCATTGCTTTCTTAATTGATTCTAAGTCTTCACCATCTTTAATAGCCTTTAATGCATCTAATTTAGCTGTAACCTTAGCTTTATCATCAGCAGATACTTTATCTCCTAATTCTTCTAAAGTTTTTTCAGTTTGATATACTATTTGATCAGCATTATTCTTAACTTCTATGCCCTCTTTTCTCTTCTTATCTTCTTCAGCAAATCTTTCTGCTTCTTTTACTGCCTTTTCTACTTCTTCATCTGAAAGGTTAGTTGAAGCTGTAATTGTGATGTTTGCTTCTTTTCCTGTTCCCTTATCTAAAGCTGAAACTTTAACTATACCATTTGCATCTATATCAAATGTTACTTCGATTTGTGGAATTCCTCTTGGAGCTGGAGCAATTCCTGATAGAGTAAATCTTCCTAAAGTCTTGTTATCTGCTGCCATTTGTCTTTCACCTTGAACTACGTGAATTTCCACTGATGTTTGACCATCTGCTGCAGTTGAGAAAACTTGACTCTTCTTAGCTGGAATAGTTGTATTTCTTTCAATTAATGGTGTAGCTATACCACCCATTGTTTCAATTCCTAATGTTAATGGTGTAACGTCTAATAATAATACGTCTTTAACTTCTCCAGTTAATACACCTGCTTGTATTGCAGCACCTACAGCAACACATTCATCTGGATTAACTCCCTTAGATGGTTCTTTTCCTGTAAAGTTCTTAACTGCTTCTTGAACAGCTGGTATTCTTGTTGATCCACCAACTAATATAACCTTGTCTATTTGACTAATTGAAAGTCCTGCATCTGCTAAAGCTTTCTTCATTGGTTCGATACTTCTTTGAACTAAATCATGAGTTAATTCATTGAATTTAGCTCTAGTTAAATCTAAATTTATGTGCTTTGGACCTGTTGCATCAGCAGTGATGAATGGTAAGTTAATATTTGTTTGCATTGAAGATGATAATTCAATCTTAGCTTTTTCAGCTGCTTCTTTTAATCTTTGAAGAGCCATCTTATCATTTCTTAAATCAATACCATTTTCTGCTTTGAATGTTTCAGCTATATAATCCATAACTTTGTTATCAAAGTCATCTCCACCAAGCTTAGTATCTCCATTTGTTGATAATACTTCGAATACACCATCACCTAATTCTAGTATAGATACGTCGAATGTACCACCACCTAAGTCATATACGAATATCTTTTCGCTGTGATCTGTTTTATCTAATCCATAAGCAAGTGAAGCTGCTGTTGGTTCGTTTATTATTCTTAATACTTCTAATCCAGCTATTCTACCAGCATCTTTAGTTGCTTGTCTTTCAGCATCATTGAAGTAAGCTGGTACTGTGATAACTGCTTGAGTTACTGGTTCACCTAAATAAGCTTCTGCATCAGCTTTTATCTTTTGAAGAATCATTGCTGATATTTCTTGTGGTGAATATTCTTTATCATCAATATGAGTTTTATGGTCTGTACCCATCTCTCTCTTTATTGAAATTATTGTATGATCTGGATTAGTAATCGCTTGTCTTTTAGCTACTTGACCAACTAATCTTTCTCCGTTAGCTTGGAATGAAACTACTGATGGAGTAGTTCTTGCTCCTTCTGAGTTTGCTATTACGACTGGCTCTCCACCTTCCATAACTGCTACACATGAATTTGTTGTACCTAAGTCAATACCTATAATTTTTCCCATAATTATTTCCTCCTAAATTTCTATCTATTAAAATTAAACTAATTTGCTACTTTTACCATTGAATATCTTATTACTTTGTCACCTTTCTTATATCCTTTCAGGAATACTTCAGCAACAACGTTTTTATCTAAATTTTCATCTTGAATATGCATTACTGCTTGATGCATATTAGGATCAAATCCTTCTTCAACACTTATCTCTTCAACTCCAAGTTTTTCAAGTGAAGTTTGAAATCCTTTAATAGTCATTTCAATTCCTTTTTTCAAATCTTCAACGCTTCCATCAACTGCTAAAGCTCTTTCAAGATTATCTATTGTTGGAATAACTTCTTTTAATACATCTGCACATGCATCTGCATATATTCCTTCCTTTTCCTTGGCAGTTCTCTTTCTAAAGTTTTCATATTCGGCTGTAACCCTTAATAATCTATCTTTAAATGCTTCAACTTCTTTTGAAAGTTTATCATTTTCTTCTTTTAACTTTTTAACTAAAGCTAAATCATTTTCTTCATTGTTTTCAGCCTCATTAACCTCTTCAGTACTTTCTGTTGTAGCTTCTGCTTCATCAATGATTTCTTCATTTAAATCTTTATTTTCTTCCATTCAATACACCTCTTCTCACACTACTCAAGACTCTGATTTCTTAAACTTTTATTTAGTTCTTTTATTACTTGAGCCATTATTGAAATTACTTTTGAATAATTAATTCTCTGTGGTCCAATTAAACCTATATTACCAATTGGTCTTCCACCTAAACAATATTCTGCTGTTATTACAGAACAATCTTTTGCTTCTGGAATATAATTTTCATCACCAATCTTTATGGTAATATCACCACTTGGCTCTAATAATTCAATAACACAATCTTTATTACTTATAAGTTGAAGCATATCTTTGACTTTTTCAATATCGTTATATTCTGCATAATTGAAAAGATTGGTAGTTCCTTCAACTAATAAATCTGATTTTGTACTTTCATTTAAACTCTTATATAGAGCTGGAAGTATTGCATTAAATAAATCATCAAATCCCTTAAGTTCTTCCTTTATTTCATTAATCACCTGTAGATTTATTGCATCTATTGTTAGGTTTTTTAACTTAATATTAAGAACTTCATTGATTCTATCTAATTCACTTTCCATAGGCATATGTGATACTCTTATTCTATGGTTTTTTATAACTCCACTATCTGTAACTATTATAGCTACTATATTGGACTTATCAATACCTATAAGCTGCATCGATACTATCCTGCTTCTTTTCATAGAAGGAGTTTCCACTATACAAGTTAAATTAGTTAACTCTGATAATAACACACATGCTTCTTTTAATACCTTATCCACTTCATACATAGCTGAATTAATGATATATTCCTTAATTCTAAGCTCTTCTTCTCTTGTAAGCTGTTCCCTCTGCATCAATTGATCTACATATAATCTATAGCCTTTACTGGAGGGGATTCTGCCTGCAGATGTATGAGGCTGCTCTAAATATCCCATCTCCTCTAAGTCGGCCATTTCATTCCTAATAGTGGCAGATCCTATACCTAAGTCGTATTTTTTAGCTATTGTTCTTGATCCAACAGGTTCACCTGTCACAATATAGTCGTTTATAATGGCTTGGAGTATTCTAATTTTTCTATCATCAATAGCCAATCTCATCACCCCTATTGTTAGCACTCACTAACACCGAGTGCTAATGACTACAATATCAATATATTCTTATTCGCTTTTTTTGTCAATTTCATATTTTCTCATATTCTGCCACCTATTATTTACTATTTAAAATAGTGTGATTTTTCTCTTTTTTTCTTTAAATTACTCTTATTTTCTATTCAATCTATTTTTCTAATATAAAGTCTGACATAGCCTCATTTGCTAAGCTTATTCCTTTTACCGTCAAAGATAATTTATCATCTTTTAGCTCAAGAAGATCTCTTTTAATATTCTTCTCTATTATATTTCCATATATACTGTCTATATCAGTGTTAAACTTTTGCTTAAATTCCATTTTACTTATACCTTCATTAAGTCTTAATCCCATAAACATATATTCTTCAATTTCATCTTTAATGGTATTTTTATATCTCTCAATTTCAACACTTTCATTTTTTTGTATTTTTTCAATATAACTTTTTACATCTGGATTATTAACAACCCTAAAGCCATCTATATACGAACTAGATGATGAACCCACCCCTATATATTCTTTAAGTTTCCAATAAACTTTATTATGTTCACATTCTCTTCCTTCTAAGCTATAGTTAGATATTTCATACTGATTATAACCACCACTACCAAGTATATCTTTTGTTAGTTTATCCATTTCTCTTTCCTCTTCTTCAGATGGTAAATTTAATTTACCCTTCATATGCAATGTATAAAAAGCAGTTCCTTCTTCTATGATAAGGCTATATGCTGATATATGCTCTGGCTTTAAACTACATATCTTTGCAAGAGTATCCTTCCATAAATCCACTGTCAAATTTGGCAGACCATACATAAGATCTACGTTTATATTATTAAAACCTAGCTTCCTAGCTAATTTATAATTTTCTACAAATTCTTCATAAGTATGTATTCTTCCTATTACTTTAAGGAGCTCATTATTACATGACTGCAAACCAAAGCTTATTCTATTTATTCCACCATCCTTCATGGCAATAAGCTTTTCCTCATTAACTGTACCTGGATTACATTCCATGGTAAACTCCATATTATCTGCAAACTGAAGCTTATTTACTGTTTCAAGGAGCTTTTTAATTTCATGTACTTCTAAATATGAAGGAGTTCCTCCACCAATAAATATACTTTTTATTTTGTATTTCTGACACTTATCTAATATCTCCTTACATAAAGCTTCTATATAATCTTCCCTATACTTCTCCTTTCCTGCAAAAGATGGAAAATCACAATAAAAACACTTCTGTTTGCAAAATGGTATATGTATATATAAACTTGTTTCCTTCATTCTTATTCCTCCAAATTTTTATAGCACTATAATTTTCTTTTTAACGCATTAGTAACGACGTATATAAGAAGTGGCTAATTTATTAGTATCCCATATGCTAAAAATTTTATAATTTTCTAAGCGTAAAAAAAATAATAGCCACTTACACTATGGCTATTATTATATATTACTTTATGAAACTATACTATTTTAAATTAACACTGACTTTTTATATCCTCTTCTCATCACATAGCTTCATTTTGCTATTTTCTCTTGCTAAATAGTAATTCATTGCTATCAAAGCTATAACACACAGCATACTACAAAGCAAAAAAGAAGTTCTTAATGAATAATCAGCACCTAATCCTATTAGCGGATTAATAACTGCAGAAACCACACTACCTATTACAGAATATATGGACAAAATCGTTGCCCTATCTCCGGTGGTTACAGACTTATTTTCTATCTCCATCACTATTGGTGCAAACAATGCATCACTTAGTGAAATACTCATTACCGAAATAACACTTACCACTGCTGATGTTGTTCTCCACAATATCAACGTTGCTACTAAAATAATTAAATATAATATATTTATATATTTTCTTTCACCTAAGATTCTTTTAAAGTAATATGATTTCCCTGTAATCAAAGATATTATTTGAGAAAGAGCTAATATAATACCAAATTTTTTTACGTCTATACCACAACTAATATATTTATTTTGATTTAAATATACGGTTATGCCTTGTACGATTTCCGAAAATAAGGTAATTGAAATAATAAATACGATAATATTCTTATTATTAAACGTTTCTTTAAAATTCATTTTTATACTTGCATTTTTTTCATCCTTAGGAACTTCATCTAAGAACAGTGACAGTATAAATGCAATTCCATAAGCCACTATGGTAAATAACACTGTACTTTCCATAGAAATTTCAATTATAAAAACACTACTAAGTGAAGCTAGTAAAAATCCTAAAGTTGTATAAAAATTGTATTTTGAAAAAACCTTATCGCATAACGATTTATCATATATAGAATTATATAAATATGCCGAGTCACAGCCAGACAGTCCCGCTAAAGCTGCCGCTAAAAATATTCGTTCTATTAAAAAGCCTAAAAATGAACCTGAATTATAAAAAACTATCTTTGATAAAAAGTAAATAAAATTAGCAATGACCACTATCTTCTTGTAACCTATTTTATCAGCAAGCTTCCCCCATGGCACTTCTAAGATTATAACTATTATAAAGTACGCCGACTCAATAATAAAAATTTCCGTCATAGAAAGCCCTCTTTTTTGCCTATATAAAGTTGCTATAGAACCATAAAAAACTAAACTTTGTAAAAAAATTATTAAATACATTAAATATATGTTCTTCTTATTCAATTTTAATCCCTCCATTTTCAGTAGCACAAATAAACCTATAAAAAATATAGGTATTTTTCCTTAATGAAGTTTTTAAATTGGTCTAAACATATATTTATCTCTCCTTTATATTTCAACCTAATTTTACTATTTTTATAAAAAAGATGCAACAATCATATATTATAAGCATAAAAAGCCATACCAAGGAACTTTTCTTGATATGGCTCTTCATTGCCGCAAATAAATTTTTCAAAATAATGCAAAACTCAATAATTAAATCTTTATATTATTATATTTCTATAAAGTCCATATTAATAACATTATTCTTAGTAAAATGTCTTTGAGCTTCTTTTATATGCACATGTATTATTTCATTTTCAAATTTAACATCTAAGTCTTTGCAATAATCAGTAATAACAATATATTGTTCTAATAGATTACTTGAAAGAAAGATAGGTATTATCTGTCCATCTTTTCTTCTAAGTGTTCCAGTTACTAACCCCTTATTCCTCAGTTTCTTACCTTTAATTCCTACATCCCTAATACTTAATTCCAGCATAAAGCTTTTCTACCTATAAAAATAATTTTCTATATAATATACTTGTTCCAATGATGAATTGTGAATTATCAATGATGAATTACAGAACACTATTAATTTTTTCTAAACTCTGTGAGTTTATTCCTTAATTCATCATTCATCACTCATCATTCATAATTATAAAAAAAGCTAGAGATTTTAAAATCTCCAGCTTTTTTACTAGTCTACTTTTAGTACTGCCATGAATGCTTCTTGTGGTACTTCTACAGATCCAACTTGTCTCATTCTCTTCTTTCCTTCTTTTTGCTTTTCTAAAAGTTTCTTCTTTCTTGAAATATCCCCACCATAACATTTAGCAAGAACGTCTTTTCTCATAGCTTTAACGGTTTCTCTGGCTATAACTTTAGATCCAACTGCTGCTTGTATTGGAACTTCAAACATTTGTCTTGGAATTATTTCTTTTAGCTT
Organism: Clostridium lentum; assembly: GCF_014287815.1. Taxonomy (GTDB): domain Bacteria; phylum Bacillota; class Clostridia; order Clostridiales; family Clostridiaceae; genus Clostridium; species Clostridium lentum. The sequence continues at coordinate 56,892 of NZ_JACOOQ010000006.1, forward strand.
TTCAGCAATTCCTCTACCTTTATGGTAAGCTCTTTCTTTAGGAACTATCATTGATAATGCATCAACAACATCTCCATTTAATAATATATCAAGCTTAACAAGTTCAGTAGTAGTATATCCTTTAAATTCATAATCAAATGAAGCATATCCTCTTGTTCTTGATTTTAATGTATCGAAGAAATCATATACTATTTCATTTAAAGGAATTTCATAGTTAATAGCAACTCTTGTTGTTTCAAGATATTCCATATCTATATAAATTCCTCTTCTTTCTTGACATAAATCCATTATAGCACCTACATAATCTGTTGGCGCAATAATTGATGCCTTAACAATTGGCTCTTCCATATAATCTATCTCTGTCGGTTCAGGAAGATTAGTTGGGTTAGTAAGCTCAATTGTTTCTCCATTAGTTTTAGTAACCTTATAAACAACTGATGGAGCTGTTGTAATAATATCTAAATTAAATTCTCTTTCAATTCTTTCTTGGATTATTTCCATATGAAGAAGTCCTAAAAATCCACATCTAAATCCAAAACCTAATGCTATAGATGTTTCAGGTTCAAAATCTAAAGCAGCATCATTAATTTGTAACTTTTCTAATGCTTCCTTTAATTCATCATACTTAGCACCATCTACTGGATATATACCAGAGTAAACCATTGGTACAGCTTTCTTATATCCCGGAAGAGCTTCTGCTGTTGGACGATTTGCTTCTGTTACTGTATCCCCAACTCTGGCATCTGCTACATTTTTTATAGATGCTGTTATATATCCTACATCTCCTGCACTTAATTCACTTATAGGCATTAACTTAGGTGTAAATACTCCTACTTCAGTTATATCATATACCTTATTTGTTGCCATAAGCTTTACTTTTGTTCCTGGTTTAACTTTACCATCTATTATTCTTACATAACATACAACACCTTTATAACTATCATAGTATGAATCAAAAATAAGTGCCTTTAATGGAGCATCTTCATCACCATTTGGTGCTGGAATTTTTTCTACAATTGTTTCCAAAACATCTTCTACATTTAATCCTGTCTTAGCAGAAATCATCGGAGCATCCTCTGCTTCAATTCCAATAACATCTTCAATTTCTTGCTTAACTTCATCAGGTCTAGCTGATGGTAAATCAATCTTATTTATTACCGGTGCTATTTCTAAATCATTATCTAATGCTAAATAGCAGTTAGCTAATGTTTGAGCTTCTATACCTTGAGCTGCATCAACAACTAAGATAGCTCCTTCACAAGCTGCTAAGCTTCTTGAAACTTCATATGTGAAGTCTACGTGCCCTGGAGTATCTATTAGATTTAAGATATATTCTTCTCCATCTTCTCTTTTATAGATAAGTCTTGCAGCTTGAGATTTTATAGTAATTCCTCTTTCCCTTTCAAGCTCCATATTGTCAAGAACTTGTTCTTCCATTTCCCTTTGAGTAAGAGTTCCTGTCTTTTCTAATAATCTATCTGCTAATGTTGACTTACCATGGTCAATATGTGCTACAATTGAAAAATTTCTAATTTTTGATTGTCTATTGCTTGCCATATATAATAACTACTAAAATTAGTAGTTTCTTCACCCCCATTATATTAAATCAGAGTAAATTATATCATAAATTATCCTGTCAGTGTCAAGATTCTTGGTTAATTAACAAATTAATCTATATTTTTAATTTTGTTGTTCTAACCATTCTATGAAATCATCAACAATTATGTCAATTTTACTTTTAGTTTTTTCATTCTCTTTTGTATTTTTTGTTATTTTCCCTAAAGTATTCTCTATTTTAGAAATTTGCTTAATAAAAAAACTTCCTATTGATTTAATTTTTGCTATAAATATATTATTTTTAGTTAACTTTATTTTCTTATTTCCAATTTGAACCTGTACAGTATCCTCTCCTTTATCTAAATATATCTTTATATTGGCATTATCTTTTATAAACTCTGAAAAATCTTCACCAAATTCCTCATTGATTATTTGATAATTATTAAGTGTATTGCCAAATGGAGATAATGCTTCTGTATTTTTGATATTGACTATAATACATCCTACTATAACCATACTAAAAAGAATTATATGAACAATTCCCTTCTTAAGCATAAAAATGCACCCCTTATTTTTTACGCAATTATAGCGTTTTAACATTGTAAAGGATGCACATATTTTAAATTCTTTATTCAATTAAGTATAATTTTTTATATACTCTGCTATTACCCTAGCTATATATTTAGCTGATAACTTTGCTTCTATAGCAGTATTTGCTATTGATCCATCCTCTAAAAGCAATATATTATTGCTTAAATTCAAATTAAAAGCGTTTATACCAGAATCATAAACAAAAATATTAGTACTTCTAAGAAGGCTTGGAAATAATCTATTAATAATTTCTATAAGCTTATTATCAAGCTGGGTATTACTTGAATAATTGCTACTGTTCCCAGCTACTACAAACATTACCTTAGCAACTGTTTCACCATTAATCTCTGCTGTAACAGCCTGCCTATTACTGTTTGAATCCCTATGTAGATCTATAATAAGCTTAAAATCTCCATACTGATTTAAATAAGAGCTTACTGTTTCATTAGACCTTCCATAGCAATCATTATATGAAGTATCGTGTATTGTCTTATCATGAATTACCGCTATGCCATAGCCATCTTGTAATTCCTTAGCAAGAACATCTCCAACACCAACTACATTATAATCATTATTATCTGTATTATAATTATATCCTTCGTCTACATTTCCACCATCATAATAACTTTCATGGGTGTGAGTATGATATATAAGCACCTCTGGATTAGCTTCGTCTAATGTTTTCTTTAAACTTTCATCATATGCAGGACTTTCTTTAGCTATAGCTTCATTTTCTTCTTCTGTAATCATGGCAACACTATTGGAGTTAATTTCATATGGCTGTATACCACTGTTATTATTAGCCACTGCTCCTGTAATAGTTCTATTTATTTGTGCAAACACTGTCAATTCATTACTTACAATATCCTCAAATCTTAGATTATATAGTCCTAATGATTGTAAGATAACATTTTTTATACTTAAATTATTTTCCGCATAATCACTGGCATCATAATTTAACTCCTCCACCACTGGCATGCAGTAATTCAATAACTGAACATACGCATATGCTCCCCTTTCCCGATAATTATTTAATACCACTATGCATCTTATACAAAAAAATACTACTATAATCAATATAACCACTATATCAATGCTTATCCTATTCCGTCCTCTTTTATTTTCACCTCCATGAAAAACATAACTCATTCATAATTCACCTCACTTATACATTTATATGTTTAAGTGACATACTTATTACAAATTATACTGTTAAATATTTTTCTTATTTTAATTTAAAAATTTATTTATTTCCTCCATTTCCATTTCTGGTTGCACTGCTATATTTATTCCATCAGCTATTATCTTGGCAAGTGATTCAATAATAGTATCTATATCTTTAGGTGTTACAATCAATTCTCCTACAAAAGGAGTTAATATTTCTCTTATAAGCATTTGCTTTTCATTTTTATCAACTTTTTGTAACATAGAATAAAATTCCTTTCCCCTTTCAACTTTTCCTACAAGGTCATCAAGCACCATATCAATAGTATCATTAGCTATAGTAGCAGCATCTACAACAGTAGGTACTCCTACAGCTAATACTTTTACTCCTAAACTCTTTTCATTAATTTGCATTCTGTTATTTCCAACACCTGCTCCTGGAGAAATCCCTGTATCTCCTATTTGAATAGTTCTATTGACACGGTCTAACTTTCTTGAGCCTAAAGCATCAATACATATAACTAAATCTGGCTTAACTTTTTCAACTACCGCTTTAACAATCTCTCCAGTTTCAATTCCTGTTATGCCTAGTACTCCTGGTGCCAATGCACAAACTGACCTTACATGACTTTCTAAAGCATCAGGCATAATCTGCTTTATATGTCTTGTTACCATTATCTTTTCAACTACCTTAGGTCCTAAAGCATCAGGAGTTACATTCCAATTTCCAAGTCCCACTACAAGCACTAATTTTTCTTCAGTAACATCTGCCAATCTCTTAAGGACTTTTCCTACCACCATAGATAACTCATTCATACATTCACCATCATAACTTGTAAATTCCGGAAAATCTATGGTAATATAATGCCCTTTTGGTTTTCCTAATTCCTTTCCGGCTTCATCACTTTCTATAGTTACTGTAGTAACCTTTATATCTCCATCATTCTCCTCATCTACCCTAACTCCGTCAAGTTCTCTCTTATTTTCCTCAGTATATGCTTGCTTTGCTTCTATGGCTAAATCTGTACGTATACTTATCATTATTTTCCCTCCTATTTTTACCTTTTTTCACAACTACAAAATTATTTTCCCAAATTACTTTTAATTTCATACTTGAACTTCTAAACTTTCAATGATATAATATGATTTGTTGAAAATGAACTCGTACGCAGATTTCCCCAAAAACTGCAAGAGGCCCTATAAAAATTTAAGGGGGTGAATTGAATGGCAAACATAAAATCAGCAAAGAAGAGAATTAAAGTTACTGAAACTAAAACTGCTCAAAACAGAATGATAAAATCAGCTTTAAAAACTGCTATAAAGAACTTTGAAGCTGCAGTAACTGCTAACAACGCTGAAGAAGCTAAAACTTCATTCGTTAAAGCATCTAAGTCTTTAGACATGGCTGCTCAAAAAGGTGTTGTTCACAAGAACATGGCTGCTAGAAAGAAGTCAAGATTAGCTGCGAAATTAAACGCTATGGCGTAATCAATAAGGAGTCGGTGGTTTTTAATCACCGACTATTTATTTACATAAAAAATCACCTTTATATAAAAAAGGTGATTTTTTATATAGTATTCATTATAAAACACTTTTTCTCTATATCTTACTTAGCCAAGAAAGTCTTAAATAGCATAAGCTCCATTTCTGTAGATTTATCTCCTGTGGATGACTTTAACTTATTTTCTGTATCAACACATATTCTAATAAATTGACCTAATTGCTTCAGTGAAAATTTATTAGCTTGATTCATAAGCTTTTCACAAACAAATTGTGGTAACCTATACTTGCTCATAAAATAATCTACTCTCTTTCCTTTGCTCATATAAATTTTAATTTCATATAACCTTTTAAAATGATTTTCAATGGTAGTTATTATAAGAATATGTTGATCTGCCTTAAATAATAAATCATCTAGCAAATCTAAAGCCCTATCAACCTTCTTATTAGAAATATACTCTACTAGATCAAAAATATCATCTTCACTTTTATTGGCAATAAGCTTATCTATATCTTCTTTTTCAATTTCCCTACCATATGTATAGGCACATAATTTATCTATTTCGCTTTTTATTATATCAAAATTATTTTGTACCTTTTCCCCAAAATATCTTACTTGTATTTTGCCTATATTTTTTCCATTTTCCTTAAATATATCTTCTATTTTTTTATAATATTTATCCTTCTTTAGTTTATCACAATGAACTACCTTAATATATTTATCAAGAGTTCCTAACTTTTTATTTTTTTTAGGAGTATCTCTTTTATCATTAAATAAATAATACATTATTAGCACTGCATAAGGTGGAAGATTTTTTACATACTCAGAAATTTCTGAATATAATTTTGCTCCCTCTTTATCAGTTTTATCCTTTAAAAAGTTAGCTCTATATACAACAATTGCTTTTTTCTCACCAAAAAAAGGCATAGTTTCACATGCATTTTCTATATCATTAAAAGTAGTAGTTAATCCATCTAGTCTTTCATAATTTAAAGTCATAAATTCATCAGGTACTAACTTCTTTACAAGAATATTAATATTTTCTTTTATAAGTTCTTCATCTAAACCACAAAAAACATATCCCGATCCTATGTCACCCTTTTTTAACTCGCTTTCAAAACCATCTATATTAATCAATAAATTATTACACTCCTATCTTCTTGATATTATAATATCCTTTACTATCCATACATCTTTAATGTCACCTTTTGTAAAATCAATTATTTCATAATTATAATTTATTTTATCATAATTAACTTTAAGTAGACACTGTTCTTTCTCTGTCTTTATTATATAATTTTCTCCACTTGGCTTTATATAAACCCCATCTTTTATTAAAAACTTTTTAAAATTATTATCTAACCTTTCTTTAGATAGGGTTATCTTTTCTAACTTATCATTATTCGCATCTTCATTATATTGAATAAATGTCCTTTTCCCCTTAAAACTTATTACTATTGCTCCTTCATTATAATACTTAATATTAACTATAGGACTATAAACTATAATAGACACATAGATAAATACTATAATTGGGTAATATATAAATCGCTTATATCCCTTTTTATAAAAATAATATGTTATGAGCATGGCAATATAAAAATAAGCAGCTCCATAATATATATAAAATATATCAATTGTGATTTTATCAAAAAAATTCATAATATTATCCATTAAAATTATAATATATTTACTAACAAATAAAATATAATTAAAAACCATTGGAATCTTTAAAAATAATATTAGTAAATTACCTAATACTATTATGATGTTAATAAAAGGTATAATTAGTAGATTTCCTATGATTGAATTAGCACAAAATTCATTAAAATACATCATTGTTATTGGTAAAATAAAAATTTGTGTTGATAGAGTTATAGCAACTACTTGCCGTATTTTAGAAGGAATCTTATAAAACACCCTATTAATCTTCTTATTAAAAAAATTAATTCCAATAATGTTTACAAAAGACAATATAAATCCAATACTAAACAAACAATAAGGTTTAACTATTAATATCACTATTCCAGCTAATGATAAGGCAGCCATCATATTATACTGACGTTTAAGCTTTAAAGCTAAGTTAGATATAACAATCATTATATATGCCCTTATAGCTGCTTCCTTAGTACCTGAAAATAACATATAAAAAAAAGAAACAATCATTCCTAATAAATTAGATCCAAATAACAGTACAATAGAATATACCATTGTAATATGCAATCCCGAAACACATATGGCATGGGATATTCCATAATACTTCATCTTTTCTCTATCATAGCTCTCAATATTATCATCATATCCATAAGCCACTGAGGAAATTATTCCTGCTTTCCTTGCCCCTAATTTACTTTGAATTTTATCATATAAATCCTTTCTTAAGTCGTACAAATATAAAGTTAGATCCTTTTTTCTCTTCTCATATTTAATTATTGTAAAATCCCCTATTATACCTTTAGAAATATTAAGATTTCTATTAAAGTTTCCTTTTGCGTAAATTTTACTACCTACAATTTCTTCTGAAGCTTCTATAGATATATTTACTTTTCTCCCCTTTATCTCTCCAATTCCCCTATTATATTTTAGTGAAACTACTCTAATTTCTTCGTTAGCTTTTGGGGTATAATTATAATAAAAAACATTATTCATAAGTGCAATTATAAGAATTATCAGTAAAAATATTTTAAGATATCTTTCAGTATTAAAAGTTATTAAAAAAAACAAGCTAGCTGCAATGAGAATTGCTGCCAGCTTATTATAATAATAAATTTCATATGTAAATGATGCCAATATAAACACTATAAATATGTATAATAACGGATTATTATAATAAACACCACTTTCTTTACTCATGACAACACCTCAATTAAATTATTGCCATTTTTTCGAAAACCAAATCATTGTTACGTATACTAAAAAGGATATTAATATAATACTTATTGTAAATATATTTATTAATACTTCCTTCTTATAAAGAAATATTGTTCCTATTATTACAATAATTATATATAAAGCTGTATATATAATATTTTTATATTCATATATATTTTTAAATTGATTTCTATACAAATAAGTAAGAAAATTTATACACATTATTAAAAATACCACAATTTCAATATTTTCTTTCATTGCTAATATAGCTACTATTGTCACTACATTATATATAACTGCATTTAACAAACTATGTTTATTTTCTATATTATTTATTGATAAATTATTTAAAGCTAATAGAACCATTGGTATTAGTAATAAATTTAAAGAAATAATGCTACTATTTTTAAATAATATCTTATCGTCAATAAAATAATAAGCATACATCATAAATATTTGAGATAAAATAAATTGCATATATATACTATTAGCATATTCAATTGACTTTCTTACTTCCTTATCCTTTCTCTTAAGGTGTAATAATGCTTTAATAGAACTTTTTTCAGTATATATATCACATATATGCTTTAATATTTTGGATGCTTTTGCTTTTCCTATGCCTATATTTGACATAGATATCAATGATAAATCTCCTAAGGTTTCACCTTCCACAGCAACCTTAAACCCATCGTTATAAAAAGCATTTACAATCTTCAACTTCTGGTCAGGCTTAAGTCTACAAAATATTCTTGCTTTTGATACTGTTTTATAAAATTCTTCTTCAGACATATGGCTTAACTCCACACCAGAAGTAACTTCCTTAGATGATGATATAAGACCTATATTTCTTCCTAATATTTCTGCACTTATCTTATTGTCTTCACAAAATAATAATGGTAATATTCCATCATCAAAAAGACTTTCTATATCTTCTTTAACATCTTCAACTATAGAATTTTTAAGTCCAAATAATCCTACAAGAACCATATTACTTTCTATATTTTCTTCTTTTGATGGTTCATAGTTAAATCTTCTATAAGCCATTGCTTCAGTAATTAGTCCTTCCCTTGAAAAACATAAATCAGCAAGCTTTATCTTATTTATTTCTTCTTCTGTTAATGGGTATTCTACACCATTAATTAATATATTTGTACATTTAGAAAGTATTTTATCAAGACTACCTCTAGATGTAGCTCTAAATCCTCTAGAATTTTTAGTTACAGTAGTTTTTATACTATTTGTTGAATTAACTTCTGTTCTAAATTTAAATCTATTTTCCCTAGCAATTTTATCTTTATCAAAATCATATTTTTCACAAAATCTTATATATGCCTCTCCAAAAATATCCTCTTCATCTTTTGTTTCATGATAAATATTGCTTGTTGTACAACAAATACCAATCATTCTTAACAAATCACTATTTCCTTTATCTAAATCTTTTGCTAAAAAAGAAGTTTCATTGTAAAATATTTTTTCAACTTCAGCTGTATCTTCTGTTATAGAACCAAACTTTTCAACAAAAATCACCTTAACTATATCACTATCTTTTAACGTAAAAATATTATTTACATAAATATTATCTTTTTCTAATTCTTTAGATATAATTTTATCATATATATAATAGATAAGTGGATATATAAATGCTGTTGATATAAATAAACAATCTAATAAAATCTCTTTTTTAATATATACCTTCCCTGGAACCACAAAAAACAATATAACAGAAATTAATATTCCTATAATATTTATTTTACTTATAATTCCGTCTATTTCTTTAAAACCTAAATTTTTCTTTAAATCATATCTATCTAAAGCTGATAATAATTTTCCTAAATGTGTATTCATTCCTGTAGCTATAACTATACCAGTTCCACTTCCAGATTTTATAATACTTCCTCTAAATAGTATGTTACTTATATCACTTAATGAAGCAACATTATTATCAAGCATAGCTTCATATTTATCTTTTAATACCTTATCACCTGTTATATTTCTTTCATTAACTTTTAAATTTTCTGCTGATATTATTCGTAAATCTGCTGAAATAAAAGAGTTTTCCTTAAATAAAACTATATCTCCTATAACTAGGTCTTCTGCTGAAACTATTCTTTCAACACCTTCTCTTAAAACTGTTACATCACTAGTATTAAGATTACCTAGCATTTCAATATTTTTTTTATTCTTTAAACTATACCACCAAGTATGTATTATACTTAATGAAAATGCTATTAATTCTATTAATAAAAATATGTATTGTTTACTCACTATAAACAATATAATTACAAATAAATATATAAAACTACTTAAACTAAATAATTTCTCTAATAATGAACGTCCTATACTTTTTCTATTAGGAATAATTACTTTATTGTCTCCATATTGTTCTCTTCTTACGATACAATCATACTCCATTAACCCCTTATATACATTACTGCCTAAAAGCTCTACAACTCTTGTCCAGCTTTTCTGATAATATTCTTTCAAATGTTACACTCCTTTTAAAATAATAACCGTTTATAAAAGTAATTATAAACGGTTTTAATATTTTTTTAAAGTATATTAATTTTTTTATCAAACTATTCTTTTGTCTTAGGATTAAATAAACATGCCATTAGATAACCAAAAAATATCGCTGCCGTTATTCCACCAGCAGCACCTTTAATACCACCAGTAAAAGCACCTAACAATCCATCTTCCTGTACTGCTTGTATTGCAGCTTTAGCTAGACTGTTACCAAAGCTTGGAAGAGGTATTGTTGCTCCTGCCCCTCCTATATCTACTAATTTATCATATATGCCAAAGGCTCCAAGTACAGCACCTACTGTAACAAATATAACTAGGATTCTAGCTGGAGTTAGCTTAGTTGTATCCATCAATATTTGTCCAGCAACACAAATTAATCCACCTACTATAAACGCACTAACATATTCCATTTTTTACATTTCCCTTCAAAAATATTATTCATATTCAATGGCTACTGCATGAGCTATCCCTGGAATGCTTTCACCTTGTAAAGTACTAGTAGGACTCATAAGCGCTCCAGTTGAAATTAAAAGTAGCTTCTTTATTTCTTTTTTCATAAGCCGCTTATAAAAATATCCACACATTACTACAGCTGAACATCCACATCCACTTCCACCTGAGCAAGTATTTTGAGTTTCATTATCAAAAATTATATCTCCACAATCAACATAATTTTTTGATAAATCATAGCCATATTCCTTTAACATCTCTAAAGTCATCTTTTTCCCTATCTTCCCTAAATCACCAGTAGCTATTATATCGTAATAATCTGGAGTTCTACCTGTATCTTTAAAGTGATTATATAATGTATCCACAGCTGCTGGAGCCATAGCCGCCCCCATATTATTAGCATCTTTTTCACCATAATCCTTTACTATACCTGTTGTTATGTATGTAACCATAGGAAAATCTCCTTCTTTAGAAAGCACCATAGCGCCTGAGCCTGTTACAGTCCATTGAGCTGTTGGTGCCCTTTGAGAGCCATATTCTAATGGAAATCTAAACTGTCTCTCAGCTGAACTAAAATGAGATGAAGTGCTAGCTACTACATACTTAGCAAAACTTCCATCTATGAATAAAGCTGCCATACTCAAAGATTCTGACATAGTTGAACATGCTCCATAAAGTCCAAAAAAAGGTATATTTAAATCTCTAGCAGCATATCCTGATGAAGTTATTTGATTTAATAAGTCTCCTGCAAATAAATAATCAATATCCTCTTCTTTTATATTTGCATTATTAATTGCCCCCTTTATAGCTGTATACATCATTTCTGACTCTGCTTTTTCAAAACTATCTTTACCTAAAGTATCATCACTTATGACTTCATGAAAATATTCACCTAATGGTCCCTGCCCTTCTTTAGGCCCTACTATTGAATAAGTTGAAATAATTTTAGGATTACTATTTAATTTAATGGTCTGATTACCTATTTTTTTCAAATCATTCTCCATTCCATAGACTCCCTTCTCTTATAGTATTGAATAATAAAGTAGCAAATAATAAATTATACCTATGATTACAGATGAGCCAATACCATATACAAGTACTGGTCCTGCTATGGTAAACATCTTTGCTGCTACACCAAAAACAAACCCTTCTTTTTTAAATTCAATAGCTGGTGATACCACAGCATTAGCAAATCCTGTTATAGGTACTACCGTTCCTGCCCCTGCAAAATTAGCAATTTTATCATATACACCAATCCCAGTTAATAATGCCCCTAAAAAAACCATTATTATTGGAAGCCATATCTTTGCATCATATTCAGAAATACCAAAAGCCTTTAACAATTCAAATATTCCTTGCCCAATGGTACATATAGCTCCACCAACAAGAAAAGCCATTATAACATTCTTTATGTATTTTGGTTTTGGCTTGGCCTCTTGACTTAGCTTATCATATTTAGCTTTAATAGCTTCCTCTTTTTTAGAAACTCTGCTCATATTTACCCTCCTTACTAATTTGAATTTAGTATTCCCAATTATTAAATTATATATATCACTTATAAATTTCTCTTACTAATTATTATTTTTTAAATGTTATCCTAATAAAAAAACAGCTACAACATTAAAATTGTTATAACTGCTCATTAATAAATCGTATTCATTTTTATCCTTCTTTCGTTTACTATAATTCTTCTAATTGTTTCCTCATTTCTAAGAGCACTTTCTTTTCGATTCTCGATACTTGAACCTGACTTATTCCAAGCATCTTAGCCACTTGCACCTGCGTCTTATCTTTAAAATAGCGAAGCATAATAATTTGTCTTGATTTGCTATCTAAGTTTTGAAGTACATCTTTTAAAGCAATTCTATCTACCACACTATTGTCTTCAATATTAACTTCACTTATCTTGTCTATTAACAACACTGGTGATCCATCATCTTGATGAATAGTATCATATAGATACTGAAGATTTGCTGAAGATTCCATAGCAAGTACTATATCTTCTTTATTAAACCCTGAATACTGTGATAATTCTTCAATCGTAGGCTCACGATTTAACTCTTTAGACAACGCTTCCCTATCAAAATGTATTTTTCTTGCAATGTTTTTGACATTTCTGCTAACTTTAATTATTCCATCATCTCTTAAAAATCTTTTTATTTCCCCCATAATCATAGGGACTGCATATGTGGAAAACTTAACATTAAATTTTACATCAAAATTCTTTATTGCTTTTACCAATCCTATGGATCCTATTTGAAATATATCTTCATAATCGTATCCTCTATTAATAAACTTTTTGCTTATTGATGATACCAACGGAAGATTTATTTCTATTAATTTATTCATAGCTTCTATATCACCTGCTTTCGCAAGTGGTAATAGTTCCGAATTACTTGAATAACTATATTCATTTTTTAAACCTTTACTATTCATAATACCTTCCCTAACCATTTTAATTAAATTTTTTTGACATAATAACTGTTGTTCCTTTTCCTTCTTCACTAGTAACTTGTAAAGTATCCATAAAAGTATCCATCACTGTAAATCCCATACCTGACCTTTCTAAATCTGGCCTTGATGTATATAATGGTTCCATTACCTTTTCAACATCGATTATACCTTTGCCATAGTCTATTACCTTTATAATTACATTATTTCCAGAAATACAAGCTTCTATTCGTATTATTCCATCTTTTTTATTTTCATAACCATGAATTATAGAATTTGTAACAGCTTCTGATACTGCTGTCTTCACATCTGCCATTTCATCTATAGTTGGATCAAGTTGTGCTATAAATGCAGATATAGCAACTCTGGCAAAACCTTCATTTTGTGATAAACTTTGAAATTCTATACTTATCTTATTATCTAACATTATATTTCCCTCCATTACATACTTTCCATAGCTTCCTGGACATTTTTATACGCTTTAATGATCTTATATAATCCAGATAAAGCAAAAACTTTATCGACTCTTTTATTTATTTCTACCACTGATATATGTCCAGCTTTATTTTTGAGCTTTCTATATCTTCCTATAACTACACCAATTCCAGAACTATCCATAAAGGTTACATTTCTGAAATTTAATATAACTTTCTTAATATTATCTCTATCAATTCTATCATCTATCTTAACCCTTACCTCTTCTGCACTATGATGATCCAGTTCTCCAATTAGCTCAATAATTAAAAATCCGTCTACATTTGAAAATTTTATATCCATATTGTACTGCTCTAACGAATAGAGTATCCTCCCCTTCTTTTATTTACTTTTTTTACCATAAGTTTAATTTAACATATTTTCTGTTTTGTAGTCAATGTAAATAAAAAATAAAAATAGAACCTTATAATAAAACTATCATAATTAGTTTCCATATAGGTTCTATCCTTATTTTATTTAGCACTATACTTTTTAAGTTCCTTCTTTATATCTTCATAAAACATTTCTAAAGTTTGTCCTTCATCAAGCATTAAAACTTCTATTGCATCATTTAAATTTTCCATTGTGTATATGTGGAATTTATTATTAATTATAGCTTCTTCAACTTCTGGCAAGATAATAAGTTCATCTCTATTGGAAGCAGGAATTAAAACTCCCTTATTTTCTATAGTATCCATTATTTTACACACCTTATAGAATCCCTCTATCTTTTCGCTAACGCCTCCAATAGCCTGTACTTCTCCAAATTGATTTACAGATCCTGTTACAGCTATATTTTGCTTTACCTTATATTTAGATAATGCTGATAATAAAGTAATTATTTCTGCTATTGATGCACTATCTCCATCCACTATGCCATAAGTCTGTTCAAAGCTTACGTGAAAATCAACTGGAATGCTCTCATAAGCATTTAATAAACTGCTTAATAATCCACGAAGTATGCTGATGGATTTTTCATGAATTTTGCCACTTAAATTACTTTCCTTTTGTATATCTACAATACGACCAGTACCCCTATATGCCACACAAGTTATCCGAATTGGTCTACCAAAAGAATAGTAACCGGTATCCAATACAGCAAGTCCATTAACTGAACCAACTTTTTCACCAGTTAAGGTTATAAGTATTTTCCCCTTCTTATACATCTTAATAAATTCTTTTTCAATAAATTCTTCTTCGTAAGCAATCTTCATTACATCTTCCTTGGTAATAACATAATCACCTTTTTCTTTTACATATATATCTGTAAGTTGCAAAAGCTTATCTAGAGTATAATCTTCTATTAAAATATTCTCTCTGCTACTAGCCTTTCTACATAAATACTTTATTATCTCACTAACTGCATCTTCATTAATTTTCAAGATTTCTTCTTGTTTCACCTTCTGATTTATTCTATCTTTTAATGTATTAATTGATCCTTCAGTTATTTCAACTATATCTGGAATTTCCGTTCTTAGAGGAAATAATTTTCTAAAATCTTCATCTGAATTATACAATATATCATATGAATCATAATCGCCTATCAATATAACTTTAACTTTTATTGGAATAGGCTTTGGCTTTAAACCATTTATATTTATGAATTCCACAAGATTCTTATTTGAATCTATAGTTACTTTATTTGATAACAGTATCTTTTTGAGATAATAATAACTAAGAGAATTCATTATTAAAGAATTTAGTCTTAGAATAAGACAACCTTCATTAGCTTTTAGAACTGCTCCTGCACTTATTAATGATATATTGGTTACATACATTCCATTATGATTTTCATATTCTACAGTTCCTATAAGATTATTTAAATTAGGATCTTCCTCATAAATCACAGGTGGTACAAAATTGTTACTATTATCCACAATTACTTTCACATCATATTTATTTAAAATTCTATATATTTCATTTTCGTCATCTTCAATACTCATGGTATAGCACTCAACTATATCTTCTTCAATGCATGTAAATAACCTTTCAAGATACTCATAAGAATCATCATCAGTAATAAATTCAAGCAAAGCATCATCTTTAAGCTCTTCCATCTTATTTGATAAGAACTTTGTATAAAGTTTTTTTAAACGCCTAATAGATTTTAACTCAATATCTCGTAGTTCTTCTAAAATAGTTTCTGCTCTCTTTTTTAGATTTCCAGCTTTGCTTACAATTATATCCTTGTGATTATCTTCTAAATTATCATATTCCTTTTCTGTCATGGTTTCTTCTTCATTATTTAAAGGTAAAAAAGCAAACCCTTTACTGGTGGCTTTCACTTCAAATCCCTCATCTTTAGCCATCTTAATCAGCTCATTAAGATAATCATTCCTCTTATTTTCCACTTCTTCCACCAAAAAATCTTTTTCATCATTAGTGGAATCGCTATAAAAGTCATCTATTACATCTAAATACGACTTTTTTATATTACTAACTGTCTCCTTTAGTTTTTTTCCTTTGCCATTAGCAACAAAAATAGCTTCAGGCTTATTTTCGTCTTCCAAGGTTACATAACATATGTCTTTAGGTGGCTCTAACTCCTTATATTCATCTTCAATGAAATTAATTAACTCTTTAAGCTTCTTTTTTGAAAATGAATCTACTAAATATAAATTGTATCCTTCCTTTGTAATCTTTAATGCTCTCTTTATCTTAGCAAAAGCCTCTTCATATTCTGATACATTATTTGACTTTTCTATATTTTTATCTATTGATATATCAAATTTAATTTCATTTGGAGTTAACTCTCTTTTCATATACTATTCCACTTGAAAAGCCTTAAGCTTTTCTAAAGCAGTCCCTCCTTACATAGCTCTATACTATATTAATATTCTCAAATTTTTTTTTTAGTAAATTATTTTATAAGCGGAGGTTTATTTTTTTATTTTTCTTTTAGTAAATAAACTTATTATTAAAATAGTGTTAATTGCTGTACATCTTCTTCCCTAATACTTGATAATGTAACTCCTATTAAGCGGATGCGGTTTTCCAATTTCTCTTCATGTAAAATATCCATGGCTGTTTTATAAATAATCTGATAATTATTAGTGTATGTATTTAAAGTCCTGCTTCTTGTATGATTCTCAAAAACAATGGTCTTATATTTTACTGTTATTGTCTTTATATAGATATTCTGCCTTACCAATATTGCCGCAAGCTCCTTACAAAATCCCTGAATATAAGGTTCTAACTCCTCTATTTCATCAGTATCAAACTTCAATGTGGTTTCTCTTCCATAGGATTTTCTATCTCTATTAACTTCCACAATCCTCTTATCAATTCCTCTTATTCTCTCATAAATATCTAAACCACTCTTTCCTAAATATTCTAAAAAGAACTCCTTATTTAATGGATATAAATCCTTAATAATATATATACCCATATTGTTTAATCTTTGTACCGATTTTTTTCCTAGTCCATGTATTTTAGAAATAGATAGTGGTAATAATATTTTTGGTATCATATCCTTATCTATGACTTTTATACCATTAGGCTTATTCCAGTCTGATGCTAATTTTGCTAAAAATTTATTATAAGATATTCCTATGGATAATGTTAAACCAATTTCCTTTAAAACTCTACTCTTAATATATATTGCAGCTTCCATACCACTTAAAAATCTGCTATTAGTCACATCTAAATATGCCTCATCAATAGAAAGAGGCTCCACAAGCTGTGTCACCTCTCTAAAAATAGCAAATATCTTATTGGATATTTCTTTATATCTATGATATCTTACCCTAACAAAATGTCCCTTTGGACATAACCTCTGGGCCATAAAGACTGGCATTGCAGATTTTACACCAAACTTTCTTGCTTCATATGAACATGTTGAAACAACTCCCCGTTCACTTACTCCTCCTACTATTACCGGCTTACCTCTAAGCTGTGGATTATCTAACTGCTCCACAGAAGCAAAAAAAGCATCCATATCTACATGTAAAATTATTCTATGCATTATTACCACCTTAACTTAAAGCTTCTTCAAATATACCCTTATTCTTACTATTAATAAAAGATATTACTCCATGGGCTAAAAGTTCATCTATATATCTTCTCTTATCACTTATAGTACAAAAAGATACTATTACTACTGCAATTATTGTTCTAAAGCCCTTATCTAAATAAAATTCATATTCAGCTTCCTTATCACATAAGTCTTCTATGACACCTTCAACTAAATCTACAGTTCTTCTAGGATTTGTGTTAGACAACACTCCTACTAAAGGTAAAAATTGATTGGCTATCTTTATATCTCTCTTTTGTAATTGTAACAAAAATTCCATATTTCTATACATGTGACCTGATGATCCATTTAAAATCATGGCATTTGATAGCCCTTGAACACCATTTTTAGTTCTTATATTATAATCAGCCACATGATCATAAACATTTTCTATAAAATCATTTACTACTTCCACTTCTATATTATTAATACTCCATAGTGCACATAATAAATAATCATCTTCATTAGTAATATTATTATACTTTTCTTTTAATAAAATATATGATTCCTTTAGCTTGTACACTATATCATCTTGTTTCCTTGAATTGCCATATCTTCCTATAACATATGCTGTCAGCACTAAATGGCTACATGGTCTAAAACCATTTTCCTCAAGTTTTTCCATAGCACTAAACATATTTTCTATTATTTCTTGTTGCATATCCTTATCTGTTGTCGCAATCAACAATGATATTATATATAATATATCTCCTCTAAAGGGTGACATTCTTGGTGTAACAGCTTTAATTTCTTTCCTAATTTCCTTTATTCTATTTATTGGTATCTCTCTTTCATAATGAGAAAAAACCAGTGATGCAAAGTGATTTAATATATCACCATCATTTTTTAAATACTCTTTAGCTAATCTGTAATTATCTACAGTTCTATCTATCCTATCAACAAGAAATTTTTCCATCCCTTTATCTCTCCCCGTTAATTTATATAACTTAGTTATAAATAATTTCACTATAATTATACTATGCTTTTGTGACAAAATTGCAACAGTTCATTAAAATTTAATTCTTAAAAAAATTTAAGAATTAAGGGCTCCTGTAGGAACCCTTAATTAAAAAATATTTGAATTTATTTATAAAGAGTACTGAATGATAATATTGCTTGCAACATCAATCATCTTACTACCTGTATCCATACTATTTTTTTGGATAATCCTAAAGGCTTCCCTTTCCGTTAAATTTTCACGCTCCATTAAAATTCCCTTAGCTCTTTCAATTATTTTTCGTTCTTCCATGGTGGTTTCTAATTTATTTACTTTTTCTCTCAATTTAGACACTTTCTTATTACTTTGGCATATTAAATTTAAAGAACTTATTAAAATTCCCTTAGAAATAGGATTGGTTATACAAAATATATCTGTTTGTTCCTGTACAAATGATCTATATGTCTCATTTACTATTGCCAAAAAACTACAATTATCAGCTAATGTATTATATACATCCAAAATTGTCATATCATTTAGCTTATAGCCAATAATTACAATTTCAGGGTCCAAAGCTATACATTTTCTGATTAGATCATGCCCTGAGTTGCATGTAGCTAAAACTCTGTATCCTGCTTCAATTATCAGTGAGCCAATTTTTTCTGCTGTATCTAGATTCTGAAGTGCCACAATTACTCCCCTTTGATCATTCATTTCATACCCCACCTTTATGACCTAGTATTTTGAAAGATAACTAGTTATTTCCCACTGGTGTACCTGTGTTCTATAATTATCCCACTCAACCTCCTTGGCCCTAATGTAATATTCAAAGGTGTTTTTTCCTAAAGCTTCTTTCACAAGATCACTTTTTTGCATATATGCAACTGCTTCATGTAAGCTTTCAGGTAAACTTTCTATATTTTCTCTCTTTCTTTCTTCTCTATTTAGATCAAAAATATTTTTATCAATGCATTTAGGTGGTTCTAAATTGTATTTAATACCTTCTAATCCTGCTAATAAAAGACATGCTAAGACAAGATATGGATTTGAGCTAGGATCTGGAGATCTAAGTTCTATCCTAGTTCCCTCTTCTCTGGCTGATGGAACCCTTATAAGTGGACTTCTATTTTTAGCTGACCATGCAATGTATACTGGAGCTTCATAGTCCGGCACCAATCTCTTATATGAATTTACTAAAGGATTTGTTATTGGACAAATCTCTTTAATATGCTTAAGCACACCAGCTATGAAATTATATGCCACTGAACTTAAACCTAATTCATCCTCTTCATTATGAAAAGCATTTTTCCCATCTTTAATCAGTGAAATATTTATATGCATTCCTGATCCATTAACTCCATGTAATGGTTTGGGCATGAAAGTTGCATATAACCCATGTCTTTGAGCAATTGACTTAACTACATATTTAAATGTAGCAATATTATCTGCTGTAACTAATGCATCAGCATACTTAAAATCTATTTCATTTTGTCCTGCAGCCACTTCATGATGTGAAGTTTCAATTTCAAATCCCATATCTTCTAAAGCAAGAGTCATATCCCTTCTGGCATTTTCACCTAAATCTATAGGTCCTAAATCAAAATAACTTCCTTTATCATTAGTTTTTAAGGTTGGATTACCATCATTATCAACTTCAAATAAAAAGAACTCACACTCTGGCCCTACATTCATTGTATATCCCATATCTTTTGCTTTATTAATTACTTTTTTTAGTATATATCTAGGATCTCCTTCAAAAGGAGTTCCATCAGGCATATATACATCGCAAATTAATCTAGCCACTTTCCCCTGTTGCGGTCTCCAAGGAAAAATTACAAATGTATCTAAATCAGGTCTTAAATACATATCTGATTCTTCAACTCTTACAAAACCATTAATTGATGATCCATCAAACATACAATGATTATTTAATGCCTTTTCAAGTTGTCTGTCAGTGATGGCCACATTTTTAAGAGTCCCTAATATATCTGTAAATTGAAGTCTTATAAACTTAACGCCATTTTCTTCTACCATTGCTAAAATATCTTCTTTTGAATAATGCATATAATGCCCCCCTTTGTTTTCAAAAAAGACAATAAATTATGTCCTCATAGTCAGTAAAATGTTAATCTTGTCCAATTTCTTATTAATATTATATACATTCATTAGAAAAACTACAATCTTCTAATTATCACTATAATATTAATAAGTTATTTTTTTAAATAACTACTAAAATATTGAATTTATTTTTATACTAATATCATTTTTTTCATACTTTTATTATTTTTTTATTTTTCACTAATGTTCCTTTCTTATACAAAGTAAAAATCATATAAAATTATTTGCAAAATATACAACATTTATGTAAAATATTTCTAATATTATATTATTATTACAAATAATAATTCTATTGGGGGCTATTAATATGAAAACAATTGTAACAAAGTTTGGTGGAAGTTCTTTATCTGATGCCAATCAGTTTAAGAAAGTAAAAAATATATTTTTTGCAGATGAAGCTAGAAAATTCATTGTTCCATCTGCACCTGGAAAAAGACATTCAAAAGATTTTAAAATTACAGATGTCTTATATCTTTGCCATGGTCATATACAATCTGGTATACCTCTAGATGATGTATTTAAACTTATTAGTGAAAGATATGAAAGCATAGTTGAAGAATTAAATATAGATTTAAACATCCAGAATTATTTAAATATTGTAAAAGAAGATTTAGAAAATGGGGCTTCTAAAGATTATGCTGCAAGTCGTGGCGAATACTTAAATGGATTAATACTTGCTGAATATTTAGGTATAGACTTTATAGATGCTAAAGATGTTATCAAATTTAATAGATATGGTACTTTAGATAATAAGGCCACTGAACTTAAACTTAAAGATGCTTTGTCTAAATCTGAAAAAGCTGTTATTCCTGGTTTTTATGGTTCTGACCCTGAAGGTAATATTGTTACTTTTTCAAGAGGAGGATCCGATGTCACTGGTGCATTAGTGGCTGCTAATATTAACGCTGATTTATATGAAAATTGGACAGATGTATCAGGATTTCTTATGGCAGATCCCAAAATCGTTGATCATCCCATGCAAATTAAAGAAATAACATATAGAGAGCTACGCGAATTATCATATATGGGGGCATCTGTATTACATGAAGAAGCTGTTTTTCCTGTGAGAAATGCTGGAATACCTATAAACATAAAAAATACCAATGCTCCTGAAGACAGTGGAACATTTATTATAAGTTCTAGGGAAAATTCCTCTAATAAAACGCTTACTGGTATAGCTGGTAAAAAAAACTTTACTGTTATTTCTATCGAAAAAGCTATGATGAATACAGAACTTGGTTTCTGTAGAAAAGTGCTTTCTATCCTTGAGCAAAATAATGTTTCTTTTGAAAATATGCCTTCAGGTATAGATTCAGTATGCGTGGTCATATCAGATTCTGAACTTAAGAACAAGCTTGAAATTCTTGTAGATGAAATTCAGCGTTCTTGTAACCCAGATTCTATAGTAGTTCATCCTAATATGGCTCTTATTGCAACTGTTGGTGCTGGCATGGCCAATAAAAAAGGTGTTGCTGTAAAAATATTTGATGCTTTATCACAAGCTGATATAAATGTGAGAATGATTGATCAAGGTTCTAGTGAAATCAATATCTTAATTGGTATTGAAAATGAAGATTTTGAAAAAGGTATTAATGCTATCTACAATTCATTTAGTGATGAATATCTAAATGTTGTACCTATTAAATCAACATCAGCAAATTAGAAAAATTTTGCAAACTAATACCACAAAATAAAACGGAGCTATTCAGCCCCGTTTTCTTATTATTCAACTGATTTTAAAGATTCAACCATGCTTATATTATTAAGTTTTCCATACATAGATACATTAACAAGTAAAGTAAATACTAAAGTAAATGCTGCTGCATATATAAAGCTTATACCATGAATAGATCTACCAAACATAACTATATCCATTTCAATGGTAGAAACTATATAATTGCTTAGGAAAATACCCATTACTAATCCTACTGCAATACCTATTACCGATAAAACGATATTTTCTCTATATACATAATTGGCAGATTCTTTTTCAGTAAATCCTAACACCTTTATTGTAGCAATTTCTCTCATTCTTTCAGCTACATTTATATTTGTTAAATTATATAAAACAACAAATGCTAATGCTGCTGCACAAATAATCATAAGCACTACTACTGAATTCAAACTTGATATTATATCTTCAAAACTTGATATTACATAAGAAGTTGAAGTAACAACTAAAATATCATTTTTCTTTAACCAATCCTTAGCAACTTCATCTTCATGAGCTTTACCATCTTTAGTAAGCTTTAATAAAGCTGTATTAAGCTTTAAATCTTCCCCAAACTTTTCTTCATACATCTTTCTAGATAAATATACGTAATTATATACATAATTTTCTACTATACTAGATATTTTTAAATCAACAGTTATTCCAGCATCATCTCCTACAGTTATAGTATCTCCTACAGAAAGATTTAAAAGTTTGGCTAGCTTTTCTGTTATTACCACATTATCATCGGTAAGCTCAATATCACTTTCAGAGTCCTTATCTAATAAATGTACATAGTCCTTAAATTTATCTAATGATTCTGGTACAAATAATCTTATCTGTACTTCTTTATCATCATTTGCCTTCGATCCATTCATCAAGCTTTGTTTAATCATCATTGATGATTTAACACGCTTATCTATATCAATGGCATCTTTAAGACTTTTCTTTTCATCTAAAGTACCTTCATATTTTAAGTTCATCATAGTATCATACGTAAATATCTCACCATATTGTTTAGGAACAACTACAGAAATAGAATCCTTTAAACCATATGCTGCAAGTATTAGTGCAGTACAACCAGCCACTCCTAAAACAGTCATGATAAATCTAGCTTTATATCTAAAGATATTTCTTGTAGTTACCTTTGATGAAAAATTCATTTTATTCCATATAAATGGTATCTTTTCTAATAATATACGCTTTCCTTGCTTTGGAGCTTTAGGTCTCATTAAAGTTGCAGGATTTAGTTTTAGTTCTCTATAAGCTACTAAATATGCAACTGTACAAGTGCAAAGCAAAGCACATACAACTGCTATAATTATAACTGGTATACTTATTTTAACTGCAAATATAGGTAATTTATACATTGCATCATAAGAGTGGAATATTGTCTTAGGTAAAATTAATAGTCCAACCACTATTCCTAAAATACTTCCTGTTATTGCTGCTAAAAATGCATAAAAAAAGTACTTAGCTGCTATAGTCTTATTTTCATATCCTAATGCCTTAAATGTACCTATCTGTGTTCTTTCTTCCTCAACCATTCTCGTCATTGTTGTAAGACATACAAGTGCTGCTACTATGAAGAAAAATAATGGGAACACACTAGCTATACCATTAATACGAGTAGCATCTTCTGCAAAAGAAGTATACCCTGGATTATCATCTCTAGTAAATATATACCACTTACCATTGGAAATATTTTTTAAATCATTTGATTTTTGATTTAATTCATCTTCAGCTAAAGTAAATTGAGTGTCAAACTCTTTTTGTCCTTCTTCTAATTGAGCCTTTGAATCTGCTAGCTGTTTCTTTGCTTCTTCAATTTGAACTTTCCCTTCTACAATTTGCACCTTAGACTGTTCTAATTGTACTTTTCCATCTGCAATCTGCTGTTCCGCAGCAGTCAAGTTATCTTTTTGAATATTAATTTCATTTTGAGCTGCCTGAATTTGTGCTGCTGATGAATCTAATTGTTCTTTGGCTGCAGCAATTTGATAGTCAGCATCTGCTATCATCTGTCTTCCAGCATCAACTTGTGCAACAGCATCATTATACTGAGTTATATACGAATCAAATTGAGATTGAAGTACTGATGATAAAACTCCACCATTATCTATTATTGACTGTAAGCCACTAATTAATGGCCCATAAGTATCTAATTGAGCTTGTGCTTGATTTAATTGTGCTTCTCCAGCCTCTCTTTGTGCCATATATTCAAAATATGCTGCATTATATTGATCTACTCCAGCATTATATTCATTTATTCCTTCATTAAGTTGTTCTTCTCCAGCAACTATTTGATTCCATCCATCAGCAACTTGTGCTTCTGAGGCAGCTAACTGCTCTTCTGAAGCCTTTATTTGTGCTTCTCCATCAGTAATTTCTTGTTCTTTTTCAGCTATCGTAGCTTCTGCTTCCTGAATTTGCTTCTTCCCATCATCTAAATCTGCTTGAGCATCTGCTTTTTGAAAATCAATTTCTTTTCTTGCTGCATCTATTTGCTTCTGAGCTTGCGTAAGTATTGCTTCTTTATTTACTTCTACTCTGTCTACACCAAGACTTGATAATTTTGAAGAATAGTCTGCAATATATGATTTATAGTCATCTTCAAAGCTTGATTCATATTTTTTAGGTGTATTTACACATAAAAATACTTCTGTATATCGGCTATATGCAAAATCATCAGCAGAAATCATCATATAATTTAAGATTGATCCATCACCAACTTGTGTTATCCCTTTATCAAAAGCAATATATTGAGGACTTTCGATAAATCCTACAACCTTAAAGGTCGAAGTCTTTACTACGTCAGTTATTTCCTTATCATCGCTAGGAGAAAGAAGTTCTATGGTATCTCCTATTTCATATTTAACTGATGTATTAGAATTACTTTCAACTACACATTCACCTGATTTTTCTGGCAATCTTCCTTCTACCACATTTAGTTCATTAATAGGCTGCTTTCCATAAGAGCTTTCAGGCACAGCTTGTACCCTAACTACATTATTTGCACCACCAGTATTAACTAATAAGTCTGCTGAATAAGAAGGCATTACTTGCATAACACCTTTAAGTTCTTCTAATGATCTAATATCATCATCTTGAAAACCATAGTCTGACATAATTTTATAATCCATCAAATTATTTGCTTCAAAAAATTTATTTGCTGAATATTTCATACTTGGACTTGCAGCTTTAACTCCCACAAAAAAACCTACCCCTAAAGCTACAATAAGTAATATTGAAATAAATCTGCTTTTAGTATCTTTTATTTGTCTTATGAAGACCTTTTTTAAACCACTTGTCATAAAACTCCGCCCCCATTACCACTCAATATCATCAATGGAGGTTAATTTTTTATTAATAACCATAGATTCTACCTTACTATTTTTAACTCTTATAACTCTATCAGCCATTGGCGTAATAGCTTGATTATGTGTTACTAGTACTACAGTCATATTTTCTTTTCTACATGTTTCCTGTAAAAGCTTTAAGATGTTCTTTCCTGTCTGATAATCCAATGCTCCTGTAGGTTCATCACATAGAAGAAGTTTTGGTCTTTTTGCTAAAGCACGAGCAATGGCAACACGTTGTTGCTCCCCTCCTGATAATTGAGAAGGGAAATTATCCATACGATCTTCAAGGCCTACACTTCTTAATGCTTCTTCTGCATCCATTGGTTCTTTACAAATTTGAGATGCTATTTCAACATTTTCTTTAGCTGTAAGGTTTTGTATTAGATTATAAAATTGAAATACAAATCCTATATCATAACGTCTATACAAAGTAAGCTCTTTGTTATTCATGGCACTTAAATCTTTTCCACCAATGATTATTTGCCCATCATCATTTTGGTCAATACCACCTAACATATTAAGAATTGTACTTTTTCCAGCACCACTAGGCCCTACTATAACTACAAATTCTCCTGGTTTAACATGAAAGTTAACTCCATTGGCTGCAGCTATAGTAACTTCACCCATTTGATACCTTTTATAAACATCCTTAAATTCTATAAAATTATCTTCCATCTAAATTAACCCCCCTTAGTATAATTTCTTCATTTTTATCTGTACAAATAGATAAAATAAACTTATTATCTATTTGGTAATTTTTAATTTTCAATCCTTTGTAATTACATAAATATTCATCACCATTTTGTATAAACTCATTTTCCTTTATGGGATAGTGTAATCCTACTCCTAAAGCCTTGCCTAAACTTTCTTTCATAGTCCAATATGTGAAAAAAGTTTTTTCACTATCATCAGAGTTATATATTGAATTTATTTCCTTCTTATTACACACTCTTCTTACTACATAGTCATCAAAGCTTCTAATATTTTCAACATCTACTCCTATTTCTTCCAAACCTACAGCACAAGCAATAAGTCCATCACAATGGCTTATATTAAATTTTATATGCTCATTGTTTTTAAAAGAGGGTTTGCCATATTGATTTCTCATTACAGCTTCATCCTCTATTTCTACTTTAAAGACGCTTTTTATTGAATATCTTAATAATTCCTTGCTATAATATCTTTGTAATTTTATATCATTACATTTAGCTATAAAACATTGAATCAATTTTGTTCATTGATGTAGCTTAATACATCTTTAACTGTTCTAAAATTTCTTATATCTTCATCTGGAATTTCGATATCAAACTCATCCTCAAATTTACCTACGATACTCATTATGTCATATGAGTTTATGTTTAAATCATCCATTAAATCCATATCTGATGTTATTTCTTCTTCCTTTAACCCTAAATAATTTGCCATTATTTCTATTACTTTCTTATCCAATTTGACTTACCTCCTCTAAGAACTTTTGTCTTATTATTTTTTTAGAACTATTTTTTTCAAACTCTTCTTCTTTTATATATATATGCTGTATTTTTTTAAAGCTTGGCAATTTTTTATTTACCTTTTTCAAGTCTTCTTTTAAGATTGACTCTAACTCTTCTAAACTTTTACCTGAAGAAAAATCTTGATCTAAATATACATATGTGCTGATAACTTCACTACCTTTTTTATTCTTATCTATATAAACAAGTGATTCTTTAACATACGGCATCATTTCATATATATATCCTTCTAACTCTTCAGGGTGTACATTTTTACCGTTACTTAAAACAATTAAATTTTTCTTTCTTCCACAAATAACAAGATTTTTATCAGCGTCTATGCTTCCATAATCACCTGTTCTAAACCATCCATTAGTAAATGATTTTTCATTACTTTCATCATCTTTGTAATATCCTATCATTACATTTGGACCTTTAACTAATATTTCACCAATTCCTTCTTCATTTTTATTATCAATTTTCACTTCACAACTGGAAAATATTTTTCCTACTGAAAAATGATCTCCTTTTTTATTTAAATTTACACTGATTAATGGAGTGCATTCTGTTATTCCATATCCATTGTGAATAGTTATTCCTATATCGCCAAAGAAAGTTATAAGTTCTGGCTTAAGTGCTGCCCCTCCACATACAATTGCTTTTAATTTACCACCAAAGTTAGCATGCACTTTTCTAAATAATAGCCTTCTTAAATCTATACCAGATTTCAATAAGAAATTACTAACTTTTATACTATTTTCAAAAACCTTTTCCACATTCATTCTTTTTAATTCGACTCTTATACTTTTTTCCATAGTTTCTAAAAATAATGGTACCATTACTTCCATTTCTGGTTTCACTAATTTTAAATTTTTAGATAAATATTTCAAACTATCATTAATAAAAATATTCATCCCCATAGCTATTGGAGCCATCATACCACAAACATTCTCATATATATGATGAAATGGTAATACTGCCACAGTATTGTGATAAATTCCAAAAGCCTTACATGATTGTTCAATATTCACCAATAAATTATTTTGACTTATCATTACACCTTTGTTAAATCCAGTTGTTCCAGATGTAAACATAATAACATTTAACTCATTAACATTTACAGTAGAGTTTTCATATACTGTATTACCTTCATTTATCAATTCTCTACCTTCATTTATTAAAGTTTGTACATCTTTATACTTATCTATATCACTTAAGCATGCTGCAAATTCTAACTTACTATTTTCCACCATTTCATCTATACTAGATAAAAATCCTTTTGAAAATAATAACGCTGATGCCTCACCTTTATCTACTAGTTTACTTATTTGTTCTGAGTCTAACTCCTTATCAAGAGGCACTGCTACTCCAACTCCTGTTATAATTGCAAGATATGAAACAATCCAGCTATAACTATTTCCCCCTACTATAGCTATATGCTTATCTTTTAACCCCATATCTATGAGTTTTGTCCCCAAAGCATAAACATCATCTCTTAACTGTCCATAAGTATAACTTACTATTTTCTTATTTTTCTTTTCTCTAATAGCAATTTTATCTTTATACTTATTACTAGAATTATTAATAATATCCCTAATGGTTTCTAGGCATTCTCCAAAGACCTCTATCACTTTATTTATCCCCCTTTATACCAACCACATAATATCTTATTAAATTCTACATTAATAAAACCTATGCATAAATCTCATCAATTATTTCACCAATAGTCTTATTAGAAGATTCAATTCCAATTTCTACTGCTTTAATCATCACTCTATATAGCTCATCAACTATTTCATCACTTACTACAGCAACTTTATATTGGAACATGAAATCTAATTCACCTGAATCTAAAGTGTCCATTATTGTTAGATATAAATTCATTGATGAACTTCCATTAAAATAATTTTGTACTTTAGCTTTTATCCTATTGTCTGTAAATATCTTTGCTGGCTGGTAAGTTATCGTAAAGTCTGTAAGAAGCCCTGATTTAATTCCTGCTTGTTTTAATACATAATCATGTGCAAGTTGATATGGAAAATCTCCATGCCTGTATAATTCAAACTGCTCTTTTGTTAGCTTTTCACATGCTTCTTTAAAAGATACTCCATATGGGCATTCTACCTTAAGTTGTAAGTTATTCACCATCATTCCTCCAGCTTTTTTTCTATCCATAGAGGATCTTCTTGCTAATACAGAATTCACCATTGACTTATCAGTATTATTTAGCTTATAAAAGTATATCTGGCTTCCTAAAATAAATAATGTTTGCTGAGATATTCTATTTTCTCTACAATATTCATTTATTTTTGCTACAATACTCTTATCTAATGACATTACTTTCTGTTTGCCTTTATATCTTATATTATTAGGTCTATATTTTTTTCCTACATATTTAGGTTCCACTGATGCAAAAACCGCTGGGTCTTTCCATTTTTTCTTAATAAACTCATAATCTCTTTGCATCCTTTTAGAATTCATATAATCTAAATCTTTTTCAATTAGAGGTATAAATTTCGCTGGCTCTTCTGGAAGTTTCTTTCCATCTTTCATAGCTAAATAAACATTAATAACATCTTTTGCATATACTGTTAATCCCCATGCATCCATAATAACATGATTTACCTTCATATATATTCCAGTTAAATCTTCTGGACCCTTTATAATAACTACATCATATAATTCCTTATCATTATATTTAAATGCAGTACTTGTCCATTTTTCTAAAATTTCATCTATATGATCCTTTGAATAATTTGAGTAGTCTTCAATTTTTATTTCTTTAGGTTCTTCTTCTGAAACATATTGTTTTATTTGGCCTTTAACCTTTTTAAGTCTAAGCCTTAAGGCATCCATTCGCCATATAGCTTTATAAGCTGCAGCTTTTAATAATTCACAATCAATATTCTCATGAAACCAAACTGCAGTACCAATATTAACAACGTTTTTTTCAGGTATGAATTTTAATGCAAAATACATTAGTTTTTGTGATGGAGTTAAATCATAATACTTCCTTTCAACCAATATTAAATCCTCCTCTAATACTAAAAATTATATTTCACTTATTATTTCTCTTAAGGTCTTATTAGGTGAGGCTATACCTATCTCAATACTCTTAATCATCTGATCATAAAGCTTATCTACAATTTCTTCACTGGCCATTGCTAAATTATATTCAAACATAAAATCCAAATTTCCAGTTCCTAAAACATCTATAATAGTTAGATATACTGGAATTCCAGAACTACCATTACTGTAGTTTTGTACTCTTGCTTTAAGCATATTTTCACTTCCTACTTTAGCTGCTTGGTAAGTAAAAGATAAATCAGTAAAGTTTCCAGACCTTATTCCTACTTTTTTTTGAAGATAATCCATAACTTGTTGATAAGGATAATCTCCATGTCTAAATAATTTAGCTTGATCTATCATTATCTTATTACATGCATCAAGGAAAGATAAATCATGTGGACATTTAACAACTAATTCTAGAATATTAATCAACATACCTCCAGCTTTCTTGGCTGCAGCCCCACTTCTCCTTGCAAGAACATTATTTACTAAGGATTCATCAGTATTATTTAGCTTATAGAAATATAATTGACTTCCTAATAAAAATACACTTTGTGGTGAAAGTCTATTTTCTTTACAAAATGATGTTATCTTTTCTACCTTTTCTCTTTCTAAAGTTATTACTTTTAATTTAGATTTAAACCTTAAAGATGTAGCTCTATATTTTTTACCAAGATAATTTTCATCTATTGTTGCATAATTAGGTACTTTATTAAAATATTCCTTCCAAAACTCTTCATCTCTATTAAATCTTTTTGAGTTTTTGTATGCCAAATCAGCTTCAATTAATGGAATAAATGGTGCTGGTGCTTCTGGCAATTCTTTATTATCTATCATAGCTGCATATACATCCATAACATCCTTTATAAAAACAGTTAATCCCCATGCATCCATTGCTACATGATTAACCTTTACATAAATACCAGTTAAGTTGTTTTTAGCTTTAATTATAGTAATATCATATAACTCTGCATTTTTATATTTAAATGATGTTCCTGTCCAACCAGTAAGCTTATCATCAATTTGCTTTTTAGATAAATTAGTAAAATCTACTATATTTACTTTTTTAGGTTCTTCTGTGGATACATATTGCTTAATTACTCCATCTATCTTTTTTAATCTAAGCCTTAATGCATCTACCCTCCAAATTGTTTTATATATTGCCTGTTCTAATAAATCAACGTTAACTTCTTCTTCAATCCATAAGGCTGTTCCTATGTTTACTATATTCTTTTTTGGTGAGTATTTTAAAGCAAAATACATGACATCCTGAGATAATGTTAAATCATAATATTTAATACTTTCCATAAATTAATCCCCCTAACTTTTATGTTATTTTATTTTCCTGTGGCAAGTATTTTATAAATTAGACTAATTGTTATAAAAATAACTTGATTATATTATAAGTTATATTTCCATTTTTTTCAATTTTTAAAAAGTATTGTTTTCTTTATTTCATTGGTCTTTATAAATTTTTACTTTCTCTATAAAAATAGAAAAGGATTCCTCAATCATAAAAATGTCTCGAAAATTTCTCTCTTTGACTCACCCCTTCTCATCTCCCATTTTTCCTACCTTAACACAAAAAGAGCCCCATACAAAATCATTACAATTTCATATGAGACTCTATTTTTCGAAACTTTTTTATAGTTCTTTTCGGAACTATTTTATAAAGTTCGGAACTTTTTTATAAGTAAACATAGTAGCTAATAAATTCTTATTAGCTACAGAGATAAGGATAACTTTTATTACTCTACAGGAAAGAATCCATACCTTCCATTATTTTTATTTTTGGTAAAATGATAATAATTAATTTTATCCAATAATTCC
Source organism: Clostridium lentum (assembly GCF_014287815.1). GTDB lineage: Bacteria > Bacillota > Clostridia > Clostridiales > Clostridiaceae > Clostridium > Clostridium lentum. The sequence goes on from NZ_JACOOQ010000006.1 coordinate 89,003, forward strand.
TTTTGAGGGTCTGCATTTTCTAAAACTATCACTTGCTGTTTTTTAAAATTTTCTGCTAAATATTTATAGAATGAACTTTTTACTACTTCACTTATCTTTTCTTCTCCACTATCTTTTTCTTTAAATGTTATAAGTGGAGAATCTATTACAACTATTTTAGGATGTGGAAGTCCACGTAAAATATTATATTTCATAATTGCTAATGATAATGCTGAGTTTATTATAGCTCTATATCCTTTTCCAAAACTAGCTTTCTTTTTACCATTAATCTCTAAATCATATGTCTTTAAATCAAATGATACCTGTGGAGACTTAAATAAATTCCATTTATCTAATAAATTACTTATTTCTAGACACAAAGCTTTACTATTTTCATCATTTATTTTATTTAACTCTACTTTCACATTATTAATATTAACCTTTTTACTAGATAAATCATTTTTTAATTTCTTAGCTTCTTCTAACTTATCTTCAATAAATTTAACTCTATTTATTTCTTCTCTCTTTTCTAATATTTCTGCTAATTCACTTACTTTTAAATCTATTATAGGTTTTAACTTCAAGTTAATTTCTTCCGTTAATCTATCTACCTTTAACTTTATTTCATCTCTAATTCTTATAATTTCTATATTATTATTTTCAATTTCTAACATTACTTCTTCAAGCTCTATAATTTTCTTATTTAATTTATTTTTTTCTGCAAATATACTATCTTCTATTTTAGAAGTATTAATATACTCTAATTCTATTTCAGATGAACATACTGGACACTTAACATCATCTAATTGATTTATATAATAATTTGCGTCATCAATAAACTCTAATCTTTTTAAATCTGATAAATAATTATTTTTTAAAAGTCTAAACTTTTTAATCACTTCATTATTGTATTGAATAGAAGTATCTTTATCTATTACTTCTTTTAATAATGTCTGCCTTTTAGCGTCACAATCTTTTAAATTTTCTTTTTTACAATTAATATTATTTCTAATATCTTTAATTAATTCTTCTATATCATATTGACTCTTCTCATCACTAATATTATTTTTTTCTTGCAACTCCTGTATATAGTTTGTTATAAGATTATCTAAAACTTCAATTTTAGCTTCAATTTTGATATTGTTCATCTTTTTCTCTTCATTAGATATTGTTTTACAATTATCCTCTAGTCCTGTTATAATAGTTTTAAAAGCATTTTTATACTCTGGATATTTAGAATATCCACCATTACCGAGTATTATTGATTTTTCAGCTATTATCTTCTCTTCGCCTAACAAACTTAATCTTGCAAAATCTCTATAGGTAAAACTTCTTGTCTCTCCCTTCTTATTTTTAACTATACTTGTATATCTTGAATTACATAAATCAAGTAAAAATGAAGATATATTATTAATACTATTTTTTCTATGTTCTTCTTTAATATTTTCTGGAGTTATTGTATCTTTTAAACAGTATGAGCAATTATACTTGTACATTTTCCCATCAACCAAATCACGTCTTAATGTATAAATATTACATTCATAATCTTCTATTTCAATAAATATTGAATCATAACCTTTAGCCTCTTCAATTTGTTTAGGTGTTTTACCTCCTCCAAGCATATAATCTATTACTTGGAAAATAAATGTTTTTCCTGTATCCGAAGCTCCTGATATTACATTTAATCCAACATTAAAATCTAAAAAAGCATCTTCTTTATTAGGTCCAATCATTATTATTTTATTTATTTTAAACCCATATAATTTATTCATAATTTCTACTTCTCCCTATCTAGATAATCACTTACACTGCTACTATTCCATAACTCTATATTATCATATAGATATCTTCTAATATCATCTGAACTATAATTCTTAAATATTTTAGTAACTACTTCTATATTCTTCTCTAATTCTAAGTAATACTCGCTATCAAAATAAGATAAAAAATACTCACTAATAGCATTTGAAGTATATTCAATCCCTCTACAATTAAACTTAACATCTATAAGTCCCTTAGATATTAATAACTCTATTCCCTGTTTTACAACATTAATTTTGGAATATACCTCTAAACCGTGAAAAGGATTATCTGGATGAATGCTAATTAATTCATCATTAACCAAACTGCCGTGTAAAGATAAATAATCTACAATAATAAGCTTATCAATATCAATTTCTTTTTTATTCTTAACAATTATCATTAACAGTCTTAATGCTATCTCTACCGGTGTATTATATATATTATTCTCCTTCATAATTACCCACCCAACTTATTTCATAATTATTAACTAAATCGTGACAAATCCCAACTTTTTCGCTCGGTGATATTGGTCCAAAAGCCATACTTTCTATATTCATATTTCTTGCTACTTTCAATGTTTCATTAACTTTTTTAAAACAACTTGAATGCTCTTCTTCACAACAATCAATTACCCCCTTATATATTTCATTTTTTAATTCATCATAAGGCTGTGAATCTAAATATTCATCCCTTGAAACCCTTGCTAGCAATTGTGCTATATAAAAATCTTCTCTCTGTCTATTACAGTGGTTAAAATATTTTTTATTACTTTTTAACTCATCGTAACTTTTAACATTAAAATTCAGCTCATCTGAATACACAATGAATAATTCTTTCATATAATTAAATTTTTCTTCCTCTTTACTAACTTCTTTAGGTACTTCAGGTTTTTCTCTCTTCTTTATCCCTCCACCAAATCTAAATTTATAGTATATAGTCTGAGAATATTGTTCTATAAGCTTTATTGGAGGTATATCACATACTATACTAAAATCGAAATTTTTAACATATTCTAAAAATTTATCTTCTAAAACAACCCTTTCCTTCTTCGTAATTCGCGATTCACATTTCTCGCTCCACTGCTCTATTAATTTGTTATTTATTGACTCAGGTTTATCTATTAAATCACGTAAATCTGGTCCAACTCCATTACTTGCAACAATATAATACTTCTTTGGAATACTATATATATTTTTATATGTATAATAGCAAAGTTTACCAAATTCTACCCAGTACTGGCTTGGACTTAAAGGATTCTTATAATGTTTGCATTGATAAATATCTACTGTTTTATCATCATAATATGCAACAACATCTCTTCCCTTATCTCCTGCCCCTGCCATAGAGCTAACTTTATAATAATTATTATGTACATATCCATTTGCCCATTCCACTACTAAATCTTCAAAATCATCTTCACTCATAATCTTCAATCTATCTAATGGGGGAATAGGTTGTCCCATATATGGGTTATACTCAGTTGGAGCCTTACATTTTGGTAGTTCTTCTAAGACCATCTAAACACCTCTTTTACATAATTCTAACAGTTAAATTATAATTTCACATCACTTATTTGTAAATATTATCTATTACAAGATATATTTCTCATAAAAAAAGCTTTATATGTAACTTGATACTACATCTAAAGCTTAAAATCTGTATCCATACTAAGTTATAATATTCAGATATTCTCTATTAAACTAACACATATACTCTTTAATATTAAATATATATCTTAATTTTTATAAAATCTTCTAATAATTTTTTTCATTATTTAATTTAATAAAAATGCAGTTCAAGTAGATTTGGAGGGGACACTTTTAATAAAAATGCACTCCAAGTAGATTTATGTAGGTACTTTATATAATTTTATATTATTTTTGCAATTCCATCATATTTAAAGTGATATTTTTTTCATTTTATCTATCAACTTGTATACATTTTATGTTTTAAATTCTTTATTCCTGCTTTCCTTTTTACTTTTGATTCTGTAGCTATTTCATTATTAAAACAATTATTTTTAACCCAAACTACTCTTCTTTTTTGGTAATCCTCAATACTTTCTACAATACTATTTATTAATTCTTTACTTTTGGGAATGTTATCTAATTTCTTTTGAATTAATGTAACTTCACCTATTTTCCTACCTATTAATCCTTTAGTTATTCTAATTGGTTTTATATTTTCATCTAATAGTTCTGGTAATATATCCTTAACCTTTTTTAAAACTTCTTCATCTCTTTTTTCCCAATCAATATCCTTTTTACCTTGTTTTCTTTTCCTTTTAGGTGAATTTTCTCTTAACCACTCCTTATCATATCTATATAAAAAATCATATACTCCTCTATTTAAACTTCTTATTTCGGTAGTTGTTGAATCTGGATTTTCTTTTATAAAAGTCAGCCATTTTTCTCTCTTTAAATTAATTTCATTAATATCTTTCTTAGCCTTTCTAATAAAACTACCATCAAACTCCCTACTATTAAATAACTCTTTTATGTCTATTCCTAAGAAATCAATTATAAGTAAGTGATATAGTGTGTGAAAAAAAGTTCTATGCTTTCTTGTTATCTTAGTGAGCCAACTGTTATTATCTCCTACTGAAACATCACAACCTAATAACTGTAAATATTTATGTCCATAAAATTGAATAAACCTTTTGTGTAATATATCTTGATTCACTTTATGCTTACCATCTGCAATTCCTAACATAACCAATTTATTAATATAATAATCTCTGAAAAACTCCTTATTTTTATGTACATAAAAATCATTTAAAAGATATCTTGAATTATTTATTAAAGATATTTGCTTTTTTATAATTTCTTCATCAAGCTCTACTACAATTTCTTTATCTTTATAATTAAAATGATTTATATTAATAAATTCTTGTCTATTCTTAATATCTTCATTTAATACTTCAAAAAGTGAAGTATTATGCTTATCACAAATTAATATACCTGATATTTGCTGTTCTCTGTGCCAATATGCCTCCCCATATTTTTCTTTATCTTCTCTAATGCATTCTTTACAATATTTTAAATTATTCTTATTGTTCATATTATTGTTAGATAATCCTAATGTAGAAAAAATTCTTGACCCATCTCCACTTTTCATTAATTCAAATACAATATTAGCCCTTTCATAATCTGAAAAGGCTAAATAATATTTATATAATGTAGTTTTATTAATAAATTCTTCTATTGTATTTTATACTTAACTTGTGGTTCTTTCCGAAGTTAGTTGAAAATGCTTACACTCTGTTTTATACTTTAACTAGTTAAAGTAAAGGAAAATAATCAAAAGATGAATAATTTAATTAAACTATTAGATAAAAATTTAGAATATATAGAACATGAAATTATAGAAGATACTATTTATATATCTGTAAAATCTATTAAAGAATATATTTGTTGTCCTTATTGCTGTACTCCTTCAAATAAGATTCATTCAAAGTATAAAAGATCATTTCAAGATTTACCTATTCAAGGACTAAAGGTAATAATTATTATAACTAATAGAAAGATGTTTTGTAAAAATGGTGATTGTAATCATAAGACTTTTTCTGAAAAATTCAATTTTATAAATAACAAAGCTAAAAAGACAAAGAGATTAGAAAGAGAAATTATTAATGTTTCCTTAAATATGAGTTCTATAGCTGCTAGTAAGTATTTAAGTAAGAATTTAGCTAATGTAGGTAAGAGTACAATTTGTACTCTTTTAAAAAAAAGATATAATAACACCTAATAAATCTGAGGTGGAAATGGTTTGTATTGATGATTTTGCAATTAGAAAAGGTGTGAAATATGCAACTGTAATGATTGATATAAATAGTCACAAAATAATTGATATGATAAACTCACGTGATTATGAAGAAGTTCCTTCTTGGTTAAAAGAATTTCCTAATTTGAAAATAGTATCAAGGGATGGCTCACTTACATATAAAAAAGCTATAACTGCTTCGCACGCGGATGCTATTCAAGTTACAGATAGATTTCATCTACTTAAAAATTTAACAATGTATTGCAAAAACTATTTAGTGAAGCATCTAAAAACTAAAGTAAGTATAGAGTTGCCAGCAAATACTTCATCTAATGGTAAAATGGTATTTTGCATGAATAATAATAAAAAATCACTTAAAGATAGATATTTTTATGCTATAGATTTGTATAATAATGGTATAAGTAAAAGTGCTTCTTGCAAGCAAGCTAATATAGATATTAGATTATTTAATAGGTTGTTGCCCTTTGATAATGAAGAAAGACTAAAGTACTTTAAGAGTAAAAAAGAAATTGCTCATGAAGAAAAAGTTGCTGAAAAGGAAAAAAGAATTAACTTAGTTCGTGAAATGCATGAATCTGGGTATTCCATGAGAGGAATTGCTAGAGAATTAAATATGGCAAGAAAAACTATTAGCAAATATTTAGATCCTAATACAACAGCTATTGATAGTTCTTATGGTACTAAAAAGAGTGGAGGATTATTAGCTGAATATACTGATAGAATTAATGAATGTATATCTTTAAAATTCAAGTTTAGTGATATTGAAGTTATGATAAGAAATCAGGGGTATACAGGTTCTACTAGTCTACTTAGACGATATGTATCTAATATTAAATCTGATATTAAGTTACAATATGAAAAATCTAAAATCGATAATAAAAACTATATTTTTATTGAAAGAAAATTAATACTTAAATTACTTTATCAGCCTATATATAAAATTGAAGATTTAGATAAAAATTTATTTGAATTATTATGTAAGCAATATACATATGTAAGTAAAATTTTAGAGATAGTTAATAGATTTAGAGAAATATTAAAAAATAAAGATGTAAATAAATTAAATTTATGGATTGAAGATTCTTTAAATTTAGGTATTAGTGAAATTAAAAGTTTCATTAATGGATTAAAACAAGATATTGATGCTGTGAAAAATGCCATTTCTTTAGACTATAATAATGGACTAGCTGAAGGAAGCGTAAATAAAATTAAGGTTATTAAGAGAATTATGTATGGTAGATGTAATTTTGAAACTTTACGTAATAAGGTTATTAATTTAGAAAATTTAAAATAAGATAAAACTCTCCTCAATAACTTAATAATTATATAAGTATTGAAGAGATTCAACTAACATTGGAAAGAACCACTAATAGTGTCTCCTATACATCCTATACTTACTTCATAATTTGAAGGTAAATTATTTTTCAAATCTATGAAATTTGAAGGCAGATGTTTACTAGCAGTAATGTATTTCATTTTTATATCTTCTTCGCTTAATTTTTTCTTGTTAAAATTCATTGCTATACTCAACTCCCCTATTTATATTTTATATAGTCAATGAATTTTAATCAATCTTTACCAATAATTAAATTAATAAATTTTATGTACATAAAAAAGTAGGAACTAACTGCTCCTACTTTTAAAAACATATTTATAATGATAATTTTTTTATAAGCTTTCTATCTATTTATATGTAATATTTTATATACTTTTATTTATTCTTACATATCTCACTTCATTCTTGATAATTATATATTATATTTACTTAATGTCTTTTATATATTCTGCTTCTATTGTATTTAAAATTTTATCTATATATTTAGAAACAACAGAATAGTCCTCTATAATTCGTTTTAACATATATGTTGGATGAGATTTAAAATTTAAATCATAATCACTCATAGTAGTAATATTGGGTGAATTCCTATGAGTCATTTTATTTCTCCATTTATTAATATATCTATGATTTCCTTTCCATTCTCCTTCTAATTGGGTGTTATCTTTTTGATTTAAATAACTATTAATATTATGTGCTTGTTCTTTAAATTCTTCAAAATTCTTTATTTTATAAATTGAATACTTTCTATAATAGTCTTTCCTCTCTTGATTAAACAACTTATTGTAATAAATATCATTCGTTGGTATTTTTATATTATAATATAAGCAAAATAATTGTGCTAAAATATCCCATAAACTTGATATTCTAAATAGTGAATTTTCTATATAATAGTATGCTAATCTTTCTTCTTCACACTCAGTTATAATCATACTAAACTTTTTTTTAATGTATCAGAATATGCATACTCAATTGCTTTATCAAAACAAAATTTAATTTTCCAATCTAAATCTATTAATGTATCATATATTGTTTTATATTTCATTAATTTACTAAATGGTGAACTTTTATCTTTTGAAGAAATGACACCAAATAAATATCTATCCTCTCCGATAAATAATTTAAATCGGTTAGGACTATACGAAACTTCTGAACATTTCATTCTTAAATAATTAATTTCTTCATTTAAAAATTCATTCATACAATCTTTACCTTCTTCTAAATAATATAGTTTAATACTAATTAAATTATATACTAAAAATAATAAATTCTAATAAAAAAAGAGCTAATGTTAGCTCTTTTTTATCTAAAACATTCTATTTGATTTTTATTAACTTTAATTAGATTTTCAATTTCTTCATTTTCTAGCCCAAGTAAAATAGCAAATTGAATATTTATATTTCTTATATTAAAAAGTTCATCTTCTAAATTTTCAATTCTTTTACTTAATTTTCTTATTCTATCATCTATATTATTTATTTCTTCTACACTCATTATAATATACTCCTTTTCTAAAACTAACTTACTATTTAATATAGCTTTTGTAAAAGGAATATTTTTATACATATTTAACCTATATTCTAGTTTTCCAATTATATTAATGATTTATACGTTATATAGTCAATATTTTAAAATAATATTTTTTAGTTAAATTTCTGTTTAAAACTGATGTTGATAACAAAAAGCATAAAAGTAGGTAAATTTATTTATCTACTTTTAATTCGAAATATTTTAAAATTATTCATTAAATATACTGTATTTAACGTTCCAACATATTAAATACCTTATTAATAGAAATACATTTAGCATATCTATCATTCCACATAAATTCATTATAATATTTATAACTTTGCTCTCCACTAAAAAAGTCATTATCAACAGTTGAGTTAGCATAGCTTGGTACAATCATATTAAGTCCATGTTCAAAACCACACTTTATGGTAGCATCTATACATTTATCAGTTTGAAGTCCAACAACAATTATATCCTTTTCACCTTTTTCTCTTAAATATTCTAACAAACCAGTTCCTCTAAATGAACTATTTACATTTTTTACAAACACTTTTTCTTGTTCCATAGGCTTAAATTCTTCATAAACTTCAAATCCATCTTTTCCTTTTGTTAAATCACTTTCTAATCCATCATCATGTATTACATATAATACTTCAATGTTATTTTTTCTTGATGTATTAATTAATTCCCTAATATTTGTAACAAAATTTTCAAAATTATATAATTTACTATTTACTAATAATTTTTGTGTATCAACAACTAATAAAACCATTTATGTACTCCTCCATCACTTCATCAAATCCCCATTTATCTATGTATTATCAGAAAAATTATTAATTCACATTAAAATACAAGTGTGCAATAACTTATATTTTTATTATATATCTATTTGTAATATAATTCCATAAGAAATAGATATAATATATTTTTATTTAAGGCTGTGTTAGACAATAATGTTGATATGTGCATATAATTTTTAAATAGTGGTATAATATAGATAATCACACTATGGGAGGTAAGATTTGTGGCAACTATTTCAAATATAAAGTCATATATAACTTCATTAAATGAATATCAACTAAGAGAATTATTTAACTATATAGGTGAAATACTTACTCTTGGTTCTTCTAATGGTAGTCTTAACGAAGAATTCAGAGAATCAAGATTTAGCAAGGGTCAATGCTGTCCTCATTGTGAATCTACTTCTGTGGTGAAGAATGGAAAACTGAAGGGTAAGCAACGTTATGTGTGTCGTTCTTGCAATAAATCCTTTAATGATTTAACTAAATCTGCATTATCTTGTACTAAGTTACCTTTACAAACGTGGATTGAGTATGTTAAAGGAATGGTTATAGGACTTTCTATAAGAAAGAACGCTGAAAATGTAGGTGTAGGTGTTAAAACATCATTTTATATGAGACATAAAGTTCTTGATTGCATAAGAGCATTTATGGGTGTTGGTGCTGTAGATGGCATAGTAGAAATGGACGAAACATTCGTTGCTGAGTCTTTCAAGGGGAATCATAAAAAGAGTGGGTTTAAAATGCCGAGACCTGCTCGAAAAAGAGGTAAACAAATTAAGAAACGTGGTATAAGTAATGAGCAGGTTTGTATAACAACAGCAATTGATAGAAATGGAAATATAATATTAGAACCCTTATGTAAAGGAAGGGTTACTTATAATGCTCTTGAAAGGCTTTATGAAAGACGGATAAACCCTAATTCAATAATCTGCACAGATAGTCATAAATCGTATATACAATTTGCCAAAGACCTTGAATTAGACCATAAGAAAATATCAAGAGGTCATTATAAAAATGATATCTACCATATAAATCATGTTAATTCATTGCATAGCAACCTTAAAATTTGGATGTATAGATTTAAAGGGGTATCCACTAAATTCCTATCTAATTATATGAGTTGGTATAAGTGGTTGCAAAGTTTTAGCACAGATAAAGAAGTTATAAAGACAAAGAATATGCTTATCCATAGCATAATTCCATTTGTTGATACTAAAATAGAGAGGTATAAAATTAGAAAACCAAACTTATAATATTTTGTAAAATAATTGAAATATGATACAAAATAATTTATAATAAGTTATATAAAACTATATATTGAAATATAATTTATTGTGAGGTGATTTTATGGTTGGTGAAATACTAATGGTTTGTTTGTTTATACTTATTGGTATAATGTTGTCATTAGGTAAATGGTCGTTTTTAATAGCAGGATTCAATACAATGAGTAAAGAAGAAAAAGAAAAGTATGATGTAATATCTTTATGTAAATTTACGGGGAAAATTATGTTTGTAGTTGCTTTTTCTATAGCATTATTTATTTTAAGTGATATATTGATGATGCCTATATTGCTTAATATTGGTGTCGTTATAATAATTAGTTCGGTAATATTTGCAGTAATATATGCAAATACAGGGAATAGATTTGAAAAGAAAAAAATAAGGTAGTAATACTACCTTATTTTTATGTTGTATATCAACAATTTAGTCTAACAGAGCCTTATTTAAAAATAATAATTAACCTAATATTTATATAAATTTCAATATCAATAAATATTATAAGTTATTATCTCTTTTTCCTTCTCTCTATAGCAGTTTTTTTCACAAAAAAACTTGCTATCTATGTTCACTCAAAAAAAGTCCCGAAAAAACTTCGACCTGACTCTAGGCTAGATTTCATCAAGCTTTATTCCCACTTTTTCATCAGCAGTAATAAAAAAGTCTCGAAAAAATATTTTTGTATTTTTAAGGAGTTATCCACAGGGGCAACCTTCGGTTGCAGAGAAAAGGGTTCCTCAATCATAAAAATGTCTCGAAAAATTTCCCCACTATCTTCACGCCTCCTCATCTCCCTTTTTCCCTACACTAACACAAAAAGAGCCCCATACAAAATCATTACAATTTCGTATGACACTCTATTTTTCTGAACTTTTTTATAATTCTTTTCGGAACTATTTTATAAAGTTCGAAACTTTTTTATAAGTAAACAATTAAAAATAATCTTATTTAGAAGCTTCTTCTATGGCAACTGCAACTGCAACAGTAGCTCCTACCATTGGGTTATTACCCATACCAATTAATCCCATCATTTCTACGTGAGCAGGAACTGATGAAGAACCAGCAAATTGAGCATCTGAGTGCATTCTTCCCATAGTATCAGTCATACCGTAAGAAGCTGGACCTGCAGCCATGTTATCTGGGTGAAGAGTTCTACCAGTACCACCACCTGATGCAACTGAGAAGTACTTCTTACCTTCTTCGATACATTCTTTCTTGTATGTTCCAGCAACTGGGTGTTGGAATCTTGTTGGGTTAGTTGAGTTACCAGTGATTGATACATCAACACCTTCATGATGCATTATAGCAACACCTTCTCTAACGTCATTAGCTCCGTAACATTTAACAGCAGCTCTTGGTCCGTTTGAGTATGGTTTTTCATTAACGATTTCTAATTTACCTGTGAAGAAATCGAAATTAGTTTGAACATAAGTGAATCCATTAATTCTTGAAATAATCTTTGCAGCATCTTTTCCAAGACCGTTTAAGATAACTCTTAATGGTTCTTTTCTAACTTTATTAGCTTTTTCAGCTATTTTGATAGCACCTTCAGCAGCAGCGAATGATTCGTGTCCTGCTAAGAATGCGAAACATTTAGTTTCTTCTCTTAAAAGCATAGCTCCTAAGTTTCCGTGTCCTAAACCAACTTTTCTGTCGTCAGCAACAGAACCTGGAATACAGAACGCTTGTAATCCTTCACCGATTGCAGCAGCAGCATCAGCAGCCTTTGTGCAACCTTTCTTTATAGCTATAGCAGCACCTAAAGTGTAAGCCCACATAGCGTTTTCGAATGCTATTGGTTGAGTTGATTTAACGATATCATAAACGTTAATTCCCTTTTCATCGCAAACAGCTTTAGCATCTTCTATTGTTTTCATTCCGTATTGTTCTAATACTGGAGTGATTTGTCCTATTCTTCTTTCATAACTTTCAAATAATGCCATGATTAAATTCCTCCTTACAATTATTCGTGTCTTGGATCGATTAATTTAACAGCGTCAGCAACTCTTCCGTATTGTCCTGCAGCTTTTTCTAATGCTTCATTAGCATCCATTCCCTTAGCGATCATTTCCATCATCTTTCCAAGGTGAACGAATTTGTAACCGATTATTTCGTTATCTTCATCTAAAGCGATTTTAGTAACGTATCCTTCAGCCATTTCTAAATATCTTGGTCCTTTAGCAACTGTTCCGTACATAGTACCAACTTGAGATCTTAATCCCTTACCTAAGTCTTCTAAACCAGCTCCTATTGGTAATCCACCTTCAGAGAAAGCAGTTTGAGTTCTTCCGTAAACGATTTGTAAGAATAATTCTCTCATTGCTGTATTTATAGCATCACAAACTAAGTCTGTGTTTAAAGCTTCTAATATAGTTCTTCCTGGTAATATTTCTGAAGCCATAGCAGCTGAGTGAGTCATACCTGAACATCCAACTGTTTCAACTAATGCTTCTTCTATTACTCCACCTTTAACATTTAAAGTTAATTTACAAGCTCCTTGTTGAGGTGCACACCAACCTATTCCATGAGTTAACCCTGAAATATCTGATATTTGTGTAGCTTGTACCCATTTTCCTTCAACTGGAATTGGAGCACATGCATGATTAGCGCCTTTAGTTACAACGCACATTTCTTCAACTTCTCTTGAATACATCATATATTGATTCCTCCCTAATTAATACTAGTTATAGCTTGTCTCATTTTTACATATGTAGACTAAGTACTTAACCGGGTCAAATTCAAGCCCACTTGGGCTAAATTCATCCTACTCTTAATATGATAACAAATGAATTTGTTACCAACAAGACTTTTTTATAATTTTTTCAAAAAAAATATTGATTTCGTCAATTTTGTATTATATAATTATTCTAATTGAAAATGATTTTCATTAATATATGATTTGATTTTTCATTTATTTAAGATTTTTTTAGTTTTTAGGAGGATTTTATGAAAAATATTGTTGAAATAGTTAATATCATTGCTAGACAAATACTTGATTCTAGATGTTTCCCTACAGTAGAAGTAGAAGTTATCTTAGAAGATGGTACTATAGGAAGAGCTGCCGTACCATCAGGAGCTTCAACTGGAATTTATGAAGCTGTAGAATTAAGAGACGGTAATAAAGAATATTTTATGGGTAAAGGTGTTAAAACTGCTGTTTCTAATGTAAATGATATAATTGCTAAAGAATTAATTGGGTATAATGTCTTTGACCAAACAACCATTGATAAAAAACTTATAGAACTTGATGGAACTGACAATAAAGGTAAATTAGGTGCAAATGCTATTTTAGGTGTTTCTTTAGCTGTTGCCAATGCTGCTGCTAATTTCTTAGGCTTACCTCTATATCAATATGTTGGAGGAGTGAATGCTAAGGTTCTTCCTGTACCTATGATGAATATAATAAATGGTGGTTCTCATGCAGATAATTCAGTTGATTTACAAGAATTTATGGTAATGCCTGCTGGTTTTAATTCATTTGATGCAGCAATTCAAGCTTGTGCTGAAGTATATCATTCATTAAAGAAAACTTTAAATGAAAAAGGATATTCAACTGGTGTAGGTGATGAAGGTGGATTTGCTCCAAATTTAAAATCAAACGAAGAAGCCATCGAAGTAATCTTAGAAGCTATTACAAAAGCAGGTTATGAACCTGGAAAAGATATGTTTATTGCCATTGATGCTGCTTCATCAGAATACTATAAAGACGGAAAATATGTTTTAGAACACGAAGGAAAGACTTTAACAGCTTCTGAAATGGTTGATTTCTTAGAAAGCTGGGTTAATAAATATCCAATTATCTCTATTGAAGATGGTATGGCTGAAGAAGACTGGGAAGGTTGGAAACTACTTACTGAAAGAATCGGTAAAAAAGTACAATTAGTTGGTGATGACTTATTTGTTACTAACACTAAGAGATTAGAAGAAGGAATTAATAAAGGTGTTGCTAACTCTATCCTTATAAAGTTAAATCAAATTGGAACTTTAACTGAAACTTTAAATGCCATTGAAATGGCAAATAGAGCTGGATATACTGCTGTTATTTCTCATAGATCTGGTGAAACAGAAGATACAACTATCGCTGATTTAGTTGTTGCTGTAAATGCCGGTCAAATAAAAACTGGTGCTCCAGCTAGATCTGAAAGAGTTGCTAAATACAATCAACTTATAAGAATATCAGAAGAACTAGGTTCTGTAGCAGAATTTAGAGGAACAAAAGCTTTCTTCAATATCAAAAAATAATTAATATAAAAAAGGAACTGTCGCATTAAGAATAAATAATACAATATTATTGTATATAAAATTTTTAGTGCGACAGTCACTTTTTTCTTTTACTTCTAAAATTTTTAAACTTTTTATTTTTTTAAAATATTTCAGTATAATCCTCAATCTTTTAATTATCAATTTTCAAAATTCCTACAGAAGTTTCCTACCAACTTTCCATTTTCCATTAACAATTATCCAAGTGCCACATCTAAAACCATCATAAGAATAAATCCTAAAATCAATCCAAAAGTAGTAAGTTTTTTATTTTCTATTGATGCTTCTGGTAATAGCTCTGCTCCAACCACAGCAATCATTGCTCCTGCAGAAAAAGCTAAAAAGAAAGGTAGCATACTCCTAATAGTTATAGCTGCAATTACCCCTACTACACCTGCAATAGGTTCTACAATACCAGAAGCTTGTCCATAAAAGAAGCTTTTTTCTCTTGATAATCCCTCTCTTCTTAATGGCAAAGATACAGCAGCACCTTCTGGAAAATTTTGAAGCCCAATACCTAAGGCTAAGGTCATAGCAGCTGCAACGGATGCACTAGGTATTCCTACTGCTACTCCACCAAAGGCTACCCCTACTGCTAATCCTTCCGGTATATTATGCAATGTTACCGCTAAAACAAGTAAAATGCTTTTTTTATAACTTTTATTTTTTTCTAGGCTCTTATTATTTACTGGTATAATACCATATGAATATTTATCCATAAGCATATCTGCAAAAATAATAAATACTCCACCTGCAAAGAACCCTATTGCAGGCAATAAAAACTGGCTATATCCAAGTTCACCACATAATTCAATTGCAGGATTTAGCAATGACCAAAAACTTGCTGCTGTCATTACACCTGCCCCAAAGCCAAGCATTGAATTTAATATCTTTCTATCTACATTTTTAAAGAAAAATACAAGTGCTGCTCCTAAGGCAGTTACAGACCAAGTAAATATAGTTGCTGTTAACCCTTGTAGCACTGGACTTAAACTAATAAACCATTCCATTCTTCTTTAAGTATTCTCCTAAAATTAGTTTTCTCTACATTATATTGCAATATTTTGACATCTGTTCCCTTTAAATTATTATATAATTATTTTCTCTACTATGTAATTAGTTGACATTATAGAAACTTCATGATAGTATAATTAAGTGATATTTTTACAAGCCGCCATGGCGGAACTGGCAGACGCACATGACTCAAAATCATGCGGGCAACCGTGTGGGTTCGATTCCCACTGGCGGCACCAAAATACCTCTTGCAATTGTAAGAGGTATTTTTTGTATTTTCTTTTTAGCAATTTTTATTTATAATTGTTTATTATTCATCCCATAATCATTTTTCTTAAAATTTCTGATATCTTATAGACAATTAATTGTATTTCTTGATCCTTAGTTTCTGAATCTGAAGAATAAATTGATTGTCTTTCACAATTCCTCTAGCAAACTTCATACAATATACAGATTAAATTCATAATGTCATTATTTTTTATATTATTTATCCATGAATCAACTTCATTATTTACCATAATAAAATCTTTTATCTTAACATTTTTAGTAGGAATTTAAATTCGGATGAATAACTCTATTTCATAATAAATTTGGCATGGCTTCCACTTTTACCTAATGATACTTCAAGCCTTGCTTCAATTCTTTCCCTTAATTCATCAACATGTGATATTATTCCTACAAGTCTTCCTAAATTTTTTAAATCCATTAAGGCATTAATTGCTCCATCTAAAGATTCTGGATCTAAACTACCAAAACCTTCATCCACAAACATTGTTTCAATATGCACTCCCCCTGCATAACTTTGAATTACATCTGCTAACCCTAATGCCAGTGCTAGAGAAGCTTTAAAACCTTCTCCACCTGATAAAGTATTTACATGCCTTTCCTTTCCAGTATATGCATCAATAATTTCTAGTTCTAATCCTGACTGTTTAGTACCTTTACCCTTTTCAGCCTTTCTTTTTAAAGCATATCTCTCATTAGTCATCTTACTTAACCTTCTGTTTGCTGCCTTAATAATATCATCAAAATATGCTGCTAATACGTATCGTTCAAAGGTTATTCTCTCTAAATTATTTCCATTAGCTAGTTCTGAAAGCTCACCTATTACATTGTACTCGCTTTCATCTTCTTTTATCTTATCACTAATCTTTATAATCAACTTCAATGTATCCTTATTGCTAGTTAACCTAGAGAATATTTTCTTTTCCTTAGAATTTAACTCTCTTAATTCATTTTCTTTTTCATTTAAGCTCTTAATAATTAAATCTATATCAATATGTTCCTTATCCTTCAACTCTTCTTGTAGCATTAGATATTGATCTTTTTTAGATTTTAATCTTTGATAAAACTCTTGTATTTCCTTCTCTATGATTTTTAATTCTTCTTCACTAATTTTGCTTTTATTATAATCATTACTATCTATAAAACAGCTTTTTTCAATAGCTAATTTAAATTCAAAATCTTTTTCACTTAATATGCTGTTCCACTTGACTAATAAGTTATTTTTTTGTAGTAAAGCTTCCTTATTTTCCGCCACTATATTTTGCATTCTTGTATATACATCAAGAGCCTTTTTTGAATTTACTTCAAGCATAGTAATTTTATTTTCAGATTCCTTAATCTTTATTAATATTTCATCTTCACTTTCCATATCTTTAGGTAGATTTTCTTTTATCTCCTGTAATAAAGCCATTTCCTTTGCAGACTCTGTTAATAAATTTTGATATTTATTATTTTCTTCTTCTGAAATATTTTGTAAACTTTCTTGATTCTTAAGAAACATCACTAGACTATCTTCATCTTCTTTTTTACTAGCAATAGCTACATCTATGTTTTTTATTTTTTCTACTAATTCCTCAATTTCTTTAGCAATTGCTTTACCTCTTTCAACTACATTACTATTAATAGCTTCAAAATTTTTCAGCTCATTTACTTCTATCTTTATAGTAATTATTTCTTTCACTCTCTCTACTTTTTCAGTAATAGTATCATTCAACTGATTTTCTATTTCACTATTCTTAATAGTTAATGCTTGCATAAACTTATCATATAAGACCTTTTGTGCTTCATAATCTTCTTTAAACTTTTCTAATTGCTCTTCTGTAGGTACATTTTCTGGAACTAAGGCTTTCTCTGGATGATTCTCTGAACCACATACTGGACATTTCACTCCACTCTCAAGGTTCATGGCAAGTATACCTGCCATACCTTTTCTAAATAAAATATCACCATCATCATAGTTTTTCTTAGCTTGATTGTATATATTTTCCTGAATATTAAACTTTTCCAATAGCAAATTATATTCATCTCTTAAGTCTATATATTTTTTTATAGACCTATATACTTCCATTAATTCTGCTTTTTGACGTTGTTTTTCACTTAAAAGATTACCATATTGAACTCTTTCTAGTTCCTTCTTGGCGTTTTCCGTAATCCTATTTCTTAAAAATTCAATATTATTTACTACATTTTCTAGCTTTAACTTAATTGAATCTTTTACTTTTTCTTGAGATGTTAACTGCTGCTTAAGGCTATTTATCAAAATTTCTTTTTGTTTATAATCCTTAAATCTACTAATAATTGCATTTAGTTTACTTTTTTCTTCTATAAGCCTGTCTTTCCCCTTTTCAAGTTCCTTACACTCTTCATAATGTTCTTTACTCTCTTTTAAATCTTTAGTATTACTCTGCAACTCTTTTTCTTTATTAACAATTTCCAATTTATTTGCTTCTATTTCTTTTTTTGCCTCATTAATGCTTCTTTCCAAATGAATTAAAGATAATGCCACTCTTCCTTTTTCTAAAACTTCCTGACGCTCATTCATGGCTTCCTTCTTTTCTTCTAAATAATTTAATTCCTCTTGGACTTTTTCCTTTAATTGAAGCTTATTATTTATTTCTTTGGCTTTAATTTCATGCTCTTTAATTTTGAATATTTCTTCATTTACTTTTTCAATATCCTTTTTAATAAGATATTCCTTTTCATTGTCTGCACCAATTAGTTCCTTAACTAACCTTATAAGCTCCCAAATATCCTTATTATCTTCTTTAATTAATAAATTTAATTCTTCATTATCATTTCCATCAATTTTAGTTATATAAGCTTCTCTCTTTTGCTTATCTCCTTCAATTTTTCTTTTTAATATAAGCTGCTTTTCCTTTAATTTATCTTGGAATTTCAAAAACTTCTCAGTACCAAAAATATTTCTAAAGATGATTTCTTTATCCTTACTTTCAGCTTCTAGTAATTTTTTAAACTCTCCTTGCGGTAACATTACTATTTGTTTAAATTGATTTGAGTTTAATCCTAATATCTTTTCAACTTCCTTAGTAGCTTCTGTAGTCTTGCTGATAACTCTATCATCAGGCAGTAAAAATTCCACACTATGTTTCTTTTCTACCACTTGGATATTACCATTTTTCTTTGTCTTTTCAATTTTCTGTGTAGGATATCTGGTAATTGAATACATTTTGCCCTTTACCATAAATTCTAAGGTAACATAAGAAGTTTCACTTTTATCAGCATGATCGCTTTTTAAAGAATCAATAGTCCTACTTCCTCCACTTGCTTCACCAAATAAAGCAAAAGATATGGCATCAAATATTGTAGTTTTCCCTGCTCCTGTTGGCCCACATATCAAAAATAAATTATTATTTTTTAAAAGGCTAAAATCAATTTCCTCTTTTCCTGCATAAGGTCCAAAAGCATTTATTGTTAACTTAAGCGGTTTCACTTTATTTTCCCCTTTCCAATTCCTCTAATATTTTAATAACCTCACTATTTCTTGCTTCATCCATTTCCTTGCCCTTTAAATCAATATAAAACTCTCCAAATAATTCATCCAATGACTTTTCTCTAAAGTTATCTCCTGCTGCTGTCTTGCTATTTTCAATTCCTAAAGAAGTGTTAACCATTCTAAGTCCCATAATATTAGGAAATACAGCTCTTAGTTTAGATATGGCATCTAATATTTCTCCTTCATCTGTTATTTCAGCAAATACATAATCATTTAAATTAGTGCCCTGATGATTTTCTCTATTTAATAGCTCATCAATAGGTCCTCTTATTACTCTTAAATCCCTTAATGGCTTTATCTCTATTAATTCTACCTTTAGATTTTTGTCTTTATTAATATCTATTACTGGTATGGACTTTTTCTGCTTCCATTCCGATATGGAATATTTTAAAAGAGAACCTGAGTATCTAATTTTATTACTACCTACCTTTTGTGGTCCATGAATATGCCCTAATGCCACATAATCAAACTTTTCAAATATACTGCCATCCACTATATCCGTTCCCCCTATGGATAAAGGTCTTTCAGAATCACAAACTTCTAATCCACCTCTATGTTCCTTATCTTCATATGAATAACTAACATACCCATGAGCTATCAAGATATTTCTTTCATCAATATCTAAATTTTCATATATCCTTGATACTATTTCTCTCATCATATCATCATGAGTTTTAATTTCTGGATTCTCATACAAAATCCTAGCTTGAGCCGGATCAATGTATGGTAGTAAATAAAAATTCACACTTCCATAATTATCTTTTAGTGTTACTTTCTTAACTTCTCCATTAAAATTTCCTTCTATATATAACCCTTTATCTCTAAGGAGCTTATTTCCAAATGATAACCTTTCAGCACTATCATGATTTCCCCCAATAGCTAAAACAGGAATCTTAAGTTCTAAAATTATTTTGCTAAGTATAGTATCTAAAAGTTCTACCGCCTCAGCTGGTGGAACTGATCTATCATATATATCGCCAGAAATAATAAGTGCCTCTGCTTCCTTTTCTCTCAATAATTCCACTAATTTATCTAAATAATATTTTTGCTCCTCTATCATCGAATACTCATTGACAATTTTTCCAATATGCCAATCACCTGTATGGACTATTTTCATTTAAAAATCACATCCCATCACTTTCTTAAAGATTAAAAATAAAGTGTAATAATTAAAACCCCTTTACACTTTATACTACTTATCTTATATTACTTCTCTTTAACTTCTTTTTCAATTTAATTATATTTATTATAAACTTCATAACTATTTTTAAAGCTGTATTATACCAATAAAAAATCCCTATTAAGTCTATTTTTTCATCAAATTAACTAATTTGATCTATAAATATATAACATAATATTTTTAAATATTATGTTATATATGGTATAATAAGGTAAGTGTTATATTATAATTTACTTTGCAAATCTTAAGTATTTTATACATATATTAAGGTAAAAATTTATATGGAGGTATTTTATGAAATTTATTATTACAGGTTCAGGAGGATGTGTAAGCATTCCAAGGCCTTTATGTACTTGCAATATTTGTAATGAAGCTAGAGAAAAAAGTTATCCATATGCTAGATGCGGATGCAGTTTATTTTTAGATGATATAAAATTATTGATAGATACACCAGAAGATATTGGACATGCATTAAATCACTGTAATATAAAAGAAATAAATTATTTATCTTATAGCCATCTTGATCCAGATCATACTTTTGGAATGCGAGTTATCGAACAATTAAGACTTAACTGGCTTGACTTATCTATCAATAAAAAATGTGATAATCCAATAAAAGTATTAGCTCTACCTAATGTATTAAATGATGTTAATGCCTTAAGTACAAAATATGGTTCTATTTTTGACTATTATGAATCCTTAAATTTAATAAAAAGAAAATCAGTCAACAAAAGAATAGTAATTAATGACATCAAGATAACATTTGTTCCTGCTAATGAAGAAGCTACAGTAACAATATTCATTTTTGAACAAAATGGTAAAAAATTAATCTATGCACCATGTGATGTGAAGCCATTTCCTAATTCAAGACTATTCTATGATGCTGATTATCTTATCATAGGTAATACTATAATTGGAAACATACTTAAAAATAATTTCTATTTGACTAAAAATAATCCACTTAATTTAGAGTTATTTTCATTTGAAGAGGTCTTAGAACTAAAAGTAAAATATAATATTCAAAATGTCATAATAACTCATTTAGAAGAAGATTGGGGTAAGTCATATGATGATTATCTTAATTATGAAAAAGAATGTATAGCCATTAAATTTGCTTATGATGGAATGACTATTGAATTATAAAAACATATCTATATAATAGAAATAATTTGTTTAATAGATGTAATGTTTATAAATTCTTTCTAAAAAATTAAGGCTGATGTCATTGATCAGCCTTAAACTTTATAATAATTTTTTAACGTCTTCAAAAGAAGCATTAATGGTAAATATCATATTCTCATCTATTTTTAATGTACATTTATCTTCTTTTTCTTTTATCTTATCTAGATTTAATCCACCCTTATGTATTTCTTTAAATTTAGTAGCAGCTAAATTTACCTTGAAGTTTAAATCCTTCATACCAGTTATTTTTATATCATTAGAACAGCTTCCGCCATTATTAATCTTTAATCCTATTATATTACTTCCTTTTCCTAATACTTCATTAGCTGGTATATAATCAACATCTATATTACCAGTTATGGTCATCCATCCTCCACTTAATTTTATTTTTGACATTAAGTTTACCTCATAATTTTCTGTTATAATCTTTAATAAATTACCTAATTGATATAATGTTAATTCTTTTTCCATCTTTCTATTCTCCTTTTTCCTTAACTATCTCTACTAATGTTTCATGATAAGTTACTTGTCCCCCTATATCTGATATACCTGATATAGTTAAATAATTAGGATTGCCATGCCTCTTCCACCATCCAGCATACATCATAACTATATTATCACTAATGCAATCATCTACTACAATTTTTACAGTAATTTTTCCATTATCAGATATTAAGCTAACATTTTCTTTATCATTAATATTTAATTTTCTTGCTTCATTACTATTTATATACGCCATAGCAATATCTTCTTCATCCATAAAATGTTGACTAAATAATGTATCCTTACTATGGGTAGTTAGTAATCTAAACTTAGACTCTTCTTTATTATGGCTCATTTTATTAAAACTAAATTCTATTTTTCCACTTTTAGTTAAAAACTTTTTATCTTCCCAAGCTACATTCTTGTGAGGAGTAAAATAATTATTCTTTATATATTGTAAATCAATTTCCTTATGGATTCTTTTTAATGGCTTGATAACTTTATTAAGATATTCCTTTTTTTCTACCATTGGATATCCTTTAAGTTCAAGCCTTCTAGCTATCTCTCTAAAAAAGTAATATTCATCCATTAGCTCTTCTGCTGGTTCTATGAGTTTTTCATTAAAAATTAAATATGGATTAGTCATAGAGCTAAAAAGTAAATCTTCACTTTCCAATGTGCTACTGGCAGGAATAAATAAATCACATTCTTCTGCTGTATCAGTCATAAACATATCAATGCATACCTTAAATTCAATTTTTCTAAAAGCATTCTTTAGCTTGTTTAAATTGGGTAGCTGATTTAATAAATTACTTTTAGTTATTACAGACATCTTTAAAGGAACATTATCTTCCTTTACCCCTTCCTGCTCTAAGCAATATATATTGTTTTTAGCATGTGCTTTTCCCTTTACAGCATCATTTATAAACTCACTAATATGACTAACATAAAACTCTCTACCTTCTCCATAAACAGCACTATTATAAGGGTCAGTATTTAAAATATCTGGATAAACTCTGTTAGCATAATTAACACCGCCTCCGCTTATACCAATTTGCCCTGTTATAGCACCTAAAAAGCTTATTAACTTAATGGTATTACCACCATTATAATACTTTTGCATACCATATCCCAATAAAATACTAGAATGCTTTTCACTATAAAGCTTTGCTAATTCTTCAATTTCATTTATTTCTACACCACATATAAAAGATAAATTATTCATATCTAATGATAGCAAGTAATCTCTATATTCTTCAAAACCATTTACATATTGCTCAATATAATCTTTATCTAAATAATTTCTTTCAATAATAATCTTTCCCATAGCTAGTGCTAAAGCTTCATCTCCACCAGGCTTTACTCTTACATATTTATGTGCTATTTTTGCTGTTTGAGTAAAGATAGGATCTATAACAATGATTCTACTACCATTAACCTTAGCTTTCTTTATACTTTGCATAGTATGTATAGTAGTATTAGCTGGATTCTTACCCCAAACAAATATATTTTTGCTATGTATAAGATCATCCAACGAATGGCTTACAACATCCCCAAAAACCTGTTTTTGTGCATGTATACCTGCACTCCAACAAGGTCCACCTTTTGCCTTAGATGCACCACCATAAAAATTAAAAAATATTTCTCCTATACTCTTTAATATGGAGCCATTACCATACTGTTCATAATATAATACTGACTTGGGAGAATATTTATCTTTATAAAACCTTAACTTATCAACCATTATTTCTATGGCTTCATCAAATGTAATTTCCTTCCACTTATCATTAACTTTTAATAAAGGCTTATAAATCCTCTTGTGGTGATTTAGCCTCTCTAAATGAGCTAGGCCTTTTTTACAGATAAATCCATTAGTGTAGGGATGTTCCTTATCACCTTCAATTTTAATGATTTTTCCTTCTTCAACATATACATTAAACTTACAACAGTCAAAGCAATCTAATGTACATCCATGACTTAGCTTATCCATTTCCCCACCTCAATATTTTTTCTAGTATTCCACTGCTGCTATACATAATCCTTTAGCAGATGCTTTTTCTCCTGCACATAATCTTTTTCTTTCATTATATTATCCATCTTTATTTTTCTCATTATCGGTCTCCTCTATAATATTCTCCTAACTATATATTCTATAATATCATATTGCTTAAATGCATTACATAATAATATTTAAAAAAAATCAATATTTTTATTACATTATATGGAATTTAATTTCAAATAGAGTTATAATAATACTAGAAGAAAGAAAGAAAGAAGATGATTATATGAGATTTGTATTTAATGCAGGTCATGGATAGTATTTTTATCAATATATTAAATTTATCTAATTATTTGAAAGAAGAGTGAATTTTATGAAATATAAAAATAATAATCATGACGATTACAGATTTGAATATAAGAATGATCATATACTAGTTTTGAAGTATTATACTCAAACTAAGAAATATGCTCCTTATACTTCTATGCTTAGCGAAAGAAATATGAGTGAAGAAACATTTAATAAGATTTGTGAAGATTGGTACACTAGAAAAATAGCTGAAGAAAAGGCTAGAGCTGCTCATAAACGTGCAAGCTAGTTCTTTTGCCAAATTACACACCTAATTTAATATATATAATATATTTAAAAAATGTAGTAAGTCATATAACTTGCTACATTTTTTATTTATCCTCTTTTTAAAGCAATTGTCAATATACCAAAAAAGCATCTATTGCTGTGGTACAATAGATGCCTTTTGGCTTATATATTTAAATTATGACTATGTTTGTAGAGCTAATAAATAATATAAAAAGATTTTAGGATTTAATGTATTCAAGATTTCTGTATTAAATGTGTGATATCAATACAGAATAATGTTGTTAGCACATAATCATAATATATATAACTTATTCAACTGATAATAATTATCATCTTCACTTATTATGATATACCTTTTATTAAAACATGTCAACTATTTTTTTATATTTTTTTAATAATAGATAATGATAAAAAAATAGCCTATATCAAAATTGATATGAGCTATCTTCATTAAGTAACCTTTTATTCTTTTATTAAAATTGATTTTAAATCATTAGTTATTACCATTAGTCTAGTTTTCTTTTCATTTCTTAAAGTGCTATAATCTCTTGGTGTTGATAAAAGTGCTGATAAACCACTCATAGTTTCCCACCTTTTTAAATCTTCTTTTGCTTCTTTATATTTATATACATTAAATTTAATACCTTTTTCCAATATTATCTTATCTATTCCATGGTATCTGATTTCTAAATCTTCTAATTTTGTTAAATTTTCTACTGTAGCTTTATTCTTTTCAAGAAACTTCATTATTCTGCTTCTTTCTTCTTCTATTTCTTCCATTTCTACTACTAAATCGTATACACTTTTCATCTCTTGTCCCTCCATAATTTCTGTCTTATAAATACATAGTAAAATTACTTTACCCTTTCATCTTTAAATAATTTTCGTTATACAACTACATTGTAACATATATTAAAATCAGCAACAATAAGATAAATATAATAACTTTCTTATAGATACTTTTCAAAGCTATTAATTACTAATAATACTTTTATTATGGTTATGTATAATATATAAATAAAATTAAAATAGAGATTAATTCATTCTATTTTTCAAACATGTATGCCATAATATAACTATAAATATATAATTCGGAGATGATTTTGTGAGTACTGAAATAGAAAAATTAACTCAAATACTTAGAGATAGTAATAATATTGCATTTTTTGGAGGTGCAGGGGTAAGTACCGAAAGTGGAATACCTGATTTTAGAAGTTCAAATGGATTATATAGTGAAAAGTTACATGTAAACTTTACTCCTGAACAGTTAGTATCTCATAGTTTTTATATAAGATATCCTGAAGAATTCTTTAACTTTTATAAGGCTAAACTTATTTATCCTGAAGCAAAACCAAATGATGCTCATAGAGCCTTAGCTAAACTTGAAGAAATCGGTAAACTTAAAGCTGTCATAACTCAAAATATAGATGGCTTACATCAAGCTGCTAGTTCTAAGCACGTCTATGAACTTCATGGTTCTGTTTTAAGAAATTATTGTGTTAAATGTCATGCCTTTTATGATGAAAAATTTATTTTAGAATCTAAAGGAGTGCCTACTTGTACTAAATGTGGAGGAAATGTAAAGCCTGATGTTGTTCTTTATGAAGAAGGCTTAGATGATAATGTAATTAGAGGTGCTATTGCTGCCATTTCTAAAGCAGATACCTTAATTATAGGTGGAACTTCACTGGTTGTTTATCCAGCAGCTGGGCTTATTAATTACTTTAGAGGTAAAAATCTTGTTCTAATTAATAAGAGTTCAACTTCCGCTGATAATAAAGCTGATTTAGTTATTCATGAGGCTATTGGGAAGGTTTTAGGAGAAACTGTTAATAATATTTAATATTAAAGATGGTATCTTAAAATCAATTTTAAGATACCATCTTTACTTATTTAACCTCTTAATAAAGTTTTATAAATTCCTCTACCATTTTACTAGCATTTTTTTCAGCTATAGGTAAGAACTCTTCATCTTTATATATAAAATGCTACTCATTTATCATTTACTAAGTTTTCATAACCATCAGTGAAATCTATAATAATTCAAATATGCAAAAAGATATATGTCAATCGCTTGACATATATCTTTTTTTCACTTATACTTTAGTTATATAATTCCAATTTAAGGGAGGGTTAGCAATGTTTAACTTTAACAATGTTGTAAAATTTGATAATAAGAGATTTGACGTATTTGCAATTGGAGAATTATTAGTTGACATGATTTCTGATGATTATGATGCCGACAATAGTTGCAATAAATACTCAAGATATTTTGGTGGTTCACCTGCAAATATTACTATGAATATAAAAAGACTTGGTGGTAATCCTATTATTTCAGCTTCTGTTGGAAATGATAGATTAGGTGAATTCTTAATTAATAATTTAAAGAAAAATAATATTAATACTGAATTTATTAATAAAGTCAATAATTCTACAAGTATGGTACTTGTAACTAAAAGTAAGGAAACTCCACTACCTATTTTCTATCGTAGTGCAGATTATAATTTAGAATACAATGAAGATATAGGTTCAATATTAAAAAATAGTAAAATAGTTCATTTTTCATGCTGGCCTATTTCTCAAAAGAAATCAAGAAAAGTTATTGAAAAAGTTATTGAAGAAGCTAGAAAAAATAATGTTCTTATAGGTTTTGATCCAAATTATCATGAAATGATTTGGGAAGAAGGACATGATGGAATAGAATATATAAAAAATCTTATTGGAAAGTTAGATATAATAAAACCTTCAGAAGTTGATGCAGAAAGAATTTTTGGCCCAGATACTCCTGAAAATCATGTGGACAAGTTCATTCAATGTGGTGCAAAACTTGTAATAATGACTTTAGGGAAAGATGGTGCAATAGTTTCTAATGGCACTGAAACTATTAAATTTAAAACTTTAGCTACTGAAGTTGTAGATACAACTGGGGCTGGAGATGCTTTCTGGGGTGGATTCTATACAGCACTAACTAGTAATTACCCTTTAAAAGAAGCTTTAAATATTGGTTTTGCAACAAGTGCTTTCAAGCTAAAAAATGTAGGTGCTATTGCAGAATTGCCTTCTATAGAGGAATTAAAAACACTTTATAATATATAGTTAATTAAGAGGAGATATTAAAATGACGGTTAAAAATAAAGTTCAACTTATAACTTATGCTGATTCTCTTGGTGGAGATTTAAAAACATTAGATAATGTACTTACAAAATATTTTCCAAATAAATTTAAAGGTGGTATTCACATACTTCCTCCATTCCCTTCATCAGGGGATAGAGGTTTTGCACCTCTTACTTATTTAGAAATAGAACCTCAATTTGGTACATGGGATGATATTCGTAAAATAGGTGAAAAACATGATGTGCTTCTTGACTTAATGGTTAACCATATTTCTAAAAACTCAGTATTCTTCCAAGACTTCTTAAAGCATGGGAAAGAATCAAAATACGCTGATTTATTTATTACATTAGATAAACTATGGAATGATGGAAAACCACTTCAAGCAGATATAGACAAAATGTTCTTACGTAGACAAGTTCCATATTCAACATTTAACATAAATGGTGAAGACGTTTCTGTTTGGACTACCTTTGGTAAAGAAACACCTTCTGAACAGATAGACCTTGATATTAACTCTGATGCGGTTAGACAGTTATTAAAGGAATTCTTCGAAAACTTCCATAAAAACAATGTTAAAATTGTAAGACTTGATGCTATAGGATATGTAACAAAGAAACTTGGTACTAGCTGTTTCTTTGTTGAACCTGAAATATATGAATTCTTAGATTGGATATGTGATTTAGCTAAATCTCTTGATATTGATTTACTTCCAGAGGTACATGCTCATTACACAACTCAATTTAAATTAGCTAAGTATGGTAACTATATTTATGACTTTATACTTCCATATATGATTCTTAGCACTTTAGTTAATAAATCTAGCTCTCAAATTATAGAATACTTAAAAGTAAGACCTCATAATCAATTTACAATGTTAGATTGTCATGATGGAATTCCTGTAAAACCTGACTTAGATGATTTAGTATCAACGAAGGATGCTAGGAAAATTGTTGATCATTGCTTAAATCATGGTGCAAACTTAAGCTTAGTTCACTCTGATGCTCATAAGAGCCCAGATGGATTTGACGTTCATCAAATAAGATGTTCTTACTACTCTGTTTTAGGATGCAATGATGATGCTTACTTAACTGCTAGAGCAATTCAATTCTTTGCTCCAGGTATTCCACAAGTATATTATGTTGGGTTATTAGCTGGTGAAAATGATGTTGAAAATGTAAAACGTACTGGAGAAGGACGTGAAATTAATAGACACAACTTCACTTTAGAAGAAATTGATAAAGCATATAATCAAGATGTTGTTCAAAGATTACTTAAGCTTATTGACTTTAGAAATGATTATCCTGCTTTTGATGGCACTTTCCATATTGAACCTTCAAATGATAATGAAATGATTTTAACTTGGAAAAAGGATGATAAGTATTGTACTTTAAATGTTGATTTAACTACTAGCAAGTCAACTATTAAATATATAAATGATGATGGTATAACATCAGTTTACCATATATAACTTTTACATTCTAAACAAGTGGCTATTGCAATAATGCAATAGCTACTTACTATTTATTACTCTTATCTACTCTACACTTGTACTTCTTCTAACTACTAAATCCACTGGTAATATAGTTTGTTCTAAAATTTCTGTGTTAGTATATTTAGCATCAATTAAATGAATAGCTAACTTTGCCATTTCTTTAATTGGCTGCTGTATAGTAGTTATTGTTGGTGTTGTTAATTGTGATATTTCAACATCATCAAAACCAACTAATTTAATATCCTTTGGAATTTTAATATTTAATTCATAACAAACCTGAATAACTTGTGCTGCTATTAAATCACTGCTAGCAAATATTCCATCAACTCCATCTATTTCACTAAGTGTATTTTTTATATACTCATAATAATTCATTTCATTATAGGCATTTATATCAAACTTTTTAATAAAATATTCAACATTATTTTTATTACATATATCTATAAATGCCTTTTCTCTATTATCAGCAGGCATTTCTTCATCAATTACACCACTAAAATGTACTATTCTTTTACATCCACATTTTATTAAATGCTCTGTTGCAAGGCATCCCCCTTGATAATTATCACATTGTATTCCTAGTTTTCCTTTTTCAAAATTCTTTTCTAATAATACAATTGGGATATTTCCTGTGTTAATCATATTATATTCAACATTGCCACTACATAAAATTATTCCATCTACTCTATTACTTTTACACATGTCTAAATATTTTTTCTCTTTTGTAGCAGTGTCCTTGCTATTACATAGTATTATTTTATAATCTTTTTTCGCTGCTTCATTTTCTAAATTGCTTATTAACTTAGAAAAATAAGGATGAGATATATGTGGTACTATCACTCCAATTGTATTACTTCTCTGCTTTGTTAATGAACGCGCTATTTCATTAGGCTGATAACTTAACTGATCCATAGCTTCATGAACTTTACTTTTTGTTTTTTCACTAATATATCCTCTATTATTAATAACCCTTGATACAGTTGTTGGTGTAACTCCTGCTAGTTTTGCAACATCAACTATTGTAGCCAAAATTCATTCCCCTCTCTTTATTGTACGACTATATTTATTTACAAAATTCCTACACTCCTAAAATAATAAGTATAAATATTGCTGAAAGTAAATTTGCTACCTTTATCTTTGTAGCAACGTATAAAGTTACTATACTCTATTATGCACATTTACATATAGTTATTGTCAATATTTTCATAATAAAAAAGTACATAACCTATACAAATAATTCACCTACTCACTTTATGTCTTTTTTTCATAAAAAATAGAAATTCATTTTTTATTTTGCAATATTTTGATTTATAGTATAATAATGTTATATATTGCTAAAATAAATATTCAAAATGGAGGATTTATGTCAGATATATATTTTTTAGAAAATACAAATAAAGATTTTATTGATTTATATTTATGTTATTGTGGTATGGAACAATGTGCTCCACTATATTCCTTTGGACCTGCTATAAGACCTAATTATTTACTACATTATGTTCTTGATGGTAAAGGGTACTATTATGTAAATAATGAGAAATATGAAGTTAATAAAAATGAAGGTTTCTTAATTTGCCCAAATGTTGTGACATTTTACCAAGCAGACGAAGAAAATCCTTGGACTTATCTTTGGATCGGTATAGATGGTGAAAAAGTGGAGACATATTTAAAGGCTGCAGGATTAAATAATGATACTTTAATATTTAAATATAATGATGGAGATTTATTAAAAGAATATATTCTTGAAATGTTAAAACATAACACCTCTTCTAGCAGTGATTCTCTTAAAATTGAAGGCTTACTTTATATGTTCTTTTCAGAACTTGCTAAACAAAATAAATCTGATCCTATTCATAAGAATGATATAAATAATAATTATATAAATAAGGCAATTGAATTTATTCAAAATAATTATCATAATCCAATAAAAGTTTCTGATATAGCTAATTATGTTTGTTTAAATAGGAGCTATCTTTCTACTGTATTTCAAAATAATTTAAATATGTCTCCACAAAAATTTTTAATGGAATTTAGAATAACTAAAGCTGCAACACTTCTATATGATACAGATTTACCTATTACAAATATTGCTTACTCTTGTGGTTATTCTGATCCACTTGCATTTTCAAAAGCATTTAAAAAAATAAAAGGTGTAAGCCCTAAAGAATATAGATTAAAGAAAAAAGAAACAACTGAAAAATTCTTACTTAATGAAATTAAATAAAATACCTACTTCTAACATTTAAACATATTTTCATTATATAAAACTATATAAGATATTGCCAAAAAAGTTTACTATATAAGTAAATGTAAACGGTGTAAATTAAATAATTTTATATCTAAAATAGTTTTGAAAGGAATGAAATAATGATAACGGAATAATACCTTTTTATTTCACATTAAAAGATTCTTGGACTTCCCTTCCTGCTTGGAACAATATAGCTGGAACTTTAGTTAGTACTGATTGTTTTAAAAAAGTTAATAATAAAGAAACTACTTTTAATGAAGTCTACTCTGAAACATCTGATAAGATATTACAATTGATAGATTATGGTCATTCAGAATCACCATCAATGGTTTCTAAAATAACAAATAAATTAATAGCTACCGCTACCGAATGGCAAAATAGAATGCTAGGAAATAATAATTTATACAACTAATGCATTAGAAGGCTTTAATAGGCAAGTACGTAAGTATACAAAGAATAGAAAAATATATTATTAGTATTTCTAGATAATAAAAAACATTACTGGAAATCATAATTTCCAGTAATATTTATCAACTAAGAAAATTAATTACACATAATTACCTACAGTCTCTAGCTCCTTAAAAATTTATTTATTTGCTAATGTTTCTCCATTCTTTAAGTCTTCTAATATTGCCTCATATTCTTCTTCATTTAAGTTATATCTTCTTAAAGAAATTATACTTAATATTGCTATTATACCTGGAACAATTGAATACATTAAGTGTATCCCTTTTAAAGTTTCTACAGTTTGAGCTACATTAGCTTTATACCCTACAAAAGCTAATACATAACCACATAATGCTCCTCCAATTGCACTAGCAAGCTTAGTTTTAAATATATTTGAAGAGAAAATCATTCCTTCTGATCTTTTTCCTGTTTTCCACTCACCATATTCAACACAATCTGCTACCATAGAAGCCAATGAAATATTAGCAGCTCCTTCAGCTAATCCCATTATTGTATTTATAACTAATAATGTTGGTAAGCTTGAATATGATAATGCAAATATTGACATAAATCCTAAAGCATTAATTCCAATTCCAAATAAAGCTGTAGCTCTTTTTCCTAACTTTTGAGTTATAAAAGGAGTACATAATCCGCCTGCCATTCCTGAAACCATACTTATACCAGTTACTATTGGAATATATACTTCTGCATTAAAATTATATTTTATATAATAAATTGAGAAACCATTTCTTAATGCATATGTTACTTCTAACATTAACATTGATACAAGTAATATTCTTAAAGGTTTGTTTGTTTTAAATAATTCTTTTAATTGTTTAAAGCCTTGTTTTTCTGGCTTTCTATCTGTGTTTATCTCTTTAACACCCCAGACAGTAATCCATGTACATATAGCTGCTGTAATTGAATATATAATTGCTACTAATGTCCAACTTCCAAACTTAGCAACTAAAGGTAACGTAAACATAGAAACTACTAAACTTCCACCAAAAGCAATAGTTCTAGCTGATGTAACAATTTTTGTTCTACCTTGTGACGATTGAGTTATATTAGCTGATAAAGACCAATAAGGTGTATCCATTGCTGTAAAGCATATTCCCCATAATATATATGAAATATATATCCATACAATTTTACCATTATAACTTAAATTTGGGGATGAAAAACACATTATTGTTGCTATTCCCATAAATATTGGAACAAATAATAAATAAGGTCTACTTTTACCCATTTTAGATTTTGTATTATCTACTATCATTCCCATAATTGGATCAGTTATTGCATCTATTATTCTAGCTATTAAGAATAATGTACCTACTGCTACTGCACCTATTCCAAAGCTATCAGTAAGATAAACCGTTAAGTATGTGCCTATAAATGCACATATAATGTTGTTTCCTAAACTCCCCATTCCAAAAGAAATTAAAGTTTTAATTGGAACTAGATTTTGTGAGTTTTTTTCTCCTTTTTTTACTAAATTTAATTCGCTCATTTTTTCCCACCCTTTTTTCTATTTTACACCTAATATTATAAATATTTATATAAATATTGAAAACGTATTTATGTATCAAAAACATGGTTAAATGTTAGATATTTAAATTATATCTACAGTTTGTTGAAAAACCCCCTGTTTAAAAAACAGAGGGTTTTCCTTTACTAGTTGTGGATAAAATTTAAAATTCATAATATCATTAAAACTACTAATATAATATGAAAATAACAAAGATAGTCTTGTTGCTATCTTTTTTCATATTCTGCACTGGTCTTATGTCAATATTTTGGACACAAAAAGTCAAACTTTTTTATGCTGCACTTCTAGCTAATAATTCACATTGATCTGGAGTCATGTAATTAATAGAAGAGTGTAGCCTTTTTCTGTTATACCAACCTTCAATATATTTAAAAACAGCCATATTAGCTTCTTCGAAGGTACGGTATGTATTTCTGTATATTTCCTCCTTTTTTATTGATGAATGGAAGGATTCTATACAAGCATTATCATATGGACAACCTTTTTTACTAAATGATTTTATAATATTAAATTCTTTGCATAGCTTCATATATGTAATATCCCCTACCCAATTTTCATTAATAGAAGTAGCAGTAAAATCTCTTTTCAAAACGTTTTCTAAACCTTCTGCTACCTTTTTACTTGAATGAGGTTTGTATTTTTTTACAGTTATTGCACAAAGGCCAAGTTCAGTCATTCGTCTTTGAACTCGCTTCAATGATACATTGAAGCCTTCTATACCGAGTATATAATGAATTCTAGGAGCACCATATATGCCTTTATTCTCTTTATATATCCTTTTAATAGCTGATTTTAATTCCTCATTTTCTAGTTCTCTTGCAGATTTAGTTTTATCAAAAGATTTATAATATGTGCTTCTAGCTACGCCTAGAACAGTACACATAGTTTTAATATCATGCTTGCTTTTATTTATATTTATAAATTCTATTACTTCATCTAATTTCTTGTTGCAAATATGGCCATAGCTTTTTTGGCTAAAGCCCGCCTTTGGTGTAATATTTCATTTTCCTCTTTAATTCTTGCCATTTCTTTTTTTAAAGCTTTAACTTCCTTTAATGTCATAACTTCATTTTCATCTACTTTAATTTCTTTTACGTCTTTAATCCAACCGTTAATTGTTGATTTTGCAATGCCATATTCGTAGACGATGCTCTGCTAAGCTCATTCCTGCCTTAAATAATTCTACTATCATATCCTTATATTCTTAATCGTATCTTCTGCCCTTTCCCATAATGGACACATCCTTTCTTAACTAAATATTATTTTACTTAGTTCATCTTAATGTGTCCACTACTTTATACTAACACCAGGGATCTGTATTGGAAAACCTATTTGTTGCATAGGTATCACATTCTTTTTGAAGTTTTTCATAACGATATTATATGCAAAAAAGGGAATTCAAACTCGAATTCCCCTTTTTTTATCGGCTAGTATCGAAAGTTATTTCGATACATCCCCTTTATATCTATATTTTTTCTATTGTCCAAACTCTACTTTGATAATCTCCCAATAATTCTCCTATATATAATCCTACGTACATTAATTCATCTCCGCCATATACTTCATTAGTTTCTACAACTTTATATATGGCTTCTTTTTCTAATCCTCTTAACTTTAATCTCTTAGGTAATACATTAACCTCACCATATGGCTTAACGTAAGTTATAACACCTTTCGATTTATCTTTTGATAAATGCATCCAAGCTGCATCATTTCCGTCAAAAGTATTTTTTAATCTATATAAATCTCCAAATTGACATATTTGTCTTATTTCTTTATAGAATTCTACTTGTTTTTTAACTTCTTCCTTTTCTTCACTGGTCATTTTATTTATATCTAATTCATATCCAAAGCTTCCTTCCATTGCTACAGCTGCTCTTGTGCTTAGAGGTGTTATTCTTCCTACTTGATGATTAGGTACTTCTGACACATGACTTCCCATTGTTACTGTTGGATATACTAGAGAAGTTCCATATTGAATTTTTAATCTTTCTATAGCATCCGTATCATCGCTTGCCCAAGTTTGTGGCATATAATATAACATTCCGCCATCAAATCTTCCACCCCCCCCTGAGCAGCTTTCAAATAATATTTCTGGGAACTCTGATGTTATTGTTTCCATAATTCTATATAAACCAAGCATATATCTATGAGCTACTTCTTTTTGTCTTTCTCTTGGTAAATTACTTGATCCTATTTCTGTCATGTTTCTGTTCATATCCCACTTAACATAAGATATTGGTGCTGATTTTAATACATCTTTAAGCATTTTTATTATAGCATCACATACTTCTTCTCTTGATAAATCTAAAATTAATTGCTTTCTAGCTTGATTTCTAGTTCTTCCTGGAACATGAATACACCAATCTGGATGTTCTTCATATAACTTACTCTTAGGAGATATCATTTCTGGCTCAAACCATAAACCAAATTTTAATCCCATTTCATTTATATCTTTTGCTAAATCATTTAATGTACCTTGAATTTTTTCTTCATTTACAAACCAGTCACCTAATGAACTATCGTCATTATCTCTTGTTCCAAACCATCCATCATCTAAGACAAATAATTCAATTCCAAGGTCTGCTGCATCTTTTGCTATGCTCTTAATTTTTTCTCCATTAAAATTGAAATATGTTGCTTCCCAGTTATTAATTAATATAGGTCTTTCTTTATCTCTATATACCCCTCTACATAGTCTCTTTCTATATAAATCATGGAATATATGACTCATTCCTGTTAACCCATTTGATGAATATACAAGAACTGCTTCCGGAGCTTGGAATTCTTCATTTGGCTCTAAAAGCCATGAAAAATCAAAAGGATTAATACCTATTTGTGCTCTTGAATTATTATACATATCAACTTCTACATTAGCTAAAAAATTTCCACTATATATTAAATTTAATCCATATACATCTCCATACTCTTCATTAGCATCATGACTTGCTAAAGCTATAAATGGATTTTGAGCATGACTACTAGCCCCTCTTCTACTTTCTATCAATTGATTTCCACTTCTTAATGGAGTTCTTACCATATGTCTTTCTCTAGCCCATGCTCCTGATAATTGAATTAAATCAAATTCATTACTATTAAAATCAACATTAGCACTTAAAACTCTTAAAATCTCAACGTTATTATTACTGTTATTTATAACTCTACAGCTTCTTGTTATTGCATCATATTCTTCAAATACTGTATATGATAAAACAATTCTTAATTCTGCTAATTTATCCACTAAAGTAATTTCTAAAGTTTCTCCATCTATATCGTTTTCCATATACGTAGCAGGTAATCCTCTAAGTTCCTTTTTTCCTCTAAAAATGCTGTGATTTTCATATCTAAAATCAGTAAGTGTTGTTCCGTTAGCTAATTTTATTTCTATTGCAGGAGAACGTAAATCAGTATGACCATATGTTGGATATTCAACTGTATTTAATTCTATACTAAAATTATCAATATTATCTGTATCAGCTAGAAAGCTTCCTTTACCATATTTCTTAAAAATATAATCTAACTTATTAGATTCTAGCTTTCTTCCCCAGTATAAATGTATTAAATGACCTGTATCAGCTACCATTAATGCATAGCTTGTATTTTTAGATTTTATATTAAATACTTTTTTATCTTCATTATATATTATTGCCATATTTATCCCTCACCTCTAACAATTTTTCAATGTAAAGTAATTATACTATTTATTAATATAATAAAATATGTAAAAATGTTGTTTTTATATGTAAAAGTGTTGTTTTTAT
This sequence comes from Clostridium lentum, assembly GCF_014287815.1. Classification (GTDB taxonomy): domain Bacteria; phylum Bacillota; class Clostridia; order Clostridiales; family Clostridiaceae; genus Clostridium; species Clostridium lentum. Next base: position 126,622 of record NZ_JACOOQ010000006.1, read on the forward strand.
AATAATATATACGCAAATTTATTAAATATAATTTTAATAATTTAATTATAGACAACAATTATCCTTTTATCCAAAAATAAATAGCTACTTATAAGAAATACATAACTATTTATTTTAAGCACTATATCACCAACAATAAATTAAATAAAACTGTTAATAACCTATAATAAAAGAGACCTACTTTTAACTGCCACTGTAAAGTAGACAGGAGGCAGTTAATTTTTTAGGTCTCTTATAAATTATTATTCTTTATTCTTTCTGCTAAATCTTTAATTTTGCTTTCTATAATTTTAGAAGTATTAATAAATTCTTCATCACATTTTCCTGTAGGATCTTCTAATCCCCAGTCTTCAATATGCTTTGCTGGAAGATATGGGCAAACAACATTACATCCCATTTTTCAATATAAAAATACAGATAGTTAAATATATTATTATTAACTACCTGTATTTTTTATAAAATTTATTTTATTTAATATTTATAATATTATACTTGAGACATTTGTTGCTTTACAGTAGCAATTTCTTCAGGTGTTGCTTGCTGTGCTGGAATATAGTAGCCCTTTTCTTTTGCTTTTGTAAAAAGAAGATATTGGCGTACTTCATCTTTATTTCTCATTTCTTGTATAGTGGCACGTAATTACTGATTTTCACATTGTGCAATAATTCCTCCATAACCAGCTAAACTTGCATTTAATGATGCAAGATAAACACTCCTTATAATTATTCACTTATATTATTTGAATTATTGTGATTTATATGTATGCTCATATTTATAATCATATTTTTATGAGATATAATAACAATATAATATAGAAATAATTTCTTAAAAATCATGCTTTTAAAGGAGAATAAAATATATGTCTGAATTATTAGATTCTATTTATAACCAAGCTAAAAAAGCTACAGAAGAATTATGTGAAAAAGCTAAACTTAAACAAGGAAATATCGTTATTATTGGCTGTTCTTCTAGTGAAGTAACAGGAGAGTTAATTGGTACACATTCAAACCTTGAAACTGCTGATGCTATTTTTAAAGGAATATATGAAGTACTATCTGCCAAAAATATATATTTAGCAGCTCAATGCTGTGAACATTTAAATAGAGCTATCATTGTGGAACGTGCAGCAGTTCCACTTTATGATAATGTTAATGTCGTTCCTCAGCCTAAGGCTGGTGGATCATTTGCCACAACTGCTTATAATACTTTTAAAGATCCTGTGGCTATAGAGCATATCAAAGCTGATGCTGGTATAGATATTGGTGGAACTCTTATTGGCATGCACTTAAAAGAAGTTGCTGTACCTTTGCGTTTAAGCCTTGACCATATTGGAAGTGCTATTTTGCTGGCTGCTAGGACAAGACCTAAATTCATTGGTGGTGTACGTGCTACTTATAATGAAAATCTATTATAAAAAAATAACTGGAGCTATACATTAGCACCAGCTATTTTTTTATTCTTTTATTTTTTATCTTCAAAAAAGCTAATATGACATCAATATTTCTCTAAACATTTTATATGCAATAGATATTAATACCTATATTAATTTGTAACTTTACGTAAATCAGACTTTCATATAATCTTTTTCTTCTTTTTTACTACAACCAACACACCCTTTTTTACATCTTAAATTTTCTTCCCATAATGGTTCTGCCCTCTTAGCCCAAGTTTGTCCATACTCAATAGTTTTCCTACATAAATCATCTACATTTTCTGGATTAATAAATTCTGTAGACTTAGCTCCAGAATTTTTAACCATTTCAGCAATTTTAGGTGCATTATCTAATATAGGACATGGCCTAAATTGGTTTTCATTGAAAGGTTGATTTTTCTGATACTCTCTAAATAGTGCTTGTCCTAAAGCTTCTACCAATGATACTTCTTTAATATTAGCTCCTGAGTAATGACAAAATACACATGGCTCAACATCTCCATTGGCATTGATATGACAATAACGTCTTCCTCCAGCCACACATCCCCCAACATATTCAGCATCATGCCAGAAATCCATATTAAAGATAGCTTTATTACTTCTCCATCCACGAATAGTCCTATATAATTTTTCTCTTTGATCTGGATTAGCCATTAATGATATATCTGTGCCACATCCAACTGGCATGAAAGTGAAATACCATGAGAAAAATGCTCCTTTATCCACCATTAAATCAATAAATTTATCACTTAAGACGCTATCGCAATTTGCTGTTGTAAAGCAAGTAGAGAATCCAAAAGGAACTTTATTGGACTTCATTAAATCCATTGCTCGCATTATATCTTTCCATGAACCTTTTCCTCTTCTTCCATCGGTAGCATCATCAAATCCTTCTACACTTATAGTAGGTACTATATTACCTAATCTACATAAATCATCGCAAAATTGTTGATCAATAAGTGTTCCATTAGTAAATATCATAAATACACAATCATCATGTTTTTCAGCAAGCCTTAATATATCCTTTTTCCTTACTAGAGGCTCTCCTCCAGTCATTATATAGAAGTATATTCCCAGTTCCTTTCCTTCAGTGAACAATTTATCTAATTGTTCAAAAGATAAATTTAAAGCCTTATTATAATCAGCTGCCCAACAACCAATACATTTTTTATTACATGCAGTAGTTGGATCTACTAAAATTGTAAATGGTATATCATAACCATACTTTTCTTTATTTCTTTCAATTTCTCCCCATCCTTTTATTGCTGCATTAAGTAAGAAATTTGTAAATACTGTTTGTAATATGTTTGGATTTATCTCTTTGGTCATTCTCACCATCAGTTGCCTCCAATTATTATCTTTTTCTGCTAAATAACCTTCAATAACATCATATTGAGCATCATATAAATGTTCTGTATCAAACTTTCTAATCCACTTCATTATTTTTTCTAGATTTTCTTCTGGATTCTTTTGTAAGTAATTAAATACTTGCTTCAAAAACATTTTTTCTACCTTGTACTTAGCATTTAACATATAATTTCCCCCTTATATAAATTGAAAATAATTAATAATTGTCTTTATTACTACACAATCTAATTCTTTTACAAAAACTTTCTTTTTATTAATCACCTAACCACCTATAAACTTTTAACAGATTTTAAAACTATTTTTGTATTAAAATATATTAGTTTACTTTATTTACCAATTTAAATATAACATATACTTTTTACAATATATGCATCTCTTCACAAAATAATTATTATTTTAATGTTGATATTATTATATTTATGTAACTAAGAAAAATTAAAACCTATTGATAATTATTTCTTATCAATAGGTTTTAACTTTATGCTTAATTAATACATTTCGTCCTCATCTTTTTCACTTGAAAGCTGGGTTTCATCAATTTCTAAATCCTCACATGCCTGTTCAAAGCTACATCCGTTTTCATCAATATACTTTGCTAAATATGAAGTAATGTCCATTTGAGAATAATTGTTCATAACCAAAACCTCCTAAATTGATTTAATAAAACTTATCTTTTACAAAAATAAGTTTTTTATACATAACTTTTTTTATTTCCTTATATAAAAAGATATATTCAGCTTAACTTATATTTATGAAAACATTTACTAAAAATTTTAATTTTTATTATATAATTTATATAAATAATATATATTTATAAAAACTATTATTGAATTTATTATTGCCACTGGATATGCTTTGATGCTAAATCCATAAAAAGCAAAAAGTAAAGATCCTACAAGATTAATAAATCTCAATTTAACTATATCTTTCATAAACATGGATATGGCTATTAATATTGATGCTAAATATCCTATCCACTCAATTAAAGGAATACCAAACATACATATAACCCCTAATATACAAATTCTAAATTTTCCTTTTCGTTAAAGAAGTCAGAATAATCAATTTGGAATATTGGTTTCTTAACCCTATCTATATTTATCTTATCTTTTATAAGCTGTGTTAATACACCTACATATGATAAGTCTCCTTGAACTATTGCTCCATAAATTGTTCCATTCTTATGTATAATCTTTTTATAATCCTTTCCTTTTATCTCTACAGCTTCTTCATAAGTATCATCTTGCTTAATAACAGTTCCTAAGGACATTGTTGCTACACCACAAAAATTCATAGTATTTTTACTACCAAAAAAATCTTCCATATATATATCCTTATTGCACATATTGTTGGCTGCAATTAATCCTTCCTTTACTGCAGTTGGCCATATAGGATTTCTTCCACTTATATCTCCTGCTCCATAAACCTCCTTAACGTTTGTTTCTCCTTTAGGATTAAATATTAAGCCAAATTTATCACATTCAATACCCGAACCTTCTAGAAAACCTACATTAGACCTTACACCTGTACATGCAATGATAAGTTCTCCTGGAACTTCTTCACCAGTATTCAATTTTATTGCCACAGGATTATTATTTTCATCAACAATTACTTTTTCTGCTCTTACATTAAATCTAAAATCCACTCCTTCTTCTTTCAACCTTTCAATATATACATTGGCTGCATAATGATCTAGTTGCAGTGGTAATATCCTATCTCCCATTTCTATCATAGTTACTTTGGCATCATAATCTAACAGACCTGCCATTGCATCTACACCAACAAGACCTGCTCCTAGTATAATAATATTTTTAACTTTTGGAGCTATTTCTTTTATCCTTATGGCATCATCTAAATTTCTTAATCCTATTACATTATTGGCAGTACGCAAATTTTCTATTGGAGGCAGGAATGATGATGCACCTGTTGCCAATACTACCTTTTCATATGGCAAGTCTTCTCCATTATCTAGTTTAAGCTTTTTTTCTTTCGTATCAATGCCTGTTACTTCCACGCCCTTCATCCATTTAATATCATATTTTTTGAAAAACTCTCCTGGAGAAAAGTCTAAATCTTCTATATCACGGCGTCCATCTAAGAAATGATGCAAAATACAACGTGAATATACATATTCATCTTTTGATACTAATATGATTTCTATATCCTTATTTATTTCTCTTAAAGTCTTAGCTGCATTTATTCCAGCAGCTGAAGCACCTACTACTACATATGCCATCTTATGATTCCACCTCCTGTAAGGTTAATGCTCCCATTGGGCATTTTGCTGCACACTGTGGAGTCTGTTCTTTGACAGTAATACACATATCACATTTCATAACTTCTCTATTGGTCTGATAATCCATTTTTAATACTCCATAAGGACATGCCATTATGCACATAAAACATGTTGCACATCTGCTTTTATCATAAAGTGCATAGCCAGTTTCATTATCTTTTTGCATTGCACCAGTAGGACATGCATAAACACATTCTGGTCTTGTACAGTGCCTACAATAAATTGGTGCATAATTTCCTTGACTATTAATTACTACATGACCTCTTGTATCTCTTCCTCCATGAGCCACTTTACATGCTGTAGTACATGTTAAACATCCTATACATTTTTTCCTATCAATCTTTATCCTTTTCATAGCTTTTCTCCTAATATACTTTTTCTATGTTAACTGGTACATATTTAAAACTAGGCTCTTTTGAATACTTATCAAAGATAGATGGCAGCACTGAATTTGCCTCTACATAATGCATTGGTGCAAATAAATGATCTTTCTTTACAGTCCTGCTAAATTTAACAATGAAATAATTTATCACTCCATTTGGTGATACTATCTTTATCTTTTCATTTTCATTTATACCTAATTCTTCTGCTAAATCAGGGTTCATATTTACATACCCTTCTTTAACTGAAATAGCATATACATCCTGTATTTCTCTTGTCCTTGTTAGTGTATGCCATTGACCTACAGTAGCTCTGCCTGTGTTAAGTAAATATGGATATTCTTCATTTTGCTTATATTTAACTTCCTCTATATCTTCATAGATAAATTTTGCTTTTCCACTGGCAGTATAAAAATGTTTATCTTCAAAAAGCCTTCTTTCATCTATTTCTAATTTTTCTCCTTCTCTAAATGGCCATTGTATTCCTCTAGAATTTTTAAGATTTTCATATGTTACTCCAGTTATGTCACAAGGAGTTCCTTTAGTACATTGCTTAATAGTATTAAAGGCTATCTCTGGTGTTCTCCATTTATCTAGAAGTTTTCCCATTCCTAAAGCTTCACCTATACCTAAAGCTATATCATAATCTGATAATTCATTTTCCATTTTTGGAAGAACAGGATCTAATTTAGAAAGCCTTCTTTCTGTATTTATAATTACTCCTTCTTTTTTCAATCCATTAGTTGATGGTAAAAATAAATCACAATACCTAGCTGTATCAGTATCACTATAAATATCCTGTACAACTAAAAACTCTAGTTTTTCAGCTGCTTTTTTAAAATCTAAATTATTTATCCATGATACAATTGGATTAGTAGCAACTATCCATAATGCTTTGATTTCACCTGAATTTATCTTATCTATTATGACATTATAAGGTAATGTTGGTTTTGTAGGTAAAATTTTTTCATCAATATCTAAAGCTTCTGCCACCACTTTTCTTCTATTTTCATCTGTATACTCTCCTCCACCATAAAGCCCTGTAGTATTACTAAATGCTCTTGAACCCATAGCATTACATTGTCCTGTTATAGAATTTGCTCCTGTACCTGGCCTTCCTATATTTCCAGTCATTAAAGCTAAATTTATAATTCCTTGTGCTGACCTTACAGCTTGATGCCCTTGATTTATCCCCATAGTCCACCAAAATGATACATTTTTACCTTTATGTATTATTTCTGCTAATTCCTTAACTCTACCTTTAGAAATTCCAGTATATCCTTCTACATCATTTATGTCATATTTTTTAATATGCTCTTTAAATCCTTCAAAATCCTCTGTATAATTTTTGATAAAATTCTCATCGATCCAATTGTTTTCAATAAGTACATTTGCTATGGCATATATAAGATATAAATCACTTTTCGGTTTAAGATCTATCCAAATATCTGAATTACAAGCAGTCTCACTTCTTCTTGGATCTATTACTATAATTTTTTTATCTTTAATTTTATTTTTTAATACTCTTCCCCATAATATAGGATGAGACACCACTGGATTACTACCAAAAAATATTATTACATCTGACAGTTCTAAATCCTTTAAAGTATACGGTGGTGCATCAAATCCAAAACTTTGCTTATATGCCACCACTGATGTGGCCATACAAAGTCTAGTATTACCGTCACCATTACCACCTAAAAAAGTTCTTCCTATATGTCCTATAAGGGCCATCTCTTCAGTACATAGTTGCCCTGTACTTAAAAACGCAAAACTTTCTTTACCATTTTCTTTTTGAATCTTTTTTACACGGTCAGCAAATATATTAAAAGCTTCTTTCCATGAAATCTGTTTTAAATCTCCTTTTTTATCTTTCAATATAGGCAATACATGATTTTCAAATTTAGTGTTTTGCTTATCTAGGTTAAGTCCCTTTACACAGCAAAACCCTGCATTCACTGGATAATCCTCGGTAGGCTTCACTGCATTTATAAAGTTTTTTTCATTTACATGAAAATCAAAATTACATGCTATTGAGCAGTAATTACAGGTAGATCTTACTACTTTCATATTGTCCTCTCCTTAATAATGATAAATATTTAATATACTTATTTTTCATTATTCTTTCTGCTTTTATTCCTTAACTGCTAAAGTTATCTAAAAAACATTAGATTTTTCTTCAGCTACTATCATTTAATTATGTAACTGTACAATAATAAAAAAACGCTCCCTCTATAGCTCCAGTATATTATCATATATACCTACTATAAAGGGAACGTATACTTTTTTTATTTATATAATCCTAATTCAATTATCCTATTTACCAATAATCCTATATTAACTTCCTTTAAACTCATTGGCACATCTATTATCTTATCTACCATTGTAACTTCTACATATTCAATAATTTTTCCATCTTCATCAACATAATCAATGCAATCATATGTAATTATATCTTCTTTAAGCTGCTTCTTAAGTGCTTTTAAATTATCCATTCTTTGAAACTCCTTTGTAAATATTATTATATAAATTATATTATATTACTTAAGTTATTGCCATTATTTTACCTGTATCTTTAGTATCATATCCACCTAATCCATCAATTTCCTTTTTAAACTGGCTACTCTTTACTATTTCAAGGATTCTTGCATATTTTTCATCTGCCAATTTTTCTTTTTTTATAACTAAATCATATCTTTCCTTTTGCATAGGTATAAAATCAACTGCCCCAACCTGAAGAGCCACCTTTTCAGTGCCTATACCTACATCTGCGTCACCTCTAGCTACAGCACTGGCAATAGATAGATGTGAAGTTTCTTCATTATCATAGCCTGCTATCATCTTTACACTAATGCCTAACTTTTTTATCTTCTCATCTAATAGTACTCTAGTTCCAGCACCTTTTTCTCTATTAATAAGTCTAATTCCATCCTTTGCTATATCTTCCCACTTAGTAATTTTTTTAGGATTTCCCTTTTTAACATAAAAACCTTGAATTCTATAAGCTAAATTTATTATTACACAAGCTGTTCCTGGTACAATCCTCTTTACATAAGGTTCATTATAAGTATCACTATCACCATCCCACATATGACTTGTGCATAATGTAACTTCATCCATATAAAGGCTATGTAATCCCCTATAGCTTCCCATATTTGATCTTAATACTCTATAACCTTCTGTCTGAATTAAATTTGCCAAAATATCTAAAATTATATCTTGTCCTGTTATTACTATAGAATCATCTTTATCATCAGTTTCTGCTTCATTTATCTTTTTTACTTTGCTTTTACTAACTAATTTTTTATGCTTTTGATTATCTATATATTCTTTTACATCGCTTTTATCAATTCTTAGTTTTTTTCCAACCTTATATGCTGGGATCTCTCCTCTCTTAACAAGTTCATATACAGTGTTTTTAGTTATATTTAATAGCTCTGCTACCTCCATGGCATTTAATGCTTCTTTATTTTCCATAAATACTTCTGCCTCCTTAGACTATAATCATTTTATCATGTATTATTTTTTTATGCTATTTTATTGAAATTTCATTATTTTCATGCTATATTAACATTTATGACAAAACATATTGAAATATATTAAAACATAACAAAACTAATTATATTTTATAAAATTTATTAAATAAAGGGGTTTTTATTATGATTAAAAGATTAAAATTCTTATCAACTTTATGTTGCTTATCATTATTATTAACAGGATGCTCTTCTTCAACGAAAAAAGAAGATAAAACAATTGAGCTTAATATCTCAGCTGCAGCCAGCTTAAAAGAAGCTATGGCTGACTTAGAAGCTGCCTATACAAGTAAAAATCCTGAAGTTTCTTTTGTTATAAATTATGGTTCTTCTGGCTCACTTCAACAACAAATAGAACAAGGTGCACCTTGTGATTTGTTTATTTCAGCTGGAGAAAAGCAGATGACTGCCTTAGAAGAAGAAGGATTGCTTTTAGATGGTACTAATAAAGACTTAGTAAAGAATTCTTTAGTCCTTGTTACAAGCAATGATAGTGAAATCAGTTCTATTGATAGCTTAAATTCTGATGCAGTATCTAAAATTGCCCTTGGTGAACCTTCTAGCGTTCCTGCTGGTAAGTATGCTGATGAGACTTTAACTTCTCTTGCTATTAAAGATAGCTTAAATAATAAACTTGTCTTTGCTAAAGATGTTAAAGAAGTATTAGCGTGGACTGCTTCTGGTAATGCTGATGCTGGCTTCGTCTATTTAAGTGATGCTTTAAGTAGCGATGGTGTAAAAATTGTAGAAACTATTTCTGAAGAATACCATTCACCAATTACTTATCCTGTTGCTATTATTAAAGATAGTGATGATATTGATGCTGCTAAAGCATTTGAAGATTTCTTATTCACTGACGAAGCTCAAGAAATATTTGAAAAATACGGCTACAAGTCTGTAGAGTAGAATTTTCCAAGGAGGTATGATGCTATGAATTTTTCACCTTTATGGATATCAATAAAAACATCCTTGCTAGCTACACTAATTACCTTTATCTTAGGTATATCAGTATCCTACTTAGTCGTTAATTACAAAGGAAGGCTTAAGGGATTTATTGATGGCATCTTTACCCTTCCTCTGATTTTACCACCAACAGTCTTGGGATTTTTCTTATTGCTTATTTGTGGAAAGAATGGTCCTGTTGGAAAACTATTAAAGCTTTTTGATACTAATATAATTTTCTCATGGAGTGCTACTGTCATCGCAGCAACTGTCGTTGCTTTTCCCATGATGTATAGGACTACTCGTTCCTCTTTTGAACAAATAGACCCTAATATTCTATCTGCTGCTAGGACTTTAGGTTTAAGTGAATTTAAAATCTTTTATAAAATAGCTATTCCTCTTGCCTGGCCTGGTATAATTGCAGGTTTAGTATTATCTTTTGCTAGAGCAATGGGAGAATTTGGCGCCACGTTGATGATTGCTGGTAATATTCCTGGTAAGACTCAAACTATGCCTCTAGCTATATTCTTTGCAGTAGAAAGTGGCAATATGTCTACTGCACTTAAATGGGTAGCCATAATTGTTTTTATTTCCTTTATTATGATAATGATCTTAAATTACTGGTCTGAACATAACTTAAAAATTACTGGGAAGAGAGGAAGATAAATGTCTCTAGAAATTAGTATAGAAAAAGACCTTGGCACATTCAAACTAAAAACAAGTTTCAATAATAATTGTGGTTCTCTAGGATTCTTAGGTGAATCTGGCTCTGGAAAAAGCATGTGCTTAAAATGTATTGCAGGTTTAGAGAGCCCTGATAAAGGCAAAATTATTATCAATGATAAAATCTTATTTGACTCTGAAAAAAAAATTAATATTCCACCACAAGAAAGAAAAATAGGATATTTATTTCAAAATTACGCTTTATTTCCTAATATGACTATAGAAGAAAATTTAAGCATAGCCTTAAAAAACTTATCTAAGCAGGAAAAGAAAAATCTTTGTAATGAATACATAGAAAAATTTCATTTAACTGGATTAAATAAAAGATATCCATGGCAACTATCAGGTGGACAACAACAAAGAGTTGCCTTGGCAAGAGCTTTAATAACATCACCAGAAATATTACTGCTAGATGAACCTTTTTCCGCCTTAGATCATCATCTTCGCCATAGCATGGAAAAAGAGCTTCTAAATACTTTGAAGGATTATAGTGGTGACATTATATTTGTTACCCATGATATAGAAGAATGTTATCGAGTATGTTCAAATATACTTGTCTTCAATAAAGGAATTGCTTTAAACAAAAGAGATAAAGATGATTTATTTAACTTCCCTAAATCTCTTGTTGAAGCAAAACTAACAGGTTGCAAAAATATTTCAAAGGTAAAGAAAATTTCTGATAATAAAGTTTACGCCATTGACTGGGGCTATGAGTTTATTTTAAACCATGAAGTACCAGAAAACATTGACTATATGGGCATACGTTCTCACAATATATTGGTAGCTGATGTTAATAGCTCTGTAAATGTATTTACTTTTCAAGTATCAGATATCTTAGAGAATCCATTTGATATTACTATTTCATTAAATTCTCCTCTTGCTACTGGCAACATCAACATAAAATTAAAGAAAGAAAACTTTGATTTAAAGATAGGTAGTATGATAAAACTTGAATTTCCTAAAGAACATATATTTTTCTTTTAAATAATTGTTTTATTATTCCATATTATGTATAATTATCATATAAAACTTGTGTGAGGAGATATGGAAATGAAATTAAGTGCAAGAAATAAATTTATTGGTAAGGTTACAGATGTTACTAGAGGGGCTGTTAATGGTATTGTAAAAGTAGAACTTTCTAATGGACAACATCTTACATCATCAATTACTTTAGAATCTATTGATGATTTAGATATAACTGTGGGAAAAGAAGTAACAGCTGTCATTAAAGCTACATCAGTATTAATTGGTAGAGGCCACTTAACATTAAGCGCACGAAACAAGCTTTCTGGTACAATTATTGAGATTAATAGAGGTGCTGTTAATGCCATTGTAAAAGTAGAGCTTCCTTCAAAGGTAGTCATTACATCTTCAATAAGTCTTGAAGCTGTAGATGAACTTGATTTAACTGTTGGTACTGAAGCTACTGCCATAATAAAGGCAACAGATGTATTACTAATGGCATAAAAAAACATATATTTCAGTCTTTAGAACTATAGATAATTTTGTGTAATTAAAAAAGTGGCTTTCGCCACGCTCCCTTCGGGAATTTAATTTTAAGTATTCTAAAAGGCATAGAACTAACATCGGTTCTATGCTATATTTTTCCTATTAATTAATACTTTATTCCGTAT
>NZ_JACOOQ010000007.1 GCF_014287815.1 Clostridium lentum
TGTGTTTAAAATTAAATTTATTACCACTAATTACATAATATAAACTGAATAATTTTTCTAAAAAACAAAAAAGAGGTCGTCTACATAAATGATTTAAAAATCATTTATGAGACGTCCCCTTTCTTATATTCCCACAATAAATGTTAAATAGTAAAATACTACTACAGCGTTAAATAAAATAGAATCAAATCTATCTAAAATACCACCATGTCCAGGTATTAAATTACTATAATCCTTTATTCCTACATATCTTTTAATTGATGATGCAACTAAGTCACCAAATAATCCCATCATTCCACAAATAGCGCCAATCAAGAAGAAATGCATAACATTTATTCCTACTCCATATTTACTTATGACTATTCCATATATTCCACAACCTAATGTTGCACCTAATACTCCACCTATTAATCCTTCAACAGTCTTTTTAGGACTAACTTTTGGAGCAATCTTTCTCTTACCAAATGTTCTTCCTGAATAATAAGCCATTGTATCTCCTAGCCATGATCCTAAGAATATAAGCCAAACTAAAAAATTACCATTCGTCTTTTCACTAACTAATGGTATAAAACTAAATAGTATTGCCACATAAATAAATCCTAAAATTGATATTGCTACATCAATAAAAGAGTATTTTAAAGTAACTATTGGAATAATTAAAGCCAATACTGTTGCCAGTACTAGTACATGCATCATTATTTCAAAGTTATTATCAATAAGATAATACACTACCAATAATCCATATCCTATTACTGATATTACATTAATCTTTTTAGCTCTTAAAGCATTATAAAACTCATATAGCCCACAAATAGATAATGCAATTGTGAATATTTTTAGTGGTAATCCTCCTAATAATATAAATATTAATAATGGAGCTATGACTAAGGCTCCTATATACCTACTGTTTATATTCATCTTTTCACCTCTTATTTATACTCCTCCAAATCTTCTATCTCTATTTTGGTAGTCGTATATAGCTTTTTGTAAATCTAACTCTGTAAAATCTGGCCAGCAGACATTAGAATACCAAAATTCTGAATAAGCACATTGCCATAATAAGAAATTGCTCAATCTCTGCTCTCCTGAAGGTCTTATAATTAAATCAGGATCTGGTGAATCTTTTGTATATAGATAATTATTTACTAACTCATTATTAATATCTTCAATATTAATGTTATTATCCTTATATTCTTCAGCAATTAATCTTATTGCTCTTACTATCTCATCTCTACCACCATAATTAAAAGCAATATTTAGAATCAAGCCTTTATTATTTTTTGTAAGCTCAATAGCCTCTTTTATTTCTCTTTCACATTCCTTTGGTAACTTATCTATTTCACCTAAAACTCTTAAAACTACATCATTTTTATGAAGTTCTTTAACTTCTGATTTTAAGTATTGTACCAATAGCTTCATTAGAGCTGTTACTTCTTCCTCTGGACGTCTCCAATTCTCAGTAGAAAAAGCATATAAAGTTATATATTTAATTCCAATTCTATCGGCTTCTTTAATAACTTTTCTAATTGTTTCTACTCCAGCCTTGTGTCCCATTGTTCTTGGAAGATTTCTTTTCTTTGCCCATCTCCCATTGCCATCCATTATTATTGCAATATGTTCTGGAAGATTATCTTTATCTATCTTTAACTCTAAATCATTTCCATTTTTCTTAGGCTTAAATAAATTAATCATAATTTCCTCCAATTTTATGTTATATAGGAAAAAAACCTGCAAAGCAGGTTTTTTTATACTGACATAACTTCCTTTTCTTTAGCTGCTATTACTGTATCTATTTCTTTTACAAATTTATCTGTAACTTTTTGAACATTTTCTTCAGCTTTCTTTACTTCATCTTCAGAAATATGCCCATCTTTCTTTAAAGCCTTTATTTTTTCGTTAGCATCTCTTCTAATAGATCTTAATGCAACTTTAGCATCTTCTCCAGCTTTTTTTACATTTTTCACAATATTTTTTCTTGTTTCTTCTGTTAGTTCTGGAACTAATAATCTGATAATAGCACCATCATTTGAAGGGTTTATTCCTAAATCTGATTTTAATATTGCTTTTTCTATTTCTTTTAATAAAGATTTTTCCCATGGTGTTATTACTAACATTCTTGGTTCTGGTGCTGATACATTAGCAACTTGATTTAATGGACATTGGCTTCCATAATAATCTACTTGAATTCTATCAAGCATTGTTGGGTTTGCTCTACCAGCTTTCATAGTTGATAAATCTGAATGTAAAACTGAAATAGTTTTTTGCATCTTTTCTTCTGCTACTTTAATAACATCTTTAATCATATTAACCTCCTATTTTTTAGATACTATTGTACCAATATTTTCACCTAACATGGCTCTTTTAATATTTCCATCAGCTTCAATACCGAATACTAATATTGGAATATTATTATCCATGCATAAAGTTGTAGCTGTTGTATCCATAACTTGTAATCCTTGTTCAATCACTTCCATATATGTTAGTGTATCATATTTTTTTGCATCTGAAAACTTATTTGGATCTTTGTCATATACACCATCAACATTTTTAGCTAATAAAATTACATCAGCTTCAATTTCTGCTGCTCTTAATGCCGCTGCAGTATCAGTTGAGAAATATGGATTTCCTGAACCAGCTCCAAAAATTACAACTCTACCTTTTTCTAAATGTCTTACTGCCCTTCTTCTTATAAATGGTTCAGCAATTTCCTTCATTTCTATTGCAGTCTGAACTCTTGTTTTAACTCCTATACCTTCTAGAGCATCTTGAAGTGCTAAAGCATTAATACAAGTAGCTAACATTCCCATATGGTCAGCTGTAGTTCTGTCCATTCCTTCACTGCTTCTACCACGCCAGATATTTCCCCCTCCTACAACAAGACCAACTTCTATGTCCATATCAACTATCTCTTTAACTTCTTTAGCTATTCTACTAATAGTATCAAAATCAAATCCAAATCCATTTGTACCTGATAATGCTTCACCTGAAATCTTTAACATAACTCTTTTATAGGTACACTTTTCCATTCTAATTCCTCCTGCATTCCTCAATTTATATCTTTAAAAAAGAGAGAACACTAAAGTGTTCTCTCTTGGCATTATTGTAATCCCATAGTCTTAGCTACTTCAGCAGCAAAGTCTTCTTCAACCTTTTCGATTCCTTCTCCTCTTTCGAATCTAGCGTATCTAGTTACTGTTATTGGAGAACCAACTTCTTTAGATTTTTCTTGAAGATATTTAGTTATGCTCTTATCTCCATCTTTAACCCATGCTTGATCTAAAAGACAAACTTCTTTGTAGTATTTTTGAATTCTTCCATTTACCATTTTTTCAACGATATTTTCTGGTTTTCCTTCATTTAATGCTTGAACTCTGTAGATTTCTTTTTCTTTTTCTAATGATTCGCTATCTACTTCTTCTTTGCTTAAGAATAATGGGTTTGCAGCAGCAACTTGCATACAAACTTCTCTTGCAACTTCTTCTAATATTTCGCTTTCAGTGTCACAAGCAACTTCTACCATAACACCGATTCTTCCACCACCGTGGATGTAGCTAGCAACAGCTCCTTTTTCGATGTTGAATTTAGCAAATCTTCTTACAGTCATGTTTTCACCTAACTTAGCTATTAAAGCAGTTAAAGTTTCTTGAACTGTAGCTTCTCCATCGAATTTTTCAGCTAATAATTCTTCAACGTTTGCAGCTGAAGTGTTAGCTACCATTTCTGCAACTTTGTCAGCGAAAGAAACAAACTCTTCGTTAGCAGCAACGAAGTCAGTTTCACAGTTAACTTCTACCATACCAGCAGTTTTCTTATCAGCTGAAACGAAAGTTTTAACTATACCTTCAGCAGCAACTCTACCAGCTTTTTTAGCAGCAGCAGCTAATCCTTTTTCTCTTAAGTACTCAACAGCTTTTTCTATATCTCCTTCTGTTTGTACTAAAGCTTTTTTGCAGTCCATCATCCCTGCTCCAGTCATTTCTCTTAATTCTTTAACTGATTTTGCAGTTATCATAATCAATTCCTCCTTAAAACATTAAATGTAAACCATTTTTCTTAGGGTAAAAGGTAAATGAAGTTAACTTCACCTACCTTTTTTCAAAAAATTACTCAGCTAATTGTTCGCCTTGTCTTCCTTCTATTATACCATCAGCAAGTTTAGCAGTTATTAATTTAACAGCTCTAATTGCATCATCATTTCCTGGTATTACGTAATCAACTTCTTCTGGATCACAGTTTGTATCAACTATAGCTACAACTGGGATTCCTAATATTTTAGCTTCTGAAATAGCATTCTTTTCTTTTCTTGGGTCAACAACGAACATTGCTCCAATGTTGTTAACGTCTAAGTTAGTTATACCACCAAGGTTTTTTTGTAATTTTTCCATTTCACCTTTTAATTTTATAACTTCTTTCTTAGGTAATACATCGAAAGTTCCATCTTGTTCCATAGTTTCTAAAGCTTCTAATCTAGCAATTCTAGTTTTGATAGTTTTGAAGTTTGTTAACATTCCACCTAACCATCTATTGTTTACAAAGTGCATGTTTGATCTTATAGCTTCTTCTTGAATAGCTTCTTGAGCTTGTTTCTTAGTTCCAACGAAAAGAATGTCTTTTCCTTCTAAAGATACTTCTCTTATGAAGTTGTAAGCTTCTTCTACTTTTTTAACTGTTTTTTGAAGATCTATTATATATATTCCGTTTCTTTCTGTAAATATATAAGGAGCCATTTTAGGGTTCCATCTTCTTGTTTGGTGACCAAAGTGTACACCAGCTTCTAATAATTGTTTCATTGATATTACTGACATTTTTCTACCTCCTGGTTTTTACCTCCACTACTCGCATTGCTAAAAAGCTACTTGTTAGAACAAGCACCGACTTTTTAACTACAATAGTGTGTGTATTTTGTTACCTCTGATAGTATATCACAGCTACATATTTGTGGCAACATCTTTTTAAATAAAAGTTTTCATTATATTTTATACTGTTTTTCTACTTAATATAACATTTTACATTTTTTCTTTTAACAAAAATACAGTTGCTACTAAAGTCAACTGCATTTTAACATTATCTTATTTTCTTTAACTCATCTAATAATTTAGGATTTAATATCTTTATATGAGTTCCCTTCATTCCTAAAGATCTTGATTCAATTACTCCAGCACTTTCAAACTTTCTTAATGCATTTACAATAACACTTCTAGTTATTCCAACTTTATCTGCAATTTTAGACGCAACTAATAATCCTTCTGTGCCTCCTAATTCATTAAAGATATGTTCTACTGCTTCTAGCTCTGAATATGATAATGTACCTATTGCTAATTGAACCACTGCCTTACTTCTAGCTTCTTCTTCAATTTCATTTTGTTGTCCTCTTAATATTTCCATACCAACTACTGTTGCACTATATTCAGCGATTACTAAATCATCATCATTAAACTCTTCACCAAATCTAGCTAAAAGTAGAGCTCCTAATCTTTCTCTATTTCCTAGTATAGGGACTATTGTTGATATCTTTTCTTCCATAGGACATTCACCAGCATCTTTAAAAACACAAGTGCCTTTTGACTTTGAATTTGCTACTGTTTCAGTAATATCTAAAATTTTGTCATTATACTCAACTGGTAATCTATTATCTGATAAAACATATGTTTTCATTATATCACATTCAAAATCTTTACAAAACGTATGCCCTAAAACTCTACCATATTTTTCAAGTATATAAACATTACATGATAATACATCACTTAAAAGTGCACATATATCATCAAATGAGACTGGATCCGTTCCTTTTTTTTGAAGAATCTGATTCAATCTTCTAGTTTTACTTAATAACGATGACATTTAATCATCCTCCTCATCCACCACTATCTTACTTCTTTGATACTATCACATTCAAAAATCTATTTCAACATTTTTAATACATATTCGACATTTTGGATATGATTTTCTGTCATCGACTTTTTACTAATTTTCTTTTTCTTCTACTATCTTTATATTACCACAATCTGAATTAGAACATTGTTCATATTTACCTTTTGTTTTGCTATATTTCAATACCATGTAACTACCGCATTCTTCACATTTATCTTTAACTGGTTCATTCCAACTTACAAAATCACACTCAGGATAATTAGAACATCCAAAGAACTTTTTACCTTTCTTACTTCTCTTTACAAGAACTTTTCCTCCACATTTAGGGCAATCTACATCTAATTCTTCCACTATTGGTTTTGCATTTTTACACTCAGGATATCCTGGACAAGCTAGGAAATCACCATATCTTCCATGTTTGATTACCATCATCTTACCACATTTATCACAAGGCACATCACTTACTTTATCTTCAATTACTACTTTAGATACTTCCTTTTCAGCTTTATCTATGGCAACTTTTAAAGGAGCAAAGAACTCTTCAACAACATTAGTCCAATATTCGCTACCTTCTTCAATATTATCTAATTTACCTTCCATAGCAGCTGTAAAATCAACATCAACTATTTGCTTAAAGTATTCAGAAAGAATATTATTTACTATAAATCCAAGCTCCGTTGCCATAAGATTTTTCTTTTCTCTTACTATATATTCTCTACTTAATAATGTAGAAATTGTTGGAACATAAGTACTTGGTCTTCCTATTCCCTTTTCTTCAAGTAGCTTTACAAATGATGCTTCAGTATATCTTGCTGGTGGTTGTGTAAAGTGTTGTTTCCCTTCTATGCTAGCAGGTTTTAATTCCTCACCCTCCTGTAATTCTGGTAAAACAACATCTTCTTCATCAGCTTCTGTTAAGTAATCATATATCTTCATAAATCCATCAAATTTTATTGTATTACCTGAAGCCTTAAATTTATAGCTTCCATTAATTATGTCTATGCTATTTGTACTTAATTCACATGAAGACATTTGGCTTGCTACAAATCTCTTCCATATTAATGAATACAATTTATATTGCTCTGGTGTCAAGCTAACTTTAGCTATTTCAGGAGTTATTTCTATATATGATGGTCTAATAGCTTCGTGGGCATCTTGTATATTCTTTTTGCTTTTATATACTCTAAGCTGCTCTGGCACATATTCATCACCATAATTATCCTTTATGAAATTTACGGCCTTTCCTTGAGCTTCCTCAGATATTCTTACAGAGTCTGTTCTCATGTAAGTTATAAGCCCTACAGTTCCATATCCCTTAACTTCTACACCTTCATATAATGCTTGTGCTATAGACATGGTTCTCTTAGTTATAAAATTTAATTTTTTAGAAGCATCTTGTTGTAGTGTACTAGTTGTAAATGGAGGTAATGGATTCTTCATCCTCTTCCCTTTCTTAACTGTCTTAACTACAAAGTTTCCTTGTTCTAAGTCATTAATAATCTTTTTAGCTTCTTCTTCATTTTTTATCTCAATTTTCTTTCCTTCATGCTGTGTAAGTCTAATAGGGAATTTCTTTCTTTCCTTCTTTAATGAACAATCAACAGTCCAGTATTCCTTAGGAATAAACGCTTTTATTTCTTCTTCTCTATCACATATAAGCTTTAAAGCAGCTGATTGCACTCTACCTGCACTTAATCCCCACTTTACATTTTTCCATAAAATTGGGCTTATTTCATAACCTACCAATCTATCTAAAATTCTTCTTGCCTGCTGTGCATCAACAAGATTTACATTTATCTTTCTAGCCTCTTTAATAGAAGCTTTAACAGCGGACTTGGTAATTTCATTAAATACTATTCTACAATTTTCCTCTTCTGATATTTTTAATATATATGCTAAATGCCAGGAAATTGCTTCCCCTTCACGATCAGGGTCCGTTGCCAGATATATCTTATCTGCTTTTTTAGCAGCTTTTCTTAATTTATCTATTAATTCACCTTTTCCCCTAATTGTTATATACTTTGGCGTAAAATTGTCTTCTATATCAACACCTAATTTACTCTTAGGTAAATCTCTTACATGTCCCATAGAAGCTTCGACTATGTAATTCTTGCCTAAATATTTACTGATAGTCTTTGCCTTTGCAGGTGATTCTACTATAACAAGATTTTGTCCCATATTTAATACTCCTAAAAAAATTACTAGGAGTTTGCACCCCCTTAAATCCTAACTTAACTTTGCATAATAATTGCCTGGAAGGCAAATAATTTCATTTTTATTTTGCATTTCAAATAATAACTCATATAAAGCTATCCTGTCAATATTTACACTTTCAAATATTTTATCAAAATGTATTGGTTCATTTTTTATAACTGTCATTATTAAATTTCTACTGTGGTTTTTTATTGTTTTTTCACTTTCTTTTTTAGTTACATTAAGAAAGGAATGTAAATCCTCTAAACCAGTAAAAATTCTCGCGCCATCTCTCAACAATTGATGACACCCCCTACTTGTGTTACTAAAAATTGATCCTGGAATAGCCATCACATCTTTTCCTTGTTCTAAAGCTAAATTTGCTGTAATTAAAGAACCGCTTTTCACTGATGCTTCAACAACGATAACCCCACTACTCAGGCCGCTAATTATCCTATTTCTACGTGGAAAATTATAAGGCATCGGCTGCACTCCCATAGGAAATTCTGAAATTAACAATCCATTATTATATATTTCCTCATAAAGCTTTTTATTACTTTTAGGATATATTATATCTAATCCACAACCTAGGACTCCAATGGTTTTCCCACCACTTATAAGCACTTCTTTATGAGCTGCCGTATCTATGCCATAAGCTACCCCACTTACTACTCCATAACCTACCCGATAAATTTCTCTTGCCAGATATTTTGTAACATCTAATCCATATATACTACTCTTTCTTGAACCTACAACAGCAATCATATTATCGTAAGCTAAAGAAAGATTACCTTTATAAAACAATATATAAGGTGGATTATCTATATTTCTTAGTTTTTCTGGATAGTGTTTTTCTGTTATTTTTACAATTTCAATAGAATTGTCATTTAAAGCTTTTAGAAAATTCATTTCATCTTCATATGAGTGCTCTTTAAATTTTACCTTATCTTTAAGGCTCATCATATCTGATTTAAGAATTTCATTAATATTATTATAAATATTTTCTTCATTATTATACATTTGTAATAATTTAAGCTTAATTTTATTGCTTATATTTGCTAATGCAAAGCGTATTTCATATTTATTCATATCTACCTCTATACGATTTCTCCAAAAATATTTTTTCTATACCCAAGGGATTCAATTATATTATCTTCAGTTATCTTTTCTTCTTCTTGCAAATCTGCCATGGTTCTTGCTACCTTAATAATCTTTCCATAAGCTCTTAAAGAAATGCCATAACTGATATAACACTTTTCTAAAATTCTTCTTGCTTTGCTTGTAATACTACATAATCTATAGATATCTTTTCCAACTATTTCTGAATTATATCTATAGTCTGTATCCTTCAAGCGATAACTTGCTCTCTCTATTGCTGAAAGAATCCTTTCTTTCATTTTTTCTGAGGTATATTTTTCGTTGCCATTTAAAAGTTCCTCTGGTCGCACTCTTGGAATAAAGCATAATAAATCCATTCTATCTATTATTGCACTAGATAGCTTATTTATATATTTATGAATTTCCATTTCTGTACATTTGCATTTTTTTCCTTCAGTGCTCATCCAGTTTCCACAAGGACATGGATTACTAGCAGATATTAAAAGAAACTTACTTGGCAAGATAAACCTTTCATGTTGACGAGTTATGCTGATATAACCTTCTTCCATAGGCTTTCTCAACAGTTCTAAAATTTCTCTTTTATATTCTAAAATTTCATCTAAAAATAGTACTCCGTTATGGGCTAAAGTTATTTCTCCTAAGGTTAATTCTCTTCCTCCACCAATCAGTGCAGATTTTGTTATGGTATGATGAGGTGCTCTAAAAGGAATATCTAATGTTTCCATTTCCCTACTAAACCCTGCTATACTATATATTTTAGCAACTTCCATCTCTTCATTCTTAGTTAAAGGTGGTAGGATTGAAGTAATTGCATTTGCTAGCATGGTCTTACCTACACCTGGTGAACCAAACATATAGATATTGTGTCTACCAGCTGCAGCTATTTCCATTGCTCTCTTAGCTTCTACCTGACCTATAATTTCGCTATAATTTATTTTGCATTTACCTACCTTTTCTTTATGTATATTTTCTTTATAAGGTAATAAATCATCATTAGTTATGTAAGTTATTACTTGCTTTAAATTATTAAATGGATAAAAATTTCCCTCTCCATTTTCAGCAATTTCTCTTAAGTTTTCTAAGGGGAAAATAAAATTTCTCTTTTCTTTATTAACACCTTCTAATATTATAGGTAGTGCACCTTTTATTCCTTTTAAATCACCACTTAAAGAAAGCTCACCAAATATTATAAAATCATCTAATTCTTTATATTTTATCTGTCCAGAAGCCATTAATATTCCTATGGCTATAGGCAGGTCTAAAAATGTACCTCTCTTTCTAACATCCGCCGGTGCTAGATTTATTATTATCCGTCCTAAAGGAAAAGTATATCCAGAATTAACAATTGCTGCCCGAACCCTTTCCCTTGCTTCTTTTACAGATGTTTCAGGAAGCCCTACCATATGAAATGATGGTATACCTCGCATTATATCCACTTCAACATTTATCAGCACTCCATCTAAGCCATGATTAGTAGCACTATATATATTTATTGACATATTCATCACCCATCTTGATTATTGACAAAGTTTTTATTATTAAACCTATGATTTTTTGTATAATCAAAAGTAATATGTTAATGATTATAAATACAGAGGTGATGTCTTTATGCATTATAATAAAACTATTGGAAAATATGGCGAGACTATTGCAGCAGATTATCTCATTAATAATGGGTATAAAATATTAGATAGAAATTTTCAAACTAGATATGGTGAAGTAGATATTATTGGTGTAAAAGATGACTTAATAATATTTTTCGAAGTAAAAAGCAGGTATACTAATTCTTTTGGTACTCCATTAGAATCAGTTACCTGCCACAAAAAAGGAAAGATAGTTTCAATTTCTTCATATTATATATATGTAAATAATTTATATGATTACAATATAAGATATGATGTTATAGAAATTATTTTTAATCATTTAAATGATACATATAAAATAAATCATTTAATAGATGCTTTTAGAACTTATTAACATCCTAGTATATTTTTTAAGAAAGACCTTCTATGTATTTCACATGGTCCATATTCTTTTATTGCTTCAATATGCTTGCTACTACCATAGCCTACATTACATTCAAAACCATAGCATGGATATTTCTCAGCGTATTCCTTCATTAAATTATCTCTGTACACCTTTGCCACAATTGAAGCCGCTGCTATAGATGCAGACTTAGTATCACCTTTGATAACAGCTTTATTATCTATTTCTAGACCCTTCACAGCATATCCATCTGATAATACCAACTCTGGTTTTATCTTTAAAGAATTACATGCTTCTAAGAAAATTTCATTATTGCATACACCTATGCCTTTATCATCAATTTCTTTTGATGTCCTATAAGCAACCTTATAAGCAAGGGCTTTTTCTTTTATTACTATACTTAGTTCTTCACGTTTCTTTTCGCTTAATTTCTTTGAATCATTTAATTCAAGAATAAGAGCATCATCAAGAACATTTAAATCCAAGATTACTGCGCAAGAAACTATAGGCCCAGCAAGAGGTCCTCTTCCTACTTCATCTACTCCAGCTATAACATTATAATTTCCAAAAGATTTGTCAAAATCATACATAGCTCTTATACGTTTCTTTTCACTGTCAAACTTTTCTTTATCTTTAATTATTTTAGCACCTAAAGAAGATACATTTTTTCTTGTATCAGCCGTAAGTATTGATACAATTTTTTCATAGTCACTGCTATTATACAACTCTTTAAAGTCTATCTTGCTTATTTCCTCTTTTATTACTTTAAAACTTAATTTAGATATATCATCAGCTAATAGATTCATATTAAACTTCTCCTTCATTTTCTTCGTCTAATACATCATCTACTCTTTCTAAAGATATATTACCTATCTTTCCACCTCTAAATTCATCTAATAAAATAACAGCAATTCTATTGTAGTCTATATGTCCACCAGACATTAGACAACCTCTTTTTCTTGCTATTGAATCTAAAGTATCTAGTGGATCTTCAAAGACTCTTTCAATCTTATATCTTGCTATTAATTCATCTGCATAATACTTTTGAAGTCTTTCAACTAATTTATATGAAAGTTCTTCTGTGTCCATTATTTCATCTTTAATTGCTCCTGTAAAAGCTAAGTTCAATGCAGTTCTTTCATCTTCAAACTTTGGCCAAAGAACTCCTGGTGTATCTAACAATTCTATACCTAAAGGAGTCTTAATCCACTGTTTACTTTTAGTTACCCCTGGTCTGTCACCAGTTTTAGCTATATTATTCTTTGCCATCTTGTTAATGAAGGTAGACTTACCTACATTAGGTATCCCTACTACCATTACTCTTATTACTACGTTTACTAATCCTTTTGCCTTGTATCTTTCAAGCTTTTCTTTTAGTAATTCTTCAAGTGCTGGCTTTATTTGATTTAATCCTTTGCCCTTTAGACAATTAACTTCAATGGCTTTAACATTCTCCTTAGATAATTCTTTCATCCATTCTCTTGTAACACAATTTTCTGTTAAATCGCTCTTGTTTAATAATATAAGTCTTGGTTTATTTCCACAAAGCTTTTCTATATCGGGATTAGCAGAACTTCTTGGTATTCTGGCATCTCTAATTTCTATAATTGCTTCTACAAGTTTTAAATTTTCCTTAATTTCTCTTTGAGTCTTTCTCATATGACCTGGAAACCAGTTTATCGTTGTCGTAGCCACTACACTTCACCTCTTTTTTAATATATATTTATATTGTTAACAAATTTATGTATTTTAATTTACCATAAAACAAAAGGGACTTATAACTAAGTCCCTTAATATCTTTATTAACTTATAATTATCTAGTTAATAATTCCTTAACTTTAGCAGCCTTACCTACTCTATCTCTTAAGTAGAATAACTTAGCTCTTCTTACTTTACCTCTTCTTGTTATTTCCATCTTTTCGATGATTGGAGAGTTAACTGGGAAAGTTCTTTCAACTCCAACTCCGTAAGCTAATCTTCTTACTGTGAAAGTTTCTCTTAATCCACCGTTTTGTCTCTTAATAACAGTTCCCTCGAACATTTGTATTCTTTCTCTGTTACCTTCTTTGATTTTAACGTGTAACTTAACTGTATCTCCAATTCTGAAGTTTGGTAAGTCATTTCTCATTTGTTCTGCTTCAATAGCTCTTAATATTTCGTTCATAGTGCATTCCCTCCTAATTGATAATTGACGTTCTTAACAAATTTTGTTCTTGACAGCGGAACGCCCGTACTAGCACGAAACTTATTCTAACATAATTAAAATTATATTTCAAGCAATTATTTTTTTAATTTTAAAATCTTTTTATCTTCTTTTGTTAGCTCAACTTTTTCATAAAGATCAGGCCTTCTTTCCTTAGTAATCAAAAGAGATTGAAGTCTTCTCCACTTCCTTATATTTTCATGATGACCTGAAATTAATACATCAGGTATCCTTTCTCCTTCAAAAACTTCTGGTCTGGTATATTGAGGATATTCTAAAAGGCCATCTGAAAAAGATTCGTCTTCATGACTTTCAGATTTATTTAAAACACCAGGTACAAGCCTTACAATAGAATCAATAACAGGAATTGCTGCCACTTCTCCTCCTGTAAGTACAAAGTCTCCTAGTGAAATTTGCATATCCACTTCTTTAAAAGCTCTTTCATCAATACCTTCATAATGCCCACATAAGAAAATAAGATTTTCTTCTTGAGATAGCTCCTTCGCAAGAGACTGATTCATAGTTTTTCCTTTAGGTCCAAGAAAAATTACTTTTCCCTTATTTTCCTTCTTACATGCTCTTATGGCATCAACCACCGGCTGAGCTTGCATAACCATTCCAGCTCCGCCTCCATAAGGGTAATCATCAACTTTTTTATGTTTATTATTAGTATAATCTCTTATATTCACAGCTTCTATATCAATAATGCCCTTACCTTGTGCCTTGCCTATTATACTATGATTAAATATGTCAAACATTTCTGGAAAGAGAGTCAATATATTAATCTTCATCCATCCATTCTCCTACTGGTCTTATGATAATTTTTCTTTCATCTATATTGATATCTGTAACTATAGATTTTAATACTGGTATTAAAAGTTCCTTAGGCTTTCTTATCCAGTATACATCATTGTTCTTAGTTTGAATAACATCATAAATTTGTCCTAATTCTTTTCCTTCTATATCAAAAACTGTACATTCTCTTAAGTCTGCAATGAAATAGCAGTCCTCTTCTAATTCTACTGCATCTTCTCTATGTATTTCCATAAATTTATTTTTTAGTCTTTCAGCCTCTTCTATTCTATCAATACCTTCTAACTTTACTATTACTCTGTCTTTTTGGAACTTACAGCCTTCAACAGCTATATTTTTTCCATCTATAATAACATATTCTAAATCCTTAAATCTTTTAGGATTATCAGTTAATGCTATAACCTTTACTTCTCCCTTTAATCCATGAGTGTTAGCAATCTTTCCAACCTTCAATAATTGACTCATCTCTTCACCTCGTATGTATATTTATTACTATATTATTTATATCAAACTTTTATATAAAAATCAAAAAATAATTATTTAAATAAAGCAAAAAAGAGCTAGGAAATCCTAGCTCTTGTCATCTAATATTTCAACGACTATTTTTTTATCTACATTTAGTGACGCTGCCTTGACAACAGTTCTAATAGCTTTTGCTACTTTTCCCTGCTTGCCTATGACTTTGCCCATATCTTCTGGAGCAACCCTTAATTCAAGAACTACTGATTGCTCACCCTGAACCTCATTTACATGAACTTCACTAGGGTTATCCACTAAGGATTTAGCAATTACTTGTACTAACTCTTTCATAAGGTTTATAGCTAATAAAATCAGCTATAAATTCACCTCCAAAAAATTATTTGTTGATACCTACTGTGTTGAATAATCTCTTAACTACATCTGTAGGTTGAGCTCCGTTAGCTATCCACTTTGTAGCTTTTTCTTCGTTGATTTTTATTTCAGCTGGTTGAGCAACTGGGTTGTAGTATCCGATTTCTTCGATGAATCTACCATCTCTTGGAGATCTTGAATCAGCAACAACAACTCTGTAGAAAGGAGCTTTCTTAGCACCCATTCTTCTTAATCTTATTTTAACTGCCATTATTATTTCACCTCCCTTAAAGTATACTATTTATTTCTTAAAAAGGTAACTTTCCAAATAATCCTTTTTTACCAGGTTTTTTGGTTAATGATTTAAACTGTTTCATTTGTTTTCTCATCATATCATGACCTTTTATAAGCTTATTAACTGCTTGAAGCGATGTTCCTGAACCCTGGGCAATTCTCTTCTTTCTGGTAGAAGATCCAACAATAAGTTTTGGATTTTTTCTTTCTTTTGCTGTCATTGATTGAATTATTGCTTTAACTTTAGCTAACTCTTTTTCTCCTGCAGCAAAATCAATATCCTTCATTTCCTTAGGCATTCCAGGTATCATTTCCATAATCTTATTTAATGGTCCGAGTTTTTTCATTTGTTCAAGTGCTGTTAGATAATCATCATATGTAAAATCATTTTCTAACATCTTTTGACTTAACTCAGTAGCTTCTTTTTCATCTATGGCTTCCTGTGCTTTTTCTATTAAAGAAAGAACATCTCCCATACCAAGTATTCTTGAAGCCATTCTATCTGGATGAAAGACTTCAAAGTCATTCATCTTTTCTCCAACTCCAATAAACTTAATTGGCTTTTGGATTATTTCTCTTATTGAAAGTGCAGCTCCACCTCTTGTATCACCATCAAGCTTTGTTAAAACAACTCCACTTATATCTAATGCTTCATTAAAAGTTTCTGCTACATTTACAGCATCTTGTCCTGTCATTGAGTCAACTACTAGTAGAATTTCATTTGGATCTACGGCAACTTTCACATCTTTAAGCTCAGTCATTAATTCTTCATCAATATGAAGACGTCCTGCTGTATCTATTATTACAACGTTCAAGCTATTTTCTCTAGCATATTTAATACCTTCTTTAGCTATTTCTACTGGGCTTACTTTATCACCCATTTGAAAAACTGGAACGTCAATTTGCTTACCTACAATTTCTAATTGCTTAATAGCTGCTGGTCTATATATATCACATGCAACTAATAGTGGTCTTTTATTATAATTCTTTCTAAGTTGAAGTGCCAGCTTACCAGTCATTGTAGTTTTTCCAGCCCCTTGTAAACCAGCCATCATAATAACTGTTGGCCCTACACCACTGAAGTCAATTTCGCTTTTGCTTCCACCCATAAGAGTTGTAAGTTCATCATTTACTATTTTAATAACTTGTTGAGCTGGTGTCAGACTTTCTAACACTTCACTACCAACACATTTTTCACTAACATTTTTAACAAACTTTTTAACTACTTTAAAGTTTACGTCAGCTTCTAATAGCGCAAGCTTTACCTCTCTCATGGCTTCCTTTATATC
The DNA here is from genome assembly GCF_014287815.1 of Clostridium lentum. Classification (GTDB taxonomy): domain Bacteria; phylum Bacillota; class Clostridia; order Clostridiales; family Clostridiaceae; genus Clostridium; species Clostridium lentum. Next base: position 16,600 of record NZ_JACOOQ010000007.1, read on the forward strand.
TTTTTCACCAAGCTTCCCTTTACCTCTAAGCTTCTTAAATGTTTCCTGTAGCTTCTCGCCTAAACCTTCAAAAGCCATGTTTAAACCCTCCTAGTCTATAAATTAAATAAGATATCCTTGTATTCTTCTAAATCATTTTCCTCTATAGAATACTTATTTTTCATATCATTTAACAAAGATTCAATCACTGATTCTCTTTCTAATGATTTTTTAAGCAAATTTAATTTATCTTCATAGGATAGAATTTGTTTATAACATCTTTTTATAAGATCATGTATTGCTTGACGACTAGTATTATTTAGCTCTGCTATTTCAGCAAGAGATAAATCATCGTTATAATAAAGTTCCATGATATTCTTTTGTTTTTCTGTTAATAATGGACTGTATATATCCATCAGTAAAGAAATCTCAACTCTATCTTCCATCTGCAATCACCTTACCTACCTCTGAAATTTTATCAAAGAAAATCACCTGTGTCAAGTATTTTCACTTAACACTTTGTATTTTTTTGTTGAATACGTTAAAACCGCATAAATAAAGGTGTTAAAGCACATTTTCTTTCTCTACGAGATAAAAATTTTCTTAATCTAATAAAATAAATATATAATAAACTTCACCATTCATCAATATTTTTTTGCTTATTGACAATTATAACTTTGAAGAAACTCATAAGAGCTTCCTCTAAAATTTACAATTCATAATTAATTAGAATAATGCTTCAACAAAGCTTTCTGCATCAAATTCTTGTAAATCTTCTACTCCTTCTCCAACACCTATATATCTTACAGGCATTTTTAGTGTATTCTTGATAGATATTACTATACCACCTTTAGCTGTACCATCAAGTTTAGTAAGAATTATACCATCTATTGGACACACATCTGAAAATTGCTTTGCTTGCATTACAGCATTTTGACCTGTAGTTGCATCAAGAACTAATAGTGTTTCTTTTTTAGCATCACTAAGTTCTCTATCAATTATTCTATTTATCTTACCTAACTCATCCATAAGATTCTTTTTATTATGAAGTCTTCCTGCAGTATCACAAATTAATAAATCTACATTTCTTGACTTTGAAGCATTTATTGCATCAAAAACTACGGCTGCTGGATCAGAACCTTCTTCATGTTTTACAATATCTACATTTGCTCTTTCACTCCATACTACTAGCTGATCTATTGCCCCTGCTCTAAAAGTGTCAGCAGCTGCTAATAATACCTTCTTTCCTTCAGCTTTATTTTTTGCAGCAAGCTTTCCTATGCTGGTAGTCTTTCCTACACCATTTACGCCTATTACAAGCATTACTTCTTTTTTACTAACAAATGTCTCTTCTTTCTCATTATCATTTTCAGTCATAATTTCAAGAATTACTTCCTTCAATGCTGGTCTTACTAGTTCCACATCATTAATTTTTTCTTTTCTAATTTTATCTTTTAATCTATCAATAATCTCCACAGTAGTATCCATGCCGATATCAGCCATTATTAATATTTCTTCTAATTCTTCATATAGATCTTCATCAATTGTTATAGCTAGTTTTAATGTTTCATTAATCTTATCTGTTAAAACATTTTTTGTTTTAGTTAATCCATTTTTTAAGTTATTAAATAATTTTCCAAACATAATTATCCTCCTACTCTTTATCTAAATCTACTGATACCACTTTAGATACACCTTTTTCTTCCATTGTGACACCATACATAACATCGCCAGCTTCCATTGTTCCCTTTCTATGTGTTATAACAATAAACTGAACATTTTTTGAGAACTTCTTTAAAAATTCTGCATATCTATATACATTAGCATCATCCAATGCTGCTTCTATTTCATCTAAGATACAAAATGGTGTTGGTTTCATCTTTAATATGGCAAATAATAAAGCTATTGCTGAAAGAACCTTTTCACCTCCAGACATTAAGTTTATATTTTGCAACTTCTTACCTGCTGGCTGAACATTTATGATTATATTAGATTTTAATACATCCCCATCTTCTAAAGTAAGTTCTGCAGTTCCACCATTAAATAGTTCCTTAAAAGTCTCTTCAAAGTTTTCATTTAAAATCTTAAAGTTTTCCTCAAATAACTCTCTCATTTTAATGGTCATTTCATCTATCACAGATTGTAATTCTTCTTTGGCTTTCTCTAAATCCTCTTCTTGTGTGGACATAAATTGATATTTTTCACAAACTTCATCATATTCCATAATAGATGATAAATTTACAATTCCAAGTGCTGCTATTTTATTCTTTAATTTATAGACCGTATCCTTTACAGAGTTTATATTGTCTATCTTTACAGCAATATCTTCTGCTTCAGCAAGTGTAAGTTCTAATTCAGAGTTAAGCTTATTTAATAATGCTTCCTGCTCACTTTCTATTTTAGCATTTTGAATAGCTTTCTTATTCATTTCGTTTTCATGAACTTTTATCTCATCAACAAATAAATTGTATTCTGCTTGTTTAGATTTTTGCTTTTCCTTTAAATCTATTCTTTTTACTTCATCTTCTTTAAATACATTTTCCAATTCTGATAATCTTTCACTCAGATTATCTATTGTATGTTTTTTATTTTCAATTCCTTCTTCAAGAATAGCAATATTCTCTAAATTAGATTTTATTTCCTCATCTAAAATTAAAATTTTCTCTTTAGTTTCTTCTATTTCTAAATTTTTATCATAAAGTTCTCTCTTATCACCTTCAAGACTTTCATCTAGAGCCGCTTTTAATACTCTTATATCTGTATAAGAACTTCTGATATTTTCTAGCCTAACTCTCCTATTTTCCAGTTCTTTATCTAAACTTTTAATTTTTTCTTGCCCTTCTTTATTTCTATTCTCTAAGGTATTTAATTCATTAGTTTTAACTTCCAATCTATCATTTAACACTTTAAAACCTTCAGTAAATCTCTCCAATTCTTCATTGCTAAACTTAATAGATTTTTTTACCTTATCCACCTCATTGATTAGAATTTTTACATCTCCATCTAGCACTGTTAAATCAATATTTTTTTGATGAATTTCTTCTCTCTTATTTAATATTTCTTCATCTATATTCTTAATTTTCTTCTTAATTTCTTCAAATACTGTTTTTTCTGATTTTAAATCATTTTTTTGCTTTTCTAAGAAAAGAGCTAATTCATCTATTTCTCTCTTTCTTCCCAAAAGATTACTATTCTTTCCTTGGATACTCCCTCCAGTAAGTGCTCCACCAGGATTTATAACTTCCCCTGATAATGTAACAATTTTATAATTATGCTGTCCCATCTTTGAAATAGCTAAAGCAGCATCCATATCCTTAGAAATAAGTGTTCTTCCTAACGAGTAATCCATTATATCTTTATATTTTTCATCAAAAGTTATTAAATCAGAAGCAATTCCTAAATATCCATCATAATTTCTCACATTATTAGGAAGTGTAATTCTTCTACCTTTAATAATATTTAACGGAAGAAATGTAGCTCTTCCTAATCCCCTTGTCTTTAAAAATCCTATAAGTTTTTTAGCATCATCTTCGTTTTTTGTAATAACATTCGATATGGCAGCTCCTAAAGCAACTTCAATGGCTATCTCATATTGTTGTTCCACCTTAAAGCTTTCACCAACAACATTTATTTCATTGATACCATTTATTCTACCAGCATTAACATGCTCCATTAAATTCTTAACAGTTCTATTATATCCCTCATAATGCTTTTCTAAATTATTTAAAATATTATGTCTAGCTTCTGTTTCATTTATCTTTTTTGTTAATAAATTAATTTTCTTTTCTTGTCCACTTAAATTATGATATTCATGAGATATTGCTTTTTTTAAGCTTATCCCCTCTTCTTGTAATTTCTTAATATTTTCTCTTGTTTCTTTAATATTTTCCTCTAACTCTTTAATAGTTCCTTTATTTACAGATAAATTACGTTCAAAATTTGCAATATTAGCTTTAATATTTCTTTGTTTTTCTTCATTATTTTCTAAATCTTTTCTTAAAGAAACAATTGAGTTATTCAAATTAGAATTTCTTGAAATATTATTAATTTCTTCACTTTTTAATCCAGAAATTTCCATTTCAAAATTTCTTATTTCATTATTAATTTCATTTATAGAACTATCTATCTCATTTAATTCATTTAATTTATTATTTTTTTCTTCTTCTTTAGATGAAAGCTTCTTTTCTAACTCTTCTTTTGCAGACTCTAAATCTGTAACCTTTATCTTTAAAGTATTAATTTCTTCTTCAACCTTCAGGATCATATTTTTGAAATTTTGCACTCTTTCATTAAAAAGACTTACCTCTTTTTCATTTTGGTTTACTTCTTCTCTACCTTTATAATACTCATCTTTTTCCTTTGCATTTTTTTCTTCTAAAGATTCAATTTCTTTTACTAAAGAAATTAAATTTTCCTTAAATCTATCTAGAATTTCTCTTTTAGCACTTATTTCTTTTTCTTTTTCTTCTAATTGATTTGATACTTGCTCATAATCTTTTTTTATCTGTTCAATATTATGGACAAGTAGAGATACTTCCTTAACTCTTAGCTCTTCTGCCAATTCTCTATACTCTAAAGCTTTTTCCTTTTCCATTCTTAATGGCTCAAGTCTTTCTTCATAAGTAGCAATAATATCTCTTATTCTTACAAGATTATTATCAGTATTATCTAATCTTTTTTCTGCCTCTTCTTTTCTAGACTTATACTTAACTATTCCAGCCGCCTCTTCTAAAAGTGCTCTTCTATCTTCAGCTTTTCCACTTAAAATGGCATCTATTTTTCCCTGTCCAATTATTGAATAGCCTTCCTTACCTATACCTGTATCCATAAAAAGCTCAGTAATATCTTTTAATCTACACTTTTGATTATTAATTAAGTACTCTGTTTCTCCAGACCTAAATATTCTTCTTGTTACTGTAACTTCATTATAATCAGTTTGTAGAGTACCATCAGAATTATCTAAAGTAATAGAAACCTGTGCAAGGCCTAGAGGCTTTCTAAATTGAGTTCCTGCAAAAATTACATCCTCCATTTTCCCCCCTCTAAGGCTCTTAACACTTTGTTCTCCTAGCACCCATCTTACTGAGTCAGATATATTACTTTTACCACTACCATTAGGACCAACTACAGCAGTTACGCCTTTTTTAAATTCCAGCTCTGTTTTATCTGCAAAAGACTTAAACCCACGCACTTCCAACGACTTTAAAAACATGACTTCACCCCTTTTTTACTACATAAGTACTGGAATCAATCCTAAAATAAAAGAAATTAACATAAATACAGATATAGCATATATCATTTTTTCTCTTGTCTTCTTTTTCATTTATATATCACTCCATATTTAGATTTTAAATTCTTCAACCTTTTCTATAACCGTTACTCTAACTCTGCCCCTCTTTATCTTATCAACTGTCTTCACATATACTTTACCATGTCTATTTTCTTTAAATTTATTAAAATATTGCTTTTTGTTGCAATATAATTTGCTAACATCTTTTGAATTTATCTCAATTATTATGTCACTTTTCTCATTAATCTTTTTCTTTATATTTTCACAAATTAATGATCCTTCAACTAGCTCTCTAAAAGCTGGATGGAATGGTCCTGCTACTACATCTTTTCCTTCAGCTATGGTATCGGTTGGCTGAAGTCCTATTCTGATAACCTTAACCTTAGCTTCATTATATAGCTTCAACATTTCTCTTGAAACTTTCACAGCCATTTCAAGTGAATAAGGCTTATACTCACCTCTATTGTACATTATCTCCATAGGAGTATCCTTAATGACTAATGCCGGATAAATTCTTGCTATATCTGGCTTCATTTCTATGGATTTTTTAATAGTTACTAAATCAATTTCTTTTGTATCTCCCGGAAGTCCAGGCATTATCTGATGTCCTAAGGTAAATCCTTCTTCCTTTATAAGTCTGGATGCATTTTCAACATCATTAACACTATGACCTCTTCCTGCTAATCTTAAAACATTATCATCTAATGATTGTACTCCTAATTCTATTATATCAACTTTAAACTCTTTTAAATAGTTTAATATGTACCCATTAATTGCATCTGGTCTTGTAGATAACCTTATCTTATGAATAAATTCCCTATCTTTATATTCTCTTGCTACAGCTAAAAGTTCCTTTTGTTTTGCTACTGGAATCGCTGTAAAAGTTCCTCCAAAAAATGATACTTCTATTATAGAATTCTTAGTATCCATAGTATCTAAATAACTATTTATTTTTTCTCTTACATCATTTGCTGTTACTTCATCATAAACACCTGCAATTCTGTCTTGATTACAAAATACACATTGATGTGGACATCCTTGATGTGAGATAAATATCGGTATTATATAATAATTCTTACTCATTGTTCTTCTCCATTTGTTTCAATGCTATTTTAGCTGCATCCTGTTCTGACTCTTTTTTACTGTAGCCTTCACCGCTTGATATTTCCTTATTATCTATAATAAGCTTTGTATAGAATTTTCTTCTATGGGGTGGCCCTTCAAATTTAATTAACTCATAAACTATAGATATTTCCCCATTCTTTTGAAGGTATTCTTGCAACCTAGTTTTATAATCTAAAATTATATCATTATTAATAGCCTTTTCTATTATAGTTTTAAATGCACCTATAATATAATCCTTAGCATATTCCAAACCTTTATCTAAATATATTGCCGCTATTAAAGCCTCAACAGCATCTGCTATTAAAGACACTCTTTCACGACCTCCTGTAAGCTCTTCACCTTTACTCATTCTTAAGTGATTTCCTAAATCTAAAGATTTTCCTATTTCATATAAAGAGTTTTCACAAACGATTAAACTTCTAATTTTTGTAAGCTGTCCTTCACTTTTATCTTTAAAGTTTAAGAATAGATACTCCGTAATGGTAAGCTGAAGTATTGAATCTCCTAAAAACTCAAATCGTTCATTGTACTCTTCTTCCCTATGCTGATTTGCATATGAAGAATGGGTTAATGCTGTTACTAATAATTTAGGTTCATTAAATTTTATTCCAATAATCTTTTGAACCTCTTCTATATATTCTTTCATTTCAACAACTCCTCCAAGTTTATTCTTCAACTTGCTTCCGTTATAAACAAATTCAAGAATAAACTATACTTAGCCTCATTTTTTCGTAATTTATTTAAATATATCATAAAATCCCGCAAATACTGCGGGATTTTATTTATTCCTCAACATGTGCCTTAATAAATTTAACTACATCACCAACAGTAACGAACTTTTCCGCTTCATCATCTGGTATTTCCATATCAAGTTCATCTTCTAAAGCCATTATCAGCTCAACTATATCTAATGAATCTGCATTTAAATCATCAATAAATGCTGATTCCATAGTAATTTCATTTTCATTTATGCTTAATTTATCTGCTATTAAAGCTTTTACCTTTTCAAACATAACTTCACCTCCTCACTATGCCCATTTAGATAATATTATATATTATAACATACGTCAATATACACTATAAAATTTATCTTATCACCATAAACTACTTAATTTTATATATTTTCTTTTATTTTGTCTAAAACTTTATTATCGTAAAATATTTTTGCTTGCTTTATAGCACTTTTAAAAGCTCTAGCATCTGAACTTCCGTGAGCCTTTATACAAATACCATCTACTCCTAAGAAAGGCGCTCCACCATATTCTTTATAATCAAATCGCTTTGCTATATTATTAAATACAGGCTTTAATAATACTGCTCCTATTTTGGAAACAATACCTGATGCCATCACTTCTTCTTTTATTACTTTCATAATTGTAGATGCAGTACCTTCATACATCTTAAGTATTGTATTACCAGTAAAACCATCACATACTATTACGTTAACATCACCTTTTGTTATCTCTCTTGGTTCTATATTACCAACAAAATTTAATTTTTCTTCTGATAAAAGTTTAAATGACTCTTTTGTGAGATCATTTCCCTTTTCTGCTTCTTCACCTATATTTACTAATCCTACTGAAGGATTTTCTCCATTTAAAACACCTTTATAGTATTCCTTTCCCATATGTGCAAATTGAACAAGGTATTCTGGCTTGCTATCAACATTAGCTCCAGCATCAACTATTATGAAACTTCCATTCTTCCCTGGCATAACAGGAGCTAATGCTGGCCTTTTAATCCCCTTTATCCTTCCCACAATGAAAGTACACCCTGCTAAGAATGCCCCCGTACTACCAGCTGAAATTACTGCATCACAAATTCCTTCTTTAACTAAGTTTAAAGCTTTACAAAGGCTTGAATCTTTTTTTCTTCTAACTGCCATTACAGGATGTTCATTAGTAGTGATTACTTCCTTAGCATCAATAACAATAATATTATTACCACTATAGTTATTTTTAGCAATTTCCTTTTTAATAGACTCTTCCGGACCAGTTATATAAAATTCTATATCCTTAAATTCCTCTAGAGCCTTTATAACTCCTGAGACAATTTCTGCTGGTGCATTATCGCCACCCATTCCATCTATAGCTATCTTCATCATTCTCACTCCTTTAAAAAAATTCTGTATATAAAGAAAAGAAAGTCATAAGACTTTCTTTCTATTGTTCAGTTGAAGCAACAACTTCTTTACCTTTGTAGAATCCACAGTTTTTACAAACTCTGTGAGCCATTTTCATTTCGTGGCATTGTGGACATTCAACTATTCCTGGTAAGCTTAACTTAAAAGTTTGAGCTCTTCTAGAATCTCTTTTTGCTCTATATGTCTTTCTAGCTGGATTTCCCATTATTACACCTCCTTATTCCCCAAACAACTCCCTAAGCTTTGCAAGCCTAATATCTACATCAAAATTATCACATTGACACTCTTTAACATTTTTATTAGTTCCACATTGTGAACACAGACCTTTACAGTCTTCCTTACAAAGTCTTTTGATAGGTAAGGTTGAAATAATACAATTTTCTACGATTTGGATGATATCCAATGTATCATCCTCTACAAAAATAAGTTCTTCATCATCTTGAAGCTCTTTACTTTTTGTAAACCTTTCTTCTATATCAACATCTATTGGATAGATAAAGGTGTCTAAACATCTTGAACATGTAAGTTCTAAATTTGTTTTAATATGAGCCTTTAATTCAAGAATTTCATCTTTTGAATTAACTTGACCATTTACATCAACCATGGAAACTGCTTTAATTTCCTCACCTTCAAATTTTACAGGTTGGAATTCAAATGATAACTTAATTTCTTTATTTCTACTTCCTTTAGCAAGTAAATCTGAAAATTTTATAATCATAATCTTAACTCTGGATTATATCTCCTCATATTAAACGTATTTAATATATTGTGCCTAGCACAGCTCGAGCAAAGCAGCTTTTTCACTCCTTAGATTTATTGTTTGAGCCATTTATCGCTCAAACACAATTTATTATATAAAGTGTGTCTATAAAAGTCAAGCAATTTATTATTACTTTTTAATTAACTCTAAAGTATCTCTTGCAATTACTAATTCTTCATTAGTTGGAATAACAAATGCTTTAACATTACATCCAGCTTTTGAAATTTCTCTTATCTTACCTCTTACATTATTAGCTTCTTTATCTATTTCTACTCCTAAGAACTCTAATCCTTCTAAGCATTTTTCTCTAGTTTCTGGTCCATTTTCTCCAACACCAGCTGTAAATACTATAGCATCAACACCACCCATAGCTGCTGCGTATGCACCTATTGTAGTTCTTATTTTGTATTCAAATATTCTAAGGGCTAACTGAGCTCTTCTATTACCTTTGTTAAATGCAGCATCTTCGATATCTCTGAAATCTGAACTGATTCCTGATATACCTAATACTCCTGATTTTTTATTTAGTAAATCATTTACTTCATCTACTGATAACCCTTCTTCTTTCATTAAGAAAGTAACTATAGCAGGATCGATGTTACCACATCTTGTTCCCATTGCTACACCTTCAAGCGGAGTGAATCCCATTGAAGTATCAACAGATACACCATTTTTAACAGCACATAAACTTGCACCATTTCCTAAGTGGCATGTGATTATTTTTAAATCTTTTATATCTCTTCCCATAACTTCTGCACAAGTTTGAGAAACATACTTATGAGACGTTCCATGGAAACCATATTTTCTTATTCCATCTTTCTCATAAAGTTCATATGGTAATGCATAAAGGTATGCATCTTCTGGCATTGTTCCGTGGAAAGCAGTATCAAATACAGCTACCATTGGAGTGTTTGGCATTAATTCTTCACATGCCTTTATACCTATCATGTTTGCTGGATTATGTAATGGAGCTAATTTAAAACATTCTTCTATGTTAGCTTTAACTTCATCATTAATAACTACAGATTCTTTATATTTTTCTCCACCATGAACTACTCTGTGCCCAACAGCTGAAATTTCATCCATTGACTTGATAACACCATTATTTTCATCAACTAAAGCTTCTAAAACTAATCTGATAGCATCTTTGTGATCTTTCATTTCTTCTTTAACGATATATTTATCTTTTCCTTCAACCTTTTGAGTTAAAACAGAACCTTCAATTCCTATTCTTTCAACTAACCCTTGAGCTAATGCTTCTTCATTCACCATATCGATTAATTGATACTTTAATGAAGAACTTCCACAATTTATAACTAATACCTTCATAAAAAACACCTCACTATAAATGTCTATAAATTTTTTTAATACTATAAAATGCCTTGTGCTTTGAACATTTATCTATATTATTTTGCTTGAGCTTGAACTGCTGTTAGTGCTACAACGTTAACAATATCATCTACATTGCATCCTCTTGATAAATCATTAATAGGCTTAGCAAATCCTTGACACATTGGTCCAATAGCTTCTGCTCCTGCAAATCTTTGAACTAATTTATATCCAATATTTCCAGCTTGTAAATCTGGGAATACTAATACGTTTGCTTTTCCAGCAACAGGGCTATTTGGAGCCTTTTGTGCAGCTACGCTTGGTACTATAGCAGCATCTAATTGTAATTCACCATCAATTAATAAGTCTGGTCTTAATTCTTTAGCTAATTCTGTAGCTTTTCTTACTTTGTCAACCATTTCATGATCAGCACTTCCCATTGTTGAGAATGATAACATCGCAACTCTTGGTTCTACCTTACAAAGATTCTTAGCTGTATCTGCTGTAGCTATTGCTATTGCTGCTAATTGTTCATATGTAGGGTTTGGATTAACAGCACAATCTGAGAATAATAACATTCCTTGTTCACCATAAACTGAACCTGGAACCATCATTATAAAGAAACTTGATACAACAGAAACACCTGGTGTAGTCTTTATAATTTGTAGACCTGGTCTTAATAGATCTCCAGTAGTATGAACTGCTCCTGAAACCATTCCATCAGCATCATCTAACTTAACCATCATTGTACCAAAGTATAATGGATCTCTAACAATTTTGTCAGCCTTTTCAATTGTCATGCCTTTGTTTTTTCTTAATTCATAGAACGCATTGATATAAGCTTCTAATCTATCTGATTTATTAGGATCTATTACTTCAACTCCAGTAAGATTAACATCAAGCTCTTTTGCTTTGCTTCTTATTACGTCTTCATCTCCTACAAGTACTGGTCTAGCTAATCCTAGCTCAACTATCTTCCCTGTAGCTTTTATAGTTCTTTCTTCGTCACCTTCTGGAAGAACTATTCTTCTTTTATCTGCTTTAGCAGCAGCCCATAATTTATTCATAAGTTCCATATTATCTTTCCCCTTTCTCAAGTGATACGAACTCAATCTTCATCATATAATATACTCCTATATGTACATATTTTTCAATACTAAATTTCTAAAAATAGATTATTTCTTTATCTTTTGAATTTTCTAAAAATTCAAATATTTTTAATATATCTTTTATTTTTATCAATTTATGAGGATGTTATGCTATAATACTTTTATATTTTTTTAAAAGGAGCTTTCTAATGAATATTACAGGTATTATCACTGAATATAATCCATTCCACAATGGACATATGCACCATTTACAAGAGTGCAAAAAAAACACCAAATGCGATGGTGTCATCTGCATAATGAGCGGAAATTTTATGCAAAGAGGTGGTCCTGCCATAATAGATAAATGGAAAAGAGCCCAAATGGCTATAGAAAATGGCGTTGATCTTGTTATAGAACTTCCTACATACTATGCTGTTTCTTCAGCTGAATTCTTTGCATATGGTTCTGTATCAATCTTAAATTCTTTAGAAATAGTCAATAATCTATTCTTCGGTTCAGAATGTGGCGATATTAAATCTTTGACTAAAATTGCACAAACTCTCGTAGAAGAACCTTGGGAATTTAAAGAAATTTTAAAAAGAAATATAAACTCTGGATTAACCTTTGCCAAAGCTAGAGAACTAGCCCTAATAGAGTTTACCAATGATAACTATATTGAAAATATCATTTCTTCTTCTAATAACATATTAGGAATTGAATATATTAAAGCTATTTTGAAACTTAATAGTCCAATAGTTCCTTTTACATTAAAACGGGAAGGTTCTAGCTATAATGATAAATTACTTTCTACCTCCTTCTCTTCTGCAACATCCATAAGAGAAGCTTTAAAAAATAAAAATGATATTACTTTTATTAAAGATGCTATGCCAGAGAAATCATTTAATATTTTACGTGAACTTAAAAATTCAAATTATCCATTTACATTTGAAGAAAGTATGTTTCAATATATAAAGTATCTAATAACCACTAATTGTATAAATTTTAACAATATTTCAGAAATCAAGGAAGGTATTGATAAAAAAATATCAAAAGAAATTGAAAATAGCACTTCCTTAGATGATTTGATTTTAAATATTAAAAGCAAAAGATATACATATACAAAGATAGCTAGAATTCTTACACAAATTTACATTGGTTTTTATAAAGAAGATTATTCCAAAATGAATTTAGAAAAATATCATTATGTTAGAGTCCTAGCTTTTAATAAAAAAGGACGAGAAATTCTGAGCCTTATAAAAAAGAAAAGTAGCATACCACTAATTACTAAGCTTCCTAAAAACACTGAAAATCCACTATTAAAACTGGATATCGCTGCAACTAAAGCCTATTCAATTTTAAATTCAAAACTTAAAGCAAATTCTGATTATTTAATCAGTCCAATAATAAAATAATAATATTGTAAAGCCATAAGCATATAAATATTATATATATATATTTTATTCTTCATTAATAGGAGGACTTCTATGTATACAATTTCTATCTTATGGCTTTTAATAATTATTCTTTCAATAATACTTATAAAGCTTCTTAAATTAAGTAAAAATCAAATAATTACTATATTTATTACCTTATTTATAATACTCTTTATCATAAATCTAAACACATGCATGCAATCTACTTTTACAGGATTAAATTTGGTTATAAAAGCCATTTTACCTACAATTTTTCCTTTTTCAGTTATATGTAATCTTATCATTCATTATGATGGCATTTCATTTTATTCAAATATCCTAGGTCCAATTATATGTAAGCCTTTAAAATTATCTAATTGCTCATCTTTCCCTATTGTTGCAAGTCTACTCTGTGGTTATCCTCTTGGTTGTAAATATTGTTGTGATCTTTATGAACTTGGCTGTATTTCAAAAGAAGAATATTTAAGACTATTAAATATTGCTTCAAACGCCAGCCCAATTTTTTTAATAGGTTCTGTAGGTGCTGCTATGCTAGGAAATATCAAGTACGGCTTCATACTTTTACTGGGAAATTATCTTGCCCCTTTAATAATAGGTTTTTTTACAAAAAAAAATACTCATGAATTTAATAATTCTAATGAGTATCCTTTAAAAATTGACGGCTCCTACAATTTTGGAATAATAATAAAAACATCCATTGAAAATGCAATTAATACCACCTTACAAGTGGGTGCCTTTGTAATTATATTTTCTATCATTATAGGTATAATAAAAAACAATTCCTTAATAAATATCATTTTTAATAATGTTGAAAAGCTATTATCATTATCACCTAATTCATTATACGGAATTTTTCTAGGATCCATTGAATATACAAATGGTTGCAAAATTTTAACTTCTATTTCTTCATCAATCATCTTTAAACTCAGTGCTATAAGCTTTATCTGCTCATTTTCAGGCTTATCTATAATTGGTCAAATTTCTTCTTTTACAGGTAAATTCAATGTTTCACTTAAGAAATATTCCTTTATAAAATTTATTCAAGGGATAATTAGCTTCATAATAACCTTTATTTTTTCTAGCATTTTTATTAGTACAGAAACTACATCATCTATATATATTCATTCTTATTACAACACTAATAAATTACTTTTCTTTACCTATGCATTACTATTACTTCCGTTAATAGTAAAACTTACAAATATATTATTTAAGAGGTTACATATTTCTTAATTCATTTATGTTTTCTTTAATAGTTTCACTACTTTTAGTCATTTTTTCCTCTATTTCTTTTGCTGCTTTTTCAAATGACTCTTGCATTGATTGTATAAGCTGTAGCTTCTTTTCTTCTATTTCATTATCAAGCTGTGATAATATTTCAGTTGAATATTCTCTAGAACCTAGTGTTATTGCTTTAGCATCTCTTTTTGCTAAGCCAATAATTTCATTTGCACGAATCTTTGCTTCCTTAACCATATCATGATTTTCTATATTTTTCCTCATCATTTCCATAGTTTCTTTTTTCACGTTTTGATACTCCTTTTGAGCATTTTCAAGAATTTTATCCTTCTCACCCATTACCCATTTAGCTTTTTTAAGCTCATCAGGTAGGTAATTTCTAATTTGCTCAATTACTTCTTCAAACTCCTTTGTATCAATCATCGCCTTACCTGTTATTGGAATTTTAGGAGCATTTTCTAGTACCTCTTCTAGATATTCTAACAGTTCCATAACATTTAATTTTCCCTTATTCAAATTACTCCCTCCAAAATAAAACTTTATTTTAATCTTATTTTAACCATATCAATAATTTCCTTTGGCACTAGCCCTGATATATCTCCCCCAAATTTCCCCACTTGCTTTACAGAAGAAGAACTAAGATATGAATATTCTATAGATGTCATCATAAACAATGTTTCAATATCTGGATCAAGTTTTGAGTTCATAAGTGCCATTTGTAGCTCATATTCAAAATCTGATACTGCTCTTAATCCTTTTAGAATAACTCGTGCATTATACTCTTTAGCCAAATCTACCAATAAGCCATTAAAACTTACTACTTCTACATTTTCAAGATGAGCTGTTGCTTTTTTAATTAGCTCCACTCTTTCTCCTATTGTAAACAACCCTTTTTTATCTATATTAATTAGAACCGCTACAATAACTTTATCAAAAATATTACATCCTCTTTGGATAATATCTAAATGCCCATTGGTTATTGGATCAAAGCTTCCTGGATAAATTGCTACTCTCATATCCTTCTCCTACTCTAATTTAGAATCAACTCTATAATAACATACAGTTGTATTTCCGTACTTTTTACTTTTAGTCAAGACTATATCTTCATAACCTTCATATATTTCTTCAATAGAATCAATTTTAGTTACTATAATTCCTTCTTCTTTTAATAACTTATGTTCCTTTATTATTTTCATTGCTTCTGGAATCATTTCTTTACAATATGGAGGATCTATAAATATAATATCAAACACTTTTCCCTTTTTAGCCAAAGCTCTAAGCGCCTCATATGAATCCATATTTAACGGATAGCTACAATCTTCAAATCTTAAATTTTCCACATTTTGTTTTAGTAATGGAAATGTAGCTGGACTCTTATCGATTAGATAGACCTCTGCTGCTCCTCTACTGGCACATTCAAGACCTAAGCTTCCTGTTCCTGCAAATACATCTATAACCACTGCATCTAATATATGGTTTTGAATTGTATTAAACATAGCTTCTTTCACTCTATCTAGTGTAGGTCTTGTTTCCATAGTCGCTGGAGGTATTAATTTACGTCCTCTTGCTTTTCCTGCTATAATTCTCATTAACACTCCTCCTTTAGTTTAACATTACCATTTTATCATATAACATTTCTATAAACAATTTTTTTATTAGTTAAAGCATATATACTTGCTCCATCTTTCTAATGAGTAAGCTATATCTCTACATAATTTAACCTTGTTAGGGTCTTCTGACTCTAATAGCATCTTTCCTTCTTCTCTTGCACATCTAAGAATTTTAACATCATCATAAAGGTTTGCCAAAACAAACCCTTCATCACCACTTTGTTTAAGACCAAACAACTCTCCTGAACCTCTAAGTTTTAAATCTTGTTCAGAAATATAAAATCCATCAGTAGATTCAGTCATTATTTCCATTCTTCTTTTAGTATTATCGGTTTTGGCATTACCAGTAAGAACACAATATGATTCATACTGTCCTCTTCCAACTCTTCCTCGTAATTGATGAAGCTGAGCTAAACCAAACCTTTCGGCATTTTCTATGATCATAACTGATGCATTAGGTACATTTACCCCAACTTCAATTACTGTTGTAGAAATTATAACTTTCGTTTCATCTCCCTTGAATCTATTAATTATTTCATCTTTTTCTTTTGGCTTCATCTTCCCATGTAATATTTCAATATTTATCCCTCTAAATACTCCATCCCTTAATTCATCATATAATTTTTCCACAGAATTTAACGATAATTTTTCATCTTCTTCTATAAGAGGACATACAATATATACCTGTCTTCCTTTTCTAATTTCATCTAAAGCCAAATCATATGCTAGCATTCTATGGTCACCGTTATAAAACTCTGTCTTCACAGGCTTTCTTCCTGGTGGAAGCTTATCAATGACCGAAATATCAAGATCTGAGTATACATATAAAGCTAAGGTTCTTGGTATAGGAGTTGCTGTCATAACTAACACATCTGGTCTCCTACCTTTATTAATAAGTCTATTTCTCTGTTCAACACCAAATCTATGTTGCTCATCAGTAACAACAAGTCCTAAGTTCTTAAAATCCACATCTTCCTGTATTAAAGCGTGAGTTCCTATTACCACCATAGGTGTCTCTGTAGTAATAATCTCCTTTATCCTTTTTTTTTCTTTTGCAGAAGTACTACCTGTAAGCAGTTCTATATGTATACCAAAAGGTCCTAAAAGTTTCTTTGCTTCTTCATAATGCTGACTTGCTAGTATTTCTGTAGGAACCATAAGCGTTGCTTGATAACCACATTTAACCACATTAAAAATAGCTATAAGAGCTACTACAGTCTTCCCAGAACCAACATCACCTTGCACTAACCTATTCATTGGGAATAAACTCTTTTGATCTCTTAATATTTCTCTCACTACCCTAGTCTGTGCCTCTGTCAAACTATATGGAAGAGCTGCTTTTAAATCACCTAGCTCCTTTACCCATGGGAAAGATATTCCATTTTCTACTTTTAACTTTCTTTTTAAAAGTAGAAGTTTCATAGAATACGTAAATAATTCTTGAAATTTTAATCTGATGATAGCTTTTTCTAGTTCGTTTCTTCCAGAAGGAAAATGTATATTCCTCACAGCAAAATCTAAATCCACCATTTTATATTTATCAATCATTTCCTGTGGAAGATTATCCTTTATCTTTATATTTTCTAAACAATTAGAAATAAGTTTAATTAGAATTTTATCTGTTAATTCTTCCTTTAAGCTATACTTTGGAACTATTTCATTTTCCATAGCTACTTTAATACCTACTATAGGGTTAACAACCTCAATCTTATTTCCTACCTTTTTAAACTTACCTATTAAATCATATTTTTCACCAATTTTAAAGGTATTTTTAATAAATCTTTGATTAAACCACTTACCTTCAATTATCGTACCATTATAGTTAAATCTTATGGTAGTCAAATACTTTCCTGTCTTAGTCCTTACATCTCCACAACAGCCCATACAAAAGCAAGTCAAGACATTCTTTTCATCATTACTTATTTCATTCACCGGTACATTATTTCCTAGAAATTCATAGTCTCTAGGGAAATATAATAAAAGGTCCATTATGGTAAATATTCCACACTTATTTAATTTTTCTAAAAGTTTAGGACCAACGCCTTTTAATATCGAAACATCATTTGAAACATCCATCACATCACATCCTCAATAATAGTCTATTTTTTAATTAACATTAAAGCACAAGAAGACCTGCTCCTTGTGCTTTACCTTTTATTATTCTACTGACATTATGAAGTAGTATAATGGTTGATCCCCTTTATAACATTGAACATCAAAATCATCATATTTCTCTTCTAATTCATCAATGAATTCTTCCATCTTGTTTTCATCAACATCTTTTCCATAGAAAATAGTAATAAGCTCACTATCTTCATCAATCATTGATTCTAATACTTCTTTAGCTACTTCAAAGTAATCTTCACCTACAGTTTTAATCTTACTTTCAACTAAACCTAGCATATTTCCTTCTTTAATTTCTATTCCATCCATTTCAGTATCTCTTACTGCATAAGTAACTGAACCTGTTTTAACCATTTCTAATGCTTCCTTTAAAGCTTCTTCGTTGGCATCAACATCTGCTTCATAGTTAAACATAGTTATTGCTGTAATTCCTTGTGGAATACTCTTAGTTGGAATAACTCTAACATCTTTATCTGATATTTCTGCTGCTTGTTCTGCAGCCATAATAATATTTTTATTATTCGGTAATATGAAAATATGATCAGCATTAAGCTTTGATATACATTCCATCATGTCTTGTGTTGATGGATTCATAGTCTGACCACCTTCTATTACGTAGTCAACTCCAAGGTCTTTTAATACTCTAGTGATTCCATCTCCCATTGCCACTGAAATAAATGCATATTTTTTGCTTTCAGCTGGTGCAACTTCTTTTTGAACATCGCTAGCTGCCTCTTCATTTTTAAGAGCTAATACTTCTCTATGCTCTTCTCTCATATTATCAATCTTTATCTTTGAAAGTTCACCATACTGTACAGCATTTGATAATACTTTACCTGGATCATTAGTATGTATATGAACTTTTATAACATCTTCATAACCTACTACTATCATAGAATCCCCTAAACTTTCAATCTTATCTTGGAATTCTTTAGATTTAGCTGCATCTCCTAATATTATAAATTCTGTACAGTAACCAAATTTTATATCTACATCTTCAGTTGAAGCAGCACCTGTAGCTCCTGCTGATTTTACTGCAACATCTTTTATTTCTGCTTTTATATCATTTTTTAGAGCATCAAGCATTCCTTGAAGAATGATATATAATCCCATTCCACCTGAATCTACAACTTTAGCTTTTTTTAAAGCTGGTAATAAATCTGGTGTTTTATCTAGCATTATCTTAGCATTAGTAACAACTGTTTCCATAACTGCTATTATATTTCTTTCTTCTACATTTGTTACAGATTCAGCTGCTGCTCTTATTACTGATAGTATAGTACCTTCTGTTGGTCTCATAACAGCTTTATAAGCTGCTTTGCTTCCTTCTTCAAAAGCTACTGCAAGCTCTTTTCCATCAACTTCTGTTTTTCCTTCTAAGCCTTTAGAAATCCCTCTTAAAATTTGAGAAAGAATAACTCCAGAGTTCCCTCTTGCTCCCATTAAAGCACCTTTTGCTAGTATTTTAGAAGTTTCTCCTATAGACTCTGAATTTAGGTTTTCAATTTCTTTTACAGCTGCTTTAAAGGTCATTGACATGTTAGTTCCTGTATCTCCATCAGGTACAGGAAAAACATTTAGTGCATTAACAAAATCACTTTCCTCTAATAGCCTATTACTAGCATTAACAACCATATTGTAGAAGTCATGGCCATTTATTTTTTGATATTTCATCCTATTCCCTCCTAGACTCTAACCGCTTGAACATTTACCGTAACTTGAGAAACTTTTAATCCAGTAAAATTTTCAACACTGTAACGTACTTTTTGAATAATATTATTTGCTATTACTGATATTTTAGTTCCATACTCAACCATCACAAATAATTCAATGTTCAATTTATCATCTTCAGTAAAATTTAATTTTACACCTTTGCTTAAACTTTCAATTCTCATTAATTCCCATAAGCCTTCAGAAGCATTTTTTGATACCATACCTACAACACCGTAGCATTCCATTGTTGATAAACCTACTATCTTAGCAAGCACTTCTTCTGAATAATGTATATTTCCAAGGTTATTTGAATATCCTATCATGCAAAACCCTCCTTATTTCATTTCCATAAGGTTATTGTATATTAGATAATGTATTAATTCAAGTAAATTTGTATGTATTTAGATATATCTTACATCTTTTATTATCATTTTTTTATTTTTTTTTATTTTTCTATTGCATTTTATATTAAATTTTGATAAACTTAATTTCGTCCTATTGAAGAGATATAATCTTCAAATATAAGGAGGTGTTTTTTAATGGCAAGAAGATGCGAAGTTTGTAATAAAGGTGTTGTTTCTGGAACACAATTCAGCCATTCTCACCGTCAATCTAAGAGAACTTGGGCTCCAAACATAAAGAGAGTAAAAGCTTTAGTTAACGGAACACCAAAAACAGTTCATGTATGTACAAGATGCCTTAGATCTGGTAAGGTTGAAAGAGCAATATAAGTTCAAATAAAAAATGCAATTGATAGAATCAATTGCATTTTTTATTATACTTTTTTAAAAGTCATATAAGTTACAACACTCCTCCTATGTATTTTTATTTTCTCCTAAAGAACTTTATTATACATGACAGAAATTTAGGCAATTTAATAGCAATTATCTTCATTAACCCTTCACCTCCAAAAAAAATCACCTTACCCCATTAACTATTCTATGCTAGATAACGATGTAAGGTGATTATTTTTTATATTAATCTTTTGAAAAAATAACTAAAATTTTTCCTTTAGTAAATTCCACTTCAATGTCCTCTTCTAAAAACTCATTTGATACAGTTCTATTATCTCCAAGATATAACGTATAATTTTCTAAATCATACTTAGCATTTTTTATATTGAAATTTTCTACTTTATCACAATATGCTAAAAATGAAATATATCTATAAGAATTATCTTTTTTAATTTTAGAACTTTCTTCTAATAAATATATCTTATTTGTTTCATTTATGATATATGCTTTTGCTCCTGCACTATTAGCTTTAGATAACAGTCCTAGATTAGCAAAACTATGATCAAGTCTACTGCCTGTCATAGCCATCATGTATATTTCTGCAAATTCCATCTTTAAAGCTATTTCCATAGCAATATCTGAATCAGTACTATCCTTTTCACAATTATACTTAAATTTTTTTATACTATCAATTTCTAACTTTTTAATATCATCCCTATTTATAGAGTCAAAATCTCCTACAATATAGTGAGGATAAATATTATTTTTTAATAAATATGAACATCCTCTATCCACACCTATTATCTTATCAACTTTTTTAGCATAATCTTCTAGTAATTTTCCTGATGGCTCATTTCCACCACCTACAATTAGAACTTTCACTATATTCCTCTTAAAGCTTTTATATTTTCTTCAATTACATCATTTTTAAATACAGCTGATCCAGCAACTATAACATTAGCACCTGCATCTATTACTTTTTGAACATTTGAAGAATCAATACCACCATCAACTTGAATCATCAAATTCTCATTATATTTTATGCTCATTTCCTTTACTTCTTTTACTTTATCAATTGTATATTCAATGAATTTCTGTCCTCCAAAACCTGGATTAACAGTCATTATTAATACCATATCAAGGTTGGCAATAATATTTTTAAGTAAATGAACAGGTGTAGCTGGATTAAGTGCAACTGCAGCTTTTTTTCCTTTAGCTTTAATATATTCTATAGTTCTATCTAAATGTTTTTCACTTTCATAATGAATTGTTATTATATCTGCTCCTGCATCTATAAAATCATCTATATACTTAGATGGATTTTCTATCATAAGATGAACATCAAATACTTTATCACTTTTATTTCTTATGGCCTTAATTATCGGCATTCCAAAAGAAATATTAGGAACAAATTGTCCATCCATTACATCTATATGAATAAAATCTGCTCCTGCATTACTTAGTCTTTCTACCTCTCTTCCTAACTCTGCAAAATTTGCTGATAATATTGACGGTGCTATTTTAACCATATTAATACTTCCTCCAATTCATTATTTCTTCTAATGTTCTTATATAAAATTCATATCTCAATTTATTTATGTATCCTTCTTCAACTGCATTCTTTACTGCACAGTTAGGTTCCTTATAATGTAAACACCCTCTAAATTTACAACTATTATTATATTCCTCAAATTCTGGAAAACAATATTTAAGATCATCCTTTTCAATAAAAGTAACTTCTAAAGTTGAAAATCCTGGAGTATCTACTATATATCCATCCTGAACATCTATAAGCTCACTATGTCTTGTTGTATGTCTTCCTCTACCTATCTTTTCAGAAACTTCTCCTGTTTCCATATGATAACTTTCTTTTAGAGTATTTATTAGTGTAGATTTTCCTGCTCCTGAAGGTCCACATAATACGGTAACGTTATTTTTTATCTTTTCTCTTAAAGTTTCTACTCCAATACCATTTTTCGCATTTATATATAACACATCATAGCCAATTGCATTTATCTTATCCTTTATTTCTTCCTTTTCTTCATAATTTACTAAATCAACTTTATTCAAGCATACAATAGCATGTATATTATTATGCTCACATAATACTAAAAATCTATTTAGTAAGTCAAAGTTGATATCTGGATTCTTTATAGAAAATACAACAAATGCCTGAGTTACATTAGCTACTGTAGGTCTAATAAGTTCTGAGCTTCGATCATATATGTTTTCTATTACTCCTTTGCTTCCATCAAAAGTAATTTCAACATCATCTCCTACCATAGGCTTCATATCTCTATGCCTAAATTTCCCTCTAGCCTTACATTCAATTATCCCTTCTTCAGTTTTAATATAATAAAATCCGCCTATTCCTTTAATAATTTTTCCTTTCATGATGCCTCCATCTTTTTTACTCTCATATCTATAATAAACAGTTTATATAAAAAAATGCAATTGTTTTTTATTATTAAGTAAAAAAGACTGCACATAGTGCAATCTTTTATTATCTAGTTAAATTTTGAAGGAAATATATCCGTAACTCCTACAGTTGTTTCAGTATATTGAGCATCAGTAGATGCATCCGTTCCAGTATCATCTGTTTCTTCTGAAGAGTTTGTTTCCCCACTATTAGTTTCACCTGTTGTATCACTGGAAGTATTTCCTGTTGTGCCTCCAGATGGATTCTTCTTTACCTTTAGCTTTACAGCTTCATTCTTCTTAACCTCTTGAGTGTATCCTGTTATTGAATAGTTAACATAATCATCACCTGACACAGTACCACTTATTTGATATGAAAGTCCTGCACTTTCTAAAGCTGCTATAGCTTCAGATAATGATTGACCTATATACACATACTCAGAAACATTGTAAGATTTCTCAACATATTTCCCTATAGTAAGTGTAACTGCTGTTCCAACTTTAACATCAATTCCATAAACTGATTGATTAATAACCATTCCATTCTCAGATTCATTTGATGTATCTTCAGTGTTAATAGTCACTTTAACACCTTGATTTTCTAAAGTTGCTACTGCCTCACTTTGATTATATCCTATAACATTTTTAACAGTTACCCATTTTACTTCTTTTCCTAAACTAATTATCAAAGAAATTTTACTACCCTTTTCAACTTCTTGATTCTTATTTATTGATTGACTAATAACATATCCATATTCTACTGTATCGCTATAATCATATGAAAGAGTTGCTACAAGCCCTCTATCTTCTAATGCACTAACTGCTGCCTCACTACTTAAGTCTCTTACATCTGGTACTTTTACTTTTTCTACACCGCTAGAAACAACTACTTTTACAGTAGTATTAGTTTTCACCACTGTTCCTTCAGATGGATTACTAGATATTATATACCCTTCCTTGTAATTCTCATCATATTTCCTTGAATCAACTTGCAAAGCTAAACCTGCTTTTTTTAACGCACTCTCTGCTTCTTCTTGTGATAATCCAACTATTTTAGGTATAGAAACCTCCTTAGCTCCACCAGTAAAATACATACCAAAAGGTACCATAATAGCTAGTATAGCTATTGTTATAATTCCTATAATTATTCCCTTCCTTGACTTTCTTTGCTTATTTACCGTTGTTTCTTTTGCTCTCTTTACAGGAATATTTTCTAGTTCATCGTCATCTTCTTCATATTCATCACCATCATATTCATCATACTCATCATAATCATCGTCAACAACTGAGCTATTAACAACCTTAGCCTGAGCCTTATCTACTTTGGTAGTATTCATTTGTTTTTCACTTATAGGAGTCATTATTATTGTTTTGCTGTCATATGCACTTGCCTTACCATTAATAATTGCATTAGGATTATCCTTAATTTTCTGCAAATCCACCATTAATTCTTTTATATTATCATATCTATCACTAGCTTCTTTTGCCATACATTTTAAAACCAATGTATTTAAACTATCTGGTATTGATAAATTAATACCTTTTGGTGGCACAGGTTCTTCCTGTATGTGCTTTAAAGCAATTGTCACAGGTGATTCTCCATCAAAAGGAAGTCTTCCTGTTAGCATTTCATATAAAACAATACCTAATGAATAAATATCTGACCTTCCATCGATAAATGTTCCTTTTGCCTGCTCTGGAGATAAATAATGGGCAGACCCCATAATTGTTGTTGTATTAGTTATTGTTGATGCTGTAGAACTTTTAGCAATTCCAAAATCAGTAACCTTGACATCACCATTTTCTGTAACTAAAATATTTTGTGGCTTAATATCTCTATGAATAATATTATTTCTATGAGCACACTCTAATGCTTTGGCTATTTGGATAGCAATTTCTATTGCTGTAGTATAATTTAGCTTTCCACTATAAACAATTAGATCCTTTAATGTTTTTCCGCTTACATACTCCATAACAAAATAATCTATGTTGCCTTTTTCTTCATGACCTACATCTAAAACATTAACAATATTAGTATCAGATAAATTTGCTATTGCTGTTGCTTCTCTCTTAAACTTTTCTGCAATGTCTTTATTATCTGAAAATTCTTTTTTCAATACTTTAACAGCCACTAATCTATTTAACTTTTTATCTTTGGATTTATAAACAATAGCCATTCCGCCTTCGCCTATTATTTCAATAAGTTCATATCTATCACCTAATATTTCTCCAATCATATTTACACCTCTCCTCCAAATAGCAAGACAGTAATATTATCTTTTCCCCCTCTAGCTTTAGCTAAATCAACTAACTTTTCACATGCTTCATTAACGTTTTTATATCTATTAACTATTTCAACCATCTCTTCTTTTTGTACCTCATTGGATAGCCCATCAGAACATAATAAAAACATGCTACTTTCATTCTTATCAATATTAAATATATCTATTTTCACCGATGAATTAGTTCCTAAAGCTCGAGTGATAATATTCTTTTTCGGATGTACTCTTCCTTCTTCTTCTGTTATAGCTCCAGCATCTATGAGCTCTTGTACCCAAGAATGATCTTTCGTAACCTTTTTTATTTCATTACCCTTAATAGAAAAACAGCAGCTATCCCCTACATTTACCACTTGAATTATATCTCCTTTAATAAAACAACCTGTAATTGTGGTCCCCATCCCTTTACACTTATCATTTTTTTGAGATATTTCATATATTTCATTATTGGCATATTTAACTGAATTCAAAAGAAGATCTTCATTTTCTTCTGAATGCTCCATCAAATAGCGCATTATACTTTTTACAGCTAGATTACTAGCAATTTCTCCGGCATTATGTCCCCCCATGCCATCAGCAACTAAATAAATTTTAAATCGCTCATCTTCAATAAATGCTGCATAATCTTCATTTAGTTCTCTTACATTGCCAACATCACTCTTAATTCCAACCATACTGTTCCTCCAAATACACTATCTATTTTCTTCTAAATAACTTCGCCTTAGCTGGCCGCAAGCTGCATTGATATCTGTTCCCATTTCTCTCCTGACAGTTACTTCTATTCCATTATCTTTTAAAATTTCTTCAAATTCTAATATATTTTTCTTTGATGGCCTCTTTAATGTATTTTCCTTTATTTCATTTACTGGAATAAGGTTAACATGACATAGCATACCTTTTACAAGTTTAGAAAGAGATTTTGCATCTTCCTTACCATCATTTACTCCTGCCACTAGTGAATATTCAAAAGTTATTCTTCTGCCAGTCTTGTTTATATAGTACTCACAAGCTTCAAGTATTTCACTAATAGAGTATTTTTTTGCAATAGGCATAATCTCTCTTCTCTTTTCATCGCTAAAAGCATGAAGCGAGATAGCTAAAGTGACACTTAGTTCTAAATCTGCTAATTCATATATCTTTGGTACTATTCCACATGTTGATAGTGTTATATGTCTTTGACCTATGTTAAGTCCATATTCAGCATTAACAAGCTCTAAGAACTTAACAACATTATCATAGTTATCTAAAGGCTCCCCACTTCCCATAAGTACAATATTGGAAACTCTTTCTCCTAAATAATCTTGCGCCACCATTATCTCAGATAAAATTTCACCTGCAGTTAAGTTTCTTATTCTTCCTCCTAAAGTAGAAGCACAAAATTTACATCCCATTCTGCATCCTACTTGTGTTGAAATACAAATTGAATTTCCATGCTTATACTTCATAAGAACACATTCAATTAAATTTCCATCTTTAAAAGCTAATAATATCTTTTTGGTTCCATCTATTGATGATTCATATACACGCTCAATCTTTGGCATATCTATGATAAATGAATTTTCTAACCTTTCTTTTAGTGACTTTGGAATATTATTCATGTCATTAAAATTATATACTTTTTTATATATCCATGAAAATACTTGTTTTGCTCTAAATGCCGGTTCATTATTTTCCTTCATCCAGCTTTGTAATTCATCTAATGTATAATCTAATAAATTTAACATATGTCCACCTGCTATTTCTTAACTATCTTAGCAATATAGAATCCATCCATATATTCATTTGGAAGTATTGTTAATGATCCATCTGAATTATACACAAAGTTATCCATACTTCCTAAGAATATTTTTTCAACTTGTGCATCTTTGTGCTTATTTACAAACCATTCAACATTATCTTCATTTTCTTCTTTATTTAGTGTACATGTAGAATAAATCATAATTCCACCATTCTTTAAATATTGCCATGCATTTTCCATTATTTCTCTTTGAGTTGGAATTAACTCTTTTAATGACTTTCTTGTCTTATTCCATTTTATTTCTGGTTTCTTTCTGATAATTCCAATACCTGAACATGGAACGTCAATAAGAACCTTATCAGCTGATGATACATATAAAGAATCTATTTTTGTTGCATCCATCTCTTTAATTTCTATATTATTTAATCCTAATCTCTCAGCATTATCTTTAATTAAAGATAATTTATTTTCATGTAAATCAAATCCGTAAACTTTACCTTTTCCTTCTAATAATTCAGCAATATGTGTTGTTTTTCCACCTGGTGCTGCACATAAGTCTAAAACAGTATCATTTTCTTCTAAATCTAGAAGAGGTGCCACAAGCATTGCACTTTCATCTTGAACTGTTATTGCTCCCTCTATAAATAGTGGGTTACTTTCAATTGATCTTCCACCCCTAATGATTACTGCTTCTGGACAAGCATATCCTTCTTCAATATCATATCCCATTTCTTCAAGTCTATCATAAACTTCATCAAAATCAGACTTTGTGTTATTTACTCTTACAGTAACTTTTGGTGTTTGATTTAATCCACTTAATATTCTCTTACCATCTTTTTCTCCATATTGTTTATAAATCATTCTTATAAACCATGGTTCATATGAATATTGATATGCTAATCTATCAATTACTCCATTACTTACTTCTATATCATCTGGGTTTTTAGTGTAGCTTCTTAATATACCATTTACTAATTTCCCATTTTGCTCTGAAATAGATTTAGCTAATTCAACGGCTTCATTACATGCTGCAAATTCTGGAACCTTATCTAAAAAATGCATTTGATAAATAGCAATTCTTAATATATTAAGAACCTTTTTATCCATAAGTTTAATATCTTTAACAAAATTAGATATTATTGTGTCTAATGTATTTTTTCTTCTTATTGTTCCATAAACTAATTCTGTAACTAATGCTCTGTCTTTATCATCTAAATTTGTTTCGTTTAATTCCTTTGAAAGAACTAAGTTTGAATAAGCGCCCTCATCTAAAACTCTACTTACTATATTTAATGCAATTTCTCTACTGTTCATAAACTACCTCTTAATCGTTATTTCTATTATTTATTAATATAAGTCTTAACAATTGACTTATTGACATTAATGCTGCTGCCACATATGTCATCGCTGCAGCACTTAAAACCTTTTTTGCTCCTAATACTTCATTTTCTAAAAGGATAGATCTGCTTTCTAATATATCTAAAGCTCGTCTTGAAGCATTAAATTCAACTGGAAGTGTTATAAGCTGATAAAACACTGTAGCTGAAAAGAATATGATTCCTATAGTTGTTAGTTTAGGTATTGATAGGAATATTCCTAAGATAAATAATATCATAGATGCCTGACTTGCAAAATTAACCCCTGTAGCTATACTGGTTCTTAACACCAAAGGCTTATAGGCTTTTTGATGTTGTATTGCATGCCCTACTTCATGAGCAGCTATACCAGCTGCCGCAATTGAATTTCCATAAAAAATATCTCTTGATAATTTAATTAGTCTTTTGCTAGGATCATAATGATCTGAAAGTTCTCCTTCTGTAAGTAAAACTGGAACATTATAAAGACCTGCACCATCTAAGATCATTCTAGCCACTTGTTCTCCTGTGTAGCCGTTTGCCATACGTTGT
The DNA here is from genome assembly GCF_014287815.1 of Clostridium lentum. Classification (GTDB taxonomy): domain Bacteria; phylum Bacillota; class Clostridia; order Clostridiales; family Clostridiaceae; genus Clostridium; species Clostridium lentum. The sequence continues at coordinate 45,509 of NZ_JACOOQ010000007.1, forward strand.
TCTCTATATTTCCTATAAGTACTACTTACTTTACTTTGAGCCCAAAAAGCAATAATTACTGCTGGAATCAATATTAACATTGTTTTGTCATAATAAAAAGGATAGAACATCCAAAACTCTCCTTTCGTGATAAATCTATATAAGCTTTATTCCTTCTTCTATAGAATTACCATTTATATATTGTTCTATTGTTAAAGGCTTTCCATTAGGGAATTGCACCTTTTTAACTAATAATATACCATTACCACATGAAACTTTCATTCCTGTTTTATCTACAGATAAAACTGTCCCTGCTTCTTTATTTGAATCTTCATTTAAATAAGAACTTTCATAAATTTTCATTGTCTGTCCTTGATAACTTGTATGCGCTATCGGCCATGGATTTAGACCCCTAATTAAGTTATGTACTTCTCTTGAAGAATAATTCCAATCTATTTTTGCTATTTCCTTATTTAACATCTTAGCATAACATGTTTCACCTTCTTGCTTAATAGGTGTAATAGTACCTTTTTGCAATCCATCGATTGTATCTACTAAAAGATTAGCTCCTCTATCCATAAGGATATCATGTAATTCACCAGCAGTCATGTCTTCTGTTATATCAATTTCATCCTTTAAAAGCATATCTCCAGTGTCTAATCCTACATCCATAAGCATAGTAGTATTACCACTCTTTTTCTCACCATTTACTATAACCCAATTTAAAGGTGCTGCCCCTCTATACATAGGTAGAAGAGAGGCGTGAAGATTTATACATCCATAGGTTGGAATATCTAATACTTCCTTTGTAAGTATCTGTCCATATGCTACAACTATTATAAAGTCTGGTTTAAGCTCCTTTAAATATTCTATTGTCTCTTTATCTTCCTTTAGTTTTAATGGTTGAAAAACTTTAATATCATGTTCTACAGCCACCTCTTTTACTGGTGAAAAGGCCATTTTCTTTCCTCTTCCCTTTGGTTTATCTGGCTGAGTAAATACTGCTTCTACTCCATATTTTTCAATCAATCTTTTTAAAGAAGGAACTGCAAAATCCGGAGTACCCATAAATACTATCTTCATATCTCTCTTTATTCCTTTCTTATTTAACGTGGTCTATATATAATATACCATCTAAATGGTCATTTTCATGTAGTATTGCTCTTGCAAGAAGTTCTTCTCCCTCAAGGATAAACTCTTCTCCCTTTTCATTAAAAGCTTTAACTTTTACATAATTAGGTCTTTCCACTTCATGTGATTCACCTGGCAAGCTTAAGCATCCTTCATCTCCGCATTGACTTCCTGAAACTTCTAGTATTTCAGGATTTATAAATACCATAAGTCCGTTTTCATCACCAATATCTACAAGGAACATTCTCTTTAAAATACCAACTTGAGGCGCTGCTATTCCAACACCATCAGCCTTATACATAGTATCTGCCATATCTTGAAGAATAATCATTTCCCTTTTGCCTATTGCTTCAACTGGCTTACATTTCTTTCTTAATACTTCGTCACCTTTTACCCTTATATTTCTAATTGCCATTATTTTATTCCTCCTAACTTAAACTATTCGGATTTATATCCATACTTACTCTTATATCATTATATACGTTATTTGCCTTATCATAAAGTAAATCCTTAATACTTTTTGAAAACTTTGATGAAAATTCACCTTTCACAATAATCTGCCACCTATAATTTTCCTTAATTTTATATATTATGCAAGGTGTTGGGCCTAAAACTTCTAAACCTCCAAACTCTTCAGCTTTTTCCTTAACCTTTTTCCCTAGAAAAATCATCTGTTTTTTCAATTCATCTTCATTTTTTCCAATACCATTAATTAATAATATTCTTCCAAAAGGAGGATATCCCATCATAGCCCTTATGGTAAATTCCTTTTCATAAAAATCTTCATAATCATATTTCTTGGCATATTGAAGGCTGTAATGTTCTGGAGTATACGTCTGAACTATTACCTCTCCCTCTTTTTCCCCTCTACCAGCACGCCCTGCCACTTGCGTAATTATCTGAAAGCTTCTTTCTGCTGCCCTATAGTCTGGTAAATTTAAAGACATATCAGCTGAAAGTATTCCTACTAATGTAACATTAGGAAAGTCTAAACCTTTAGATACCATTTGAGTACCAATTAAAATATCAGCTTCTCCTGCTTTAAAAGCATTATAGATTTTTTCATGAGAATCTTTCGCCCTTGTAGTATCAACATCCATTCTTAATATTTTAGCATTTTTTAAATATTTTCGTACTTCTTCTTCTACTCTTTCTGTACCAGCACCAAAAAATTTTACATATTTGCTTCCGCACTTTGGACACAAATTAGGCTGTTTCTTTGTTTTACCACAATAATGGCACACAAGGAAACCATTTTTGTGATAAGTCATTGATATATCACAATTTTCACAATCAAAAACATATCCACAACTTCGACATGATACAAAGGTGGAAAAACCTCTTCTATTTAAAAATAAGATAATTTGTTCTCCCTTTTCTAACTTCTGTTGCATACTAGCATATAATCTTCTACTAAAAATTGATTTATTACCACTTCTAAGTTCTTCTCTCATATCCACTAGTTTCATTTCCGGCATAGGTCTATTATCTATTCTATGATTTAGTTCCACCAACTTCATTTCACCACTAATAGCTCTATAATAACTTTCAATTGTTGGTGTGGCAGAACCTAAGATAACTTTGCACCCTTTCAGCTTTGATATAAATTCAGCTACTTCTTTTGTTTGATACTTAGGATTTTGATCAGACTTATAAGTGTTTTCATGTTCTTCATCTATAATAATAAGTCCTAATTTTCTTGCTGGAAGGAATATGGCACTTCTTGCTCCTATAATCAATGATGCTTTTCCTTCTTTAACCCTATACCACTCATCGAATCTTTCTCCATCAGAAAGCTTGCTATGAAACAAAGCTACATTGCTACCAAATCTACCTTTGAACCTTTCAATCATCTGTGGTGTAAGGGCAATTTCCGGAACTAATACTATAGCTGATTTTCCTTCTGTGAGTACTTTTTCAACAAGCCTCATATATACCTCAGTTTTACCTGAACCAGTAACTCCTTTTAACAATATCAAATTTTCTTCGCTATCTTCAATTGCTTCAATGGCCATAGACTGCTCTGCTGTTAATTTTTTTTCTACGTCCTTATTATATTCCCTAGTGTTATATCTAAATACAATCTCCTTTTCACTTTTTATAAGCCCATGCTCTATAAGCTTGTTAAGTTTATAAAGAGAAACTCCATGCTCCTTAGTAAGCTCACTTTTAGTGTATTTCCCTGTATTTCTTTTTATAAAATTAATTACTTCTAGATAGCCATCACTATTTTTTATACTTTCAAGATTATCATCTATATAAACAATTACGCTCCTACTTTTACTTTTAGCTCCTTTTAATATTCCAACTGGAATAAGTAGTCTTATGGCATCAATATATTTACAAAGATATTCTTCTCTTAAGAAATTAATAAGCTTAAGATCCTCTTCTGTTATAACTGGCTCTTCATTTTCAACAGAAAGTATGTTCTTTATTTTAAAAGAAACCTTTATTTCTTCTTCTTTCAAATCTAAAATAAATCCTTCTACAGGCTTACTCCTAACTCCAAAAGGAACTCTTACCATTTGCCCCACTTTAACTTTTTGTTCCATATCTAAAGGTACTTTATATGTAAATGGTCTGTCAATTTCAATTGCTTCACTATTTAATATTATTTCTGCATACAAATTTAAAATACCACCTTTATATTGGTTTAAATACTTTCTATTATATAAAGAAAAGCGCAGTTAGCGCTTTCTTAAAATCATATCAAATATGTTGCAAGCTACCTCAGATTTACTCATTTTATCTAAATTCAAAGTTTCCCCATCCTTTGATAAAATTGTAACCCTATTATCCTCACTACCAAATCCAGCATCACTTGCAGTAATATCATTTGCTACAATATAATCTAGATTTTTCTTATGAATCTTTGTTCTTGCGTTTTCTATAACATTATTGCTTTCAGCTGCAAAGCCAACTAATATCTGTTTACTTTTTCTTTCACCTAGTTCTCTAAGAATATCACTATCCCTTGTAAGGACTAAGTTCCAGCCACCTTCAGATTTTTTAATCTTCTCCTTGCTATATTCCAGTGGCTTATAATCTGCCACTGCAGCTGATTTAATAACAATATCTGAATCATTGTATTCAGATAGCATAGCTAACTTCATTTCTTCATTAGTATTAATTTTAATGGTCTTTATCCCTTTAATTGTCGGTAAATTTGTTGGACCAGATACTAATATCACATCAGCCCCTCTATCTCTTGCTTCTTTAGCAATTGAATATCCCATCTTTCCTGTTGACCTATTTGTTATAAATCTTACAGGATCTATAGGAGCTATTGTTGGTCCTGCACTTATTAGCACTTTTTTACCAACCAAATCTTGTTCTTTATTTTTAAGTTCAACTAAAACCCTCTCTACTATATCAGAAACATCAGCAAGCTTACCTACGCCTATATCTCCACAAGCTAATCTTCCACTACCTGGCTCAATAAAACCATATCCGTAGACTTTTAACTTTTCAATATTCTCCTGTACAATTCTATTCTCATACATATTGGTGTTCATAGCAGGCGCAAATATAACTTTAGATTTACAAGCCATTATAGTTGTTGAAAGCATATCATCTGCTATGCCATTTGCAACTTTTCCTATAATATTAGCTGTAGCTGGTGCAATTAGCATTAAGTCTGCTCTTTGAGCCAATGAAATATGTTGTATTTCATGAACCTTTATCTCTTGAAAGGTATCTACTGCTACAGCATTATTGCTTAAAGATTGGAAAGTTATTGGATTTATAAATTTCGTTGCTGAATCTGTCATTATAACCCTTACATCTATATCCTTCTTTTTTAAAGCGCTGATTATATCTAATGCCTTATAAACAGCTATACCACCTGTTACACCAATTACTACACATTTTTTCATAAATCTACTCTGTTACCTCTTCATTTTTATGATAGCTTACTGCTCCTTCTTCAACTTCATGTATAGCAAGTGTTAAAGGTTTTTTTGATTTATTTGTAGTTAATGGCTCACTGCCATCTATTATTTGTCTAGCTCTTCTAGATGTTACTATTACTAAAGAGTATCTATCTTCTACCTTTTCTAAAAGTTCTGTTATTGATGGATTAATCATAGAGTTGTTCATGAATCAAGCCCTCCTTGGAATCTAATATTGTTTCTTTTATTCTATCTACTCTACATTTTTCTGCTGCTATAATACCTTCTATTTTCTTAGAAGCAAGATGTACTTCATCATTTACTACTGCATAGTTATATTTAGATACATAGTTTAATTCTTGATATGCAGATTTAAATCTTGTCATTAATGACTCAGGAGTTTCACTTCCCCTTTTAATAATTCTTTGTTTTAATTCTTCCATTGATGGAGGAAGAATAAAAATGAATACACCCTCTTCAAAGTTTTCTTTTACTTTAAGCGCACCTTGAATATCTATTTCTAAAATTACATCAATACCCTTTGATAGCATTTCTTCAACCTTAGACTTAGGTGTTCCATAATAATTTCCATATACTTCAGCATATTCAAGGAAATCATTTTGTTCTATTCTTTCAACAAATTGTTCTTTAGTAGTGAAATGATAGTTTACACCATCAACTTCTCCTACTCTTGGCTGTCTAGTTGTTGCTGATACAGAAACATATAATTCTTTATGCTTCTCAACTAGAGCTTTGCATATAGTACCTTTACCTGCACCAGATGGTCCAGATATAACGAGTAATAATCCTCTCTTATTCATTATTCATCAACCTCATCTATTGCTTCTTCTTTAGTAGATAATCTATGTGCTATTGTTTCAGGCTGAACAGCTGATAATATTACATGATCGCTATCAGTAATTATTACAGCTCTTGTTCTTCTACCAAAACTTGCATCAATTAGCATCCCTCTATCTCTAGCTTCTTGAATAATTCTCTTTATGGGTGCTGATTCCGGACTAACTATTGCAACTAATCTATTTGCAGAAACAATGTTTCCAAAACCTATATTAATTAACTTTATCCCCATGATTCTCCTCCTATTATTCTATATTTTGCACTTGTTCTCTAATTTTTTCTAAAATATTTTTTATATCAATGACTATATTAGTCATTTCCATATCACATGATTTTGATCCTATAGTGTTTGTTTCCCTATTCATTTCTTGAATAATAAAATCTAATTTTCTACCAACAGGCTCTCTTAACTCTAAAGTTTGTCTTACTTGCTGAATATGACTATTTAATCTGATAATTTCTTCATCTATTGTAGATTTATCAGCAAAAAGGCATATTTCTGTAGCAATTCTACTTTCATCTATTTCCATTGAACCTGAAAGCTCTTTTAGCCTTTCTTCTAACTTCACCTTGTAGTTTTTAGGAACATTGTCTGCTAAAGAATTTAAGTCAGATACTAAATTTTCTATCTTACTAATCTTTAGAAGTATATCTTCTTTAAGTTTTTCTCCTTCAACTTCCCTCATTTTTATCATCATTGCTAATGCTTCTGATATTAAAGGTGTAAGTTCTTCAGAGATCTCATCGATTTTATCCTCTTCTTCTACCATAGTGATAACTTCAGGAAATCTTGCTATCTGAGTTACTGTAACATCATTTTTCACACAAAGGTTATCTTCAATTTGTTTTAAGCAATTTAAATACTCCTGTGCTAATTTTAAGTTTAATTTTGGAACTTCCTGACCATCAGAATATGATTTTAGATTAATAAACACATCTACCTTTCCTCTTGAAAGTGATTCATTTATTCTTTTTCTTATTTCTTCCTCTAAAGAAATAATACTTTTAGGCATTCTGATATTAATATCTAAATATCTACTGTTCACACTTTTCATTTCTACAGTAAAAAATCTTTTTTTACCTTCTTCGCTACTGCTTCTTCCAAAGCTAGTCATACTTTTTACCATAACTTTGCTCACTAACCTTTCTTCCTGATAGTAAATAGTTTATATTCATACTTTTTTTATGTCAATATTTTGTTAACAAATTGTTCATATTTACTTTGAAATCTTTATAAATTTTTCTCTAAACACAGAATAATTTATTTCTGCAGGCACATCTTTTTCACACCAATGATGAGCACATCCACAATACTCTAAAACTACACATTGTGGTATAAATTCCATTCTTATTGCTTTCCATCCACCAGCTAATAAATTTAATATACAAGCAATACCTACAACACCTATTTCATTTTTTCCTCTAATGTCAAAGAGAGATGTTTGATGTGGAATTATCCTGCTATCAAAACCTTTACTCTCTCCTATTAATGTAATAGTTCTTACAGAACACCTCTTATTACACTTCATACACTTAAATCCTTCATTGATCTTTATAGCTTTACAAGTTTCTTTATCTTTTCTCATGCATGAAGGTAAATACACTCGCTTTTCCTTGCAATTGACAAAACTCTCTTTATATACATCATTCATAATTTCTGCACCAATCATATTTAAATAATACTGATTTTTACTTCTTCCACAAAAAATTATGTCTTCCTTACCCTTATGAGCTTCTTTATAACTATTCAGATAACTATCTACATTGCTTAAATAATTACCTAATTTATTCTCACATATGCTACACATCCATTTTGCTATCTCTTCACTATATATTAAAAATTCTTCTACAAATTCATTATCCTCTGCCTCCAGGAATAAGTACCACCCCTTTATTCTCTTAAGCTCTTCTTCAAAATCTCCTACTGCTTCCATCCATCTAATTACTAAATAAAAATCATAAAGAGTATAATTATTTATTCCTTTTTTCTTCTTTGTAAGCACTCTATTGATTAATATTCCTCTTAATTTATCAATAAAAGGCCTAAATTTTTCACTAGCCTTTCTAAGCCCATTAAGACTTACATATAAATGAACAGACTTATTCATAAATGCACGTCCATTATCCATATATTCAAGCATAAGTACTCCTATAAGTAAAATTTCTATAGAATACTCTTCTCTGCTTCTAAGGCTTTCAATTTTATGTTCTTCTATATACCTCATATAGTCAGCTAAAAAATCTTCACCTGTAATAATTATATTTTCCAATATTCTTTTTGATATTTTCCTAGCTGTTTCATAGTATTTTTTTGATTTTTTTTCTTTTCCTTTTAGGTCATACGTAACCAAGATAAACACCCCCCTTTTATATTACCATATTATGTAAAGATAAATTCAATAAAATCTTTTGAATTTTATTGAATTTTTTCTATTTTTAAAGAAATATTATAGAAATAAAAGTCATAATAGATTTATTCATAAAACAATCTATTATGACTTATTTGTCAAATATAACTATAATATTAAAAATTATTTTTTATCTCTTTAAAATACTTTAGCAACTTCATGAATATTCATTCCACTGTTAATTGCTAATATCAGCTTGATTCTTGCTTTTTGCCCTGGAAGAGTATCCCCAAATATAACGCCTAAATTCTTTAATTGCTTTCCTCCACCTTCATATCCATATGACTCAAAAACTCTTCCTTCAAAACATCTTGAAACTACTACCACTGGAATTTCAAGTTCAATAGCTTTTTTTATACCCTCTACCATCTTTGGTGGTACATTTCCCCTACCTAAAGCTTCTATTACTATTCCGCCGTAGCCCTTTTCAATCAAATAATCTATGTAGCTTGAATCCATATCTACAACACATTTTATAAGAGCAACCTGTTTTTCAATTTTTGAAACATCATATTTTTCTAAATGATTGGCATCTCTATAAAAAATAACATTATCATTATCAACAATACCTATTGGTCCAAAATTTGGTGTTCTAAAAGCATTAAGAGCCATTGAATTTGCTTTTGTAACTTCTGAAGCAGAGTTCAATTCTCCATTAAAGCAAACTAACACCCCTCTTCCTACAGCTTCATCAGAAATAGCTGTACAAATCGAAGTTGCTAAATTAAAAGGACCATCATATCCAAGTTCAGAACCACTTCTCATAGCCCCTGTAACCACTACTGGCTTTTTTGTTTTCACAGTAAGATCTAAAAGATAAGCAGTTTCTTCAAGAGTATCTGTTCCATGAGTTATTACAACACCATCTATATCATCTCTTTCAACAAGTTCCGTAGTAAATTCACTTAATTTAAGCATTGTTTCCAAAGTCATATGTGGTGATGGCATACTTGAAAAAGTATATGCTTCAATTTCTGCATAATCCTCTACTCCTGGAATCATAGACATAATTTCATCCGCAGACAGGCTTGGCACAGCTGCTTTTATCTTCTCATCTATTTTCATAGATATTGTTCCGCCATTAAATATTATTGCTATCTTTTTCATGTTCTTCCTCCATCTTATACTTTAGTTATCATAAATTTCATCTCTATATCAATCATACTTTGATTATTGGCAGGTCGGCTTGTCCTGCATCTCTGTTTACTGATAGAATTCATTATATCAGCGTATGAGGAGCCATTTCTCACCTCAAAAATCAAGCATTGCTAAATTTAAAATTATACTATTGTCTTAAATTAAATTATATATTTATATAATATAAAATTCAACCATTTTAATATCTTCTCTTATATCAATTAATTTTCTACTTTTAAGCTTACTATTAATTTTCTCTTCACTGATAGGATACATAGTTGCAACATATATATATTTTTTCTCTCTATCTATTTCAATACCTACAAGGATGCTCCTATACATCCTTTTTATTATTTGCACAGCAGTCTGTCCCCTTTTATTAGTATATACTCCTATATAATCTGGTTTTTCAATTATATCTCTCATCCACATTATGATGGTATCATTTGACCTTGTATTAAATTGCTTTCCATGCCTCTTATTAATATGCTTTAATACACCTGGAGAAGCATATATTATTCCAGTGAAATCTATACCTATCATATTGGCGATATGACTTTTTAAATATCCTACTCTTTTATAGGTACAAAATCTGCTATCCATAATATCCCTCTTAACTTTTTATATTAAGCACTTTATAGTATCTGCTTAATATATTTTATTCAATATAGGTATATTATTTACTACTTTTTAATCTTAATTTTATAAAATCAAATAATCTGCCACTTTATTTAAGCAACAGATTATTTATATACACTTTGCTATAAAATAATGCAGATTAATCCACCACTGCCTTCATTTATAATCTTCTGCAATGTTTTTTGAATTTTGGTCTGAACATCTTCTGGCATTTTATATAATTTATTTTGTAACCCTTCTTTGACCAATACTTCTAAAGATTTTCCAAACATATTGCTTTGCCATAATGATGCTGGATCCTTATCATACTGATCCATTAAAGCTTTTACTAATTCTTCACTTTCTTTTTCTGAACCCATTATAGGACTTATTTCTGTCTTTATATCAGCTTTAATAAAATGTAATGATGGTGCACTTGCTTTTAACTTCACGCCAAACTTACTACCCTGCTTAACTATCTCCGGCTCCTCAAATGACATTTCAGATAATTGTGGTGCTACAAGTCCATAGCCTGTTTCCTTAACATCTATCAATGCATCCTTTATCTTGTCATATTCCTTTTTAGCTGCATTTAATTCTTTTATTAATACTATTAAATCACTTTCTGATGATACATTAACATCACAATTTTCACTTAATACCTTATAGAATATGTCTTCACTAGGCTTTAAAAGCATTTTAGCTGTTCCATCCCCTAAATTAATTTGCTCTAAAGCAGACGATCCTAAATTTTCTGTATTTTTAGCTTCATTAAATATTGGTTTAATATCCTTAATCTTATTAATATTTTGACACATTCCCTTAATAATCTTAAAGAATTCTTTTTTCAACCAGTGATCAGGACTTAATTTTTCAATCCACACAGGCATATCTATATTTATCTCTTTAACTGGGAATTCAGTAAGTACTTGATTAAATAATTTTTCTATATCTTTTTCTGTCATATTAAATACATCCATAACCTGTACTGTTACGTCATATTTTTTTTCAAGATCATTTTTTAAGCTTTCTGTTTCAGGGGAATTTATGTTTTTAGTATTAAGTACAACTACAAAAGGCTTATTGATTGATTTAAGCTCTTCAACTACTCTTTCTTCAGCTTCCACATAATCTTCTCTTGCAAGGCCTGTGATACTTCCATCAGTAGTTACTAAAAGTCCTATAGTTGAATGATCTGTAATAACCTTTCTTGTTCCTATTTCAGCTGCATCTTCAAAAGGTATTTCATATTCATACCATGGGGTATTAACCATTTTAGGTTCCTCATCTTCTAAATATCCTAAAGCCCCTTTAACAATATATCCTACACAGTCAATTAATCTTACCTTAAATTTCACATCATCATCTATAGTTATTTCAATAGCTTCATTAGGTACAAACTTGGGTTCTGTAGTATGAATTGTTTTTCCTGATCCACTTTGTGGAAGTTCATCTTTAGCTCTTTCTTTTTTATAAGTATTATTTATCTTAGGTATTACCATGGTGTCCATAAATTTCTTGATGAATGTTGACTTCCCTGTCCTTACAGGACCAACAACACCTACATATATGTCGCCTTGAGTCCTTTCTGCAATGTCTCTGTATATGTTGAAACTATCCACAAGTATACCCCCTTTTATTTTTAACACTATATATATATTCTATTTTGAAAAAAAGTATACTGTTTTGTATTTTTTATTTAAAAAAACAGCTACAAAATTCAATGATTTTGTAGCTGTTTCATCTAATATGTTTCTGATTTCTTATCTCTTTGTAAAAGCATATTTACCATTTCTTTAGCATTCTTGCCCTTAAATAACACTTGGTATAATGCATCAGTAATTGGCATTTCAATACCCAATTCTTCTTTTAATTCATAGAATGCTTTGCATGCTTTAATGCCCTCAACAACCATACCTGTTTCTTCTACAGCTTCTTCCATGGTCTTTCCTGTACCAATAAGATAACCAGCTTTCCTATTTCTAGAATGTACACTTGTACAAGTTACTATTAAATCTCCCATACCTGTAAGACCTAAGAATGTTTCAATCTTTCCACCTAACTTTAGTCCCACTCTTACAATTTCAGCCATACCTCTTGTCATTAATGCTGCTTTTGTATTATCTCCATATCCAATACCATCACATACACCTGAAGCCAAAGCTATTACATTCTTTATAGCTCCACCTATTTCAACACCAATAATATCATCATTAGTATATACTCTAAATTCTGTAGTCATAAATAAATCTTGTACTTCTTCGGCATATTTCATATCATGTGATGTAGTTAATACTGTTGTTGGAATTCCAAAAGCTACTTCTTCAGCATGACTTGGACCTGAAAGGATAACTACTGGATTTGATAGTTCTTCTTCAATAACTTCCGCTAAAGTTTTATTTGTTCCTTCCTCTATTCCTTTTGCTATACATATTACAGGAACAGATTCTGGTATCTTTCCCTTAAGGCTATTTGATACCACTCTTATAACATGAGAAGGAACAGCTAAAACTACATATTCACATCCATTTAATGCAGCATCTTCATCATTATAAGCAATGACATTTTTAGGTATCTTTAAACCTTTAATATATTTATCGTTTTTCCCACTATTTATATCATTTACAACATTAATATCTCTATCAAAAATAGAAACATCATTTCCTTTGTTTGCTAATAAAATAGCTAGGGCAGTTCCAAAACTACCTCCACCTAAAAAAGCCACTTTACTCATAATTATTTATCCTTTCTTTCTCTATATTCAATTTGAATTCCAGTTCCACTGAAATCAAAGCTATCTCTTAATCTATTTTCTAAATATCTTTCATAAGAGAAGTGTCTTGCATTTACATCGTTAACAAAGAATACAAACTTTGGTGGCTTTGTAGCTACTTGTGTAGCATAATAAACCTTAAGTCTCTTTAATGCAACTACCGGAGGCTCTTTCATTAAGATTGCCTTACTTACTACATCGTTTAATATACCAGTTCCTATTCTCTTATTGTAGTTATCGTAACATTCTTTAGCTACTTCTAATACCTTATGTGTTCTTTGACCAGTTTTAGCTGATATAAATAAGTATTTTGCATAGCTTAAGAATTTTAAACTACTTGCAAGGTCTTTCTTGTAGATATCCATAGTTTTATCATCTTTTTCAATAAGATCCCACTTATTTACTATAACCATTATTGCTTTTCCTAACTCATGAGCATAACCAATTATCTTTTCATCTTGCTCTGTAACACCTTCAGTTGCATCTATCATAAGTATACATACATCTGCTCTTTCTATGGCAGCATAAGTTCTAATAACTGAATATCTTTCAATTTCTTCTTTAACTTTGCTCTTTCTTCTAAGACCAGCAGTATCAATAAGAGTAAATTTACCAAATTCAGTTTCAAGCTTACTGTCTATGGCATCTCTTGTTGTGCCAGCAACATCTGAAACTATTAACCTTTCTTCACCTAATAATTTATTAATAAGAGAAGATTTTCCAACATTTGGTTTACCTATCATAGCAATTTTTATATCTTCTTCTTCCTCTTCACCAGTTGATTCCTCTTCAAAATTTTCAACTACTCTATCAAGCATATCTCCAAGTCCTAATCCTTGAGATGCTGATATAGTTATTGGATCACCTATACCTAAATTATAGAATTCCCATGCATTATCTTCCTCTTTCAAAGAATCAACTTTATTAACAACAAGAACTATCGGCTTCTTGCTTTTTCTAAGCATTGTTGCAACTTCATGATCTGCTGCTGTAAGCCCTTCTTTACCATCAACTATAAATACTATTACATCAGCTGTTTCAATGGCTATATTTGCCTGCCTTCTCATTTGAGTTAAGATGATATCTTGATTTTCTGGTTCAATCCCACCAGTATCAATCATTGTAAATGTATGACTTAGCCATTCTGCTTCTGCATACACTCTATCTCTTGTAACACCTGGTGTATCTTGTACTATTGAAATTCTCTTTCCTGCTAATTTATTAAATAATGTAGATTTACCTACATTAGGTCTACCTACTATAGCTACTATTTGTTTTGCCACTATTTTTCCTCCTGACAAGCTTTATTTATTATATCAACTAAATCTTCACCTGTATGATCACATACAAGAACTTTTACATTTAGCGCTTTTTCAATTTCTTCTAATCTAGTATCATCAAGCATTATAAAGTCAGCTGGCGCTAGTTCATATCCTTTTCTAAACATGTTACTAGACATTATTAAATAATCGCTGCTTATTTTATCTTTAATTTGGTTAATAATATCTCTACCAGTTAAAAGTCCTGTTACTGTAATAGATTCGCCAAAAAAATTATTAGTTATTTTATATGTATCTATCTTGATATTATTATTAGCTTCCATAATTTTTGCAACTCCACTAGAAACTTCATTGTAAGCTAGCTTTCCTGTTGCTATACTAAAAGTTCCCTTTATATCCTTCTTTAAGTGTCCTATACTGTTATTGATTGATTCTCTAAAGCATCTAATCATACCTATTCCATCTTCAATTTGAGCGTACCCCTTATAGAATTCTTCATCTGGTACATCTATTCCTGCAACCAAATAGAATTCATCAGAAAATCTTACAAAAGGATCACCTATATCCTCCATAAACTTTTCTTGGAATTCCATAACCATTTCTAGTTCCTTTTTGGCTGTTTCCTCTGTAAAAGTCTTAACCTGCACTAATCCTTCTCTGTATTTAGTTACACCTATAGGTACTACTGCAATATTTTCTACTGCCGGATATAACTTATATAAGTCTTCTATTGTCTTTCTAAGCTCTTCACCATTATTTACTTCTGGAATAAGTACTATCTGACAATGCATTTCAATACCAGCATCACTTAGACGTTTAAGTCTTTCATAAACTCGCCCTGCAAACCTATTTCCAAGCATCTTAACCCTTAGTTCTGGATTTGTTGTATGTACAGAAATATTTATAGGACTGATTCTATATCTTATTATTCTCTCTATATCTTCATCCTTCATATTTGTTAATGTAACAAAGTTACCTTGTAAGAATGAAAGACGTGAATCATCATCCTTAAAATATATACTTTCTCTCATTCCCTTTGGATTTTGATCTATGAAACAGAACATGCATTTATTACTACATCTTTTGGCTTTATCCATTATTCCTCCGCCAAATTCTAATCCTATTTCTTCACCATAATCTTTTTCTATCTCATATTCCCAAACTTCTCCATCTGGTTTTTGAATTTCTAAAACTATCTCTTCATCTGCAGTTAAAAACCTGTAGTCAATAATATCAACTATCTTTTCTCCATTAATTGATAATAGAATATCATTTACTTCAATGCCGACTTCTTCAGCAATACTATCAGGCATTACACTAGTTACTACATTTTTCATATATTTCACTCCTATAATTACCTTTCTACTCTATGATATATTAACTCAATTATTATATTCAGTCAACAAACAACTTATTTTATCATATATTTCTACTATCTTTACTGTATTTTTATGTTGAATATTAATATAAATAATAAGAGAAGAGGTTTTCCCCTTCTCTTATTATTTACTCATTTAAATCAACATAATCGCCTTCTTTTGAAAAAATAATCCACTCACATATATTAGTTATGTGATCTCCCATTCTTTCTAAATACTTTGAGGCAAAAAGTATCTGTGTTCCTTTATTAATGAGATTTTCATCCTTGCTCATCTTCTTAATGACATCATTAAATAATTTACGGTAAATTACATCCACTTCATCATCAAGCTTACAAATTCTATAAGCCTCTTCTACATCACTATTAACAAAAGCTTCCACAGACATATTAATCATCTTGCTCAATATTTCAACCATGTTCCATAAGGGAATTTCAGCTTCTCCTAACGGATCTATTTCTATTCTTTTATTAATCTTGCATATATCTACTGCATAATCTGCTATTCTCTCTAAATCCGTTACAATTTTTGAAGCTGCAAACATCTTTCTTAAATCAGATGCCATTGGTGATTGTGTTGCCATATATATTAAACATTTTTCTTCAATTCTCTTGTTTAATGCATCAACCTTATCATCATTTTTAATAACCTTTTCTGATAATTCTACATCATGATTTTTTAAAGCATTTATAGAATCATAAATCTGCTTTTCAACAAGACTTCCCATTTCAGCAAGTTCTGATATTAAGCTTTTAAGGCGCTTATCTAAAATATTTCTTGTCATATAGCATATCCTCCTAATATTTTATCCAAATCTTCCTGTTATATAATCTTCCGTTCTCTTATCCTTTGGTTTATAGAAGATATCGCTAGTATCTCCATACTCTACTACCTCTCCACTTAAGAAAAATGCTGTCTTATCAGCAATTCTTCCAGCTTGTTGCATATTATGAGTAACAATGACAACTGTATATTCTTTTTTAAGCTCATACATCAACTCTTCCATCTTTATAGTTGATATTGGATCTAAAGCTGATGTTGGTTCATCCATTAGTATTATTTCTGGTGAAACAGCAATAGTTCTTGCTATGCATAATCTTTGTTGCTGACCACCTGATAATCCTAATGCACTTTTCTTTAATCTGTCCTTAACTTCCTCCCAAAGTGCAGCACCCATTAAACTTTTTTCTACAATTTCATCTAAAGTCTCCTTATCTTTAACACCATGAATTCTTGACCCATAAGCTACATTATCATAAATTGACATTGGAAATGGATTTGGTTTTTGAAAGACCATACCAACCTTTTTTCTTAAATCTATTTCATCAATGTCTTTATATATATTTTTACCACCAATAATTATTTCACCAGTAATCTTAACATTATCAATTAAATCATTCATTCTATTTAAAGTTCTTAAAAATGTTGATTTTCCACATCCTGATGGTCCAATCAAAGCTGTAACTTTTTTTGATTCTATATCTAAATTTATATTTTTAAGAGCTTTATTATCTCCATAAAATAATTCTAAATTTTTTACCTGTATTTCAGGCACTTTACCACTTGTCATACTTTCACCTCTAAAAACTACTAATAATTAGCCTGGTTAAACTTCTTTGTTATAATCTTAGCTATACTATTTAACAATAATATAATAACAATTAATACAATTCCTACTGCTGCAGCTTCTGCAATATCTCCAGCTTCTTGTTCTACTAAAAATGAGTGGACAGTAAGAGTTCTTCCACTTGAAAAAATTCCTTTAGGCATTTTCGCAACACTTCCTGCTGTAAGTAATATAGCTGCTGATTCTCCAACTACACGCCCTATGGAAAGTATTATCCCTGATAATATCCCAGGAATAGCACTTGGAAGAATTACTTTGTAAAGTGTTTGAAATTTTGTAGCTCCAAGTCCTAGCGAAGCTTCTCTATACGATGTTGATACTACTTTTAAAGCCTCTTCTGTAGTACGTATTATTACAGGTAAAATAATAATTGAAACAGTAAGTGCACCTGATAATAATGAATAACCAAATTTTAAAAAACCTACAAAAAATATTGCTCCAAAAAGGCCATATACTATTGAAGGTATTCCTGAAAGCGATTCTGTACAGAATCTTATTATTTTAACCACTTTTCCTTGTTTTGCATACTCTTGTAAATAAACTGCTGCTAGTACTCCAATTGGTGTTGCTACTAAAATTGATATTCCAACTACATATAATGTGGAAACTATCATCGGCATGATTCCTCCATCACCGGAAGCAGAATATTCACTTAAAATAAATGTAGGAGTAATTTCCTTATATCCTTTAATAAAGATAAAACCTAATATAAACACTAAAATTCCAACTGTAAAAATAGCTGATAAATATAATAATATTTTTAATATATTTTCTTTAAATTTCCTCATAGTTATTTACCTTCCTTATTAGAAAGCTTTGCTATTACTAAGTTTAATATCAAGATAAATATAAATAACACAACTCCTGTAGCAAAAAGCATTTCTTGATGTGTTCCATAAGCATATCCCATCTCTAAAGCTATATTACTTGTTAAAGGCCTTACTCCGTCAAATATTGACGTTGGAATATTAGCTGAATTTCCTGCCACTAAAATTATTGCCATTGTTTCTCCTACAGCTCTACCAACCCCTAGGATAACCGCTGCTAAAATACCTGATTTAGCTGCTGGAACTACAACCTTAAATGTAGTTTCAATATGTGATGCTCCTAAAGCTAATGATCCTTCCTTATAGCTTTTTGGTACAGCTCTTATAGCTGTAGTAGCCACTGAAATTATTGTAGGTAACATCATTATTGCTAAAACAATTATTACTGCTAATAAACTCTGACCTTTAGGTAAGTTAAATGTATTCTTAATCCAAGGTACAATTATTGCAAGTCCAAAAACTCCATACAATACTGAAGGTATTCCAGCTAATAATTCTACAGCTGGTACAATTATACTAGCTACTTTCTTAGGTGCAATTTCAGAAATAAAAATTGATGTTAATAAACCAATAGGTACACCAATAAGCAAAGCTCCTATTGTTCCTAATATAGTTGCAATAATCATTGGTAATATGCCAAATTTACTGGAACTTGGATACCAATCTATTCCTGTAATAAATCCAACAAAGGAATACCCTTCTGCAAAAAATGGTCTTAACCCTTTGTAAAATACAAATCCCATTATTAACAGCAAACTAAATACCGCAATTAACGCACTTAGTAAAAATATCCACTTTGAACCTTTGTCAACAGCTTTTTTCATATTAAAAGTTTTAACAGATTCAACTTTTCTATCTACTATATATTCTTCACTATTCTTTTTATTTATATTTTGCATTTTACTCCTCCAAAGCTAGTGGCTAAAAACAAAATTAAGTCACCTAGGATTTATTTTTTCTAATAAAGATGCTTATCTTAAGCATCTTTATTTACATCCCCATTTTAGTTATTATTAATCAATTGTTATTAATTTGTTATCTTCAACGATTTGTTGCCCTTCTTCACTAGTAATATAATCTATTAATTTTTGAGAATCTTCTGTAATATACTGCTCATTTGTGACAGCTAGGAAAGGTCTTGATAGTGCATATGAACCTGCTTTAACATTTGCTGCCGTTGGCTCTATCCCATTAACATTTATTGATGATATTGCGTCATCTACGTATTCAAATGAAACAAATCCAATGGCATTTTCGTTAGTAGAAACAGTTGTCTTAACGTCACCATTTCCTTTAGATATAATAGCATCTTTTACTAGTTCTTCTTCGCTATATTCAACACCTTCTTCAAATGCTGTTCTAGTTCCTGAACCTGCTTCTCTTGAAACTACAACTATTGGTGCATTGCTTCCTCCTACTTCGCTCCAATTAGTAATCTTCCCTGTAAATATATCTCTTATTTGACCTATAGTTAATTCTTTTACTGAATTACCAGTGTTAGTAATTACAGCAACTCCATCATATGCTAACACTGTAGCTTTAACCTTTGCAGCTTCTTCATCTTTTAAATCTCTTGAAGACATCCCTATTTGAGAAATTCCATCCATAGCATCCTTAATACCAGCAGATGATCCTGTTTGATTAATCTCAATTGATATGTTGGAATTTTCTTCTTCGTATTTTTCTGCTATTTTTTCCATTAGTGGCCCCACTGAAGTTGATCCTGAAACTGTAATTGTAACTGTTCCGTCATTTGAAGTTGAATTATTTCCACAACCTGTGAAAACCGCTCCTATCATTGCTATTATCATTGCTCCTGCTAATAATTTAATCTTTTTTCTTTTCATCTCTATATCCTCCATAAATACAAGTTATATATATTATTGATTTCTTTCCTTGAATTACTTTATACATTAATATTATTATTTAAAAGTTAACTCAATATTATGCAATTGTTAAAAGAACATCTTATTTTGTTAAAAACATATTAAATTTAATAAAAAAGGAATATTGAAAATATTCAAGATTCCTTTTTTATTTATTCACAATATACATTTTTACTAATCACTGTAAATTTGCTTCCTTTACCAACTTCTGATTCAACAAATATTTCACCATTAAATAATTTAACAATATGTTTTACTATAGCTAGTCCTAAACCTGTACTCTTTGATGTTCTAGATTTATCAACAATATAAAATCTTTCAAATATTCTAGGTAGGTCTTCTTTAGGTATTCCAATCCCATCATCCTTAACCATTAAAACAAATTTATCCTTACTTTTATTAGTAAATATTTTTACATTTCCATTTTCATTAGAATACTTTATACTGTTAGTTGTTAAATTTAACACCACTTGATAAAACTTATCTTTATCTCCCACAAGTAATCCATTAAACTTTTTTTCAACCTCAATAGATATATTCTTCTTAGCAGCTTCTTTCTTTATCATGTTTATAACATCCTCAACCACTTCATTAGGATTGAATTTTTCATTAGAAAGCTTATTCATATTTTCAATATTAGATAAAATTAATATATCATCAATCAGCAGTGTCAATCTATCAGTTTCTTTATCTATTATATCTAAGAATTTATTTTTAGTATTTTCGTCATCAACTATCCTCAGTGTCTCTGAAAATCCCTTAATAGATGTAAGAGGTGTTTTTAACTCATGTGATACATTTGCTACAAATTGACTTCTCATATTTTCTAGCCTCTTTATATCAGTAATATCTTGTATGGAAATAACAATACCAATTTCACTTCCTCGTTGACCAATAATTGGTGCCTTCTTCACCTTTATTTCTCTTTCAAATGGATGGAATAACTTAATTTCCTTTGCATCAATATCCATTACATCTCTTATAAAGCTTAAAAAATCATGATCAATAATATAATTAGAAATATTTTTACCAATAATATCTTCACCAATACCGAAAAGACTCTTTGCATATGGATTAATTAGCATAACTTTACCAGCTGCCGTAATGGCTATAACACCACTTTCCATACTTTCAAGTATAGCTTCTAATTTATTTTGTTTATCTAAAGAATCACTAATCTTAATCTCTAACATATCAGCCATTTCATTAAAGGTCTTAGCCAGTGAACCTATTTCGTCATTATAATATATGACAGCTCGCTTATTTAAATCTCCATTAGCTATCTTTTGGGTTACTTCCTCCAGTTCCCTAACAGGTTGTACAATTATCTTCACCAGTTTTTCACAAAGTACTATTGATATAACTACTACTCCTATGATAATAAGAAGAAAATACTTACTACTTTTACTTGTAATTAATTTGGTATCGCTCATTTGTGCCGAAGTCCTTATAACCGTATTATCATCAATCCTAGTAGCGTAATAGACCAAATCCTTACCTACCGTATCACTAAACCTTACTAATGAGCTTACCCCTTTATCAAATGCTTCTACTACCTCTTCTCTATTAACATGATTATCTATTATTTCACCAAGGCTGTCATATAGTACCTGTCCTTCTTTATCTATGATACTTACTCTTATTTCTTGGTTATTTATTTTATATTCACTAAAATCATCATTTCCTTTTTGCAAATCATAGGTTATAAGCTTATTATAAAGTGATAAAATCTCCTTTGTTCTATCCACTTCCTTAATATTAACTACTGCAAAAAAAACACTACTTAATATGGCAATTGCAAATACTACTGTTATTAAAATAGATGCTATTATCCTCTTCTTCATTGTTATACATGAGGGTTAAATCTATACCCAACCCCCCTTATAGTCTCAATAAATTTTGGATTTTTATCATCTTTTTCAACCTTCTTACGCAAATACCTTATATGAACATCTACCGTCCTGCTTTCTCCAATGTATTCGTATCCCCATATCTTATCTAATAGCATTTCTCTAGTTAATATCTTCCCTCTATTTTTAACTAATACTTCTAAGAGTTCAAATTCCTTTAATGTCAATTCTATTTTTTCACCAGCACATATTACCGAGTGATTTTCAAAATCTGCTTCAATATCACCAAAAACAAACTTTTCACTGCTCTCATCACTCTTTGTATATCTACGCAGTACAGCTTTTACTCTTGCCATTAGCTCTCTAACAGAAAAAGGTTTTGTTATATAATCATCTGCTCCCAACTCTAACCCTAATATTTTGTCTATTTCTTCACTTTTAGCCGTAAGCATAATTATAGGTACTGCTTTAGTCTTGCCATTACTCCTTAGATCTCTGCAAACATCATAACCATCCTTACCAGGAAGCATCAAATCAAGCAAAATTAAATCTGGCACTTCATTAATTGCATTCTTTACTGCATCATCACCATCACTTGCTTCTATAACATCATATCCTGCTGCATCAAGGTTATATCTAATAAGCTCTAATATATGCTCTTCATCATCTACCACTAATATTTTCCCCTTAGCCATCTCTCTTCCCTCACTTACTCTTTAATATATACAAATGAAAACAGTCGTCCATAAGCTCCATTGCTTTTCCTATAAGAGTGTAGCTTGATTTCTTTTTCACAGTTTGTACAAATTCCTAGCGAATTTATATTTTCTTCTAATACTCCACTATTTATTAAATCATTATTAATACATTCTTCCAAACTTAAATTTCTTCCATCAAAGAGTTTACCATCTTCTATACCAAACCTCTCACTAAACTGTTCTTTTAGTTCTTCTGATACTTCATAACAGCACTTTCTAATATGAGGTCCTATATATACAACTAATTTTTCTACTTTACTATTATACTCTTCTTTCATTCTTAAAATAGTTTCACTTACTATAGATAAAAATGTACCTTTCCACCCACTGTGAATAGCTGCAATAGCCTTATTTTCTTCATCTACAAGTATTATAGGCACACAATCAGCTGTAAATACCCCTATGATTGTTTTTTCTTCATTAGTAATAAGTGCATCACCTTCATTTTCTTTAAAGTCCTTATCTCCTTTTCTATATGTATATACCTTATTACTATGAATTTGTTTTAAGTATTCTACATTTTCACTATGAAACTTAGCAATTAGTGATTCTAATTCCCTTACACCATCTTCTGTATTCCTATTAAAGTTTTTATTATTTTCTGCTGTAGAAAATACTATTTCAATTTTTCCTTGCTGGAACTTTATAAAATCATTTCCTTTTTCAAAGTAATTTAAATGCAAATAATTCATTGTACACCTCATGCTTAATACTAATTTTATTAACTAATAGTATAATTTTAAACTTATCATTACAATCCTACAACTTATTTTAACTTTACACAGCAAAAAATTGCCTTAAAAAAACCAAAGGCAACTTCTAAATATATATTTATTTTATCATAAGCCTAGTTATCTCTTCTAAGAAAGTATTTATATCTTTAAACTGCCTGTAAACTGATGCGAATCTTACATACGATATCTCATCAATTTCTTTCAATCTCTTCATAACCATTTCGCCAATCTTTTCTGATTCTATTTCAGTTAACATATTATTTGATATCTTCTTTTCAATTTCTTCAGCAATTTCTTCAATTTGCTTTCTTGAAACTGGTCTTTTCTGGCATGCAATAATAAGACCATTAACTATCTTTTCCTTATTGAAGTTTTCCCTTGTTAAATCTCTCTTAACAACTAATATAGGAATATCCTCTATCTTTTCATATGTAGTATACCTTTTGTTACATTTAGTACACTCTCTTCTTCTTCTTATTGTTGTATTATCATCTGTTGATCTGGAATCTACTACTTTGCTTTCATCATTAAAACAAAAAGGACACTTCATATTCTCTCCGCCTTTCACTTTTGTAATATACTCTCTTAATTATATAATTTTTCACAGCAATTTACTAGACATTATTTTCTTTAAACTCTTCTATGATACTCGATGCATCTACTATTAATACATCTACTCCAATCTTCACAATCTTATCCCATGCAAGCTCTATATCATCTGTTTTATTGAACCATGATTTCACAGGTGATGGTAAAAAAATAGAAACTATCTTTTTAGTGTTTATATCAACTTTAAAATCCTTAACATAACCAATTTTACTGCCTGTACTTATATCAATTACCTCCATATTTCTAATGGCATTTAAAGAATATAATACTTCATCTTCCAAAATCTAATACACACCCCTTTTACAATCTATATATTTAATTAATATGTATATTTACTATTTAATATACTTGATAGAGGTTCTTTGCTACAAATTTGCTTTTTTTCATAAAAAAAGGACTCTTACGAGTCCTAAACATATTTACGCATGTGCTTTAGAGCTGTTTTCTCCAATCTTGAAACTTGTGCTTGTGAAATACCTATTTCATCTGCTACTTCCATCTGAGTCTTGCCATTAAAAAAACGTAAGGTTAAAATTAATTTTTCCCTATTATTTAACTTTTTCATTGCCTCTCTTATGGATATATTCTCTAGCCAGCTATCATCACTATTCTTAGAATCACTAATTTGATCCATTACATATATAGCATCTCCACCATCATGATAAATAGGTTCAAACAAAGATACTGGATCTTGAATTGCATCTAATGCAAAAACAACTTCCTCTCTAGGAATATTGAGCTCCTTAGCAATTTGCGACATAGTAGGTTCTTGATTATTATCCTTCACTAAACGATCTCTTACTAATAATGCTTTATAAGCAATATCTCTTAATGATCTGCTTACTCTTATAGCATTATTATCTCTAAGATATCTTCTGATTTCACCTATTATCATTGGAACTGCATATGTAGAAAATTTTACATTTTGCTCTAAATCAAAATTATCTATAGCCTTCATTAAGCCTATACATCCCACTTGAAATAAGTCATCTACATTTTCTCCCCTGTTATTAAATCTTTGAATAACACTTAATACTAATCGTAGGTTTCCTTGGATAAAAGTTTCTCTTGCCTTTTTGTCGCCTTCTCTCATCTTAATAATTAACTCTTTTTTTTCCTTTATTACAGGTAATTTTGAAGTATTAACTCCACAAATTTCGACTTTGTTAATGATCAAAATCATCAACTCCTTATGAAGTAATAACATACTGCATTTAAAATTATTCCCTGCATAAAGTTCTTTTATACTAAATTTATTTTAAATCATCTTATTTATTTCTTTTTTAAGTCTACTTATTATCTTTTTTTCTAATCTAGAAATATATGATTGAGAAATACCTAACATATCCGCCACTTCTTTTTGTGTCTTTTCTCGCTTGCCATTAAGTCCAAATCTTAAGCGAACAATTTCCTTTTCTCTCTCATTTAAATTTTTAAGAGCTAAAAATAATAACTGCTTATCTACTTCATCTTCAATTAAATTGTATACAGTATCATTATCTGTTCCTAATATATCTGATAATAATAGTTCATTACCATCCCAATCTATATTTAAAGGTTCATAAAATGATACCTCAGCTTTAATTTTACTATTTCTTCTTAAATACATCAAAATTTCATTTTCAATACATCTTGAAGCATATGTGGCAAGCTTTATCTTTTTTTCAGGATTAAAGGTATTTACAGCCTTTATTAGTCCAATTGTTCCTACAGAAATTAAATCCTCCACGCCAACTCCTGTATTTTCAAACTTTCTAGCTATATATACTACAAGTCTAAGATTTCTTTCTATAAGTATATCTCTTACACCTTCTTTTCCATTTATAAGTTCCTGTACTAATTCTTCTTCCTCGTCCTTTTTTAATGGTGGAGGTAAGGAATCATTTCCTCCTACATAATATACCTTCTTTGAAAATATATTCAACTTAGCAAATATCCTATTTATAAATAAAATCAGTTTTCTCATAAACCCTCCTAAATAATTCCTCTTGATAGTAATACTTGATAATCATTTTCTTTACTTAATGTAGTTTTACAACCACAAACTATCGCATCTATTTCTCTCCAAGCAGAATCATCTTTTCCCTTAATCTTGATAAAGTCACTTCTAAATCCATGTAAGATATCACTACTATCTATGGTCTTATATCTTATAAAATACTCATCTTCTTTCTTTAATTCAAGCTGTAATAAGTATTCATCTTCAATTAAAATGCATGGTAAATTAGTAATTGGTTCTCTTAATTCATTTCCTGTATCTAAAAATCCTTTAAGCATTAATATTTTTTCATCATTTTTAATATAAATATCATAAATAAAGTTATCTATCACTGCACGTTCTTTAATAGTGTCATAAACCCTTATAGCTATAACCCCTACAAATAAAAGAGAAATCATGACCCATCTAATAGAATAATTTGATGTATTCATCCCTCCAGATATTGTATATGTACTGGATGATAATAAACTTATAAACATTACTCCGCACATTGTAAATGATAGCATAAAAAACATTACTGTAGCTTTAAATATATTTCTTAAAACTTTTTCTTTAAGCGATAATACTATCATAACTATAGCAAAAATCACCTTTAAAAAAGCATTACTCAAAACTACTGAATCTACAATAGGTGTCAAACCATATATTCCTCCAATAATGGCCGCAATATAAATTCCACCTTTTCTATATTTTAATCGTAACAATCGTAAAGTAACTAGTATTAGGAATAAGTCAATAATAGCATTTTCTATAAACACAACATCTAAATATACTTCCATATAACCTCCTCCTATGCATTAAATTATACATTCATACCAAAAATTTTTTTGTCATAAATGATACGATAATTCAAAATTTTACTCAACCTTTTTTTACATATACTCCATAAAAAAATCATAATATTTTAAAGCAATAAAAAAACTGCCACTTTTGTGACAGTTTCTCTTATTATACTACTTTCTTGATCTTAAGAAGCTTGGTATATTAACGCTTTCTCTATCTAAATCAAGTAATGGATCAATTTTTTCAGTATTTACTTCTTCTTTAAGCTTTACAGTTTGCTCAATCTTATGTTCTATCTTTTGTTCTGGTGTTGATAAAACACTCTTGTCGCTATCATCTTCAAAACCAGTGGCAATTACTGTTAATCTAATTTCATCATTTAAAGTTTCATCAATAACAGCACCAAAAATTATGTTTGCATCCATATCTGCTGCTTCTCTAACAATTTCTGCAGCTTCATATACTTCGATAGCTCCTAAATCAACTCCACCTGTAAAGTTAATAATAACGCCTGTTGCACCATCTATTGATGTTTCTAGAAGTGGTGATGATATAGCTTGTCTAACTGCATCTTGTGCTTTGTTATCACCTTTACCATATCCAACTCCCATATGAGCTAAACCTTTGTTTTTCATTACCGTTTCAATATCCGCAAAATCGGCATTTACTACCCCAGGAATAGTAATTAAGTCAGAAATAGCTTGAACACCTTGTCTTAAAACATCATCAGCTAATCTAAATGAATCTAAAAGAGTAGTTTTCTTATCAGCCATAGATAATAATCTTTCATTAGGAATTATAACTAAGGTATCAACTTTTTGCTTTAAATTTTCAATTCCCATTTCAGCATGTCTCATTCTTCTCTTTCCTTCAAATGGGAAAGGTTTAGTTACTACACCTACTGTTAATATGTTCATTGATTTTGCTACTTCAGCTACTACTGGTGCTGCACCTGTGCCTGTTCCACCGCCCATTCCAGCAGTTATGAATACCATGTTTGCACCTTTAATTGCTTCAGAAATTTCATCTCTACTTTCTTCAGCTGCTTTCTTACCTATTTCTGGATTAGCACCAGCTCCTAATCCTCTTGTTAATTTTTCTCCAATTTGAATCTTCGTATTAGCTTGAGATAATAATAAAGCTTGCTTATCTGTATTCACCACAATAAATTCTACATTCTTTAAGCCTTCTAAAATCATTCTATTAACGGCATTACCACCGCCACCACCGCAACCAATAACTTTTATATTAGTTAACTCTTGCATATCTAATTCAAAATCTAACAAAATAAACTCCTCCTTTAAAATCTCTCTATTTGTAACTTTAATATTCTCATATTACTCTCTTGATTATCTCACAATCCCTCAATTTTCATATAATACATAACAATATAAAATATAGTATATTCTATATTTTACAACATTTTCGCCTTATTTAACAATAGCAAAAATACTAATTATATTAGAATTTTGTAATCAAATCGAAACTTTTGTAAAATATAGGTAAAATATATTATTTTTATAACTTATTAAACTTTACATAATTACTACTATATTGTCGTAATTATGTAGTATCGCTTTATACCTAATATATAATACCATAAATAAATTAAAAATTTAATACTATAATGCCTTTGACTATATTTTTTTATTATAAATAATTATTCCACAAAAATCAAAATTTTCCTTTCTATATATATTTGCTGATTAATTTAAAAGACCAAAATGGCTATGGACATGGCCACTTCGTAGTATTAATTTGACAGTTTTAAATCTTGAAATCCATTGATATACTTAAATTTACAACTAAAAAATTTTATACTTTTCTAAGCGTTAAAAAAAGATGCACGAAATGCATCTTTCATATGTTATAACATTAATAATCTTTTTAAAGTTTCTCCATCAACTGCATATGTCATTGCTGTATCTTGAGAAATAACACCTCTCTTACATAGTTCAGCAAGAGACATATCCATGGTTCTCATACCATATTTATTTCCTGTTTGTACAGCTGATTCTATTTGTTGAGTTTTACCTTCTCTAATTAAATTTTGTATTCCTGGAGTAGTAACCATTATCTCCATAGAAGGTACACGTCCATTTCCATCAATAGTTTCCACTAACTGTTGGGATACTACTGCCTTAAGTACAGAAGCTAATTGTATTTTAATTTGTTGTTGTTGATGTGGTGGAAAAACATCAATTATCCTATCAATTGTCTTTGCTGCTCCAATTGTATGCAATGTTGAAAATACTAAATGTCCTGTTTCTGCTGCTGTAATTGCTACAGATATAGTTTCAAAATCTCTCATCTCTCCAACTAAAATTACATCAGGATCCTCTCTTAAAACTGCTCTTAAAGCACTTTGATAGCTTTTTGTATCTTTACCTATTTCTCTTTGATTTACTATACACTTATTGTGCTTATGAAGATATTCTATTGGATCTTCTAAAGTTACTATATGACCTTGTCTTGTATTATTGATTTCATTTATCATAGCAGCTAAAGTAGTACTCTTCCCTGATCCTGTTGGTCCAGTTACTAAAACTAATCCTCTTTGTTCCTTCACAATTTCTTTTAATGTGCCAGGAAGTTTTAATTCATCTATTGTAGGAGCTTTTGGTGCTATTACTCTTATAGCTATGGCGTCACTATTCCTTTGCTTAAATACATTTACTCTGAATCTTCCTATACCTGGTAATGAATAAGAAGTATCAAACTCTCCATTTGCTACATATTCATCATAGCTATCATTTAATATTTCCTTAGCAAATATCTCTATATAATCAGGCAATAATTTCTCGCTACCTATTTGATTAAATTTACCATTAACCCTAATTGTAGGAGGTAACGCAACAGTTAAATGTAAATCTGATGCACCTAGCTCGATTGTTTTTATTAATAAATCTTTTAATAAGTACATTATTATTCCTCCTAATGTAAAAAACATATTCTATTCTATTATTTTATTTCATTCATCTTATAAATTCAACATATTTTAGCAAAAATATACAAAAATGCTATTTAGGGTATAACTCTTTCTTTAACTTTTTTAAAGCTTTCTTCTCTATTCTAGAAACATATGATCTAGAAATTCCTAACATTCCTGCAATCTCTCTTTGTGTTTTACATTTACCATCCTTTAAACCATATCTCATTTTTAAAATTTCACCTTCTCGTTCAGTAAGAGCACTATTTATCTTATTGTAAAGAGCTTTTATCTGTAGCTTCATTTCAACTTTATCTATAACTGAATCCTTTTCACTACTTAATACATCTATTAAACTAATTTCATTACCTTCCTTATCCACACCTATAGGATCCTGCAGGAAAGTTTCACTTTTCTGCTTCTTATTATTTCTAAAAAGCATTAAAATCTCATTTTCTATACACCTTGATGCGTAAGTTGCTAGTCTAGTTCCTTTTGATACATCAAATGAATCAATTGCCTTTATAAGTCCCACAGTACCTATAGAAATCAACTCATCTATATCTTTATTTGGAATTTGATATTTTTTCACAATATGTGCCACTAATCTAAGATTTCTTTCAATCAATATACTCTTAGCTTTCTTATCCCCTGTTTTTAAAAGCTGTAAATATTTTTCCTCTTCTTTTTCATCTAAAGGTTTTGGAAAGGTATTGTTTCCAGATATATATCCTGTTAAGAATATATTACTGCATAAAAACTCCATGAAATTTGATAATAATATCACTTAGAGTTCCTCCTAATAGTGCTTATTATATCATATGAAGCTATACTAAAATATTGCTTATAATAACTAAATTATTTTATCAAAGAATTAATTATATCCCTAAATATAGGAGCTCCTGTATTTCCTCCTCCCAGCTCTCTACCATCAGGATGAGTTTCTCCTATATTAGGTGCCACAACAACTAAAGTATACTTCTCTCCATTATATTCAAAATATCCTGCAAACCATCCATGATTAGTACCTCCTCCTTCTCCTGTTGATGTTCCTGTTTTACCACCTTCATTTATACCTTCCACCCTAGCCTCATAACCTGTTCCTAACCATATGACATCACTCATACTTTTTTGTACTATTTCACTGGTTGTTGTACTAAAAACCCGTCTACTTTCACTTTCTTCCTCAGAAATTAAATTGCCATCATTATCAACAATACTTTCTATTATATATGGCTTAATATATACTCCATCATTTATCACAGCATTAATGGCACCAGCTATTTGTAGTGGTGTAACTGTAACACATTGTCCTATTGAGAAATTGGAAACTCCTTCTTCTAAAGTTGGTTTTGTACCTACTGCCTCATCTTTATTTTTACCACTTAACCCTAATACTTTTTGATATAATCCTAGTTTTTCAGTATATCTAACCATATTATCATATCCCACCATGGTACCTAATTGTGCAAAAATATCATTACAAGATATCTGCAATGCTTCATCAACACTCAATGGTCCATGAGCATATGATTCTCCATTTTTACTGCATATTAAACCAATACAAGAATAAACATCATTGCTATCAGTAAGCCCCATATCAAGAACTATAGCTTCTGTTAAGATCTTAAATATTGAACCTGGCTCGTAACCTATGCTACCTATAGCTAAATCAACATTAGCCATTTTATCATCCTTTTGCACCAATGCTCTTATTTTTCCTGTATCACTCTCTAGAAGCACCACACCTACATTTTCTAAAAAACTATAACTTTCATCATTTAATACATCCTTGATTTTTTCACTCCACTCTTTGTTTATTGTAAGCTGAATATTCTTATTGCCAGAGGTATCACTTTTATTGGTAAGTTCATAGATAGATTTATCATTTAATGAATATTCACCTTCTTCATATTTATTATCCTTTATACAGTTATAAACTTTTTCTTGTAATGAACCTTCAGAAATTTCACTTTCTTCAACTGTTGCCATTATATCCTCTATCTTACCTGCTTCACTAGCCTTTCTTTCAGTATATACATAAGTATAAATTCCTTTAATGCTTTTTAATTTATTAATTTTTTCATAGCTTTCGTAAGTAAGATAATAATACAACTTTCCACTTGAACTCATAACATCTGTATAGGAAAAGTCCCCATATTCTGATTTCATTATAAAATTTAAAGCTAGTAAATCTTCAATAGTATCCTCATAGTTATTTAATCTAAAGGGTTTGGAATCAATAACTAAAACATATTTTTCACTATCATTCACTAAGCTTTCGCCATTGGTATCAAATACCGAATATCTACTTCCATTAAATATTTCTGTTTGATAGTTTTTAAGTTCTCCTTGCACTAACTTTGTAGGATGTACTTGAATATAATATAGTCTTAAAATAAGCATAAAAAGTAAAGCAAAAAATACTATAGCTATAATCTTGCTTCTATATATTATACTTTTCTTAAAAAACAAAAAACCATCTCCTTCAGCTAAATTCTAGCCTTTGGAAATGGTTTCTATACAATTATTTTAATATATCTCTAATTTTAGCCATTAAAATATCTATTGCCACATAATTATGTCCACCTTCTGGAATAATTATATCTGCATATCTTTTAGTTGGTTCTGTAAACTCCATATGCATTGGTCTAACCATAGTTAAATATTGATCTATAACTGATTCAACTGTTCTTCCTCTTTCATCAATATCCCTTACTAATCTTCGTAATATTCTTATATCTGCATCAGTATCCACATATACCTTAATATCTAAAAGGTTTCTTATTCTTTCATCTTCTAAGATTAAGATACCTTCAACAATTATTATTTCCCTTGGTTCTACAGTTGTAGTATCTTTTGCTCTATTATGAACAGTAAAATCATATCTTGGCTTTTCTATTGATTTGCCCTTAATTAGTTTTTGTAAGTGTTCTACTAAGAGATCATTATCAAAAGCCATTGGATGATCATAATTAGTTTTAACTCTTTCTTCCATTGATAAATTACTTTGATCTTTATAGTACATATCCTGTTGTATCATTGTGATACGCTCATTTGAAAAATTAGAATATAATGCATCTGCAATGGTACTCTTGCCTGAACCTGTCCCTCCAGTAATACCAATTAAAATAGGCTTTTTCATTTATATGATCCTCCTTAGTTATTGTTTATATTAATTGTATTATTTGCTTTTACAAGCATATCATTTACTTTTAATGGCTCACTTACCTTTACCTTAAACATCATATGTGCTCTATTAGCTACGTCCGTTTTCTTATTTTTATCTAAATCATACATATCTTCTAACTTGATTTTGAAATAAGGTACATCTGGTCTAAGTACTTCCACCTCATCACCTTCAAACACTCTATTTTTTTGAAGTATTGTAGCAGTTTTAGTTTCAGCATCATACTCTTTAACCATTCCCACTATTTCATAATCTCTAACATATGATGAATCTTCATAGTTTTGTTCACCGTTTATACCTAAGTAGAATCCTGTATGATATGGTCTATGGCTTACTTTTTTAAGCATATCCATCCATTCTTCTTTAAATCTATAAGCACTTGGGTTGTCCCAATAACTATCTAATGCTTCCCTATAAGCCTTAACTACAGAAGCAACATAAAACTCACTCTTCATTCTTCCTTCTATTTTAAATGAATATATTCCACTTTTAACTAGCTCAGGAATATAGTGAATCATACATAAATCCTTTGCATTCATTATATATGTACCATTATCATCTTCTACCACTGGATAATATTCACCTGGTCTTGTTTCTTCAACTAAATGATACTTATATCTACATACATTCCCACAAATTCCTTTGTTAGCATCTCTTTTAATCATATAATTAGATATTAAACATCTTCCTGAATAAGCTACACACATTGATCCATGTACGAATGCTTCAATATCACATTCTTTTGGAATCTTAGATGTAATTTCATTTATTTCTTTAAAAGTTAACTCTCTAGCTAATACTATTCTTTTTATCCCTAAGTCATACCAAAACTTTGTTGCTTTCCAGTTTACTGTATTTGCTTGAGTACTTAAATGTATTTCAAGATCTGGTGCTGCTTCTTTACAAATTGCAATTAATGCTGGATCTGCTACAAGAACTGCATCTACACCAATTTCATATAATCCTTTTATGTATTCTTCTGCACCATTTAAGTCATGATTTCTTGCAAAAACATTTAAAGTAACATATACTTTTCTTCCTCTATCATGACAATACTTGATTCCTTCAAGCATTTCTTCATTGCTAAAGTTATTAGAAAATGCTCTTAAATTTAGCTTTGCTCCACCTAAATATACAGCATCTGCACCATAATCGATTGCTATCTTTAATTTTTCTAAATTACCAGCTGGAGCTAGTATTTCCGGTTTTCTCATTAAGTTACCTCCTCTTTGTTACAGCTATGCCATCTCCCATAGGAATAACTGATGTAATTAGATTTTCATCTTCTGAAACTAATTCTAAATATTTTCTCATTCTCTTCACAATTGTAATTTTTCTTCTCTTCACAAGTTCATCACTTGCAACCATCCCTCTAAATAACACATTATCTGCTATTATTATTCCATCTTCCTTTAATAATCTTAAGCAATGGGGTAAAAAGTGATTATAATGTCCTTTTCCAGCATCCATGAATATTAAATCATATGGTTCATCTAAAGATTCTAAAATTTCTAAACAATCTCCTTCTTTAATTTCTATCTTACTTTCTAAATTAAAGCTCTTGATATTTTCCTTTGCTAACTTAATCATTTCTTCACTTCTCTCCACAGTTGTAATATGTGGAGAAGTACCTGCTGCTTTATACATCTTTATGGCAGAATAACCTATAGCAGTTCCTAATTCAAGAATTCTTATGGGCTTTTTCATACTCACCATAAATTCTAAAAACTTTATTGTCTCTTTTTGAGCTATAGGAACGCCTTTTTCCTTAGCAAACTCTTCCAACTCATTGAACTTACCTGTACTATCTGGTATTAAACTTCTAATATATTCTTCCATATAATCATATGTTATTCCACTCATCATATTCCTCCATTAATATCCTAATTCTTCTTTCCTTCTTAGGAAATCATCATAATTATCAGTAAAATAGTGTGTATTTTCACTCTCTAAAAGATAATAAAGATAATCAGTTTCCTTTGGCTTTAAAGCTGCCATTAATGATGCTCTGCCCGGATTTGAAATAGGACCTATAGGAAGCCCATAATACATGTATGTGTTATAAGGAGAATCAATCTCTAAATACTTTTCATACATCTTTTCAATGTGATATCCATACGAATATATCACTGTTGCATCTATTTGAAGAGGCATTCCTATTGCAATTCTGTTATATATTACCGAAGAAATAAAACTTCTTTCACTATCAACTACTGCTTCTTTTTCAATTATAGAAGCAACATTAACTTTTTTTTCAATTTCCTCTTCTGGTATTGATATATTTAAATCTTCAACAATTTCGTGCCAAACTTTCTCAAATCTATTAAGCATTGTCTTTATTATAAAATCTGCATTTTCATTTTTATTAAAACTATATGTATCTGGAAATAAAAATCCTTCAAGGTTATATCTTTTATTAGGATTATTGCTTATATACTTAGGCAACTCATAATTTTTTACTGAATCAATAAATTCTTTGCTATTGCATATATTATTTTCCTCTAATTTTTCTGCAATATCATCAATTGTATATCCTTCTGGAATAGTTATGTATACTTTATCTTTATTTGAATCTGTTAAAAGGTTGACAAATTCATTTAATGTCATACTTTTATTTAATTTATATGTTCCTTCCAAAACCTCTGGTTTTATTCCACATATCTTCAAATATAATTTTACTAAAAACTTATTTTTTATTTTACCTTCTTCTGATAATTTATCAAGAATTCCATAAAAACTATCACCTTCAGCTACCTCAACAATTTCTTCATTGTTTATTTTAAGTGGTGTATCTACTATCTTAAAACATTGCCAAATGGTAATTATGATTATCATTATTACAAAAATTCTTGCAACTCTGATAATTCTTTTATTTTTTTTCATAAATACCCCCTATATATAATTAGTGAATAGCCTTATGACTATTCACTATTATAAACCTTATTGATGAATTTTAAAAGTTTTTTAGCTGATTTTCGATATTATTTTTTTCCTCTACTAATCATTCTCTTTCTTTCAGCAGCATCTAAGTATCTCTTTCTTATTCTGATGCTTTCTGGAGTTACTTCCACTAATTCATCATTTCCTATAAATTCTATTGATTGCTCTAAAGTCATTGGAGTAATTGGAACTAACTTAACTGCATCATCTGATCCTGAAGCTCTAGTATTTGTAAGTTTCTTTCCTTTACAAACATTTATATCTAAATCATCAGCTCTTGAACATTCACCAACAACCATACCTTGGTATACTGGAGTTCCTGGAGTTATGAATAATCTTCCTCTTTCTTGTGCATTGAACAATCCATAAGCAATTGCATCCCCTTGTTCAAATGATACTATTGAACCTCTACTTCTAGATTCTATCTCTCCTTTATATGGAGCATATCCTTCAAACACATGGTTCATGATCCCATTACCTTTTGTATCAGTCATAAATTCATTTCTAAATCCTATAAGTCCTCTTGCTGGAATACTAAATTCAAGTCTTGTATATCCATTAACAGCTGATGTCATATTAACCATCTCACCTTTTCTAGGACCCATTTTTTCCATTACAGCTCCCATGAATTCTTCTGGTACATCAATTGTTAAGTGTTCTATTGGTTCAACCTTCTTACCATTTTCTTCTTTAAAAATAACAGATGGTTTAGAAACTTGTAATTCAAATCCTTCTCTTCTCATTGTTTCAATAAGTACTGATAAGTGAAGTTCCCCTCTTCCTGAAACTTCGAAACAGTCTGGAGTTATTTCTTTAACTCTTAAACTTACATTAGTTTCTAATTCCTTCATTAATCTATCTCTTAAGTGTCTTGAAGTTACAAATTCACCTTCTTTACCAGCGAAAGGTGAGTCATTAACCATGAAGTTCATGCTCAGAGTTGGCTCATCAATCTTGATGAATGGTAAAGCTTCTGGATTTTGAGCATCTGCTATAGTTTCACCTATGTTAGCATCTAAAACACCACTTACAGCTATGATATCTCCAAGTCCTGCTTCTTCAACTTCTTCTCTCTTTAATCCATTATATCCAAATACAGCTGTAATTCTATAATTTGATTTAGTCCCATCTTGTCTTACCAATGCAACACTTTGGTTTTTCTTTACCGTACCTCTATGTATCTTACCTATAGCTATCTTTCCAACATATTCACTGCTATCTAATGTTGTAACTAACATTTGGAAAGGTCCATCTATTTCACCTTTAGGTGGTTCAACATGGTCTACTATTGTTTTAAATAGTGGTTCCATATCTTCATTCGTATCTTCAACATTAAATCTTGCAAATCCTTCTCTAGCTGATGCATATATTATTGGGAAGTCTAATTGTTCATCATCTGCTCCTAATTCTAAGAATAAATCAAATACTTCATCAATAACATTTTCAGGTCTTGCATTTGGCTTATCAATTTTGTTTATTACAACTATTGGTTTTAATTTTAATTCTAATGCCTTCTTAAGAACGAATTTAGTTTGTGGCATTGGGCCTTCATATGAATCAACAACTAATAAAACTGAGTCAACCATTTTAAGTACACGTTCAACTTCTCCACCGAAATCAGCATGTCCTGGTGTATCAACAATGTTAATCTTTATGTCATTGTACATAACTGCTGTATTTTTAGAAAGTATTGTTATTCCTCTTTCCTTTTCTAAGTCGTTAGAGTCCATTACTCTCTCATCCATCTTTTCGTTTGTTCTGAAAACATGACTTGCCTTAAACATAGCATCAACTAAAGTAGTCTTACCATGGTCAACGTGGGCTATTATTGCTATATTTCTAATATCATTTCTAGTAACTAATTCCATTTACTTTCCTCCAATTAATTTAAATCAGTAATTTTATTCTTACTATGTAAACCTATAAATATTTTACCCAAAAATAAAATTGGATACACAAGTACCCAATTTAAAATCTCTTAGATATTTTACTATCATATAGTATTCTTGTCAACTAAGTGTTAAATTTCCATGATTATTGGTAAAATCATAGGCTTTCTCTTAGTTTTTTCATATAGGAATGATCTTAGTTCATCCCTAACTGTTGATTTTAAAGTAGACCAGTCAGTTATTTTTTGCTCTTCACATTTAGCAAAGACATTTCTAACTATATCTCTTGCTTCATCCATTAATTTTTCTGATTCTCTTACATATACAAAACCTCTTGAAATAATATCTGGACCTGCAATTATAGCTTTATTTTCTTTTGATAACGTCACAACAACTGTCAATATCCCATCTTGAGATAAATGTTTTCTATCTCGAATAACTATATTTCCAACATCTCCAACACCAAGACCATCTACAAATATTTGTCCCGAAATTACAGAACCACTCTTCTTAATGCTATTTCTTGTAACTTCAATA
Organism: Clostridium lentum; assembly: GCF_014287815.1. Classification (GTDB taxonomy): domain Bacteria; phylum Bacillota; class Clostridia; order Clostridiales; family Clostridiaceae; genus Clostridium; species Clostridium lentum. The sequence goes on from NZ_JACOOQ010000007.1 coordinate 83,520, forward strand.
ACATCACCAATTTCAGGTATTAATATATTTGACTTTGGCACTCCAATACTATTAGCTAATTCACCATGTTGTTTAAGATGTCTATATTCTCCATGAACCGGAATAAAATACTTTGGTCTAACTAAAGTTTGCATTAATTTTAATTCTTCTTGACAAGCATGCCCTGATACATGTACCGCTTCTGAAGAACCATAAACAACTTCAGCACCTTTCTTAAATAACTGGTCAATAACTCTAGATACTAATTTTTCATTTCCTGGAATAGGAGTAGCTGAAATAATAATTGTATCTCCTGAAACTATATTGACTTTTCTATGCTCAGAAGTAGCCATTCTCGCTAATGCTGACATAGGCTCTCCTTGACTTCCTGTTGTAATAATAACTATCTCATCATTATTATATTTGTTAATTTGATCAATACTTACTAAGTTTTCTTTTTCGATTTTAATATAACCAAGCTCTATAGCTACTTGTACTATATTCTCCATACTTCTGCCTGAAACAGCTACCTTTCTTCCATACATAGCTGCAGCATCAATTATTTGTTGTATTCTATGAATATTAGATGCAAATGTTGCAACAATAATTCTTCCTTTACTCTTACCAAAAATACGACAAAGACTTTCTCCAACTATTTTTTCAGACATAGTATATCCTGGCCTTTCTACATTAGTAGAATCTGCCATCATTAATAATACTCCTTTTTTGCCTAACTCTGCAAATCTTGCAAAATCCATTGGTTCACCGTCAATTGGTGTATAATCTACTTTAAAATCTCCTGTATGCAGAACAGCACCTAATGGAGTATGAATTGCTATAGCAACAGAATCCGCAATTGAGTGGTTAGTTTTAATGAATTCTACTGATACAGAATTCAATCTTACTACATCTCTTGGTTTTACTGTAATAAGCTCAGTTGTACTTAATAAATTATGTTCTTTTAATTTACTTTGTACAATTCCTAAAGTTAATTTTGTACCATATACCGGTACATTAAGTTGTTTTAAAACATATGGTAACGCACCTATATGATCTTCATGGCCATGAGTTAAGAATATACCTGAAACCTTATCTTTATGCTTTAATAAATATGTTATATCTGGTATAACAACATCTATTCCAAACATATCTTCATCTGGAAATTTCAAACCGCAATCTATGATAACTATATCATTCTTATATTCAATAGCAGTCATGTTCTTTCCTATTTCATTTAGTCCTCCTAATGGAATAATCTTAACCTTGGCTTTTTCTCCTTTCATATGTCCCCTCCTTTTTCTTCTTTAATATGTATATAAAAGGGTTTTTCTCAACACTTTTGAGTTATACCTTTCTTCTTACTTTTCTTCTTTATTTTTACATTCAGAACATATTCCAAAAAATTTCACACTGTGATCTAATATGTCAAAGCCATAGGTATTTCGAATTCTTTCTTCCAATTCCTCTAGAAGATCATCTTGCACTTCAATAACTTTTTTACATTTATTACATATTAAATGATGATGCCTATGTTCTTCATCTTCATGAACTAATTCATATCTGCTACATCCATCATTTAAATCTAATTTGTAAATAACATTTAGTTCCTCAAACAATAAAACAGTTCTATATACTGTTGCTAAACCAATTTCAGGACATACTTTCTTAACTTCGTCATATATTTCTTCAACTGTTAAATGCATTCCTTCTTTTTCAATTATGATATCTAAAATTGATCTTCTTTGAGGCGTTAACTTGTAACCTTTTTGCTTTAAACTTTCCTTTAATGCTTCTATATCAATATTGATAGCACTCACACTAACACCTCTTTCTATTTTAATTATTCTTCATCTATAAAAATAGTGTTATAAGCTTCTTGTACCGCTGCTAACTCTACTTCATTATCTATTGCTTCTAATAATTCTTCGCCATCTTCTCCATTAATAACTTTTAATGCAAATGTATCATCTTCGCTGTATCCTTCTTCATATACAATTACATATTCATTTTTTTCATCTGTTTCTGGATTTACTATATCAAAGAAAGCTACTACGTTAAAACTTACTTCATTTCCTTCCTCATCAAATAATTTAATAATTTTATCGTCTTTTTTCATATTAAATTCTCCTTAGATTTTATTTTATATACAAAACATTATTTACTTAGTCTTAATTTATCAAGATATCCTTGTAATATATACGTTGCTGCTACCTTATCAACAATCTTCTTTCTCTTTCCTCTCGAAAGGTCAGCTTCAAGCATTGCTCTATGTGCTGCAACTGTAGTTAATCTTTCATCCCACATTTCTATAGGCAGATTAGTTTTTTCCTTGATAAGTTCCGCTAATGCTAAAACTCTCTCTCCAGATTCTCCTATAGTTCCATTCATATTTTTAGGAAGCCCTATAACTATCGTTTCAACGCCATAATCCTTACATATCTTATGGACTAATTCTATATCCTGCTCTTTATTCTTTCTTCTTATGGTATCTATACCTTGAGCAGTCCATCCTAAAGGATCGCTTATTGCTACTCCTATTGTCTTAGACCCTACATCTAGCCCTAATATTCTCATATGGTACTCCTTAAACTAAAAGTGCCCGATAAATACGGGCACTTTTCTACTTTATCTCTAAATAAGATTTTATTACTTCTTCAATAATTTCATCTCTCTCAAGCTTTCTTAATAAAGCTCTTGCTCCGTTATAACTAGTAATGTAAGAAGGATCTCCGGAAATTAGATAACCTACTAATTGATTTATAGGATTATATCCTTTCTCCTTTAATGCATTATATACATCATTTAAGATGGCTTTTGTCATATCCTCTTTATTAACATTCAAGTCGAACTGCATAGTTTTATCAATGTTATTATCCATATTCTTTGCTGCCAAAGCAGCTCACCCCCTTACGAAGTTTAATACCTATACTTAATTATCAACATTTATTATATTTTGTATTCACTTATCTTATAATAATTATAACCTATTTTCCTTCAAATGTATACTACTTAACTAATTTTTCTATTATTTCATATGCATTTTCTACAGCTTCATTAATTTTTTCCGGATTCTTACCACCAGCTTGTGCCATGTCTGGTCTTCCTCCTCCGCCACCGCCTACTACAGCTGCAACTTCTTTAATGATTTTTCCGCAGTGAACACCTTTATCAAGAACATCCTTAGTTGACATTGCCACAAGATTTACTTTATCGTTCATCTTGCTTACAAGTACCACTACACCGCTTCCCATCTTATTTCTAATCTTATCTGCTAAATCTCTTAGTGCATTTCCATCAACATCTTCTAAAGCATATGCTACAGCTTTTACACCATTTATATCTTTTGCAGAATTTAAGATATCATCTTCAGCTCCTGAAGTTAATTTTGATTTAAGTTCTGATATTTCTTTATCTTTTTCTTTTAATTCAGCATTTTGTGATGAAATTTTCTTTAATATGTCTTTTTCTGTACATTTTAATCCAGCACAAGCGTCTCTTAAAAGTCTTTGCTTATCTTCCATGAATTTAATAGCTTGTATTCCTGTTACAGCTTCAATTCTTCTTATACCAGCAGCAACTCCTGTTTCAGCTACAATTTTAAATAATCCTATTTCTCCTACATTTGAAACGTGAGTTCCACCACAAAGTTCTTTTGAAAATTCTCCTGCAGCTACAACTCTTACCTTATCACCATACTTTTCATCGAATAAAGCTGTTGCTCCACTTTCCTTAGCTTCTTCAATAGTCATAAGGTTAGTTTCAACATTTGCAACTTCCATGATTTTTTCATTTACTAAATCTTCAACTTTTTGAAGTTCTTCAGAACTTAAAGCTTGGAAATGAGTAAAGTCAAATCTTAATCTTTCATTATCTACATATGAACCTGATTGATGAACATGTGAACCTACTATTTCTTTTAAGGCAGCTTGTAACATATGTGTTGCTGTATGGTTCTTAGCTATAAAGCTTCTTCTTTGTTTTTCAACAAATAAATTAACTTCTTCACCAGCACTAAAGCTTCCTTCTTTAACTTCAACATAGTGAATAATTTTTCCAGAAACATTTTTCTTTGTGTTTACAACATAAGCTTTACCATTTCTTCCTTCAATTATACCCTTATCACCGATTTGTCCACCCATTTCAGGATAGAATACAGTCTTATCAATTACTATATAACCCTTGTCTCCTGATTTTAATTCATCTACAAAAGCATCATCTGTTGCAAGTACTAGTATATTACCTTTTCCTTCAGTAGAACCATATCCTACAAACTCTGTTTCAACATCTGCCTTTATTTTATTGATTGGAGTTTCTTCACTTCCCATATAAGAAGTTTCTCCTCTTGCACTTCTTGCTCTTTCTCTTTGTGCTTCCATTTCTTTTTTGAATTCGTCATTATCAACAGACATTCCCTTTTCTTCTAGGATTTCTTCTGTTAATTCAATAGGGAACCCATATGTGTCATATAATTTAAATGCTTTTTCACCAGATAATACTTTTGATTTTTCTGCCTCTAATTCTTCAATATAACCATTTAATATGTTCATTCCACTGTCTATAGTTTCATTGAATCTTTCTTCTTCTAAAGTGATTATCTTAGTGATGTAATCTTTATTTTCAACTAATACAGGATAGTTTCCACCATAGTTTTCAACAACAGCATCAACAACTTCCTTTAAGAATAATCCTTTTATTCCAAGTAATCTTCCATGTCTTGCAGCTCTTCTTAGAAGTCTTCTTAAAACATATCCTCTTCCTTCATTACTTGGTTGTACTCCATCAGATATTAGCATAGTTACAGCTTTAACATGGTCTGTTACTATTCTTAATGAAATATCTGAGTTGCTATCTTTTCCGTATTCAACACCAGAAAGACTTGATACCTTATTTAATATGTTCTTAACTGTATCTATTTCAAATATGTTATCAACACCTTGCATTATAGTTGCAATTCTTTCTAATCCCATACCTGTATCTATATTTTTGTTCTTTAATGGACTATAGCTTCCATCTTCTTCTTTATTGAATTGGATAAATACTAAGTTCCAGAACTCAACTATTCTATCAGCATCTGATGCAGCAACAAACTCATCAACATTAATAACTGGAGCTAAACCTTCGCCTCTATCAAAATGTATTTCAGTACATGGACCACATGGACCAACTGTTCCAACTTCCCAAAAGTTATCATCTTTACCTAATCTAAATATTCTATTTGGATCTATATCAGTTTTAGAAGTCCATATATCATACGCTTCATCATCTTCTAGATATATAGTTACATATAATTTTTCCTTTGGAAGTTTTAATACTTCTGTCACAAATTCCCATGACCATGGAATTATATCATCTTTAAAATAATCTCCAAATGAGAAGTTACCTAACATTTCAAAGAATGTACCATGTCTTGAAGTTTTACCTACATTTTCAATATCACCTGTTCTTATACACTTTTGACATGTAGTAACTCTAGTTCTTGGTGGTTTTTGTAAACCTGTGAAATATGGTTTTAATGGTGCCATACCTGCATTTATTAATAATAAACTATTGTCATTCTTAGGCACTAGTGGAAAACTTTCCATTTTTAAGTGACCTTTTTCTTCAAAGAAACCTGTAAATGTGTCTCTTAATTCATTTGCTCCCATGAATTTCATGTAATATTACCTCCAGTATTAATTGATAATTAATAATTTAAGATAAAACCATTTGAAGATTTTTGTCTAAACTATCAATTTCGACTTTTATTTTTTAACTATATTTTATTTTATATAATAAAAAAAGTCTTCATCTCTCACTATATAAACAGCAAGGGACGAAAACAATATTTCCGCGGTACCACCCTAATTATGCATAAATAATATGCATCACTTAAAGTAAAATAAGCTCCAAGGTAGCTTCAATATGAAAAATAAGAAGTTTTCACCATCCACTTCCTCTCTAATATATTCAAGTCATATCTACTCATCCTTATCATAGCTTTAATATATTTTGAACTTTATAAACATTTTCCAAACAATTTATACAATTATTTTATAGGAAAATTATATTGCATTTCTAGAATTATGTCAATTATATGATTAAAATAAATAATAATTAATATCATCATATATGACTTTAATTATTACAGCTATAGGCACGCATAAAACCATACCTGCTACTCCAGCAAGCTTTTCTCCTAAAATCAAAAGCAATATAATAGTTACTGGATGCATACTTATACAATCCCCAGTAATCTTAGGTGCTAAAAAATCTCCTTCTACTTGTTGAATGATAAATACTCCTACTAATGCAATTATCCCTTTTGTTACAGAAGAAGTCATAGCAATAAATACAATAGGCACCCCACCTATTATAGGTCCGAAATAAGGTATTATGTTAACTAGTCCATTAACAACTGATAAAACTAATGGCATTTTCAATCTAAGGCTTATCATTAAAATAAATGTAAGTACCCCTATTATTAATGATAATATTATCTGACTTATTATATATCTACTTAAAACTCTATCTATGTGGGAATTAATTTTTCTAACAATTATTCGTTTTTCCGTAGAGAAAATAAGCAATACTTTATTATACAAAACGTTACCATCAGCAAGAAAATAATATGCAGCTACAGGTACTATTGCAAGTCCTATTAAATTTTCTAATATGGCGATAATATTATCAAATAGACTTGTTGCTTCCTTTGAAAGTATTGTATTAATCTTATCACCAATTTGAATATAAACTGTTTCAAATAAAGGTATTTGATCAAGATCAAATTTTTCTGCCGCTAAAATAGCATATGCCTCTAAATTATCCAACATCCCCCCTATATTTCTACTTTCACTTAGCAATGATGGAACCATAAAATACATTATTCCTATAAAAGACGCTATGCAAAACAACACTATAATCATTGCTGCCTTTCTTATAGAAAGCCTATACTTTTCCACAATATAATCTCTTATAGGCTTCAAAGTATACGAAACAATAAATGATATAACCACCAAATTTACCACATCTCTTATCCCTTCTACATATAAATAGCTTAAAAATAATATTAAAAGTATTACTATAATTACTATATTCTTTATTATTTTTTTTCTTTTTTCTCGTCTCATTTATCTACACTCCTAAATATATGAGGTAAAGTGTTAAATACTACACCTTCATTTTCTTTATAAAGAATATATGATTCACATAAGATACAATGTTTTATAAGCAAAATCTCTTTTCCCCTAAACATTCGATCAAATATGCCTGAACACATTATAATACCTTTTATTTCAAAGTTTCTCTCATCAATTATCAAATCTTCTAGTATACCTTTTAGTACATTTTTCTCATTGACAATGTCTATTGCTTGAATTTCCTTTAATCTCATTCCAGAAAAATCACTTACCCTTTTAGCTATTATTACATTTTCTAAAGAAATAATATCTGATATGGCTATATAATTTTTTTTCTTATTTATGCTAAAGCTATTTATAATAACTCCCGTAACCATTCCACTATAAAAATCTATTGCAATGTCCTGCACTGAACCTAGATATTTTCCAGTGACATCATATACCTTCATTAAATTGAAATATCGTGTTTTTATCATCATAAACACCTCTACATTCTTTAAGGTAAAATATAATAACCATAGTATTTGCCAATACTATGGTTATTATTACTATTTTTAGACATATTTATTTCCTTGGAAATAAATATATTTTCAAACTTACCTATTATATCAAATCAGCTACTTGAACTCTAATTACTTTACTTAATGAATCTAAAGTCATTTCCACTTGATATCCTATTTTCCCTGCACTAAAAATAAAAGTCTCAAGACCTTCCACAGACTTATCTATAGTGGTCTTAAAATATTTCTTCATACCAATAGGAGAACATACACCTATTTTTATTTAAACCAAAATAATTTTCGAAGATTATTTATACCTTTATAGTTTTGTAATGATTTTTCTTTTCACTTACAACTTTATCATACTATACATTATTTTCTAGAGTTTCATTGCAATATATGGTAAAATTTATATATTACTTTACTAAAAGGAGAAAATTATGTCATCTATATCTAATAACCGTGATGAGAAAATATACTATTATACTAGCAATGAAGTATTATGTAGCTGGTTAACAAATGAACAGTTATGGGCTACTAGAAGTATAACTTCAAATGATAATGAAGATACTACATATGCATTGAAACATTTTGATAAAATCAATACTAAAACTAATAAAAGATTTGAAAAAAAATTACAAGAAGTAGATTTAATTTTAAGTTTAAGCCAAAAGATTTCTTTAAAATTCTATAAAGATCTTTTACATTATTGTATGAAATACCATTTTAATGACTTTTCTAAAATTATAAATACCGTGGAAAAAAGAAAAGAATATTTCTATTATGGAGATAACTATGATTTATTTACAATAGATAAATTTCATGAACACTGTGGAACATTTCACATTCCCCATCTCCAAAATCCTAATAGAGATCAATGGATTTACAACCAGTTATTATCAATATTAACACCTGATGAATATAAATATTTTTTTAATATTAATACTAATACAATAGATGATTATAAAAAAATTATACCCAAACTTCCTTTTATGCGACACCCTTTTGTTATTTGCTTTACAAGTGAAAAGGATAATCGATTCTTTTGGGATTCATACACCAATAACAAAGGCGTTGCATTAGAATTTTCACGTAATGAATTATCTGAATATTTTCAAGTTCCTAAAACTCATTCAAATTATTCAGCAAACCTAGTAAATATTATTTATAATAAAGACAAACAACTATCTGAAATAACTAATTTTTTAAACTCAAATATTGGTGAATTATTAATGGTCGGAGTTGAAAATCTTTATATAGATATGGCAAAATATAAACATCCTTATTGGAAGGATGAAAAAGAAATACGAGCAGTTATAGAAGCTAAATATTACGATGAAAAATCAAACCTTATTAAAGAAAATTATAATCTAAAATATAAAACTAAATACGATACTCAAGACTATATTGAAGTAGTAATTCCTAAAAATCTATTAAAAAAAATAATTATCGGCCCTCAAAATTCAGTTGAAAATATCAAGCAAATATTAGATATTGGAAATTTCAATTATATAAAAGATAAATTTGAAGAATCATCAGGTACAGGAGTTATAAATTTAAAATAATACTTGTATCAGTAGATATTAAATAAATCTACTGATACTCCAATGTCATTAAGATAAGATTTTTTCTTATCAAAGTCAGCTAAGAATATAAAAAATATTCTTAGCTGACTTTTAATTTTAGTATATTGAGAGCCTAAATCGCTATGAAATAATTATCTACATCCTAAATATAATAATTATTTCTATCTTCCAACTGTTAAAAGTAGTATTTTTTAATAATGTAATATAAAAAAAGATATGCTTAAAATCATAGCTTCACCCTATTTAATCAAAAAATCAAATTTTCCTGATACTATATTCATTAAATCATTAGGATTAATCTTTATCTGATATCCAATCTTTCCTGCACTAACAATCACAAATTCTAAATTCTTAGCACTATCATGTATAAATGTTTTATATAACTTCTTTTGTCCAATTGGTGAGCATCCACCACGAATATATCCAGTATACTTCATAATATCATTAACATGAATCATTTCTATTTTTTTCTCACCAGTTATTATGGCAACTTCCTTTAAATTTAATTCCTTAGCTACAGGGATAACGAAAACATATACTTCTTTACTACTTCCATGTGCTACTAATGTTTTAAATACATACTTTTCATGTATCCCTATCTTAGCTGCTACAGATACACCATCTATCTTCCCATCCTTACTTTCATACATAAGAATCTCATAATTTATTTTATTAGAATCCAAAATCCTCATTGCATTTGTTTTTAACATTTTTTCTTTAGCCATGCTACACCTCACTCTTAATATAAATCATTATATATTATACACATATTAATTATTATAGTAATTTTAAAAATACTGATACTTTTAATATAATTCTAATAGAAGTTCATCTGAATTGTTAAAAAAGATTAATCGAAAAATTTCAATTAATCTTTTATAATTACTTAATTTTATTGTGTATTCTCTCCATATAGAAAGTAATAATTAAAGTCATTGCATAATCATATAAATAATATACAACTGCTCCAATAGCCCAATACAACACTCCGCTAAGCAGCCTTCCATTAACTGCAATATATTTAGAAATAATCTTTTCAGCAGCTAACAATACATCTATTCCTAAAATAGCTTTTGCTAATATTACTGCCAAAATAAATATTACATTATAATAAATAAACTTTAAAATAATTTCAACTTTCTCTTTTCTTAATCTTTCAATAAAGTATTTTACAATACCATATCCTCCAAAAATAAGAGTATATAAAAGCCATATATTTAATGGAATAAAAAATACTGATATAATACTAGATGCTAAATAAACCATCACTGCAGTCTTAATATCACTCCTGATTATGCATACAGGAACTATTGCTGATGCAATAGTCAACACCGAAATTGTGCTTACAGGCAATATAGATGCTGAATATAATATTATTATAGTTAGTGCTATAAGAATTCCACCTAATGTTATATTTCCCGACTTCATTTTATTCCCCCTATTTTTTTCTAACAACAACCAATTAAATCGCCACCCATACATTCACATATGCTATCTAAACACCATAAGTTTATACAGCAATCAAATGCATTGGCATTTCCACCAGTAGTTCTATATGTATTAGTATAACTCCTAGCCCTCATTCTTAGATTGTTTAAATTTTGTCTGTACTCAAAATTATTTGGATCCATTCTACAAGCAGTTTCCAAATTATTTATAGCTGCATCAAACCAACCCTTGTTTAACATCACCATTCCATATAGAAAATGCCATTCTGCATTTCTATTACTTATGCTATTTAATCTAGTTTCTGCAGCGATATTATTACCGCTTTGTATCATTCTTCTTATTTCAGCATATTGTGCTGTATCAGAACTATAGCTTTCTCCATTAGTATAGGAATTATTACTACTGCTATTATAAGAACTACTGCTGGTTCCTGAATTGTTCTTAAGCATTTCATAAGCTTGATTTACTTCTGCAAGCTTTTTCTCTGCCAAATCCTTTAATGGATTATCAACGTATTGATCTGGATGATATTGTTTTACTAATTTTCTATATGCCGATTTTATTTCATCCTGGCTGGCTCCAGGTTTAATACCAAGCACTTCATATGGATTCATTTTTACCACTCCTCTTATTACATTCGCATTCATTAGTTATTTTCGTGTACTTGTCCATCATACCTAAGCTTATAATATTTTCTAATATCTCTTTATTACGTTTAATTGGAAGCTTTTCTAAGGCATTTCTACATGTATATCCACAATTAAAAATTGTAAACTCCATTCTATCCCTTATTTCTCCCATTAGCTCTTCATACGTTTTATTATTGGTATTATACAAGTAATTAATAGGATTAAATTTATTTTTTTCCATATCCTCTTTCAAGTCATCTAGCGCATCAATAATATATATCCACTTTCCTAGTGAATATCCTAATTCATATAAATTACCTCTTATTTCTTCACTGTCACCTTCAAACTCCTCAGGATATAAATTTAATATTTTACCTACTATTTCACTAAAAGGATGAGCTATTTCATCGATAGACGAAAATCTCTTTTCAACCTCCAAATATGATAATTTTTTCAAATTTTCTTCTATTATATCATTTATTATTGTAACATTTCTGTTAAATTTACTTTTATATGGTGATAATATTATTGAACTTACTTTACTTTTCATGCTCCTATCATCAGCAACATCATCTAATAATTTATAATATACAAGGGAAACATTCATTGCTGCCGCATAAGCTAAAGCCTTATTATTAACTATCATAGGTTTCTTCTTCAATGGATGTGCTATACATCGCTGTATCTTAAAGCTTCTTTCCTCTTCATGCAATCCATCTAGTAACAACCCAAGAAAAGTCATGTCATAATTTAATGACATTCTTGGTATATTTCCAAAACCATCTTTTATATGCATACATACTCCACAATAATAACTTTTAAAAGATTCATATTCCCTTATCTTTAACTCTGGTTTAAGCGGAGTAACATAACCAAACAAAAAACCACTCCTTACTTTTTATAATATACATTAAATATCCTTAACATATTTTAGATATATTATATACTAAAGAGCCATTTAATAAAATATTTTTATTGTTTATTTACCTCAACGCTTTACAAACAAATCACCACTTTTACTTTTTTACTACAATTATATATTTATTGCTACCAAGCTTCAATATTCTTTAAATATTTTCTACAAAAAATGCTTATCACTCATAACTTTTTTCTAAGTAGGACAATAATATTTCCATTACATATACTATAAATATAAAGAACTCTTATATTTATAGATAAAGGAGTAAAATATATGGAAATTACTTTAAATGATAAAATTTATAATGTAAATCCTGAAGACTACTCCATAGAAAGTATTATAGTTTTTGGATCATTTATTCGTGGTGATAATAATATCCATAGCGACATTGATTTTTTGATAGTAATCGATAACTGTTCCTATAGTGAAAAATTAATAACTAAACTTAATATTGCTGAAGAAATGCAAATTCCTCCTTCATGGATATCAATTTATACTACCGATGAAATTTATGATTTATGCTTATATGGCGATAGTTTTCTCTGGAGTGTCAAGCTAGAAGGTTTAATCCTTTATTCTCGTAGCGGTTTTTTCGAATACTGCCTATATAATCTTAGACTATATACCAACATGACTAATGATATTGCTTCAAATTATAAGAAGTTAAGAAACATATCTTATGACTTTAATACTAAGACTGTTTCAAATGCTACCTTAATTAAGCGAGTTGGCTATATAATCCGTAATACCCTAACAATCTTAGCCTATACTGCAGGAGTAATAAACTACAATAAATATGAGGTATATGATATATGTAAAAGCATACCTGGCTTCTATATTCCATTTTCCAAAGAAAGCTACATTAAATTACTTGATATAAAATCATATATTAAAGATAATAGTCTTGATGCTGATTCAATTCCTAATTTCCATCAGTATATCAAATTATGGATAAAAAAAGCTTTCTTACTTGTAAGGTCTTCATATTATAAAATTATTGCGCTGACATCTAGAGGTTTTTCCAGCCCATTTATCGATTACCTATAATATAAAATATAATTATGAACAAAATATATAAATATTTTCAATTGAAAATTAATAAAAAAAGACTATCTCAAAAGAAATAGTCTTTTTCATTAATTCATCTTCAATTAAACTGCTTCAACATCATTTTCATATGTTAAAGATTTTTCAGATGATTTCATTATTATCTTTCTTAACATATCTACCGGTATCATTGTCAATGACATAACTATAATAATTAACCATCCTTTAATTCCAAAAGGTGTACATGAGAATATTTCCCCACCTACAAATGTTAAAATTATTTGAACTAAAACAATCGCTAACATTACCTTTATAAAACCTTTATTTTCTTTGATATGATCAAATATATTAATACCTTCACTACGTACATTAAATCCATTGGCTACAGCAGAAAAAACAAACATTGAAAAATATGCTGTTAAATGTTGTCCTTCATTTTCAAAGAACTCTTTAAAGAATGGAAGCTTTAAGAATGCAAAACTTATTACCCCAAGCCATGCCCCTGCACATAAAACTTGAGACATCATGTTTTTATTCACTAAACTTTGAGTTCTTGATTTAGGTTTTTCACTCATATACTTCTTTAAAGCTGGCTCAGCTCCTAAAGCTAAAGCACCTAATCCATCCATAACTAAGTTTATCCATAAGATATGTGTAATCTTTAATGGCTCTTCAACACCAAAGAAAGGCGAAATAGCCGATACTGCAACAGCTGCTACATTTATAGTTAATTGGAATTTAATAAACTTCAATATGTTATTATAAATAGTTCTACCATATAAAATAGCATTTTCTATAGATTTAAAATTATCATCTAAGATAACTATTGAACCAGCTTCTTTTGCAACATCAGTACCTGATCCCATTGCAAAACCAACGTCTGCTCTCTTTAATGCTGGTGCATCATTAACACCATCACCAGTCATACCACAAACTAGATTTAGCTCTTGTGCAATTCTTACCATTCTTGATTTATCTGTTGGTAATGCTCTTGCAATAACTCTTATCTTTGTAATAACAGCTTTTATCTCGTCATCAGTCATTTTATTTAATTCTTCAGAAGTAAATGCTAACTCATCATCTGATTTAATTAACCCACTATCTTTTGCTATAGCTACAGCTGTTTCTTTTCTATCACCTGTAATCATAACAACTTGTACACCAGCGTTTTGTACTTCTTTAATTGCTTGCTTTGCTTCTGGTCTTACATCATCCCTTATACCAACAAAACCTACAATAACTAAATCATCTGGTAATGCATCTTCAATTAATTCACTCTCAGAGTAAGCAAATGATAAAACTCTCATTGCTTTATCAGCTAATGAATCTATTTTAGCATTTAATTTATCTTTATCTATTGGAAGTACTTGTCCATTTTGATTGATATACTTAGTGGCCTTACCAAGCAATCTTTCTGGTGCCCCTTTATATACTGTAACATTTTCAAGCTCAGCAGCTGAATATTTGTTAGCAGAGTTAAAACCTTGACTCTTAACAACTTTTATATCATTTAAAGAGTTCATTTCATTTTTACCTAAGAAATTTAATAAAGCTTTATCTGTAGCATTTCCACCGATAACTTTATCATTATTATCAAACATAGCACCTGTATTTTTTCCAATACAAAGTCCCATATATTCTTTTGTATACTTACTAGATTGATAGCTATCTTTTAAATCTCCATCAAAAAATTCAACTACTTCCAGCTCACCTTTAGTAATTGTTCCTGTCTTATCAGAAAATAATATGTTTAATGAACCAGCTGTTTCAATCCCTATAGGCTTTCTTACCAATACATTATTTTGTAGCATCTTAGATGTATTTTGCATTAAAACTATGGCAATCATTAAAGGAAGTCCTTCTGGAACAGCCATAACTATTATAACAACTGCTAACATTAAAACTTCTAATAAATCTTTAAATACATACATCATACCAAGATCAAAATATGGAGATACTCCACCAGCTACTATAACTTTATGAATCATTAAAGTTATTGCAATAACCACTGCTCCTATATATCCAAACTTTGATATACTATCAGCTAATTTAGAAAGCTTAACTTTTAATGGGCTTTCTACATCATCATCTTGCATGTCCTTAGCCATTTCACCCATCATAGTCATCATGCCCACTTTTTTAACTTCTAGTACACCTTCACCATTTACCACAACAGCACCTCTAAATAAAGAATGCTTGTCTACAAATGTATCTCCAGTAATAGCAACTTCCCTGTAAATAAAATCATTAGGTATAGCATACTTCTTACACTCTTCTGATTCTCCGTTAAGGGCTGAATTATCTACTGCAATTGCTCCTGAACACAATACTCCATCTGCTGGAATTTTATCTCCACTTTGTATGATAATTCTATCACCTACTACAACATCATCTACTTCTATTTCAACTATTTTGCCATTTCTATAAACTTTACAAAGCTCTTTCTTAGCTCCATCTTTTAATTTTCTGTACTCATTATCACTGGACATTTCAGTTTTAGCTGATATAACTGTAACTAATAATACAGAAATAACTATTCCTATAAGCTCTCCCCATTCAGCATAGCCTAAAAAAGCCATAATAGCCATTATACACGCAATGGCTATTAGTAATTTTATCATTGGATCTCCAAAAGCATCTTTAAACTTATCTAAGAATGTTTCTGGCTCTGCTTCAATTATTTTATTATCACCAAATTTCTGCCTATTGTCTAAAACTTCTTGATCATTTAATCCCTGTAACAATTTTCTTCCCCCTAGTTACTAAAAATATATGAAATTTTTTATTATTTTCTTAACTATTTAATAATTATAGTTATCTATAGCTATTATATAGCTCTTGTATAGATGCTTCTATAGCTTCACTTACAACTTTAAATTGCCATTCACCATTTTCTTTACGAAGCTCTGCAAATTTCACACAAGTATTATTACCAGCATCTTCAGTTAAATTATATCTACATATTTCTTGGCATGATTTATCTTCATTTAATAATCTAACATAAGCATTTTTTACTTTTGAAAAAGACTGCTTTCTTGCTTTTCCTTCATATATTGTAATAGCAAACATTATTCTACAACATCTTGTTGGAAGATTATTTAATGAAACTGAAATTCTTTCATCATCGCCATCTCCATGACCTGTTAAGTTATCTCCATGCAGAAATATTCCATTATTTCTTTTATTACCAAAATAGACCATTCCATCTTTAGCTATTAGCTTTCCACTTTCATCTAAAAGTAACGCAACTAAATCTAAATCGAAATCTTTACCTAATCCAAAAAAACCTTTTTTTGCTACATCCCAACCTGCTGCTAAAATCACATTTTTTAAAGAAGGATCCTTTTTAGTTAAATCTAATATATCATTTTTTTGTAAATTTAATAACATCCTCAATTCTCCTTTATCTATTATGCATATAATGCTAAAATACCATTTAAATCAGCTATACGTCCTTCACCAACAGCTTTAAATTCCCATTCTGAACCTGCTTTATACAGCTCAGCAAATATAACTGAAGTACTAGTAGAACCATCTTCCTTTAAATTGAATCTACAAAGTTCTTTTTCATTATTTTCTGCATCCAATAGTCTTACATATGAATTGTCTATCATTCCAAATGTTTGTCTCTTAGCTTGTGCATTATGTATAGTAACTACAAATGCTATCTTTGCTATATTAGAGTCAATTGCTTGTAAGTCTATTAATATTCTTTCATCATCACCATCACCAGCACCTGTTCTATTATCTCCACCTAGTGTAATTCCTTGTCCATTTGGATTGTTAAAGAAAATTACATTAGATACAGTGTTGAACTTATTATTACTATCTAACAAAAATGCTGCAATATCTAAATCAAAATCTGCTCCATTTCTTGATATATCCCAACCAGCACCTAAAATTACTTTCTTTAATCCTGGATTTTTCTTAGTTAAATCTAATATATCATTTTTTTGTAAATTTAAAACTGGCATTGAATCATTATTTGACATACCAAAATTTCCACCTAAATTAATTCCCATAATTTTTTCTCCTATATATATATTTTTTTTACTTATTTATTTACATGTAAAGCGATAAAATACCATTTAAATCTGCCATTTTCCCTTCGCCTACAGCCTTAAACTGCCATTCAAAACCCTCTCTAAATAGTTCGGCAAATATTACTGACGTACTAGTAGAACCATCTTCTTTCAAATTAAACCTACATACTTCTTTTTCATTATTTTTAGCATCTAATAATCTTATATATGAGTTTTCTACCATACCAAATGTTTGTCTCTTAGCTTGCGCTTCATGAATTGTAGTTACAAAAACTATTTTTGCTATATCACTTCTAATTTGTGATAAATCTATAGTTATTCTTTCATCATCACCATCACCTGCACCAGTTCTGTTATCTCCTTCAAGGACAATACCTGGAGCTTCCATATTATTAAAAAATATAACATCTTGCGGTATATTCTGTACTTTACCATTGCTATTTAATAAGAAAGCAGCAATATCTAAATCAAAATCATAACCATTCTTTGCTATATCCCAACCTGCTCCTAAAACTACTTTTTCTAAGCCTGGATTTTTCTTAGTTAAATCTAAAATTTGATTTTTTTGCAAATTCAACGCATTAACTACTTCTCCACTTCTGTTTCCCATCATAGATCCTAAATTAATTGCCATATTCAATGCACCTCTTTTCTTTCTCCTCTTTATATAGTATATATTACCGCTTTAAGAATTAATTTTCAACCCTTATAAGGAAATACTTTTTTTCATTGTCATTTTTATACTTTCAAGCTTAGTTGTATTTTCTTTTCTTGCTAATGCATTGCTTTGTTGTATAGCTTTTGTTTCTTCAATACCTCTCATTATTGTTTCATATGATTTTTCTAAAGTTTCAATGGCAACAGAGCTACTTGAAGCCATTTTAGCTATTTCTACTGATTGTCTAGAAGTATTAGCTGCATTTCTCATGATAAGTTCATTTGTTTTATCATCTAACTGCTTTAATGACTTAGCTTGAATTTCTTGTCGCTTTAATAAAACTGCTTGTGCAAGGCATTGTTTAAAAATAGGAAGTGTTACAATAAATGAAGAATTTATTTTTCTCATTAAATTAAAATTAGACATTTGCATGCTTTGTAACATTGGAGCGGCTTGTATTGCTACATTTTCAGCAATTCTTAAATCATATATACGTTGGTTTAACATCTCTTTACACATTTCAAGCTTTTGTACCATCATATTCTTTTCCTCTTCACTGATAGTATTATTTAGAGGAATTTGATAAATGTATTGTTCAACTTCTTCTAAAGCTAATTCTCCTGCCACTATATATTTTTCCAATTCTTGATAATAAGCCATGTTGCCATCATATAATCTCTTCAATTTATTATTTGATTCCTTAATATCGCTTTCATATTTCTTTAATAATACATAAACCTTTTCCACTTCATATCCCATGGTGTCATATTTTTGGAATAATCTAGCTATAGTATTTCCTGCACTTTTGAAAATCTTAGAAACAAAACTTTCTTGTTTTATATTTTTAATTTCTTTAACATCAAACTTATCCATTATTTTTGTTAAGTTAACTAACATTTCTGTTGTTTCCTCAGCTTTTATTTCCTTCATAGAATTTAAAAGTTCATCAGAAATTTTTGATATATTTTCACTAGCTTTTTGACCAAATTGAACAATTGAATTTGGATTTTGTACTTCTATTTCACTTGTAAGATCTTGTACTTCCTTAAGAGACCTTAATCTTTCTTTATATTCTTCTAAATTATTAGTGATCTCCGCCATGCTATTTTCAGTAGCAAACATAGTGTTATCAGTCATATTCATCATGCTATTAAAATTATTTCCATTCACTATTATTCTCTCCTTACTTTCTTTTATTAATTACTTATTCATAATCCTTGAAAAAAAGCTTTGCTTATAATTTATTATCTCATCAAATTTACAATCATAGCGTATTTCTTCTAATCTATTAATAACAATCTTATTCTCCTTAATATATTTATTTATATTGAAAGATCCTGATGGATTAAAAATAACTATATCAATACCTATATTATGTAAATAGCATAATAAGATAACCATCCATTCATTAATAGTATCTTCACCATTTAAATAAATAACTATCTTAGGTATAGAAAAAACAAAATCGAAATTATCTATTATTCTTATTATGCTTTCATTTAGATATAAAATTAATGCTAAAAGCTTTAAAGATAGCTTTTTATCAAAACTCATCTTTAATATCTTATTTTCTTTAATAAACTGATTAAACTTATTTAATAGTAAATCTTGCAACTCTTCATTATACTTTCCTAACGTATAAACTCTACTCTTTTTTATTTCTTCCACATCAAATGTACCATCACTTAACTGACAAAACATTAATTCGAACATATCATTAGATACTGATATATCTCTAGAAATATTTCCTCCATTAAAAAACAATGTATTTGGTGCATTTAAACAATGTTTTAGTATTTTCTGATTTTCAGCAATACTGCAATACTGTCCATCAATTTTATAAAAAATGCTTGGAACTGTAACTACCATATCTTCAACTTTAAATCCTGGTCTAAGCTTAGCTGGTTCATTCCAATAAATATATATATCCTCTAAAATAGTATCTAATAATACACTTTTAGTAAATCCTTTTCTAAACTTCCATGGTTTATACATTCCTGTATTAGAAAATAATTCTTCATGAATACTTTTTTCAATTTGCTTTGTTACTGTTTCAACAACTTCTATTTCATGACCTCTATGAGTCTTAATATTAAAACTTTCAAGATCAGTAATGCTACTTTCCACATAACATTTACTTAAATTATCAGTATCAACCTCATTCCAGTATTCTTCTTTTAAAGGATTTAAATATAAAACATCAAATCCCATCTTATAAAGCATTATTAAAAAATATATTTCATGTTTATTTATCTTTCCATAATATATACATTTAGTATTAATGGAATTTTTATAATCAAGATTTTTAATCCATGAATATGCCCATACTATAAGTTTAGTTATAAAATTATTTCTTATAGATTCATTAAAAAAACTTTCATTTTTTACTGATAATTCAATTGTATACTGTAAAGCCTCTAAAAAAGCTGTATTTATTGCTAAATCATCAAAAATAACTATATCTTCATTAACTATATTAAATATATTCATAGAGTTAAGTTCATTATAAATGTATTCAATAAGCTCAATTTCACCGTTTAAAGGTATCTCACCATCAAAAATTAATGATACATTACTATTCTCATAACATTTTTTATTTAATGTACTAAGAATATCATCATAATTTTCCTTATTACTTACACCTATAATCCTGTTAAAATATGAAGCAAACTGGCCATTTATATCTTTTCTACTGTATTTATCCATAAACATATTCTGAATTATTCTTAATAAATCAACAGTCATAATTCACCACCTCATAATATTATTTATGCATAATTTTTCATTTATCACTTTTATTATACATTCTTTAACAAACAAAAAAAACAATAATTTACTCTATAAAAGAATTAATTATTGCTTTTTTATTTTAAGCTTCTTTTTCACATTTTTTATCATTTTTTTCATACATCATCATATCGATTATTAACTTCATTTTATTTTGAGATTTGGTGAATTCATCTTCAATCTTGTTAATCGTTTCCATCTTCTTGTAATATTTCTCTATAACCTTTTTATTACTAATCATATCAATCACCTTCTTTAATTATATCTATTATATATTATTATCAAAAGTTTAATTATATGAATTAATTTATGTATTTAATCAAAAATTTTTACCACAACTATAATTATTTAATTCTTCACCATAACCATATATCCTTCCAAAATATTATCTAAATTTTTTATTGTTTAATTTTTATCTAATTCATTAATTATATCTGCCATTAATTTTAATTTTAAATGCACTCTTGTGTCCTCATCATCTATTTTATTTATTTTATCTATCTTGGTCATATACTTTTCCTTCATTCTCTCACTATATTCCATAATAACCTTCCTCTCTTTTTAAGCATTTACGAATATTATTTGCCATTTGCACTAAAATTTATACACAAAAAATAAAACATACACTATGTATGCTTTATCACTAACTACGTATTTCTTTTAAGAATTTATAACTCTACCAATCAACAGATGTTTTATTTTTACTATTCCTACAAGGAAGCTTAAATTCAAAAAACTTAAGATTTTTTCCTCTTGGCGAAAATCTATCACATACAATATGTAATATATAACCTGTTGTAAAACCGAGAGCCAAATATTTATTACCTATTAAAAATACACTCCAGCAAAAGGATGTTGTACCTAATATTTTATGAGTAAACATTCTATGGGGAGAAAGCTTTCCAAGAACAGTATTGACACAGAAAAAAACTAATCCCAAATAATTTTCACTAGTATATTTAAAAATATTTAATATATCATCCACACTAAGAGCTAAGCCAAAACTATATCCTACTACTAAAGCAACCATTAATATCATAATTATCTTATTAAATACCTGACTTGCTTTAGATTTATGAGAATCTATATCTGGCATATATGAGCCTATAAAGCCACCGGCTATTAAAGGAACTAAATGTACTACATCGCCAATATTATTGTTCATTAAAAAACCAATACCCATGGTAGCTGTAGCGGTAGTCCCTATCATCATGTGTTCCTTACCTTTCATTTAACAACTCCATACTTTTTCTTTTTTATTTTAATTATACTATATTTTTTTCTTACTCGAAAGTATGTTCTTAATGATTTTAAAAAAAACATGCCTTTGATATGCTCCCTTTCAGGAAATTGCCTATAAACTTAATGCTATTCTTATTGATAGTAAATATCTTATGGAATATGATAAATATAATACTCTAGTATTCTCTAAAAAAATCTCTAATTTGATTACTAGAAAAGCTTTAGTTGCTATCTTAAATTCGCATTCTTTAATTAATCTTCTAATCTTTTTAAGATTTTTACTGGCATTGGAGTCAACCATTGACCCTCTAATACTTCTGAGTATGGAGTTTTTGCTACCATACTCATGCCTTTCTAATCATTTACTACTTCATAAATTATACCTGAAAAAGGCTTTAAATTAATACTCAAATTATATAAATAATTATCTTCTTTTGTTGTAGTAACATCACTTCTCATTCCCCATGTGCTTCCACCATAAATGTCACTATCGCTATTTACTATTTCTCTCAACCTCAGCTCCTCTTCAACTTTAAATGTAAATGGAGCATATTCATTATCTGAAAAATTAAGTGCTACTATGATTCTATGATCACTACGCCCACGTTCGTATATATATACTGACTTTTCTGGTGCATTTACTTCTAGCCATTTAAAATAACTGCTATCATATTCATTTTTATATAGAGCTTCATAATTATCATAAACTTCATTTAATCTCTTTATATATTTATTAAAAGCATAATGTAACGGCATCTTAATTAATTGCCAATCCTGCTCTCTCTTTTCATCCCATTCTCTAAATTGTGCTATTTCATTACCCATAAAGTTAAGCTTCTTTCCTGGATGAGTATACATATACATATATAGTGCTCTGCATTGTTTAAATTTATCTTCATAGTCTCCCCACATCTTTTGAATGATAGTAGCTTTTCCATGAACCACCTCATCATGTGAAAAAGGTAATAAAAATAACTCATTATAAAAATATTCCATTGAAAAAGTTAACTTGTAATAATGATTTGGTCTCTCTTTCGGTGATATCTTAAAATATTCCAATGTATCGTTCATCCAACCTAAATCCCATTTATAGTCAAAGCCTAATCCGTTATATTCTACAGGTGCAGTTACTTTAGGATATGCAGTAGAATCCTCTGCTATTATCATAGCAGTAGGATGAAGTTTATGAAGTCCAACATTCATATTTCTAATAAAATTAATTGCACAAGAGTTTACCCCCCTTGCAGGATTTCCTTGCCAATATATAGCTCTACTTATAGCATCCATTCTTAAACCATCAAAATGATATTCCTTAAGCCAATAATTTGCTGCTGATTGAAGAAATGAGCATACTTCTCCTCTAGAATGAATAAAATTGCAAGTTCCCCACTCACTAGCGCCTACATCTTTATGTGGATATTCATAAAGTTCCGTACCATCAAATTTTGCTAATCCATAATCATCTACTGCAAAATGTATTGGAACAAAATCTAATATTACGCCTACATTGGCCTTATGACATTTATCTATAAGCTCTTTAAGTTCCTTATTGGTACCATACCTTGATGTTGGACTAAAGAATCCCGTATTTTGATATCCCCAAGAACAATCTACAGGATGTTCACATAAAGGCATTATCTCTATATGAGTAAAACCATTTTCCTTTACATAATTTATAAGTCTATCAGCAATTTCATTATAACGATACCATCCATTATTATAAGTTTCGTCATTTTTTTTCATCCATGATCCCATATGAATCTCATAAATATTTAATGGCTTATTATAACACTTATCTCTTTTATTCATCCACTCATCATCACTAAACTTATATTCTTCTAAATCCACTATATATGAAGCACTATTAGGTCTTAATTCCATAGCAAATCCATAAGGATCACAATGATAAACCACTTGTCCATCTCGTGTATGAATACAATACTTATACATCATACCTACACGTGCATTTTCAGAGGTAATACTATATATTCCACTTTGATACTGTTGTTCCATTTCTTCTTCTTGCCAATCATTGAATTCGCCTACTAATGATACTTTTGCTGCATTTGGTGCATATACTCTAAATAAAATTTTATTACCTATTTTATGTGCTCCAAAAAATTCATATGCATCAAAAGACTTACCTATATAGAAATCTTGAATATTCATATTGATTCCTCCCAATTATTAAACATACTCCTTTTAACCTACTAATATCCTTCACTGGTATCTTTTTAAACTTTTCTGAAGTTATATTACTGACCTTATAAGTCTTCTCTTATAAATCTTATTTCTACATTAAAAAAAGAGGCCTTTGTCCTCTATTCTTGCTTTCTCCTATGTATATCCATATGTACAATTCCTATGATAAATCTTATATATTAGTTTTCCTTTCTATTATCTGAATCATTTCCACCTTTCAATTTTACCATAAAATGTATATGCATTCAATAAGCCTGTTCTATATATATTTCTAAATTATAAATTTTAAATTTCTTTTGAAATATCGGACTTGTATAATGAGCTCCTTGATCTAAATGTATAAATGAATCATCTCTAAGAAGACTAATATTATTTTTAGTTAATATATCCACTACTTTATACTAACACAAATCCTTTAACAAACCTCACTTTGTTATTATTTCATACCTGTTTCTTTATGAATAATATCCCAAAATTCATCTTCAGTAACTATTTCTATACTAAGCTGCTTAGCTTTTTCTAATTTACTTTTTCCTGCCTCTTCCCCTATAACAAGAATATTTGTTTTTCCACTTATGCTTGTTGGAGAATCTGCCCCATATCTTATAGTTGTAGCTCTCATCTCAGCTCTACTTTTAGACATATCACCAGTAAAAACTATTTTCTTTTTATTAAATATATCCTTTATTAAATTATTTTTAGCAAACTCAATCATTTCTTTTTCTTCTGCAACTTTTTCCTTATCCTTTGCAAACTTTCTAAAACTATTAGACTTTGCTGAGCTTTTAGTACCATCTTTTCCTTGTTTATTATCATTCTTTGAAACTGATCTTGATATACTTAAAGCACACCATCTTTCTGGCTTTATAACTTTTAATAAATCTAATAGATCCAAAACATCTTGTAATGCATTGTGTGATTGTCCTTTTTTGATATTATAATGCTCTAATAACATGTATATGAATCTTTGTAATATAATTCCTTAATTTCATTTGCTTTTGGACTTATCATAAATTTATACCTCTATTTCAACTTTATAAAATATTAATACACTTTTGTATATTCCCATTTATCTCTACAAACACTTTTCTGATAAATAGTATTATATTAAGCTTTTTTTATATTTTAACATAGTTTAAGGGTATATAGTGATTTTCTGTGAACTATTCTCCACTTATAGAAGTGGGGGCTTCTTGGTCAATATACCTAACGGTACAAGTTCACCCAAGCTTATAAGGTAGTTCCTACCTCAAGATAATACTAAAATTATATTACTAATTTTAATAAGTTTTTACTTGCATTTATATCTCTATCGTGTTTTGTACCACATTCTGGACAAGTCCACTCTCTCAATGCTAAGTTTTTTACATCAATGTTCTTATATCCACATTCTGAACATAATTGACTACTTGCATAATTAGCTGGAGCAACTACAATATTTCTTCCATACCAATCAGCCTTGTATTCTAACATTGTTCTAAATTCACTCCATGCTACTTCGCTAATCACTTTTGATAATTTATTATTTTTAAGCATATTTTTTACTTTCAAATCTTCTATAGCTATAGATTGGTTTTCTCTTATTAGCTTAGTAGATAATTTGTGTAAAAAATTTTTACGTTGATTAGTTATCTTCTCATGTAATTTAGCAACCTTCAATCTTGCTTTGTATCTATTGTTACTTCCCTTTTGTTTTCTTGACAAATCCTTTTGTAGTTTAATTAATCTCTTTTCTGACTTTCTTAGATATTTTGGATTTGATACCCTGTACCCATCACTACATATTGCAAACTCTTTAAGTCCAACATCTACACCTATTTTCTTATCAACTTTAGGTAATGTTTTATTTTCAGTATCTACTAATATAGATATAAAATATTTATTACTTGGAGTTTTAGATACTGTGCAACTTTTTATAGTCCCAGTAAATTCTCTATGATATTTTATTTTTATCATAGTTTTTAGTTTTGGTATTTTTACATGATTATTTTCAATATATACAGTTCCTTTTTGATTATTAGTAGTATAACTATAGTAATTAGTTTTCTTGGATTTAAATTTAGGAAATCCTATAGACTTATCTCTAAAAAAATTTTTATAAGCTTTTTCTAAGTTTTGTTGAGCATTTGCTAGTGCTAATGAATCAATTTCTTTTAGCCATTCAAATTCTTTTTTATATTGTGCAGGTGTATTTTTTAACATTTCGCCAGTTTCTTTATAATACTCAATTTTATCAGCTAACATTTTATTATATATAAATCTAGTACACCCAAATGTTTTAACTAAATATTCTCTTTGTTCTAAATTAGGATATAATCTATATTTATAAGCTTTAAGCATTATTTTACCCCTTGATTCTCAATGTATTTTCTCACCACTTCAATAGTTGCTCCACCAGTAGTTAATTACTATTGATTACAACATACTACTCTTGTTGACTATCGTCAAGTGCTATCCATCTCCAACTTATAGAAGATGGGAGAATTTCGCACATTAAGGTTAAAAATCATTATATACCCATTTTTATAACTTTAATTTATTTTCAACAATACATTTAGCCACTGTAAGTTATTTCTTCCACCAATTGTATCTTCTGATTTATATATCTTAATTATTTCTAATTTTGGAACTGCTAATATCATTTCTTTAAATGCTTTTTCTGTATAGCAATTAAAATATCTTCCCTTTTTATCAATATATTCACCTTTTCCATATTTAAATGACATATAAAATACTCCATTGTCTTCTAAATTAGATGATATATTTTTTATTACATTAATTAGATATCTTTTGTTTATATGAAGCAATGAAGCACATGCCCATATTCCATGAAATTTTTCTGTTAATTGTAAGTCTTCAAATTTATTGCAAATTACTTTTTGTCCTATAACTTTACTTGCAGCAATTGATAATTCTTTTGATCCATCAACTGCTGTAATATTGTATCCTCTTTTTATAAATTCAAGACTATCTCTTCCTGAACCACATCCTAAGTCAAGTATATGACCATCTTTAGGTATGTTTTTTAGGAAATCTTTATATAAATGGCTCATATCTATTGATAGTGTACTTTCTATATATGATTTTGAATTGTTATTGTAAAAATCTAATGTGTTATTTATCATTTGGCTTATTTCCTTTAAACTAATTTAAATAATTCTTCTTTACTTTTTTCATAACTTTCTAAGCTAATTTCAGAAATTAAAATTTTCTTATCTCCTATATTCTGATTTAATTTCCAGTATGAATGACTAATATCTTCAAACTTAGGATATAACAAAATACACTCTTCACATTCTGCATATGTTGTAATATAAGCATACATTTGATAAATATCACTTTGAGAATAAATCTCTATATTATTAATAGATGAGCTCTTCCACTTTGTATCAATTATAACCTTAGGTTTATTATCTTTATATATAACAATATCAGGCTTTAATGCTATTTCATTTCTTTCTTTTAAAGTATTCCATAATAAATATCTAGACTTTTCCTGAGTATTTATACTTATATTAGTATCATTAAAAACTTCCTTTAATAAAACTCCAATGTATTCCTCATATAAATAATTCATTTCAAATAAAATTGAAAATCCATTTTCCTTACCTAATGATTTATCCATACTAGAATTTAATAATATTAATTTTGCTAATGTAAAACACTCTAAAAATCTATTGTTCATTCTATTTAATTTATAATTTAAAATAATATTATTAGGAATATAAATATCTGAAATATCATTTAAAACATTATTTATGATATTTAATTCCTTCTTTACGTCATCATTCTTTATTGAAAATAAAATAACACTAATAGCCCTTTTTAAAATAGCATTGAATAAATTGTCCTCAGTGAATTCATCATATTTACAATTCATTTTATTTTTATTAATGGTATTTTCTTTTATACTTTTAGATATTAGAATTTTTCCTTTTATCGTGCTTAAAGCTTCTTCTTTAGAAACATATTCTCTATATAATCCCTTTTGTAATTCATTTAAAAGCTTTTTTGAAAACACTTTTGCCAAAATATCTAGCAATGAATTATTTAAAATATTGCTATTTAATAATTCATTTATATCTACAGATAATTTATTACATTTAGAAAGCATAAACACAAGAATTTCCCTATCTTTGATTATGTCATTGCTTAAAGATATCTTAGGCAATATCTCAATAATTAAATTATTTATCTTTATTATTCCAACATAATTAATAAATTTAATTTTATTATAATCATATACTATTGATTTATTACCTATATTTTTCTTTAAATATACACAAAGATTTTTATATTCAGAAATCGATATTTCATTTTTTCCTTCACCTATATTTAACCAGTCATATCCTTCCCTTAAGACAATATATTTACTATTCATAAATATTTTTAAGCTCCTCTATTCCGATTTCTGTTTTTACTCTGAAAACCTCTTCAGAACCTAAATCACTAATATTTTTAAAGCCTTTAAATATTTTTTCTGCTGATTTTTCCTCTCTATAAACAATAGATTTATCATTTTTAGATAGTCCTATTCCCCCTAGAATCATTCCTACTCTTTCGTTGTCTCCATAAAAATATTCTTGTAATAAAGGAATTATTTTATTAATAACTACATTGATAATATCTAAATATGAATTACAGTTAACAAAATATGCATGACCTATTAAATGATCTCTATCCAATAAGAATTCTATCCTTTCATTAATTTCAATTAATAATTTATCTAGCTCTATGCCATCAATTTCATCTAATACATCATAATCTGGCATCATTTCTTCAAATATAAATCTTCTTCTTAATGCAATATCAATTTGAGCTATAGATTTATCAGATGTATTCATTGTTCCTATAATATATAAATTATTTGGAAAGCTAAACTTTTCTTTTGTATATGGTAAGTTAGCGACAATTTGATTACTTGTACCTATTCTTTTATCCTCTTCTAATAAGGTAATAAGCTCACCAAATATTTTTGATATATTACCTCTGTTAATCTCATCAATAATAAGTACAAACTTCTTTGCTTCTTTAAAAGCTCTTTCCTTATTAATATAATTATTAACTTTAACCTTCTTATCATCATAACTTACTTCATCTTCTTTATATTCATCTTTTAATCCTTCATAAGCTGCATTATAAGCTATTCTTTTTAAAATACCATCTTCTGTTACAAAATTACCTTTTCCATCTGACTTTAAACCTTCTATAAATTCCTCATATCCATAACTTTGATGGAATGTACAAAAATCAATTTGACCTTTATCAACAAGCTCCTTATATTTATTTAGTATAGCCTCTCTATTATTCTCCTCAGCTATTTCTGAATATCCTTCAGGGTCAATTATTTCTAATGCTTCATTTATAACATTATAAGTCTTTCCTGTTCCTGGAGGGCCATATAAGATAAAGTTTTTATTATCTTCATTTAATTCATCTTCTTCATTAGATATACTTTCGTGTAACTCATCTGATAAATTAGTATTATTTAAAATTATATTTAAATTTTTATCATTTTTTATTTTAGTAAGTGTACCTAAATAATTTATCCCCTCAAATTCTCTAACTTCTTTTGATATCCATTCCACAGGAAGAGTATGATGTAACTTTTCATCATATTCGTACCCACTAGTAACATCTTCAAGTACCTCAGCTATTGCTGATACTTTAAACACAGAAATATTTCTTTTTTCGCCTTTAGTGTAAGAACTTTTTAATATAACAATATCACCTTTTTTTATTTCACTAAAATTAGTTAAGGTTTTAATTGTATTATTATCATAATTATGTTCCTTTAAATACTCTTTCAAAGCTCTTTTATTTATAATTACATCACTTAAATCTTCTTCAAAATATCCTACTGCTATTTTATTCTTCTCTATTAAATCTGGAAGTATATTATTTCCATCATAATTATGACCTAAAGCCCAATAAGTTATTTTTCTTGGAACTTTCCTAATGGTTTCCCACACAAAATTTGATAGCTTAAACATCTCCCATTCTTTAAACTCATCCATTGCCTTAAGTTTTTTAGTAGCTAAATAATTTATTGCTATAATATTTTCTGGTGATTTATCTGTATCTAAATTTAATATTTCTGCTAATGGAACTAATACTGCTGATGAATAAATATCTATAAACTTATCTGGCATATAAATTGATAATATTTTAAGTAATACCATATTCCATAATGGTGGATTTAACTCTTTTATTTCTTCTATATTATCTTCCTTTGCAAACTCTATTGATTTTACTATTTTAGAGATAAGCTCATGATATTCATACTTTAACTCATCACCTTCAATATATCTTTTTTTACTTCCATATCCTATACAATATTTTCCAGAGGTATCCATATAAATATAAAACTTAGAAGAATTACCTCCACCAATAGCTCCACCTATTTCCTCTTTTCTCTCTAGCCAATAAGTAAATGTATCATTATATGTCTCTGGATAATTGGCCTTTAAAACTATATATTCCTCTATAGGTATATCTAATAGCTTATCTAAAGGAAATCTTTTAACAAATTTACTCTTATTTTCTGCTAAAGTTTGAAAAAATTTATCTTTACTAATGTAATCCTTTGATGCCCCTATAAAATTTTTTAACTTTTCATCTATTATTGTTTCTTGTATTTCATGATTTTTCACTACTGATTCCATATTCATTTCTGATCTATCTCCATATCTAAAATTTTCTACTCTCCAATAATACCCTCTACTTGGCTTTCCACTTTCACTTGCTCTTTCTAAACTATCTCCAACAGCTTGTACATTTAAAAACTTTCTTACCTCTGGAAAACTTTTAAATTCTGCTACTAAATCAGTTCTTTCTTTATCCCTATAACACTTTATATCAGCTAGTGCTACTGTTCCAGCATTCTTTCCCATTTATACCTTTCCCCTCTCATCATATATTAAATTAACTTTTATTCTGATTCTATTTTTATAATAATATTTAGTCTTACATCTATTATTGATGCTTTTACAATATCTTTTTTATTTATATCAAATAAATAATTATTTATCTAACTCCTCAGCTTCCTTCTCTATTTCTTCTAATCTTTTATATATCTCTTCACATCTATATTCAGCATATTTTAAATTTCCAACATACTCTTTAAACTCTTCTTTAGAATATTTCTTAAAATTATGTTCTAAATCGTCTAATGCTAATCCCATACCTTCATAGAACCCAGCAGGACATGGTCCCCATCCTCTCATTTCAAGTGAAAAAACTGAACTTATCTCTGTAAGTGAATATTCTATTACACCATCAAATTCATCATCAACTTCGATTATTTCTCCATCTTCTTTTATAGACACCGATTGTAAAGGATTGTGTCCTAATATTCCAGCTTCTCCTCTAAATTCCTCAATTAATTCTACAGCTTCATTTGCTAATTTCATTCTTTGCTCTAATTTACTCATTTTATTTCTTCTTCTTATTAATTAATTTATTCTATTCCTATATAATAAATCATAATAGTGACATATATCATCTCTTTAAAAATTTTTAAAATAAAAATTGAAATACTTTCTATAAAAGATAATTACTATTCTTATAATTAATTTAATAAGAAATTATAGATCAATTATTGTATTTAATAAAAGCTACATAAGATATTTTTTCAATTCTTATGTAGCTTTATTAATTATTATTTAAAACAACCTAATTTGATCTTCTATCTTAAATCTAGAAGAAACAACTACTTCTACTTCCTTTTCCTCTTCACCTTTTATATGCTCACTTCTTAAATATTTAACTCCACTTTTAATCTTAGAAGGTATCAAATTTAATACATAAATATTATCAAATCTATTATATATAGAATCTCCTCCTAGGGCAGTAAGACATATAAGCTGAGTATTGCTTTTCTTTGCAATATCCATAAGTGGCTTTAAAAGATGAGCAGAGCTTGTTTGAGCAAATGGATTATCCATAATAATAACCTTTCCATCTTCTTTTCTATTAAATATATCACTTTCATCTTTCCTCATATATGATAATAAACTTGATAAAACCACAAAGGCCGATAAGAAGCCTTCTCCCCCTGAATTCTTAGAAACCTCATCCCAAGTTATAGATCTTTGTCTGTCTTCTTCAATCTTATATAACTTAATATTAACATTACTTATTCCGATAACTTCATCATAAAGCCTAACAGTATTAATTCTATTGCTTACTATATCTTCAATATTATTATTATTTTCAAGTTCATTTAAGCTTCTATCTCTTATAGTTTCAATATACTCCTTAAGCTTGACCCTATATAGTTCCTTATTATCACTAAAACTATCTATAGATATATTAAGCATTTTTATTCTCTTTCCACCTATAGTAATACTTGAATTATCATCAATCTTATCAATATTTTTCTGGATTTCTTCAATATACTCTAATATACTTTCCAGTATTTTATTCTCTTCTTTCTCTATTAAATCAATATCTGCTAATAATTTATCCATCAACATTTTGTAAGAATCAATAACTAAATTTAATTGTTCTTTAAACTCTGCTGGTTTTCCTGTTAAATATTTAAGAGTATCTATTGGTTCTTTAAATAGCGCTTCCTCTTTAAATTGATCTTTTAATTTAATTTCAAATATAAGTTTATCTAATTCTTTTTCAAAGTTAGCTTCATCATCCCTTATTAATCTTAAATTTCTCTTAGTTTTACCAATATATAACTCAAAATCTTCTATAGAAATTTTCACTTCCTCTGGTAAAGTAATTTTAAAATCTTCAAATTCACTTAAGTTTATTAAGTTTTGATTAATTTCTGAGTACTCTTTAACAATCTTCTTTTTACGTCTTTCCTCATCTTTAATTTGTAATTTTAGTTTAGCTATTTCCTCACTAAAATTCTTTTCAAACAACAATGACTTATCCTTTGGCTCTACCTTACCAAATTCATTAATTAATTTTTTATATAATTGTTCAATTATTGTTTCTTCCTTAGCAATTTCAATATTTATAGAATTTTTTTGTTCATTAAGATTATTATTTTTCTCTTTTTCTTTTTCTATTAAATCTTTAATTTCTAATTCCTTTTGTAAATTATAAAATTCATTAATATAATCACTCTCTATAAGATTATACTTATCAGTTTTACAATTCAATTCATCTTCAACCTCAGTAAATTTTATATTAAGTTCTACTATTTTTTCTTTTAATTCCTTTTCAGTACCAAAAATTTCTTTATTTAGAGCTTCATATTCAGCTAATAAATCTTCAATATCCTTTTTTATTACTTCCCCTTCATTATATATACTAAATCTAGTTAGCTGATCCTTTACTTTTTCTTCATCATTTTCATATTTTCTAATACTTTCATCAATATTATTAATTTCTAAATTTAGCTTTTTAATATTATCTTCGCCTTGCAATATTGCATTATTCAATACTCTTATCTTTTCATAAACTTCATCCAAAAGTTGTTTATTTTTTTTATAAGTCTT
>NZ_JACOOQ010000008.1 GCF_014287815.1 Clostridium lentum
TTATTTTCATATATTTTTAAGAACCCATGCCAGTGATCTTCTAGTATTATTTTTATTTTACCTTTTTTCATATGTAAAAACCTCTAATTTATAATTAATAAATTTAACATATTTAAAGGCTGAATGCTAGATAACATATAACTTTCAGCCATCGAAAATTTTATACTTTCCTGTACTTTAAAAAAGTGTTATAAAAGTAAAGTTTATTACTTCTATAACACTTTTGTTTTAAATTATACTTTTATTCATTTACAATTTCTTCTGTTATTTGTGATTTTTCTTTTATAGCACTAATGATTAATCCAAGAACTATACCTAATATTGCTGGAACTAACCAACCTAAACCTTCAGTATAAAGAGGTAAATTACCAAATATTTTATCACCTAATTCTATACCAAAACCTTTTAATCCATAAATTACACTTACTACTCCTGTAAATAAAATCGTTAATGAATACACTATTCTGCTACCTTTTATAAATTTATCAACCATAGCTAAAACAATTAGCATAATAGCTATTGGATAAATCATATCTAAAACAGGAACTGAAATAGATAAAATCTTTGTTAATCCCATATTAGCAAGAATCATACTTGAAAGAGCTAAAATTCTTACCCATCCTTTATAACTTATTTTATCAGATAAGCTTGCAAAATATTGACTACAAGAACTAATTAACCCTACACTTGTTGTTAAACATGCAAGAGTAAATATTACTGCTAGTAATACTGCACCTGGTTTACCAAATAAGTAAGTAGTAACATTTGTTAATGTAACTGCTCCATTTGCTGTTTCACCAAATCTTCCTCCACTAGTTGCTCCTAAATGTGCAAGGGCTGCATAAATTAACACAAGTAAACCACCAGCAATAAATCCAGCTTTTATTGATGTTGATACTACAGCTTTTTCTTCTTTAACACCTTTTGTTTTAATAGCAAGTGCAATAACAATTCCAAAGTTTAATGCTGCTATAGTGTCCATTGTTAAGTATCCTTCTAAGAAACCTGTAACAAATGGTGAATTTACATATGCACCTGTTGCTTCACCATATGAACCTAATGGCTTAAAGAATGCTCCTATAACAATTACAAATATTAAAGTTAATAATGTTGGTGTTAATACTTTTCCCATACGATCAACTAACTTAGTTGGCGATAATGAAAGCCAATATGCCACTGAAAAGAATACTAAAGTAAATAATAAACGAGCTATGGTTTCTGACATATGACTTGGTAAATATGGAGATACCACCATTTCAAATGGTAAACTTCCTGCTCTTGGAATTCCTAAGCAAGGTCCAATAGATAAATAAATAAGTACTGTAAATACAGACGCAAAAAGAGGATTTACTCTTCTAGCTAATTTTTCTAAACCTCCACTTTTAGCTACAGCAATAACCCCTAATATTGGAAATCCTACTGCTGTAATTAAAAATGCCCCTAATGCAATCCATACTTTATCTCCTGCTGATTGTCCTAAAAATGGTGGAAATATTAGATTTCCTGCTCCAAAAAACAGTGAGAAGAGCATTAGTCCTAAAAATAATAGATCCTTTCTTGATAATTTTTTCATATTGTTTTCCCCCTATTAATATTACTTAATTATAGTTTTTCAATAAATAAAAAAACCGCCCCTTGATTACTCAAGGGACGGATTACATCCGTGTTACCACCCTAATTCTATAAAAAATCAATTATATATTAATCTTTTATAGCACTCTGCTCGCATCTATCAATACGCTTATCCTGTAACGTGGAAAGACTACGTCAACACTTACTCATTTCTTTTCTGCGTTGCTTCTAGGAGATGATTTTCAGCTATATTTTGAACATCGGCTTTCAGCATACACCAACTCTCTGTAGGACATCCTATAACTTACTCTTTCTCTTTATCGAATTTCTATAATTTTTATTCATTATACCAATTATAAAAACTTATATCAATAATTATTTTTATAATTTTTTATTGAAAAATATTCCATAATTTATTCTAATAACTACTAAAACAGCTAAATATGTTTGTCTACTTTAATAAATTATCTATTATATTCATCATAGTATGTTAATACTTTTGGTACATAGTTTTGTGTTTCTAAAGGCATTTTATAAAGATGTTCTGATGAAATTACACCTCTATTCATCATAGTTCCTGGTCCTGCATTATAAGCCATAAGTGCCATAGCTATATCTCCATTACAGTCATCTAAATAACCTTTAAGAATACTTACACCAGCTCTTATATTTTCATCTATATCATAACCATTAACTACACCTAATGATTCTAAGTTAAAATCCATAACTTGCATAAGTCCAATTGCTCCTGCACCTGATGTTGCATTTGCATCAAAATTAGATTCTGCTTTTATTACTGCAAGTACTAATGCTGGGTCAACATCATACATTGATGCATATTTATTTACTGTATCATATATTTCTGATAAATCAGTATTTTCATAATAACTTGTATCAATACCACTTATATCATTACTACTTGTTATACCTAAAGATGATAAATCGCTTAAATTATAAGTAAGACTTTTATTTCCATATAACGGTATATTATCTCCATTTCTAATTAAAGGAAGCGAATCAAGACTAACAGATGAATTAGATATAATATCCTTAATTTCTTCTTCACTTACTTCTGATGATACATTATTATTCTGCA
The DNA here is from genome assembly GCF_014287815.1 of Clostridium lentum. GTDB lineage: Bacteria > Bacillota > Clostridia > Clostridiales > Clostridiaceae > Clostridium > Clostridium lentum. The sequence goes on from NZ_JACOOQ010000008.1 coordinate 2,669, forward strand.
TTTGTTCAAGCAATGCCTGAAATACTAATTCATACTCCATGCCATCCCCCAATGACTCTTTCATTAACTGACTAGCTACCGTATATCCTATATATTGCTCTACAGATGATATATCCATAACTTCTTCTCCTTTGTATATGTTTATTACTCTTCTACATTAAATTCCATTATATCGTAGTCTTCATAATTAACTTTCTTATAAAAACTCTTGCTTAAAACTAATATTTTATATTTTCCACTAACAAATGGTATAAAGCTATAATATTTCTTTTTACTATACTCTTGCACCAAAATCCAGTTTCCTTTATTCATCATATAAAATTCATAGCAGACATCTTTTCCCCCTTGAGATTCTGCTTCAAAGGTAATATCCCTGCCTACTTTTATTTCGTCAGAAGATGCAAAAACTTTAGTTCCATTCACTGGAATAACTTCATGAACATATATGGAAAATAACTCCCTACTATCATACTCCTTAGATGACTTAGCATTCTTAGCAAATATATTAACATTGTATTTACCTTGGCATCTTGGCTTAAGCCTTAAAAGTTTGCTTTCAACATAACCTGTATCCTCAACTTCTTGTCCATTAATCGAAGTAACAAACCTTACTAATGAATTATTGGTATTTTCCATTATTACTTCTATATCTATAGTCTCATTAACAATATATATTTCCTTACTATTTGATAAAACATATTTTATTTCTGCTGGAATAAAGTCTTGTACTTTAATAACAGTAGATATGCTTGAATCATACTCTTTCGCTGAATAAAAATCCTTTGCCTTTACTTCTATTTCGTATTCACCACATTCATCAGGGATAAAGCTTAACCAGTTACCTTTATCATATTCAATACTTTCTCTTAGTTTGCCATCTTTAAAAATCCTAAATTGGTATAAAATTTTGCTACCTCCACAGGCTTTACATTTTATATTTACTGGATTATTCTTAAGTACATATTTTCCACCATCACATTTTAGATCTATTATCCTCACTGGTCTTTCACCTCTTGCATTGATGATATATGGAATTTTAGTTATATCTTCATAATCTCCCTTATAGGAAATATCTTTTACTTTCAAGGTTATTGTATATTCACCTTCTTCCTCTGGAGTCCATAAATAACTATTACTTCTAATATATCCACTATCATCAGCTATTGGCCCATCTATGATATATCTATAAAGAACTTCTCTACCTCCAATAACTCTTACATTTAAATTAATTTGTATATTAGCCTTTTGTGGAGATGACATATCTGCCTCAAATCTTTTTATCTTTATAGGCTCATACTGTTTTACTTTGTATAAAATCACTGCCCTATCATCATATTCTTTGTTAGAGAGCATATCACGTACATAACATAAAAGCTTATACTCACCACTTTTATTTTCCTTAAAAGCAACTGTTTTCTTAGAAGAAAATTCTTGTATGCATACTATTTTTCCATTTGGTAATATCTTTAAAAACTTATATAACAAAGGCCTTTTAGTATCATAATTAGCCTCCACTACAAATATAAGCTCTTCTCCCACTATCATATTAGGTGTAAGTGTTTTAAAGTCAGTTATTTCTACTTCTTCTATATCTTTTACCTCTAATTTTATAACAGTAAAATCATCAACATTATTTACTGAATCTACTCTTTTACATTCAATCAATATTTCCTTTTGTCCTGCACTATTAGCTGTAAAACTAAATAAATTATCTGTACCATAATCTCTAAGAGGCTCCCAATCTACTTCTCCCTTAATCCAAAATCTATATAATAATAGTTCTTCATCAGATAGTACAGATATATTAATCTTATCTCCAATATGCAACTTATTTTTTTCAAACTGAACATCCTTTATAAGCCTTACCTTATCATTGACTACTACGTTTATCCTCTCAGAATAAGGCTTACTAGAGTCTTTAGTTTCTCCTAAGACCATAATCATATATCTTCCAACATTCTTAGGAGTCCATGTACATTTTTGTTTTGCTGAATAATCCTGAATAGAGTTCCATACTCCATCATATCCTTCTATGAATTTATAATTTATTATATCTTTTAATTCAGATGAAACTGATATTTCAACTTCTTCATTTATAGATAAATCATTTTTTTTATTTAATTCTATTAACATATCCCCCATATACATGCACCTCTCTCTAACAAGTCCCTCTTTTACATATTTTCCCTAATGTAATTATACAGCAATTTTTTTTAATTTTACAGTTGAAATTTGTCTATAAACTGTAAAAAAAGAATAAACCATACATTATTATCTATAGTTTATTCTAAGTTCCATCTATATTAATTAAAATAATGGAGATACCTAAACAGGCATCTCCATCTACAATTATTGTCATATTATTTTAATCTTGATTCTAATTCAGCTTTTAATTCTTCATAGCCTGGTTTACCAAGTAAAGCAAACATATTTTTCTTATATGCTTCAACACCTGGTTGGTCAAATGGATTAACACCTAATAAGTATCCGCTTATTGCACATGCTTTTTCAAAGAAGTAAACCATTTGTCCAAAGTAGTAAGCGCTTAATTCTGGAATATTTAATACCATATTTGGAACTCCACCATCATTATGAGCTAATAAAGTTCCTTTAAATGCTTGCTTATTAACAAAGTCTATTGTCTTTCCGGCTAAGAAGTTTAATCCATCTGTATCAACTTCTGCTTCTTCTAGAACAATTTCTTTAAGTGGATTTTCAACATTTAATACTGTTTCGAACATTATTCTTGATCCATCTTGAATGAATTGTCCCATAGAATGTAAATCAGTTGAGAAATCTACTGCTGCTGGGAAAATACCTTTTTGATCCTTTCCTTCTGATTCTCCATATAATTGCTTCCACCATTCATTGAAGTAATGTAAAGCTGGTTCATAGTTAACTAATACTTCTATATTTTTACCTTTATTATATAAAGCATTTCTCATAGCTGCATATTGATAACATTCATTTTCCTTAATTGAAGGATTTGAATACTTTTCTCTTGCATCTGCTGCACCTTGCATCATATCATCTATGTTAATTCCAGCTGCTGCAATTGGTAATAATCCTACTGCAGTTAATACTGAAAATCTTCCACCTACGTCATCTGGAATAACGAAAGTTTCATATCCCATTGTATCTGCTAAATTCTTTAATGCTCCTCTTGCTTTATCAGTAGTAGCATATATTCTAGATTTAGCACCTTCAACACCATATTTCTTTTCCATATAGTCTTTAAATATTCTAAACGCTATAGCTGGTTCAGTAGTTGTTCCTGATTTTGAAATAACGTTAACAGATATATCTTTTCCTTCAATTACTTCTAAAAGATCAGCTACATATGTTGAACTTATGTTATTTCCAACAAAGAATACTTGTGGAGTGTTTCTCTTACTGTTATCTAAAACATTATAGAAATGATTTTTAAGCATTTCAATTGCTGCTCTAGCACCTAAGTATGATCCTCCAATACCTATTACTACAAGTACATCTGAATCACTCTTAATTTTTTCTGCTGCTTTTTTAATTCTATCAAATTCAGCCTTATCATAATTAACAGGTAAATCTAACCATCCTAAAAAATCATTTCCTGCTCCAGTTCCTTCATGAACTGTTTCATGTGCGCATTTCACCATAGCTTCCATCTTTTCTATTTCAGAAAAGTCTGCATATGGCATTACTTTTGACAAATCTAAACTTAAACCTTTATTCATCTATTTACCTCCATTGAATCGTGAAATCATTAACATAGTTAATTATAACACATTTTATCTATTTGTATAAATTTTTAACAATAAAATCTTTATATCTTTAACTTAGCTCTTGAATTTTTGCATCTAATTCTTCTATATATTGCTCAAAAGTTAAATTCCTATCCATAATTTCTTTTGCCACTTCACTATTTCCTATATATCTATAATGCCATGGCTCATATAAAAAACCTGTTATATTCTCTTTTCCTTTCATATATCTAAGGATAAAGCCATATTTATAACAATTTTCCTTAAGCCATGCATAAGCTTCTGTAGAATCAAAATTATCATCCATATCTTGATAATCTTCACTTAATATATCTAAAGCTAATCCTGTCTGATGTTCACTTTGCCCTGGTTTTGCTGTATACCTATCTGCTTCTTCTTGTCCTTCATTTACAACTCTTGAATTATAAAGGCTCTCTTGTACCTCATAAGATCTATATCCTGAAGCTCCAAGTAAAGTTATGCCATCTTCCTTTGCTGCTTCAAACATTGCTTTTGCAGCTTCAGCTGTTGATTTTGCTAAATATCTTGTTTCAATATAACTTACAAAGTCTATTTCACTTAAGACAAGTTCATCTGGTACATAATCTGAACTTAAAGTATTATTTCTATTTACTAACATCATTAAGGAATTATTTTTTATGTTCAGTAATTTTTCTAATTCTTCATTATTATCTGATGCTTTTTCAGTCTCTCCTTCAGTTACTATATTGCTTTCATCTTCTAAGTGTATGTTATTATCTACCTCTGAAGTAAATATTTTATCTCTGCCTAATATAAGTGCTCCTGATATTACTATAACAATCAATAATGCAAATATAACTCCATCTTTTTTTTTCTTTTTAAAGTCCATTTTTTTCCCCTTTTCCAACTTATCCTATTTGATTTTATCATAACTTTTTAAATATAAAAAATTCTTTAAACTTATTTCACATATTTATTTTATACTAATTTGTAATTTTTCTTCAATCTATTTTTAAATAATGTCTATATATATCATAAAATATTCCTTAAATTTTATAAAAATATAGAAAAGGAACTATCGCTAACAGATTTTTTATCCGCTATTGTGACAGTTCCTTTTTATTAACTAATATCGAAAGTTATTTCCATATATACACTTTTAAATATATATTAAAAAATAAATGTCTTTCCTAAAAAATATAATATAACTATTATTCCTAAGATTATTCTATACCATCCAAAAACAGTAAAATCATGCTTTTTAACATAATCTGTTAGGAATTTAATTGATATCATAGATACTATAAAAGCTACGATCATACCAATTAATAATACTGATATTTCAGTTCCTGTAAATGTAAGTCCAAATTTTAATATTTTTAGTAAACTTGCCCCAAACATTACTGGTATCGCTAAGAAAAAAGTAAATTCTGTAGCTAACCCTCTTGAAACTCCAAATATTATTGCACCAACTATAGTTGCACCTGAACGAGATGTTCCTGGAAAAATTGCTGCAATAAGTTGAAATAATCCAATAATAACTGCATCCTTATATGTAATATCAGAAAGCTTTGTTTTCATAAACACTCTTCCTTTATTTTTCTTTTCAACTATAATAAATGCAATACCAACAATAATTAATGCTAATGCAACAGTTTGATAATTATAAAATAGTTCGTCAATCTTATCATCAAATAATATTCCTACTATTGCTGCTGGAATACATGCAACTACAATTTTAAACCACATTTGAAAAGTATCTTTTTTTACTAAGAATTTTTCACTTGTTGAAAATGGAAACAACTTTTTCCAATAAAGTACTACAACAGCCATTACAGCTCCTAATTGAATTACTACAAAGAACATTTCTTTAAATGCAGGTGACACATTAAGTTTGATAAATTCATCAACTAAAATCATATGTCCTGTACTACTTACTGGTAGCCATTCTGTAATTCCTTCAACAATACCTAGTATTATTGCCTTAAAAATTAATATAATGTCCATAGTTAACTCCTTATTTCTTTTTTTATTGATTTAACTTTAATATTTTATCATAAAAAACATTACATAAGTTATATTATTTATTACATTTATCTTAATTCCTGTAAAACTTATCTTTTATTTCACAAAAAAAATTATCATAATCATCTTACATCTTTTTTCAGATTATAGCATTTAGAGTCTAGTCCAAGTCAACAACAAATGATTTTTTGTTTCTTTATAGCTTTAAAATCCTCGTACTTCTTGAAAAAAATTAATGATAATTGTAGAATAAAAACTGATTTACAAAAAATATGCGCTATACTCCACTTTATAGGAGACAGCAGCAGGAGGTAATTTAAATATGAAAACATTAAATTTTGACGTGCGTCGTATGTGCCAATTGGCCTTATTGATTGCACTAGAACTACTTATGGGCTATACTCCACTTGGTTATCTGCAATTAGGATTTATTGCAGCCTCTCTTCTTTCCATTCCAGTAGCAGTAGGAGCTATTGTTTTAGGACCAATTGAAGGACTAATACTTAGTTTAGTCTTTGGTCTTATAAGTTTTGCTAAAGGATTTTCCAGCACTGGCTTGATGACACAAGCTATGTTCTCAGCCAGTATTATTGGTAGCTTTATTGTTACTGTAGGTGGACGTATTTTAATGGGATTATCCACTGGAGCTATTGTCTTAGGTCTAAAAAAACTTCTACCAAAACATGATAATTTTCGTTGTTTAATTGGTAGCATATCAGCTCCTTTGCTAAACACATTTTTTTACATGAGCTTATTAATGCTAATTTTTTATAATACTGACTATATACAAGGATTAAGTCAAGCTACTGGTTTAACTAATCCATTTTTATTAATATTATCTATGGTTGGTGTACAAGCTTTGATAGAAACTGCTATTTGTTCTGTAATTTCTTTTACTGTAAGTAAAACACTATTACTTTATTTTAAAAAAAATTAAGCAATTTCTTTTAAAGAATAAAATCAACCTTTATAAAAAAGCAGTTTTGATATTTCAGTGAACTGCCTCTAAAGGAAAAGCTGTAAAACCCTTGTAAACAAAGGCTTTACAGCTCAGTTTCAACTATTCAAATTCTATAGTAGCTGGTGGTTTTCCTGTGCAATCATAGAATACACGGTTAACTCCATTAACTTCATTTACTATTCTAGTTGTTACTTTTCCAAGTACTTCCCATGGAAGATCAGCAGATTCTGCTGTCATGAAATCACTTGTAGTTACTGCTCTAAGTGCAACTGCATAATCATAAGTTCTTTCATCACCCATAACTCCTACAGATCTCATATTAGTTAACGCTGCAAAGTATTGCCCGATTTCTTTATCTAAACCAGCCTTAGCAATTTCTTCTCTATAAATTGCATCAGCTTCTTGAACTATCTTTACCTTTTCAGCTGTTACTTCACCAATTATTCTTATACCTAATCCTGGTCCTGGGAATGGTTGTCTATATACTAATTTTTCAGGTATACCAAGTTCTAATCCTGCTTTTCTTACTTCATCCTTAAATAATAATCTTAAAGGTTCAATTATTTCTTTAAAATCAACATAATCAGGAAGCCCCCCAACATTATGATGAGATTTTATCACTGCTGAATCACCAAGACCACTTTCAATTATATCTGGATAAATTGTTCCTTGAACTAAGAAATCTACCATACCTATTTTCTTAGCTTCTTCTTCAAATACTCTAATGAACTCTTCACCAATAATTTTTCTCTTTCTTTCTGGATCTTCTACTCCAGCAAGAGCTTCATAGAATCTATCTTGTGCATTTACTCTAATAAAGTTTAAATCATAGTGTCCTTCTGGCCCAAAGATAGCTTCTACTTCATCACCTTCATCTTTACGAAGTAAACCATGATCAACAAACACACATGTTAATTGCTTACCAATTGCTTTTGATAAAAGAACTGCTGCTACTGATGAATCAACACCACCTGATAATGCACATAGTGCTTTACCATTACCAATTCTTTCACGAATTTCTTCAATTGATTTTTCAACAAAAGAATCCATTGTCCAATCTCCAGCACAATTACAAATATTGTACACAAAGTTTGATAACATCTTAGTTCCTTCTTTAGTATGCATAACTTCAGGATGGAATTGAACTGCATATAAGTTCTTTTCTACACATTCCATAGCTGCCACAGGACATACTGGAGTACTTCCTACTATATTAAAATCTTCTGGAGCTTTTTCTATATAATCTGTATGGCTCATCCAACATATAGTCTTGTCTTGTACACCTTCAAATATTTTTGATTTTGCATCCACACTAACTTCTGTTTTACCATATTCACTAACTGGAGCAGTTGCTACACTTCCTCCTAATAAATAAGCCATTAGTTGTGATCCATAGCATATTCCTAGCACTGGTATTCCAATATTAAATATTTCTTTATCACATAGCGGTGAGTTTTCACCGTATACACTATTAGGTCCACCAGTAAATATTATTCCCTTTGGATTCATTTCTCTTATTTTTTCTATACTTAAATTATACGGATGAACCTCACAATATACATTACATTCTCTGACTCTTCTTGCTATTAACTGATTATACTGACCACCAAAGTCAAGCACTAGTATTAATTCTTTCTTCATTGAAATCCTCCTAATGTCCTTTTATAGTATTACTCTCTAACGCTATAGTTTGGAGCTTCTTTTGTTATATTGATATCATGTGGATGGCTTTCTCTTATACCTGAAGCAGTTTGAACCACAAATTTAGCATTTTCATATAAATTATCTAATGTTGGTGCTCCTAAATATCCCATACCTGATTTTATTCCACCTAATAATTGGAATATAGTATCTGATACTGGTCCCTTATAAGCAACTCTCCCTTCAACGCCTTCTGGTACAAATTTCTTTGTTCCATTTTGGAAATATCTATCACTAGATCCTTTTTCCATAGCTGCTAAAGATCCCATACCTCTATATACTTTGTATGTTCTTCCTTGATATATTTCAGTTTCTCCTGGAGATTCCTCACATCCAGCTAGCATTGAACCCATCATACAAACCTGTGCCCCTGCTGCTAAAGCCTTAACTATATCTCCTGAATACTTTAATCCACCATCAGCAATAACCGGAACACCATATTTTCTTCCTTCTTCTACACAATCCATAACTGCTGTTAATTGTGGAACACCTACACCAGCAACTATTCTTGTTGTACAAATTGATCCTGGTCCTATACCAACTTTAACACAATCAGCTCCTGCTTCAACTAAGTCTCTTACTGCTTCCGCTGTAGCAATATTACCTGCTATTATTTGAAGTTCTGGATAAACACTCTTTATTTTTCTTACACCTTCAATAACACCTTTACTATGTCCATGCGCTGTATCAAGTGTAATAACATCTACTTTTGCTTTTACTAAGGCTTCAACTCTTTCCATCATATCGTTAGTAATTCCTACTGAAGCTCCACATAAAAGTCTTCCTTTACTATCTTTTGCTGCATTAGGATATGCCTTTGCCTTTTCAATATCTTTTATAGTAATTAATCCTTTTAAATTGTTATCATCATCTATTAAAGGAAGTTTTTCTATTTTATGCTTCTTTAAGATTTCTAAAGCTTCTTCTAAAGTAGTTCCTTCCTTTGCTGTTATTAATGGGCTCTTTGTCATTACTTCATCAAGTGTCTTATCATAGTTTGTTTCAAAAACTATATCTCTATTAGTTATTATTCCAACTAATTTAGTTCCTCTTGTTACAGGAACTCCTGAAATTCTATATTTAGCCATTAATTCTAATGCTTGTCTTACTGTGTTATCTTCATTTAAGAATATTGGATCAGTAATTACGCCATTTTCCTGTCTCTTAACTCTATCTACTTCTATAGCTTGTTCTTCTATAGTCATGTTCTTATGGATTATACCAATTCCGCCTTCTCTTGCCATAGCTATAGCCATTTTAGATTCAGTAACAGTATCCATACTTGCACTCATTAATGGTATATTTAATGATATTTTCTTTGTTAATTTAGTTTTTAAACTAACTTCATTAGGTAAAATTTCTGATTTGTTTGGTACTAATAACACATCATCAAATGTGTAAGCAGTTTTAATAATTTGAGCCATTGTTATTCCCTCCAAATATATAAAAATATGTAATAATTGCTAATATAATCTATTTAATTGTAAAAAAAAGCATATTAACCTTTAAGTAAGGTTAATACGCCTAATAATCTTAAACTTATTCTATAAGATATAAAGACATTTAATCTTACTTATAGTCGGAAATTAATGGTTTCCGGTAGAAACGCCCTGCCATATTCAGGGTATATATAAGTTTTCATAATGTTTGTTGCCTTGCGATTTTTTTTTTAATTATAGAGTATTTACTTTATATTGTCAACATTAAAACAACTCTAGCAAATCTATTTTTCTCCACTTTTGACATATCATAATTTACCCTATTATAATTACCACCATTGATGATACCTATAATCTAATGTTGCTAATAAAAGCTTCCCTCATTATATAATAAAAATGCTATATTTTCATCAATGATATATACCAGTTAATTATTTCTGTACTATATAATAATGAAATAATTGCTCCTATAGCTAAGTATGGACCAAATGCTATTTCTGCTTTTCTTTCCTTAAACTTTAATATCAAGAATATGCTAGCTATAATTCCTCCTAGAATAAATGCTATAAACAAAGCAAGCATAAGCCCTTTAATACCTAAAAATAATCCTATAATTAAAGCAATCTCAATATCACCTTCTCCCATACCTCCAGTAAAAAATACTATTGCTCCAATAACTATTACTCCTAAAGCTCCAGCTAATAAATTTTCCCAGGGTATTTGCCATGAAATTAATAAATCTATTATCTCTATAAAGATAAAGGCTCCTATCCCAAAGATGGTAGTGGATTTATATATGTAGTGTGTTTTTAAATCAATACCTGCAATAACTATTAAAAGAGAACTTAATAAAAACCCTTTTAATGAATCAATTGAATTTCCATAATTACAGTATATAAGAACATATAATAATGAATTGAGCATTTCAATAAGAGAATATTTAATAGATATCCTCTCTCCACATCCTCTGCATCTCCCCTTTAAAAATAAATAACTTAAAAGAGGAATTAAGTCATAGCTCTGCAATTTATAGCTACAAGTGGTGCAATGAGATGGTGGAAATATAATGGATTCTTCTCGTGGAATTCTATAAATACATACATTTAAAAAACTACCTATACATAATCCAATAATTGCAATGAATATAATCTCCAAATATATAACACTTCCTTTATATTTATAATAATTATTAAAATTATTAACATTTTAGTAATAATTTATAATGTATTAAAAATAAAAACTTTAATGAAAATATAAAAAAACACCAAACAATTTTACTTGCTTGGTGTTTTTTTATATTAATACATTCCATCCATTCCCATTCCTGGAGCTGGTGCTGGAGCTTCCTTTTGTGGAATATCTACTACAGCAGCTTCTGTTGTTAAGAATGTAGATGCTACTGATGCTGCATTTTGAAGTGCTGATCTTGTAACCTTTGTTGGATCAACAATTCCTGCTTGAAGCATATTTACATATTTATCATTTAATGCATCATATCCAATTCCTGCTTCACTGTATTTAACTTTTTCAATGATTACTGAACCTTCAAGTCCTGCATTTATAGCAATTTGTCTCATTGGCTCTTCTAGAGCTTTAACAATTATATTTATACCTACTTGTGTATCATCAACTTCTGAAGTTAATTCTGCTACTTTATTAATTGCATTTACATAAGCAGTTCCACCACCTGGAACAATTCCTTCTTCCACAGCTGCTTTTGTAGCTGCTAAAGCATCTTCGATTCTTAGCTTTCTTTCTTTTAATTCAGTTTCTGTAGCAGCTCCAACTTTGATTACTGCAACTCCACCTGAAAGTTTTGCTAATCTTTCTTGAAGCTTTTCTTTGTCAAATTCAGAAGATGTTTCTTCGATTTGCGTCTTTATTTGATTTATTCTTTCTTTAATAAGTGATTTTTCACCTTTTCCATTTACTATTGTAGTATTTTCCTTAGTAACTTTTACACTTTCAGCTTGACCAAGCATATCTAAAGTTACTTCCTTTAAATCTCTTCCTAATTCTTCTGATATAACTTCTCCACCTGTTAAAACTGCTATATCTTGTAGCATTTCTTTTCTTCTATCACCGAATCCAGGAGCCTTAACAGCAACACAGTTAAATGTTCCCCTTAACTTATTAACTACTAATGTAGCCATTGCTTCACCTTCAACATCTTCTGCAATGATTAAAAGTTTTCTACCATTTTGAACTATTTGTTCAAGTATTGGTAAAATTTCTTGTATGTTAGTAATCTTCTTATCAGTTATTAAAATTAATGGGTTATCAAGTAATGCTTCCATCTTTTCAGTATCAGTTGCCATATAAGGACTTACATATCCTCTATCAAATTGCATACCTTCTACTACATCTAATTCTGTTCCCATAGATTTAGATTCTTCTACAGTGATAACTCCTTCATTTCCTACTTTCTCCATAGCATCAGAAATAAGAGTTCCTATTTCTTCATCAGCTGCTGATATGGCTGCAACTCTTGCAATATCTTCCTTACCAGCTACTGGCTTTGATATATTCTTTATTTCTTCAACTGCCACATCCACAGCTTTTCTTATACCACTTCTTATAAGTATTGGATTTGCACCAGCTGTAACATTCTTAAGTCCTTCTCTTATTATAGCTTGTGCTAAAAGAGTAGCAGTAGTAGTACCGTCTCCAGCAACATCATTAGTCTTTGTTGCCACTTCCTTAACTAATTGTGCACCCATATTTTCATATGGATCTTCTAATTCTATTTCTCTTGCTATAGATACACCATCATTTGTGATTAATGGTGAACCAAACTTCTTATCTAATATAACATTTCTTCCTTTAGGTCCTAATGTAACCTTTACTGTATTAGCTAGCTTATCAACACCAGATTGCATAGCTCTTCTTGCTTCTTCTCCAAATTCAATCATTTTAGCCATAATAATTATCCTCCTTTTTATTCAACAATTGCTAATATATCATCTTGTCTTAATATTATATATTCTTCTCCAGCAACTTTTACATCTGTTCCTGCATATTTTGAATATAAAATCTTATCTCCAACTTTTACGTCCATTTCTACCCTTTTGCCATCTACAACAGCTCCTGGACCTACAGCCATAACTTTAGCTTCTTGTGGCTGTTCTTTAGCTGTACCTGTTAGAACTATACCACTCTTTGTAGTTGATTCAGCCTCTAGTTTCTTTATAACAACTCTATCTCCTAATGGTCTAATATTCATTTAAAAATACCTCCTATCACTTTTGTTAGCACTCACCATCTCAGAGTGCTACTATCTATATTTTTATAATATATCCTTTTTCCTTACTTTTCAAATATTACTTTTTTTATTATTGCCTTTTAATGGTTAAATATAACTTAATATTTAAATTTATATTTTATTTACTCTATGTTTCTTATCATTCCTTCATTTTTTAAAATTTTATATCTTTTACATTTAAAGTAAATCTTTTGATGTATATTTCTATCATAAGATTTATATTTTCTAAATCACTTATTTACTATAACTTTTCTCTCAAGATTAATGTCTTTAAATTTTTCTAACTTTTCATTTTTTATTACTGCTTTTATAGGAGATCCATTATTTATCTTAACAAAGGCTGCCTTAGCTTTAGCAGGTGTAACTATTGTTCCAGCTCCATTTATACATCCACCTTCACACATCATACCTTCTATAAAATTACCTGAAAGTCTACCTGCTTTGGCCATGGTCATTGTCTTCTTACATTCTAAACCTGAAACTTTTACTGGCTTGAAGTCAATGGTTGCTCCACTATCTTTAACGTAATTTTCTATAGCTGCTGTTAATCCTCCTGACATACCAAAGTTTCTACCAAATACAGAACCATCAGTAACATCATCTTCCTCACATTCATATGGATTAACTACAAAGGCAGCATATAATGCTAAAAGTTCTTCAAAAGTAAGTACATAATCAACAGCACCTTCAACACCATTTCTAATAGCTTCTGCTTTTTTAGCTGTACATGGTCCTATAAATACTATTTTTGCTTCTGGATCTTGTGCCTTTACATATTTAGCTGTTGCTACCATCGGTGATACAGTACCTGAAATCTTTCCTACTTCAGTAGATACTGTCTTTTCAATAAAGCTTAAAAATCCAGGACAGCACGAATTAGTCATATATTTATCACCATTTTCCATTCTTTCAATAAACTCATTGCTTTCATGAACAGTTACTGCATCAGCTCCTAAAGCAGCTTCTATCATATCCACAAAACCAAGCTTTTTAATGGAATTTCTAATCTTACCATAATTCATTGCTGCTCCAAATTGTCCTGTAATTGCTGGTGCTACTATGGCATACATTCTTCTTCCTCTACCTAACCTCTTAGCCACTGGTACTATCAAACTCTTATCAGAAATAGCACCAAAAGGACATGCTGTCATACATGCTCCACAATTTACACATTTTTCTTCTTTTATCATTGCTCTTCTATCTTCAGGATTAATATCCAAAGCTCCAGTAGGACAAGATCTCTTACATGGTCTCATAACTTCCGATATAGCATCATATGAACATGCTTTTTTACACATTCCACATTCTCTACATAGCTCTTGATTAATATATGCCTTTCCATTAACAATGCTTATTGCACCAAAATTACATGCTTCTTTGCATCTATGAGCAATACAATTTCTACATGAATCTGTTACATTATACTTATTAATTGGACATCTATCGCAGGCTGCTTCAATAACATACATTATTTGTTCATCTGGCCTTATATCAACAAGCTTATACTCAACCTTATCTCCATCAGCTAAACATCCTGATGCAAGCTTTGCTCTTTCTAAAACTATAGCTCTTTCTTTATATACACAACATCTATATGTGGGCTTATTCCCTTTAATAACTTCATATGGAATCTTTTCAATATTATTTAAAGTTACACTATCTTCTTTAGCAAGTTTTGCTACCGCTGTTAGAACCTCATGCTTAAGTTTTTTAAGTTGAGTTTCAAATTGAAACATATCTTTTCCCCCTATCAAATCCTTCTCAATACTCCACATAATATTATACTACATTTTGTTAATTTATTATATATTTTCATAATTATGTAATTTAAAACTATAAAAAATAGTCAATACACTAAATATATTGACTATTTTTACCAATTATACATTAATACTATTTTCTCTTGCATAATAGAATAAATATTGTTGCGCTAAACCTGAAAGTTCACCAAATTTCTCTCTACCAAATACTCTTATCTTATTTAATGAAACATCTGGTGCAACATAGAAATGAATCATTGCTCTCTTAATCCATACATCTACTGGGAAAGCAGACTTTTTCCCCATAGAGAAAAGCATGATGCAATCTGCCACCTTAGCACCTACTCCTTTAAAAGCTTGTAATGCAATATGACATTCATCTGTTGGAAGTGACATTATATACTCTAAATCATACATCTTTAATTCATCAGTTAACTTTCCTGATTTCTTTGCTTCTAAAGCCCTATTTATATTATAAATTGTATCAATTATGTATTTACTTCTGAAAGATGCTCCTGTTTCTTGTATATCTTCAAGGGTTGCTTTCTTTAATTGTTCTGGTGTTGGAAAAGCATGATACACTTCACCTTTATACTCTATCTTATCACCAAACTTTTCTGAAATTTTCTTAATAGTCTTCATTATTGAAGGAATACTGTTTCTTGCTGAAATAATAAAACTGATTACCATTTCAAAAGGATCTTGGTTTAATAATCTTATTCCATAACCAAATTCTATAGCTTGTTTTAATAAGTCATCCTTACTTAACTCTTCTTTTAATGGTCCATACTCTGTATTTAAATCAAAATAATTTTCCCATATATTTTTGAAGTCATCCATATTAGTATTGTGAATTATTACCTGATCATCTTCTTGAGTAATCTCTATTACTCTCCTATTAGACACAACTATATAATCAGTATCAGTAACTCTCTGCCATCTAAAGCACTGTCCACATTCCAATATTTGTTTAATGTTAAAATTCTTAACACCTTTTATTATCACTGAATCATTTGACTCTATTATTTCTCTATAATCCATAAAACACCTCATCCTTTGCTCTATTATTTATATTTTATCTTTAACTAATATCTTGATTATTACTCAACAACTTTTATAAGCTATAAATAATACAATTATCTATTAACAATAATTATTTCTTATATTATAACGTAAAAAAATAAAAGTATCAAAAATAGAGATATAAAAAATGCTGCTAATTGATAATTAAGTAGAAAACTCATAGAGTTTCTTTAAAATATAAAAAGGAATTTCCCCTTAAGGAAACCCCTCATTAATTTTTAATTCTTAATTATTATTGATAATTAAAGAATCCTCTTCCGCTCTTTCTTCCAAGCCAACCAGCTCTAACATATTTTCTTAATATATTACTTGCTCTATATTTTGTATCTCCTGTTTCTTTATATAATACATCCATAATAGCTAAGCATACATCAAGACCAACTAAATCTCCTAGTGCTAAAGGCCCCATTGGGTGATTTGCACCATATTTCATAGCTGTGTCTATATCTTCTGCTGAAGCAATTCCTTCTTGAAGGATAAATGATGCTTCATTAATCATTGGAATAAGTATTCTATTAACAACAAATCCTGGAGCTTCTGCAACTTCAACTGGATTCTTTCCTATAGCTTCTGATAATTCCTTTACAGTATTAAAAGTTTCATCTGATGTAGCTATTCCTCTAATAACTTCAACAAGTTTCATTACTGGAGCTGGATTGAAGAAGTGCATTCCAATAACTTTATCAGGTCTCTTAGTAGCTGAAGCCACTTCAGTTATTGATAAAGAAGATGTATTGGAAGCTAATATTGTGCTTTCCTTACAAATACCATCTAATTCTGCAAATATAGATTTTTTAATTTCCATATTTTCTATTGCTGCTTCTACAACTAAATCACAATCTGCTGCTAAGTTCATATCAGTTGTTCCTGATATTCTTGAAAGAACTACTTCCTTTGTAGCTTCATCCATTTTTCCTTTAGCAACTAATTTACTTAAGTTTTTATTAATTCCAGATAATCCTCTTTCAACAAATTCATCTTTTATATCTCTTACAATAACTTCATAACCTTTTTGAGCAAAAGCTTGAACTATTCCGGCTCCCATAGTTCCAGCACCTAAAACAAAAATCTTTTCCATTCAATTCCCCTCCATAACTTTTAATGAATAATGAAAAATTATTGATAAAATTCTAAACTAGTTTTTTCTTCATTTTTAATTTTTACGCTTCTTGAATTTCTTTTAATTGAGTAATCATTTCTGGTATTACTTTATTTAAATCTCCAACTATTCCATAGTCAGCAACATTCATAATTGGAGCTGTTTCATCTTTATTAATTGCTATAATCATATCTGAATCTTGCATACCAGCAACATGTTGAATAGCTCCTGAAATACCACAAGCTACATATATTATAGGTTTAACAGTTTTTCCTGTTTGTCCAACTTGATATGCTGCATCTATCCATCCTTTTTCAACAGCTGCTCTAGATCCAGCCACAACACCACCTAAAATATCAGCTAACTGTTTTAATAATCCAAAATTTTCTTCAGAACCTACTCCTCTTCCCCCTGAAACTATTACCTTAGCTTCACCGATATCAATTATTTCTTTATTAGCTTTAACTATTTCTAAAACTTGAGTTCTTATATCTGAAGGTTCTATTTGAACTTTAACATTTTTCACAACGAATTCAGTATTCTTTTCAGTAGATTTAGCAAAAACCCCTGGTCTTACAGTAGCCATTTGAGGTCTATGATCTGGGCATGCAATTGTAGCCATTAAGTTACCACCAAAAGCTGGTCTAGTAGCTAATAAAGCACCATTACTAACTTCTACTGCTAATGAAGTACAGTCAGCAGTTAACCCTGTTGATAATCTTGCAGCTACTCTTGGCCCTAAATCTCTTCCAATAAATGTAGCCCCAATAAATATAATTCCTGGCTTTCTTTCATTTGCCAAATCACAAATTACTTTTGTATAGCCATCAGTTGTATAATGTTCTAATTCTGGACTTTCAGCCACAAGTACTTCGTCAGCACCATGTTCTCCTAAAGTAGATGCTAATCCTTCTACATTATTTCCTAATAATATTGCTGTAAGCTTAACTCCTAATTCATTTGCAAGTCTCTTTCCCTCTCCTAATAACTCTAAAGAAACTTTTTGTAATTTACCTTCTCTTTGTTCAGCAAAAACCCAAATACCTTTATAATCTGCTATATTCATTTTTCAATTCCTCCCTTAAGCAATCCTAGATATAATGCTTTTCCTTTAATTTACCTAAAACATATGAAACTGCTTCTGGTGCACTTTCCTTTACCACTTCTCCAGCACCTTTAGCTTCTTTAGTCATAGATTTCTTAACTTTAGTTGGAGATCCCTTTAATCCTATTTGTGATGCATCAATATCAAGATCATTTGCTGTAAATACAGTTATTTCTTTATCCTTAGTGGCAAATATCCTTCCAACATTCATATATCTAGGATGGTTTAATTCAGCTATAGCAGTTAAAAGTACTGGAGTTTTAACCTTAATTATTTCATATCCATCTTCTAATGCTCTATTAACTAATAATCCATCACTTTCTACTTTAACATCTTGTACATATGTTACTTGAGGTATTTCTAAATGTTCAGCAATTTCAGGACCAACTTGTGCTGTATCACCATCAATAGCTTGTCTACCTCCAAATATAACATCATAATCTAAATTTCTTATGGCTGATGCTATTGTTCTTGATGTAGCTAATGTATCAGCTCCACCAAAAGCTCTATCTGTAATTAATATTGCCTCATCTGCACCCATACATAAAGCTTCTCTTAAAGCATCCTTTGCTTGAAGAGGTCCCATACTTATTACTGTAATTTTTCCTCCATGACTTTCTTTTAAGCATAGTGCAGCTTCTAAGGCATGCTTATCTTCTGGATTTATTATTGAAGGAACACCTTCTCTAATTAATGTTCCTGTTTTTTGATCTATTTTAACAACAGTTGTATCTGGAACTTGTTTTAAACAAACTACTATATTCATTATTTTAAGCCTCCCTTAATTACTTTAATAAGCTTCCTGAAATAACCATCTTTTGAACTTCAGAAGTTCCTTCATAAATTTCAGTAATCTTAGCATCTCTCATCATTCTTTCAATTGGATATTCCTTAGTATATCCATATCCACCAAATAATTGAACAGCCTTAGTTGTAACATCCATAGCTACCTCTGCTGCATATAATTTTGCTCTAGCAGCATCTACTGAATATGGTTGTTTATTTTCTTTTAACCATGCAGCTTTATATACTAAGAATCTAGCAGCTTCAATTTTTGTGCTCATTTCAGCAACCATCCATTGTAATCCTTGAAATGCTGATATAGGTCTACCAAATTGTTTTCTTTCCTTCATATATTTAATAGCTTCCTCTAAAGCACCTTCTGCAATTCCTAATGCTTGAGCAGCTATACCAATTCTTCCTCCATCAAGAGTTTTCATTGCTATACCAAAACCTTTTCCTTCTCTACCAATCAAGTTTTCTTTAGGGACTATACAATTTTCAAAAATAAGCTCTGTAGTAGAAGATGCTCTTATACCAAGCTTGTCCTCTTTTTTTCCTATTGAAAATCCTTGGAATCCTTTTTCGACAATAAATGCTGAGATTCCCTTAGTTCCCTTTGATTTATCAGTCATGGCAAATATTATAAATGTATCGGCTACACCACCATTAGTAATAAATATCTTAGAACCATTTAAGATATAGTTATCTCCATCTAATACTGCTGTAGTTTGTTGTCCTGCTGCATCTGTACCTGCTCCTGGTTCAGTAAGTCCAAACGCACCAATCTTATTACCAGTACATAAATCTCTTAAATATTTTTCTTTTTGTGCAGGTGTACCATTTTCATTTATTAATGAAGCACAAAGTGATGTATGTGCTGAAAGAATTACTCCTGTAGTAGCACAAACTTTTGATAGCTCTTCCACTGCTAGGATATAAGATAATACATCACCACCAGCTCCACCAAATTCAGTAGGGAAAGGAATTCCCATCATTCCTAACTCTCCCATTTTTTTTACGTTTTCCATTGGAAATCTTTCTGTTACATCTATTTCAGCAGCTATTGGTTTAACTTCATTAACTGCAAAATCTCTAACCATTTGCCTAACTAATTCTTGCTCCTTAGTCAATGTAAAATTCATACTTTTACCTCCCATAAATTGCCCTTATACATACTTAAACACATTTATTTAAAACAAATTATTATTTATTTTGGAAATTCTTTTCTCTTCTTTCTAGAAATGCACTCATTCCTTCTTTTTGATCTAAAGAATCAAAGCAGCTTCCGAAATCCCCTACCTCTATTTCTATAGCCTTATCTATATCCACTTGCATACCTCTATTTATAGCATCCTTACATGTTTTAACAGCTATTGGTGCATTGGAACATATAGCTTTAGCCATAGTTCTTGCTTCATCCATTAATTTATCTAAAGGCACAACTTTATTTACTAATCCTATTGCTAATGCTTCATCAGCTTTTACCATTACACACGTATAGATTAATTCCTTTGCCTTTCCTTCACCAACAAGTCTTGGAAGTCTTTGAGTTCCACCAAACCCAGGAGTTATACCAAGTCCTGCCTCAGGTTGCGCAAACTTAGCTTTTTCAGATGCAATTCTTATATCACATGCCATTGCAAGTTCACATCCTCCTCCTAAAGCAAATCCTGAAATTGCTGCTATGACAGGTTTATCTAAATTTTCAAGTCTTCTAAATACTTTATTACCTAGTAACCCAAACTCCTTTCCACCTTTTGAATCAAGATCTTTCATTTCTGAAATGTCAGCACCAGCAACAAAGGATTTTTCTCCTGAACCAGTTAAAATTACACAGTAAATCTCTTTATCATTTTCTAAATCTTCTATCACTGCATTTAACTCTTTTAAAGTTTCAGAGTTTAAAGCATTTAAAGCTTTAGGTCTGTTTATTGTTACAATAGCAATATTACCCTCTTTTTCTAAAAGAACATTATTAAATTCCATAGTTGCCTCCCTATACATCAATCCCACATACTATTTGTTAATTATATAACAAATATCAACAAAAAAATTTATACCTTTTATAAAGTGAATCTTAATTTAATTCTTAATTACACTCTAATTATAATAACTTTTTTTTACATTTGCAACTTTATTTTCCATCCACTAACATAAAAAAAAGAACAATATTACTATTGATCTTTTTTATGATTTCTTATTTATTCATCTGATAAACTAAAGTTAATAAACTTTCAGATAAATGAACATTTTCTACCTTAACAGTTTCTGGTACATGAAGATCTATTGGTGCAAAGTTCCATATGCCTTTAACTCCACCATTTACCAAAACATCACATACTTTTTGTGCATTTATTCTAGGAACACAAAGAATTCCCATATCTATAGTATTTTCTTCTAGATATTCTTTAAGTTCATCTATATCTTTTATTTCAACATCTCTTATTCTCATACCTACTAGTTTTGGATTTGCATCAAAAATTGCTGTTATTCCAAGACCTATATCTGTAAATCTACTATAATTTGCTATTGCCTGCCCTATATTTCCTGCTCCAATAAGTACTGCATTGTATTCTTTTCCTACACCAAGAATAGTTCCTATTTGATTATGCAACTCTTTTACATTATATCCATAACCTTGTTGACCAAAATCTCCGAAGTTATTTAAATCCTGTCTTATTTGAGAAGCAGTAAAACCTATTTTTTCACCTAATTCTTTTGAAGATATCCTATCAACATCATTTTTGACAAGTTCTCCTAAATATCTATAGTATTTTGGCATTCTTTTTATTACTGCCATAGAAACATTTTTCTTCTTTTCCATAGTATATTCTCTCACTTTCCTATATTTTACCTAACATCATGATAATTTAATTATCCTAAAAATATATTTTCTATTACCCTGTATCTCCCATAACTTTAAATACTTTGATAATATAATAACATACTTTTTTTTCTAAATCTATATTCCCTCATACATTTTCAAAATTTAACCAACAATTAACTCAACTATTTCTATAAGCTTATTTTAAGCATTTTTTAAATATATATTATAAAAATAAAGACTTATGTATAACGTAGCAGATCCGTTATACATAAGTCTCCCTAGCTAAATATAAAGCCAAATGCCTAAACAAACGGCTCTATATAAAGATACAAAATAATTTTGTATGCATCCCTATGCCTAAAATGTTCTCGACTTTCTTTATTATAGTTAAGTTGATGATTTTTGTCAATATTTATCGAAAGCATCTAGTAGAGTTAATTATGGCAATTATGGTTACTCCTACATCTGCAAATACTGCTGTCCACATATTAGCTATGCCAAATGTTCCAAGTACCATAACTAATATCTTTATTCCCAGTGCAAAAACTATATTTTGCCATAATATTTTATTAGTTTTCTTTGACACATTTATTGCATCTACTAAAGCATTTATATCATCTTTCATTAATACTATATCTGCTGCTTCAATAGCTGCATCTGATCCAATCCCTCCCATAGCAATACCTATATCTGCTCTTGCAAGTACAGGTGCATCATTTACTCCATCACCTACAAAAGCAAGTTTACCATTCTTATTAGATCTTTTCATAATTTCTTCTACTTCTTTTACTTTATCTAATGGTAGTAACTCTGAATGAACTTCATCAATATTAATCTTTTCTCCAACCTTGTATGCCGTCTTTTTATTATCACCTGTAAGCATTACTGTCTTTTTAACTCCAGCTTTCTTTAGATTTATTAAAGCTTCAACTGCATTCTCCTTAATCTTATCTGAAATCACTATACTACCTTTAAATTCTCCATTTATAGCACAATATACTACTGTTCCTATTGAATCTACTTCATTATATAAAATGTTAAATTCATTCATTAACTTTGAATTCCCTACAAGCACTTCTTCATTATTTATTACAGCTTTTATTCCACGTCCTGATATTTCTTTATACTCTTTTATAACTTCCTTATCTATTTCTTTACCATATTCTTTTATGATAGAAATAGCTATTGGATGATTAGAAAAACTTTCAGCCATAGCTGCTACTTCAATAAGTTTTTCTTTATCAATGCCATTAGTATTTATTTCTGTAACACTAAATACTCCTTCTGTTAAAGTACCAGTTTTATCAAATACAACAGTTTCTAAATCTTTTAATAGTTCTAAATAGTTACTACCTTTAACTAGTACACCTTTTTTTGAAGCTCCACCTATACCTGCAAAGAAGCCTAAAGGCACTGAAACAACTAAAGCACATGGACAAGAAACAACAAGAAATACCAATGATCTATAAAGCCAAGTTGAAAATAAAGCATCTTTTATAAATATTGAAGGAATCACAGCAATTAATATTGCTAAAACTACTACTATAGGTGTATAAACTTTGGCAAATTTAGTAATAAACTTTTCTGTATCAGCTTTTTTACTTGCTGCATTCTCTACCATCTCTAATATTCTTGAAACTGTAGATTCACCAAACTTTTTAGTTACTTTTACCTTTAATAAACCACTAGTATTTATTCCACCTGATAATATTTCATCATTAGGCACTATTTTTCTTGGAACTGATTCTCCTGTAAGTGCAGAAGTATCAATAAAACTTTCCCCTTCAATAACAACACCATCTAAAGGAACTTTTTCTCCTGGTTTAACTAAAATCACATCTTCAACCTTCACTGTTTCAGGTGATACTTTTTTTTCTTTTCCATTTATAATAATATTTGCATAATCAGCTCTTATATCCATAAGTGATGATATAGAACTTCTAGATTTATTAACAGCATACCCTTGAATAGTTTCTCCTATTTCATAAAATAACATTACTGCTACAGCTTCTGGATATTGATTGATAGTAAATGCTCCTATAGTTGCCACAGTCATTAAAAAGTTTTCATCAAATACCTGTCCTTTGGCTATATTCTTAATTGCTGTAAGAACAACTTCTCCACCTATTAATAAATAACTAGCTCCAAATAATATTAATCCTAAGGTTCCTTGGAAATCACCAATTACAGCAATTAAATATAATATTGTACCAATTATAAGGGTTGGTTTTACTTCAAATTTTGCCCTTTGTACATTTGTTTTTCCAGAGACCTTTTTTTCTACTTTAACATGAGGTTCTAATGCTTCAACTATCTTTTTAATTTCATTTATGGCATGCTCTTCCTTAACTTTTCTTTCTAGCTTTACATTTAATGTTGTAGTTGTAAAATTTAAATTACTTTCTTTTACTCCTTCCATCTTGCCAACTTTTTCTTCAATCTTTCTTGCACAATTAGCACAATTTAATCCTTCCAAAGTCAATTGCAATTCTTCTTTATTTCCCATAACCATACTCCCTTTTACTCGCTTATATGATTTAATCCAGCATCATATATGTGTTTTATATGCTCATCATCTAATGAATAATAAACTACTTTTCCCTTTCTCCTAAACTTAACTAATCTAGCCGACTTTAATACTCTAAGTTGATGTGAAATAGCTGATTGTGTCATATTTAAAAGACAAGATAAATCACATACACACATTTCTGATTCAAATAGTGCACATATTATCTTTATCCTTGTAGTATCTCCAAATACTTTAAAAAGTTCTGCTAAATCATATAGTGTTTCTTCTGCTGGTAATTTATCCTTAACTCTTACTACAATATCTTCATGAATTATATTTACATTACAATTTTCAATTTTTCTTTCATTATTTTCCATAATTGCACCTCTTTTTTCATATGAATAATTGTTCATATGTTTATATTTATATATTATGCTTGTTACCTTCTATTGTCAACAATTTTATATATTTTTTAAAAAAATTGTTACTACTAGTATTCCCTTTTAAAATAATGATTAAAAAATTATTATATATTAATAAGGAAGCCCATAAACTTCTGGGCTTCCTTATTACTTATTTTGAACTTTTTTATACAAAACTATTATTTTTAACAATTGTATAATTACTGTAGGCATAATTGCACAAAATATTAATAACAAATACTGATTACCCCTTAATGACACAACATTAAAAACTTGCTTTAAAGGTGGCATAAACAAAACTATACTTAATAAAAGCACTCCTATGCAAAATGCAAATATAGTATATATATTTGTAGTAATTCCTAATTTAAAAATAGATTTATTTCCTCTGCAATTAAATCCATGAAATAATCTTGCAAGACATAATGTTGAAAATGCCATGGTAGATGCCGCTTTAGGATTTAAATGAGGGTTTCCACCATAAAAAGATATTATAGTAAAAATAGATATTATAATACCTTCAAATGCTACTATTTTTAATAATTCTTTATTTAAAATACTTTCATTTCTACCTCTTGGTTTCTCCATCAATAAATTACCATTACTTTTTTCCATTCCAATAGCTATAGCTGGCATACTATCAGTTAATAAATTTATAAATAATAGGTGTACTGCTGCAAAAGGCATAGGCAAATTAATTATAGCTGAATATAGAACAGCTATTATGGCTGAAAGATTTCCTGATAATAAAAACTTTATAGAATTTTTGATATTGTTATATATATTTCTACCATTTTCAACTGCCTTAACTATGGTTGAAAAATTATCATCTGTTAGTATTACAGAGGCTGCATCCTTGGATACTTCTGTTCCTGTTATGCCCATTGCCACTCCTATATCTGCTTGCTTTAGTGCAGGAGCATCATTAACTCCATCACCTGTCATTGCTACAATTTCTCCTAGTGCCTGCCAAGCTCTAACAATTCTAATTTTATGTTCCGGAGAAACTCTGGCATAAACAGCTATATTTTTCACTTTATCTTTTAACTGTTCATCATTTAATTTATCAATTTCAAGTCCTTCAATAGCTATATCACCTTTTGACATTATACCAATTTCCTTAGCAATAGCCACTGCTGTAACTTTATTATCACCTGTGATCATAACTGGTTTAATTCCTGCCATTATACATTTATAAACAGCATCTTTACTTTCTAATCTTGGTGGATCTATCATAGAAATAAGCCCTGTAAATACATAATCATTTTCATCTTCCTTTGTTATTTCTTCTCTATCTTGCAATTCTTTATAAGCAAAGGCTAAAATCCTAAGCCCCTGTTCTGATAATTGCTTATTTACAAGTATTATTTTCTTTCTTTCTTCATCACTTAACCTTCTTACACCATCAGAAGTAGTCAAATAATTAACTTTATTAATTAATGCATCTAACGCACCTTTAGTAAATAATACGCTCTTATTATTTACTATATTTACCGTACTCATTAGTTTCCTATCTGAATCAAAAGGTATTTCAGAAATTCGCTGATACTTTTCACGTATAACCAGTTCATCTAAATGAAGTTCTTCGCCTAAATTTACTAAAGCAACTTCTGTAGGGTCACCAATTTCTTTACCCTCTACTGTTACTGAATCATTGCAAAGAAGGGCATTATTAATTAAGAATGTATGTGCTAAATTATCTTTTTTAAGCTCTCGTCCTTCAATAAGCTTATTATCTACATAAACCTTTTGTACAGTCATCTTATTTTGTGTAAGTGTTCCTGTCTTATCGGAACATATTACTGAAACTGCTCCTAATCCTTCAACTGCTTTTAAATCTTTAATTATGGCATTTTCTTTTGCCATTTTTTCTGTTCCTAAAGCTAATACAATCGTTACTATTGAGCTTAGCGCTTCTGGAATTGCCGCCACAGCCAATGCTACAGCAAACATCAATGCATTTAATATACTTTCATTTCTGTATATTTCTAAAACAAATACTATAATACATATGGTAATTATTATTATAGCTAACTTTCCACTAAACTTATCTAATGACTTTTGCAATGGTGTTTCTTTTGCTTTAGTATTTTCCATTAAATTTGCTATATTTCCCAACTCTGAATCCATACCAGTGGCAGTTACTACAGCTATTGCTCGTCCATAAGTTACTAATGTTCCTCCAAAGACCATATTTTTTCGTTCACTTAATGGTATTTCCCCATCACTAAGTACCTCTACACTTTTTTCAACAGCTAAAGATTCTCCTGTAAGAGAGCTTTCATTTACTTGCAATGAATGATTTTCTATTATTCTACCATCTGCTGCAATAAGATCCCCTGCCTCTAAAAACAAAATATCTCCTGGCACAATATCTTTAGATAATATCTCCTGCTTCACTCCATTTCTTATAACTCTGCATTTTGCTGCTGTAAGTGATTTTAATGCTTCTAATGATTGCTCTGCCTTAAAATATTGAACAGTACCGAGAATTGCATTTAAAAGTATTACTATGAAAATGACTAAAGTACTTTCAACATTATCGGTAATTATAGATATAATTCCAGCAACTATTAATATGCCTACCAATAAATCCTTAAATTGATTAAGGAATACTTTTAAAATGCCTTTTCTCTTTTTTTCTTTTAAAGCATTATTACCGAAGCTTTCCATTCTTTTTTCTACTTCCTTATCTGATAGCCCCTTTTCCGTAGTTTGAAATTCTTTTAATATAGTTTCACTATCTTTAGCATATAACTTTTCCATATAATCCCTCCATTCATTTATTAAATAATATTTTTAGATAAATAAAAAAGACCTTTAATATAATTCTTATTTTTTAAGAATTATATTAAAAGTCTCGTTACCATTAGGTGGCTTATAGCACCAGGCAATGCCGGGATTGTTGATGCTATAATTTAAACTACTCCCTTTTAAAATCATAAATATTTTGTGCTTATGTTATTTTTAAAATTATATGTGTATCATTACTATATTATTCTAAAACTATTTCAGGAATTTCAGTTATAGCTGTTTCTATATCCTTATTTCTTACCTTAAATGTATTAATATAATTGACTTCATAATTTCCTCTAATGGTATTTTTTATAAAGGTAACAGGATTTTCATATCCTTTATCATTAGAAACAATATAAAATTCACATCCACTTAAGGGATACCTAGATATCATAACTCCTAAAAAGGCTATAAGGCATTTCCCCATATCATTATCTTCATCAACTACACATTCTTCAAACCAATACTTTATTTGCTTTTCCTTTAGTTTATTCATTAAATATCCATCTATCTTATGGGCATTTGGAGATATAAAAAAATGTACTTCATCTCCTTTTCTAGCATTATACAGCTCTATAAAATCATCATTAAATTCATTTTCACAATCCACTAAAAAAATCTTACTCATTAATTTACTTCCCTCTATTCTACACTTTTTATGACTTTATTTTCCATAATATTATTTTTAATCTTAGATTAATTATATCTCTTCATAAACTTTCCATACATCATAGGTATCTTCACCTCTATATTGTGTATATATAAGATCTTTTTCTTTTGGATTACTATATACTGTTAAACTCTGAATAAAAGAATAACTATCCTTAATATCACTTTTCACTAAATTTTCACTCCCACCATAACTACTTATTCTTCCTGACCTTTCAAAGCCTTCTGGTAAAGCTTTTACCGAACTATCAAAATAATAAACATTATCATTTACATCCACATATGGTAGTATTATGCCCTCATCATTTAATGCTACTTTATAGGAACTATCTTTACCTAAATAAAACTTCGTTCCTTTAGAATCCTTCATAACTACTGAACCTGATGGCAAATATTTTTCTACAGTGGCTCCCTTTTCAACATATTCATCAACATTATATTTATTTTTAATATTATCTTCATTTACTTCAGTATTTCCACAGGAAACAAAAGACATTGCTGATATTCCTATAACTGCTGCTAATATAACCTTTTTCATTATTTCTCCTCCATTTACCTCTTACTTATATGTATATAATACCATATCTCTATATTTTTTACATATATTTCCTCTATTTTTACTTCTTATTTATATATTGAATACTAAGATAGATTTTGATATAATTCATTAACGTAGGGAATGAAGTTCTCCCTTGATTAATATCAAAACTGCGTAATAGCTGATGACTTCTACAACTTTTTTTGTTGTGGAATTCATTAGCTTTTTTTATTATTTTAAACTGGAGGTTTCTTATGTTAACTAAAATTATACTAATTATTTTAAGCTTAATTTTAATAGGATTCTTAGCACATTTTAGCGGAAAGCTAGCTGAAAAATTAAAATTACCTTCTCTTATAGGCATGATTCTTATTGGAATGATTATAGGTCCTTCTTTTCTTAATCTTGTGCCAAAAGCAACTTTAAATATAGCTCCTACATTAAAGGATATTGCCTTAGTTACTGTACTTTTCATTGGCGGACTTGGCATAAGCTTAAAGCAAATGAAGCAAATTGGACGCCCTGCAATATTATTAAGTGTTGTTCCTGCCACATTAGAAGGATTGACCATTGCTTTTTTAGCAACCATATTTTTAAAATTCACCTTTGTACAAGGTGCCATACTTGGATTTATTATTGCAGCTGTAAGTCCAGCTGTTTTAGTTCCTTCCATGGTAGATTTGATAAATAGAAAAATAGGACAGGATAAAGCTATTCCTCAAATGCTTTTAGTTGGAGCATCTGCTGATGACACTGTAGCCATAACACTGTTTACTACTTTTATCAGCATTTATTTTGCAGGTATAAATGGTGAATCTGTTTCTATTATTAATGAACTTATTTCTATTCCTTTAACTATTATTATCAGTATTTTTATTGGCTGGATTTTATCATTAGCCACTAAAGCCTTATTAAAAAATATTAATTCACAAAACATAAGAGTATTATCCACATTTTCTCTTTGTCTTTTAATAAGATTTGTGGAAAACTATTTTCATTTAGGAGGTTTTAATTCATTATTAACAATTATGATTTATGGTTTCTTTTTAAGAACATATTTAGGTGATACTGCTAAGAATATACAAGATAAAATTAATGTTGTATGGAAGTACGGCAAACTATATCTCTTTGCTTTTGTAGGAATGGCCATAAACCCTACTTTAGTAGGTGAATATATCTGGATTGGAGTTATTATGCTTATGATTTCCTTAAGTATTCGCTCCATAGGTGTCCTTATTTCATTGATAGGTACAAATTTAAGTATAAAAGAAAGAATCTTTTGTGTAGTAGCTTATCTTCCTAAAGCAACTGTTCAATCTGCCAAAGCTGGTATTCCACTACAAATGGGTATAGCTGGTGGAGAAATAATGCAAGCTTTAGCCATATTAAGCGTATTAATTACAGCTCCTATAGGCGCCATTGGAATAAAACTTACTTCACCTAGATTTTTATCTCAAGGTTATTCTGGAGAATT
This sequence comes from Clostridium lentum, assembly GCF_014287815.1. Classification (GTDB taxonomy): domain Bacteria; phylum Bacillota; class Clostridia; order Clostridiales; family Clostridiaceae; genus Clostridium; species Clostridium lentum. The sequence goes on from NZ_JACOOQ010000008.1 coordinate 32,844, forward strand.
ATCAGCTTAATAAATAAAATAAGATATGGTCATAGAAAAATCTATGTCCATATCCTATTTCTTATTCTCATATTCTTTTCTAAGCTGCTTTACTTCTTCTAATGATAAATCACATTTTTTTGCAATCATTTGGTCATTTAATACATCTAGTAAATTTCTTGCTATTTCTCTTTGTTTTTCAATTTTTCCTTCTTCAATTCCTTCATTAAATATCTTTTGCCCTAATGGTGACATACGTATCTTCCTTCCTAATTCATCACTAATTTCAATATTAAATTTTAATGCCAATGATAATAAAATAGTTTGACATTGGTTTTTCACATCTTTATCACTAATATCTGTACTTAACTCTAGTGCAGACTCTATTACTTTATCTTTACTAATTTTACTATCCATTAATGAAGTAAATTCTAACCATGCAATATCAGTTAATGTAAGTTCTTTTCATAAAACTAATTTTTCTTAGAATTATTGTTGCTATATTTTCTAATAATTATAGTTAATAATTTAATATTAATGCTATTTTTAATTCTTTAATTAACAAAATCATTGCTATTATCAATAAAATAATAAAGAAGATGGTATATTCTTATAATCTAAAATTACACCAACTATTATGGCTACTATAATTCCTTCGCAAACAAAATTCTTAATTGTTTTTATCATAAAATCCTAATCCCCTTCTGTAATCTTTAGATTTATATTTAATTATAAATCCATTTTTATCCCATAATCCCTAAGCCATTCTTTTCTTACTTCATAATCAGCCATTACAGAAGAAACTAAATCCCAAAACTCTTGTGAATGATTCATATAATACATATGACACATCTCATGAACAATTATATAATCAAGAGCTGTAGATTTAGCCATTACACATCTCCAATTAAATAAAAGTTCATTATTAGAAGTGCAACTAGCCCATCTTTTCTTTTGTTCTTTAACCTTTATGGCACTTGGCTTTTTATTGAAGAACTTCTGATAATATTTAATTCTTTTCTTTACCTGTTCATCAGTTTTTTCCCTATACCAAGCTTCCATGGCTTTTTTTATTAATTCATCATTCTTTTCTTTAACATAAACATGAAATTTTCCTCTAAATAATTTAACACTTGATCCATTCTGTAAATTTTCATCTACATGAATTTGTAGAGAGTAATTTCTTCCTAAATACATAAAAGATTCTCCATTAACAAATTCTCTATTAACTCTTTTACTTTCAATATTTCTAAATTCAAAAAGTTTTTGAATTATCCAAGCTCCTTTTGATTTAACAGCTCCTTTGATCTCTTGCTCACTAGTACCTACTGGAGCCACCACATTAATACTCTTAGGTGGCTCAACAGAAATACTCATTGTTTTTCTATTCTTAAATTCAACATTGAATTCTATATTTTTAGTTCCGTACTTAACACTGTACTTCATATTTTTATCGCCTCTTTAATTTAATACATCAAAATGTATCTTAGCTAAATTTAATAATGGTTCCATTATCTTTTCCCTAACATCTCTAGGAATTCTCTTAGCATACTTCTTAATTATCATAAGCTTAATAGCTCTTTGAATATCATTAGTTTTACTTTGATTAGTTACCCAATCAATAACATAATTATCTTTAACTACAGCTTTGACATCTTTCGCTATTTCCTTGGAAATTTCCATTGTTTCATCGCTAATATATGTTGCCTCTTCTTCTTTAAGTTTAAATTCATTTGCATCATCTTCTAAATACTTTCTAATAACTTCAAAGAAAGCAAACTCCTTTTCATCAAGTCCTAAATCATTAGCTTTATTAGAAGCTCCTGTTTCAACATCATTTTTAATAAACTCTTCTAGTTGCTTCTTTCTTGCAATCCAGTCATTTTTAGTTTCATCCAAAATTCTTTGAAGTCTTTCAAATAAGGATTCATAGTAAACTGGATTCTCTTTTATTTTTACATTAATAATATGCTTTATAGCATGTTCCATAGCTGATGCTTGTGCTTCATCTGATTTTAGAGTATTTACTTTGGCTTTAAAATTATCTTCAAATAAAGTTATAGGTTCAATCCATCCCCTAACTCCAAGAGATTTTAAGTGATTTTCAATTATTTCTCTTACCTTTTCACCACAATCTGAAATATCTATAGAATCACTTGGATTGAACTTAGCTTTTGCAGCAGCTCTAATATAAGAAAGCCATCTTAAATCATTTAAAATATCTGTATCTACATGAGCAGGTAATAAACTTTCTACTGCTCCAGAAAACTTTTTGTACATAAGCTCAAATTCCGCCCTTTTATCATCTGGTTCAATTTTATTAACTAACTCATCTAAATTGTTTTTATTTATACCTCTGAACATAGACATTATAGCCTCTCTATAAGAAAGCATTTCATTATATAAATCATCTAATGATTCCATAGGCTTACCTAAATCTTCTTTATCAAAAATAGCTAATGCTTCTTCTAAGAAGTTGGAAATACCATAATAATCAACAACATATCCACATTGTTTTATAATGTTTTCTTTTGTGGTCTTTCCACTTTCTAAAGTTACCTCTACTTCTCTAGTACAAGTTCTATTAACTCTAGCTATAGCTTGAAGTAATGTGTGCTCCTTAAGTGGTCTATCTATATACATAACTTGCTCAATTGGAGCATCAAAACCAGTTAAAAGCATATCCTTTACTATTAAGAAACAAAGTTTATCTTTATTTATAGGTTGCTTAAATCTATTAATTAGATTTTCTTGCTCTGTTTTAGTAGTAAAATGCTTCTTTAAGTGTGGTAAATCATTATTATCTCCTGAGAATATTATTTTAGCTTCAAAATCTTGACCTAATATTTCAGGCATATGTTTGTTTAAGGCCTCATAATACTTAACACAAGCATCTCTTGATACACATACTATTTGAGCCTTAAATCCATTAGGAAGTATTTGATCCTTATAATGATTAAGTAAATCTACTACTATATCATTAATTCTGTCTTCACTTTCAACTACAGTTTTTTTAGTTCCATACTTAGCCTTTATAGCTTCCTTTTCCTCTTCAGTTCTATCGCTAAAAGCTTGGTCAAATAACTCTTCTAAAGAATCTCCTACTACTTGTAAATCTGGTCTTCTTCCTTCATAAACAATTTTAACTGTAGCTCCATCTTCAACTGCACTTTTAATAGAATACTTATCTATATACCCACCAAAGGTTCTTGGTGTTGATTTATCTTCTTTATCTATTGGAGTACCTGTAAATCCTATAAAGACAGCATTGGGTAATGCAGTTCTCATATTAGCTGCCGTATCTTTATATTGACTTCTATGAGCCTCATCAGATAGTACAATAACATTTTGTTTTGTACTTAAAAGAGGATAATCTATAGCATATTTTTGTTTAATCTTTTTACCTTCAAATAATACTTCTCTTTCTTCAGTTTCATTTTGGAACTTCTGTATTGTTGTCATTATTATTTGTGGTTGTGGATTAGATAATAGCTTCTTCATAATATCAATTTTATCTGCTCTAACCGGAGTAGTTATTTTAGATAAAGTTCTATCAAAAGTAGCATAAATTTGCTTATCTAAATCTATTCTATCTGTAACTACAACTATCGTAGAATCAGTTAATCCTGTAGTTCTCTTAATTTTTCTAGCTAAGAAAACCATAGTTAAAGATTTACCTGAACCTTGAGTATGCCAAACAACTCCACCTCTAGTAAGCTTATCTTTTCCATTAACAATTCTATCTATAGCTTTATTAACAGCTCTAAACTGTTGATATCTACAGACTTTTTTAATAACAGTTCCATTATCAGCTTCAAAAACAATAAAATTTCTCATTAAATCAAGCAAATTTTTCTTTTCTAAAAATCCTTGAATAAAAACATTTTGTCCACAATCTTTGTAGTTTTCTATTTCTTCTTTTTTAAATGGATATGGGTCCTTCCATTGAGAATAATGATTATATTTTGAACTTATTGTTCCAACATAAGCATTATATCTATTTAAAATTCCAGTAAAGAAGTTAGTATAAAATAATCTTGGAGCTCCTTCACCTAAAGCTTCATCTCTAACATTCATATATCTTCTTAATTGTTCAAAAGCTTGTTTTTTTCCAATGCTCTCATTATTTCCTTTTTCTAAGAAAGGAGATTTAGCTTCTAAAACAACTACAGGAATACCATTTATGAAAATAACTATATCAAGGAAAATAGATTTTCCACTTAAAGTTTGAACTTCAAATTGACGAACAACTAAAAAGTCATTGTTATCAACATTATCCCAATCTATAAAATGAACTGTATGATGCTTCTTTTGACCATCCCCATGTAAATCCTGCTCTACAGTAAAAGTTAAATCTACAAGAGCATCATAAATCTTTTCGTTTATCTCTAATAAACCTGTTCCTAAACTATCAGCTCTACTAATATATCTTATTGCTCTATCTAAATTATCTTCATTCATCCAAGGATTAAGCTTTCTTAATGAAGCTTTTAATCTTTTAGATAATACAACATCAGCTAAAGAGTCTCTTTCTCCACTTATAGAAGTTAATTCTTTTCCATGAATAAAGTTATAGCCTAATTTATTCTCTAAATATTCAATTGCTGGTAGCTCTACTAAGGTTTCTTCATTTCCTAAGTACGACATGCCAATCCCCCTAATTTCTATTGCTTTTTTTCAAATTTAATGTATAATTTAATTATAATTGCATATGTAATAAATAGTGCATATTTTATTGGTGATTTCGCTAATAAAATATAGTACTTTTTACTGATCGTTATAAAGGGTCCTAATTTAGGTAAGTGAATGTTCCTTGCTTAAATTAGGGCTCTTTAATTTATTTGTAATACTTTATCCAGTCATAAATTCTTATTAATCGCTTTAAATTTGTTCTATCACTCTGTTTCCCTTCTGTACTTAATAACTTTGGATATTCTGTTAATATATACTGTAAAAATTCACTCAATTCTTCTATAAATATTTTATCTTTATTAAGTAGAGGTATATATTCTAAACACCTCATATCACCATAATCTTTTCTTAAATCTTTTATAGTAAACTCTCCTAAATTTAAACTCTCTCTTCTTTCCTTTAATGTTTTATTTAAAAAATCATCAAATTCTGTTTTTATTGACTGGCTTACTATACTAGGTAAAACTCCATTAAATTCTTTAATATATTTGTATATTGGAATGCTTTTACTATGCTGTTTAAGCAAATTAGGTAGACTTGTTTCAACTATCATTTGTGGATTTATATCCTTATGATTAAATACTATATCATTATAAATTTCTTCTGCACTAAATGTTTCATATCCCTTTTTACCTAATTCTGAAAGTATACCAACACCTAATACAACTTCAATATCTTCTAATTTATCATCTTCTGTTAATCCTACAACTTTCATTTTCTCTGTTGCTTCATTAGTTAAAACTAATTCATATATATCTTGTTTAAGTTTTCTTAATATGGGAGCAGAATATTTAGCTTTATTTTCTAGCATAGCTTCATATAATGCTTCAAATCTATTTAATTTAATTTTAGTCATTTCAATTACTTTTCCATCATCAAAGCTCAATGTATGAGATGATATTTCACTTTCATCATTAGAACTCCATTCAATGAATATTAATCTTTTCTTTAACTTTTTTAAATTTTCTTTAGATAAGCATCTAACTATAGATTTTAATATATTTCTAATATTTTCATCTTCTATAGAGTACCCCATAAATACTATTGGATGTTCTAAAAATAGAGTAAGTATCTTAGATGCTAAGTATGCATTTTTATCATCAAACTCTTTATAGTCCTCTTCATTTATTACTATTGAAGATGGATTTGTACAACATCCATGTATTTTATATATTTCACCAACACCTTGTAGTTGTGAAAAAATTAATTCTTCTTGTCCTATATATGTTTTATATCCTAGTAAAATATTTTCTAATAACAAATCATAATTAGTAGTTATAACCCCTGCAATACTCTTTTTACCAACTTTTTTTAATAACTCAAGTTCACTTTTTTGATCTTCTACAAAATTTAAACTATTATCCTTTATATATTTTGCTATTTCTATCTTAATAGGTGATACTTTATTTTTAATATCATCTCTATATTCTTCTCTTACTTCTTTGAATTTATCATCAATAAACCATTTCTTTGAAAAATCATTTCCTATTAACTCAGCAATTTTTTGATATAATCCAACTTGAATTGTAGACGACTCAGCCATACTATTGTACATTTCAAATATCTTTTATTTTATTTTTCATAAAAATTTCTCCTATAAATAAAGTTATTATCTCAATTATATACTATTTTAAAAACTATTAATCTTCTATTTAATATTAAAAAGCCACAGATTTGTCTGTGACTCTTTCATATTAAATAAAATATAAACAATTTGTATCTATGTTACTTGGTATTAAATCTCTATTTCCATAAGTCGAACTTAAATCTGCATAATATGTTGTTATAGGTAATCTTACCTTGCTTATTGCACCAACATGCATAAAAGTTAATTTATATGCATCTTCAACAATTTTTTCTATATCTAAAGAACCAAATACCCTTCTTATTCTTATTGGTTGAGCCATGCCCATTCCTTCGTATGGTTTAGTTGTACAAATAAATGCTGAATCATCTTTATAATAGCATCTTCCCATAACTGTTTTCCACTGCTTATCATCCGATATTGTTGCTATTCTTCTATTAATACCTTTAGTTATTTCAATATAATCAAATTCTATTCCTAAATTATTCATAGTATTTTTTAAGTTTTCAAGTTCTTCTCTACTTATTCCATCTCTATGAAAAGTAATATGCTTAGGTCTACATCCATATGCATTTTCGTATGAACCTACAGCTTCAAAAACTATCTCTTTTAATGTTTCCAACTTTATCTTTTCACCACTTTGTGATGCTGAAATAACTTTTGTTTTTAATACTTTACCATCCTTGCCTACAACCTGAATAACTCCTGCTTTATTAACTTTATTTTCTCTACTTACATCTAAACCTATAAAACAATCTGAATTTAGCTTTTCTTTTAAAATCCAAGGTTGTATACCACTTTTAGCATAAATACCTAATAATATATTAAAAAAAATACTATCTTTATTCTTTTCATTATAACTAAGAGTATCAAATCCAATACACTGTGTTGGAATCTCATTTCCACCACTAAATGTTTTCTTTATTATATTGTAATATTTACTTAGATTTTCTTCACTTAAAATAACTATAGTGGTTTCATTGTAATTAGACGCTATTTTCTTTAATTCATAACTGAATATATCTTCATTATCAATTTTTATTTCTTTAAAATTAACCTTATCCTTAAGCTTTACCCTATCTAATTTTACTCCTAACATATTAGAAAAACATTCAAGCTCATCACAAAACTTTATCACCTTTTTTAAATTTATGTTATTTTTAGCTAATATCGGATCTATAAAATATTTTATTTCAATTGTTTTATTTTCATAAACTCCAAAATTTTTAAGACCATATAAAGGATACTTTTGAGCTCTAGAGTTTCCAAATAATAAATCTGGATGTTGTAAATCCTTAAGCTTGTATCCAATATTACCACACAACATATTTATCTTTTCTACATTTATATGCTCACTATTTTTAACTATATTTATAACTTCACTAACCATAAACTGCATCTTTTCATTTGTTTTTTGCTTAACTCTATTATTAAAATCTTTAAGTACATTTTGTGGTAAATTCTCAAATCTACATACTTTCTTTAATCTACTTGGTATGTAAGGAAATATACTATTTTTATTGTTTTTTACTAATACAGCTTTCATATCTTTTGGTAGCTTATTTACTATATAACCTTGATTTTTGTTTTCATAATAATCTATTATAGAACATCCCATATATTCATTAGCTTCACTTATAGTAAATGGAGCTATGCCAACATATTCATAAGTTAAATTATAAAAATAATCTTTAACCTTATCTCCTATTTTTACATTATCATTCTTTATCTCACACTCTAGTGTATTTATATATTCAAAAATATGTTTTGCATCAAAGCCTATAATAATCTCATTATTACAATTTATATTAATGTCAAAATTAAAATATCTATCTATCTTTATTCCTTTTTCATAATATACTGGTTTGTTAATATAAATTGAATTTTTAATAACCTTATATTTTTCTTTATCTATACTATCTTTTATTTCTTTTAATAGTAATCTTTCCAATATCTTTTTTTCATTACTATCTAAAGTTATAATTCTCTTCTCTACATCAATATATTTCTCACTACCCCAATTTTGTATTTCAATAAATGAAGCAATATATTGTTCATAGAAAATTATAGTAGGATTGTTATTTAGCTTAATTAATTCCTTAACTATATCATAATTTTCATTATGTTTATTTTCAAAATCCCTTACTCTCATTTTATAAATATAAATTTCAATATTATTTGCATTAATACTATTCTTAAATTCAGTTATTACATTAAACTCTCTCATTAAATATCCTCTCTTTATGTTGTCTTATATATTTATAAATTTCTTTTATACTGTAACTCTTATCATTCCTGTTAATAATTGTTGCATTAAACCTTTTTTAAGTTCTTCTAACTTTTGTTTCTTATTTTTATATTGTCCTATCTTTTCATCGACTTCCATTAATATTGATGCTATCTTTACTTGTTCTATATCACTTGGAACTGGAATTAAAAACTCTTTTATTCTTGTTAAAGCTAACTTCGGTTGTGCACTCTTAGTTTGCTCTGCTTCAATTATACTTTGTACAATATTAGATTGTAATACCTTCATCAAATACAACTTGTTTATTTGTATATTACATAGTTTATCTGCATTTTCCGTTAAGTTTGCTCCATCCAATTCATATGGAACTTGCCCCACTATACCTAATGTACCTGCAACTGATATAAATAAATCATCTTTTGAAATTTTATAATTTTTAATCTTATCAACAATATCCTTAGGTACATATTTAATGTCATCTTGTCTTATCCCCCCCATATACATATCAGCCACTCTTATATACGGGAAAGCATTATCTTCATCTTCTAATTGATATCCCTTAGGAAGTCTTTTTCCACCTTTAACTTCACATATATCTCCAATCTTTTTAACATCCCACTCCTCAGGAATTTCTCCAATCTCAGTGTTCTTAAACTTTGTATGTCCAATTCCTTTAGTAAATAAAGTTTGCATTAAACCCTTTTTTAATTCTTTATTTTTTTCAATAAGAGCGTCAACATTATCAATTTGCTCATCTACAGTTGAAAGAATTAAAGCTATTTTTTCTTGTTCATCAATATGTGGTATAGGTAATTTTAGTCCCTTTAAATCATTACTATTTATTGCTTCAAATGTACTTCCCTGAGATGCCTTTTTTAGTTGATTATTATATTTTTGAATAGCATAATAAAGATATTTATAATTACTACTACTTGTTGCTCTAATTGCTCCTAATCCTCTACCAATACATGCCTCTATATTATTTATATTTACATCTCCAACTGGAGCCCTTACAGAAATTAAAATATCTAATGGCTTAGAAATTTTAGTTGGATTATTACACCATTTTTTTACTACTGGATTAATTCTTCCAAATTCAGTTTTTCCTTGAAAGAAAGCCACTCCATCTTCTGTATCATTATAACTTGATGAATCAGGTGATTGACCCATCACTATTTCTGCAACTTCACTAAGTTTCATTATATTCCAATCACTTGGTATCTCACCTAATTCAGTTATCTTATATCCATCTCTAACCTTCTTCACTAAATCACCACCTTACAGTACATTAAATCCAAGTTCTTTTAAATATCCGCTAAGCTTCTCTTTAGTTTCAGCTTCTTTCTTTTCGAGCTCAGCAATTTCTCCTAAAACCTTTTGGATATCAACTTGCTCTTCTTCTTCAGTAGTATCAACATATCTACTTATATTTAAATTACAATCATTTTCTTTAATAGTTTCAATATCCACAACAGTTGCATACTTTTCCACATCTTCAAAAGCATCAAATGTGGATACTATTTTTTCTATATCCTCATCTCTAAGCTTATTCTTATTTCCATCTTTAACAAAATCATTGCTACCATCAATAAATAAAATCTTACCTTTTCTTTCTTCTGACTTAGCCTTGTTAAGAACTAATATAGCAGCAGGTATACCTGTTCCATAGAAAATATTTGATGGAACTCCAATTACAGCTTCTATTAAATCATCATTAATAAAGCCTTTTCTTATCTTACCTTCAGCAGAACCTCTAAATAAAACTCCATGTGGAACAACTGATGCCATCTTACCTTTCATATTTAAACTAGATAACATATGCTCAACAAAAGCTAAATCTCCATAAGACTTTGGTGGGATTCCATAACTAAATCTATGGAAAGCATCATGTTCTGCTTCTTCTACTCCCCAGTTCTTTAAAGAAAATGGTGGATTAGCAAGTACCTTATCGAATACCTTTAATGCTCCACCTTCTGTATGCTTAGGTTCTCTTATAGTATCACCCTTTTGAATATCTGCTCCTTTAGCTCCATGGAATAACATATTCATCTTACATATTGCCCATGTAGAAAGATTTATTTCTTGACCAAAAAGACTTAAATTCTTAGGATTTCCACCATGCTTTTTAACGTACTCTATACTTTGAATAAGCATACCACCAGAACCACAAGTTGGGTCATAAATTCTATCCCCTTCTTGAGGCTTTAAGATATTAGTAAGAATCTTAACTACTTCTGTAGGAGTATAGAATTCTCCACCTTTCTTACCACCTTGGTCTGCAAATTGTTTAATTAAATACTGATAAGCATCTCCAAGCATATCTTCTGATTCCAAATTTGAATTAGCTAAATTAATGCTATTAAATAATATTAAAAGTTGAGATAATTTCTTATCTGGAACCTTTTCTTTATCATTGTAGTTAGTTGTACTTAAAACACTAACAAGTTCTGAATTTTTAGGCTCATCTTCTATTGCTTTAAATGCCTTATCTAATTCAGGTCCTATATTTAAAGTTAAATCTTTAAGCTTTGACCATCTTGCTTGTTCTGGAACAAAGAAAGTTTCATAAATACTAGCATCTTCTAAAAGTTCTTCTATTTCATCTTCTTCAAGACCATCTTCTAGGAACTCTTTTTTTCTAGCTTCTCTTTCTTCATCAAATTCATCATTTAATCTCTTTAAAAATAACATTCCAAATATATAATCTTTGTACTCTGCACCACTTAATTCTCCTCTAAGAATATCAGCACATTGCCAAAGTGTTGATTCTAACTCTTGTAACGTAAGCTTTGCCATTATAATTGTCTCCTATCTACTACATTTTTTATAGTATTAATTCTATCATAAAATAAAAGTAAAAATATAATATTATAATTTATGTTATGTTAATTTAACTTTTGTATTACCATAAAAAACGGAAGCTAAATATAGCTTCCGTAATCAACATTTTCATTTAAATCATTTAATAGATGTTTAATTTCTTGATCCTTGTTTTTATCCATTACCAAAATAACATCACCAGCATCAACTATCACTAAATCCTTGACGCCAAAACCTATGATTAAATTTTTATCACCAAAGATAGAGCAATTTTCACATTCCTGTACATATACATTTTTACTTATTTCATTTCCACTACACTTATTTAAATATCTACTTAAGGCATTAAAAGTACCGATATCATCCCAATAAAAATTGCCTTTAATGACATATGCTTTTCTTGTCTTTTGCATAATTCCAAAATCAATAGATATTCCATCAATTAAATTATATTGTTCTTTAATGACTTCTTCTTCATCATCTTCTCCTATGTGTACATATATCTCCATCAATGATTTATATATCTTAGGTAGATATTTTTCCATCTCTCTTAAAATAACATCAGCTCTAAAAACAAATATGCCTGAATTCCAAAGATAAGTTTCTTTAAGCAAGAAATCCTTAGCTACTTCAATATTAGGTTTTTCTGTAAATCTAGATATCTTGTAAGCACCAGCTGATGACTGGAGCCTGTCCCCCATTTCTATATAACCATATCCTGTTTCAGGTCTTGTAGGTGTAATTCCTATAGTTACTATTCCCCTACGTCTATTGGCCAATTCAATAGCCTCTAATAAAGTGTCTGTATACTCCTTTTCACCCTTTATATGATGATCAGAAGGTAACACCACCATTACTGCATTATTATCCTTTTTCAATAATTTCACTGCTGATAACCCAATGCATGTAGCAGTTTCCTTATTTGAAGGTTCTGTGAATATATTGTCAGAATTAATATATGATAACTCTTTTTTTATTTTATCTAAATAATCAGTATTAGTTACCACATAGATATTATCCTTATTAATTAAGGGAGTAATTCTTTCAACTGTATTTTCTAAAAAACTTTTGTTATTTATAACTTTTAAAAATTGCTTCGGTTTATTCATTCTTGATAAAGGATATAACCTAGTGCCTTTTCCCCCTGCTAAAATTAGCGCGTATATCACACACTTCAACTCCATGTAATGCTATATTTCATTATATGAGGTCTTTTTATCAATTGTGAAATTATAATATCATTTCATTCTTTTATGTGAACTACTCTGTTATTGCAAAAATTAAATATTATTGATCAATACAATTAACAGTACAGATTAAATTCTTATATATTTATAGAATATTACCATGCCTATTTAAGTTATATTAAACTTTATTCGATATTTATTTCATAATGCTTATTGGCTTTAACTAAAGAAAAAATCACTTTAATCAATAAATTAAATAAAGGAGCTACTTATGAATACAAAAGAAATATTGCAAAAACAAAATGCTCGTAATACACTGAGTAAAAAAAATAAAAACAAATTATTAGCTGTTTTTTTATCTGGGGGATTAGTTAGCTGCACTATAGGTGCACAAGTTGTATCTGCTCAATCAATTGATACTTTCTCTTATGAAAATTATAAAAATTCAATAAATGCAAAAAAAATCCCTGGATTGACTAAAAAAACTATTACATTTAATATGGCTCATCCTACTGACTTAGTTATCGATAATATAGATTTATCAGGTTTAACAGTATCTGAGTTAATGGTTTATGCTAAAAGAATAGATCCAAGTAAATTAAGAATAACTCAAAATTCTATTACTATCCCTAAAGAAGAAATATTAGCATTAAAATTTACTCCTAATAGACTTTATAATACATCAATAAATTTTACAGATGGCTCTTATGCATCAGGATATATCTTTATTAATATAATAAATGATCCATCTATACCACCTAACACTGATTCTGATAGTGGTTCTTCTAAACCTGAAGAAGATTCAAGTGGTAAAGATGATATAACAAATAAACCAGAGCAAAAGCCTGATGATAATGATAATACAGATACACCTAATAATCCAGATGATAATAAAAATGATACTGAAACTAATCCTGATCAAGGTAGTAGCGATAATAATAAACCTAATGGAGATACTGAAAACACTCATATTCCTACAATAAACAGAGAGAATTTTGTTTTCAATAGAGATGATGCTAAAGATTTGGTTATACAAAATGTAGACTTAAATGGATTAACTATAACTGATATATATATGTATGGCGCTAAAATGGACGTAAACAAAGTAAAAGTTGTTGATAATTCTATAGTAATATCTAAAGAAGCTATTTTTGATTTAGGATTTAAAAATGGTACTTACTATTTAGCTTTCCATTTCTCTAATGGAGCAATTATATCAAATTATGTATCTATTACTATAACTGATTCTGATAATGTTGCTAATGTTAAGCCTCCACAAGTTAATGAAAACATTGGAGCAATTACTCCACCACCTAACAGCAATCCTGACAACAACAACAACAACAATAATAACAATAATAATAATAATAATAATAATAATGAAACTCCTAATCCTGATAATAACTCAGGAAATGATAGTATTGCTAAACCACCAACATCTGATGATAAAGTTGAAATCATACAACCAGAAGTAGAAAAACAAACTATAGTATTCAATAGAGATAATGCTACTGATGTTGTTATAAAAAATGTAGACTTTAAAGGATTAACTTTAACTGAATTTTATATATATGGAAGAAAAATAGATATAAATAAATTAAAAATAACTGAAAACTCCATAACTATCCCTAAAGAAGTTATTTTTGATTTATATTTAAAAAATAGTACTTATTATACATCTGCTATATTCTCTAACGGCACATATGTTTCAGGTGTTGCAGCAATTCAAATAGTAGATAATGATATCCTTAATCCAGGGAATAAAGATGAATATACTGATGATACTATTAGACAGCCAAACATGATAACTCAAAATTTTGAGTTTGATTTATCTAATCCAATGGGAATTGAAATAACTCATGTTAACTTTGATGGAACTAAACTTAAAAATATTACAATAGGTAATAAAATTTTAAATTCATCAAAATTCTCTACAACTGATAATTCAATAATTATATCTGCTGATGTATTAAAATCATTAAACCTAGATGTAAATACTCATCAAATTGTATTTACTTTTTCAAATGGTGTTACTCTATCTGGATATTCAGATTTAATTGTTATTAATTCTACAAATATAACTACTAAACCAATGATAAATGTTAATGCAAATACTAATGGAGAAATAGAAATTCCTAATTTAATTCCTGAAGGTTCTAAAATTACTTCTATTACTATTAATAATAAAATTTTAGATGTTATTTATAGAGATAATAATTCTTATTTAAGAACTGGATATACTTATAGAAATTCTAAACATAGTGTGTATATTGAAAATAATAAACTATTTATTCCTATTGAAACTTTATCTTATATAAGTTCTAATTCTAATAATTATAAAATTAACATTAGATTAGATGATGGCTCTTCTATATCTCAAGAAATATACATAAAATCTAACAACAACGGTAATAATAGTAATACTAACAACAATATCAATAGTAATAATAGTAATACTAACAGCAATATCAATAGTAATAATAGTAGCAGCAACACTAATGGAAATGATAATACAAATAACAATATTAGTTCTAATACTTCTAATAACAAATATACATCTACTGTTATTAATACTTCTAGTAGTAAAAGTTCAAATATTACATATGCAAATAATACTATAAATACTAATACTACTAATGAACTCAATAAGAATATAAATGAAATTAAAAATGATGTTGATACAAATACACCTGAAAGTATTACCTCTTCAGCTAATGCTACAACTTCATCAAATATAGATAAATCTGTTAATGATACTGTTATACCTTCCAGTATTGAATCTTCATCTACTATAAATTCAAAGAAATCATTTATTCCTAAATTTATAGCTATATGTACAGGTTTATTTGTTGCAATATTAGCTATATTATCAGGGCTTAAATTTACTAAAAAAAATAATTAAAAAATAAAAAAATTATCTTATTCCTATAGTTCATTAATTATAGGATAAGATAATTTTTTATTTTTCATAAATAATTTTTATTAAAACTTAAAATTAGTACACTCTATTCATATATTTTTTATATTATATGGTTGTAATTCATATTTAAGTTCTTTTTGATCAAATTTTTCAAATGGTATATAAAATTCAGGAATTCCTGTAACATAAGGTGCAATTTCATAAACATTAAAGTATATTACAACGTTGCCTGAACTTACATAGAATCCTTGCTTTTCACTAATACCTTTAAAGCCATCCTTCCCAGTAAAGTACTTATCCTTATCAAATTGTATAGCATTAGCAATTTCTAAATTAATTACATTCTTATACTCATATCCACCTTTAAACAAATCGCTTAATTTAAGTTCTTTACCAGTTATGTTATCCACATTATACGAAAGCCTAGTTGTTATTCCATGAGCCCCTCCTGTAAACTGATAATAATCTATATAAAAGCTAGTTATATTCTGACTATTAGTAACCTTATATCGACTATAAAGTTGATATGGACCGATTGGTGGAGGTACTAATCCCTTAAAGTATTCATCAGAAATCTTTTTCACATCATTTATCCAATCTTCTGTCCACTTTATAATATTATTATTTAGTTTATCTATATTAGGGTTACTATCAATGTTTTCTATTGCTGGAATAATTACATCAATAATAAGATAATCATTTTCACTCTTATACTTTTTATCCACAACTTTATACTTTTCTGCATAATTATTTAATACACAATCTATCAACACCCCCTGTGGATAACTTGTTAATAAAAATAAAACTCCACAAGTCAGTAAAATAGCCTTTTTTAGACATTTCATGTAACTTTCACCCCTTATCTTTCGATACTTTTCTAATCTTTTTTATTATTATCTACAAATCTCTAAATAATTATTAACATATATATCAACAAGTTTACCACAACTTATCCACAAGCATCTGTGGATTATGTGCGTAACTTCCAATTTTTTATATATAAACAATGATTTTACTATTTAAAACTTTCTTTAATTTACTTATATTTATCAGTAAAATTATCCACAGAATTATCCACATTTTATAATTTTCGGTGGATAAATTCATATATTAGAAAGTCTCTGGTAATTACTAAACTTTATTAATAATTTCTATCTTTCCTTCTCTGCTGTATGCTAAAAATTTATAACACGTTTCGCTCAAAGTTATAGTTATTTACACACTATCTTAATTCTTAACTTTCTTAATGTTCTTACTAAATAAAAGGACTGAGCTTCTGCTCAATCCTTTTACTCTTCGTCTACTTCTTTAGTTTTTCCTGAATCTACAATAAGATTATTAAGACCTTTAAGCTCTCTTACTGTAAGATCTCTCCATTGACCTTTTTTAAGTTCGCCAAGATTTATATTCATTATTCTAATTCTTTTAAGCTTAGTAACATTATATCCAAGTACTTCACACATTCTTCTTATTTGTCTGTTTAAGCCTTGTGTAAGTATTATTCTAAATGTATTAGGACCTTCTTTTTTCACATAGCACTTTTTAGTTACTTGACCTAATATTTTTACACCGTTTCTCATCTTTTTAACAAACTCATCATTAATAGGTTTATCTACCTTAACTATATATTCTTTTTCATGGTTATTTCCAGCTCTTAATATTTTATTGACTATATCCCCATCATTAGTTAATATAATTAATCCTTCAGAGTCCTTATCCAATCTACCTACAGGAAATATTCTTTTTTCATGATTAACAAAATCAACAATATTTCCGCGTACCTTATGCTCTGTAGTACATGTTATTCCTACCGGCTTATTTAATACTATATAAATCATTTCCTCAACTTTGCTTATAAGCTTACCATTTACCTTTACTTTTTGGCCCTTTTGTACCTTAGTTCCCATAACTGCTTTCACTCCATCAACAGTAACTTTGCCACTTTCTATAAACTTATCAGCTTCTCTTCTTGAGCAAAATCCTGATTCACTTATATATTTATTAAGCCTTATGCTCTCTCCTCTATCATTATGTACTATTATTGGATCTTTCTTTTTATTTGATTTCATATGAACCTTCCTTTAGTTTAATTGTAAAATCATCATTAGTTGCTATTATTTTAAGTTTGACTCATACCCTGCATTATTAAACTTCACATTAATTCCTTCTTCTGAGATATACTGGCTTGTATCACTTAAAACTCCATGTTTAATGGCATTTCCTGTTACAGTAATCAATACCTGTCCTTTGCTTATCTGTTCCTCTTCATTACAATACTTTATTAACTTATAAATAGCAGTATCCACATCTCTATCCTGCACTTCTACTTTTTCTAATATGCTTCTTACATTGCTTACATTAGATTTACTTCTAACTACCCTGTTAAAAACATTGACTTCTAATGTTATCTGCTCATCAGCTTCAAATATGATAGTGGTCACTCCCTTAAAATATTTATATGTCCCTATAGATAATCCACATATTGTAAATAATATTAAGATAACTATATAAAACTTTATATTTTTAAACTTCTTTTTTATATTTACGCTTACTTCCTCACCTATATTTTCGTTATCTATTTTTGATTTAATGAATTCTCCACTAGATGTAAGGATAATTGCCTTTTCTTTTCTTTTATATAAAATAACACCTTTTACCTTTTCTGAATTATCTTCTAACAATGATGGCTCTTCTGACTCTTCATTAGAATATTCATCATTTTCATCCTCTTTATCTTTAGAATTAAAATTATCTATATTATTAAAGCTTATTACATTATTATCTATTTTCTCTTCAACATCTTCTTTCTTTTGAATTATCTTTAAATAATCTGCAATATATTTATAATTATAATCCCCTAATATTAAAGAATATACTATTATATAATCGCGCCATTTTTGTAAAAATTGTCTTGACTTAAGAACACCTTTACTTATTTTGTTAATGGGAAGTTCTTTTTTTTCATAAAACTCATTGTATATTTCTGCAGTTTCAGAAATATACATTGCTATATTTAAAAGATCATTTCTCAAATCAAAGCTAACTTCTTCCTCTGCCAGATCTCTTAATATTACGTCATAATCCTCTAATTCTCTAATAAACTTTTCTACCTGATTCTTTCTTTCTTCAACTATTTCCTTGCCAACTAATACTAAAGCTGGAGCTAAAGAAAAGCTATATTTGCCCTTTTTATATTCACTCATTTTTTCCACCTTTTATAAGTCTTCTGTTGATTGTAATGTTCCCTTCACAATAACTCTTTGCTTTGCTCCCACTGTACATGTAATTAATGTGATAGTGGCATTTTCTGTAGCATCTAAAACTTCTATTTGATCTGGATTTACAATATAGTTTTCTTCTATTACATACGTATATTTTTTATCGTGTGTTTTAACTATAATTTTATCCCCTGCTGAAACTTTATATAAATTTATAAATGCATCTGTATAATCAGATACCCTATGTCCTGCAATAGCAAAATTACCTACTTGTCCAGGCGCTGCCGAATCTGGAAAATGTCCTAAAAAATATTTTAATACATCATCACTAATTCCTTCTACTAATGCTTGTGATAAATTAATACTTGGTATTTCAACCATTGCTATTGGCTTATATCCATTTACCACATCTAAATTTACTGATTCACTAGATTCACTAGATTCACTAGATTCTCCTGTAGAAGTACCCTCAGAAAAACCATTTTCAAACAATTTTACTATTTCTTTTTGTTTGTTAAGTGTTATAATTTTCTTATAGACAACATCACCAATTATTACCACACCAATAATGATTAGTAAGATACCTATTATTCTTCTAAACTTATCCATATAGACCTCCCATTACCTGTTTATATTTTGTTACATATATAAATTTTATTACATATATTATATCATAAAGGGTTTTAAAAATGATTACTTATCATAAGATAATAATATAGAGGGGTGTGGTTTTATGAAAAGAGGTAAAAAAAATGTTATATATGTTGATTTCACTTTTACAAAGAAAAAAATTAAATCAAAAACTCTAATGATTTTATATAAAATAATATTCTCATTAGTTAAAATTTTACCATTACCTAAGTATAATAAGAGTAGTAAACGTTTAAATAATACTACCAAAAGAAAAACATCAAATTATTAATTAAAGTCCCATTACTATTTATAAATTAATATATTTGTTTTATAATTTATACGAGGTGATAAAATGAGAATAGGAATGGGATATGATGTCCATAAATTAGTTGAAAATAGAGATCTTATTTTAGGTGGAGTTAAAATACCTTATTCCCTTGGATTATTAGGTCATTCAGATGCAGATGTATTGCTTCATGCTATCATGGATTCTTTATTAGGTGCTGCTGCTTTAGGTGATATAGGAAAACACTTTCCTGATAGTGATGATAGATATAAGGGAATTTCAAGTATTGAACTATTAAAACATGTAGGCTCATTATTAAAAGAAAATGATTGGCTTATCGAAAATATAGATTCTACTATAATTGCACAAAAGCCAAAGATGGCTCCACATATAGAAAATATGCGAAAAAATATATCAGAAGCTTTAAACATAGATATTGGTCAAATTAATGTAAAGGCAACAACTGAAGAAGGTTTAGGCTTTACCGGTGAAGGTAAAGGAATTTCTTCTCAAAGTATCTGCCTACTTACAAAAAAGAGTAGCTAGATTATTTAGCTGCTCTTTTCCTATTGTAATAATATTATAACTTATACACCATACATATCCCCAGCTATTATCGATAATCCTATATAAGATATTAAAAATATCAATAATGGTAGTAATGCACTTATGCTTACCTTATTCATTTGTTCGTCCACTTAATTATTTTATTATTTATATTAAAAATAAAAACGTTGTGAAATTTAATCACAACGTTTTTATGGTGCGCCATCACGGGTTCGAACCGGGGACACCCTGATTAAGAGTCAGGTGCTCTACCAACTGAGCTAATAGCGCTTATCGTTTACAATAAAATTATAGCACTTTGGAATTTTACTGTCAACAATACTATATAACTTCTGTTAAATATTTCAATAGAATTTTTTTGAAAGCTTCTCCCGTTATCTTATCTTTATCTGCTGTACTACAAATTATTCTCCAGTCTTCTATATTCTTGCTAGTATTTCGCTCAAACTCCTCTACAGAACTACTCATATAACTAGAGTTTATTACAAACTCACAAAGCTCTTCTGGTGTATTAAATATCTTTAAATATAAAAATTCTGTGCTATCACCATACCATGCTTTATTAAAATCTCTAACAAATTTCTTAAGCTCTAATAATATCTTATTTCTAGGTAATGACCATAACTTCTTAACTCTATCTACTTGTTTTTTCATTTCAATAGCTTCTTCTCTAGTAATCCTATCTCTTCTTTCTCCATCTTTAATTATTTCTTCCACAGGCTTTATAGGAATATAGGAAACCACATCTTTTCTACCATTTATCCATATATAAAAAGCTTCTTGTAAAAATGAATATTGTATATATCCAAGAAGAGCCATCTCATCTGGAAAATAACTCCATATATTTTTTAATCCATTAAATTTTGAAAAAATTAACGTGTGTATATATAGGCTTTTTTCTGTTGGAAGTTCATCCATGAACATATGCCCTCTAATAGTTTTATTTTCACTTATAAGGCTTTCCCAATACTTAAAAGAATCGTATTTATTCTTCATATCTATCACCTTTCTTTCAAAAATTAATATAATATACTATAAACTATATTTACCACTTCTACTATAATTATAACCGTTTTTTAATTAAATGTAAAAATCTTATAAAAATCCTAATTAATTTCTGAATTGAATGTTATTATGTTTCGTAATATAATTAATTTATATAGATAAAGGGGGCAACAGTTTGTATAAGTGTAGTATTTGTGGAGAAAAAGCTGATGTGCATCATATTGTTTATAGAAGTGAGGGTGGGTTTGATATAGAGCTCAACTATAAGTATCTTTGTGCTCTTCATCATCGTGGAAAATGCGGTCCTCATCAAAACAAAATGATTGATTTGCAATACAAGCTCGAATTACAACAAAAACTATACGAAATCTTACCAAAAAAGTACTACTGGCCTAAAGAATTGTCAATTATACTAGGAGTCCATAATGGAGCTCTTAAACGATTATTAAAGGACTTAAAACTATATAAGGAAGGCTTTAAAAAGGATGATATAATTTGGAAACTAATGGGCTGTAGATTATATAACTACGAAGCCTTAGATGAATTAGCCTTGGACTTGTTAGAATTAGACTTTATTTAAAATGCTATTATATAATATATCTATAAAAAGAGGAAGTTTTCAAACTTCCTCTTTTTATAGCATCCATATACATTAATATTTATGCTCTTGAAATATTTACTGTAAAACTAATATCCTTATTTGATGGTATTAAATATCTGCTATGAACTGGTGCACCCCAACTATCATCGCCTCCAACACCCATTTGTTTTGCTAATATACGCACCCAAGTATAATTAACTCTTGGAAGTTCTTCTTTATGAAGAGCATTCTCCAACTCATATGCACTGTAAGGAAGTACGCTAAATTCAAAAGGTTCTTTTTCATAACTAAAGCATAATCCCTTATTTTCCTTATTAACCACCTTTACAAATCTAGTATTAGTTCTATTTCCACACTCTTGTGGAACAAGATAATTAGACATATTTTCTACTGCATTACTTGTAAATAAGCCTAATCTAGCTCCTTTATTACGGTCTATATAGTTTTCTTCTGGTCCAAAACCAAAGTATTCAAATCTATTTAAATCCTTCTTTAATTTAAAATCCATTCCGTAAACCGGTAGCTCTGGAAGACCATTTACTCCATGGTAAGTTCCTTGAATTCTAATAGTTCCATCACCAGTGACTGTATATTCAATGATATTCTTTGTAGGCACAACAGTTGGAACATCATAAGTATAAGTTAAGATAATCTTATACTCTTCTTCTTTTAAATGGAAACTACTAGGTCTTTGCATCATTCCTGCTGTAAGCCATGTAGCACATCTGAAATCATGTCTATTTCCTCTATCATTATCAGTTGTTGCTCTCCAGAAAGAAGTCTTAGGAACTCTAGTGATATATTCAATCCCATCATAACAAAGAGAGATTATTCCCCCTTCTTGCTTAGAGAACATAGCTGTGAATCCTTCACCTTTAATACCTATATTTACATCACCATGAACCACTTGGATTTTATAATTCTTCAAAAGATCTTCTTTATTATTTTCTCTTGCTATTTCCTTTACGGCTTGTCCGAAAGTAACTTCAAAGCCTTTTTCTGCCCATAATGTATCTTCTGATAATCTCATAGATATATTATAAGTGTAATTTCCTTCTTCTTTAAATTGAGGATAATCAATTGGCACATATAACTCTTCTCCTGCTTTTACAGAAGGTTTGATAGTTGTCTCAAAAATTTTAATTCCTTCATGTTCTACATAACATACAAAATCATATGCATCTGTAGATATAAATAAATTATCATTTTTAATACTTACTCCTTTGCTATCAGCTACAAGCTTTACATTAGCATAAAGATATTTTACTTCTTGTGCCTTTGGTGATGCCTTTCTATCAGCATATACTATTCCATTGGTACAGAAACAATAATCTGTAGCTCTATCATCAAAATATCCTCCATAAGCAAAGATTTTTTCCCCATCTTCATTAACTTTTTCCACAGATTGATCTATATAATCCCAAATAAATCCGCCTTGATACATTTCATACTTTTCTTCAAGTTCTGTATATAAGTGCATTCCTCCACATGAATTGCCCATGGCATGCATATATTCACAGCTTATATATGGTTTTTGTGGATTATTATTTAAGTATTCTTCAATATCTAAAGGTTTTGCATACATTCTGCTTTCCATATCACTTATTTCATTAAAATCTCTATTCCAAAATACGCCTTCATAATGAACTATTCTTGTATCATCATTTTCATGAAAATACTCAGTCATTTTCAAAATATTTTCTCCAGCATATGATTCATTACCACATGACCATATTAATATAGATGGGTGATTTTTATCTCTTTGCAGCATAGATGCAGCTCTATCTATAACAACTTCTTTCCATTCTGGCAAGCTCCCTGGAATATTCCACTCTGGATCACAAACTCCCATCTTTTGCCATGAACCATGACTTTCAAGGTTTGCTTCATCAATTAAATAAACTCCATACTCATCACAAAGATCATACCATAAACTTTGATTAGGATAATGAGATGTTCTTACAGCATTAATATTATGTTGTTTCATAAATTTTATATCCCATAGCATGTCTTCTTTAGTAATAGCACGACCTCTTTGATAATTAAATTCGTGTCTATTTACACCTCTGAAAACAATTCTCTTACCATTTAGCTTCATGACTTTATCCACTAATTCAAATTTACGGAATCCAATTCTTTGAGGTATTATTTCAATTAACTTATCATCTCTATCTCTTACTTCTACATATAATGTATATAAATATGGATCTTCTGCACTCCATTTATATACGTTTTCAATAATTGCATCAAAATAAATTTCTTTATTAAAGTCTTCCTTTCCACTGCTATATACTATTTCTCCAAGCCTATCTTTAAGAGCTACTTCTACAGTACATTCTTCATAGCCTTCTAATTTAAGAGCTACACTTAAGATTCCATCACTATAATTTCTATCTAAATTTGCCTTAACAAACATATCCTTTACATGAGTTTTCGGTACTGCATAAATATATACATCTCTAAATATTCCTGAAAATCTCCAGAAATCTTGATCCTCTAACCAACTAGCACTACTTCTTTTATATACTTCCACCGCTAGCTTATTTTCTCCGCTCTTTAAGAAATCCGTAATATCAAATTCTGATGGCGTAAATGTATCCTCACTATATCCTACAAATTTACCATTTAACCAAAGATAAAATGCTGTTTCTACACCTTGGAATGAAATAAAAGTTCTTTTACCCTTTAATTCTTCCTTTATTTCAAAATTCTTCACATAACTTCCTACTGGATTATACTCTTCTGAAACAAATGGAGGACGTAAGAATTCTTGTCCATCCCATGGATACATTGTATTAATATATTGACACTTATCATAACCTTGCATTTGAATATGCCCTGGTACATTTATTTCATCAAAATTATCACAATTAAAATCCTCTTTATAAAAATCAGCAATTCTTTCATGAGGATTTACTGCATAACTAAATTTCCATTTTCCGTTTAAACTTTGTCTTAATGGCATGCTATATCCTAATTTTAAGTCTTCTTTTTTTTCATAGAAAAGATGATCTGAATGAGCATCTATTCTATTAACTCTAAAAACCTCTGGATCATTAAGCCATTTTAATGTTGCTTCATTTATCATTTATAAATTCCTCCTCTTAAACACCTTTGTATACATTTTCATTATATCATTTGTTTACTTATTTTTTTAGTATTTTTTCAAAAAAAAAATGCGTAAACCTATTTCTAGGCTTACGCATTCCTACTACGCAAATTTATTATATATACATATATCTTTTATTCTTACATAGTTTATTTTATTACAATCCATTAATTTTTGCCAATACTTTTTTATTATTTATGCAATAAAAATTAACTCACTTATGAATTCAATTCCAAATTATCAATTTTCAATTATAAAAATGGAGCGGTAAACGGGACTCGAACCCGCAACGTCCACCTTGGGAAGGTGACACTCTGCCAATTGAGTCATTACCGCTTAAATGGTGCAGGTGAAGGGAGTCGAACCCTTACACCGATTGGCGCTAGATCCTAAGTCTAGTGCGTCTGCCAATTCCGCCACACCTGCTTGATATTTTCATTTTACTATTTTTTGTAAATTAATGCAATATTTATTTTAACAAATTTTCAATATTGACATAATTTAATTTGCTACATATAATAATCTTAAATATAAAAATACTATGATGAGAAGAGTAAACTAAAGGTATATTTCCAGAGATAATCTGCAATAGCTGGAAGCAGATTTAAATGAAATTAGTTGAAAACTAACTCGGAGTGACTCTAATCCAGTCCGTTTGTCATCACGTTACGATGATTCTTAAGTGGCCTATTATTTTAGGCAATTAAGGGTGGAACCACGGGAATATATATATGCTCTCGTCCCTTTTCTATACGAAAAGAGACGATGAGCTTTTTTTATTTTAAAAAATACATAATGAAAGGACGAAAAAAGATGATTAAAATAACTTTAAAAGATGGATCAGTTAGAGAAGCTGCTAAAGGTTCATCAATCTTAGATGTTGCTAAATCAATCAGTGAAGGTTTAGCTAGAAATGCACAATGTGGAAAAGTAAATGGAGAGGTTAAAGATTTAAGAACTATTTTAAATGAAGACTGTACTCTTGAAATTTGCACATTTGATAGCAAGGAAGGAAAAGATGCTGTAAGACACAGTGTTTCTCACGTATTAGCTGCTGCTGTTAAGAGATTATTCCCAGAAGCTAAAATAGCTATTGGACCATCAATTGAAAATGGATTCTATTATGACTTCGATACTGAAAAAGCTTTTTCAGCTGAAGACTTAGTTAAAATAGAAGATGAAATGAGAAAAATAATCAAGGAAAATCCTGCTATAGAAAGATTTGAACTTCCAAGAAACGAAGCTTTAGAACTTATGAAGGATGAGCCTTACAAAGTTGAATTAATCAACGACTTAGCTGAAGATGAAATAATATCATTCTACAAAATAGGTGATTTTACAGATCTTTGTGCTGGTCCTCACGTAATGTCATTAAAGAATATAAAAGCTATTAAATTACTTAGAAGTGCTGGTGCTTACTGGAAAGGTGACGAAAAGAATAAGATGCTTTCTAGAATTTACGGTACTGCATTCTTAAAGAAAGCTGATTTAGATGCTCACTTAGAAGCATTAGAAGAAGCTAAAAAAAGAGATCATAACAAATTAGGTAGAGAACTTGGAATCTTCACAACTGACGAAAAGGTTGGTCAAGGTTTACCACTATTCATGCCTAAGGGAGCTAAGATATTCCAAACTCTTCAAAGATGGATTGAAGATGAAGAAGAAAGAAGAGGCTATGTTTTAACTAAGACTCCTTTCATGTCTAAAAATGATTTATTTAAAGCTTCAGGACACTGGGATCACTATAAAGATGGAATGTTTGTTTTAGGTGACGAAATACAAGATACTGAAGTTATGGCATTAAGACCAATGACTTGTCCATTCCAATTTACAGTATACAATGCAGAACAACACAGCTACAGAGACCTTCCAATCAGATATGCTGAAACTTCTACTCTATTTAGAAAAGAAGCTTCAGGAGAAATGCATGGTCTTATAAGAGTAAGACAATTTACATTATCTGAAGGACATATAATCTGTACTCCTGAGCAATTAGAATCAGAATTTAAAGAAGTTATTGATTTAATTAACTATGTTATGAGTACTTTAGGAATTGATGGAGATATATCTTACAGATTCTCTAAATGGGACCCAAGCAACACTGAAAAGTACATCAATAACCCAGAAGCTTGGGAAGCTACTCAAAACCAAATGAGAACTATATTAGATCACTTAAATATAGATTATGTTGAAGCTGAAGGTGAAGCTGCATTCTATGGACCAAAGCTTGATATCCAATTCAAGAACGTTCACGGTAAAGAAGATACTATCATCACAGTTCAAATTGACTTTGCTTTAGGTGAAAGATTAGGAATGTCTTACATTGATAAAGATGGTAACAAGAAAACACCATTCGTTATTCATAGATCATCAATTGGCTGCTATGAAAGAACTATTGCTATGCTTATAGAAAAATATGCTGGTGCGTTCCCAACTTGGTTAGCTCCAGTTCAAGTTAAGGTATTACCTTTATCAGATAAGTACAATGACTACACTGCTAAAGTTGTAAGTGAATTAAGAAACAATGGAATCAGAGTTGAAGCTGACTACAGAACTGAAAAAATTGGTTATAAAATTAGAGAAGCTAGACTTGAAAGAGTTCCTTACATCTTCGTTGTAGGTGAAAAAGAGGAAGCTAACAACGAAGTTGCTGTAAGAAGCAGAAAGAATGGAGAAGAAGGTCCAATAGCTTTAAATACTATTGTTGCTAGAATATCTGATGAAATAGCTAAAAAAGAACGTTAATTTTAAACTTAATAATACATTTAATGCAACAAAAGTAGAGTTTCAATAACTTTAAATTATATAAAGGATGAGATTCAATATATCTGTATCTCATCCTTTAGGTTTTATTTTAATAATTCTCTAAGCTGAAATAATGATTTAATTTCATATGTAGGCTTAATATTTGTGTTATTAATATATTCATTTGGATTATACCAACATGTATCAATTCCTGCATTTATACCACCTTGTATATCTGAAGTAAGGCTATCCCCCACCATTAATACTTTTTTCTTATCATGATAATTTATTTTATCAAGAGCATGATGAAATATTTCTGCATTTGGCTTCGATATAGCAACTTCTTCAGAAATTATTATATCCTTAAAGTATTTTGCTATTTTAGATTTTCTTATTCTCTTATCTTGCACCTTAGTAAGTCCATTAGTAATAATTATTAACTTATACTTGTCCTTCAGTTCTTCCAATAGTTTTATACTTTCATCATATAAAAAGGAAGCTTCTGATAAATGATTCATATATAACTCTGCTAACTTATATTCATCTAATTTAATTGATAATTTATCTGCTAATCTTCTAAATCTTTCTACCTTAAGCTTTTCCTGAGTTATAAGTCCCTCTTCAAATTCTCGCCAAATCTTTTTATTAATTTCATGATATATTTTAAAATGATAATTTTCATCATATTCTATTCCAATATCAATCATTGCTTTTCTAAAAGCTTCTCTCTCTGACTTTTTAAAGTCAAACAAAGTCTCATCTGCATCAAATAATATTACTTCATACTTCATTTCTTTACCTCCAGCATTTTCTTATTTTATTATTTCACCATAATAATTTATAATACTTTCTTCTTATAGAATAAAAAAAGGGGCTATTGCACTAAATAATTAGTGCACAGCTCATTTTTGTTAAAAAAATAAATCGAAAGTTTTATCAATTGAAACTTACTCAATTATACATATATAGAATTTATTCACAATATTTTTTTATAATTTTTTTTGTATTTATTATAAAATCAACTTTTATATCATGAAAATCACTTTCTATCCTTTCCAAAATCTGCTCTTCATAAGCTAAAGCTACCTTTTTTGCTTTAAAAATATTTTTTTCTAAATATTTATCGTAGTATCCACCACCATAACCTATTCTATTTCCATTTTTATCAAACGCCACTCCTGGCATTACAATTATATCAAAATCATTGGCTATTTTATCTTTATCCACATTTATAGGCTCTAATATTCCATAGTTGTTCACACTTAATTCAGTAATACTGTGGATTTTTACAGCTATCATTTCTTTTTTCTTCATATCTATTTTAGGTACATATATATTTTTCTTATCAATTATTGCTTTCTTAATAATTTCATGAGTATTTACTTCAGAACCAAAACTTACATATATAAATATATCTTTAGCTTTTTTGTATAAATCACTATTTATAAAAAGATTATATATAAGCTTATCCTTTAAGATTCTTTTTTCATTACTCATATTATTTCTCATATTTAATATTTCTTTTCTTACTAACTTTTTTTCCATATTTACCCTCTCATTTTATGCAAATAAAATTACATTCAATAATTACCATATCCTTTTCTCTATAAGCAATCCAGTTAGTGCTTGTCCTACCCTTCCAAAACTATTAGTCAAATATTCGTACTCAATATCCCTAAATATATAATTATATCAATTAAACCATGAATATAGCTACGCTAATTCAACTACTAATAATTCATTTAGAATTTAACTAGGTTTTATATTAGCTATAAACCTACTTAGTCAACGAAGTGTTTAATTAGCGTAGCATTAACTTCTAAAATAATTTAGAATTTTGGAACAAAGGTGTTGCACTCTGTCTTAGAAACAGATGAAACTGGGCCTCCAGCTATACTTATTGACTCTGCTCCGCACATTCCTAGCTCATTGTATACACAATTTACAGCTTCACAATTAACTGGCATAGCAGCCTTTGGTTCTTCTGCACTATTTAAAAATTCCTTTGTTTTTTCAATAAAGCTTTCACAACATGTAGTTTCACTTACAAAAGCTTGACTTCCACCTACTTGTATACCATCTTTACAACAAAGACTATTCTTATTATGACCACAAGTAGTAACATTACACATTAAATTTGGCATAAAATCACTCCTATTCATTACTAAATTCCACCTATTTATTTTTACAATTTCTTTCTTTATTTATACATAAATCAGTCTTTTAATGTTTTTCTTTATTTTTTCTGTATATTAGATTAAAATTATTATTAATAGTAAACTATGTTAATAGGGTAAATTTATATATTTTTACTTAATTAATAAATAAACTTTGAGCGAGGTAAAACAATGTCAAATGAAATTAATTCTTCTAATTTTATAAGAAATATAATCATTAATGACTTAGAGAGTGGAAAACATAATGAGATAATCACTCGTTTCCCACCAGAGCCAAATGGTTATTTACATATAGGTCATGCAAAATCTATATTATTAAACTTTGGTTTAGCTGAAGAATTCCATGGTAAAACACATTTAAGATTTGATGATACTAACCCTGTAAAGGAAGATACAGAATATGTTGAATCTATTAAAGAAGATGTTAAATGGTTAGGTGGAAATTGGGATGCTTTATTCTTTGCATCTGATTACTTTGATACTATGTATGAAAAAGCTGTTCTTTTAATTAAGAAAGGATTAGCTTATGTATGTGATCTTACTCCAGAAGAAGCAAAAGCATATAGAGGATCATTAACTGAACCTGGTAAAGAAAGCCCATATAGAAATAGATCCATTGAAGAAAACCTAGATTTATTCGAAAGAATGAAAAATGGTGAATTCAAAGATGGAGAAAAAGTTCTTAGAGCTAAAATAGATATGGCTTCTCCAAACCTTAATATGAGAGATCCAATAATCTATAGAATTGCACATGCAACTCACCATAATACAGGAGACAAATGGTGTATCTACCCAATGTATGACTTTGCTCATCCATTAGAAGATGCTATAGAAGGAATTACTCACTCTATTTGTACGTTAGAATTTGAAGATCATAGACCTCTTTATGACTGGGTTGTAAGAGAATGTGAAATGGAATGTGTTCCTAGACAAATTGAATTTGCTAGATTAAACATGACCAACACAGTTATGAGTAAGAGAAAGCTTAAGCAATTAGTAGATGAAGGTGTTGTTGATGGCTGGGATGATCCAAGAATGCCTACTATTTCTGGTCTTAGAAGAAGAGGATGTACTCCTGAAGCTTTAAGAAACTTCTGCTCAGCTATAGGTGTTGCTAAAGCAAACTCAACAGTTGATTCTCAAATGCTTGATTACTTTGTAAGAGAAGACTTACAAATGAAAGCACCAAATGCTATGGCTATCCTAAATCCTTTAAAATTAGTTATCACTAACTATCCTGAAGGACAAACTGAAATGCTAGAAGTAAGCAATAATGCAAAAGATGAATCTTTTGGTAAAAGATTAGTTCCTTTCTCAAGAGAATTATACATTGAACAAGAAGATTTTATGGAAGTTCCAATAAAAAAATACTTTAGATTATTCCCAGGAAATGAAGTTAGATTAATTGGTGCATATTTTGTTAAATGTACTGATGTAATCAAAGATGAAAATGGTAATGTAATTGAAGTTCATTGTACTTACGATCCAGAAACTAAGAGTGGTTCAGGATTTACAGGCAGAAAAGTAAAAGGAACTATCCACTGGGTAGATGCTAAAAACGCTGTTCCTGCTGAATTTAGATTATATGAACCATTAATCTTAGATGCTGCAGAAGAAAATGAAGGAAAACACTTCTTAGAACAAATAAATCCTCATTCAATAGAAATATTAGACGGATTTATTGAGCCAACAGCTATTAAGAATGCTAAACCTCAAGATAAGTTCCAAATGGTAAGAAACGGTTTCTTTAATGTTGATCCTAAATATACTACAGCTGAAAAGTTAGTTTTCAATAGAATAGTATCTTTAAAATCTTCTTTTAAACTTAATAAATAAGTGGAGAATTATCTCCACTTATTTTCTATATTTATTCTATCTTCATAAAAACCATAATCATCACTATAATCATTTAAAAAATTTGTATCACAATCTATGTCCCAATTATTTGCTCGTATATTATTAAGCTTCAATAATGCACTTTTCTTTATGCCTTTCTTTTCATTAGTCATCTTTCTTATTCTTCTCCTTTCTAATTTTTAGTTATATATAGTTTTAGTTTTTCTACTATTTTTATTCATTTAAAAAATGAGCTACATGAAGCTTTTCTTTCCAATAATAGTTTATTGGTTGAAAACTTCATATAACTCACTTATAAAATGGTATTTTTCTGTCCAAGTCTCTTTACTTATTTATGCTCTTCGTTACATTCACATACACAACTTCCTCTGCTGGCAGTTGTCCATTGATTATTTGTCGCACTCTTTTTTGCCTTTTGGCCGCATCCGCAACCATGGCCCTCCACTGATGTTGATGACAGTTCATGATTACAGTGACATTTTTTAGATTTGCTCATACTTTTGCCCTCCTATAAACTATCTTTTATTTTTGCAATACTATAGCCAGTCCAAAAACTCTAGTTATAGCATTGCTCATTAAATTTTCTATTCAGTTGTTAAGACTCTTAGGACTATCGACTAAAGCAACATCCTATCCTTAAGTCATTACTATTGTGTGCTTTTTAGACAAACTCTATACCTGATTTTATTATGAAGAACAGTAATTAATTAGATACTTATGAAATATGAGTGATTAAAGATTAAGTTTGGAACAAACCTTTATTAATTATAAATTTAAAAACTTGTTGAATCTTTCTCTAACTTTTTCTTCACCCATAATTTGCATTATAGTATAAAGGTCTGGAGTATTTGTTCTATGTGCTAAAGCAGTTCTTACAGCACCAGCAACATCAGAAATCATTCCTTTATAATTTTCTGGGTTTGCTTTATATTCTTTTCTATTAGCACAGTATCCAAGCTCAGCTCCTATTACTTTTAATTCTTCAAACCATTCTTCTTGGCTTCCAACATTAAATGTAAATTTTTTAGCATATTCTTCAATTATAGCCTTAGCATTTTCTAATGATAAAGTCTTTGGTAATTCTACTTGCTCTACAGTTTCCTTGTAGAATAATTCATCAAAGAAGTAGAATATCTTATCTTTAACTTCATCCCACTTTGCAAAGTCTTTTCTTGGTTTTGGACCTTCTTTATCTATATTAAATATTTCTCTTGCCATAGCTTCATTTGAAGTTACTAAGTTATACATTTCTTCATCATATTGTTTAGCCCATGCAGTATATTGTTCATATACTTTATCTGCTGACATTCTAGCTATAACATCTTTAGAAACGTCATTTAATTTAACTAAATCAAATAATGCTCCACTCTTACTCATTTTATCTAAATGAACAACAAACTCATGGTAATCAGCACATGGATTTTCAGCTCTCCATTCTTCATAACTTGAATTAACTATGTTTAATAAGTATTCAATAACACATACTACTGGATATCCAACTTCATTGTAGTAAGAAACAGCTGCTTCAGCATCTTTTCTCTTAGAAAGTTTTCTCTTAGATCCACCTTCTTGTTTCATTATTGTTGGAATATGAGCATAGTTTGGTCTTTCAAATCCTAATACTTCAAATAATTGAACATGTATTGGAAGTGATGATAACCACTCTTCTCCTCTTATTACATCTGTAGTTCTCATTAAATAATCATCTATAGCATGTGCAAAGTGATATGTTGGAAGTCCATCACCTTTTATAAGAACAACATCTTGATTGTTTTCAGGGAATGATATATCACCTTTAATTAAATCATGAAATTCTACTCTATTTTCAATATTTCCTGGTGATTTTAATCTTAATATATAACTTTCACCATTGTTTATTCTTTCAATAGCTTCTTCTTC
The DNA here is from genome assembly GCF_014287815.1 of Clostridium lentum. Lineage (GTDB taxonomy): Bacteria > Bacillota > Clostridia > Clostridiales > Clostridiaceae > Clostridium > Clostridium lentum. The sequence goes on from NZ_JACOOQ010000008.1 coordinate 66,372, forward strand.
AGTTATATTTCTGTATTTAGCATATTCTCCATAGTATCCTGGAGTTATTTTATTAGCTATTTGCTCTTCTCTTAAAGCAGCTAATTCTTCTGGAGTACAAAAATCTGGATATGCTAAACCTTTTAATAATAAATCTTTAGCAAAAGTTCTATATATTTCAGCTCTTTCACTTTGTCTGTATGGACCATATTCACCTTTTGAAGTTTCTTGGCCAGTCATTCCTTCACTGAAGTCCATTCCAAAATTGTGCATAGTTGTAATTGTATCTTCAATGGCACCTTCAACTTCTCTTTTTTGATCTGTATCTTCTATTCTTAAATAGAAAACACCTTCACTTTGACTTGCTAATCTTTCATTAATTAATGCAGCAAAAACTCCTCCTATATGTTGGAATCCTGTTGGTGATGGTGCATATCTAGTTACTCTAGCACCTTCTTTTAAGTTTCTCTTTGGGTATTTTGCTATATAATATTCTCTATCATGTTCAACATTAGGAAATATTATTTCAGCTAATTTTTCAAATGACATAATGTTATTCTCCTTATCTTTTTTTTGTTAAAATATAAAAAAGTCTTTCATCCCATTAAAATATAGGACGAAAGACTTACTTCCGCGTTACCACCTAAATTGGTTAATAAAAATTAACCCACTCAAATACTTATTTAATTTTATTGCTCCAAGGTTTCCTTCAATAATTTTAAATTTTAGGCTCACACCATTCCTAAATCGCTTTAAATTAAACTTCTATTTACTGCTCCTCTTCAGCGCAATTACTATTATCATTTTTTGCAAATTACAGATTAATTATACAGATTCAAATTATTATTGTAAAGTATTTCTCTTATGTATAAAACTCTTAATATATATTTTAATAATCAAAAATAAATTGAGCTTAAACTATCTCTGTTATTGATAATTTAAGCTCAATTTTTATAAACAAAACTCTATCTTATAGCAAAATATATTACAAATAATAGTGCTAATACATACATTACTGGATGAACTTTTTTAGTTTTTCCTTTAAATATCATCAAAATAACATATGTTAAAAATCCGCAAGCAATTCCTTCACCAATGCTATATGTTAATGGCATTAATAAAATAGTTAAGAATGATGGAATAGCTATTTCTGATCTTTCCCATTCTATTTCCTTAAGTGATGAACACATTAATGATCCAACTATAATAAGTGCTGGAGCTGTAACTGCTGAAGTTATTACTGTAAGTAATGGTGAGAAGAATAATGATACTAAGAATAATCCTCCAACTACTACACTGGAAAATCCTGTTTTTGCTCCAACAGAAGCTCCTGATAATGATTCAACATATGATGTTGTATTAGTTGTACCCAATATTGATCCTATACATGTAGCAATTGAGTCAGCTAATAATGCTTTTGAACCATTTTCTATAGAACCATCTTTTTTAAGAAGTCCAACCTTTGAACCGACAGCCACTAATGTTCCTGCTGTATCAAAGAAATCCATAAATAAGAAAGTAAATATTACTAGAATCATTTCTGGATTAAATATATTTCCTAAGTTCTTAATAGCAGCTCCAAAAGTAGGTGCCATTGATGGTGGCATTGATATTACTGATGTTGGTATATCAATAAGTCCTGTTATCATACCCACAATTGCTGTTAACCCCATACCTAAGAAGATTGCTATTTTAGAACCTCTAACCATAAATATTGAAATTGCAATAACACCAAATATAGAAAGTAAAACTGTAGGATCTGTTAAATCACCAAGACCTACAAAAGTTGCTGAATTAGCTACTACTATTCCTGCATTTTTTAATCCTATAAAAGCAATGAATAATCCTATTCCTGCACTTACTGCAAACTTTAAGTTAGTTGGTATAGCTTTAATAATCATTTCTCTTAAACCAGTTGCTGATATTATTAAAAATATAATTCCTGAAGCTAATACACCTGATAGTGCTATCTCCCACTTAATACCCATTCCTAAACATACACTATATGCAAAGAATGCATTTAAACCAACACCTGGTGCTAATCCCATTGGAAAATTCGCGAATATTCCCATTATTAGTGTTCCTAAAGCTGCTGCAAGTCCTGTAGCTACAAATACACTCCCTTGTGGCATACCAGCCTCTGCAAGTACACTAGGAATTAAGAATAACGCATAAGCCATTGTTAAAAATGTAGTTATACCACCTATGGTTTCACTTTTAAAATTTGTTTCTTTTTCTTTGAATTTGAAATAGTTTGATAAGAATTCCATCGTTTATTCCTCCATGCATTTTCTTTACAACCGAATATCGCATGATATGAGGAAAAAGATATGTATTATATTAATAGAATTTATACTGTATGTACTTATATATAAATATTAAATCCATATCGTAGTCAAATCATTTATGGTGATTTGGTAGAGACTCCCGGACCATATTTCCGGCATTATACGAACATTCGATTGTAATTTACTATAAAACATATGATAATATATTTTTTACAGCTTGTCTACTTGTAATTTTATACTTTTATTACTTTATGTGAAAAAAGCATTAGATGTTAAATATATTTTAAAATTCTAATGACTTTTTACATGATAATTTCTTATATTATTTATTATAATTAGTATTCTTTATACTTCTTATGTTTTTCTTTTTCTATCTTTTTTTCTTTAATCCTACTTACTATAGCCCATATTATCATTGCTATTGATCCTATAGCTGTAAGTATCCAAAACCCAACGTATAATATAATCATCAATGTTATATTCAAAATAAATTACTCCTTTTTATTCCACTACTACTGCTGTACCATAAGCTACCATTTCTGCTGCTCCTGCTGCTATAGCAGAAGACATTAACTTCATTCCTATAATTGCATTAGCTCCCATAGCTTCTGCCTCATCAGCCATTCTTCCAATAGCTATTTGTCTTGCTTCTGTAAGCATATCATTATATCCTGACATTTCCCCACCTACAAGATTTTTAAAAGAAGCAGTTATATCACGTCCAATGTTTTTACATCTTACAGTACTTCCTTTTACTAATCCTTTAACTTCTTTAATTTCTTTTCCTGGAACATTTTCTATTGTTAATATTATCATAATCATTACCCCTTTATACATTGTTTAAATAACTCTTTAAGAGTTATTTAATAATATTTAACATAATAATATACTATATATTAAAAATTGTCAATAATCTTTTTCCAGTTTTTGTTTAAAACAAAAAAGGGACTGTCGCACTATGAACAGACTGAACAGACCCTTCTCACTTTAATTTTTCATTTTTAATTATTAATTATTAATCTAATTTCTTACTGTCTATCCAAGACATCATTTCTCTAAGCTCTTTACCTACTTTTTCTATTGGATGCTCTGCTTCCATTCTTCTCATAGCATTAAATGTAGGTCTACCAACTTGATTTTCAAGAAGCCACTTCTTAGCAAAAGTACCATTTTGAATTTCAGTTAAAACTTGTTTCATTTCCTTCTTAGTTTCATCAGTAATTATTCTGCTTCCAGTTACATAATCACCATATTCAGCTGTATCAGAAATTGAATATCTCATGGCAGCCATACCACCTTGATACATTAAATCTACAATAAGCTTCATTTCATGCATACATTCAAAATAAGCATTTTCTGGTGCATATCCTGCTTCAACTAAAGTTTCAAAACCAGCCTTAATTAAAGCTGTGATTCCTCCACAAAGAACTGCTTGTTCACCAAATAAATCTGTTTCTGTTTCATCTTTAAATGTAGTTTCAAGAACACCAGCTCTTGCTCCACCTATACCATTTGCATAGGCTAATGCTAAATCCTTAGCCTTTCCTGAATAATCTTGCTCTACAGCTATTAAACATGGAACACCAGATCCTTCGGTATAAGTTCTTCTTACCATATGTCCTGGTCCTTTTGGAGCTATCATAAATACATCAACGTTTGAAGGTGGTACTATTTGCTTAAAGTGAATATTAAATCCATGAGCAAATACTAAAGCATTTCCATCTTCCAAGTATGGTTCAATTTCTTCTCTATATAATTTTGCTTGCTTTTCATCTGGTACTAATATAATTATAATATCAGCATTTTTAGCTGCCTCTGAAGTTGTAGTAACTTCTAATCCTGCTTCTTTTGCCTTATTCCATGATTTGCTCCCTTCATATAATCCTACAATTACATCTACTCCACTTTCATGTAAATTTAATGCATGGGCATGTCCTTGGCTACCAAAACCAATTACTGCTATTTTCTTTCCTTGCAATAATCCTAAATTTGTATCCTTCTCATAAAACATCTTTGCCATTTTTATACCCTCCAATTTATAATTTAATATCTTCTTTACTGATAATTTCATTTATTGGTGCCCCTGGTGCAACCATTGGGAACACCATATCATCACTATTAATTTTGTAATCTATAATTACAGGTCCATCAGTGGCTAATGCTTTTTCTAATATCTCCTGTAACTCTTCTGGTTTTTCTACCCTAAAACCAGTTCCTCCAAAAGCTTCTGCCAATTTTACAAAATCAGTTGCTCTATTTAATGTTGTTTCAGCATATCTGCCTTCATAAAACAAGCTTTGCCATTGTCTGACCATTCCTAAAGCATTATTATTCATCACTATTACTTTTACAGGAAGCTTAAAATTAACTGCTGTGGCAAATTCATTGCAATCCATACCAAAGCTACCATCTCCAGCAATATTGAATACTACAGCCTTAGGATTTCCCATTTGTGCACCAATGGACGCACCCATTCCAAATCCCATAGTTCCAAGTCCACATGAACTTATAAATGTCCTTGGCTTATAAAATTTATAATTTTGAGCTGTCCACATTTGATGTTGTCCAACTTCTGTGGTAATAATAAAATTACCATTATTCATTTTATTTAATAAAGTAAATAAATATTCTGGTGTAAGTACTCCTTCTTTCACTACTTCCTTATTATTTAATGCTTTAAGTTCATTCATTTTATTTATCCATGCTATATTTTCTTTTTCATTTATCATAGGAAATAACTTTTTTATAACTTCCTTTATATCACCTACAATATATGAATCTACTTTAACGTTTTTATTTATCTCTGTAGGATCTATATCTATTTGGATTATTTTAGCATTCTTTATATGGTTTTTATGACTTATTACCCTATCACTAAATCTTGCTCCTAAAGCAATAATCAAATCACAACTGGTAGCCAAAAGATTTGAAGCTTTAGTACCATGCATTCCAATCATTCCTGTATATAATCTATGATCATTAGGAATAGAGCCTATTCCCATAAGACTGGTTGCAACTGGTGCGTTTATTTTTTCTGCCAAAGCTAAAACTTCTTTTTCTGCATTTGAACTTAATATTCCTCCTCCTGCATAAATAAAAGGATTCTCACTCTCATTGATTAATTGTGCAAACCTCTCTAGAGAGTTTATATTTATATGCTGTAAACTTTTTTTTCTATTTTTAGGCTCCATCGTTATATAATTATACTTTTCTGCTGTTATATCCTTAGGTATATCAATAAGTACTGGACCATGACGTCCTGATGAAGCAATATAAAAAGCCTCATTAATTATTTTTTGTAGATCCTTTATATCTTTAACTATATAATTATGCTTAGTTATAGGCATTGTAATACCTGTAATATCCACTTCTTGAAAACTATCTTTACCAAGTAAAGGCCTCGTAACATTACCTGTAATTGCAACCATTGGTGTTGAATCCATATAAGCTGTAGCAATTCCTGTAACCAAATTTGTTGCTCCAGGCCCTGATGTTGCTATACATACACCGACCTTACCTGTTGATCTAGCATATCCATCAGCTGCATGAGCTGCACCTTGTTCATGGCAAGTTAAAATATGCCTTATTTTATCGTTTTTCTTAAATAATGCGTCATATATATTTAAAACTGCCCCACCTGGATAACCGAATACAGTATCAACGCCATTATCTATCAGCGAATTCACCAAAATTTCAGCACCAGTCAATAACACATAAATCGCCCCCTTTTTAATTAAACGACAATCTAATTAACACTTCGTTAATGAATGCTGACTCTAATGAGTGTAACAAAATTTACTGTTTAATTATTTATAAACTGCTCCTGTGTTTGCTGAACTTACTAGCTTAGCATATCTTGCAAGATATCCCTCCTTAATTTTAGGTTCAACTTTTACAATATTCTTCCTTCTTTCTTCTAGTACATCTTTATTAACTAATAATTCTAACTTACCACTATTTATATCTATTGAAATTATATCACCAGTTTCTACTAGAGCAATTACTCCACCTTCTGCTGCTTCTGGAGATACATGTCCTATTGATGCTCCCCTTGTGGCTCCACTAAATCTTCCATCTGTAATAAGTGCAACCGATTTATCAAGTCCCATTCCTGATATAGCAGATGTTGGTGAAAGCATTTCTCTCATACCAGGTCCACCTTTTGGTCCTTCATATCTTATTACAATAACATCTCCTGCCACTATCTTATTATTAAATATAGCTTCTACAGCTTCCTCTTCTGAATCAAATACTTTAGCTGGCCCTTGATGAACTAACATTTCAGGAAGTACTGCTGATCTCTTTACTACAGCTCCATCCACTGCTAAATTTCCTCTTAATACAGCTATGCCACCTGTTTTGCTATATGGTCTTTCCACATGCTTTATTACATCATAATTCAATACTTTTTTATCTTTAACATTTTCACCTATGGTCTTTCCTGTAGCTGTAATACACTCTAAATCTATTAAATCTTTTTTACTTAATTCATTAATAACTGCAGATATTCCACCAGCTTCATATAAATCTTGAATATGAATATTCGATGCTGGTGCTAACTTACAAATATTAGGAACTTTTGATGACATTTCATTAATAATATCTAAATTCATTTGTAGTTTTGCTTCATTTGCTATAGCTGTTAAATGTAATACACTATTGGTTGAACATCCTAAAGCCATATCTACAGCAAGTGCATTTTTAATTGATTTTTCATTTACTATATCTCTTGGTTTTATATTATTTTTTAATAAATTCATAACTGCCATTCCAGCATGCTTCGCAAGTATTATTCTTTCTGAATATACAGCTGGAATAGTTCCATTGCCTGGAAGCCCTAATCCTAAAACTTCTGTAAGACAATTCATTGAGTTAGCTGTAAACATTCCTGAACATGAACCACATGTTGGACATGACTTACATTCCAATTCTTTTAATTCTTCTTTAGTCATTTTTCCACTTTCCACAGAACCAACTGCTTCAAATAGTGTTGATAATGATACTGCCTCACCTTTATATTTACCTGCTAACATTGGCCCTCCACTAACAAATACTGAAGGTATATTAAGCCTTAATGCAGCCATTATCATTCCTGGTACAATCTTATCGCAATTAGGAATAAATACTAAAGCATCAAAACCATGAGCTTTTACCATACACTCAACACTATCTGCTATTAACTCTCTTGTAGCCAATGAATACTTCATACCTTCGTGACCCATAGCTATTCCATCACATACTCCTATGGTTGGAAATACTAATGGAGTTCCTCCACTGATAAGTACACCTTTTTTAGTTGCTTCAACAATCTTGTCTAAATTAATATGTCCAGGTATTATATCATTTTGTGATGTTACTATTCCTATAAGTGGTCTTTCTAGTTCCCGATCACTTAATCCTATTGCTTTAAAAAGAGCCCTATGAGGTGCTCTTGCTATCCCCTTCTTAACCATATCACTTCTCAATTATATTCACCTCTATATCTTGCTTAATCTTTCAATAACTAGCTGTCCCATTTTTCTTGTACCAACGAGTCTTGTACCTTCACTATAAATATCCTTAGTTCTATAACCATCTTCCAATACTTTAACTACAGCATTTTCAATGGCTTGGGCTTCTTCTTCTAAATCTAAGCTATATCTAAATATCATAGCTACCGATAATATTGTTGCTAAAGGATTAGCTATATCCATACCTGCAATATCTGGTGCTGAACCATGAATAGGTTCATACATTCCAAGCTTTCCCTTACCTAAAGATGCTGATGGCAACATTCCTATAGACCCTGTTATCATTGAAGCTTCATCTGATAAAATATCTCCAAACATATTTGAAGTAACTATCACATCAAATTGTGCCGGATTCCTCACAAGCTGCATTGATGCATTATCTATATACATATGATTTAGTTCTACTTTCTTATATTCCTTAGAAACTTCAATTACTGTTTCTCTCCATAGCCTTGAACTTTCTAAAACATTAGCCTTATCAACACTGGTTACCTTCTTATTTCTCTTCATGGCAGTTTCAAAAGCAATCTTAGCAATTCTTCTTACTTCTTCTTTATTATATTTTTCTGTGTCAAAAGCAGCTTCTACACCATCTTCAAGAAATCTTCCACGGTTACCAAAATAAATTCCTCCTGTCAGTTCTCTTACTACAGCTACATCTATTCCATCATTAATTAGTTCTTCTTTTAATGGTGATGCTATTTTTAAAGGATTATACAAAAGAGCTGGTCTTAAGTTACAGTAAAGGTTTAATCCTTCCCTTAAACCAAGTAAAGCTTGTTCTGGTCTTACTTTAGCAGTAGTATTATCCCATTTATACCCTCCTACAGCCCCAAGTAATACCGCATCACTACTTTGACAAATCTTTAATGTTTCATGTGGCAAAGGGACTCCCACTTCATCAATGGCACATCCCCCTGCTAAAGCGTATTTTATTTCAAATTTATGATTAAATTCTTCTCCAATTTTATCTAATATAAGTATAGCTTCTCTAACAACTTCTGGTCCTATACCATCTCCTGGTATTGCTACTATTCTATAATTCATAAAAAAAGCCCCCTTTTTTAAATGAAAAATAAATAATTAAAATGAAAAATTTTATTATTCATTATTCTAATTTTTCATTTTAAATTTTTAATGTAATTAATAAGTCCATTGCTATTGATAATGTTTTGCATGAATTCTGGAAAAGGTTCTCCTTTGTAGTTTTCATTTTTAGTAATATTTTTGATTACTCCACTGCTAAAATCTATTTCTAATTCATCTCCATCTTCTATTGCTTTTGCCGCTTCATCACACTCAATAATAGGCAATCCTATATTTATTGAATTTCTAAAAAATATCCTAGCAAAAGTAGATGCTATTACACAGCTTATTCCACTTGACTTTATAGCTAGCGGTGCATGTTCTCTAGATGAACCACAACCAAAATTCTTTTTTGCTACAATTATATCCCCATTATTAACTTTCTTTGTAAAATCTTTATCTATATCTTCCATACAGTGGCTTGCCAGTTCACTATGATCTGCTGTATTTAAATATCTTGCTGGTATTATTACATCTGTATCTACATTATCACCATATTTAAAGGCTCTGCCTCTTGCTTTCATTTAATAACCCCCATTTTACAACAATTCTGGATTTGCTATCTTACCTCTAATTGCTGAAGCTGCTGCAACTGCTGGACTTGCTAAGTATACCTCAGATTCCACATGCCCCATTCTTCCAACGAAATTTCTATTAGTTGTTGATACTGCTCTTTCTTCCTTTGCCAATATACCCATATACCCCCCTAGACATGGGCCACAAGTTGGCGTAGAAACTACAGCACCTGCTTCTATAAAATCCTTTATGAGTCCTTCTTTCATAGCTTCAAGATATATATTTTGTGTTCCTGGAATAATGATGCATCTTATACCCTTATGAACCTTTTTGCCTCTTAATATCTTTGCTGCTATCCTTAAATCTGAAAGTCTTCCATTAGTACATGATCCAATAACAACTTGGTCTATCTTTACTTCCCCAACTTCATCAATAGTCCTTGTGTTATCTGGCAAATGTGGAAATGATACTGTTGGCCTTATCTTTGATAAATCAATTTCATAAACAGCTTCATATTCAGCATCTTCATCTGCATTAAACTCCATCCACTCTTTTTTAGAGTGTTCTTTCATATATTCTATGGTTTTTTCATCTACTGGAAATATTCCATTTTTTCCTCCAGCTTCTATAGCCATATTACATATAGTAAACCTATCATCCATTGAAAGATATTTTATCCCTTGGCCTTCAAATTCCATAGACTTATATAATGCACCATCTACTCCTATTTCCCCAATTATATGGAGTATTATATCTTTTCCACTTACCCATTTTCCTGGTTTACCATTTAGTATAAACTTAATAGCTGATGGAACTTTAAACCAACATTTCCCTGTAGCCATACCTGCTGCCATATCTGTTGAACCTATTCCCGTTGAAAAAGCACCTAATGCCCCATATGTGCAAGTATGTGAATCAGCCCCTATAACTACATCACCTGCAACCACAAGTCCTTTCTCTGGCAATAAACAATGTTCTATGCCCATCTGCCCAACTTCGAAATAATTACTAATCTTTTTATTCTTTACAAATTCCCTCACTAATTTACACTGCTCTGCTGCCTTTATGTCCTTATTAGGTGTAAAATGATCTGGCACAATAGAAATTTTATCCCTATGAAAGACATTATCTAAGCCTAATTTTTCAAACTCATTAATAGCTACAGGCGAAGTTATATCATTGCCTAAAATCATATCTAATTCTGCTTCAATAAGTTGTCCACTTCTAACGCTTTCTAACCCTGCATGCTTAGCTAAAATTTTCTGTGTCATGGTCATTGCCATATTATTGCCTCCTTTTTCACTTATTATTTATCTCAGCTCTTTTTTAAGCATCAGCACTTACCTTGATTAACACTAACTCTCTATAAACTGAATTATTATACTACTTTATAACTTACACCGCCGTAACTTTTTATATTATTTTACTGTATTGTAAAAATTTTACTCTCTATTCTATAGCAAAGTCAATAATATTAGCTTTTTTTTTCATTTTATTAATATCTAGCAAAAAGATTTTATTATTATTAATAGTTTGTTAAAAAATAAAGACTATTCTTAACTCTTTATCATCGCAACATCTCCAATTTTATTTTATTAATAATCGCTTTCATATTTTATTATTATTTTAAAAATACTCTTTTCTACAATTTTTCATACTTTACAATAAAAATATTATCATGTAAATTTATATGTAAAAAAAAGCGAAAGTAGAATTTTCTACTTTCACTTTCTAATATTTTTATATTTTACTTAATATTAAATTAGCTATACTATGAGCCATTTCGTTAATTTCTTCTTGATTTTCGCCTTCAAGCATAACTCTAACTAATGGTTCTGTTCCAGAAGGTCTTATAAGCACCCTTCCTACTCCATTTAATCTATCTTCAACTACTTTTATAGCTTCTACTACTTCTTCATCTTCTAAATATATATTTTTCATATGATTAGGTACTTTTGCATTTACTAATACTTGTGGTAGCTCCTTCATTATGCTTGCAAGCTCACTTAAAGTCTTATTCTTTTCTTTAACAACTTCTGCCACTTTTAATGCTGTAACTAATCCATCACCAGTAGTATTATGGTTTAAGAATATAATATGACCTGATTGTTCTCCTCCAAGAACATATCCATCCTTTAACATCTCTTCAAGAACATATCTATCTCCAACTTTAGTTTTAAATGTTCTTATTTCCTCTGCTTTACAAGCAATGTCTAATCCTAAATTACTCATTACTGTAACAACTAAAGTATCATCTTTTAATTGTCCTTTTTCTTTTAAAGCCTTCGCACAAATAGTTAATATAAAATCTCCATTAACAAGGTTTCCATTTTCATCCACTGCTAAGCATCTATCTGCATCTCCATCAAAAGCAAATCCTATATCACATCTTTCTTTAACTACATATTCCATTAAAGCTTCCGGATGAGTAGATCCACATTTTTCATTGATGTTTGTTCCATCTGGAGTATTATTGATTACATGCACTTCTGCTCCTAAACTTTTAAAAGCGTTTACTGCAACTTCATAAGCTGCTCCATTAGCACAATCTAAAGCAACTTTTAATCCTGCAAGTTCAGTTGCTATAGTTGATTTAGCATGTTCCATATATTTATTTATGCCTTCTGCTTCAAAGTGGCATTTTCCTAAATCTTTTCCTATTGGACTAGGTACCCCTACAAATCCATCTTCTATTGTTTTTTGTATCTTATCTTCTAATTCATCCGATAACTTATACCCTCTATTATCAAAGAACTTTATACCATTATATTCAACAGGATTATGAGAAGCTGAAATCATTACTCCTGCATCTGCATTGTACTCTCTAGTTAAATATGCAACTGCTGGTGTTGGAACTACACCTATCATCACTGCTTCTGCTCCAACTGAAAGAATCCCAGCTACTAATGCTGCTTCTAGCATATCTCCTGATACTCTTGTATCTTTTGCTACTAATATTTTTGGTTTATGAGTTCCTTCTGTTAATACAAAAGCTCCTGCTCTACCTAAATTATATGCTAATTCTGATGTTAGCTCAGTATTAGCTATACCTCTAACACCATCTGTACCAAATATTCTACTCATACAAATACCTCTACTTATCTTATCTATTTAATATAATTAACAAATATCGATTTTTACTACAATAATTATTGTAGCTATTATAGTATATATCCTATGCAATTTTTTTACAAGAATCTAACTACTTACTTTTTGGATAAAGCCTATCTAGCACTAGATTATAGCCTTCCTCTCCATAATTTAAACACTTATTAACTCTACTTATTGTTGCTGTACTAGCACCTGTAACTTCTGCTATTTCTGTATATACTTTCTTTTCCTTTAACATCTTTGCAACCTGCATTCTTTGCGCTAATGATTTTAATTCATTAATTGTTGCTATATCTTCAAAAAATTTATAACACTCATCTTCATTTTCTAATTTTAAGATAGCTTTAAATAATATATCTAATTCTTCTTTAAAATCTGTATTTTTAATGCTCATTATTCTCACTCCTAAATCAGCTTTTTTCAATATAATTTTATCACTTTAGCTTAATAAAGTTAAGTAATAAGAGCATTATTCCTCCTGGTTTTCATCAATATCCTCTGAAAAATCTTCATAACAGCTTAAAGTTGGTAATATCCACACTTCTCCAATGCCTTCATAAACATGTAGATATTCTTTTTCACTTATATCTGAATCGTTAAGATAATTATTAATTGATTCAATAGATACATCTATAGAACCACTTCTTAATACAGCAAAATCTCCATCTACTGTAAGCTTATCATTAAATAATTTGCATCTGACTATCTCACTTTCAGGAACATTCATAAGTAAAATAACAATTCCACTTCCACTAAGTTTTATTTGTAATTTATCCTTATCTAATAATTTTTCACCATCTTCAATATTGATTTTAATTGAATCTTCACATATATAAAATATATCCTCATCAACTATTATTTCTTCATCATATAATTCAATTAAAGAAAAATACTTAAATGATGGCTTAAAATACACTTCTCCTGTACCGCTTAAAGATATCTTTCCTGTCTTTTCTCCTATACCCAATAACCTTCTAGTTATGCTTGATGACTTAATCTTTTTATCCTTTATTCCAATATCACCTTTCATATAGCTTAATATTTCATTTTGTACCTTTATGGTGCTATTTTTTAAAATAACTTTAACTTGCCTCAATGCATCATTACAATCATATATATCCTTTGCCTGCTTAAAGCTTTTATAATTAGAATATCCCCCTATATCATTATATTGTAAAACTTGAAATAATGAATTCCCTATGCTTTGAAAAATAACTTCTGCCTTGCTTTTAGAAGTAATAGTTGTCTTCATATAACCACCCCTTCCTTAAGTATAGACACATTCCATCATTTTAATCTTTTCTCAAATAAAAAGAGCTTGAAAATCTAATTTTCAAGCATTATAAATTTATTTGTATTCTTTTGCTTCCTCTTCCCCACTTAATACTCTAATTCCACCTTGTGCTAACGCTAAAAGCTCATCCTCTCCTGGATATACTTTTACTGGTGCAATCCAACCTATGGCTTTTTTCAAATCATCTACTACAAATGGTGAGTATGCTATTCCACCAGTTAAAATTATTGCATCAACTTGGCCTTTTAGAACAGTAGACATAGCTCCTATCTCCTTTGCCACTTGATAAATAAATGCATCATATACTAATTTACATTTTTCATCTCCATTATTTTTCTTATCAATAACAGACTTTAAATCATTAGTTCCTAAATAAGCAACTACTCCACCTTTTCCTACTATCTTCTTATATACTTCATCCTTAGTATATTCACCACTAAAGCATATTTTAATTAGCTCTCCTGCTGGTACTCCTCCAGCTCTTTCAGGTGAAAATGGACCATCTCCATCTAAAGTGTTATTAACATCTATGACTCTACCATTTTTATGAGCACCTACAGAAACTCCACCACCCATATGAGTAACTACAAGGTTAAAGTCTTCATATCTTTTACCACTTTCTTTAGCAAACCTCTTAGCAACAGCTTTTTGATTTAAAGCATGGAATATGCTTATTCTTCTTAATTCTGGCACTCCAGATAATCTTGCTACATCGCTTAGTTCATCAACTACAACTGGATCAACTATAAAAGCTCTTACATCTGCTTGTTCTGCAATTTCTTGTGCTAATATTCCTCCTAAATTTGAAGCATGAGGTCCTTGCACCCCAATCTTTAAATCCTCAAGTAAAGCCTTGTTTACTTCATAAGTCCCACTTGGAATTGGTTTTAAAAGTCCACCTCGCCCTATTACTGCATCTAAAGTGTTTATATCAAAATTATTTTCTCTTAAAACATTAAGGATTACTTCCTTCCTAAAATCCTTTTGAGAGTAAATAGTTTCAAATTGACCTATTTCTTCTGCACTATGCCTTAAAGTCTTCTCAAAAATTTGCTTTTCATCTTCATAAACACCAATTTTAGTTGATGTTGAACCTGGATTTATTATTAATAATTTAAATGCCATTTTTAATCCTCCCAAAAATTCTTATTTATTTTCAGCTACTAATGCAGCTAATACTATGGAATTAACCTTGGTTTCAAAGCTATCAGCTCTTGAAGTTAAAATTACTGGTGCTGATGTACCTACCAGTATTCCACCATTCTTAGTATGAGCAGTATAAGTTAATGTTTTATACATAACATTAGCTGTTTCAATGTTAGGAAGTAACAATATATCTGCATTTCCTGCAACTGAGCCGCTTACCCCTTTATGTTCAGCAGCTTCAATTGATAAAGCATTATCTAATGCTAAAGGTCCATCAACTATACATCCTTTAATTTGCCCTCTATCACTCATCTTTGATAATAATGCTGCATCTACTGTTGCTTGCATATCTGGGTTAACAACTTCCACAGCACATATTGGAGCTACTTTTGGTGTTTGTATTCCACAAGCCTTTGCTACCACTACTGAATTTTTAATTATTTGAGCTTTATCCTTTAACTCTGGATAAGTATTAAATGCTGCATCTGTTAAAAGAATTAATCTATCAAATCCTTCTATTTCAAAAACAGCTACATGAGACATTAAACTTCCTGTTCTAAGTCCAACTTCCTTATTTAATACGCTTCTTAAAAACGTTGCTGTATCTACTAGACCCTTCATAAGCATATCTGCTCTTCCTATCGATACTAATTCAACTGCATGTAATGTTGCTTTCTTAGGTTCTTCTATATTTACTATTTCAAATTTATTTAAATCCATACCTATGTTCTTTGCTATTAAAGATATTTCTTCTTTATTTCCAACCAATATTGCATCAGCTATTCCTTTATCATTTGCTTCTTTAACAGCTTCTAGAACTGGCTCATCTTGTGCCACTGCTACTGCTAATTTTTTTCTCTGAATCCCCTTTAATTTTGATAATAAATCATCAAAATTCTTACTCATAATACACCTCTCATTTCTTATTTTATCCCTTTTATTATAAATTTTAGTATTTTTTATAATATTTAACAATTATATTTTATCAAACTTTATCATAAATTCCTAAATTTTCAGAAAACTTTTAGTTATTTTTTTCACATAAAAAAATATTTTTTCCCCTACATAGTGGTACTTTTCATCACTTTTACCCTACATAGCTGTGGTTTTTGTCACTATTCCCCTACATAGCGGTGCTTTTCTTCACTATTAATGCTTTCACCTTTAATTCTCAAATATTGCCGGTGCATTGAAACTATAATATAATTTCCTTAAAGAGAGGTAAGTTTATGGATCAAAATTTCAAAAAAAAGATAGATGATTTATTTAAAATTAAATATGAGAAAATAACAAAATCCAAATTTGATGAGCTATATTGTACTTTATATGCAGATCTTAATAAAATCTCAGATCCTAATAAAAAGGAAAGTACATATAAACGTTTAATGCTTACAACAAAGCAAACAAAACAAAGATTGGTTAAAAAGATAAAATCAGATAAGAATTTGAAAATCAATCAAGATATTGAAAATGCTAAATATATCTATAATCAAGTATTAGATAAAACTATCGAACCTGAAAAATTCATAATAATGTTTGAAGCAAACTCCATTGATGAATACATAAATAAACTATATAGAAATATGGATCTTTGGGTTAATTCTGCAGATGCATTACTTTCAGATTTTGAATATTTAACTATTCTTCACAAAAAATCTATAGTGTCAGCTTTTAAAAATGATATTATTAAACTTTATTATTCTTATACAATGAGTAATCATAAAGAAATAACAAGAATTCCTAGAGTATTAAGTAATATACCTTTTGATCCAACTAATAAGAAAGATTACTTTACTGTAGAAGAAAAGCGTGAATTAGATGACATTGATAACTTTTCATTAGATGGAACTATCGATAAATTGATTTCATCTAACAGTAATGAATTAATAATGAAATTAGAGAAAAGAACTTATTTAAGAATTGAAGAAGGAAAACAAACTCAGGATCTTATAACTCAAATAGCATTCTTAAAAGCAGCTAAAGCATTAAATAATCTTGATTTAAAGATAATATCACTTTTTTATACAAACTTTTATAATCTTGTAACTGATAAAAGTATTGGTAAATATATAAGCGACCTAGTTAAAGAATTAGGTTTAAGTGAAAATAAAAACAACTTTATTGCTGTTGAAAAAAGTTTAAACAAAATAGGTAGTATCCGTCTTGAATCACCAGCATATGAAGGTCGTAAACTAAAGGGATCTATATTAGATGTATTCTTTGATGTAAAAGATGGCAGAAAGCATGTTGAAGTATATCTTGGAGGTTTCTTAAAAAACCTTATCCTTATGGACAGTAGTTTAAACTTTAATAAAGATGTTTTTGATAAATTAAGTGCTGATTCACAACAAATTGCAATTTGGCTTCAAAATAGAAGGTTAAAGTTATCAATAACTAATCCAGAGCTTAAAGAAACAATTTCTTTAAATGAATTTGCAGATGCAATACTTATGACAGCTAAGAATGTTTATAGACGTAGAGATAGAATAATTGAAGCATTAATAGAATTACAAAACTATAATTTAATAATAGAAAACTTTGAATACGAAAAGAAAGAATATCAATTCCTTATTAAATATATAAAGTTACCTGAGAATATAATGAAAAGAATTGAAACTGAAGATTTTAAAGCAGGAGAGCTTATTGAAGGAATAGATTATTCAATATCAAATTAATATAAAAGCAATAATTAATAATGTATATATTTATTAATTATTGCTTTTATTTTTATTAAATAATAAATTGTAATTTAATTTATTTTATATTCAAAATATACTTTTTTATATAATTATTATTTAATGTAAATACATTAAATAATAATTATATAATGTACTAAATAAATAATTTAATTAAATTAATATTTTAAATTCATATAATCCATATATCCCTTATTATATCAAGGTTAAATTAACTTTTGTGTGTTCTAACTGATAAATTTTAGTTTAATACTACTTAAATAATGGGAGTTTTATTTCCTATAACTTATACTATTTTAAATAAAACTCTTATTATTTATTGCTACTACGTCTTAAGTTAATAGTCTCATTAATAATAAATTTATATCTATTATTAAACATTTAAATCAAAAAAATAGAAAACATTAAGTGATTCCTAAGAATCATTTAATGTTTTCTATTTTTACACTTATTCAATAATTATTATAATTCTCATCCTATATATAATATTTTTATAATTTACAGTATCACAATTTCATTAATTTAAATAACATCATAGTGCTATTAAACCTGATAATGCAAGAGTATATGAAAATGCTAAAGTATGATTAACATTCCATTATGGTGCTATTAAACCAAACTTAATCGGTGAAATGAAACAACTATCTTATGAATTAACATTCCATTATGGTGCTATTAAACCGGCTTAAATTCTAATGCAGATATAATTGCTTCCGCATTAACATTCCATTATGGTGCTATTAAACCTTTTTTAACGTTTTTCTATTTGGGCTATAAGGTCCGATTAACATTCCATTATGGTGCTATTAAACCAGTACTCACTTTATCTTTAATAGCAGTCAATAAATCATTAACATTCCATTATGGTGCTATTAAACCCCGTTAACTTTAAAGCCACTATATATCTAGTTTGATATAGTAGTTTCTGTCTACCTCTTATTTTATAATAAATTTTATCAATACTAATTACCAACTTTAATTATAAAATAGCTACCATATACTTATATTACTTATTTTGTCTACCCCCTGTGTTTTTTACACTATCTATGATAGACAATAAACTAATATAATTATTCAATTTTGGAACGCCTAACGGTCACACATTGTTAGGATTAACCCTTACCGAGTGATGATGGTATATAGTTGGTCAAAACCTTATATATTTAATCCATCTCCTCAGCCTTCGGCACTTTAAGTTACCGTAACTGCTATATATTTATATATAACATCAATACAATTATATTGCATTATTTTAAATTTGTAAATAAAGGTTAGTTTTATCAATGTTTACTTACGTGCAATATTTATTGCTGCATTATGATCTGCATTAAGAGTAAAGCCACACTTTTGGCATTCAAATTTATCCTGTGTTATTCTATTTTCTTCATCAACATAACCACATTTACTACATGTTTGTGATGTAAATGCTGGATCAACATACTTTACTTTTATTCCAACTCGCTCTGCCTTATATTCAATCATACTTTGTAATTGATAATATCCCCATTTTCCTAGTAAATTATTATCAAAACCTTTTTTATTAAGTTCTTCTAAATTAATTGTTTCACATGTATATTTTTGGGCAAATTCTATAATATTCTTTGATAAAAAATGATTATATGTTCTAGCAAAATTCTTTTCTTTATCTCTAAACTGCATTGTAGCTTTTAATTTATGTTTTCTTCCTTTTCCTCCATTAGAGCTTTCTAACTGCTTATAAAGTCTTTCTCTCCTTGCTTTAAACTGACTTCTAACTTTAAAAAATTCATTATATGAACCAATTGATTTTTTAATAAATGTATTATCATTTAGACATATCATTGCTGGAACTTTTACTCCTAAATCAACCCCTAACACCCTTCCTGGTATTATTTCTTTGTTCTTTGAAATGAGATTATCTGGAATATTTATATTTAAAGCCAATAATAATTTATTATTTTTATCAAATTCAAAGGTACATTGTCCTAGCGTATATTCTTTATTAATTATTTTATGTAATGTATGACTTAATTCTATATTATCTTTTTGTCCTAATATTACTTTAAATTCTATTTTATTAACCCATTTAATAACAAAAGTATTTGTGTCTTCTAAATATGATATTTTAACATCTCTTCCTCTAGTCATTAAAGGGAAATTTCTTTTATAATTGGTAGCTCCTCTTTCCCCTTTTGCTAATCCATTTTTTAAAGAAGTGGAAAAATCTTTTTTTACTTTTTGAGTTATAGCAGATTTACTATCTATACCTATACCAAAATTTATATCATCAAATATATTTAAACTATTTTTGATAGTTTTCATATGATTTTTAAATCCATCACTTTTTATATCCATACCATTTGCATAGTAACCTGATAATAAGTAACCCATGCATCTATTTAGCCCTTGATACTGTGCATACATACTATCTCTAATAAACTTATATGTTCTATTTATCTCTTCAGCTTCTTCACTATTAACTATTAATTTAACCTTCCTTACTGTTATCATTTCTATATATCCTCATAAATTATTTTTTATTACAATTATACCATTTTTACATAATTATAGCTATAATTAATAGTTTCTATACATTATTTTTTACTACATTATAATTTTATTGCTAAAACGTATTAATATAAATATATATCTATAAAGAAAAAAGGCTATAAATTTATAGCCAAATGAATAAAAAATAAATTTAAGTAAATAATATAAATGTTAGTTTAAGAAAGCTTCTTAGATATTTGTTTAACTGGGTGCTTACCAGTAGATCTAAGGGCTTTTTTGCTTTTTTTATAATATGAATTGTTTCTTTTATTTTTTTCCTTTTTTACATTGTATTCAAATTTATATATGTAATAATGAATTACAATTGGCAGTATTACTGCAATAAGGAAGTATATGAAACTCCATTTCAAAAAAGCAAAAAACAGTTTATCTATTAAACTCATCTGTATCTCACCTTCTTTCTTAAGTTAATTAAAACTAAACGGTGATTATAAAATATAATACAGTATAAATATATTCATAAGTTTAAAAATTCTTTCTAATTACTTTTAACTTTAATATCATCAAAATATCTTGAATACCAAGTATTTTCTATCTCATCATATTCTAATTAAACTGAAACAATACTCCATTTGATAAAGCATTTTAGGGTGTTGTCCTATAATTATACCTTTCGTAATATCAGTTCTAATAATTTTATCTCTTTCCCTCCCAATTATAGCTAAAAATTACTTGTAAAAACAAAAATATGATTATAAATATTACCATCAACATTATAGATTCTATTATTGGCTCTTTTGGATTTAAAATATTTAAATTGTCTAATATAAAATAAGAACTTAACCTTATTGAGTATCCCCAAGGCAAAATCATCCATATGCTATCTCCTATCCCTGTTAACATCAATGCTGAAATTATACTTCCTATTATTCCGATGCCAATTGATGCACCTTTACCTAAATAAAATACTGCTAAATATTGCATAATATATAGAAGTATATTGCTTCCAAATACTATAAGTGATTCTTTAAAGTAAATATCTATTTCTATAGAGTTATTCCCCATTAAGTAAAATATAATTCCAAAGCCTAAAATCGTTATTAATGTTGATATAAAACCTAATGTTAACATTGAAATTAACTTGCTAAAATGAACCCAATATCTCTTATTTGCTATACCTAAAAGATATTGAAATCCAGCTTCTTCTTCTTGTTCATATATCATATTTACAATAATTGATATAACTAAAGGAAATGCTATCGAAATAACTTGAATATATGTCATAATTTTTTTTAATTCACTCCATGGAGAAATAGTATAATAGGATAAAAAACATATAACAGCTATTATTGGAATTATTAAATGTATCTTCACTATCTGCGAATGATAAAATTTATAAAAATCTGTCTTTACATAATTCATAAACTGTGCCATACCTATATCTCCTGTTTTTCAAACCATTTGGCGCTTATATATGATATAAGCAAGTATAGTATTACTGTTATTAATAATCCTATTATAATAATTTTTATATCAAAAGGATAACTTCCATTATCCACTGATAAACCATTAGGCAATATACTTATAACATGGCACATTATTCTTGGCGTAATTGCAAATGGAATCCACCAGATTGATGTAACTGAACAAATTACTCCTAATCCACAATTACATACTAAACTAATAATTACAGCAAAACTAGTACTAAACCTCATAGACACATACATAAATAATGGTATTTGCCATGAAGATAAGATAAATAAAAGTACCGATGCTAAAAAGCTAAATTGTATAGGAATTGTACATTTGAATAAATATCCCATAATAGTTACTTCTAAAAAAAATATTAAACATGTTATACCTAAATAAATAGTGCAAAGAATTATTTTACTATACCAAATTTTATCTTTATCAATTACTACACTAAACAATCCATGAAATGTTCTTTTACTATCATTATTTATAACAAATGATGATATCATGGTTAAGCTGGCAGGTAATATAAACATATACCACCAATTATACCCTCCACTTTGGATATAGTTACCACCCATTAATACAAGCACTAATAGTAATGTTATTGTTGGACCTAACCATATTAACACTTTTTGAAAAGTAGATTTTTGTTTTAGATGTTCAGCTTTTATCATGTTAAACATTTTTATTACCTGCCTTTTTCATTACATTAAAAAATATACTTTCTAAATCTGTATTTTCTTTAATTTCTTCTTGATACAAAAGTCGACCATTTGATATTATTCCAATATGATCAGCTATTTGCTCTACTTCAGATAAAATATGGCTTGATAATAGTACTGTCATTCCCTTTTTAGGAAATGATTTAATTAACTCTCTTAATTCTCCTATACCGATTGGATCTAATCCATTAGTTGGTTCATCTAATATTAAAAATTTTGGATTATTTAGCAAAGCTATTGCTATTCCTAATCTTTGCTTCATTCCCATTGAGAATTTCCCTGCTTTTTTCTTTCCTGTATCTGTTAGACTAACAATTTCTAAGACATCTTCAATACGAGATTCGGGTAAATTGTATAATAAGGTTCGTACTTTTAAATTTTCTCTTGCACTTAAATTTTCATAAATAGGAGGTTGCTCTATAAGTGCACCTATTTCTAATAAATCATTTCTACACCATTTTTTACCTTTGTATAGTATTTCTCCTGATGTAGGATTTATCATTCCACTTATCATTTTTAATAGTGTTGATTTACCTGCCCCATTAGGTCCTAATAGTCCGTATATTGAATTTTCAGGTACCTTTAATGATATATCTTTGTTTACCTCATGTTTTTTATACTTTTTATTTAAATCTTTAGTTTGTATAATATACTTCATATTTAAACCTCCTTTTTACTAACGTTAGTGTAAAATTTTTTACACTACTTTTCTTTTAAATTCTTTATATATTAAGGTTTCGCAAGTTTTTTTGTATAAAAAACAACGACCCCCTAATTTCATGTTAAAATTGAATCTCTGACCAAACAAATTTAACCCTGAAAGAATGTCATTATTATGGATTCAATTATAACTTATTTACTAATACTTAATTAACATTATCGGTGAATTACTTTTATTTCACAACATATTCCACTAAAACAAATGATATTTGATGATTCAAATAGCTCTGAATATCAAAAATTCAAAGTAGATAAGCTACCTACAATACTTAAATTGGAAAAAGTAGATTATAAATTACTTTTAGCTTATTACAAACATAAATATAATAAGACAGTAAAATCCGTCCAAAGACGGAACGGTAAGTCTATTCCTTAGAAAATTAAGTGTCCTAAATGTGGTGCACCTCATGAATATATTTATGATAATAACGGTAATAAAGGTCATATATAAATGTAAGGTTTGTAATCTTCTATTTAAAGAAACTAATTATGCAACTAAGCTAATAGTTTTTATTTTTCCTTACTGTGGTGCTACGCTTGCGGAGCAAAAGCAACATAAACATTTTAGAATACATAAATGCATTAATTCTAAATATTCATATTATCAGAAGAATCTTAAGAAACTTCCTAAAGATCTCAATCCTGCTGATGAATATAAATACAAACTTCACTATATATACCGTGAATTCAATATTAACTTCTTTAAGATGGATTTATATCCAATATAAAAACATGCTACAGGATTTACTTTTAAAAAGTTTAATCCTCATATAATGGGATTATGCCTTACTTATCACGTTAAGCTGACGAAACTTATATAGAAGTTAAAGGAATTAAGCATTATGTTTGGATTGTAATGGATGCTTGTAAAAAGTCTATTTTAGGTTATCAAGTATCTGATACAAGATCTACAGGTCCTTGCATATTAGCAATGCGTATGGCTTTTGATAAGTTTAAATATTTTCCAGGAAAAGCTTTGAACTTCGTTGCCGGTGGTTATAGCGCTTACCCGTTAGCGAAGCAACAATTTAAATTAGAAGAAAATAAAGAATTTAATCTAACTCAAGTTATTGGACTTACTAATGAAGATCCAGTATCCGAAGAGTTCCGTTAGGTTAAGCAAGTAGTAGAGCGTCTAAATCGTACCTTCAAATCTTCCTATAGAGTTACTTGTGGCTATAAAAGTGACGAAGGTGCTCTTTATGGATTCTCTCTTTTGGTTGCTTATTATAACTTTTTAAGACCTGATCCATATAACTATCATCGTCCTTTAAATGAACTGGATGCTTTAAATACCGCTGATAACATGCCAGCAAAATGTCAAATTCTTATCATCCTCGGTCAACAAACCATATTAAATATGCAAGAATCTAAAACTTCTTAATAAACTATAAAACTAAATATTGATTTAATTTTTGCCTCCGATACCGAAGGTCTTTTTGTCATATTCAATTTTCAAATTTTAATTGATATTGTAAAGTTATTTTTTTATTGTTATCCCAAATTAGCCATAGGCTATTTTTTCATACGAAACTTTACACTATCTTACTTACTAATTAAATTATAAAAAATGTTTATAAGGATTTTATAAGGAATTCTGTTTCAATTTGTACAATATTTTTAACTAATTTTATTTTCATAAAAAAATAGCTATCGCTAGCTGATTTTAATCAGCTAATGATAGCTATTGATGATGTTGTATTAGTATTATTAATCTCTCATATAATATAAAAATTTAATAATTTATTGCTATACTTAGAAAAATTCATACTATAGAATCTTAATTACTCTTTTAATTCTCTAATATAAAATTCTACAGTTGCTCCATTAAACTCATTATTATAAGCTTTAATTTCTCCACTATAATTTAAAACAATTTTTTTTGATATATATAAACCTAATCCAAAATGGTTTTTATCAGATTTATTTTGATAGAATGCGTCAAATAGTGTATTTATATCAGAATCTTTAAATCCTTTTCCAGTATCAATACATTTAAAGTATATTTTATCACTTACTTCTTCGTCAAAAACATTAAGAGTTATACTTCCACTATCAGTAAACCTAATACTATTAAATAATATATTATCAATTACTCTATTTAGCATAGATTCATCTAAAATATAGTACTTTTTATTTAAATTTACGTTGAACTTAATAATTAAATCTTTTTTAGTTATTAAGCTTAATAATTCCATTCTCTTTTCTTTTAAAAACTTATCTAAGTCAACTCTTTGAACTCTAAATAAAAAATCTAAATTTTCTACTTTATAAATTAAAGAAAGATTATTTGTAAGATTGATCATTTTATCACAATTTTTCTTTATTATTGCCATTGAATTAGATATAGAAAATCCCTCCATATCCTTTAAATCATTTATAAGTTCAATTTCCCCAGATATAACTGTTATTGGTGTACGTATATCATGTGATATAGATGATATCATCATTTGCCTTTCATTCTCTACTTTAGATAATCCTTCAATATTTTTCTTTAATTCATCAACCATTATATTGAATGACTCTTGTATTGTTAAGAACTCTTTGCCATTTAATCCATTTATCTTAAATGAAAAATTTCCATTTGAAATATTATTTGAAGCTTCTATTAATATAAAAATATTTTTTTGTATTGATTTATATAGTTTTCTTGTAAATAAAAATAAATACACAATAAAAAATATTATAGGAGAACTAAGTAAAATATAATATACAATGACTACATAAGGATTATCCTTTATATTGTTGACAGTATAGCTAAAGGGAGCCTTAAGAATATAAATATATTTTATAGAATCATCTTTTATTAACGGTACTCCTCTATATACATATCCATCTTTAACTGAATTAAATTTTAAATATTTTAATATATCAACCTTTGAATCTATAATATCAATATCTCCAAATAAATGCTTACCATTAATATCTACAACTTCACCTTTAATTTTATTAGAGTATTCATTTAAATCTATCAAATTTCCCTCTAAAATTGAATCTGTATTGTTAATTATTTCATTTTCTATAGAATCCAAATATTTCTCATAATGGTCCGTAGATTTGCTATAGTTACTAGAATAAATGATAAAAATCATCAAAAATATATATGCAATAATTGTTGATATAAAGGTATAAAGAAATATTTTAATAACAAGTAAATAAAATTCACTTTTTATTGTTTTTACCTTACTTATACAACGTCCCATTTATATCCAAAGCCATAAACTGTACTTATATATGTGTTTTCTGAATCTTTCATTTTTATTTTTTTTCTTATATTCTTTATACTTTCAGTTACAGTTTCCAAATAACTTTCCGAATCTTGTCCCCAAACTCTATCAAATATTTGTTCTTTAGAAAACATAATATTTTTATTTAACATGAAAAGTTCAATTATTGCATATTCTTTTTTAGTTAATTTCAATTTTGATCCATGACAAAATACCTCTTTTGCCATAATATCAATAGTTATATTTTTAGAAGTTAACATATATTTTTTACTTCTTGTAATTCGTTCTTCCCGTCTTAAATGACATTCAACTCTCGCGAGTAATTCTTTTAATCCAAATGGCTTAGTAATATAATCATCGCCACCAATTGATAGTGCACCTACTTTATCTTCTTCTAAATTTTTAGCACTTAAAAATATTATAGGACAGCTGATCTTGTCCCTAATAATACTACAAAGCTCTAATCCATTCATATCACTCATCATTATATCTAATAATATCAAATCAAACTCCTTAGATATAATATTTTCTAAAGCTTTATTCCCTTCTTCATATGTTTCAACATAATAATTATTAAATTCCAGATATTGTTTTACCATCCTACAGATGTCTTCATTATCATCAACAACAGCTATTTTTTTTTGCTCCATATAATCACCCAATTTCCCCAAAATAATATTTATAGTTCTATTTATTGTAATGAAAATGCATAATCCCATGGTGTTTTAATACCATTTTCTATAGCTAATATTGTTAATAATATTCCAACAACACCATCTATTATTCCAATATAGTCATAATATTTCGTTTTCTCATTATCCTTTTCAATATTATAAAATCCAAAAGCAGCTTTCTCATCATATAAATCTAATACTTTATTTATTAGATTTACAGAATGTTCATTAAAATATTCTATATTTGTTATTTCATAAAATCTTTTTGAAATATATGCAACACCTGAAAATCCATGACAAAATGTTGGTGAATAAATACCATTTAATCTTTTTATAGCTTTTTTCATTGCATCAACACTACTATCTATATATTCTCTTTTATTCAATGATTTTCCTGCAATAAGTAAAGAATACGCAACTCCTGGTGTTCCATAACACCAAGCATCTCTACTATTTGTCTCATTCACTTCATTATTTATATATTCTTCTAAAGATATGTGAGAGCCCCAATAATTTTTTTCATCATCTTCAATATGAAATTTCATAAGAAAATCACTTATTTTAATAATAGTTTCAATTTGATTAGGTAATTTAATTTCTAATTTAGCACTGTTGCATAATACTAATAACATACCTGGTATTCCATGGGATAATCCTATATTAAAGCATCCATTTGGCCAAAGATCTTTATCATGCTTTAAAAATTGATTTTCTGCTGGTATATACCATCCTGGAATTACTAAGTTATCCCAAATTTTATCTTTACATATTTCTATTATATATTCTACTATAAGAATCAGAGCTTCTTTCATTTTATTATCATTATTAAATAGCATACAATAATTTGCTACTCCGCATAAACCTTCAATGACATCATAATCAGACATATGGATATCTTTCTTAGATTTTAATTCCAATACTAATTTTTTAATTAACTTTTCAATAAATGAATTTATATTCTCAATAAATGATGCATATCTAGTTCTATTGTGAGATAGACAAACAGCTGAAAGTCCTATTCCAGAAGCACCACTAAACATAGCTAGTGAAGAAATACCTTGCTCTTCTATAAGTCTTCCCATTTTAAGCATATATTCATGCCCTATATTATCAAATCCTTCTTCTGGATATTGTTCATTTAATTCACCATACAATACACAAAGAGCTGGTATTCCATGACTTAAAGTTAACTCTCTAAATGGGTTTATAGTTATTCCCTCTACATTTATAAAATTTCTTTCGTTATTTACAGTATCCTTTATATAATCATAATCTGATAATTTTTTTGCTATAGATATAATTAAACTTTTTATTCTTTCTTTTTCCATTGATTTTCACTCCTTTAAAATGTTTATAATAAGGTTAACTATATTTCTTAACCTTTATATATCAAAGTCTATATGACCTAGCTTTTCCTTATGACTCAATATTTAATAATATTGATTTGTAATCAACTTCTAGATTCCTTGATTCAAAACAAGAATCCAAAACTTATTCATGCCATTCTTTAAGAAGAACATTTATTGCAATGAATTGTGAACATTTTAGAACAATAACTTTACTATGTACTTTTTAATGTTCTAATGTTAAAGTTGACTAACTACGAGAGTTAGCTATTACGATATAATAATTTAATTATATGTGATGTAAAATTAGAGCTACAAATATATGAAGTGAATTTAACCGGTGAACAATCTAATATTTCAAATTTAATAAGCTTACTGGATAAAATAGATACTTAGTCTAGCTAAAAAACTCAAAAATAAGTTTGATTCAAAAGCAAATTATAATATTAAGGTATTTTACATGTGTAGTTAAAAATAGACGTATTACTAACTTATATTGATTAAAAACTCAGTTGTAGGAAATAAAAGATTCATTGCTAATCTAAGCACTTTGTTATCAGTTTTAATCGCCACAATCCTTATAAATAAGATTAATATGCTTCGCTCCTTAGCAATCTTAAACGCATGAGTTAGATTTTTAATAACCAATATTCCGCATTTAATCTTCCTCATAGTAATAGTCTATATTTTTTACGTTACATTATTAGTAATTAACATCAAATTTTCTATTCATAATTCTTTCATTTATATTCAATTTTAAAAAATCAATTATGCCTATCTTTAATATTTATAGCTATAATAATTACTTTTATCTTAAAATAAGTAATTTAACACCTATCAATTAAAGAATAGGTCTAAACTACTTATTTCTAATATTACAAATTTTTATTTTACAATTTTATCTTGCTTTATCCCCTCTAATTCATACATTTTTTTATATACAAAATTATTCTTTATTAATTCTTGATGAGTTCCATTACCAACTATCTCCCCTTCATTCATTACAATAATTCTATCTGCTAACATGGCAGTTGACAATCTGTGAGAGATAAATATACCAATTTTATCTTCTGTCATTTTAAGAAACATATCTATAACTTCTTTTTCTGCTATAGGATCTAATGCTGAACTTGGTTCATCTAATATATAAAGAGAAGCATCCCTAAAAAACGTTCTTGCTATAGCTATTTTCTGCCATTGACCACCTGAAAGTTGTCTTCCATCTTGGAACCATAATCCCAATTGTTCATCTAAGTTACTAATAAATGTGGCACTGGCTTTATCTAATGCTTTTTTCATATTTTCATCATTATCTATACTTTCTATATTTCCAAATCCTACATTTTCCCTTACAGTCATCTCATACTTTGTGAAATCTTGAAATAATACTGCTATACAATTTTTTAATTGTGCTTCATTATAATTATTAAGTGATATTCCATTATATAATATACTGTTTTCCTTTACTTCGTATAATTTAGAAATAAGTTTTACTAATGTGCTTTTTCCAGAACCATTAGCTCCAACAATAGCAACTCTTTCTCCTTTTTTTATATTAAGATTGATATTATTTAATACTACATTTGGAGAATTAGGATATTTGAATGTTAAATTTTTAATATCTAAAGTTTCAATATCACTAATATTTTTTAATTCTTTATTTTCAATATTAAAATTTTCTTCTTCTAAATCTAAGAACTGAAATAATTGACTAATATATAGATTATTCTCATATAATGTATATACAGTATTTAATATTTCTTTACAGTTATTTTGAATTAAATTCAATGCATTAATAAATCCTACAACATTACCTATCAAAATTTCTCCTATAAGGGCTGAATAAATTATTATAAATAATATAATTGATGTACATGCTTGTTGAACAAATTCAAATATAAATGTAAAAATAGATCTTCTTTTAAATAACTTTATATCTTGTTTAACAAACTTGCTATTAATACTATCAAATTTATTCAATACATATTGGCCTATGCCATAAGATTTTATTTCCTTAAATGTATTATCTCTAGTTACTAAGTAAGATAAGTACCATGATTTTCTTTTATCTGTAGCTCTTTCCCAATTAATATTAAATTCCCTTTGACCTATTTTAAAAAAATATACTGAAAATGTTATTGGAATTAATACTAAAATGAGTAAAACCCAAGGCTTCCAATTTATTATTATACTTACAGATGAAAAAAGTGTAACCATTGATGTTATAAGATTTAATATAGATAGAAATACTTGATATGGCCTATAGGAAGTTTCACTTTGAACCCTTTGCAGCTTATCATAAGTTTCAGAATCCTCAAAATCTTTTAATGATAGCTTTATACATTTATTCATTATTTTATAGTTTAATTTATAATTAATTAATGTTTGAAATTTATTTTGATAATACTCCATAATGGATCCAATAGTATCACTAAATAAGTTTGCGCATATATAAAATATAAAGGCAGCTAAAACTCTATTAAAATCTTTAGTTGTAATCATATTTAACAGGTATTGGGAACCAAATAAAGTAAATATAGGGCATATCCCTAAAATAATACTTAGGAAAATTATAATAAAAAAGCTCTTCTTGTGTACCTGCTTTATTAATTTAATTGTTTTAGGTATCATCTTTACTGCCTTTACTACATCTTTTAACGACACATTATCATTATAATCTTCTATATTCAATTTTTATCCTCCTCCTAAGCTAAAATATCACTAATTTTTAAAATATTTTAATGCATATAAACAATGAGATGATAGTGCTCTAACTTTCTTTTCAAATTCTCTATCAATTCCAAATAACCTATTAAAATGTAAGTGAATTATGCTATCTAAAATTGATAACTCTGTTGATGAGAGTAAATTTTCTCGCACTTTATTTCCGTAATATCTTACTATCTCATGTCTTATATTTAAGATACCTAGAAGAATAACTCCTGAGTTTGTTTCTCTTAAGCCTTTCCAATTTTCATTACTATTACATAATTTCATATATTCACTTCTATTTTTCTTAAAATCATCTCTATAATCAGACTGACTAACTTGTGAACGTAAATACTCAACTTGTTCTTCATATTTAAGTCCAAAGCTTTCCATATAATGTATTTCTGAAATCATACCTATTAATTCGTTGCTAAAAGTAATATTTCCTTCTCTTTTTTGAGTTAATATATTCTCTGTTACTAAGCTATCAAAATAAAATACTTTTTCTGCAATGTCAATTAAATCAATTCCACCATAACGTTCTATTTCCCTATCATAAGAATCTAATGCAAAATGAGTCATAAGACCTTCTTCTTTTAACATATCTAACCACCTTCTTAAATCTGGATAAATTTCCAAAAGTTTATTTTCTTTTCCATTAAGCCTTAAACGTATATGCTGCTCTGGATCAACATATCTCATAAAGAAGTATTTTTCTATTTTATTATTCGTAACCAAGCTATTACAATATTCAGAAATATAATAAGCTATTAAATCATCTGCATTTGAACTTGTTCCATATAATTTAAGATAAATCCATTCATCAAAAGGAGCTTTAATACGTTTATTAGATAAACTACTTATATTATTCAATTTTTTAGAAAACTTTGTTTGAATTATTTCATCCGTATTTGCTTTAATAAGTGGTATAACCAATTCACATGTATAATTATAATCTATATTTTTAACAATATTACTCCCATCATATTCATATGAAGTTAGAACTATTTCTTCAAATGTATTTTTACATTCATTAAAAAGTATTTTTATACATTCTTCACTTTCACTATTTAGAAGAATTCTATTATCTGCAAAAGTCAAATAAACATATTTAGGCAAATTATATTGACTACAGTAATTTTTA
Organism: Clostridium lentum; assembly: GCF_014287815.1. Classification (GTDB taxonomy): domain Bacteria; phylum Bacillota; class Clostridia; order Clostridiales; family Clostridiaceae; genus Clostridium; species Clostridium lentum. The sequence goes on from NZ_JACOOQ010000008.1 coordinate 98,506, forward strand.
AACATTTCTTTAAATTTATTAAATTCTGTTTTTTTAGTAATTTTCATATTAATTCTATTTAATTTCCAAGTTTCAGGTGTTATTGTGAAATTATTGTATTTAATGGCTGGAATATATGAAAAGTTCTTATACACATCATTCCAGGGGAAATCATACCAAAGCCTCTTTCCTTCTAAACTTATGTCATATAAAAATCTAATAGCGTTAGGTGCAGCTTGAGGATTTAACATATTATTCATTGTAATTAATAGTTTTTTATTTAATGTTTTACTTTTGGCATAAAACTGATTATTTTCTATTCCAATAAAAATATCATCTAATTTTAATCTGCTTATATTATCCTTGCAACCATTTGTAAATAATGAAATCTCATAATCACTTTCATGAATATTTCTAGTTACATTTGCATTTCTCACTTCATTTGGTAAATATGATATTTCACATGTAACATATTCATCACTATTTTTAAGTTTTTTTATTTCATCATTTAAAGATTTAAAAAAGTCACTTGAATTATCCATCATATGCGAAAAACGCCCAAAACTTTTTCCTGCACTAGTTGAACCTAAATTAGGACCAATATAATACCTAAAATCTGTACTATTATACTCATTAACTTGACCTTTCATTATTATGTTAACTTCTAATGAATCAGGAATGTTTTCATAGCTTATTTCTTCTATTTCCAACTCTTTAATTTCATTATCTTTTATTACGATACTATTTTCTTTATTTTTTATTGCATATAAATACTTTTCAATGAAATAATCACGCACATTATCATTTACAGATTTAGTAATAGCAATATCTAATGATCTATTATTAGATGGACGTTTATAATTAAGTGGACCACCTATTCCAATATCATTATCTAATAATTCTAATAAAGCTACTTCCCTATCTTGTCCATATTTTTCAACAAACTCTTGTTTATATCTTGATAAAAACGGTTCTGGATTTTCTATTGCCATAGACAATTTAAACAATATATTCATAAGATTATTTATTTCTGATATTATTTTCTTATTTATTTTTTTTTCTTTTAAATTCAATTTTGTATCAACTTGTAATAGGTTTTTTACATTTGATACATCTTTCATTTTTTTACATATATCTAAATAAAGTTCTTCTCCTTTTCCAAAAAGAGATTTATTATATACATCTATCTCATTTTTAATATCTATTAAATCAGAAATTATAGGAATTTGGATTTTTAATTTTTTTAATTCATTAATAATATAATCAAACTGATCTAACACTGTTAAAGGAGGTCTTAAATTTGAAATTAAATATTCCTTTTCAATTAATTGTTTTAAAAATTTTTCAATTGTTTCCTCATCAGCATTTGAATATTCATCCAATAATACCTGTTTTAATTTATTATATTCTATACAATCTTTAGCCAATTCATATGTTCTCATAAACGGTTTAGTAGCTCTAACACTTATTTCACCAATTCTATTATTATCTTCTTTTAGTGTAGAATGAATTAATAACGCTCTATTTCCTTTTATATAAATCCCATCATTTATTTTAAAAGTTAAAAAATCAAAATACTCATTTTCTAAATTCTTAACTATACTTACAATCCATTCTAAATCAGGCCTTGCAAATTTTTCAAAACTCTTCTCTTCACACAAAATTAAAGTTTCTTCATCAGTATATTCTCCAAAATCTACTCCTGAAAATAAACCAAATGGTGTAGGTCTAATACTCATTCTAATTAAATACTTATATATTGATTGAATAAAATAATCAAACTTTTTAATTTCTTTTCCATTACAAAAATCAATAAGTGTATTATACAGAGTTTTACTAGATACTAAAATTGCTTCTCTAAAATTTTGATTACTGCAAATTTTAAATAATCTATCTTTTAAGTTATTTATATCAGTATCATTATCAAAAAAATCAAAATATTTATTTGATGGAAATGTTGGTGTTCTAATCATAAAAGTATTTATAGTCTTATATAGATCTTTCATTGTAATTATCCCCTTATCCTATAATATGTTGTTTTTCTAAAAAATCTTATACTTTTATATTTCATAAAGTATAAACTAAGGTGCTTGTACAAAAAGGCAGTAAAAAATATATTTATTCTTTACTGCCTTTTTTTGCATTAAATCTTTATTAACACTTAATACAAGAGTTACAAGATACACAAGAATTTTGTGTTATACACATTAATACTCCTGTAATACATCCTGGAGTACATAAAGATTTGCTAGTTATAGCTGGTTCCACCTTTTGGGCATCTACCTTTACCTTTACATCTAAATCGAAATCATTTAATTTTGCCATTTCCCATTTCCCCTTTTCTTTTTAATATATATTTTTTATTTTAATATTAACCATTTATACAGTAATTATAAGTAATCATAATCTTAAAGCAAATTTAAAGTAAACTTAACAATTATTAAGTATATATGAATGCCAAATAATTATTTATATAAATTAGTTAATAGAAAAAACTAATTTTTTTATATTTATATTTTAATATTCAAATATAATAATTTTATAATGTTTTTGAAATTTTAATAAAATTATGTGGTCTTATGTCAATATTTTGGACACAAAAAGTCAAACTTTTTTATGCTGCACTTCTAGCTAATAATTCACATTGATCTGGAGTCATGTAATTAATAGAAGAGTGTAGCCTTTTTCTGTTATACCAACCTTCAATATATTTAAAAATAGCCATATTAGCTTCTTCGAAGGTACGATATGAATTTCTGTATATTTCCTCCTTTTTTATTGATGAATGGAAGGATTCTATACAAGCATTATCATATGGACAACCTTTTTTACTAAACGATTGTATAATATTAAATTCTTTGCATAGCTTCTTTAAATCATTGCTAGTGTATTGAGATCCTAAATCGCTATGAAATATTAATTGCTTATTCTTATCTGGAGATTGGCTATAATAAGCATTTTTTAAGGCTTTAACAACTAAATCATTAGTCATTTTCTTACCGAAAGCGTAGCCAATTATTTTTTTAGAATATAAGTCTAGAACTGAAGCTAAATAGCACCAACCATCTTTTATAGTATGAATATATGTAATATCCCCTACCCATTTTTCGTTAATAGAAGTAGTAGTAAAATCTCTTTTCAAAACGTTTTCTAAACCTTCTGCTACCTTTTTACTTGAATGAGGTTTGTATTTTTTTACAGTTATTGCATAAAGGCCAAGTTCAGACATTCGTCTTTGAACTCGCTTCAACGATACATTGAAACCTTCTATACCAAGTATATAATGAATTCTAGGAGCACCATATATGCCTTTATTCTCTTTATATATCCTTTTAATTCCTCATTTTCTAGTTCTCTTGTAGATTTAGTTTTATCAAAAGATTTATAATATGTGCTTCTGGCTACGCCTAGAACGGTACACATAGTTTTAATATCATGCTTGTTTTTATTGTTATTTATAAATTCTATTACTTCATCTAATTTCTTGTTGCAAATATGGCCATAGCTTTTTTGGCTAAAGCCCGCCTTTGGTGTAATATTTCATTTTCCTCTTTAATTCTTACCATTTCTTTTTTTAAAACTTTTACTTCCTTTAATGTCATAACTTCATTTTCATCTACTTTAATTTCTTTTACATCTTTAATCCAGCCGTTAATTGTTGATTTTGCAATGCCATATTCGTAGACGATGCTCTGCTAAGCTCATTCCTGACTTAAATAATTCTACTATCATATCCTTATATTCTTGATCATATCTTCTGCCCTTTTCCATAATGGACACATCCTTTCTTAACTAAATATTATTTTACTTAGTTCGATTTAATGTGTCCACTACTTTATACTAACATCAATTATCTTATAGCCTTATTTTTAACACACTATTTAGATAGGCATACATGTCTTTTCTAGTTATTTCTTTATTTTCAGCCATTTCATTTACATCTCTTTATATTCTTTACTAGTATTATCTAAAAATTATTGTTGTTCCTTAATTTCTTCAGAATATATTTTTCTTTTACTGTCCTTTTTAGATACATTATAAAATTCTTATAATTTAAATGTATTATTAATATAAAAATTTAAAGGAGTAAAATAATAAATGAGTAAAACAAATACAGGTATGTGTATAGTTGTATTATTTACAATAACATGCTCTATACTATTATTAGGATGTTCTAGGATAACACAATTAATTGACACAGGGAAAAAAAATTTAGAAATAAGCAAAAACTTACCTGATTACACTCTTAATGAAATCAACTTTAAAGAAATATCGATTAACGAAAAAATATATACTATTAACGAAGAATGCATAGATAAAAATGATTTAGATAAACCAATAGGGAAAGTATCTAAACAATTTACAATTGACGAAAATAACAATATTTTAACAAAAGATGAATTAATGAAAATTTATGTTATTCCAAATGAAAAAAGTGAAGAAAAAAGAATACATTTAAATTTTGGATTGATATATTCTATAAATAATGTTAATCCTAATGAATCTATTGCTATTAATGTTAATAATGAATATAAATTAGCTACTATTAAAAAATAGAAAATGAAGATATCGTACTATGACCAAGGGAAAATAAGTAGATTTGTATGATTAGTTGATGATTTTAGAATAATATACTATATAAATTTTGAGATGGGGCTGTATCAAAATAACTTTTTAGATTCTACCAAGACTATACCTAGCTGACCCTAGATAGCATGAGCGTAAAATCCTATAATAAATAAAGTTTTAAAAATAAAAGCTCCTAAACGGTTCCTTTGAAACGCTTAGAAGCTTATTATTTTTTACTATATTTATTATAGAGTTGGAGCCATACCATTCCCCTAACAACCCAAAGAAAAATATAATTTAATTTTACAACTTTTTTACCTGCTTAAATACGTTTATTAATCATGTTTCTTTCCATTTTAGTTACAGCAAGCAATGTAGTTAAGAAGAATTTTCCCATACTAGTATTTTATAAAAGTCCAACATTAAGCACATATACATCTATTCATTTATTATATTCTATTTTTACAAATTCCCTTTTAAATTTAAAATAGAATTTTAACTTAAAAAATAATACATTTCCATAACCTAAAACTTTTTTAAAATTTAATTTTCTATCAGAATTGAAGTCATATTTTTGCATAACAAATACCATTTTTTCATACTAAATCTATAGCATTAAAAAGTACATAAAATGCGAGAATACGTACTTTTTAAACTTAATTCACTTTAATTCAAGTAAATTCAATACTTTAAAGGCATTTAGCAAAGAATAATAAATTAAAGCAATAAACTTAATACGTACTTTTTGTATTAACTTTTATGTACTTTTATAGTAAAATATAATTAACATAATAATTATTAAAATTATTGGAGATATAATATGGAAATTAAAGAAATATTACAATTTGTAAAAGATGATATTATAGATATACCTTCAGCCTTAGATCTTTTATTAGTTTATATAAAAGATAGTGATAAAAATAAAGGCCTAACTATATTAAAGTTAGTAAGTGATGGAAACTTAAAAATTTCTAGTGCTGAGAATATGATTAATAAACTAATTGAAAAAGAAGAAGCTGTAGAATATAAAGAAAAGAAAACATCTATAAAAGAAGTAAAAGGTAAAAGAAATAGAAGAGCAGCAAGACCCCTTGAATATGATGAATATATGACTATTATTACATTATGTCAAAAAGGATTTACTTATAAAGATGAATACGGAGTAGAGCATATCTTTAGACCTAATAAACAATTAGCAATGACTTTCATACTGCAAGCTAACTTAGGATTAAGAATCTCTGATGTTTTAAAATTAAAACCATCTACCTTTAAAAATGACAAGCTGGAAGTAATAGAAAAGAAAACAGGTAAGCTTCAATATAGAACTATCAATAGAAATCTAAAAGAACTTATTTATGAATATGCTCTAGAAAACAATATAAAAAGTAATGATTATTTAATTCAAGTTAAGGTAAGAGCTATTCAAAAACAACTTGCTATAATAGTAAATTACTTAAATTTAACTAATATAAGTAGCCATAGTTTTAGAAAATTATTTGGTGTAACAGTATACAATAAAACTAATGGAAACATAGAATTATTAAAAGAATTATTCAATCATAGTAACATATCAACTACTCAAAGATATATAAAAGTTAGCCAAAAACAAATAGATGAAATAAGCTCATCCATTGATTTCACTGCTGCTTGGAATATATAATACACTAATTATTTAATGTAAAAGCATTAAATTTATTAGTGTTTTTTCAATATAATAAAATTATATAACAATTATAAAAACATTTTTTAATTATTATAATTCTATTAATTAAATATAACTTTAAGTATTAATAAGATTAATATAATTTCAATATATTATAACTTTATAAACATTTTATTTTTAAACATAAAAAAGTAGAGATATACTTCACTAAAATGGAACCTATAAGATAGACACTTGTAAAATAGAGCCTATCTATATGAAGCCACTAAAAAACTAAAATTATTGGATAAGTATTGAAATTTTAGGAAAATTTCAGAGGTCAAATATGTCTAAAAAGTTAATAGAGAACCCTTAGAAGCGATTCTAAGACTTCTCATTTTTTACCATGTGATTTTAAATAAAAAAGTGGCTTTCGCCACGCTCCCTTCGGGAATTTAATTTTAAGTATTCTAAAAGGCATAGAACTAACATCGGTTCTATGCTATATTTTTCCTATTAATTAATACTTTATTCCGTAT